>JAGYKE010000005.1 GCA_018401465.1 Aestuariivita sp.
AATCCGACCGCTGGACAAGAATTTTCTGCCCCGAGCGGCGCCTGCGGTCGGGCGGGCTGCTGGAACAGAGCGAAGCAGATCGTGAAACCGCCATGTTCTTGCTCGGCGGTGGTGTTTTCAGCGCGGCGGGCAGACCTGTCCTGCCAGTTTCGTTCAGTTTGGGCGTGGATTGCTTTCATGCGCATAACGGAGGCGCTCGCAATCGGCGGATGGCGGCGAGGATGGCGCGTACCATCGTGCCGGTGACGGCGACCTCGGCCAGCTGGAAGGTGATGGCGCGGGCGTGACGGACCACACGTGCCCCGATCTTGATCAGCTTCAGTTGCAGGCTGGTCAACGACCAGTCGGCCATGGCCTCGGGCAGCTCGATGCAGCGCAAGAAGGTGGCCAGGTTGTAGGCCAGGGCGTGCAGTTGCAGCCGCACCTCATTGTCGCGGAACTTCCGGCATGACAGCCGCGTCCAGTGGAAGGCGTATTTGCCTTCCTTGATGTGCTGCTCGGCGGTGCCGCGCTGGTTGTAGAACCGCACCACCCAGTCCGGCTCCATCGGCAGGTTGGTGACGATGAAGCCGACACGCGGGAACAGCTCGCCCGGATGCCATTCGATCTTGGCGATCACCCGGCGCTCCTTGTCCCAGGACGCCGCCTGATACTCGAAGTCTTCGTAGAAGCGCTTGACCTTGGTCAGCGAAGGTCGCCCCACGGGGCGCGTCAGCCGATGCGCGATCTTCTCGCGCAGGACGTTGTTGGCAGGCAGCCGGATGGCGTAGAAGAACCGCGCTTCTTCCAAGCGCGCATAGATCGCGGGGATCGCGTAGGCGGCGTCGGCCCGGAAGAAGCGTCCACCAAGGTCGCGCTCCGCGTAGCGGGCGATGACGGGGTCGAGAACGTCCCGCCAGCCATCGGCGCTGTGGACGTTGCCATTGCGCAGGGCGCAGCGTTCCAGCATGCCGAACTGGTTGAACAAAAAGTTCGGGTGATAGCAGGTGCAGTCGAAATGCCCGTTCCAGGCCGCGCCTTCCTGATCGCCATGGGTCGGGCTGACCGAGCTGTCCATGTCCAGCACGATGTACTTCAGCCCGTTGCGATCATGAAACCGGTCGATCCATTGGCCATTCAGGTCGGCCAGCGCGTTCCGGTTCTCGGGCTGTGCCAGTGTCTCGGTCTCGAACCGTCCCATCTGCGAGGCCGAAGCCGCTTGCCCATCGACGGCACGGCCGCCCACGACCTGGCGCATGACCGGATCGCAGGCGAGACGGTCGGCGTCGTTGACATCCTCGTATCCGGCCAGCCGCCCAAAGACTGATTGCCGGAACAGGCCGTCGAGCCGATGGACCGTGTTCTTGCCGCGTCGCGTGTCGCGCAATGCTGCTGCCGCCAGATCGGACAGCCCGAGCGCATCATCCATCTCGCGCATCACCAGAAGGCCGCCGTCGGAACTGAGCTGCGCACCTCGAAATTCCAGCCGCACGCGAGTGTCGAAATCCACCCGATCTGCCCGCTGCAGGCTCGCACCCTCTGGGTGATCCATGAAACATGCCCCTCGAAGCCAACAACACCATGATTTTTATGCGAAATATCACCATCAGGACAGCAAAATCAGCGCCTTACTTGGGGAATGTGGGCTCCTCCGCATCGATCTGGCTTTCTGCGTCTTGCAAGAGAGCCTCCATCGCTTCGAAATCGCATTCGATTTCAGGCGGCTCCGCATGCGCCTGCCGAGGCGCTCCGCCCCGGGCCTTGTCTTCCAGCAGTTTCAGCAATGCTTGCCGTTCTTTCGTTGCCATTCTGGCCTCCTTGGTTGAGCCACCAAGGTCGCGCATCTGCGCAGGCCGGTCTACGCAGCCAAGGCCACGCAGGCGACCTGAGGTTGCACATCGCCGAGCGACGTCAGGCGTCGAAGCCACCGAGCAGCGCGGCGTCATCGTCGGAGCCGTTCTCGCCAAGCGCCGCAGCCGCGCCAGCGGCCGCAGCGGTCCTGCTTTGGGCGGATTCGACGCCCTTGACGCTGAGTGTCAGGTGCAAACTCCTGGAGAGCTGATTTGCGACGGCCTGCAGGCTGCTCTGGACGCTCACCAGCGGGTTGACCACAACCGTAGTACCTGCCTTCCCGCCGAGGCACGTCATGCCTTTTCGATTGAGCTCGAGCCTGATCTTGTCGATCTCGGCCGTCGTACTGGCCAGGCGCGCAGCCTGCGCCAGATCGTACGGAAACTTCTTCCACTCGCTCGTAGGGCGGGCTCGCAGAACTTCGGCGAAGATCACATCGGCCGCCGCCTGATCTGTTGCATCGGGCAGGCGCGGAACGGTCTCGGGCCACCCGATCGACTTCGCCGCGGCGGCCTCTTGGAAGGCGGCGATCTGCCCGGCGGTGCTGTCGGAGCGGTGGCGGCGAGATGCGGACATGCGGGCAGATCCTTTGGCTAGGTGGCCGCGCGGCGCAGGCGCGGGCGTCGCCTTTGGTCTACCGCGCCAGGGGCGGCGGATCAAGGCATTTTGCAAAGTTGCAAAGCTGGCTCGCAAATCTGCAAATCTCGTCTGCGGCATGACTTTGCAGTTTTGCAAAGCTTGGACGTCGCGTTTTGCAAATCTGCAAAGTCCGCCTTTTCGGTCCCTGCGCCAAGGCCCCCTTTGCTCTCACATACCGATGCGCCCGCCGATCTGTCGGGGCGACTTAGCGATATGTCGCGCCGGACATATCGCTCTGCGCGCTGCCGCGGCCGATTTGCAAAATCTCGCGGAGAGCGCCGCTGAGCGGCCTTCTGCCGTTTCGGCGGTATCGTATAGGAAAAACGCGAGATCGCCGTCCAGCGCGCTATTTTCGGCCTCTCCCGGGATTTTGGTCGCTCCGCTTCGCTGCGGGGGCGATTTGGCGCTGGATCCACGTGAACGGCGCTGGATCCGCGTGATCGGCGCTGAAAACGCCTAGGCAGCGCTGGATCCGCGTGAACGGCGCTGGATCCGCCTGGGCGGCGCGCTTCGCCAGATCCGAGAAAACTCACGGAGCGCGCCGCTGAGTGGCCTTCTTTCGCTTTTGGCTACCTGCGCCCCAAAAAGCGCGAGATCGCCGTCCAGCGCGCTATTTTCGGCCTCTACTGGGATTTTGGCCGCTCCGCTTCGCTGCGGTGGCGACGCGGCGCGGGGGCGCTGCCGTTTTTTGACCATCTGGTCAAAAATCGGGGGCCGGAAACTCCCTTTAAGGTTTGGATCAAGGGGGGACGCGGGTACTGGCGGCAAGGGCCCCCGGCTTGCCCCTCCCCCGGTACCCCCGGTACCCCCCGGTACCCCGGTACCCCCGGTACCCCCCGGTACCCCCGGTACCCCCGGTACCCCCGGTACCCCCGGTACCCCCGGTACCCCCTTGGTACCGTGGTCGGGGGCGGTGCCGTCGTCGCTTCGGCCTGCGCCGCTTCGGCCCGCAGCCCCGCAGCCCCGCAGCCGTCGCCCTTCCGGTCCGCAGCCATCGCCTCGACCTGCGCCGCTTCGGCCCGCAGCCCCGCAGCCCTCAGCCCCGCAGCCCTCAGCCCTCAGCCCCTCGCCTCGACCTGCGCCGCTCCGCCCAGCTGCCACCGCAGCCCCGCACCCCGCGGCCCCGCGGGCCCTCAGCCCGCAAAATCCCTTATTTCATTGGCGCGGCGGCCCGCCCGGCTAAGCCCATCTAGGATAAACGACATAAAAAAACATGTTTTTTCTTCGTGTTTATCCTAGATGGGGGGACGGCGGCTCGCCGACTTGAGCCACCCGCGCCACCCGCGCCGGCGTCGCCCCACAGCCCCTCGGCCCGCAGCCGCGCGTTTCAGGCCGCGGCCTTGCAAGACCCCTTATTTCATTGGCGCGGCGGTCGGCGCCGCTAGCCCATCTAGGATAAACGACATAAAAAAACATGTTTTTTCTTCGTGTTTATCCTAGATGGGGGGACGGCGACTCGCCGACTTGAGCCACCTGCGCCACCTGCGCCACCTGCGCCAAGCGAAGCGACCTGCCGCGAACGACGCGCGCCCCCGTCCGACCAAAACCCGCGACCCTAAGAAGACGGGAAAATCGGCGGCGGAGGATCGGACCATGCCAAGGAGCGCAAAGACCAAGTCGCAGGAACACGCCCGCGCTATGCACGAGCACGTCGCGCTTCTTGCGGAGACCTGCGCGGCCATGCGGGCCTTGCTGCAGATGGACGTGCCAGAGGGCGAGGTTGGTTTTGTCGCCAAGGCTACGATCGACCACCCTGCCCCACGCCTTGTGGTGGATCAGGACTTTGGCGCTGTGGCCACGTCGATCGGCGTTGTGGGCGCTGCTGCCGCCCCAGGTACGGTTGCCCGGCAAGTGCGTGAGCGGCTCGTGCTGCAAATCGGCCGTGGCTCTGCCGGCGCCCCGATCGCTGTCGCCTCGCTCTCCAAAAGCAAAGCCGCGGACCTTGCAGCTGATCTGGTGAACTGGGCGAGCGTGCTTGTGGGCGCAGGCGGCTTTGACGACGGCGCAGCGAGCGACTGGGACCGGCGCAGCCTGACCGCGCTCATCACCGCGATCAACGAGCTCTCACACAGCTTGTCGGCGGCAGGGCTCGTGACCGCCGCCGATGCCAAGCTCATCGGCCCGCTGCTGCGCTGGCGATCGGCATGAGCGCACAGGACACCGCGATGGACATCAAAGAGATTTGGCGCAGCGGACTGGTGCGTCGGTGGCACTCCAATCCGGATCTGGCGGCGAGCGGCCAGACCAACGGCCATCACCAGTGGGGCTGCGCGGTGTTGGCCTTGCATTTGTTTCCTGACGATCACGAGCTGCTGCGCGCGGCTGTGCTGCACGATATCGCCGAGGTCAACCTCGGTGACATCAGCGGCCTCGCAAAGAGGCGCGACGCCGATTTGCGGGCCGCCCTGTGCGCGGCAGAAGGCGTTAACGCAGCCGCGCTGGGCGTGGCTTATGTTGGCGGCCCTCGGCTTAAATTGGTCGACATGCTTGAAGCATTCCTTTGGGCGCGGCACCACAAGCCGGAAATCCTGTCCGGCTTCGGTTGGCCGGAACAGGTCGCCGCCATCCGCGCCTTGGCTGATGAGTTGGGAGCGGACGTCGCGCCTCTCCTCTGACCACATTGAACGCTTCGAACACAGAGTTTGCAAAAATGCAGGAGGCGCACATGGCGAAACCGCCCACGATCTCGACACCGCACGACCGCCTTGGCTTGACGCCAGAGGGCTTCTGGCGATTGCCGATCGCAGACCGCGAGTGGCTTTGGGTATACCTCGGCGTCACTGAGACAGCTGGGCGCCAGCTGCTGTCGCTGGTCGGTGCGGAGAGCGTGAAGGTCGGCACACGCACATTCATCTTCCCGCGCGAACTGGCGAAAGCATTTGGCGCGCTGGCGCAGGACGGCCGGACATGAGCAGCGATGACTTGCTGACGGCGATCTCAGCGCTTGCAAAGCTTGTGCCTGAGGATGCCGTCGAGACAGCGCTGCGCAGGGCGATCGCGGACCTTGGCGCGCAGGTCGGCGCATCTCGGACCGCCCAGACGCCTGCCAAAAAAAGCGTCGCGCCTTCCGCGGACCGCCAGCTTGCTGTAAAAAGGGTCGTGGATATCCCTGCTGCGATGATGGCGTGGCTTGAAGGGGCGAGCCCGGCAAAAATCGCAGCTGAAATCGGTGTGGAGCGGACCGCGATTTACGACTGGAGAAACAATGGGCGCGTATCCGCGAAAACATACGGGTCCCTTGAGGCGCTGATGAATAGCGGAAAAGACGTGAGCGGCACCAAACGTGCGGCGACCGCAACCGCAACCGCAACCGCAACCGCAATCGTCGACGACCGAGCGGCACTTGAACTGGAAATAGCCGCGCGCTGTGCCGCCGACGGCATGACCCGCGCAGAGATTTTCGAGCTGTGCGCGGTGACCGGGACCGACGACCCGCAAGACCGCGCGAAGATCGCGGAAACGCTCGCCGCGCTCTGATCGCGGCCTGCTTGACATCATTGGAGGGTGATATGACGCATTCGCATCAAAACAGAGACCTCGAGCCGCTTGTCGTGGCGATCACGCGCAGCCCCGCCCCTGACGGGCTGGACGTGCTCCTGGAGCTGAACATCGTCTGCGTTCCGGACTTGGTTGCTTTCGATTGGTCTACCGTCGTAGGGCGTCGCGTCGTGATCGTGGCCGGGAACAGCCCTTGGCACGCGGCGGAAGCAGAGAAGTGCCGGCGCGCTGCGGTGGCCGCGCGTGCGTCTTCGGTCGGCGTCGTGGCGCGACTGGCAGGCTGCCCGGACGGCTTTGACTTGGCCCAGCCTCTGCCGCCCCGCCTGAAGCCCGAAGCGATACGCAGCATGGTGCGGAGCGCCGAGTTGCGCGTGAACGCTGCGGGCTTGCCGGATCTCGGCTTGCTGACCGCCGCGCGCAAGCCGGTGCCATCGTTCGACCTGGGCGTATTCCCGCGCGAGGTGCAAAAGGCAATTCGCATTCAGGCCGCTGCAGCAGGCGCGCCAATCGGGTTTGTGGCGACCTCGCTGCTGACGACGGCGGCCGGCCTTTCCTCTGCGGCACTCAGCGCCCGGGTTCGGGCGGGATGGGAAGAGCCGCTGATCCTGTGGGGCGTCATCCTCGGCGACCCGTCCTCGAACAAGAGCCCGTCTCAGCGCTGCACGGAACGCGTGGTGGCGTTGCTTGAGGCGGAGAAGGCCAAGGAGGCGGCCACTCTTGCGGCATTTGCCGAAGATGAAAAGGCACGGCCCGCGCACATCGTGCTGCGGTTGAGCGATGCCACGGTGCCCTCGATCTACATGATGGCGGGCGCTCAGGGCCGTGTGCCCTTCCTCCACACACACGAGGGCGGCACGTTCATCGCCAATGTGGCAGCCAGCTGGAAGGGCAACAGCTCCGATCGGGGCGCGATGAATGCGCTCTATGACGGCAAGGGCCTGTCCTGGTTTCGGCGCACGGTCAGCAAGGCGCCGATCTACATCAGCCGCGCCGCCTGTTCGGTCTTGCTCTGCGCGCAACCTGACGCCGTGGCAGGCACGATCGGCCCCGAGGCTGTCAGCGACGGGCTTATGGAGCGCTTCCTGTGGGACTTCAGTGATGCGGCCGACCGCACCCTGTCCGCGCCATCGCAGGCCGGCCTTGATTGGGCGGACGCCGTGTTCGAGAAGATCTTGCGCGTCTGCGAACAGGTCGGCGCGCGTTCGTACGCAGACCCTTTGAGCCCAGAGGCTACGGTCTGTGAATTCACTCCGTCCGGTGCCGATTTTTTTGAGCAGTGGCGCGGCGATCTGTTCGATACCGAAACGCGCGAACAAGGGCGGGTGAGCGCAGCCACGGGCAAGGCGCCGGGCCACGCCGCGAGGTTGGCCTTGGCGTTGCACTTGATCGCGCATGCCGCGGGCGAGGATGGCGCGCCATTGCCCTTGACCATCGACGACGCGCATGTGGCCGCGGGCTGTGCCCTGCGGGGCGGGTACTACCAGGCGCACTACGAGCGCGTGTTGGCAGACGCCACCATGACGCAGGACGACAAGCTGGCCACGGCCTTGGCGCGGCACATTATGAAAGCGCGCCCGGCGACGCTGGACCCTGTGGGCTTGCGTGTCCGCGACAAGGTGCCTGGGCTGACCACCACCGAGCGGGTGCTCTGCGCACTGCGGGAGCTGGCCGCCCGGAATTGGCTGGCTGTGAGCAGCGTAATCCCGCACCCGCGAGATTGGAGGGCAGACACGCCGGAAAAAATCCAGCTGCACCCGCGCCTGTTCGAGTTGATCGACGCAGCCTGAGCGGCGCAGCCTGAGCGGCGAAAATGAAATTAAAACAAGGCCGTGCAAACCTGCACGGCCTTTTTGCTTTTGATCTCGGAACTCCGCGCCCAGCCCCGTCCGACCAAAAATCTGCCGCCTAAAACCGCTTCCACAGTCAGGAGGCGCCAAGATGCAGCAGGTCGACATTCAGAAGTTGAAGAAAGGCATCGAAGCCTTTGAGGCGGTTAGCGCTTTTGCTGAAGCCGCCGACCATGAGGAAGTTCGCGAGATGGCCGCGGCGCTGCTGGGCATCATCGCCGCCGCCGGGCTGAAACCCGCAGCACCCGCAGCACCCGCAGCAGCACCCGCAGCAGCACCCGCAGCAGCACCCGCAGCAGCGCCTGCCCCCATGACGTTTCAGGACTTTTCGGCCCGCACCCATGCGGTGATCGGCAACCCTGACCTGCTGGCCCGCATGAAGGACCAGCTCATCGCCTACGGTGCCGCGTCTGCGCAGGACATCGACCCGGCCGACCGCGCGTCCTTCTTGGCGGAGCTCGGTCTGTGATGAGCTCCGCGAAGCCAAAATTCCGCCCGTCCGCTACCTATCAGTGGCTTTGCCCGGGCTCGACCAACGCAATCGTCGGCTTGCCGATCGGCGAGAGCTCAGCGGTCGCAGACCGCGGGTCAGCGATCCACGGGGCTGTCGAAGTGGCGATGGTGCTGGGCATTCCGCGCGCTAGCGCTGCTCTGCCGCAGGCCTATGCCGATGACGGCGAAAGTGTGCGCATCGCCGACGAGGCACATGCCGAAATGCTGACCCTCGCCGCTGGCGTGGACACCTGGGCCTCAGAGGTGCCTCTGAACATCGGCGCGATGATCGGCGCAGAGTTTGCCGACAACTGCGTTGCGGGCACGGCGGATTTCGTGGGCTACGACGAAGCGACCCGCACCCTGGTGGTCGCCGACATCAAGACTGGCACGATGTTCGTGCCGCCGACTTCGCTGCAGCTGCGGCTTTACGCGATCGGGGCGCTGGGCCTGCACCCGGCGGCCGAAACCATCGTGACCGTGGTCGTGCAGCCGCAGTGCCCGGACCATACCGGCTCGATCACTCACACCCACAGGTTCACGCGGGGTCAGCTGCGGCTCGAAGCTGCGGCCTTTGGCGAGAAGATCCGAGAGGCCGAAGAGCCGAACCCGATCCGCACGCCAGGCACGCATTGCCATTTCTGCCCGGCGCTTTCGATCTGCCGCCCTTCCGCCGAATACCACCTCGGCGCTGTCACAGCTGCGGTGAACCAAAACCTCGGCCCTAACGATCTGACCGACGCAGAACTCGCCGAGATTGTCATCAAATCAGGCGAAGTCCAGGCGCTGATCCAAGCGGTGCGCCAGCACGCGACCGACCGGATGATCGCAGGCCACTCGATCAACCGCCTCAAGCTGGTGCGTGGCCGCGGGTCACGCTCGTGGCGCGACGAAGATGCCGCGCTGGCCGATCTGATCGCAGCAGGCGCAGACCCCGAAATCATCGCCCCGCGCAAGCTGGCTTCCCCAGCACGCGCCGAAGCCGCCGGCTTCAAGGCGATCACGAAATCCCATGTCGTCGCGTCCAAAGGCGCACTGAAGGCGGCGTGGGTAGAGGCACCAGGCAAAGCAGAGAAGCCGCCCGTGGCCGCAATCAAGGATGCCTTTGACGGCATCGAAACTGAGTAAAGCTCTATCAGCAACAAACTGAAGGAAAACGATAATGTCTAATTCCACTTCTGTCGTCATCCCCTATGCGACGCTTCTCAAGGCCGACCTGTTCGCCCCGGTGATCCCCAAGTTCAAGGCGGGCGATCCGCGGGCGAAGCCGGAGTATTCGGTGTGGGGCGCCTTTGACGCAAAAGCGATCGACGCCGTGCGCGAAAAGGTCCTGGCCTGCGTGGGGCTGGCCTCGTCGCGCGGCTACCAGATGCCGTTCCGCGATGGCGATGCGATCGATGAGACTACCGGCGAGCGCAAGTCGCCGGAATATCTGCGCGGAAAGTTCCACTTCACTGCCGCCACTGGCTTTGACCTCGGACCCAAGGGCGTCCTGATCGGCGCAGAGCGCAAGCCCGCCGCCCCGGATCAGGTCTATTCTGGCGTGATCGGCGCCGTGCTCTGCACCCCTAAGCTTTGGGAATATCAGGGAAAAAAGGGCATCAAGCTCTACCTGAACGCCGTCCTGATCACCGCGAAGGGAACTCGCATGAGCATCGGCGGCGTTGACGCGGATACCGCTTTCGGCGCGACCGAGATCAGCTTCGGCGAGCTGCCGACTGGCGACGACGCGTTCAGCGAAACGCCGTTCTGATCCCAACAACCACGGCGCGGGCGGCGGCACTGCTGCCCGCGCCTTGCTTTTCGGAGCAGCAACGATGAGCTTGTTTTTCGACATTGAGACCGAAAGTGAAGCCGACCTCAAAACGATGTCGGTGGACGCGTACGCTGCGCACCCCTCGACGCGCATCGAGCGTATCGCATTTTCATGGGCGGGAAACTACGGATCTTGGGTCCCTGCCCTGCATGGCGAAAAGCCGTCCGCCGAGTTTGCCGCTGCCGTGCGCGGTTGTGAACTCGCCTGGGCGTTTAACGCCGGGTTCGACCTGACCGTGCTTTTGGCCAAGCTGCCCGACATCGGTGCCGCCCTGCGCCCCAAAATCGCATGCATGGCGCATCGCTCGAGGGCTGCCGGTGTCAGGCTCAAAATGGGCAGCCTGGACGCTACTCTTGCCGTGCTTGAGGCGCCGGAGTTCGCCAAGAAGGACAAAGCCTCGCTTGCCGAAACAGGATATGAGTGGGCGGCACCGAAGTCCAAGGCTGCCCTAGCGGCATTCCGCGCCTTGCCGCCCGATGTGAAAGAAGCCGCTCGTGCGCGATACGCGGCGGCGGACGTGGCTGCGCTGCTTTGGCTGGATCAGGCGCTCCCTCCGCTGACCGAATTTGAGCTAGCCGGGTTCCGGGCCAATTTCGCGATCAATCGTTTTGGCCTGCCGGTCGACATTCCTTTGGCCAAGGCTGTTTCCAATCTCGGGCGCCAGATTTCCGAGGACGCGAATGCGCGCTTCTTGGCCGCGACAGGTCTGAACGCGGGACAGCGCGAGGCGGCCCGCCAGTGGTTCGCGGCCAACGGCCTCGCTTTGCCGGACATGCAGAGCACTACGATCGACGATGTTCTCGCCAAGGGCGACCTGCGCGCTGATCTGCGAGCCGTGCTCGCCGATTACAAAACGGTCAGCGCCAAGGCCTATCAAAAATTCGACACCGTGATTGCCTACGCGCACGAAGGGCGTCTGCATGGCACGCTCAAGCACGACGCGACCAAAACGGGGCGCGACGCCGGCAACGTCTTCAACGGCCAAAATCTGAAGCGGCCAACGCGCGACAGCGCGGGCCAAGCTGCTTTGGCTGATTTCATTCTTGCCGGCGGCGGGGCGGCTGAGGTTGCCGCCGTCTTCGGCGATCCTGCGATCGCCTGCTCAGATCTGCAACGCGCCGTCGTTCGTCCGCCCGCCGGTAGGTTTTTGGCTGACGGCGACTTCGCTAAAGCAGAACCGATGTCTGGCTTTTGGCTCACTGGCGAAGCGCCGATCGGCATGCCCTATCAGACCGTTGCGGCCGGGGCGATCGGCCAGTTGCAGCAAAAGAAAAGCCGCGCCCAGTTTGCTGCGATGGGCTTGAACCTCGACCTCGCCCGGGTTCTTGGCATCGCTGTCGATGACCTTTACTCGATGCCAGTTACGGCCGCGTCCGTCCCAAAGGCTTCGGCGTGGTACGCAGTTGGCAAGGCCGCGGATCTCGGCGCGGGCTACGGGCAGCAAGCAGCAGGCCTACAGTCGAGCCTGGCCAAGAACGGCGTCGAAATTGACCGCGAAACAGCAGATGCCCTTTCGGCGTCGGTGCGCGCCACCAAGCCGGCCACCTTTCGTTTCGGCAGCGCGGTGATGAATGCCTTGTTCCACGCCGTTGGCGGCAAAACCACCTATCTGGCCGACGACAAACTTTGCATTGAGCCTTACCAGATCGCCGACATCCGCGGCGTGCGCATGATCCTGCCCTCTGGCCGGCCAGTGAGCTACAAGGGCATGTTCGCAACCCGCACTGTTGGTTTCGGCGGGCAGGTCCGCACCAGTCTGGCTTACTTCCCTGAGGCCAAAAGGGCCGCCGACAAGCTCAACAAAAAGACCGGAGAGATTGTCCCCGGAAAGAGCCTGGCCAAAGGCCTGCACCTCGGGGTCGCGTTGGAAAATGCCTTTTCGGCGCTGGCGCGCGATTATCTTTACGATGCCGCGATCCGTGCCATCGCAGACGGGATTGAACTGGTCGGCGCTGTCCACGACGAGCTGATCGCAGTGGTCGACGGCCCCGAAGGCGCCGCGCACCTCGAGCGCGTGATGAACACCCCGCCATCGTGGGCGCGCGGTTTTTCGCTCTCGGCCGAGGTCGAGCTCTGGCTGAGGTACACGAAATGACCGCGCTCGTTTCCGTCCGGAGCGATCTTGAAGCTTGCGCGTTAAGTTACTGATTTTATTTAGTTTTAAACTGTCTTTGGTAGTACGCCGAGCCCCGTCCGACCAGTATTTTACGGCCTAGAAGTCATCTCGTTCACTGGAGAGACTTCAATGCAAGGCGACGAAAACCTGCTCACGATCGACGACCTGCGCCCGCATCAAAAGCGGATGCTGGACTTCCTGATCGAGCGCAAACGCTGCGCCTGGTGGGCCGAGCCCGGCACCGGAAAGACCGCGCCTGCGCTTTTCGCTGCGGCGCGCATGCTTTCACGAAACCCGAGCGCCAAGGTCCTAATCGCATCTTACCGCGGCGTCGTTCATTCGGTGTACCGCCGGGAAGCCCGCAAGTGGAAAGAGCTGCAAGGGCTGCAGTTCCATTGCCTCTGGGAGGCCAGCGGCCAGAGCGCGTTCGCGGCCAATGCAGCGGGCGTCTACCTGGCGAACTGGGAACGCCTGCAGTGGATCGCCGATGCGGCCTCGCCGGAGCTCGCCCCTTTCGCGATGTGCATTTTCGACGAGAGCAGCGCGCTGAAGAACAGGACATCGCAGCGCAGCAAACTGGCGTTTGCGCTCGCCCGCCTGGCGCAGGTCGTCCTGACGATGGACGGCACGCCGCGGTCGGGTGGTATCGGCGAGCTCTACGCGCAGCTGAAGATCACGAATTCGGACTGGATCGCGGATCACGCGACATTTGTGGCAGAGTTCTGCCAGGAGACGCAGGACGGCAAACTTCGCGAAAGGCCGGACGCCCGCGAGCACCTGACCCGGCGGCTTGCCGAGGTCGCCTTGGTGTTCAAAGCCCGAGACGTGGTCGGCCTTCAACCGGCGCAACAAGTGACGCGCTACGTCGACTTGCCCGTCGCGGTCCATGACCAGATCGACGAGCTCTCTGATCAGCTGGCGACTTTGGTCGAGACAGACGAAGGCTTGAGGCCCGTCAGCGTGCGAGCCGCCATCGCCGTCGTCACCAAAATCCAGCAGCTGACCGGCGGGCGCGCCTACGGGCCAGAAGGTCCGACGTCGGTCGTCGCCGTGCATGATCGGAAGCTGGACGCTCTGACGCGGCTCGTCCGCGAGCTGAACGGCGCGCCGCTTTTGGTAGCGGCTGAATTCCGGTGCGAAGCCGAGGCGATTTGCGCTGCGATCGAAGGCGCAGTGGTCGGATCCTCTGAGAATATCGCCGACATCTTGCCGAATTGGGCCGCAGGCGATGTTCCGGTCCTCGTCGCAAACCCAAAGTCGCTTGGGCACGGCGTCGACGGTTTGCAGGACGGCGGCAGGCACGTTTGTTTTTTCAGCCAGACTTGGTCCAGCGCCAAGCGGCAGCAGTTCGTCGCGCGCCTCAACCGCAGCGGTCAGACCAAGCCGGTGGTCGTTTTCGACATTGTCGCGGCAGGTCGCACCGAGACCGACCCCGAGACGGGCCAAGAGCGCGAACGGCGCAGCATGGACGAAATCATGCTGGCCCGCGTCACGAACCAGCTCGACGACGAAGCGGGAATGCTCCGCGCCCTCGTCGAGGCAACCAAACCCAAATTCGCACCCAGCCATGAGGAAACCCACGCATGAGCAGCAACCCGACATTTGAGCAGCTCGCCCCCCTGCAGCAAGCCGCAGTTTCGGACATCGTGCGCGTCTATCAAGCCGCGTTCCTGGGCCGCCCTGCGGACCGCAGCCTGACTGTGATTTCAGGCCCGGGTGGCGCTGGAAAGAGCACGATCGTCGCCGTGGCAATTCAGAAAATCCGCGAATGGCTCGAGTTGCGCCAAGCCGCCCTTCTGGAAAACAGGCGCAGCAACCAGCCAGACTTCGGGGCTTCGCTGCGGTCGGCCGAAGCCTTTGAAGCATCGATCGCAGGCGCCCGGGGCGGGCAGTCGACTGCGGTCAAAGCGATCGCGCTGCAGGCAGTGAAAAGCGCCCGCCAGGTCAGCAGAGAACAGGCCGAAGTGCGCAAAGACGACGAAATGGCGGCGGTTGCCACGCTGCTCGAAAGGACATTCTCCGCAGACCAAAAGGAAGGACAAGCTTATGATTTCTGACGAACCTTGGCTCCAGCCTTTGCTGGAAGAAACCAGCGTGCTGGACCCGGCACTCATGCACGCGAGCGCGGCGGACGTCCTTCGCGAAACCACACTGCTGGCCGCGCCCACGCACCAAGCCAAAGGGGTCGCTTCGCGCATGGCCGAACAGCACGGCGTGCAGGCAAAAACGATCCATGCCGCCTTTCTGGCGCCTGTCTACCCGGCAGAAGTGACCGCGGCGATGCGTGAATTCTCCGATGCCTTCGGGGACGTCGCCGACGCCACAGAAGCGCGCAAGGCGCATGCGGCAAGCACGCTTGCTGCCAAGATCAAGGCGCATCCAGACGCGCTGGTTCGAGCTTATCTGGAAAACGGTCGTCGGATGACCCTTGCGCTCGCGGACCTTGGCGTGAATGTTCTCGCGCTGGCGTCGCATTGGGCGCCACGCGCATCGGCAGAAGTGCCTTTGCTTGCAGTAATAGACGAGACCTCGATGATCTCGCCGCGCAACGTGGACGACATCGCGCAGCTCTGCGACGCTGCCGTCTTTCTCGGCGACGGCTGCCAGCTGCCGCCGGTCGCCAAGAGCCACGAGGACCAGCGCAACGGGGTGGCCGCAGCGGCTGAAACAGAAGGCGCCGTCGCGCATCGGTTCGTGAAGAACTTCAGGTTGTCTGCGGCAGCTCCGGACGTCGAGGAGATCCTCCAGGAGCTGCGCGCGGTCATCGAGCTCGACAAGAACGACGTCGGGCAGATCCAAACCCGCGTCCAGCGGGTGATCAGCGCCACGCGCGACCGGGGCAACGACGGCGGCGGATTTGTCGCCAAAAGTTCGCTCGACCTGGACGATATCGAAAACATCGCACTCGGGCGGGGGCTGTGGATCACAGGCACCAACAATGTGCGCGCAGCGGCAAACCATCGTTTTCGCACCGGCATGCTCGGCGCGAGCGTCGTCGAGCTCTTGGTCGGCGAGCGTTGCACGGCTGCAGTGGCCCCCAGGGGCGGCAAGAACGATCTGGCGGCGCGGTTTGTGCAGAAGAGCACCAAAGTGATTTACGCAGGCCGCCCGAAGGCAAACGGCGGCAACCCGCGCGACTTGGTCAGCGCTTTCGCAGCCTCGGACACGCATGTTTTCGCCCATGCGCACGACCCGGCGTCGCGCCTGGCCACGCGGTTCTGGTTCGATTACCCGCAGGTCGAATTTTGGAAAAACTCGGGCATCCCCCGCCTCGGCGACTTTTCAACCGCGAGCCTGGAGCTCAAGTTTGCCCACTGCCAGACGGCACACAGCGTTCAAGGCAGCCAAGCACCAGCGGTGTACATCCGCAGACAATGCGTGACCGATTGGCTCGGCATCAAGCGCAAGTACGGCAGCCACACGCCCGGGCTTGCGCTGCAGGAGTTCGCGCAATGGCTGTATACGGCGATTTCGCGCAGCCAGAGCCGCTTGATCATGTTCGATACGCTGCCGGCCGAAACCGCGCTGTCCGCGGCCGAAAAGGCCGCCATCCGCCAGGCGATGCGCGCAACGGTAGAATAAGCACTCTCGCCCCAGCGCGTCCGAGAATTGCGAAAGCATACTCGGACGCGCACAACCTCAGAAATGCGAGGGCCGATGTTCACTGCCCCAATCACTGTTTGGCGGTTCCCGCGCGGCTCCGCAGCGTCAAAGACGCTGTCGGCCGACGCGGACGGCAATCTGGTCAAGACAAACCCGAACTTTCCACCAGGCCTTGGCCACACCGTCATCGCGTCTCTTGCCAACATCGCCGCCCGCCATGCGGATGTCGGCAACCCCGCGGTGCTGTTGTACGGCCTTCCTTTCGGGCGCACATTCGAGGGCGCGTTTGTCATAGCGTCGGCAGCAGATGCAAACAGCGCCGGGTGGCGGCCAGAAAAGATTTTCGCCGGACTGCCGGCCACCACCGATGTGTTTACACGGGATCGGGGAACCTTCGTTCACGCTCAAGGTCAGCCTGGGTACATGCTGATCGACGTGGATGCAGCGGGCCTGTCCGCAGAGCAGGTGCTGCGGTCGCTCGCTGCTGCGGCGCCCGAAATCCTGAGCGCGCCTTCCCTGGTCCTGCCATCATCCAGCGGCTTCGTCGCTGTCGCCGGGCGAGAGCCCAAACCTGGCGGCTGGCACGTCCTGATCGGCGTCCAAGACGCCGGCGACATCCGTCGCGCAATGCGCGCCCTGTTCGACCGCTTGTGGCTGGTAGAGGGCGCCCATTGGACGGCGGTAAGCGCCGCAGGTGGCTTACTGCCTCGCACTTTCGTCGACCTTGCAACTTCGAACCCGGCGCAGCCTCATTTTTTCCAAGCGCCGATTTTGAAGGACGGCGTGCAGCGGTTCGCGCCTGAGCCGAGCATCCGCAATCCCAACGCCGACGGTCTGGACACAAGGGTGGCTCTTCCGGACCCGTCGCCAGTCGAGCGCGCCCTGATCGAAGCCGCCAAAGCCGCATCTGCCCAAGCAGCCGAGCCAGAGGCTGAGCGGGTCCGCAATGAAAGGGCGACAAAGGCAGCGGAGCTCGCCGTGGCGCAAGGCGATGCCGAGGACTTCGAAAGCGCGCTCGCCGCCGAGATGCGGAAATTCGAGATGAGCGATCGAGGGCTGCTCGACCCGGGCACGACGCTGCATTTCGATCACTTTGGCTGGGTCGACGCTCCGTCTATGTTTGCCGACCCGCTCCGCTATGACGGGCAAACGCTCGCCGACCCACTAGAACCAGAGTACGGCGGCACTTTCGGAAGACCCGGGCGTAACAAGGCCGTTTGTCGCCTTGTGCAGGGCGGACGCGCCTTCGAAATCGTCAGCTTGGCACACAGCGCAGGAAACACCGGGCGCAAGTTCACGCTCGTCGACGCCGCCTTCGACCCGACCGACCTTTTCACGGGCGTCACGGCCGGCGCCGCTGCTGGGCCTGACGCACTCGCGCTGTTTGAGGCGATAGAGGTGCCTGCCCCCGAAATCGACGTGGACCCCAAGGACCGCCGCGCCGCAATCAGAAACGCGTTCTTCTCCTCGGACGGCCTGCCCGAGTTCGACCCGGCCGCCGCCGTCGTCGTCGCCGAGAACGGGCCGCTTCGGCTGATGGACGTTGGCCCAGCGTTCGAGCACGACGACATCGACCACGGAGCGGCTCTGGTGCGCAGCCTGGCTGCCAGCGGCGCCAAAGCGCAGGCAATCGTGTGTGGAGACGGCGCAGGTGCGATGACTGCCGCACTGGAGCTCTCACGCGCCGACAGCACTGGCATCGCATCGCGCGTTGATATTTACGGGTGGACCCCGAAGCACCTGGAGGCGTTCAAGCTTGAGCCTCGGGCAGATCATTGCAAGAAACCCAAGGCGCTGGCAGGAGCCACCAAATTCGCACCCCGGTCAATCGGAGCGATCTTGTGCGCAACCGGTGAAGCCGCACGATGCGGGTTCTTCGAGGCTTGTGGCTTTATTCAAAACCGCGCCGCCGCTGCCGATCACATGCTCGTCGAGGCCTCGCCGAGCATGGCGCTCGCAGAACTGAACGCGCTTTTGGGCGAGACCGCCGGCCCGATCGGGGTGTTCCCGCGGCCGGAGGTGGCATCAGAAATCGTGCAGGTGCCCGCGTCGGATTTTCGCTCGATCGGCGGCGCGTATGCCGACTTTTGTCACGCCTGCATCGCAGGAGCTGCCGATACCGCAGGCGCTATCCGTCGCATCGAAATGTCCTCGGAACAGCTCAAGTCGATCGAGGATGCCGCTCGAAAACACGGGGTCGCCGCCGGTCCCGCGGCGTCGGATGAAGAGACGGCCAATGCGATACGAATGGCGGCCCTGACCAGCGCGACCACTGTCCCGAAGCACCAAATCGCCTACGCGATGTTCATGGCCTTTCACGGCCACGCCCAGGTCGTTGTCGAAACAAAGAAGGGGATCACCTCGAAGGGCGTCGCGCACGAAGGGCCCGTGCTTCGTTTTGTGATTGAGCGCAAGCTGGTCCGGGCCGCGGCCCACAGGGCAGCGGTGGCCCTGCTTCCAATGCCGCTGCGCCTTTGCGATCCCGCGGCGATCGGGGTGCGGCTGTTTGGGAAGCCGGTCCGCGCCGTTTCCGGCGGCAGGCGAAAGACCGGCCCGATCTTTCAATGCGCCGACAGCCTGATGCGAGGAAAGCGCACGACAGGGTCTCTTTGCGCAGCGCTGATGGCCGTTGGCAGGACGCCTGCAGTGGTCGCCAGCGGCGACACCATCACAGGCGCCCTGCCTTTTGGCGTGCCGGTCCTGAACCCGGCAGACGACCTGCCGGATGCCGTCGACGTTGTGATCTGGCTTGAAAAGCTGTGGGCGGACGACTTCGCCATCCTCAAACTGGCCGCCGCCGCCGGGCGACAGGTTTCCAGCACCGATTTCAGGATCGGCGCCGGCTTTTGGGCCAACGCCGCGGGTCGTAGACTGGCCGCACCTGTTTGGCGGCCAGTGGATGACTTCGCGGAAGAAGCCCGCAAGATCGAAGCATGGCGCCCTGTGTTCCAGATGCTGGGAGATCGCACGGAGGTCGCTGCGATCGTGTTCAACAGCTCGCCGTGCCCGTTACCCGTGACGGAGGTTTTGATGAGCAGCGACCTGGCTGTCGAAGACCCATCAGCCCTTACAGCCGCCGTCGCCAAGGCGCTCGATTGCGACAGCCTCGACGCCGCCATGCGCATCGCTGCTGTGCTGCGTCTGGACGATGACAGCACGCTGCTTGCGGCCTTGGAAGCGCCGGCATCCGACGCCGTCGCGGGTCGGATGATCGCGATGCTCTCAACTCTCAAAAAAGAAAGGACGGCCCCATGACGCCCGCGCAGGAAAAAGCGCATCGCGCGATAATTCGCAACGCCAAGATCGCGAGCGGGATCAATGCCGCGCTGGCAGAAAATGGCGTCGGCTTGGTCTGCGTGCATTATACAAGCGCCGCGGAGCCTGCGTTCTTCAAATGCCAAGCGGGGCACGTGTTCGAGGCACGGACGGGCCACGCCCGCGCAGGCAAAGCGCCTTGCCCCGTGTGCCGCGCAGATCGCCGCCACGAAAAAGCGCCAAGCGAAGCGACGCTGGCTCAGCTGGAAGCAGCACGCGAAACGGCGCAGATCGTCGCCGAACTTGCCGCTGTGGCCGCAGAAGATTTTGCGGGGCGTCTCGAGAAAGCGCGTGTCGCGATCCTTATCGCCGACAACAAAAAGGCCATCGCGCAGCGCGACCGCCGCGTGACGAAGAATGCTGGGGTTTTTGCGCCCGCAGAAAAGAAGAGCCGCACCAAGTCGAAAACTGGGCGCGAGCAAGACAACCCGCGCCCCGCCAATGGGATGCTCAAGCAGCATCATGTCGACGTCCTGGCGGCGCTCGAACTGACGCTCGCGCAGCCAAACCTCGTCAGGCTGTCCGATCCTGCGCCGTTTGTCTGCGCAGAGGGCCACCAGTTCGAGGCGTCGGTGTCGCGCATGGTGTCGATCGGCAGAGGCTGCCCCCTGTGCGACGGATCGCTGGAAGATGTTCTGTGTGCAGGATGCGGGCAGGTATCGCGGCTGCCCGCCAAGCGCCTGCGGTTTGAAGCCGCGCGGTTGTCCGTCAAGAAGGCGACTTACGTCTCGCCGATCGCGACCTGCTGCAACTGCGGTGCGGATCTGCACATCGCCGCGCGGCGTCAAACGCCGCCTTCGGAAGCGCACCTTGCGCGCGTGGCAGCGGCAGACCAAATCCGGGATGCGGCCAAGCTTGTCGATTATGCATCAGCTATGGAGGCGTACGCGGCGATCCTTGCTGCGCAGCCGCACCAAGGGCTGTTCATGTCGCCCCCGGAGCCGCCGCGCCTATCTGCCGCAAAACAAAAGCCGCCGAGACGGGCATGATGAATTCAGCGTCGCCTTCCCGCTTGAAGTTCGTACGGCCGTCGGTCTCGAGCTCAGCAATTGCGGGAATGGCCCGCAAGGCGGCGTTTGCCGCAGCAGCGACAGCTTTCGCGTCGCTTGCGGAGAGCCGGCGCGCACCATTTGCCTTGACGAACCTGACCAAGGCGGCCCGCACTTCCTTGTCGACCCTGGCCGTGATCTGAGCCCGGCGGGCTTTGACAAACAAGCGCTCGACCGCGCGCTCGCCCGCTTCGGGAACGGCTGTGGCGCCTTCGCCCAGGTAGTCTTCGATGCGCGCCATCGCCTCTGCTATCAGCTGGCCTCGCGTCCAATGTGCGTATTCATGCAGCAGGTCGAACGATGCGACGATGTGCTCGACATCCTTACGATCTTCGCTCTTTCGTTCCGCCAGTTCCCAGCGGTGCCCAGCCGTCGCGCAGATGGCGTCGCGACGTTCGGCTTCGGCGAGGCGCTGTTGCTCTTCCAAAGCGTCAAAGAACGCGCCCTCGACCGCATCCATGTCAGCTTCCGATGCGCCCCACACCCCAACGGAGCCCAGTCCAGGCCTGCGCGCCAAGGCCGCAGCGCGCGCCGCTTTCAGCTCCCGGTGCGGGTCAAATTTGGCCATGAACTCTGCCCGCATCCGGAGTTCCGCGTTCCGCGCTTTGTGCTCTGCGGCAGGGTCCCTGTCGCCAGTCGGGCTTTTTCTGACGCGGATGTTGGCAGTCGAAAAGGGGCACGGGGCAGCAACAGCCGCCGGCTCAGAGGCTGTCGTGGCGACAGGCGTCGTCGAAGGGCCCGCGAGCGAAACGCCCATGGCGTCCAGCACAACGGACCGCAGGTCTCTGTTTCCCGATGCGGCGGTCTCGGTGGCGTAGCTCCAGAAGCCGTCACCGAGCTCGGCTTGGACAGCAGCAAACGCCCGGCGCTCAAATGCGGCAACAAGGCAGTCGCGCACGAAGGCGCGGCGCTTTTTCTCAGATATCTCGTCAATCGAGGTCACGCCCGCCGCCACGACCTTAGCCCGCAAGAATTCAACGAGCTGGGACTGGCCGCTGATCAGGGCATCTGCGGCGGCCTGCCAGCGCGCGGGCGACAGTTGCTCTGCGCTTTGAGCGCGGGCTACAGCGTCGAAGATGCGGCCCAGAACCAGAACACGCGCGGCGGGCATGACCTCTTTATACCAAGTCAGCGGTAGCTCTTTGGCAGGCCTCTCAGCGAGGATCCTCTGAGGCGCCCACACCGCGCGCGTCACGGCGTCGCCATGCTTGGCGCGGACCTTTTCGATCGAAAGCGCCAGGTCGGCCTTGGCGATGTGCGCCAGCAGCGCGATGGCCGTCTGCCTAGACAGCCCGTGCCCGCCCTTTGCTTCGCTCGCCTCCGCGCTGCTGCGGCTGCGGATCAGTTTCTGGTACGCGAGTTGCGGTTCGTCGAAACTCCCGACGACGCTGGCGGCGGAGTTGCGGCTGGCGGATGCGCCACTCATTTGACCACCACCGCGCCGACCTGGCCCTGATCGTCGATGAAGCAGACGCCGCGCAGTTCCAGAGCGGCACGGAGCGCGGCGCTGGTGGATGCGCGCGGCACCACAGTGCCCGCTTCGATGTTTCGGATGGTGTTGATGGACACGCCGCTGGCCGCAGCGAGATCCGACTGCCGGATGTCCAGCAACGCGCGGGCAGCCGCGATCTGTCGAGAAGTGATTGAACTGCGCATTTTGGCGCCCGTGCGTAATTGTGTTTTATCCACAATATCGACGCACGGGCGCTTGTTCAACGAAGAAGATGCGCGCGACGCAATTTATTTTCCTGCGAACTGTTCCAGCGCCTCGCGCACCTCTGGCGGGCGGCAGTATACGCGGCGGCCAAGCTTGAAGGTGCGGAAACCGACCTCTTCCTGAATAGCGTAAAAGGTCGAACGCGGCAGGCCGATCGCGTCGAAAAGAAGGTCCACCGGAGCCACGGGCAATGTCCAAAACGCCGCGGCGTCGGCGGTGCACTTGATGCTGATTGGAGAGGATTTGTCGTTCATCTGGAAAGCCCCAAAAGTTTCTGGAGCCTTCCCAATAGGCAGGTAAGTTTTTGTCGGACGGGGCTGCGCGCCTATGGTCAGGTCAAGCCACCGATCAGCCCGTCGACGTAATTCGGCAAGAACCGTGCATAGGTCGCCTGGATGATGGCCACGGACGTTCCGCAATACTGCGCAAGCATGGCCGGGTTGGCCCCTCGCTCCAGCGCGGCGCTGATGAATGTGTGCCGGCAAGCGTAGAGCGAGGACCCGGGGGGCAGGCCCGCCTTCAGCGCAGCTCGGGTCCAGAGCTTGCGCAGGTCGCCGCTCAGCCCATCCCATGCCTTCCCATCGTGGCGAAGGATCAAGGGCGCCGCTGGGTCGCTGCGGCCAGCAACGCATTCATCGAGCACCGCCGCAGCCTGAGGCGAAACGCGGAACGACCTGCCGCCTGTCTTTCCATCGACAGACAGGACCGGCGGAACCCAATCACGCATCCTCGCGGTGTAAAGCTCGGACGGGCGGCATCCGGTTTCCAGGGCAAGGATCACGAACCGTTTGAAGTGCGCGTTGCCGATGCCATCGAGCGCAGCCAGCAAAGAAGAGATGTCGTCGGCGTCAAGGCGCACCGTCCGCGCCTCGCCCGCTCTCTTCTTGCCGAACTTCGTGACCCCGGCCCAAGGGCGCGTTGGCATAGCCGCCTGGTTGGCCTTTGCCGCGCGGTTCAGGACCGCAAGCAATGTGGTCAGCCGCCGGTCGGCCGAGGCGCGAGAAGACCGCTCCTTTTCGCCAGGCTGGACCTGCGAGGTGTGCCATGCCTCGATCTTGCGTCGGGTCATCTTGGTGAGGTCCGTATCCTTGAAGTCTGCCTTCAGCTGGTTCGCGGACCACCTGAGATGCGCGTGGCCGGCCGCCCGCGACGTCGCCATCTTGTGCTCAAGCCAGTCGTCGATCGCGGCGTGGAGGGTGGTGACGTCGGCGCCTTTCGACTGCAGGCTTGGCCTTGCCTTTGCCGCGGCCTGATCGAAGTCCAGGACGAGATCGCCGTCGGCAGACTGGAGATCATCTGCAGTGCCGATGGCGGTTTCCTGATACCTTCCGTTGGGCAGCCGCTCGCGCGCAATCCACCGGCCTGCTTTTCCTTCAAGCCGTCGGTAGCCGAGATGCAGGCCTACCGCGATCTCGGCCCAGAACGGGTTCCGCTGCGCGGGCAACTTCAGTCGGTTCGTCTTCCGCCGGATGTCCTGCTTGCCTGCCGCCATGGTCGCCCCAAGTCAAAAATCACGCCGGCCCGTACCTATTTCGTACCTATTTTTCACTCGGTACGGGCTGGACTGATCTAGACAGGTCAGGAAGCGCAGTCAATGAAAACAGTGGTTTGCCGGATTTTTCTGGGCTGATCAGGACGCAAAAACCTGCCCTTCATCGGCAAGGTGCGCTTCATCGACTAGGCCAGCACCCTAGCCCAATGCGCGCAGAAGCCGCTTACGGGCGTCGGGGATGGCGCCGATCTCGACCCCGGTGAAGACGTGGAGCGTGTTCATCTGGTGGTCAACCACCGCATGGTCGCTGACCCAGCCGCCCATCATCAGGTAGGTCTTGAGAAGCGGCGGCATGCGCAGCATCGCCTTCTTAGCGTCGGGCTTGCGGCGCAGCCGCGCGGCGAAGCGGAAGACATCGGGTGCCTTGACCCGCGGCAGCCAGCGCTTCGGCGCGAGGTGGCGCGCCTTGAGCATGGCGAAGGCGTCGAGATAAGCTTCGGTCTGCGTGCCCGCGAAGGACGAACAGCCAAAGAGCATCCCGACGTCATTGGAATCGACGAAAGCTGTCATCGCGGCCCAAGCCACGCGCAGGATGTCGGGGTCATGCAGGTCGGGGTCGATGCAGAAGCGGCCCAGTTCCACCATGCGTCCGTCGAAATCCTGCAGCGCCGCAAGGTCGTAGAATTGGGCCGAATAGCTCTGGCCCAGCTCCGACCCACCTTGAAGGACCAGCATTCGGAAGCAGCACACAAGGCCCCCTGTCGCCGTCTCTTCGATCAGGACGTGGGCGCAGGCGTCGTCGAAGGCATCAGCGTCGGGCCGGGCGGTGCGGAAGGCACGGGTGCGCAGCGCGCGCGCGGCGGCGAGGTCCTGCGGCCCGTCTGCAAGCCGCGCGCGGAAGCGCCCGCGCTGCATCGCCGGAAATGTGACCCGCATCTTGCCCCCTGCCCGCGTCCTGTCCACATCCTGTGGCACGATCACCCTGCCACGCAAGCCGTGACAGGCGCGTGACGCCGGGGTTATCAGTCGACGAACTGACCGGGGTTGAAATTGCCCAGATTGCCCAGAAGCTGGCGGATGAAGGTCTGTGAGTTGACCGAGCTTTCGGTGACGCGCCGCGACAGCGCGACCATGCGGCCATCCTCGAGCCCGAAACGTTCGACATTCTGCACAACGCCCGCTTCCGTGAAGCTGATCGCGACCACCTGCCGGTCGATCACCTGCGGGCGGCGCGGCCCGACGGTGCGCATGCGGCTTTGCACATAGTAAAAGCCGCTTTCGTTGAGCAAGCCCGCCGAGGACGGCGTGCCGATGCTCTCGGCCACGCTTTCGCGGGTATCGACGCCCACGACGATCTCGGCAAGGTCGGCGTCCGTCGGGACATAGCCGTGCTTGCGCACCTGTTCGGCGCAGGCCGCGAGACCCGCAAGGAGCACGCCGACGACCGCCGTGCGCGCCAGGTTGCGCAGGAAGGATGCGGGTCTTGTCATGGCTGCCTCTTGCCTCGCCGGTCGGTGCCTTCTATCCCGATTACAGAAGGACGGCGTCCGGTTCAAGAAACGAAAGAGACCCAGATGACCAAGCACGACTTGTCAGCACCTGTGCGCGTGGCCGATCTGAACGCGCGGACGGACCATGACGTATATCTGGAACCCGATACGGAGGCCCGCGCGGCGCTGGCTGAGCGGATCGGTATCCCCGCGATCCGGAAGCTGCGGCTCGCGGGGCGGATCGAAGCCGAGGGCAGCCGCGACTGGCGCTTCGCCGGGCGGCTGGGGGCGACGGTGGTGCAGGACTGTGTCATCACGCTCGACCCGGTGACGACGCGGATCGACGTGGATGTCCTGCGCAGGTATCAGGCCGGATACGTCGCCCCCGAGGAAGACGAGATCGAAATGCCCGAGGATGACAGCCTTGAAGCGCTGGGCGAAGTGATCGATCCGGGTGCGATTCTGGAAGAAGCGCTGGCGCTGGCGCTGCCGCTCTACCCCCGCAAGGACGGGGCCGGGATCGATGAGGCGGTCTTCACCGAACCCGGAAAGCAGCCCATGACAGATGAGCAGGCGCGCCCCTTCGCAGGGCTTGCCGCGCTGCGCAACCAGCTGGAAGACGACGGCTGAGGGCGTGCGGAGCGCCGGGAAAAAACCGGTTGCGCAGGGGCGAAATCCGCGTATTTTCGCGCGCTCATCGGTTTTTGGATTGGACAAGCGTCGGGCGCGGCCCTAAACGCCGGTCACGCCTCCAGGGAACGAACGGAATCGTCGCCGCGCCGCGTTGAATTGTGCGCCGCAGGCCCAAACAAGTGAAGGTTGAGACATGGCTGTCCAACAGAACAAAGTATCGAAGTCGCGTCGCAACAACCGTCGGGCGCATGACGCGCTGGTGGCCGCGAATCCGAACGAATGCCCCAACTGCGGCGAACTGAAGCGTCCGCATCATGTCTGCGCCTCGTGCGGCCATTACGGCGACCGCGAAATCGTCGCGATGACCGACGAGATCGATCTGGACGAAGACGCCGCCTGACGTCCAACATCGTCCCCCGGGCCCATCCATGACGGCCACGCCCGACATCAGACCGGCAGCACCCGCCCGCATCCGTATTTCAGTGGATGCGATGGGTGGTGATGCCGGTCCGTCTGTCGTGGTCGCGGGTCTGGCCAAATTCGCGGCCAAGGTCGCGGATGTCGATTACGTCCTGCATGGCCCGTCTAAGGTGCTGATGCCGCTGGTCGACCGGCGGCGCAGTCTGGCCGGGCGGGTCGAGATCGTCGACGTGGGCGAAGTCGTCACCATGGAGGACAAGCCCGGCCACGTGATGCGTCACGGCAAGGGCACGTCCATGTGGGCGACGCTTGACACCCTGCGCGAGGGGCGCGCGGCTGCGGCTGTTTCATGCGGCAATACCGGGGCGCTGATGGCGCTGTCGATGATCCGGTTGCGTAAATTGCCGGGCGTCAATCGCCCCGCCATCGCGATCCTCTGGCCGTCGCGCAACCCGCAGGGATTCAATGTGATGCTGGACGTGGGCGCCGATGTGCGCGCCGATGCACAGGACCTGCTGCAATACGCGTTGATGGGCGCGTCCTATGCGCGCAACGGCATGGCGCTGACGCGTCCGCGCGTGGGCCTGCTCAACGTGGGCGTGGAAGAGCACAAGGGCCGCGCAGAACTCAAGGAAGCCTATGATCTGGTCAGCCGAATGGCCGATCAGGGCGGCTTCGACTTCGTGGGATTCGTCGAAGGCGGCGATATTCCCGGTTCGGTCTGCGACGTGATCGTGACCGACGGCTTCACCGGCAACGTGGCGCTGAAGACAGGCGAAGGCACCGCCGGGCTGATCGGCGATCTGCTGCGCGAGGCATTCCGCTTTTCGCCCCTGTCGCGGTTGGCCTCGCTTCTGGCGCTGACCTCGCTGCGCCGCCTGAAGAAGCGGATCGACCCGCGGCGCGTCAATGGCGGGGTGTTCTTGGGCCTCAACGGGACGGTGGTGAAATCGCATGGCGGGGCCGATGCGACCGGTGTCGCCGCGGCGGTGAAACTGGCCTACCGGCTGGCGCAATCCGGATTCTCGGAAAAGCTCGCCGCACGGGTTGCATCCGCTGCCCTGCTTGCTCAGGATGTCGCCTCCGGGGCAGCAACCGCCCCGGCCAGCCAGATCACACCGGAAGGACAGGCCCCGCAATGATACGTCGTGCCGTTGTGGCCGGGGTGGGCCACTACCTTCCCGAACGGGTTGTCCCGAACAGCGAATTCGAAGCGACGCTCGACACCAGCGACGAATGGATCCGGTCGCGTTCGGGAATCGAACGGCGCCATTTCGCCGCCGAGGGCGAGACGACCTCGGGCATGGCGGCGGCGGCCGCGCGTGCCGCGCTGGCCGATGCGGGCATGGGGGTTGACCGGATCGACGCCATCGTGCTGGCCACGTCGACCGCCGATCTGACCTTTCCGTCCGCCGCCACAATGGTGCAGGCCGCGCTGGGGATGGAGCGCGGGTTCGCCTTCGACGTGCAGGCGGTCTGCGCGGGCTTTGCCTATGCGCTGGCGAACGCCAATGCGCTGATCCTGTCGGGTCAGGCCGACCGCGTGCTGGTGATCGGGGCCGAGACGTTCAGCCGCATCCTCGACTGGACCGACCGGTCGACCTGCGTCCTCTTCGGCGACGGCGCGGGCGCGCTGGTTCTCGAAGCCCGGACGGGCGGCGGCACGTCGGAAGACCGCGGCATCCTCGCCACCGATCTGCATTCGGACGGGCGCTACCGCGATCTTCTCTATGTCGACGGGGGCGTCTCGACGCAGTCGACGGGTTTCCTGCGGATGCAGGGCAACCAGGTCTTCCGCCACGCGGTCGAAAAGCTGGCGCAGACCGCCGAGGATGCACTGGCCAAGGCCGGGCTGACGGCGGAGGATGTCGACTGGATCGTGCCGCATCAGGCCAATATCCGCATCATTCAAGGCACCGCGAAGAAGATGGGCCTGCCGATGGAGAAGGTCGTCGTGACCGTGCAGGACCACGGCAATACCTCGGCTGCATCGATTCCCCTTGCTCTGTCCGTGGGCAAGGCGCACGGGCAAATCCGCGAGGGCGATCTCGTCGTGACCGAGGCAATCGGCGGCGGGCTGGCCTGGGGCGCGGTCGTGATCCGCTGGTAGACCTGCGAAACCCCGCAAAAACAAGCCCTTGCACCCAGTTCATATTGACTCGCGCGCGCAGTCTCTCCTAACGTTGTGGCAAAATGGGGGATGGAATGGGTGAAAAGACTCTTACGCGCATGGACCTGAGCGAAGCCGTGTTTCGCGAAGTGGGCCTGTCGCGCAACGAAAGCGCGCAACTGGTCGAAAGCCTCTTGAACCACATCTCGGATGCGCTGGTGCGCGGCGAGCAGGTGAAGATCTCGTCTTTCGGCACCTTCAGCGTGCGCGAGAAATCGGCCCGGGTGGGGCGCAACCCCAAGACCGGGCAGGAAGTGCCGATCCAGCCGCGCCGCGTGCTGACCTTCCGCCCATCGCACCTGATGAAAGATCGTGTCGCTGCCGGCAACAAGTCCGGCGGCTGACACAGGGGGACGGTATGGAAAAGTCACCCGACGCCTTCCGCACCATCAGCGAGGTCGCCGAGTGGCTGGGCGTTCCGGCCCATGTGCTGCGCTTCTGGGAAAGCAAGTTCACACAGGTGAAACCCGTTAAGCGCGCGGGCGGGCGGCGGTATTACCGTCCCGCGGACATGGCGCTTCTGGGCGGAATCAAGACGCTGCTGCATGACGATGGCATGACCATCAAGGGCGTGCAGAAGCTTCTGCGGGAAAAGGGCACGGGCTATGTCGCGGGGTTTTCCCCCGCGACCGACGCCATGGCGCCGCCGCAGCCGCGCGGCGACCAGGAGGATATCGAGGACGCCTTTCTCATCGAGGCGGAGCCCGAACCCGAACCCGCCCGGGGCGAGAACGTCGTGCCCTTCCAGAGCCGCGAAGACAGCGAGCCCCCTGCCCCTGCCGCCGCGAAACCGGCGGCGCGCAAGCCCGCGCAGCCCGGCCTGCCGTCGTTCCTCACCCAGCCGCCCGGCGCCGCAGTGGGCGCGAAGCCGCGCATCGTTGATGCGCCCGACCCGCCCATCGAGGACGCCATCTTGGCCGAGGCGGGGCCACTGGCGCTGGTGGGGGATCTTCGCACGCTCGACCCCGGGACAATGCGCGCGCTGGCGCCGCTTCTGGGACGAATGGCCGTCCTGCGCGACAGCATGAGCGGCGCGCGCGGTTGAGGCGCGATGATTACCCCTTGCCCCCGGTGTCAAAACCGGTATGAACACTCCCACGTCGGGCTATGGCGCAGCCTGGTAGCGCGTCCGTCTGGGGGACGGAAGGTCGCAGGTTCGAGTCCTGCTAGCCCGACCATAAAATCGCACTGCCAGCCATGCACGCGGCACGCGGCCCGCGGGAAAGGCCCCTGCCCGTGACCGGCGTTCTTCCTGACCATCAGATCGAAACGCTGATCACCGCCGGCGCAATTGCCGCCGACGGGCCGATTCCCGATGCGCAGGTACAACCGGCGAGCCTCGATTTGCGGCTGGGGAATGTGGCCTATCGCGTGCGCGCGTCGTTTCTGGCGGGGCGCGGGCGGCGGGTCACCGACCGTCTGCCCGAATTCGAGATGCACCGCTTCGATCTGTCCGGGGGCGCCGTGCTCGAGAAGGGCTGCGTCTATCTTGTCCCGCTGATGGAGCGGCTGGCGCTGCCCGGCGACGTGCAGGCGGTGGCGAACGCCAAAAGCTCGACCGGACGGCTGGACCTGCTGACGCGCACGATCATCGACGGCGGCACGGAATTCGACCGCATCCCGCCGGGCTATGAGGGGCCGCTTTACGCCGAGATCTGCCCACGGTCCTTTTCGGTGCTGGTGCGCCCGGGAATGCGCCTGAACCAGATCCGGTTCCGCCGTGGCGATGCGGTTCTGGACGATGATGCGCTGCGGGCGCTGCACGCGCGCGAGCCGCTGGTTGACGGAGCGGCGGTGATTGAACAGGGGCTGGGGTTTTCGGTCGATCTGGCGCTGCCGGGCGACGATCTGGTGGGCTACCGGGCCAAGCCCCATACCGGGGTGATCGATCTGGACCGGATCGGCCAGTATGATCCGGCCGAATACTGGGAAGAGGTGCGCACGCGCGACGGGCGCATCATCCTCGACCCCGGTGCCTTCTACATTCTTGTGAGCCGCGAGTCGGTGCATATCCCGCCCGACTATGCCGCCGAGATGGCGCCCTATCTGGCGATGGTGGGCGAATTCCGGGTGCATTACGCAGGGTTCTTCGACCCGGGCTTTGGCCATGACGCGGCAGGCGGTGCCGGGGCGCGCGGCGTGCTCGAGGTGCGCTGCCACGAGGCGCCTTTCGTGCTGGAGCATGGCCAGGTCGTCGGCCGGCTGGTCTATGAACGGATGAGTGCGCCGCCCCGGCGGCTTTACGGCGCGGGGATCGCGTCGAATTACCAGGGCCAGGGCCTGAAACTGTCCAAGCATTTCCGCGCGCCGCGCTGAGACCGGCGTCGCGGGGGGCTCTGCCCCCCTGCCCCTGACGGGGCCACCCCCCGGGATATTTGGAAACCCGAAGAAGCAGGGGACGTGGGCAGTTGTCAGAGCGCGGCTCGCGCGCCATTGTGCGCAGACAACAGGAAGGACACCACGACAATGGCGGACGATACCAGCCGGTTCATGGCGATGAAGGGTGCGGGCTATTACAGCCGGGCGACGGTGGGGGCGCGCGATGTGATCACCGGGGCGACCCCGGTGGTGCTGGCAGCGCTCGACCGTCAGGGGTTGGGTGATGACGGACCCGCGATCGGGTTCACCGACATGGGCTGCGCCGATGGCGGCACCTCGCTCGAGATGTGGGGTGCGGTCTTCCGCGCGCTGCGCGAACGGCTGCCCGAACGGGCGTTCCAGCTCACCTATACCGATCTGCCGCGCAACGATTTCAGCCAGCTGTTCCGCATCGTGCACGGGCAGACCGATCTGCCCGCCTATGCGGAGGGGATCGAGAACCTGTACATCGCGGCCTCGGCCACGTCGTTTCACAAGCCGATCGTGCCGCCGGGGACGCTGAACCTCGGGTTTTCGGCGACGGCGAGCCATTACGTGTCGCGCACGCCCTGCGACATTCCCGATCATGTCCACATGGTGGGGGCAAGGGGCGATGTGCGCGCGGCCTATCAGGCGCAGGGCGCGCGCGATTGGGAGGCGTTCCTGTCAGCACGGTCCCGCGAACTGGCACCGGGCGGGCGGCTGGTGCTGTACAATTTCGGGATCGACGAACAGGGCCGCTATCTGGGCCATACCGGGGGCGTGTCGATGTTCGACACCTTCGCGCGGCTCTGGCGGGGGCTGGCCGATGCCGGTGTGATCACCGAAGAGGAGTTCCGTGCGACCAACTTCCCGCAGGCTTACCGGACGGTAGAGGAATTCGCGGCCCCCTTCGAGGATCCGTCGAGCCCGGTGCGGCAGTCCGGGTTGCGGCTGGAAGAGATCGGCACCACGCATACGCGCTGCCCCTTCGAGGCCGCCTTTACCGACGATCACCGCGACCCGGTGCGCTTTGCCCGTGAATACATCCCCACGCTTCGGTCCTGGTCCGAGCCGACCTTCGTCGCCGGGCTCAACCCAGCGCGGGGCGCGGCGGAGATCGCGCAGATCATCGACCGCTTCTACGGCGATTACGAAGCCGAAGTGGCCGCGCGCCCGGAAGGGCACGCGATGGATTACATCCATTGCCGCGTGGTGGCGGTGAAGGAGGGCTGACTCAGCCTTTCGCCGCGCGACGGGCCTGACGGACCGCGCGCTGTTCGGCGCGGCGGCGCGCATCGTCCGCCTGACGCGCGGCCTCAGCCGCGTCATGGATGGGCGCGTCGTCGTCGGCAGGGCGTGCGGCAGGGCGGGGCTGCGGTGACTGCGTATTCCGGGCGAGATTGCTGACCCCATTGATGCCCGCATTGATCCCGGCATTCACCGCGCGGCGCATCACCACGCGCAGCGCCATGTTCAAGATCTGGTTCAGGTTCATCCTGTTTCCCTTTTCTCTGCTCTGGTCTGGCGCCTAGCACCTAATCGTGAAGATTTCGGGGCACGGCGGGATTTATTCCTCGAACATCTCTCCCTGATCGACGTCGATGGCGTCGTCTTCGGCATCACCCGCATCCCTGTCCGGCCCGCCGTCGGGCGGGGCCCGGTTGTCGAGCAGCCCCGCCGCCCGCAATTCCTTGAGACCGGGCAGATCGCGCGCGCTTTCCAGTCCGAAATGGTCAAGGAAAGTCTGCGTCACCACGAAGGTGACGGGCCGCCCCGGAGACATCTTGCGGCGGCCGAAGCGGATCCAGTCCATTTCCAGAAGCTGATCGACGGTGCCGCGGCTGACGCTGACGCCGCGGATTTCCTCGATCTCGGCGCGGGTGACGGGCTGGTGATAGGCGACGATGGCGAGCGTCTCGATCGCGGCGCGGCTGAGCTTGCGGGACTCGACCGTTTCCTTCTGCATGAGAAAGCCGAGATCGGGCGCGGTGCGCATCGCCCAGGCATCGCCCACGCGAACCACGTGCACGCCACGGCCTTCATAGCGGCGGCGCAGATGGGCCATGGCCTCGGCCGGGTCGCTGCCATGGGGCATGCGCGCTTCCATCTCGCGCAGGGTGACGGGTTCGGCGCTGGCGAAGAGAATCGCCTCGACCATCCGTTCCTGTTCAGCGATGGGGGGGGCGTCGAAGAGGCTGTCTTTCAGCGGCGGTTCGGTCGTCATTGCGGCCTCCGGGGGCGCAGTTCGATCCGCGCGAAGGTATCGGACTGCCGCATTTCCAGCCGGCCTTCGCGCACCAGTTCGAGCGAGGCCGCGAAAGTCGAGGCGGTGGCGGAGCGGCGCCGCATGGGATCCGCCGCCCAGCCTTCGGGCAGATAGTTGGCAAGGTCGGTCCAGTCGGGGGTGTGACCCACCAGCCCGCGCAGCCGTTCAAGCGCCTGTTCCATCGTGAAGACTGCGTCGCGGTCCATCACGAAGGGGCGGAATTCGTCGCGGGTGCGGATGCGTGCATAGGCCTGCATGAGATCGAGAAGAGACGCGGAATAGCGCACCTGCCGCAGGCGGGCGACATCTTCGGGGATGCCGCGGGCAAAGACGTCGCGGCCCAGCCGATCGCGCGCCATGAGCCGGGCGGCGGCGTCGCGCATGGCCTGAAGCCGTTCGAGCTGGAAGGCGAGATGGGCGGCCAGCTCCTCGGCCGAGGGCCCCTCGTCGGTGGGATCGGGCGGGAGCAGGAGGCGCGACTTGAGAAAGGCGAGCCAGGCCGCCATGACGAGGTAATCCGCGGCGAGCTCGATGCGCAGCGCCTTGGCCCGTTCGACGAAGGCCAGGTATTGCTGCGCCAGCGCCAGGACCGAGATGCGGCGCAGATCAACCTTCTGCGTGCGCGACAGCGTGAGCAGCAGGTCGAGCGGGCCTTCGAACCCGTCGACATCGACGATCAGCGCCTCGGCCGCAAGGCGGTCGGCGACGCTGGGGCGATCTTCCTCGAAACCGGTGTCAGACATGGGCCCGTCCCGCGGTGAGGGCGGAAAGCTCGGCCTCGAACGCGGCAATGTCAATATCGTCCGGGTCGTGGCGGCAGGCGAGCGCGGCTTCGGCCCGGGCCTGCGCGGCGGGCGTCATGCGGCCTGCCCGCTCTGCCACGAGGGCGCGTTCGTCAAGGGGCGCGTTGCAGTGCAAGATCACGTCGCAACCCGCCGCGAGGGCCGCTTCGACCCGGTCGGGCAGCGGACTGGAGAGCGCCTTCATCCGCAGGTCGTCCGTCATCAGGAGACCGTCGAAGCCCATGGTCCGGCGGATATGGTCGATGACCGGGGCCGACAGCGTCGCGGGGGCGTCGTCGATGGCGGAATAGACGACATGCGCCGTCATCGCCATGGGAAGGTCGGCAAGGGCTGCGAAGGGGGCGAAGTCCTGCGCGACAAGGTCGGCCAGGGGTGCTGCGACGCGCGGCAGGTCGTAGTGGCTGTCGGCGGTGGCGCGGCCATGGCCGGGGATGTGCTTTATCACCGGCAGGACGCCCCCCGCCAGAAGCCCATCTGCCACGGCGCGGGCAAGTTCTGCCACGCGCACAGGGTCTTCGCCATAGCATCGGTTGCGCAGGAAGCCGTGGGTTTCGGGAAATGCGATATCGGCCATCGGCGCGCAGTTGCTGTCGATCCCCAGATCGTGCAGTTCTGCCGCGATCAGGCGATAGCGCAGATACATCGCGCGCGCGGCCCCTGCCCCGGCCTGCGTCACATGGTCAAGCGGCACGGGCCAGTCCCGCCACAGGGGTGCGCGCAGGCGCTGCACGCGGCCACCTTCCTGATCGATGGTGACCATCGCATCGCGCCCAACGGCTTCGCGAAGGTCACCCACAAGGGCGCGGACCTGATCGGGCGTGTCAATGTTGCGCGCGAACAGGATGAAACCAAAAGGATCGGCGTCGCGGAAGAAGGCCTTTTCCTCTGCGCTCAGGCGCAGGCCATCGGCGTCGAGTATGGTGGCACCGAAGGCCGTCACCGCGTCACCACCGGGATGCAGTCGGCCCCTTCGGCCACCAGCGCCGAACAGAAGCGACGCGCGTCCGACAGATCGGTGAAGCCAAGCGCGCGCAGGCGATAGAAGGTGCGCCCGCCGCTGGAGGCTTGCTGGATGAGGCGGCGCTTGCCCGCGAGGTAGTCGCCGAAGCGGGCATTCAGCCTGTCCCATTCGGCGCGGGCGACGTCGGGCGTATCATAGGCGCCGAACTGGACGACGCGGGTGCCGACAGGGACGTCTTCGAGGGCAACGTCGATATCCACGGGCGCGCTTGCCGCGATGCCCCGGTCAGGCCCGCCCGCGGGCGCGACCCCTGTCGCGGCAGGGCGCGGGCGAGGACGCAGCGACCGCGCGAGGCCGGGCATATCGGCGGCAATGGCGGCTGGCGCGGCAGCCGCGGGAATGGCTGCGGGGTGACGTTTTCGAACACCAGCGGTGCGGGCTGGACGATGGGCCCCGCCCCGTCTTCGCGCGGCCCGACCAATTGGGCGATCAGGTCGTCGATCTCGGCCGACTGGGTGGGCGCAGGCGCGGCGTCTTGGGGGGCCGAGACCACGCGCGCAAGGTCAACGCGCGGCTGGTCTTCGCCGGTGAGATCCACCGGGCGCGGCGCAAGGATCAGCGTATCGGCGGGTGGTGCGGCGGTGCCATCGGCGGCCACGGCATTGACGGCAAGGCCCTGATGGTCGGCGGCGTCGCCACCGGGGTTTTCCGGCTGGACGCGCATCGGACCTTCCAGCGCGCGCACGACGGGGATGCCGGTGACGTCGCGCACGAGAAGCTTGTAGCCCCAAATCGCGACTCCGATCACAAGGCCCAGCGATATCGCCGCCCCGATCAGGTTCGTCGCGACGCGCAGCGTGCCGCCGAGATCATCCCGGGGCACACCATATGCCCGGTCTGCCACGTCCTGCGTGTCATAGGTATCTGCCATGTCCGCCTCGCTGCCCGATCCGCGCCAACTGGGCGCGCCCGGAAGTCTTGTTCTGCCTCGGTCTTCCGGCGACGGGTGCGGGTTTGCCCTACATCTCGCGTGCCGGAGCCACGCCCAAGATACCAAGACCTGCGGAAATCACAACGGAAACGGCCCGTGCAAGGGCGATTTTCGCCTGACTTGTGGCGATATCGCCGTCCTGAAGAAAGCGAAGCGAGGCATCTTCGTTGCCGCGGTTCCAGAGCGAGTGGAAATCGCCCGCCAGTTCGTTGAGATAGAAGGCCACGCGATGGGGTTCGTTGCCCCGCGCCGCGATCTCGACCAGACGCGGCCATTCGGCCAGCTTGCGCAGGACGGTCAGTTCGGCGTCGTGCGACAGCCGGGTCAGATCGGCTGCCGCGAGCGTCATATCGCTGACGTCGATGCCCGCCTCGCCCGCGCGGCGCAGAACGCTTTGCACGCGGGCATGGGCATACTGGACGTAGAAGACCGGGTTCTCGCGGCTTTGTTCGAGCACCTTGTCGAAATCGAAGTCGAGCGGCGCGTCGTTCTTGCGCGTCAGCATGACGAAGCGGGTCACGTCGGGGCCGACCTGTTCGACCAGATCGCGCAGCATGACGAAATTGCCCGCGCGTTTGGACATCTTGAAGGGTTCGCCGTTCTTGAACAGCTTCACAAGCTGCATGAGCTTGATGTCCACCGACACGCGGCCATCCGACAGCGCGCTGACGGCGGCCTTCATCCGCTTGACATAGCCGCCATGGTCGGCGCCGAAGACGTCGATCAGCGCATCGAAGCCGCGGGTGATCTTGTCATAGTGATAGGCGATGTCCGGAGCGAAATAGGTCCAGCTGCCGTCCGACTTCTTCACCGGGCGGTCCACGTCATCGCCATGGGCGGTGGATCGGAAAAGGGTCTGTTCGCGCGGCTCCCAATCCTCGGGCGTCTTGCCCTTTGGGGGTTCCAGCACGCCTTCATAGATCAGCCCCTTGGACTGGAGATGCGCGAGCGCGGCCTCGATCCGACCCGTGCCGTAGAGCGATTTTTCCGAATAGAAGACATCCATCTTCACGCCGAGCGCGGCCAGATCGCTGCGGATCAGCTCCATCATCGCATCGGTGGCGAAGTCGCGGATGGGTTCGAGCCAGTCTTCCTCGGGCGCACCGATCCAGCGGTCGCCCACCTTGTCCTTGAGCGCCTGCCCGACGTCGATCAGGTAGTCACCGGGATAGGTGCCGTCCTCGAAGGCGACCTCCTGACCATGCGCTTCTAGATAGCGCAGATAGACCGACCGGGCGAGAACGTCGACCTGCGCGCCGCCGTCGTTGATGTAGTATTCGCGCGTCACGTCATAGCCCGCATAGGCCAGCAGGCTGGCCAGCGCGTCGCCGAAGACGGCGCCGCGGGTATGGCCCACATGAAGCGGGCCGGTGGGGTTGGCGCTGACATATTCGACATTGACGCGGCTTCCCTGCCCCATGTCGGAGCGTCCGAAACCGGTGCCTTCCGCCAGCACGCGCCGCGCGATCCCCTGCCAGACGGCGGGTGCAAGGCGCAGGTTGATGAAACCGGGGCCTGCCACCGTGGCTTCACTGATGCGCGGATCGGCTGTCAGCAACGGCACCAGCGCATCGGCGATGTCGCGCGGTTTCAGCTTTGCGGGGCCGGCCAGCACCATGGCGGCGTTGGTGGCCATGTCGCCATGCGCGGCGTCGCGCGGCGGCTCGACCGCCACGTTCGCGGTGTCGAGACCGGCGGGCAGCGCGCCGTCGGCGACCATCCGGTCAAGCGCGTCGATGACAAGCACGCGGATATCGGCGAAGAGGTTCATGTGTCTGTCCTGATGGTGTCCGCGCGGGTTTATCAGCCCTGCGGCGCAGGTCAACGGGGCGCGGGATCGCCCCCGCCCACCAGCCGCGCATGGCTTTGCAAGGCGAAGCGGTCGGTCATCCCCGAGATGTAGTCGCACACGATACGGGCGAGCGCGGTTTCATCCTCGGCCTCTTCCACATCCTTGCGCCATTGTTTGGGCAATTCGCCCGGATGGGTCATGTAGAAGGGAAACAGATCATGCACGACCTGCGTGACCTGCGCGCGCATCTCGACCACCGAGGGCGCGCGGTACATCCGCTGGAACAGGAAGTCGCGGATCACCTTTAGATCGGCGAAGACCGGGTCGGAAAAGCGGATCAGCGGTCGCCCTGCGCGGCGGATGTCGTCGGGTGCGGCCGGGTCGATGTCGGCGAGCCGCGCGCGGGCGTCGCTGATCACATCCTCGACCAGGATGCCGAAGAAGCGGCGCAGCGCCTCGTGGCGGCGGCGGTAGTAGTTCAACCCGGGATAAAGGCGGTCGACCTCGGCGAAGGTGTCGCGCAGAATCGGCAGGTCGGCCAGTTCATCGGTCGAGAACAGCTCGGCCCGCAGCCCGTCATGCAGATCGTGGTGGTTGTAGGCCACGTCATCGGCGATGGCGGCAACCTGCGCCTCGCCCGCCGCATATGTGTCGAGTTCGAGATCGTGCATCGCGTTGTAATCCGCAAGCGCCCAGGGGATGTCGCCCGTCACCGGACCGTTATGCTTGGCGATGCCTTCCAGCGTCTCCCATGTCAGGTTCAGGCCGTCGAAGCTCGCGTAATGGCGTTCGAGATGGGTGACGATGCGGATCGCCTGCGCGTTGTGGTCGAACCCGCCATAGGGCGCCATCAGGATGTGCAGCGCGTCTTCGCCGGTGTGGCCAAAGGGGGGATGGCCCAGGTCATGGGCCAGCGCCACCGCCTCGGTCAGTTCCTGATTGAACCCCAGCGCACCCGCGATGGTGCGCGCGACCTGAGCAACCTCGATCGAATGGGTGAGCCGCGTGCGGTAGTAATCGCCTTCATGTTCGATGAAGACCTGCGTCTTGTGCTTGAGCCGCCGGAAGGCGCTGGCATGAATGATGCGGTCACGGTCCCGCTGGAAGCAGGAGCGGAAGCTCGATTCCTCTTCCCGCAGGCGTCGTCCGCGGCTTTGCGCGGGATCGCAGGCGTAAGGCGCGCGCATCGCGTCTGTCCCGTCCTTGAGTTGGGGTTGCCTGCCCTCTATATTGTGATGGAAGCAAGATGAAAACCTGTGGTGTCCCATGCAACTGCCCCCCAAGGTGACCGAACGCGCCTTCGCCCGGCTGGCCGAAATCGGCGCGGCCGAACAGGGCCAGGCCCTGCGCGTCGCGGTGGACGGCGGCGGATGTTCGGGGTTCCAGTACGACATCGCGCTCGACGCGCCGAAGGATGACGATCTGGTGCTGGAAGGCGCCGGTCAGAAGGTGGTGGTCGATTCCGTGTCGCTGCCGTTTCTGGAAAATGCCGTGATCGATTTCAGCGACGAACTGATCGGCGCGCGCTTCGTCATCAACAACCCCAACGCCACCAGCTCCTGCGGTTGCGGGACGTCGTTTTCGATGTGATCAGGGATCGGTCTGCGGACCGGGCGGCAGCCCTCCGGAGACGGTGGTCAGCGAACGGTCCCAGACCATGAAGATGCCCGAGCCGATCACGATCGTCGCTCCAAGGATTGTGGCGGCCTGCGGCACCTCTCCGAAGAAAACGATTCCGATGGCGATCATCCAGACGAATTGCAGGTTGAGAAGCGGCACCACAACATAGGCTGCCATCAGTCGCAGGGCGATCACCAACAGGAAGCGCGCCGCGAACAGCAGGGCTGCATAGGCCAGAACAAGACCGAGATCGGCGGCCGTCATCGGCTTCCAGACGAAAGGCAGCGCCGCAGCCATCGCGAGGCCAAGCGCGAGGTTCGGCCAGAAGACCTGCGCCAGCGTGGCCGTCCCAGACCGCGCGATGAGCCGCGCGAGCACCATCGACGCGGTCCCCGTGACCGCGCCCGCGAAGGCCCAGAGATGGCCGGCCCCGGCCGTGGCGGGACCTGACGGCAGCAGGCAGAGCACGCCCACGAACCCCGCCGCCAGCGCAAGCCACGCCGCCGGACGCACGGGTTCCCCGAGCACCGGCCCCGACATCAGGCCCGCGAAGATCGGCATGATCCCGATGAAGACGAAGACATCCGCAAAGGGCAGAAGCCGGAAGGCCTGAAAGAAGGCGATTGTGGCCAGCACGGTCAACACGGCACGCGCTGCCATCGCTCCGCGTGCCGGTGTCGAAAGGGCCCCACCGCCGGACAGACTGGCGCAGACCACACTGATCGCGGCGACCAGCAGCCCGGAAATGGCGAAAAGCTGTGGCGCGGCATAGGCCGTGGCGATCAGCTTGGTGATCCCGTCCGCCGCCGAAATGAGCCCGGTATAAAGCGCGATCAGACCCAGACCGATCCATCCCACGGGGCGCGAAACCGACAGAACGCTTTGGGGTCTGGAAATCACACGACCGCCTCCTTGACGGGGACAGCATGGCACATGGCGCGAGAAAAGTCATGAAAAAACACGTCAAAGTTGTTAACGCTTTTCTCGGCGGCGCAAAGCACATCCTGACCGGGAAAATCCAGCGCGCCCGAGACGGTGTCGCGCATCGCTTCCCAGTCGCCCGAACGGCGCGGGCCAAGACGGAAGATCGCCTCGGACATGGCGCGCAGCGGGCCACGGGCCTGCGGCCGGCGGGCGAAGACCGCGCGATTCGCACCTGGCGCTGCGCTGAAAGCTGCCTGCCCCCGGATTGCCCGGTGCCAGTTGATGACGAAGTAGTCGTGATAGCCGTCTTGCACATGTGCCGCGGGATCTTCGAGGATGTCGAAGGCGTCGGCATCGCGCTCGATCCAGTCTTCCCATGCGGGCGGGGGCGTGCGGCCGGCGAAACGCAGGGCGATGCAGACTTCGGCCAGGAGATCGGCGTTCTGATCGAGAAAGGCCAGAATGCCCGCGAAAATCAGCGAGGTGAACGCCGCCTCGGGCAGATCGGGATCACGCCGTCCGTATTCACTGAGATAGAAGAAGACGTGGGTCAGTTCATAGGCCGCCTTCTTGTTGGGCAGCGCAAAGGTCCCCGGGCGCGCGGCGAAGCGGCGCAGCCGGTCGGCGAGACTTTCGTCCCAGGCCAGCGCGGCATGGCCGCGCCGCGCCATCAGGCGCCGCGCCTCGGCGCGCTGGAGGTCGGAGAGTTCCGCCTCGGCCAGACCCTTTTCGGCGGCAAAGGAGACGAGCCGTTCGCCCAGATCGCCCGGCAGGCCCAGATCCTCGAGATCAAGCGCGATGCTCAGCAGGAACCGGTAATACTGCGGAAAGAAGACCAGCCTGTCCCAGACCTGTTCATAGAAGGCCAGGTAGGGATCGAGCCCGGCATCGAGCAGCGCCAGCCCGGACGTTTCCAGAATGTTAAGGAATTCGGCGTTTTCCTTGAGCCAGAAGACGTCGTCCCCGAAACGGCGTTTTTCGCAAAAGCACACGGCCAGCGCCGCAAGCCGCGCATCCAGCGGGCGATGGCGGGGCGGGAATGTGAGGGCGATGACGTTGGACATCTTTCATCTCTGGCAAGGATGGGCGGGGGGTGCGGCGGCGCGGCGGCCGCCGACCCCTCCGGTCTCAGCAGCTGGTGATGAACTGGCGCACGTTGTCGCCCGCCAGCGTGTCGGTGGCCACTTCGGGCCCGCAGCTCGTGATGAACAGCGCGGTGCCCTCTCCGTCACGGATATCCGAGGCCTGCGACGGTGCGCAGCTCGTGATGAACAGAGCCGTGCCTTCGCCCCGCGTCATGTCCGAGGCGACGGTCGGCGCGCAGCTGGTGATGTAAAGCGCGGTCGCATCGCCGTTCAGGGCGCTGGTGTCCGTGTCGGGGCCGCAGCTGGTGATGAAAAGGCCGGTATCCTCACCTGCAAAGAGGCCTGCGTCGGCGCGGTATGCGGGTGCGAAAGCGGTTTCGAACTTGGGTTGAGCGGTCATAGCATCTCTCCATGCTTGGGGTTGAAGTGCCCCTTCACGCTGCAATTTATACGGGAATTTTAGCAAATGCTTTCTATCTAGAGGTGTTTTTACCCGAAAGTTATCCACAGAAGGAGCGCCGACCAAGGCGAGGGACGCGCATGCGATCCCGTTCGATCTGGTGTCGAAAAAAAAATTTATCCACAGGGCAGATCAGGGCGTTCCGGGGCCGGTACGCTGCCCTTCCGGGCATCGCGCGGCACGAATCACCCCCCTGCCCCTTGCCCCGCAGGCCCGGTCGCGCGATAGATCGGCTGCAGTCTGCGGCAGGGGGAAGACCCATGAAGATCGCCACCTTCAACATCAACGGCATCAAGGCGCGGGCGGAAGCCCTGCCCGCATGGCTTGACGAGGCCAACCCCGATGTCGTTGTGCTGCAGGAAATCAAGTCGGTGGACGAGGCCTTCCCGCGCGAGATCTTCGAGGATCGCGGCTACAACGTCGAAACCCACGGACAGAAAAGCTTCAACGGCGTCGCCATCCTGTCGAAACTGCCTCTCGAGGATGTGACGCGCGGCCTGCCGGGCGATGACGGGGATGAACAGGCCCGCTGGATCGAGGCGACGGTGGTCGGAAAGACCGCGCTGCGGGTCTGCGGGCTTTATCTGCCCAACGGCAATCCGGCGCCGGGGCCGAAATACGATTACAAGCTCGCCTGGATGGAGCGGCTGCGCACCCGGGCGCAGGCGCTTCTTGCCGACGAGATGCCCGCGCTTATGGCGGGCGACTACAACGTGATCCCGCAGGACGAGGACGCGAAGCGCCCCGAAGCGTGGCGCAAGGACGCGCTGGCGATGCCGGACAGCCGCGCGGCATTCCGGCGGATTCTGAACCTTGGCTTCACCGACGCCTTCCGCGCGCGGGTGCAGGGGCCGGGGAATTATTCGTTCTGGGATTATCAGGCTGGCGCGTGGAACCGCGACGACGGCATCCGCATCGATCACATCCTGCTGACACCGCAGGCCGCCGATCTGTTGACCGATTGCGGCATCGACCGCGCGGTGCGGGGCGGCGACAAGCCGTCCGATCACGTGCCGGTCTGGGTCGACCTCGACCTCTAGGCGGTGGCGTCGTAGCCGTAGACCCAGTCCAGCCTGCGGGCAAGCGTGGGCCCTGCGACCGACAGCACCGCCTGCGCGCCCCAGGACCACGGGCGGCCCAGATGGAACCGCCAGGCATTCCCGCGCGCCAGCGCCACGACCCGCGCCGCCCGGTCGCGCCGCGCTGCCTGATAGGCGGGCAGCCCCTGCGCAACGCCGGCGGCATCGACCTGTGCGGCCAGAACCCACGCATCTTCCAGCGCAAGGCAGGCGCCCTGCGCCATGAAGGGGAGCGTCGGATGCGCCGCATCCCCCAGAAGCGCCACATTGTCCTTGACCCATCGTCCGGCGACAGGACGCAGATGCAGCGCCCAGCGGTGCACCTCGTCCACCCGGTCATGCAGACCGCCAAAAGCATCGCGGAAATCGGCGAAGCGGTCGCGGAACTCGGCCGGATCGCCCGGCTGGCGCCATCCCTCGTCGGTCCAGTGGCTGCGTTCCTCGACCGCGACGATGTTGGTGAGCCGCCCGCCGCGCAGCGGATAGACGACCATATGCGCACGCGCCCCCATGGCCAAAGTCGCGGGCTGGGGCGGCACGGGGGTCGCATTGGGCACCAGCGCACGCCACGCGACCTGCCCCGAGAACTGCGCATCGACCGGTCCGTCGACCATGCTGCGCCACAGGCTCTGCCCGCCATCGGCGGCGATGATCAGGTCGGCGGCGATGCTGCCCGGCGTCACCAGACGGCCCAGATGCAGATCGACGCCCGCGTCGGCGGCGGCCCGGGTCAGCCGCAACAGAAGATCGGCGCGGTGCATATACCATGTGGGCCCCGGCCCCGGCGGCGGCACGAAGGCCACGGCCCGCGTGCTGCGCGCGTCGATCATCCGTGTGCCGGGCGACAGCGATGCCTCATCCGGTGGCGCGTCCGGGTCCACCGCCCCCAGCGCGCGCAGCACCTGCTGGCCGTTCCAACTGATCTGCAGGCCCGCGCCGACCTCGGCCAGCGCATCGGCCTGTTCATGCAAGCTCACCCGCGCCCCGCGCCGGGCAAGGGCCGCGGCGACGGCCATGCCGCCGATCCCGCCGCCCACGACGGCGACGCGCAGCCCCTCAGCCGCGCCCATGCCTGCCCCGCCAAAAGGAAAGCGCCCGGAAAGTCCGGACGCCTGTGTCTGTCATCGCCTGCATCCGCGCCGCCTCAATCGTCGCGGTGCACCTTTTCGCGCCGTTCGTGGCGTTCCTGTGCCTCAAGGCTCATGGTGGCGATGGGGCGCGCGTCGAGCCGCTTGAGCGAGATGGGCTCGCCCGTCACCTGACAGTAACCATATTCGCCTTCTTCGATCCGGCGCAGCGCCGCGTCGATCTTGGCGACCAGCTTGCGCTGGCGGTCCCGCGTGCGCAGTTCCAGCGCGCGGTCGGTCTCTTCGCTCGCGCGGTCGGCGACATCGGGGATGTTGCGGGTATTGTCCTGCAGACCCTCGATCGTGTCGCGGCTCCCTGCGAGCAATTCTGCCTTCCAGCTCAAGAGCTTGCGGCGAAAATATTCAACTTGCCGGTCGTTCATGAACGGTTCGTCTTCTGCCGGGCGATAATCGTCCGGCAGGAAAAATTCCTGCTTCATCTCGGCTCCCTCGGCTGTGCCAGCACTATACTTGCGGCTATCTGCGGAGACTTGGCTTCCCATGCGGGTGCCATAAAGGAAGGCTTGGGGATTGTCACTACACATTAGAGAGCCGAATGGTCTAAAAGACCCCCGGACGCGCGCCAGTGGCGCTGGAAGAAGCAAGGGGTTGGAGCACAATGAGATTTGACGGCACCCGGGACTACGTCGCGACCGACGACCTGAAGATCGCGGTGAATGCCGCGGTGACGCTGGAACGGCCGCTTCTTGTCAAGGGCGAACCGGGCACAGGCAAGACGGAACTGGCGCGCCAGATCAGTCAGGCGCTGGGCCTGCGGATGATCGAATGGAACGTCAAGTCGACCACCCGCGCCCAGCAGGGCCTTTACGAATACGACGCCGTCAGCCGCCTGCGCGACAGCCAGCTGGGCGAGGAACGCGTGCATGACGTGCGCAACTACATCAAGCGCGGCAAACTGTGGGAGGCCTTCGACACCGACGAAAAGGTCGTCCTGCTGATCGACGAGATCGACAAGGCCGATATCGAGTTTCCGAACGACCTACTGCAGGAACTCGACCGGATGGAATTCTTCGTCTACGAGACCGGCGAGACGGTCCGCGCCCGCCAGCGCCCCATCGTCATCATCACGTCCAACAACGAGAAAGAGCTTCCCGACGCCTTCCTGCGGCGGTGCTTTTTCCACTACATCCGCTTTCCGGACGAGGCGACGATGCGCGCCATCGTCGCGGTGCACCACCCCGGCATCAAGGAGGCGCTGCTGACCACCGCGCTGACCCAGTTCTACGAAATCCGCGAGACGGCGGGGCTGAAGAAGAAGCCCTCGACGTCCGAAGTGCTCGACTGGCTGAAGCTGCTTCTGGCCGAAGACCTGACTGCCGAGGATCTCAAGCGCGACGGCAAGTCGGCGCTGCCGAAGCTGCACGGGGCGCTGCTGAAGAACGAACAGGACGTGCATCTGTTCGAACGGCTGGCCTTCATGGCGCGCGCGGGGCGGTAGGGGGCCGCTTCGCCGAAGGTTGCCCGGCGCCCACGCACGGGCGGTTCCGGGCGGATCGGGTGGTCATGTGAACCGTCCGGAATGCGCCCGGAAACAATCTGTTTCGCGGCCGAAATGGGGCAGTGCCACATTCTTGCCCCATTTCCAGCACGTGTATGGCTGTGTTAGCTTTCGATCTGCCCCGATTGCCACAAGGTTGCCATAGACGCCTATGTCCGACGTATCCGTCACCATACGTGCGCTCGAAGCGCGCGACCGCGCCGAATGGGCACGCCTGTGGGAAGGCTATCTCGCCTTCTACGAGACCGCGCTGCCCGAGGCCGTCTATGACAGCACCTTCGCCCGGCTTCTGGGCGATGATGTGCGCGACTACAATTGTCTTGTCGCGGAACGCGACGGGCAATTGGTCGGGCTGACGCATTATCTCTTCCACCGCCACGGCTGGAAGATCGAGGAGGTCTGCTACCTTCAGGACCTTTACGCCGATCCTGCCGTCCGAGGACAGGGTGTCGGCCGCAAGCTGATCGAGGCGGTCTATGCCGCCGCCGATGCCGCAGGTGCACCGACGGTCTACTGGCTGACCCAGGATTTCAACGTCACCGCGCGGCAGCTTTATGATCGCATTGGCGTTCTGACCCCCTTCATCAAGTATCAGAGGGCGTGATGAGACTGCTGCCGATCGCCTTCGCCTTGGGTCTTGCAGGCTGCTCTGCCGCCCCCGTCGCCCGCGTGGCCGATCCGGCCCCGCGCACCGTGGTCGCGTCGAAAAGCACCGCGCCGGCGGTTGTTCCGATGCAGCCCGGGCCGCAACCGCAGCCCGCCATGTCGAACAGCAACATCGCGGCAGACTTCCTTGACCTGCATTTCCGGCTCGAGAACGGACGCGACCTGGCCGTCTTCACCCGGTTCGAGACGCCCGTCACCGTCACCGTCGCCGTCACCGGAAATCCCCCCGCAACGCTGGGTCCTGACCTTGCGCGGCTTCTCGCGCGGCTGCGGGCCGAGGCGGGCATCGACATCCGCCAGATCGGTGCCGGCGAAGGCCAGCCCAACATCGTGATCGAGGCGGTGAGCCGCGACCAGATCCGCGCCGTGTTTCCCGGGGCGGCCTGTTTCGTCATCCCCAACGTGGCGAGCCTTGACGAATTCCGGCGCAACCGGCGCAGCGCGAAGGTCAGCTGGACGGGGCTGACCACGCGCGAACGCATGGGCATCTTCGTGCCGAACGACGCCAGTCCGCAGGAACTGCGCGACTGCCTGCACGAGGAACTGGCTCAGGCGCTGGCCCCGGTGAATGACCTGTACCGCCTGAGCAATTCGGTCTTCAACGACGACAACATCCACACCGTCCTGACCCAATTCGACATGCTGATCCTGCGGGCAGCCTATGCGCCGGGCCTGTCTTCGGGGATGACACGGGACGAGGTGGCGGCGCGCCTGCCCAGCATCCTGTCGGCGCTGAACCCCGCCGGTGACGCGGTCGCGGACCATCCCAAGGTGCAAACCCCGCGCATCTGGATAGAGGCGGTGCACGACACGCTGAGCCCCGCGATACCCGCGCCGCAGCGGCAAGTGGCGATCAGCCGCGCGCTGACCGTGGCGTCGGACCTGCGTCTGAACGATCACCGCAGCGGCTTCGGCCATTATCTGGCGGGCCGCCTGATGCAGGGCACCGACCCGGTTGCCGCGCAGACCCATTTCGCCGCCGCGCGCCGTTTCTTTGCGGCGACGCCCGGCACCGAACTGCACCAAGCCTATCTTGCTGCGCAGGTTGCCGCCTTCGCCATCACCCGCGCCGACGGCCGCGCAGCGCTGGTCGAGATCGGACCGGCGCTCGCCACGGCGCGGACGGCAGAGAACGCCGCCCTTGTCGCCACGCTGATGCTGATGAAGGCCGAGGCGCTCGAGCTGACCGGCCAGCGCGACGTCGCGCGTGCCGTCAGGGTGGACAGCATGGGCTGGGCGCGCTACGGCTTCGGCCCGGATTGGGCAGTGCGGACCCGCATGCAGGAAATTGCTGCGCTGAACCCCGCCGGAAGCTGAGGGGAGCCGATATGATCGTCATTCTGAGCGCGCTGATCGGCGCGATCTCCGGTGTGCTGACCGCGCGCAGACGCGGAGGAAAGCGGCTCGATATGCTGCAATTCGGGGCCGGATACGCGATTGCCTTCGCGCTGGCAGGACTTGTTATCACCATCGTGATCGACCGCGTTCTGGTCTAGGCCGATGTTTCTGCCCTTCTTCGAGACGCTGCGGAAATCCGGGGTCCCTGTGTCGCTGCGCGAATTCCTGACCTTTCTGGAGGGGATGAAGCGGGGTCTGGCCACCTACGATGTCGAGGCGTTCTACTACCTCGCGCGCACCGCGATGGTGAAGGACGAACGCAACATCGACAAGTTCGACCTTGCCTTCGCCGCCGCCTTCAAGGGGCTGGAAGAGATCGGCTTCGAACAGGTTCTTGAAGCGGTCGACATCCCGGCCGAGTGGCTGGCGAAGATGGCCGAAAAACACCTCAGCGACGAAGAGAAGGCCGAGATCGAGGCGCTGGGCGGCTTCGACAAGCTGATGGAGACGCTGCGCCAACGGCTGGCCGAACAGCAGGGCCGCCATCAGGGCGGCTCGAAGTGGATCGGCACCGCCGGCACCTCGCCCTTCGGGGCCTATGGTTACAACCCCGAAGGCGTGCGCATCGGCCAGAAGGAAAGCCGCAACCAGCGCGCGGTCAAGGTCTGGGACAAGCGCGAATTCCGCAATCTCGACGACACGGTCGAGCTTGGGACGCGCAACATCAAGGTGGCGCTCAAGCGGCTGCGCCGCTGGGCGCGCGAGGGGGCTGCGGAAGAGCTTGACCTCGACGGCACGATCCGCGCGACGGCGGAACACGGATACCTCGACGTCAAGACGCGGCCCGAGCGGCACAACGCGGTCAAGGTTGTGCTGTTTCTCGACGTGGGCGGGTCGATGGACCCCCATGTGAAAGTGGTGGAAGAGCTGTTCAGTGCGGCGCGGACCGAGTTCAAGCACCTTGAATACTACTACTTCCACAACTGCCTCTACGAAGGCGTCTGGCGCGACAACCGCCGCCGCTGGGATGCACAGACCCCGACATGGGAGGTGCTGCGCACCTATGGCCCCGACTACAAGTGCATCTTCGTGGGCGACGCCAGCATGTCGCCTTACGAGATCGCCTATCCCGGCGGGGCCAACGAACACTGGAACCAGGAGGCGGGCCAGACCTGGCTTGCGCGTGCCCGCGAGCACTGGGCAGCGAACCTCTGGATCAACCCGGTGCCCGAGAAGTACTGGGGCTACACCCATTCCATCGGCATGATCCGTGAGATCTTTGACGACCGGATGGTGCCCATGACGCTGTCGGGTCTCGAACAGGGCATGAAGATGCTGTCGCGATAAGCGGCCCCCGGCGAATTCCGCTAGGAAGTTGCAAAAGCCGGGCCTACCTTCGCACCCATGTCCAGCGCCCCCGTGACGGAAATCGACCTTGCCGCCTTCGCAGCCGATCCCTACCCGGCGCTGGCACTCATGCGCGCCACGGGACCTGTCACCTATGTGCCGCAACTGCGCGCGACGCTGATCACCCGGCGCGACGACGTCTTCACGCAGGAAAAGCGCACCGATCTCTTTTCAAGCGATCAGCCCCAAAGCCTCGTGGTGCGGATCATGGGCCCCAACATGATGCGTACGGACGGCGCCCTGCATCTCGATGAACGCCGCGCGCTGTTCCCGGCTCTCAGCCCCCGGACGGTGCGCGACCATCTCGCGCCTGCCTTCGCCGAAATCGTCACGGGGCATCTGGCAGCGCTGCGCCCGAGGGGTCAGGCAGACCTCGTGCGCGATTATGCCATGCCGGTCGCGGCGGATGCGCTGCGGCTGATGACGGGCCTGACCAACCTGACCGCGGCCGAGATGGACCGCGCGAGCCAGGACATGATCGACGGATGTGCCAATTACGCGGGCGATCCCGGGATCGCGGCGCGGGCAGATGCCGCCTCGGCCCGCGTCGACGCGGCGATCGACGCGCGCCTGCCTGACCTGCGCGCGGCGCCGGACCTGTCGGTCCTGTCGATCCTTGACCGCGCGGGGCTGCCGCGCGACCGGATCGGGGGCAACATCAAGGTGATCATCGGCGGCGGCCAGAACGAGCCGCGCGACGCCATCGCCGGGCTGATCTGGGCGCTTCTGGCCCATCCCGACCAGTTTGACCTGATCCTGAAAGGTGCCGCCGCGTGGGACCGGGCGTTTGACGAGTATGTGCGCCTTGTCACCCCCATCGGCATGGTGCCGCGCCGCGTCGCACGCAAGGGCGAGGCCTGCGGCGTGACGTTCGAGGAGGGCGAGATGATCCTCCTCCTCTATTCCTCGGCCTGCCGGGACGAGGCGCATTTCACGGACCCCGACCGCTTCGACATCCTGCGCGATACCGGGCCCGCCATCCCCTTCGGCGCGGGGCCGCATTTCTGCGCGGGGGCCGCCGCCGCGCGCTGCCTTGTCGCGCAGCATGCGCTGCCCGCCGCCTTCGCCGCGCTGCCCGGTCTGCGGCTGGCAGGCGAGGTTCCGTTTTCCGGCTGGGCCTTCCGCGGCCCCGTCCGCCTGCCCGCAATGTGGGAGACCTGAGCGATGTCCGACGCCCCCGTGCACGATATCGACCCCGCCGCCTTCCGCGCCGATCCCTATCCCGATCTGGCGCGGATGCGGGCCACGACGCCCATCGCCTATGTCCCGCAGCTGGGCGCCACGCTGCTGACCCGGCGCAACGACATCCATGTTCAGGAAAAGCGCACCGATGTCTTTTCCTCCCATCAGCCCGAGGGGTTGATGACCCTGCTCATGGGCGAGAACATGATGCGCAAGGATGGCGACGCCCACATGGCGGAGCGCCGCGCGCTGTTCCCGACCGTCAGCCCGCGCACGGTGAACGACCACTGGAAGCCGCTGTTTCTGACCCGGGCGCTGGCGATCCTCGACGATCTTGCGCCGAGGGGTTCCTGCGATCTGGTCACCGACTATGCCATGCCCGTCTCGGCCGAGGCGCTGAAGCTGATCACCGGCCTGACCGAGATGACCGCGGCCGAGATGGACGGCGTCAGCCAGGCGATGATCGACGGCTGCGCGAATTACGCGGGCGACAAGGGCATCGAGGCGCGCTGCCATGCGGCCACCGCCCTTATCGACGAACACATCACCCGGATGCAGGGCCGCGCGGGCACGTTCTCCGCCCTCACCGTGCAGGCGGCGGCAGGTGTCAGCGACTATTCCACCCGCGCCAATATCAAGCTGATCATCTCGGGCGGGCAGAACGAACCGCGCGACGCCATCGCCGGGGCGATCTGGGCGCTGCTGCGCCATCCCGATCAGCTGGGCCTGATCCTTCAGGGCCGCGCCACATGGGCCGACGCCTTCGCCGAATATGCCCGCTGGATAAGCCCCATCGGCATGTCGCCCCGCCGCGTGGCGCGCGCCGACATGGTCGCGGGCGTCACCTTCGCCCCCGGGGACCGGGTCTTCCTGATGTTCGGATCGGCCAACCGGGACGAGGCGCATTTCGACGACGCGGACGTCTTCGACATCACCCGCGACACATCCGCCGCGATCCCCTTCGGCGCGGGGCCGCATTTCTGCGCGGGCGCGGCCGCGTCGCGCTGCCTGATCACCGAGGTGGCGTTGCCGCTTGCCTTCGCGCGCCTGCCGGGCCTGCGCCTGTCAGGCCCTGCCCCCTTTGCAGGCTGGGCCTTTCGCGGCCCGACATCGGTTCCCGTAGCCTGGGACATCTGAGACGCTTGCCCGAACGCCCCGGCAGGCCCATATCCAGACCATGCTGAAGTTTACCCCGATCTTCCTCGCGCTGGTCTATGCCTTCGTCCTCTACCATTTCTCGGCCTGGCGGACGCGGGCCGAGCTTGACGCGCGGTCGACCGAACTGGCCGATCCCAAGCTGAAGGGCGTGACCGACCGGCTGGCGCGCGCGCTCGACATCGACCGCGTGCGCGTCCACATCTACGAGATCGATCCGGTCAACGGCCTGGCCGCGCCGGACGGGCGCATCTTCATCACCCGCGGCTTCTACCGCAAGTTCCAGCAAGGCGAGGTGAGCGCCGAGGAAATGGCCAGCGTCATCGCCCATGAACTGGGTCACGTGGCCTTGGGCCATTCGCGGCGGCGGATGATCGACTTTTCCGGCCAGAACGCGCTGCGCACGGCGCTGGCCATGGTGCTGTCGCGCTTTCTGCCGGGGGTGGGCGTGTTGATCGCCAATGCACTGACCACGATGCTGGCCGCACGCCTGTCGCGCGGCGACGAATACGAGGCCGACGCCTATGCCGCGGCCCTGCTCACCAAGTCAGGCATCGGAATCGGCCCGCAGGTCTCGCTCTTCCGCAAGCTCGACGCGCTGACCCAGTCGCGCGCAGGCGTCATGCCCGCTTGGCTGATGAGCCACCCCAAGACCGGCGATCGCATCGCGGCGCTCGAAAAGCTCGACGCCAAATGGCGCGGGCAGCTGAACTGACCCCGCCCTTCTTCGGGTTTCCAAATATCCCGGGGGTGAGGCCCGTCAGGGCCGAGGGGGCAGAGCCCCCTCTCTGCGCTCCAAGGCCTTGCCAAGGCGGGGCAGGCGCGCCTTCTTCATCAGGCGGCGCAGGGTCCAGTCCTCGTTTGACAGCCGTTCCGCCTCGCGCCGGACAGCTTCCGCCACCGCCCCTATCTTCGCGGGATGATCTTGCAAGAACCCCAGCATGAGCGCGTCGGGGTCAAACCGCTCCAGCCCTTCCTCCGCCAGCGTCGCGCCGGGGAAATCGACGGCGTTCAGCGTGACGATTCCGTCGGCCGAGGCGGCGATGGCGGTGGCCAGCACATGCACGTCACCGGGATCGGGCAGCCAGAGCCGCGCCTCGACGCCCGGGGCGGGGGCCGTCTCGGCCCGGGGGAAGGCCGTGCGCAGAAGGGCTATCTCGCCCTCGGCCTGCGCCGCGCCCAAGGGGCCCAGCCGCGCCGCCACGCGGCGCCATTCCTCGATGATGCGCGCCGACCAGACGGGCTCGAAAAGCCCCGCGCGCGCGGCCCCCAGCAACACCTCGCGCATCACGGTCGGGTAAAGCACGCAGGTGTCGAGAACGAGCCTCACACCCGCAGCACCAGCGCCTTGAGATAGCCGGTCTCGGCCAGTTGCGGCAGAAGCGGGTGGTCGGGGCCCGCGCCGCCGGTGTGCACAAGCTGCGCCTGCCGCCCGGCGCGGCCGATCCCGCGCAGGCAGGCGGCGCGGAACTTCGGCAGATCTGCCGCATGCGAACAGGAACACAGGACAAGAAAGCCGCCCGGGGCCACAAGCGGCGTGGCCAGACGCGCGACACGTTCATAGGCGCGCAGGCCCGCTTCCAGCGCCTGTTTCGACGGTGCGAAGGCGGGCGGATCACAGACGACCAGATCGAACCGTTCGCCCCCCGCGCCGAGGTCGGTCATGACATCGAAGGCGTCGCCCTGCCGGGTCGTGAAGCGGTCGGCCAATCCCGACGCCTCCGCGCCCCCGCGCGCGAGATCGAGCGCGGCAGCCGATCCGTCCACCGCCCGCGCCTGTCCCGCCCCGGCGGCCAGCGCGGCAAGGGCAAAGCCCCCGACATGGGAAAATACGTCGAGCACGTGGCCCCCCTGCCCCGCCAGCCGCGCGGCGAAGGCGTGGTTGGGCCGCTGGTCGAAGAAGAGGCCTGTCTTCTGACCGCCGGTCAGGTCGGCCAGATAGACCGCCCCGTTCATCGGCACCGGCACCGGTGCGTCGGGGACCTGCCCCGCCAGAACGCCGCTTGCGTCGTCGAGCCCTTCGAGACTGCGCGTGCGCCCCGATGCGTTCTTCAGAACCGTCGTCACACCGGTGGTTTCGCAAAGCGCCTGCGTCAGGTCGGGCAGCAGCCCTTCCACCCATGCGGCGTTTGGCTGAACCACGGCGATGTCGCCGAAGCGGTCGATGACCACGCCGGGCAGGCCGTCGGCTTCGGCATGGACAAGGCGGTAGAAGGGCGCGTCGAACAGCCGTTCGCGCAGCGACAGCGCGCGGGCGAGGCGCGCCGCAAACCAGTCGCGGTCGATGACCGCGCCCGGGTCGTCGTCAAGCCGCCGCGCGATGATCTTGGACAGCGGGTTGACCGCGAACAGCCCCATCGCCTGACGTTCGGCGTCTTCGAGAACCGCACGCACACCGGGTGCCAGCGCCTGTGTGCGCCGGTCGGTCACAAGTTCGTCCGCATAGACCCAAGGAAAGCCGTGGCGGATCGCGCGGGCATTGGCCTTGGGTTTCAGCCGGATCACGGGAAGGGAAAAGAGCGCCGTCATGGCGCCCTCATACATGTCCCAACCGGCGGGGAAAAGCGCTCAGATGCGGTTCATCCGCTGGACGATCCCCAGCTTCGCATTGGCGTGACCACCGGGCTGGATCATCTCGTCCACCAGCACTTGCGCCAGATGGGCGCGCAGGCGCACGCGCTGCGTCTGGCCCGCCGCGTCAAGCGCGATGGCCTCGTCGCCGCCCGGCTCGGCCAGATCGGCCGCGATCTGGCGCACCGGGGCGAGAAGCGCGCCGGTGTCGGGATCGACGAAGGCCAAGTCGAAAACGATGTTATGCACGCCGCCCAGGCTGTAGCGGGTCTTCTCGGTCACACCGTGGAAGCGATGCACCGTGATCATCAGTTTCACGGGCCGCGTGCCCGCATCGCCCAGCTGGGCAATCCCATCGGTCATCCCGTCACGGAACAGAGCTTCGATCTGCGCATGGCGGTCGCCGGGCATGTCGCCGCGCCAGACGATATCGGCGCGCGGCAGATAGGTGTTGGCCTCGCTCACCGTCAGGCTGCGGGGCACATCGATCTGCACGTCTTTGATCGCATATCCCGCGGCGGCAGGGGTCACGGGCAGCGCGGGTCCGCCGCCCAGCACGTCACCGGTGTCAAGACGCGTCACTTCGGCCATGGGGGCGAAGGGCTGCCAGGGTGCCTTGGCGCCCGTGCCGACGCCCGAACAGCCCGAAAGGCCCAAGGCGAGGATCAGCAGACCGGCGGTGGGGATCGGTTTCATGCTCACTCCTGACGTTGTGGAGCGTATCGACACCGCTCCGACCACAATATGCTACTCACGAGCAGATTGTTGCTGCCGATTGCGGCGGATTTCAGGCAAAATCGGTTCGACTTGAGGGGATTTTCAGCCCCCGCACGGTCAGGAGCGCGGGCGCGACCGCCAGCCGCCACGGCGGCGCGGGGCCGACATGGTGCCGAGGCCTTCGCGCAGGACGCCGGTCATCGGGTGGTCGGGCTGGTCTGTGCCGTGGCGGTCGATCAGCACGCGGATCGCCGCGGCGGTGTCGCTTTCGGTCGGCAGGCTCAGCGCCCAGTCAAGGAAGATCGACCGGCATTCCGGCCCGGTGATCCCGTCGATGCGATAGGCTTCGAGGACCAGACCCTTGGGATCGGTGGCGGGATCGCCCTTCATGTCGACTGGCCCTTCTGCACCGCCGCGCCGATGATGGCGGCAGACTCTGCATAGCCGTCTTCGAGGCTTGTCCGCAAGGCGGCGATGCTGTCGGCCCCGCCCGCCCGCAACAGGACCGCCGCAGCACCCTGCCCGATCGCGTCGTCGTCGGGTGTGTCCGCCGTCAGAAGCCGCGCGGCGACCTGAACCTCCCAGTACAGCGCATGAAGCGCGCGCAGACGTTCGGCCTCGGCCGCCGACAGCCAGCCGCAGGACACAGCCCCGCCAAGCCCGGTCGCCACGTCGCGCGCGGCCACGCCTGCGGCCAGCGCGCCCGCCTGCGCCAGAAGTTCCACATCCTGCATCCGGCCCGGCCCGGTCTTGACGTCAAGACTGCCCGACGGGCGCTTGGCGTCGGCGATGCGGGCGCGCATGTCCGCAAGCGCCGCAAGCACCTCGTCCCCGTCGCGGGGCCGGGACAGGAGAGCTTCACGGAAGGCTTCGATTTCGGCCCCGAGATCGGCAGGGCCCGCGACGACGCGCGCGCGCGTCAAAGCAAGGTGTTCCCAGATCCAGGCCTCGGACGCCTGATAGGCGCGGAAGGACGCGAGGCTGGTCGCCACCGGCCCCTGATTGCCCGAGGGGCGCAGGCGCATGTCGACCTCGTAGAGCCGCCCTTCGGCGGTGGGGGCGGTGATGGCGGTGATCAGCGCCTTGGTCAGGCGCGCGTAGTAGGTGCCCGCAGGCAGGGGGCGCCTGCCGTCCGACATCTCGACCCCTGCGGGATCATAGACCACGATCATGTCAAGGTCCGAGCCCGCGTGCAGCGCCCCCGCGCCCAGCGATCCCATCCCGAGGATCGCCGCCCCCCGGCCCGGCGGCGCACCATGCTTGCGCGCGAAGTCCGCCGTCACCACCGGCGAGAGCGCCGCGATCACCGCCTGCGCGATATCGGCATAATGCCGCCCGGCCTCGGCACCGTCGATCAGGCCGCGCAGGTGGTGCACGCCGACGCGGAAGCGCCAGTCCTTGGCCCAGCGGCGCGCGGCGTCGAGACGGCGTTCGTAATCCTCTTCCCGGTCGAGCGCGGCGGTGAGATCGTCGCCAAGTGCAGCCACCCCGGGCCAGGGCGTGAAGAAATCCCCTCCGATCACCGCGTCGAAGACGGATGCGTTGCGCGAGAGATACGCGGCGAGCGACGGCGAAGTGCCCGCGATGTCGACCAGCAGGTCGATCAGCTGCGGGTTCGATCCGAGAAGCGAGAACAGCTGCACGCCCGCGGGCAGCCCGGCCAGGAACCCGTCGAGCGCCGCGATCGTCTCTTCTGGGCGCGCGGTGGCGGCGACGCGGGCCAGAAGATCGGGGCGCAGCCTGTCGAAGAGCGCGACCGCCCGGTCGCTGCGCAGCGCCGGATAGGTCCGCCAGCGCGCCATCAGGGCAGGATCGGGGGTGAAGGCGGGCGGCTCGGCGCGCGGCGCGGGGCGGTCGGGGGCGAAGAAGCCTTCGGTCAGCTCATGCACCTCGGCCAGCCGCGCCTTCAGATCAGCGACAAACGCGTCGGCGTCCATCCCCATGAGTGCCGCCACCCGGGCGAGGCCCTCGGGCGATTGCGGAACCTTGTGGGTCTGCGCGTCGTGGACCATCTGGATGCGGTGTTCGACCTCGCGATGCGCGCGGTAGTGGCGCGTCAGCGTCGCCGCCACATCGTCGGGCACCCAGCCCTTGTCCGCCAGCGCCGCCAGACCGTCGACCGTGCCGCGCTGACGCAGGCCGGGATCGCGCCCGCCGGCGATCAGCTGTCGCGTCTGGGTGAAGAACTCGATCTCGCGGATGCCGCCGCGGCCCAGTTTCATGTCGTGGCCCGGCACCACCAGAGGCCCGGCCAGGCCCTTGTGGTCGCGGATGCGCAGGCGCATCGCGTGGGCATCCTCGATCGCGGCGAAGTCGAGGTGCCGCCGCCAGACGAAGGGGCGGATCGCGTCAAGGAAGCGGTCGCCCGCCGCCAGATCGCCCGCGCAGGGCCGCGCCTTGATATAGGCCGCGCGTTCCCATGTGCGGCCCAGGCTTTCGTAATAGCGTTCCGCCGCTTCCATCGCGATCACCACCGGCGTCACGGCGGGGTCGGGGCGCAGCCGCAGGTCGGTGCGGAAGACGTATCCGTCGCCCGTGCGGTCGCCCAAGGTGGCGCACATGGTGCGGGTGGCCTTCACGAAGGTTTGGCGTGCATCAAAATAATCGCCCGCGTCGAAGCGCGTCTCGTCGTACAGGCAGATCAGGTCGATGTCCGAGGAATAGTTGAGCTCGTGTGCGCCCATCTTGCCCATGGCAAGGACGGTCATGCCGCCTGCGGTTGGCAGCGCATCCTCCGTCTGCCCCGGCAGCTTGCCGCGCCGGATCAGCGGGGCGAGCGCCGCCTTGAGCGCCAGATCGGTGGCCAGCCCCGCGAAGTCGGTCAGGCGCGCGGTGACGTCCTCGAGCGGCCAGGCGCCGCCCAGATCGGCCAGCGCCACCATCAGCGCGACGCGCGCCTTGGCGCGGCGGAGCGCGCGCGGCAGATCGTCGGGCGCGGTTGCGACCAACGCAGCGGCCTCGGCGGCAAGGGCGGCATCGGGATCGTCGCAGGCGGGCACCAGCCAGTCGGCCTGTTTCACGATCAGGTCATGGAGGAAAGGCGACGATCCCCCTGCCCCTTCGACCAGGTCGGCGGTGGCAGAGGGCAGCGCCGGAACCGCGGCGCGCGCGGCGCGGCCGAGGTCGGGATCATGGGCGCGGGGAAGGCGTCGGATGGTCTTTTCGAGCGACATGGGCGGCAGACTGCGCCGCCGCGCGGGCAGCGTCAATCGGGGGCGCACGCGCCCTTGCCTTCGCGCTTGGGCTTGCACAGGATCGCCCCGCAACGCGGGAGGCCCGGACCATGAGCAAGAGTGTGAAACGCGTGCGCGCGGCGTTGGAGGCGGTGGGAATCGCGGGCGAAATCCGCGAAACCGCGCTGGCGCGCACGGCGAAGGACGCCGCCGATGCGCTGGGCTGCACGGTGGATCAGATCGCCAAGTCGATCATCTTCCGCGGCGAGGAAAGCGGTCAGGCGATCCTCTTCCTGACGGCGGGCGGCAACCGGGTGGACAGCGCGCGCGCCTCCGTCCTTGCAGGTGAGGCTTTGGGCAAGGCCGATGCGGACCTCGTGCGCGCGCAGACAGGTTTTGCCATCGGCGGGGTCGCGCCCTTGGGGCATCTCACACCGATCCGCGCCTTCTTCGATCCGCGCCTGCTGGACTTTCCGGTGGTCTGGGCGGCGGCGGGCACGCCGCATCACGTGTTTCCCGCCGAACCGCAGGTTCTGGCGCAGGCCTGCGGCGCGCAGGTGGCTGATTTCACGGTGTGATTCCGGGTAATGTAAAAAACTTTCACATCACCCCTTGAAGTTGTGCGGGGGCACGCCGATCTGGAGTAATGTGAAAAGGCTTCACATACCTGACATCCTGACCCGGAGACATCACGATGACCACCTTCGCCCCCACGGCCCCGTCCCCCCGCCGCGAAAGCTGGCTCGCCCGCAGCGAGGCCTGGCTCGACAGCAAGGGCAAGGGCGCCTGGATCGCCGCCATGGTGCTTGGCTTCATCTTCTTCTGGCCTGTCGGCCTTGCCCTTCTTGCCTACATGATCTGGAGCAAACGCATGTTCAACGGAAGCTGCGCCGCGAAGGCGCGCTGGTCCTCGCACGGGATGCGCGCGATGACGCCCACCGGCAACCGCGCCTTCGACGCCTACAAGGAAGAGACGCTGCGCCGGCTGGAGCGCGAACAGACCGAATTCGAGGCCTTCCTCGAACGGCTGCGCGAAGCCAAGGACAAGGCCGAGTTCGACCAGTTCATGGACGACCGCGCCCGCAAGACCGGCGAAATGGATGACAACGGGGATGACCAAGCCCCGCGCCGCGCCTGAGCCCGACCCGGTGCGCCCTGCCCCCCGCAGGGCGCGCCACCCCTTCCCCCCCGGATAGCCTGCCATGTTCCATCTGCCCGACCCTGACACCCAGTCTCACTTCTATGAGGCCGTTCCGACCAAGCGCCTGCTGGCTTGGGTCGTCGACACGGTCGTAATCGTTCTGACCTGTGTCGCCGTTTTGCCCTTCACCGCCTTCACCGGTATCTTCTTCTTTCCGCTGCTCATCCTGACCGTCGGCTTCGCCTATCGCGTGGTGACAATCGCCTCGGGGTCAGCGACCTGGGGCATGCGGCTTTTCGCGATCGAATTCCGCACCGCGCAGGGCGAACGGTTCGATCTTGGCACTGCCTTTGCGCATACGCTGGGCTATTCGATCTCGGTCGCGTTGCCGGTGATTCAGGTGGTTTCGATCGTGCTGATGCTGACGACGGCGCGGGGTCAGGGGCTGACAGATCATGTTCTGGGCACGGTGGCGCTGAACCGTCGGGCCGCAGCCTGAAAGAGGCTTGGCGCGCCGTCAGGCCGTTGTTACATTGCCGTCAGAATTGGCCCCCGAGACCAGATGCGCCACACGCTCCCGATAGCGCCGCAGTTCTATGTGACCGCCCCGCAACCCTGCCCTTACCTCGAGGGCCGGATGGAGAGAAAATTGTTCACCGCTCTTCAGGGCGAGAACTCCGAACGGCTCAATGATTCGCTGTCGCAGCAGGGCTTCCGCCGGTCGCAGAACGTGCTGTACCGCCCGTCCTGCGCCGATTGTTCGGCCTGTCTTTCGGCGCGCATCGACGTCGCCGCCTTCCAACCGACGAAGGGTCAAAGGCGCACGCTGAAGCGCAACGCGCATCTGGAGCGCCGCGCCACCTCCCCTTGGGCGAGCGAGGATCAGTACGACCTCTTCCGCCGCTACCTTGACGCGCGCCACGCGCAGGGGGGCATGGCAGACATGGACGTCTTCGAATTCGCCGCCATGATCGAGGAGACGCCGATCCGGTCACGCGTCGTCGAATACACCGATGGCGAGACCGGCGCGCTGACCGCCGTCAGCCTGACCGACATTCTGGGCGACGGGCTGAGCATGGTCTATTCCTTCTATGCGCCCGACCTGCCGCAGCAAAGCCTTGGCACCTACATGATCCTCGACCATGTGGAGATCGCGCGCGAGAACAACCTGCCTTATGTCTATCTGGGCTATTGGGTGCCGGGCAGCCGCAAGATGGGCTACAAGGCGAATTTCTCGGGGCTCGAGGTCTATGCCGGGGGCGAATGGCGGCCCATGAAGAACCCGTCAGACTTCGGAGCAAGCCGCCATCCCCTGTCGACCGATCCCATCGCAGAACAGGTGGCCAACATCCAGCTTCCCGACCGCGTCACCCCGAGCCGGGGCTGACCGGCCGTAAACACGCGAAAGGGCCCCGGGATACCGGGGCCCTTCGTCGTTCGGGATGTCTTCGCCGCCTCAGTTGGGGATGAGGTCCGGCACGATGGTCACGATGCCGGGGAAGAACCACAAGATTGCAAGGCCCAAGATCTGGATCAGCACGAAAGGCACAATCCCGCGATAGATGTGGCCCGTGGTGATGCCCGCGGGCGCAACCCCCTTGAGGTAGAACAAGGCAAAGCCGAAGGGCGGCGTCAGGAACGAGGTCTGCAGGTTCACCGCGATCATGATCGTCACCCATTTGGGATCGAAGCTACCGCCATAGATGACGGGGCCGACGATCGGGATAACGATGTAGATGATCTCGAGGAAATCCAGCACAAAGCCCAGGATGAACAGCACCAGCATCACGATCAGGAAGACCTGGAGTTCGTTGTCGAAGCTTTTCAGGAACTGCTGGATATGGTGTTCGCCCCCGAACGAGATCAGCACGAGGTTCAGAAGCTGCGACCCGATCAGGATGGTGAAGACCATCGAGGTGACCTTGGCGGTCTCGCGCACCACGGGGCTCAGCACGCCGTTGCTGAAAAGCACCCAGCAGGCGAAAAGCAGCCCGAAAAGCGCATAGAGATACGCCACATAGGCCAGCAGGAACGCAACCCAGCTTTCGAAAGTCACGACTTCAGTGGTGACGCGCAGGTCGAAGTTCACGCCCAGAAGGATGGCAATGATGATGGCGAAGGTCGACCAGATGATGATTGCGCCCGACCGGCCCTGATCCTTCAGCTTGCGGTAGGCGGCCAGCATGATGGCACCGCCCGCACCCAGAGCGGCTGCGGGCGTGGGGTTGGTGATCCCGCCGAGGATCGACCCGAGCACCGCGACGATCAGCACCAGCGGCGGAAAGACGACGCGGATCAGGTCGTTCTTGGCCAGACGCGCGGCCGCGTCGCGGCACGCCCAAAGCGCGATCCCCACCGGAACCACCATGAGCAGCCATTCCACCCCCGCAGACGTGGTCACCGACACCAGAGCGATGTCGACCAGCAGCATCAGCAGCAGGCCCACAGCCCCGATCATCAGTGGCCGCGGATCGCTGGATGGCGACACGCCGCGGGCCATGGACAACACGATCCCCAACATGATGACGAGAATTGCGATGCCGGTCCCGATGGGGGCCGCATTCTCGATCTTCTGCAGGCGCAGTTCGGCGATCTGCTCTTCGGTGAGCCGTTCGCGCTGTTGCGTGCCGCCAGCCGCATTGATTGCGGCCTGCTGCTCCACAGCACGGTCCCAGCGTTCCTGACCGTGCAACTCGATCATCGCAGCCTGGCATTCGGCGTTGACATTGGTGCGCAGCGACGCCTGTTCACCCTGCTCCGAAAAGCTCGAAACCGTGAGGCTCTGGCTGCCGATGATGTTGAAATTGGCCAGAAGGATGGCTCCGGCGATCAGCGCAAAAGGGACGCCTAGAAACCAGGTAAAGCCTTCCGAGCGGGTGATCGGTTCATTGTTGGTGCTGCCCATCTCGACGGCGGGCGCCTTGGACGGGTTCAGGAGCGCGAAGCCGAAAGCATAAAGACCGTAGAGGACTGCAAGCAGGATCCCGGGCAGCAGCGCGGCCTGAAAGAGCGAGCCCACCGACAGCACGGCCGGTTCACCAAGGTAGGTGAGCGCATCGGAACAGCCCGCAGACTGCGCCCGCGCTTCTTGGGACGAGGCATAGATGTCGCCCGCCAGCGTGCCCAGAAGCACGATGACGATCGAGGGCGGAATGATCTGGCCCAGCGTGCCCGAGGCCGCGATGACCCCGGTGGCGAGTTCCGGTGAATAGTTGTTGCGCAGCATGGTGGGCAGCGCCAGCAGGCCCATGGTCACCACCGTCGCGCCGACGATGCCGGTGGAGGCGGCGAGGAATGCGCCGACGACCACGATCGACACGGCAAGGCCGCCGGGCAGCGGACCGAAGACGCGCGCCATGGTGGTCAGCAGGTCATTGGCGATTTTGGAGCGTTCGAGCGTGATGCCCATCAGCACGAACATCAGAACGGCGAGCAGCGTCTCGATCGATGCACCTGCCAGCACGCGCTCGTTGATGCGGTTGACGATGAACGAGATGTTGCGGTCAAGCGCGGTTTCCCAGCCCTGCGGGAAGACCGGAACCTCGACCCTTGGCAGGTCGGGGTATCGGAAGACCGAAATGTCGCCTGATTTTGCCCCCGCGGCGAGAAGTTCGCGGTAGGCCTGACTGCCGGTGTCAATGGCCTGATGGATCAGCAGCCCCGCACTGTCGAGCCCGGCGATGATCGCAAAGCTGATGACGCCCGCGCCCGCGATGGCGAAGGCCACCGGAAAGCCCGACAGGATGCCTGCGAAGAGGCAGGCGAAGACGATGATCAGACCGATCTCGATACCGTCAAGTCCGAATAGCATGGTTCTGCCCCTAACCCTTAATGCGCGCCCTGATAGGCGTCGTCGCCGTCGTCAAGACGGTCCTTGTCGAGGTATCTGCCTTCCGATTCAGGACCTTCCCGCCATTCCAGATAGGACCGGTAGAAGAACGCGACCCCGTGGATGAAGACCATCGCCGCGAAGAGGCACAGCAGGATCTTGAACAGGAAGTAGGCGTTGAAGCCGTTGGGGCTGAAGCCGATCGTCTCGACGTTCCAGCGCAGTGCGCGCGACTTGTTCAGAAGCCCGTCCAGCGTGTCGCTGGCCGAAGGCTTCGGCACGATCAGGTGCCGCCACAGGAAATACCACCCGTACATCCATGTGACCACCGCCGTCGGGATCATGAACAGAAGCGATCCGAACATGTCGATCATGCGCTTGGTGCGGTGGGACACGGTCGCATAGATCAGGTCGACCCGCACATGCCCGCCCTGCACGAAGGTGTAGGAACAGCACAGCGCGACGACCATCGCGTTGTACAGCCGCAACTCCTCGGACCACCAGCTTACGTCGAAGCTGACGACCTTGCCGAAGCCGATCGAGATTTCCGAGGCCGCGAAGATGCGCTGCATGAAGACGATCACGATCTGCTGGATCACCATGAGCAGACCCGCCCAAGCGAAGAACCGCCCGGTCACGTTGGCGAAGCCTTCCAGACCGCGCACGACCCCCCAGAGAAAGTTGTTCCGCCAGATCCCGATCAGGAAGATCAGGACGCAGACGTTGAAGACGACAAAAAAGAATTCGACCGACCCGCCGTAATAGACGGTGCGCATGATCGCCTGCCGGTCCGACCAGTCCAACCACGACGCCGGATGCGTCAGGGCGTAAACAAGGTTGTAGAACCCCAGCCCGATCTGCGTGGCGAACCAGACCAGCCCGTCCAGAAGCACCGCGAAGGTGCCGGCGGATGCCGCTTCTTCCATGACTTCTCCCCCGACACGGCGTTGCCCGCCGATGCTGTGTGCGAGGGGGGCCGGTCGGTCGGCCGGACCCCCATGCTCAAGTGAGAGAGGCCCGGCGCATGTGCACCGGCCCTCCCTCTGGTTCTATCTGTCTCGTGATGCTGTTCCGGTCAGCCCGGAGATCAGCCCAGGATACGGTCGCGCTGCTCGGTGTAGAAGCCCGACGACACCTTGAGCCAGTTCGACGACGCCTTCATCGACGCCATTGCGCTGTCATAGGTGCGCTTGAACAGCTCGTCGCCCATGTAGCCGTCCAGCACTTCCTGCGAAGCCTTGCCGAAGGCATCCCAGACGCTGTCGGGGAATTGCAGGACGTTCACGCCCGATGCCTGCAGACGCGCAAGGGCCGAGCCGTTGTTCGACAGGAACTGGGCAAGGCTCCACTGGTGGCATTCGGCCGAAGCAACCTCGATGATCTTCTGCTGCTCGGGCGTGAGGCTGTCGAAGACGTCGCGGTTGACGGCACAGGACAGGGCCGCGCCCGGCTCGTGGTAGCCGGCGGTGTAGTAGATCTTGGTGATCTCCTGGAAGCCTGCAGCTTCGTCGCCCCACGGACCCAGCCATTCGGTCCCGTCGAGGGCACCCGAGGCCAGCGCCTGGTACACTTCGGCACCGGGGATGTTCTGCACCGACGCGCCCAGCTTGCCGAGCGCCTGACCGCCAAGGCCCGGCATCCGGAACCGCAGACCCTGGAAGTCTTCGGGGCCGGTGATTTCTTTAGAGAACCAGCCGCCGGACTGCGCGCCCGTGTTGCCGGCGATGAACGCCTTCAGACCGAAGATCTGGCCCAGTTCGTCATGCAGTTGGGCACCGCCCATGTGGTAGTACCAGTTGACGAGTTCCTGCGCGGTCATGCCGAAGGGCACGGCGGTGAAGAAGGCATAGGCCGGGTGCTGGTTGACCCAGTAGTAGTCTGCGGTATGATACATGTCGGCCTGACCCGAGGTCACGGCGTCGAACACTTCGAACGCACCGACCAGTTCGCCGGCAGCTTTCAGGTCGATGGTCAGCGTGCCGCCGGACAGGGCGTTGACGGTATCGACCACGCGCTGCTGCGCATCGCCCACACCTGCCGAACCGCGGCCCCACGAGGTGACCATGGTCAGGGTCCGGTTGCCCTGTGCGTAGAGGGGCGCAGCCAGCGTGGAAGCAGCAGCGGCGGTTCCCCCCAGTGCCGATGCCTTCAGAAATTTGCGACGATCCATAGATTCACTCCCTTCATTTTTGGTTCATGCCCGACCGTGAGTTTCACCCCGGGCGGATCGTTGAAGTGCAGAAACACTACCGTCTGCGTGGAATAAGAAAACAACAAATATGCGCGAGCGTGCCGGAATCTTTCTGTCGGAGCGCGCAGGGCGCGGGATTGGGGCGCGCGGGCTGCGGGCGGGCGGGCTTGCCGGGTGTCGCGCGCCCTGCCCCGCGAAAGGTCCTGACGCCCGGCATCCTGGCCCGATTGCGACAGCGATTTTTTGGCATTGTGCGCGAGGCAGGGCTTTTGCGCAACTTTCGCAAAGAAATTCACACCCCTCCCGAACTTTTTCGCGCCATTTGCGGTTGACGCTGCCGCAGGGCGCACCTAATGTCCGCGCAAGTAACGCATGGAGCAGGCCGGCATGGGCACGCTAGTAAGCCTTGTAGGGAACACGCGCATGGACCGGTGACGGTTGCCATACCTGCCCCCATGCGCCTCCGACCCGAAAATCGGAGGTTTTTTTGTGCCCGAAGCAGTCGGGATCGCACGTCGGAGAGAGACATGACCAAGGAAATGACCGGAGCGAAGATGGTGGTTCAGGCCCTCAAGGATCACGGGGTCGACACGGTATTCGGCTATCCGGGCGGCGCGGTGCTGCCGATCTATGACGAATTGTTCCAGCAAAACGACATCCGCCACATCCTCGTGCGTCACGAACAGGGGGCGGTGCATTCCGCCGAAGGCTATGCGCGCTCGACCGGCAAGCCGGGCGTGGTGCTGGTCACCTCCGGCCCCGGCGCGACCAACGCGGTCACCGGCCTGACCGACGCCCTGATGGATTCGATCCCGATCGTCGTTCTGACGGGGCAGGTTCCGACCTTCATGATCGGATCGGACGCCTTCCAGGAAGCCGATACCGTGGGCATCACGCGGCCCTGCACCAAGCACAACTGGCTGGTGAAGGAAACCGACCGCCTGCCCGGCATCCTGCACGAGGCCTTCCACGTCGCCACAACGGGCCGCCCCGGTCCGGTCCTTGTCGATATCCCGAAGGACGTGCAATTCGCGACCGGCACCTATACCGGGCCGAAGACGCACAGCTCGCATTACAAGCCGCAGCTCAAGGGCGACATGGAGGAGATCACCGAACTGGTCGCCGCCATCGAAAAGGCGCGCAAGCCCATCTTCTATACCGGCGGCGGCGTGATCAATTCGGGCCCCGCGGCGAGCCAGCTTCTGCGCGAACTGGTGGACGCGACGGGCTTTCCCATCACCTCGACCCTGATGGGGCTGGGCGCCTATCCGGCCTCGGGCAAGAACTGGGTCGGCATGCTGGGCATGCATGGCCTGTACGAGGCCAACATGGCCATGCATGACTGCGACCTGATGATCAACATCGGCGCGCGCTTCGACGACCGGATCACCGGGCGGCTTGACGCGTTCAGCCCGAAGTCGAAGAAGGCCCATATCGACATCGACCCGTCGTCGATCAACAAGGTGATCCGCGTCGACATCCCGATCATCGGCGACGTGGCCCATATTCTGGAAGACGTGCTCAAGGTCTGGAAGGCGCGCGGGCGCAAGACCAATGCCGAGGGCCTGCACAAATGGTGGGGCCAGATCGACGCATGGCGCAAGGTCGACTGCCTGGCGTTCCAGCCCAGCACCGGGACGATCAAGCCGCAGCATGCGCTGACCCGGCTCGAGGCGCTGACCCGGCACCGCAAGGACCGGTTCATCTGCACCGAGGTGGGCCAGCACCAGATGTGGGCGGCGCAATACCTCGGCTTTGAGGCGCCGAACCAGTGGATGACGTCGGGCGGTCTGGGCACGATGGGCTATGGTTTCCCCGCGTCCATCGGCGTGCAGATCGCGCACCCCGACGCGCTGGTCATCAACGTCGCGGGCGAGGCGTCGTGGCTCATGAACATGCAGGAAATGGGCACCGCGATCCAGTACCGTCTGCCGGTCAAGCAGTTCATCCTGAACAATGAACGCCTCGGCATGGTGCGCCAGTGGCAGGAACTTCTGCATGGCGAACGCTATTCGCAGTCCTGGTCCGAGGCCCTGCCCGATTTCGTGAAACTGGCCGAAGCCTTCGGCGCCAAGGGGATCCTCTGCAAGGACCCTGCCGATCTGGACGATGCGATCATGGAAATGCTGAACTATGACGGGCCGGTAATCTTCGACTGCCTGGTCGAGAAGCACGAGAACTGCTTCCCGATGATCCCGTCGGGCAAGGCGCATAACGAAATGCTTCTGGGCGAAGCCGAAACCCAAGGCGTGATCGACGCCAAGGGTTCGGTTCTGGTGTGAGAAAGGCCGAAACATGTCCGCACTGAAGATCAAGAAAGGCTCGACGAGCCATTCCGCCTACAACCTGCGCCCCACCTTCTCCGACGCGCAGGAACGCCACACGCTGGCGGTCATCGTGGAAAACGAACCCGGCGTTCTGGCGCGGGTGATCGGCCTGTTCGCGGGGCGCGGCTACAACATCGAAAGCCTGACGGTGGCCGAGGTCGACCATACCGGGCACCTGTCGCGCATAACCATCGTGACGACCGGCACGCCGCAAGTCATCAACCAGATCACCGCCCAGCTGGGCCGCATCGTCAGCGTGCGCGCGGTGCAGGACCTGACCGTGGAAGGGCCCAGCGTCGAACGCGAGCTTGCCATGTTCAAGGTGGTCGCCACCGGCGAAAAGCGCGTCGAGGCGCTGCGCCTTGCGGATATCTTCCGCGCCAACGTGGTCGACAGCACGCTGGGCAGCTTCATTTTTGAGATCACCGGCTCGCCGGAAAAGGTCGACGCCTTCGCCGACCTGATGCGCCCCCTCGGGCTCAGCGAGATGGCACGCACCGGCGTCGCCGCGCTGTTGCGCGGCGACTGACCGGCAGGCCTGCGCCGTCAGAACCCCAGCGACAGTGACGGCTGCAGATCGCGCAACCGAGGCGCGATGCCGGGTCGTCGGAAGGGCAGGATGCGCCGCTCTTCCGCCTTGCGGGCGGGGCGCACCACGGCCCTGACGGGCACGGCCGCACCATCAAGCCGCTGTGCGATCTCGCGGTCAAATCCCTCGGACACCACCTGCGGGTTATGCGCATAGCGCAGCGCCCGCTCCGTGGTGACATCGAATTCCACCAGATCGCCCGCATCGAGGCTCACTTCACCGAGGGGTAGGTCAGATCCGGCCGAGTAGAAGGCCAAATCGCCGTGATCTTCGCACCAGATAACCGCCTTGCGGGCGTCTGGGTCACTCCAGAGAACAACACCGTACATGTTCGGCCCCAATCCTTCCCCTCGCTACCATTTTGCGTCAATTGCACGTTACAGACAGCCGGATTTCGGTGTCGCCGCCTTGCAATTTGTGTCCGAAGTTATAGGCTGATGTTCTTATCAGCGTCAGAAGCGATGCTGATTAGCGTCACTTGGTAAAGATTTTCTTAACTGTCCTTGCTCTGCACATCGGTTCGTGCGCAGCCTGCCTCTTACGTTACAGGATCGGGACGCCGGTCATGCCAAGAACGCCTTCACAGTTGCGCAGCATGTTCGGTGAGAACCTGCGCGTTATGTCCGAACGCTACCCGTCGATTTCCGAGCTGGCGCGGCAGCTGGGCGTGAACCGCACCCAGTTCAACCGCTATCTCAACGGCGAAAGCTTTCCGCGCCCCGATATCCTGGACCGCATCTGCACCTTCTTCGGGGTCGATGCGCGCATCCTTCTGGAACCGGTCGAGACCCTGTCGCAACCCGGCGACGCGCTGACCTCGCCCTTTCTTGCCGATTACGTGGGCCGTGGCCTGACGCAGGTGACCGAGGATTTCTTCCCCTCGGGCTTCTTCCGCTTTTCCCGCAAGTCGTTCCTCGATGACGATGTCTTCGTGCTGGGGCTTCTCTTTGTCTTCCGCGACGGCGGCAACACCTATGTGCGCGGCTATGAATCGCGCGAGGCGATGCGCGCGCAGGGTCTGCCGGTGACCAGCCTTGCCCGGGAATACCGCGGTCTCGCCCTGCGCGAGGAAGCGGGCGTGACAATGCTCATCTCACGCAAGGGCACGATGACATGTTCGTTCAACTTCCTGTCGCAGGTGGCGTCGTTCAACAACAATTTCTGGGTCGGTTATGCCACGCGGACGGTGCCCGAGATGGTCTCGACCCGCCGGGTGCTGCGTCTGGTCTGTGAACATCTGCCCAACGACCGGGCCACGATCATGGCCGCGGCGCGGCAGATGGGTTTCGTCAAGCAATCCGACATCCCGCCCTTCCACCTGCGCCTGCTGAACCCGGCCGAACCTTTCCGCTGAACCCCCGGGCGATGTCGTGCGGGGACAATTCGCGTCGGAAACCGGTCTGACGGCCGGGCAGCGCGCGCCTATCGTCACCCTACCTGAACCCGGGGAGAGACGCCCATGACCACCGCTTCGATCACCGATTTGTCGCTGGTGCGCCAGCCCATCGACAGGGCCCATGGTCTGGGCAATGCCCATTACACCGACCCCGCCATGCATGACGAGGAAAAGCGCAGCGTGCTGGGCGCGACCTGGGCGGGACTGGCGGTGGCGGCCGATGTGCCCGAACCAGGCGACGCCGTGCCTCTGTCGTTCCTGGGCCAGCCGCTTCTGCTGATCCGCGACCGCGAAGGCGCGGTGCGCGTCTTCTACAACACCTGCCGTCACCGGGGCATGATCCTTGTCGAACAGCCCGCAAAGATCGAAGGCGCGATCCGCTGCCCCTATCACAGCTGGTGCTACGGCACGGACGGGCGGCTTGTCTCGACCCCGCATGTGGGCGGACCGGGGCGCAACACCCATGAGGGCATCGACCGCAACCTGCTGGGTCTGATCGAGGTGCGCAGCCATATCTGGCGCGACGTGGTCTTCATCAACCTCTCGGGCGATGCCGCCCCCTTCGAGGAGATGCACGCCGAGGCGATCGCCCGCTGGGCCGAATTCGACCGTCCGCTGTTCCATGGCGGGCCCGAAAGCCGCTATACCCTCAACGTGAACTGCAACTGGAAGCTCGCGGTCGAGAATTACTGCGAAAGCTATCACCTGCCCTGGGTGCATCCCGGGCTGAACAGCTATTCCCGGCTGGAAGATCACTATCACATCGAGGCGCCGCAGCTTTTCTCGGGCCAGGGCACGCTGGTCTATCGCCAGCTGACCGACACCGACGGTTCGGTCTTTCCGGATTTCGCCGATCTCTCGCCCAAGTGGGACACGGCGGCGGAATACATCGCGCTTTACCCCAACGTCCTGTTCGGGGTGCACCGCGACCACGCCTTCGCGATCATTCTGACGCCCGAAGCGCAGGATCGCACCGCCGAACACGTGCATCTTTACTATGCAACGCCGGACACGAGCGCGGCGCTGCGCATCCGCAATGCCGATCTTTGGCGCGCCGTCTTCGACGAGGATATCTTCGTTGTCGAAGGGATGCAGCGCGGACGCCACGCCGACGGGTTCGACGGCGGGCGCTTTGCGCCCGCGATGGACGGGCCGACCCACATGTTCCACGACTGGGTCGCGGGGCGGATCGAGGCCGGGCGCGCCATGCGCGCGGCCGCCGAATGACCGAACTCGACGCCGCACTTCTTGCGGCGCACGAGGCGGGGGATGGCGCGGCGCTGGTCGCGCTCTACCAGCAGGCGGCGGCGCAGGCGGCGGATATCGACGCGGCCTGCTTCTACCTGACCCATGCCTTCGTCTTCGCGCTGGAAACCGCGCATCCCGACGCGCCCGCGATCCGTGCCCGCCTGCAGGCCGAAGGGCGCGAGCCGCCCGACAATCAGCCGCCGCTGCGCATCAGTGCATAGACATGCCAGGTCGCGTGCCCCAGCAGCGGCAGCACGATGAACAGCCCCAGAAACCACGGGATCAGCGCCACAAAGGTGGCGACGGCGATGAAGGCCGCCCAGCCCAGCATGATCACAGGGTTCTCGATCACGATTCTGACCGACGTGATCATGGCGGTAACGAAATCGACTTCGCGGTCGAGCAGCAGCGGCAGCGCGATCACCGTGATGGCGTAGAGAAGTGCGGCGAAAGCCGCGCCCAAAGCCGTGCCCACAGCCAGCATCGCAATCCCGTTCGAGGTGAGAAACACCTCGTAGGATGTTGATATATTGGTCATTGTTGTCAGTCCGAGAAAGAGCGCGAAGATCATGTGGCCGATGAAGAACCAGAACAGGAAGACCACGATGATGATCGCGCAGATCGACGGCAATTGCCGCCCGCTCTGCCGCAAGATCACCCCGACGACGCCGCCCAGATCAAGCGGTTCGCCTGCCTGAAGACGCCGGGACACTTCGTACAGCCCGACTGCCGCGAAGGGGCCGATCAGCGGGAACCCGATCGCGGCCAGCACCAGCCAGAAGGTTGTGCCCGTCGCCGCGGTGATCCAGGCCATAGCCCAGCCGCCCAAAACGTAGACCCCGGTGAACAGCACTCCGTAAAGCGGCGCGCTGCGCATGTCGGACCAGCCGCGGCGCAGCGCCTCGCGCAGGATGGCGGGGCTGGGCGCGGCAAGTTCGGGGACGCCGAATTCAGGATCAGCCTGGGTCATGGGGTCACCTTTGGGGCGGGCGGCGGTCGGGCCAGCGGGTCGCCTCGTGCCATGCCGCGCCGATCTGCAGAAGCCGCTTGTCGGACAGGCGCGGGCCGATAATCTGCAGGCCCATGGGCAGGCCGTTCTCCCCGAAGCCCGCAGGGACCGCCAGCGTCGGAAGGCCAAGCAGGCTGGCCGGGACGACCACCTGCATCCAGCGGTGATAGGTGTCGGCGGCGTGCCCCGCCACATCGGCCGGATAGGACAGCGTCACGTCGAAGGGCCAGACCTGCGCCGTCGGCAGGAGCAGAGCGTCATAGGTTTCAAAGGCTTGCACGGCGGCCCTGAACCAGTCCGACCGGATCAGGCTGGCCGCGTTGACATCCATCGCCGACAGGGCGCGGCCTGTTGCGATTTCCCATTCGGCGCTGTCCTTCATGGGCCAGCCCTGATCCATCAGCGGCCCGAGCTTGCCCGCCACCGCCCACGCCCGCAATTCGACCCAGGACCGCCACATGGCGTCTGCGTCGAAGGGCGCTGCCAGCGGTTCGACCACCGCGCCCATTTCGGCAAAGGTGGCAAGCGCGCTCTCGCAGGTCGCCAGTACGCCGTCCTCGCAGGGGAATGCGCCGCCCCAGTCGCCCAGCCAGCCCAGTCGCAGGCCCGTCAGGTCCATGGGTTCGATCGCGCCCACGGGGGCACCTTCGCCACCATGGGGCTGGCGCGGATCGCGCCCCGAGATGACGTCGAGCAAAAGCCCCAGATCGGTGGGGTTGCGCGCCATCGGACCCAAAGTCGCCAGTTGGTGCAGGAACATCTCGCCCACCGGATCGGCGGGCACCCAGCCCCAGGAGGGGCGGAAGCCATAGACGTTGCACCAACCGGCTGGGTTGCGCAGGCTGCCCATCATGTCCGACCCGTCGGCCAGCGGGATCATGCCCGTGGCCAGCGCCACCGCCGCCCCGCCCGACGATCCCCCCGCTGTGCGCGACGTGTCATAGGGGTTGCGCGTCGCGCCGTAGACCGGGTTGAAGGTGTGGCTGCCCAGCCCCCATTCGGGCGTGTTGGTCTTGCCGATCAGGATCGCCCCCGCCGCGCGCATCCGCGCCGCGATCAGGTCATCGGCCTCGGGCACGAAATTGGCCAGCGCGGGCGAGCCGAATGTCGAGCGCAGCCCCTTGACGTTGACGAGATCCTTGACCGCGATGGGCAGGCCGTGCAACGGCCCCTGATCGCCCGCATTGTCAGCCGCGCGAGCCTGCGCGATCAGCCTTTCAGGATCTTCCATCCCCACGATGGCATTCAGCCCGGGATTGACGGCCGCGATCCGGTCCAGTGTTGCGCGCATCAGCTCTTCTGCGGATATCGCGCGGTCGCGCAGCATCGCGCGGAGGCCTGTCGCAGACAGGCGGTGAAGTTCGGTCATCGGAGCCTTCCTCCCTTGGCTGGACGCAGCCTAGACAAGGTCGGGGGCAATTGAAAAGATGTGCCGTATCTGCCGGTTATTCGGCTTGGGCGTCGGCGCGGCTTTTGCCCGCCACATTCATCGCCAGCGTCGCGGCCATGAAGGCATCAAGATCGCCGTCCAGCACCCCTTGCGTGTCCGAGGTTTCGTGCAATGTGCGCAGGTCCTTCACCATCTGGTAGGGCTGCAGGACATAGGACCGGATCTGGTTGCCCCAGCCCGCATCGCCCTTGGCTTCGTGCGCCGCGTTGATCTCGGCGTTGCGGCGGTCGAGTTCCATCTGATAGAGCCGCGATTTCAGCGCCTTCATGGCGATGTCGCGGTTCTGGTGCTGGGATTTCTCCGAGCTTGTGACGACGATCCCGGTGGGATGGTGGGTGATGCGCACGGCCGAGTCGGTCGTGTTCACGTGCTGGCCGCCTGCCCCGCTCGACCGGTAGGTGTCGATGCGGATGTCGGAGGGGTTCACCTCGATCTCGATGTTGTCATCGACGACCGGGTAGACCCAGACGCTGGCGAAGGACGTCTCGCGCGTGCCCTTCCCGAAGGGCGAGATGCGCACCAGCCGGTGCACGCCGCTTTCCGATTTCAGCCAGCCATAGGCATTGTGACCGCTGATCTTGTAGGAGACCGACTTGATGCCCGCCTCGCCGCCCGCTTCCTCGGACTGCATCTCGACCTTGTAGCCCTTCTTTTCGGCCCAACGGACATACATCCGCGCCAGCATCTGCGCCCAGTCGCAGGCTTCGGTCCCGCCGGCGCCCGCGTTGATTTCAAGGAAGGTGTCGTTGGCATCGGCTTCGCCGCTCAGCAGCGCCTCGAGTTCTTTCTGCGCCGCGCGCGCCCGCAGCGCCTTGAGCGCCGCCTCGGCCTCGGCGACCACCTCGGCGTCGTCCTCCATATCTCCCAGTTCGATCAGTTCGACATTGTCGGACAGGTCGCGGCGGATGCTGTCATACATCTCCATCGCGTCGACCAGCGCCTGGCGGTCGCGCATCAGCTTCTGCGCCGCTTCGGGATCGTCCCAGAGGTTCGGGTCCTCAACGCGCGCGTTGAATTCTTCGAGCCGGTGCGCGGCGGTCCTGCGGTCCATGCGCTGCGCCAGAAGGTTCAGCGATTTCTCGATGGCGTCGACGGTGGCTTGCGCTTCTGCCCGCATGGACACGTATGCTCCCTCAATGATGGGACGCGTCATAGCCTGACCGCCCGCGCGTCACAAGACGGCAGGCGGCAAGGACACGCGCTGTCAGTAAAGACCGCCGGAACTCACCGTGCCGAAGGTGGCGCGGGGGCCGACGACGGCGGTGCCGCCCGAGGATGTCGTGACCTGACGCGCGGCCTGCGCGGCCTCTTCATACAGCGGCAGGTTCGATCCCATGGCGAAGCCGCCATCGAACATCACGCCGAAGATCGGCTCTTCCCCGTCGCGGAAGTATTCGGCGACGACATTCGGCCCCGAGGCATCGTCGGACAGGCGCGCGCCGGTATAGCGGTCGATCTTGATGAAGCGCCCGCCCGGCGGCACGGCGAAGGGTCCGCCGCCGTATTTCTCGACCGCCTTGAGCATGAAGTCATTGAAGACCGGGCCGCACATGCCACCGCCCGACGCGCCGCCCGACAGCGTGCGCGGCAGGTCATAGCCGATATAGCAGCCCGCCACGATGTTCGAGGTGAAGCCCACGAACCAGACATCGCGGCTGTCGTTCGTCGTGCCGGTCTTGCCCGCTGTGGGCACCGGCAGATTGATCGTGCGCGCCGCCGTCCCGCGGTCGACCACGCCCTTGAGCATGGAGGTCAGCTGATAGGCGGTGACCGCGTTCATCACCCGTTCGCGGTTCGACCGGATGACCGGGAAAGCCCCGGGCGCAAGGCTTGCCAATTGGCAATCGACGCAGTCGCGCCGGTCGTGACGGTAGATCGTGTTGCCATAGCGGTCCTGGATACGGTCGACCAGCGTCGGTTGCACCCGTTCGCCGCCATTGGCGAACATCGCATAGGCCGCGACCATCTTGTAAAGCGTCGTCTCTTCGGCGCCCAGCGAATTGGCCAGGAACAGCCCCATGTTGTCATAGACGCCGAAGCGTTCGGCATAGCGCGCGACGACGTCCATGCCCACTTCCTGCGCCATGCGGATGGTCATCAGGTTGCGCGACATCTCGATGCCGGTGCGCAGGGGCGTCGGCCCGTAGAACTGGTTCGACGCGTTCTGCGGGCGCCACAGGCCCTGCGGCGTCTCGATCTCGATGGGGGCATCGACGACGATGGTCGCCGGGCTGTAGCCGCTGTCGAGGGCCGCGGCGAAGACGAAGGGCTTGAAGGACGAGCCCGGCTGGCGCTGCGCCTGCGTCGCGCGGTTGAAGACCGACTCCTGATAGGAAAAGCCGCCCTGCATGGCGATGACGCGGCCGGTATTGACGTCCATCGCCATGAAGGCGCCCTGCACTTCGGGCACCTGCCGCAACGACCAGCGCAGGAAGCTGCCATCGGTATCGGCGGTCATCTGGCGCACCAGCACCACGTCGCCCACATCCAGCAGATCGCCCGCCCCGCGCGCTTTCCGCCCGAGCGTGCCGTCCTCGTTGCGCTTGCGCGCCCAGGTCACGTCCTGCGCCGGGATCCAGTGGCCATCGGCGTCGTTCTCGACATTCTCGATCCCGATGCGGGCATCGTTCTGGCCCACTTCGAGCACGACTGCCGGGTACCACTGATGGTCCAGCCAGATGTCGCGGGGTACCTCGGTCTCGGCCAGCGCGGCGCGCCAGTCCTCTTCCGATCTCAGCTTTTCGGCCGGAATGCGCAGCCCGGTGCCGATCCAGATGCCGCGGTCGCGGTCATAGCTTTCCAGAGCCTTGCGCAGGGCCTTGGCTGCTTCTTCCTGCATCTCGGCGTCGATGGTGGCGCGCACTGTGAAGCCACCGGTAAAGAATTCGCCTTCGCCGAAATCCTCGCTCAGCTGGCGGCGGATCTCGTCGGTGAAATAGTCGCGCGGCGGCATCGCGGTGCGGAAGCTTTCGAAATCGCCGTTCTGGACCGACCGCAGCGGCATCGCCACTTCGGTCTCGAAGCTGGCGCGGTCGAGATAGCCGTTCTCAAACATTTCCCGCAGCACGAAGTTGCGCCGAGCCAGAAGGCGGTCGGCGCGCCGCACCGGGTGATAATCCGACGGTGCCTTGGGCAGCGAGGCAAGGAAGGCCGCCTCGTGCGGGGCCAGATCGTCGAGCGTCTTGTTGAAATAGGTCTGCGCCGCCGCCGTCACACCGTAGGAGTTCTGACCGAGAAAGATCTCGTTGAGGTAAAGTTCGAGGATCGATTCCTTGTCCAGCGTCTCTTCCAGACGGGCGGCCAGAATGATTTCCTTGATCTTGCGCTCGGCCTGCCGGTCACCGGACAGCAGGAAGTTCTTCATCACCTGCTGGGTGATTGTGGACGCGCCGCGCAGTGTTTCACCCCGCGACTGAACGGCTTCGATCCCTGCGGCGGCAATGCCGCGCATGTCGTATCCCTTGTGGGAATAGAAGTTCTTGTCCTCGGCGCTGATGAAGGCCTGCTTGATGAGGTCGGGTATCTCCTCGGCCGGGGTGAAGAGGCGGCGTTCCTGCGCGAATTCGTCGATGAGCTGGCCTTCGCCCGAATAGATGCGGCTGATCGTGGGGGGCTGATACTGCGCCAGAGACTCGTGGCTGGGCAGGTCGCGGCTGTAGACGAAGAAGATCGCCCCGATCGACAGGGCGACAGCCACGATGCCGAGCGTGAGCGTCGTGAAGATCGCCCCGAAAAACGACATGATGAACCTAAGCACCCGCAAACCCCTCATGATCAGGTCGCTCCAGTATAGGGAGTGCGGCGGGACGCGTCAAAACACGAACGCCTGACAGGGCGGCCATTCCCCGCCGACCCCTCAATTGCGCACCAGCGGGCGCCGCGCCGCATCCTCGCGCGCCCAGAGCTGCAGGCCAAGGCGGATGCCTTCGGCCATGCGGGCCCGCCATTCCGGGTCCTGCAGGTTCTTCAGGTCACGCGGGCTTGACAGGAAGCCGATCTCGACCAGAACCGACGGGATGTCTGCCGCCTTGAGCACCGAGAAGGCCGCGCGCCGCAGCGGGCGGCGGTTCATCGGCCCGCCCCCCTGCCCCATCCCTTCGATCAAAGCGCGGGCCAGATGTTCGGTGCGCGGTTGCGTTTCCTGCCGGGCCAGATCGAGAAGGATGCCCGTCACCTGATCATCCGCCGCCGACAGGTCGATGCCGGAGAGAAGATCGTCGCGGTCGTGCCGTTCGGCCAGCGCCGCAGAGGCCTCGTCGCTCGCCTCCTTCGACAGGACATAGACGGTCGCACCATGCGCGCCGCCTTCGGCCAGCGCATCGGCATGCAGGGACAGAAAGATGTCGGCCTGCGCGTCATGGGCAATGGCGATGCGCCGGTCGAGCGAAACGAAGTAATCCCCGGTGCGGGTCTGGATCACCTCGAACCCGCCCGCGCGGCGCAGCGCGTCTTCCAGTTCGCGCGCGAAGGTCAGCATCAGGGTCTTTTCGTTGATGGCCCCCCGTTCCGCCCCGGAATCGACGCCCCCATGCCCCGGGTCAAGCACGACGCGGATCACGCCATCCCGGCGCGGGCGGGGTTCCGCCAGTTGCGCGGGCGGCGGCAGGTCCCAGCGGGGATCGCGGGGCGCGCCCACGGCGGCGGCAAAGTCGGCCTCGGACCCCGGCGCAAGGCGCAAAGACAGGACCGCGCCGCCTGATTGGGCATCAGTGCGCATCTCTGCCGTCTGCAGCAGCAGCGGCTGTTCAAGCAGCGCCACCATGCGCGTCCAGCCCGGACGATAGCGGCCCGCGCGCAGGTCGCTCACCACGGCGCTCTGGTCGAAGGCGGCGGTGTCCAGGCCGGTCCAGTCCACCTCGCGGAAGTCGATCACCAGCCTGCGCGGCGCGTCGAGCATGAAGACCCGCCAGGGCACGCCTTGCGACAGGGTCAGGCGCAGATCGACCGCGCCACCGCGCGCATCGCTTAATGCACTTTGCGACGGATCCACACGCGCAAGACCGGAAAGATCCTGCGCCCGTGCGGCGGATGCCCAGATCATGCCCGCACACAGGGCCAGAAGCGCCAGAAATCGTGTCATCCACTCAGCCTCTTTCCGGCCCTGTCAGTCCGGGCCGTTCCGCCGTCAGATTACACGTTTTGCGTGGTTTGGGAAACCACGCCGCGCGCCTGCATGAACGCGCGCAGCCGGTCGAGACCTTCGGCAATGTCTTCGGTCGAGCGGGCGTAGGAAAACCGCAGCGTGCCATGCCCCCGCACCGGGTCGAAATCGAGCCCCGGCGTCACCGCGACGCCCGCGTTGTCGAGGATTTCCGCCGCGAAGGCGCGGCTGTCATCGGTCAGGTCCGAGACATCGGCATAGACGTAGAAGGCCCCGTCCGGCGGCGCGATCCTCGTGAAGCCCGCCTTTGGCAGACCGTCAAGCACCAGCGCACGGTTGCGGGCATAGACAGCAAGGTTCGCCTGCAACTCGTCCGCGCACTCCATCGCCGCCAGAGCCGCGACCTGCGCCACATGCGGCGCGCAGATGAAGAGGTTCTGCGCCAGCCGTTCCACCCGGCGCACGTGATCCTCGGGCACAACCATCCAGCCCACGCGCCAGCCCGTCATCGAGAAATACTTCGAGAAGGAATTGATCACATAGGCCTCGTCCGTGATCTGCAGCGCCGTCACCGCCTTCGCCTCGTATTCGAGCCCGTGATAGATCTCGTCGCTGACGAAGGACGCGCCCATGTCCTGCGCTGCCCCGATCAGCGCGCCAAGCGCGGCACGGTCGAGCATCGTGCCCGTGGGGTTGGCGGGGCTGGCCACCAGAAGGCCCCTGAGGTCCTGCCCGGCCAGATCGGCAGGCACCGGCTGGTAGCGGTTTTCGGGTGCGGCGGGCAGATCGACCGGCACAAGGTCGAGCGCGCGCAGGATCTGGCGGTAGGACGGATAGCCCGGCGCGCCGATGCCCACGCGGTCGCCGGTGTCGAACAGCGCCGTGAACGACAGGATGAACGCCCCCGACGACCCCGAGGTCACGATGACCCGGTCAGGGTTCAGATCGACGCCGTACCAGTCGCCGTAAAGCCGCGCGATGCGCGCGCGCAGCGCGGGCAGGCCCAGCGACACGGTATATCCCAGCGCAGTGTCGCCCATGGCGCGCGCGACGGCGGCGACCGCGCCCTGCGGCGCGCCGGTGCCGGGCTGGCCCACTTCCATGTGGATGATGCGACGGCCTGCCTCTTCGGCGCGGCGGGCGGCCTCCATCACGTCCATCACGATGAAGGGATCGACGTCCGATCGTCTTGATGTCCGCATCGAAATCCTCATGCTTGGGCTCCATGCGGTTTGATCGACATTTCCCGACAAGGTCAATCCCGGCGACCCTTCTGGCGCTGGCGCTGATGTTTGCCTGCGCCCTGCCCGTGCGGGCGCAGGGGCTCTTGCGCGATGCCGATATCGAACACGGGCTGCGCCAGCTGGCCGCGCCGATCCTGCGGGCGGCCGGGCTGAACCCAGCGCGGATTCCGATCCTCGTGGTCAATGACGGGTCGATGAACGCCTTCGTCATCAGTAACAACGCGATCTTCATCCATTACGGGATGATCTTCGCGCTGGACGAACCCGGCATGCTGCAAGCGGTCATCGCGCATGAGGCCGCGCATATTGCCAATGGTCATATCGCACGGCGCAACGCCAACATGCGCAGCGCGCGCACGATGGCGGGTCTGGGGATGGCACTGGCGGCGGCGGCCGCGGCGGGGGGTGCGGGCGATGCGGTGGCAGGCATCGCCATGGGCACGCAGAGCTCCGCGCTGCGCGGCTTTCTCAAGCATACCCGGGCCGAGGAATCCGCTGCCGACCGGTCGGCAGCGCGCTTCATGATCGATGCGGGGATCAGCCCCACGGGCCTTCTGAAGGTGCACCGTCTCTTCCGCGGGCAAGAGGCGCTGTCCGAAGCGCGCCAAGATCCCTACATGCGGTCGCATCCGCTGACGAGCGACCGGGTGCGCGCCGCAGAAGCCTTTGTCGCCGCCTATGGCGACCGCGGACCGACCTCGGCCGAAGCCGCCTATTGGCATGCCCGCGTGCGCGGCAAGCTGTCGGCCTTCATCCGCTCGCCAAAATGGACGTTGGAGCGCGCCGACGAAGAGGCGCATGCCGACATCCGGCTGATGCGCGAGGCCATTTCCTGGCACCGCCGGTCGGACGCTGCGCGCGCGATGCGCGCCATCGACGCGGCCATCGCCGCGCGCGGCGGGCGCGATCCGTTCTACTATGATCTCAAGGGCCAGATCCTGCTCGAAAGCCGCCAGTTCGGCGCCGCGGTCGCGGCCTATCAGACCGCCGTGTCGCTGGGCGGCAACGATGCGCAGATCCTGGGCGGGCTGGGGCGCGCGCAACTGGCCGCGGGCCAGCCGAAGGCGGCGATATCCACGCTCGAGGCTGCGCGCACCCGCGATTTCGGCGACGCGCGGGTTCTGCGCGATCTGGGCCAGGCCTATGCCCAGACGGGCCAGACGGGCATGGCCTCGGTCGCGGTGGCGGAACGCTATGCGCTGCTTGGCCGGCTTGACGATGCGGGGATACATGCGGAACGCGCCATGGGGCTTCTGCCTCGCGGAAGTGTGGGTTGGCGTCGGGCCGAAGATGTGTTCATTGCCTACGAGCAAGACAAGAAACGGAGACGCTGAATGATCCGCCGCCTGACCGCGACCGCCGTCGCGCTGACCTTGGCCGCCCTGCCCGCGCTGGCCTTCGACCCCGCCGCCATGTCCGAGGCCGAGCGCGCGGCCTTCCGCGCCGAGATCCGCGCCTATCTTCTCGACAATCCCGAGATCATCATGGAAGCGGTGCAGGTTCTCGAAGACCGGCAGGCGGACATGCAGGCGCAGGCCGACCGCGACGTGATCACGGCGAATGCGGCGGTGATCTTCGAGGACGGCTATTCCTGGGTCGGCGGCAACCCCGACGGCGACATCACCATCGTGGAATTCATGGATTACCGCTGCGGCTTTTGCCGCCGCGCCGTGCCGGAAGTGGACAAGCTTCTGGCGGCCGACGGCAATATCCGCCTCGTGATCAAGGAATATCCGATCCTCGGCGAACAGTCGCTTCTGATGTCGCGCTTTGCCATCGCGACCAAGCAGGTCGCGGGCGACGACGCCTACAAGCTGGTGCATGACACGCTGATGGGCCTGAACGGAGACGTCACGCCCGAGGCTCTGGGACAGGTGGCGGAGGAACTGGAGCTTGACGGGGCGGCGATCCTTGCCCGGATGGACGCGCCCGAGGTCACCCGGGTGATCGCCGAGACGCGCGCGCTGGCGCAGGCTTTGGACATCCAGGGCACGCCCAGCTTCGTGGTGAAGGACGAAGTGCTGCGCGGCTTCCTTCCGGCAGACCAGATGCAGATGGTGGTGGACACCAAGCGCGACGAGGGCTGAGCCGGAAACCGACGCGGTTTCCGGCCCGTTTTCCGACGCGGAAAACGGGTGCTCTTGCGTGAACCCTTGCCCGGAAGACCCTGAAACTGCGTCAGTTTCAGGACCAGATCGCGCGTCGCGATCTGGTCACTCGGCAGCTTCCGCCGCCTGCGCCGCTTCGATCTCGGCGGCCTTTCTCTCGACCTGTTCGACGATGTGCTCGATCATGCGGTCGTTGGACAGCTTGTGGCTCTGCTTGCCGGCCAGATAGACCATCCCCGACCCCGCGCCGCCGCCGGTGAAGCCCACATCGGTCATCAGCGCCTCGCCGGGGCCGTTCACGACGCAGCCGATGATCGACAGGCTCATCGGGGTCTTGATGTGCTCGAGCCGCTTTTCCAGTGCCTCGACCGTCTTGATGACGTCAAAGCCCTGCCGCGCGCAGGACGGGCACGAGATGATGTTGACGCCCCTGTGCCGCAGGCCCAGCGATTTCAGGATCTCGAAGCCGACCTTGACCTCTTCCACCGGGTCGGCCGACAGCGACACGCGGATCGTGTCGCCGATGCCCATCCACAGTAGGTTGCCCAGCCCGATCGACGACTTGATCGTGCCGGACATGAGCCCGCCCGCCTCGGTGATGCCCAGATGGATGGGGGCGTCGGTCGCTTCGGCCAGTTGCTGGTAGGCGGCGGCGGCAAGAAAGACGTCCGACGCCTTGCAGCTGATCTTGAATTCGTGAAAATCGTTGTCCTGCAAAATCTTGATATGGTCGAGCCCGCTTTCCACCATCGCATCGGGACAGGGTTCGCCGTATTTTTCCAGCAGGTGCTTTTCCAGCGACCCGGCATTCACGCCGATGCGGATGGAACAGCCGTGATCGCGCGCGGCCTTGATGACCTCCTTCACGCGGGTCTCATCGCCGATATTGCCGGGGTTGATGCGCAGGCAGGCCGCGCCCGCCTCGGCCGCCTCGATCCCGCGCTTGTAATGGAAATGGATGTCCGCGACGATCGGCACCGGGCTTTCGCGCACGATCTCCTTCAGGGCGCGGCTGCTGTCTTGATCGGGGACCGACACGCGCACGATATCCGCGCCCGCATCCGCCGCCGCCTGCACCTGCGCAATCGTGCCGCGCACATCCGTCGTCAGCGTGTTCGTCATGGTCTGCACGCTGATCGGGGCGTCACCGCCCACGGGAACGCTTCCCACCATGATCTGCCGCGACTTGCGGCGGTAGATGTTGCGCCAGGGCCTGATGTGGTTCAGCGACATTGCCGCGCGTCCTCCGGGATCGTTCGGGGCTGAGGATAGGCGCAGCGCGCGCGGCCTGCAATGCGTCGCGCGTCAGTCGGTAACGGGGCGGGCCTGCGCTTCGGCCACCATGCGGGCCAGATTGTCGTCGCCCGTCAGGTCGGCGACGCTCAGCGCCGCACTCACCTGATCGGCGGCCAGCGCGAAGTTCGACGTCACGGTGCCACGCGCGCCAACGGGGCCGAACACATCGCCGTTGACGTCGAAATAGATGGCACCCGATTCGCCCACCCGCAGAAGCGGCGGTTCCTCGGTCCGGGGCACGTCATAGGACTGGCCCGGCTCCATGATCCCCTCAAAGATGACCGATCCGTCCGCCGCGCTTACCCGCACCCAGGCGGGGCGGACGGCGACCATGCGCAGGCCCGGCGCCTCGGCCTCGACCACCTGCGGCACGCTTTCCGGAGCACGCGGGCTGTCCGCGCTGCGCAGGTCGGCCACCGGGGCGAATGGAGTGGCGAAACTGCCCACGCTGCGCGGATCGAGCGTGGCGATGGGCGCGTCGCGCGCCACCATGACCGGGACGTCCAGCGCCTGCGGGCGATAAAGCCGGTCAAGCGCCTCGACCGAAGGGGCGATCATGCCGCCCGACGCATCGGCGGCGGTCGCGCGCTGCAGCGGGTCGATGTCGGACAGGACGACCGGTGCCTGTTCCACCGGCGCAAGCTGGACCTGCTGCACCTCGCGCAGGATGCTGACCCCGCCATAGCCAAGGCCCGCGATCAGCGCGACCAACACCAGAACCGAGCCCATCGCCCTTGGGTCGAGATTGGCAAGGATGCCTTCGGCAGGGGTGGCGAAGGGCACGCCGCCCAGAGAAAACCTGTCGTCCTCACGCCCTGCAGCGGGGGCGGCGCGCGGCGCCTTGCGGACGACGGATGCTTCGTCCGACATGCCATGCGCGACGGCGAAACCGCTTTCACGGCAGAAGGTGGAATAGGCCTCGTCCGGGTCCATGCCCAGATAGCGCGCATAGGACCGGACATAGCCCGCTATGAAACCCGGCGTATCGAAGGCGGAAGGATCGCAATTCTCGATCGCGGCAATGTAGGAGGCCTTGATGCGCAATTCGCGCTGCACGTCGAGGAGAGATTTTCCCAAGGTGGCGCGTTCGCCGCGCATCATGTCGCCCAGACGCAGGTCGAAATCATCGAACCCCTTGGGTTCGATGACCTTAGGCTCTTCGCTGCGCCGAAACTTGCGCCCGATCATCCCTGCCGCCCCATTTCAACGCGTTCCGATTGCCCCAGTTTCGATTCGGAACGCCTTTTCTTGAGCGCAAGATAACATGAGCGCAACTATTTTACACGTTCGCAATCAATCAGGCAGACAACTCGGCACGATTCAGCGCACAGCGGCTCCAGAGCGCGTCCATCGCGCGCACCAGCGCGTCGATTTCGCGGGGGCCGTGCACGGGGCTCGGGGTGAACCGCAGGCGTTCGGTCCCCCGCGGCACGGTGGGGTAGTTGATCGGCTGCACGTAGATGCCGAAGTCGTTCAGCAGCATGTCCGACAGCATCTTGGTGTGCTTGGGGTCGCCCACGATCACCGGCACGATGTGGCTGCCATGGTCGATGATCGGCAGGCCCAGCCCCTTGAGCCGCAGCTTCAGGATGCGCGCCTGGGTCTGGTGCGCCTCGCGCAGCTCGGGCGCGGTCTTGAGGTAAGCGACCGACGCCGCCGCACCGGCCGCGACCGTGGGCGGCAGCGAGGTGGTGAAGATGAAGCCCGGCGCGTAGGACCGCACCGCGTCGCACATCTTCGCGCTGGCCGCGATGTAGCCGCCATGCACGCCGAAGGCCTTGCCCAGCGTGCCGTTGATGATGTCGATGCGATGGGCCAGGCCATCGCGCTCCGCGACACCACCGCCGCGGGGGCCGTACATGCCCACCGCGTGCACCTCATCCAGATAGGTCCGCGCGCCGAATTCGTCGGCCAGATCGCAGAGCGCTTCGATGGGTCCGAAATCGCCGTCCATCGAATAGACGCTCTCAAAGGCGATGAGCTTCGGCGCCGCCGGATCGTCGGCGGCCAGCAATTCGCGCAGATGCGCGACGTCGTTGTGGCGGAAGATGCGCTTGGCACCGCCGTTGCGGCGTACGCCTTCGATCATGCTCGCGTGGTTGAGCGCGTCGGAATAGATGATCAGCCCGGGGAACAGCTTGGGCAGCGTCGAGAGCGTCGCGTCATTGGCGATATAGGCGCTGGTGAACAGAAGCGCGGCTTCCTTGCCGTGCAGATCGGCGAGCTCGGCCTCGAGCCGCTTGTGATAGACGGTCGTGCCCGAGATGTTGCGCGTGCCGCCCGAACCCGCCCCCACAGCGTCGATCGCCTCGTGCATCGCGGCCAGAACAACGGGGTGCTGGCCCATGCCCAGATAGTCGTTGCCGCACCACACCGTGATGTCGCGCGCGCTGCCATCGGGCCGCGTCCAGACCGCATGGGGGAACTGCCCCTTCCGGCGCTCGATGTCGATGAAGGTGCGGTAGCGCCCTTCCTCGTGCAACGTCGCGATCGCCTGGTCGAGTTTCGCCGCATAATCCACCGGCTGTCTCCATACTTGTTGCCTACCGTCGGGTGGGCGTCGGGGCGGCAGTCGACCGCGCCCGGTCTCAAGCGCAATATAGTCCGTGCCCTTTCGCTTCAACCAGATAGGACCGGGCGAGGTGTCGCAGCCTTGATCTGAATCAATCCCGGTGCTCCCCGCGTGATCTGGACACCGCGCCCGGCCCTGATAGGGTCGCCCGCATATCCCCATACCGCCCGGAGGCCCCATGTCCCTGTCCGATGTCCTGACCCGGATCGACACCGATCTTGACGCCGCCCTCGACCGGCTGATGGCGCTGCTGCGCATCCCCTCGATCTCGACCGACCCGGCCTACAAGGCCGATTGCGACCGCGCCGCCGACTGGCTGGTGGCGGACCTTGCCTCGCTGGGCGCGGACGTGGCCAAGCACCCCACGCCCGGGCACCCGATGGTCATGGGCACGATCGGCGACGGCCCGCGTCACTTCATCTTCTACGGGCATTACGACGTGCAGCCCGTCGATCCGCTGAATCTCTGGCACCGCGACCCGTTCGACCCGGAACTGCAGGAGACTCCGAAGGGCCGCGTGATCCGCGGCCGGGGTGCCGCCGACGACAAGGGCCAGCTCATGACCTTCGTCGAGGCCTGCCGGGCGTGGATCGCGGTCAACGGGTCCCTGCCCTGCCGCATCACCTTCTTCCTCGAGGGCGAGGAGGAATCGGGTTCCCCCTCCCTCATCCCGTTCATGCAGGCGCACAAGGCCGCGCTGAAGGCGGACCTCGCGCTGATCTGCGACACGGGGCTTTTCGACAGCCGGGTGCCCGCCATCACCACCATGCTGCGCGGCCTTCTGGGCGAGGAACTGACGATCACAGGCCCCGACAAGGACCTGCATTCCGGCATGTATGGCGGCGCCGCGATGAACCCGATCCGGGTTCTGTCGCGCATCATCGCGTCCCTGCATGACGAGACCGGGCGCATCACGGTGCCGGGTTTCTACGACGGCGTGCCCGAGCTGTCGAACGCGCTGCGCGACCAGTGGGAAGGCCTCGGTTTTGACGCGGCGTCCTTCCTCGGCGATGTGGGCCTGTCGGTCCCCGCGGGCGAGGCCGGGCGCACGGCGCTCGAGATGATCTGGTCGCGTCCCACCTGCGAAGTGAACGGCATCTGGGGCGGATACACGGGCGAAGGCTTCAAGACGGTCCTGCCATCCGAAGCGCATGCCAAGATCAGCTTCCGCCTTGTCGGCGATCAGGATCCGCTGGCAATCCGCGAAAGCTTCCGCGCCATGGTGCGCGACATGCTGCCGCCCGATTGCAGCGTGACCTTCAAGGACCATGGCGCGTCGCGCGCGGGCCAGTTCGACATCTCGGACCCTTCCTTCGAAGCCGCGCGGCAGGCGCTGTCGGATGAATGGCCCGACGCGGCGGCCTATATCGGCTGCGGCGGGTCGATCCCCATCGCGGGGCATTTCCAGAAGATCGCGGGCACGACGCCCATGCTGATCGGCTTCGGCAAGGATGACGACCTGATCCATTCCCCGAACGAAAAATACGACCTCGAAAGCTTCCACAAGGGCATCCGGTCCTGGGCACGGGTCCTTGCGGCGCTGAGCTGAAGGGCGGAGGTGTCGGGGCTGAGGGGCTCTGCCCCTCAGACACCCCGGGATATTTTGAGCGAGAGGAAGATACAGGCCGCAGTCATTCGGCGGGCGTCTCGCGCAGCGCAACCGGTTCGGCGCGCGGCGCGCGCGCCTGCCCCAGGCGGGGATTGAGGCTCCCCGCCACGGCCCACATCGCCAGAAGAAGCGTACCCCCCGCAAGGAAGATGCCCGACAGCGGTGCCACCAGCAGCACCGCCCAGGCCAGCCCCGGCGTGACGATGCCCGACACGTCGCGGAAGCTGGAATAGATCGCCGACATCTCGGTCCGCTCGGACGGCTTGACCGCCATGAGGAAGGGCAGCCCCCCCGAAATGTCGAGCAGCACAAGGAAGAACGACCCCAGCACCAGCGCGAGAACCGCCATCCAAGGCAACCCGGCCAGAATGCCCGCCGCCGAAAAGAGCAGCCCCGAAACAAGGAACCCCGTGCGCACCGCGTGCCGGATCGAATGCCGCCGCATCCAGCGCAGCATCAAGGGCGTCAGGAACAACACGCCGTTGGTCAGCGACAGGACGATCCCACCCAGTTTTTCGCCCAGACCCGCCTCGATGGCGAAGATCGGCAGATAGACGACATAGACCCACCAGCCCGTCGACCGGATCGTGGCGAAGAGAAACCCCGCCACCAGCCGGGGCTGCGCAATGAAGCGCGGCAGATAGGCCAGCGGATTGGCGGGCCGGCGCGTCGCCTTGGTGATCAGTCGGCCATTGCCCATCCGCATGTAGAGAAAGAGCGCGAGCATCGTCAGCGCCGCGACGGCAGAGATCAGGAAGGGCGCCGGCGCCCACCAGTTGCGCAAGGTCACGCCCAGGATCGGTCCGACCGTCCAGCCCAAGGCGGAATAGAACATGCGCGAGGTTTCGCAGCGGCCGAGTTCGATCTTGGAAATGTAGTCGAGCACATAGGCGTTGAAGCAGACGAAGCAGATGACCGTCGCCATGGCGATGAAGAGCAGCCCGAGCAGCACCGCAGGCGCGCTGCCTTCCGTGGCGATCAGCGCCCCCGTGGCGAACAGCACGGCACCCGAGGAATACATCCAGCGCCGGGGGATGAAGCGGGTCAGGAACGGCACCATCAGCCCTGCGATCAGCGACAGGATGCCCACCACGAAATAGCCTTGGCTGACCGTCTTGGCGTCGCCCAGTGCCTCGTAGAGCGCGAGCGGGAAGACCGAAATCAGAATGCCACGGGCGATCGCCTCGGTTCCCGCAAGAATGGCGAAGCCGCGCACGCTGGGTGCGGGGGCGTGGCGAAGCCACTCGGGTATGCGACGCTCATGCATCTGGGGGTCCTGATCTGCATCCAGATTGATGCAGAACGTGCTGAAAAGATAAGCTGTCTGCGACGTTCCGCGCGGCGTTTTCAGACTGGGGTCAGAGCCGGCGTCGGCGTGCGCGCAGCACGATGTAGATCCCCGAGGCGATGATGATCGTGGCGCCAAGGAAGACGGTCGGCCGCGGCCATTCGGCGAAGAACACCCAGCCCCAGAGAAGCGCGAAGATCATCAGCACGTATTCGAAGGGCGCGACCACCGATGCGGGTGCCTGACGGTAGGCCTGCGCCATGGCATAGCCGATGCAGGCCGACAGGAACCCGAGGCCGATCAGGCTCGGCAGGTCTTCGGGCGTGGGCCAGACCCAGGGCGCGAAGGCGAAGCGCAGGCTTTCCGAGGCGAAGCTGTCGGCATAGCGCCCGTCTCCCGCCACCAGATACATGGCCGCCGCCACGATGATGAACGCCAGCTGCATGTGCAGCGCCAGCGTGGACGCGCGCGTCGCCTGCCCCAGTTTCCGCGTCAGGATCGAAGTGCCCGCATAAAGCGCCGCCGACAGGACCGGCAGCACCGCCGTCCAGCCCGCCCCGAAGCTGAGTTCGGGCCCCAGCATGACCAGCACGCCCGCAAAGCCCACAAGGACCGCCGTCAACCTCCGCACGCCCACCTGTTCGCCCAGAAACGGGATCGACAGAAGCGTGACGAAAAGCGGTGCCACGAAGTAAAGCGCCGTCGCCGTCGCCAGCGGCATGGCGACGAAGGCGAGGTAGAACGCGGTGTTGGCGAAGACGACCAGCACCGCGCGCAGCACATGCAGCCCCGGATGCTGCACGATCAGCAGGCGGAAACCCCCTTCGGCCATCAGGATGCCGAGGACGAAGATCATCCCCACCCCCGACCGGAAGGCCACGATCTGGTGCAGCGGATAGCCGCCTGCCAGCCCCTTGATCAGCACGTCGTTGATCGAGATGAGGAACATGCCCCCCAGCATGAAACCGATGCCCATGAGGGGGGCGTTGCGTGCGTCCTGCATCGGTCTTTCCGCTGTTCACATGTTACCTATCCGCGATAGAAAGGCCCGAGGCGAAAGGCAAGACATGACGGCACAGGCGATCCCCGGCTTCAGAGACCACAGCGCGCAGGTGAACGGGCAGAGCATCGCCTATTCCCGCGGGGGCGATGGGCCGCCGGTCCTGCTGTTGCACGGATTTCCGCAGACGCGCGCGATGTGGCGCGGCGTGGCACCGCTTCTGGCGCGCGACTTCACGGTGATCGCAGCCGATCTGCGGGGATACGGCGCAAGCTCCAAGCCAGCGGGGGTCGAGGCTATTTCCTTCCGCGCCATGGCGGCCGATCAGGCGGCGCTGATGTGGCACCTGGGCTTTTCGCGCTATCACGTTGTCGGCCACGACCGGGGCGCGCGCACGGCGCACCGGCTGGCGCTCGATGCGGGCGACGGGCTGCTCAGCCTCACGCTCATGGATATCGTGCCGACGCATCTGCTGCTCGACCAACTGACGCAGGGGGTGGCGAAGGATTACTATCACTGGTTCTTCCTCGCCCAGCCCGCGCCCTTTCCCGAAACGCTGATCGGGCATGACCCGGATCTGTTCTTCGAACGCTGCCTTATGGGCTGGGGCAAGGCGACACTTGACCAGTTCGACGCAGACGCGCTTGCGCAGTTCCGCGCGGCCTGGCGCGACCCGGACACGATCCACGCCATGTGCAATGATTACCGCGCGGCGATTGCGGTCGATTTCGATCACGACGCCGCCGATCTGGGGCGGCGGGTCGGGGTGCCGGCACTTGTCCTTTACGGAGCCGACGGGCCGATGGCACGCCGCTATGACGTCGGCGCGACATGGGGCGACAGGCTTGCGCGGATGCGGGCGCAGGCGATCCCGGGCGGGCATTTCTTTCCCGACCAGTCGCCCGGCGAAACGGCGGCGGCACTTGCCGGTTTCCTCATGAAACCGGGGCTTTAGAAAGCGCCGTTAAACCTGTCTGGCAAACGATACTGGGTGTCGTAATCGGGACGGTCGAACTGCCAATAGCCGCTGTCACCGCGCGGCTGCCAGCTGCGGTGCATCTTGCGGCGCAAGGGTTCCATGTCGAACCCCTCCTCCATCCGCAGCGCCGCGAAGCCCTCGAAGATCGCGCGATCCTCGCCGCGCTCGGTCGCGAACCAGTGCCGCCCGATGGCGGTATCCTTGATACCTGTCCCGATCTCGGCGGTCACCGCGTTGCGGCGGTCCATCGCTTCGGAATAGGCGTCGAAATCGCAGAACTTCAGATGGAACAGATAGAGGTTTTCAGGCGTCACCAGCTTGTCGGCCTGGGTGAAATGCCCCCCGCGCGCGATCTTGGTGCCGAGCGAGATCACGCAAGGCTTCGAATAATGCGGCGCGGGGCGCACATGGCGGCGCGGGCCCAGCACGCGGTCGCGCACCGGGTCCTGTTCGATGTCGATGCGGTGGATGACCTCAAGCCCCAGCGGCGTCAGCACACGGCGCTGCGGTTGGGCGACAAGGAAGTCGGTCAGGCTTTGTCCCGACGCGGGGTCGAGCACGACAAGTTCATCGACATCCCCCACGATCACCCAGTCGTAATAGCCCCGCAGCCCGCCCACGAGGTTGTTGAGCAGCCGCCACCGTTTCATGTCGAAATTGGGGTGCGGATCGCCCGGGATGCCGATCACGTTGCAACCCGCCGCCTGCCGCGCCACGCCTTCGCCGCGCCCGTGATTGACGATATAGAGGTTCTCGCGCCCGACCATGCCGCCGTAATGGCGCAGCCAGATGTCGAGGAAGAACGCGTCATCGCGCACCATCGTGACAACCGCCAGTCCCGCCATACCCGCGCCCCTTGTTCTGCCGACCCCTTACAACGGGGCCTTGTCCTGCTCTTCTAACCCGTTTGCACTTTCGGTAGAATCCCAAATCAACCAAAAAGGGTGAGGCACGGGTAAATGGTCGATCTGCTGCAGGTCCGCGAGGACATGAACGATACGGGCTGTTTCTTTCACCGCGCACATGACGTGACCCAGACGCAGTTTCAGGTTCTGGGCGAACGGGGCAGCGGAACGAACCTCGTGCGGCGCCTGATCCACCTCAACTGCGCGATCACGAAGACAGAGGCACTGGGCTGGAAACACGGGTTTCCCATCAGCGTGGGGATTCCCGACAATCTGACCGCAGTCTGCGTCTTCCGCAACGCGGCCGATTGGGCGATTTCCATGTACAAGCGCCCCTGGCATGCGCATCCCTATCTCCAGGCAATGCCGTTCTCCGACTTCATCCGCGCCGAATGGCACACGGTCATTGACCGCACCAGCGACTTCGATCTGGTCCACCCGGCACTGCATGTGGACGGCGCGGAACTGCAATACGACCGCCACCCGCTGACCGGCAAGCGGTTCGAAAACCTCTTCGCGCTGCGCCGCGCGAAGATGGCGGGGCATCTCAGCATGCTCAAACGCGGCTGCAACATCACGCTTCTGCGCATGGAAACCGTGCTCGAAGCGCCCGAGGCCTTCATGTTCGCGTTCCAGACGGCTTATAGCCTGACCCGAAAAACCGAAGATTTCCGCACAGAAACCCGGCGCATGGGTCATGGCTGGCGGCCCAGCGTTGTCGACCGCGCGCCCGCCCCCGACGCATTGTCCGAGACCGACCATGCCTTCATGGTCTCGCAGCTCGACCTCGCGGTCGAGGCCTTTTTGGGCTACCGTTACTGAAGGGGAAAGTGGCGCGGTTGACGGGGCTCGAACCCGCGACCCCCGGCGTGACAGGCCGGTACTCTAACCGACTGAGCTACAACCGCGCATGGTCTTTTCCGGCCGATTGCCCCCGGCCCGGGGTCTTGGGGCAGCGCTGGCGCGGTTGACGGGGCTCGAACCCGCGACCCCCGGCGTGACAGGCCGGTACTCTAACCGACTGAGCTACAACCGCGCGCTGCGCATCGGGGGTTGCCCCCCGAACGTCTGGACCTGATAAGACGCAGCCCCGGTGGCGTCAAGCAGTCAATTGCGGGTGCCGGGCGGAAATCGGGCCGGAGCCGCGGGCTCTCAGCGGTCGGGCAAGGGGATGAATTCCGCGTCGTCCCCCGGCGGCAGGCGGAAGCGGCCATGCGCCCAGTCTCCCGCGCGCCAGGCTTCCTTGGCCGCGTCGATCCGGCCCTTGGACGAGGCCACGAAATTCCACCAGATGTGCCGCGGCCCGTTCAGCGTGGCGCCCCCCAGAAGCATGAGGCGTGCGCCCTGCGCGCCCGCGGTCACGCTGATCCGGTCGCCCGGGCGGAAGACCATCATGCGGCCCGCGGCATAGTCATCCCCCGCCACGGTGATCGCGCCGTCCACGACATAGATGCCGCGATCCTCGTGATCATCGGGCAAGGGCAGCTTCGCGCCCGGGCCCAGCAGCGCATCGGCATAGAACATCTCGGAGGCCACCGCGACCGGCGCGCGGTCGCCGTAGGCCGACCCGAGGATCAGGCGAACCTCTTTCCCCTCGCCTTCCAGGACGGGCAGCGCCTCTTTCGGGGCGTGCTCAAAACGCGCCGGCGCGTCCTCCTGATCTTCTGGCAGCGCGACCCAGGTCTGGATGCCGAAAAACGGCATCGGACCCGACTGCGTCGCGTCGTCGGTGCGTTCGGAATGGGTGATCCCGTGGCCCGCCACCATCCAGTTGACCGCGCCGGGTTCGATCCAGCTGTCAGTGCCAAGGCTGTCGCGGTGATGCATCCGCCCCCGGTAGAGATAGCTGATCGTGGCCAGCCCGATATGGGGATGCGGGCGCACGTCCATGCCGCGCGTCGGCAGGAATTCGGCCGGGCCCATCTGGTCGAAGAAGATGAAGGGGCCGACCATCTGGCGGCGCGGCGCGGGCAGCGCGCGGCGCACCTCGAAGCCGCCCAGATCGCGGGCGCGGGGGATGATCACGGTTTCGATCGCGTCGATGGCGTCGCCAAAGGGGCAATCGGGGTCAAGGGCGGGGTTCCAGCTCATCTCGGGCCTCCTCGGGACTGGCCTGAAGGATAGGCACGAAGACCCCGCACAGAAACACGTGCAATCGGGCAGACGATGTGCAAACACGCACTGATTTGAGGGATGGTGGGTCGTGACGGGCTCGAACCGCCGACATTTTCGGTGTAAACGAAACGCTCTACCAACTGAGCTAACGACCCCTGACCAGCGTTCTAATCAAGCCGCGCGCGCGGTGCAAGGGTGCGGACATTTGCCCCTTGACCGCGGGCGCGCCGGGCGCTCGTCTGGGGGCATGACCTTCGATCCGGCCGCCCATGTCACCCACCCGCCCCGCGCCTTCGCCGAGTTCCGCGTGGGCGAGGTGTTCCGCGCCCCGTCGCGCACGATGACCAGCGGCATCTTCGCTGCCTTTCAGGCGGCAAGTGGCGACAACCACCCGATTCACTACGACCGGGCCTATCTTGACCGGCTGGGTCACCCCGGCCTTTACGCCCACGGGTTCATGACGCTGATTCAGGGCGCGATCGGGGCCAGCCCGCTTGCCCACCAGATGGGCGAGGCGCTGATCGGCTTTCTCGAACAATCAAGCCGGTTCCTGAAACCGGTTTACGAAGGCGACACGCTTTACCCGGAATTCGAGATCACCGCGCTCGAGCCGGGCCGCAGCACCGGCGTCATGCGCCTTGCGCTGCGCATCCGCAACCAGCGCGGCGACATCGTCTGCGAAGGGGAACAGGCCTATCTGCTGCGGCTATGAGCCCGGCGCGCGCAGGATCGTCTCGGCCCCGCGGTCGAGCGCATAGACAACGCCTTGCAGGTTATCCAGGCGGTTGACCGCCGCGTCGTCAAGCCCCCGCACCAGCCCGCGCAGCACCTGTCCCCAAAGCCCGTGCGCCACGATCACCGTGGGCCCGGACAGCCGCGAGAGAACGCCTGCGACGCGGGCGCGGAAGGCGGCAAGCCCCTCGCCACCCGGCGCATGGGCGAATATCTCGAGCGCGGAAAGCCCCCGCAGATCGGCGCGTTCGGCCAGAAGATCGTCATAATACCTGCCCTGCCAGTCGCCCGCATGTATCTCCATCAGCTCGGGATCGGTACGGAAGGGGTGCGCGCCCAGCGCGATGCGCGCCGTCTCGTCCGCGCGCAACAGGGGCGAGACAAGGATATCGGGGCCGCCCGCAAGGATGGGCGCGACGATCCGGCCCTGATCGGCGGCCTGCGCGCGGCCCAGATCGGTCAGACGCGATTCAAGCTGGCCCTGAATACGCCGCGCGGCGTTCCAGTCGGTTTCGCCGTGGCGCAGGAACCAGATCGGGGGAAGTGCCGCCATGACGCCTCGGGGGAAAGGATGGTGGGTGATGAGGGATTTGAACCCCCGACATCTTCGATGTGAACGAAGCGCTCTACCACTGAGCTAATCACCCGTGCCGCGCGACTTAGCCTCACTCAGCGGCTGGCGCAAGACCTGTGTTGCCGTCGTCCCCGTCATCGGAGTCGTCGGCGCCATCATCCGCGCCCGAGGACTGGCGCAGCTTCAGCACGATGACATTGACGTTGGCCTTGTCCCGGGTGCGGGTGACCTTGCCGCGGCCAAGCGGCGGCAGCTTGATCTCGCGCCCGTCGGCCAGCGCCTCGCCCAGCACGGCAAGTGCTGCCTCGATCGCGGACTTGGCGTATTTCTTCTTGATGCCCGATCGGGTGACGGCCTGTTCGATCAGGGCCTTCTTGGTCAGAGCCGGGCCATTCACGACCGGGGTCTGAGTCGTCACCACCTTCGGTTCGGCCACCGGCGCAGGCGGCGGTGTGACGGGTGGCGTCGCCGTCTTCTTCGTGCGGGCGGGGGTGGCGGGCTTCGCACGCGTCGTGGTCTGCCGGGCGGTGGTGGTGGTGGTGGTGGTGGTGGGCTTTGCACGCGTCGCGGCCTTCGCCTTGGGTTTGGCGGTGCCGGTGGTTTTCGGCTTGGCGGCGGTGGTCTTCGTGGTCTTGGTCGGCATGACTGCCCATCCCCCCGGTTGTTTCCGATTTGGTCGCAAACTACCGCAACGCACAGAGATTATCCACGGGAATGCGCGCCCCGCTTAGGGTGCTGCTCCCTTTTTCGCAGAAAAAAGGGAGCGTACCCCCGGCCAAAGGCAGACTGAGGCATCGTATCGCCTTGGCCCGCTGCGTCTGACGCCCCACCAGCTGCCCGGATCTGACGTCACAAACGGAAAGGGGCACCCGAACGGGTGCCCCTGTCGCATCGATCCGGACCCTGTCAGTGGGCGGTCGCCCCTGCCCCGGTTCCGCCCGCCGCCTTGGCAGCCGCGGCTGCGGCCTCCTCGGCGGCTTCGTCCCATTCCACCGCTTCGGGCTGCCGCACAAGCGCGAGGCGCAAGACCTCGGACACATGGGCGACCGGGATGATCTCAAGCCCGGCCTTCACATTCTCGGGGATCTCGGGGAGGTCCTTGGCGTTCTCCTCGGGGATCAGCACCGTCTTGATGCCGCCCCTGAGCGCCGCGAGCAGCTTTTCCTTCAGCCCTCCGATGGCCAGCGCATTGCCGCGCAGCGTCACCTCGCCGGTCATGGCGATGTCCTTGCGCACGGGGATCTGCGTCAGCACCGACACGATCGATGTGACCATCGCCAGACCGGCCGAAGGCCCGTCCTTGGGCGTGGCGCCTTCGGGGACGTGGACATGGATGTCCCACTTTTCGAACTGCGGCGGCTTGATGCCCAGATTCGGTCCGACCGAGCGCACATAGGACGCCGCCGCGTCGATCGATTCCTTCATCACATCGCCCAGCTTGCCGGTGGTCTTCATCCGGCCCTTGCCGGGCAGGCGCAGCGCCTCGATCGACAGAAGTTCGCCGCCGACGCTGGTCCAGGCCAGCCCCGTGACGACACCGATCTGGTCTTCCTTTTCGGCCAGACCATAGCGATACTTGGGCACGCCGAGGAAGTCGTGCAGGTTGGCGGCCGTGACCTTTACGGTCTCGACTTCCTTCTTCACGATCTTCGTCAGCGCCTTGCGCGCCACCTTGGCGATTTCGCGTTCAAGGTTCCGCACCCCCGCCTCGCGGGTATAGAGGCGGATGATGTCGGTCAGCGCGTTATCACCCAAGGCGAATTCCTTCGCCCGCAGACCGTGGTTCTTGATCTGCTTGGGCGTCAGGTGCTGCTTGGCGATCTCGCGCTTCTCGTCCTCGGTGTAGCCGGCAAGCGGGATGATCTCCATCCGGTCGAGAAGCGGCCCCGGCATGTTGTAGGAGTTCGACGTGGTCAGGAACATCACGTTGGACAGGTCGTATTCGACCTCGAGATAGTGGTCCATGAACGTGTTGTTCTGTTCGGGGTCGAGCACCTCGAGCATCGCCGACGCCGGGTCGCCCCGGAAATCCTGCCCCATCTTGTCGATCTCATCGAGCAAGATCAGCGGGTTGGTGGTCTTCGCCTTCTTCAGCGCCTGGATGATCTTGCCCGGCATGGAGCCGATGTAAGTGCGCCGGTGGCCGCGGATCTCGGATTCGTCGCGCACGCCGCCAAGCGAGATGCGGATGAATTCGCGTCCCGTGGCCTTCGCCACCGACTTGCCCAAGCTGGTCTTGCCCACGCCCGGGGGGCCGACAAGGCACAGGATCGGGCCTTTGAGCTTTTTCGAGCGTTGCTGCACCGCAAGGTATTCCACGATGCGTTCCTTGACCTTCTCGAGGCCATAGTGATCGTCATCAAGGATGTCCTGCGCGCGGTTGAGATCCTTCTTCACGCGGGATTTGACGCCCCACGGGATCGACAGCAGCCAGTCGAGATAGTTGCGCACCACCGTCGCCTCGGCGCTCATCGGGCTCATGGACTTGAGCTTTTTAAGCTCGGCCTCGGCCTTGTCGCGGGCTTCCTTCGAGAACTTCGTGGCGCGGATCCGATCTTCGAGCTCGGCGATCTCGTTCGATTCCTCGCCGTCGCCCAGCTCGCGCTGGATCGCCTTCATCTGTTCGTTGAGGTAATACTCGCGCTGCGTCTTCTCCATCTGGGATTTCACACGCGTCTTGATCTTCTTCTCGACCTGCAGGACCGACATTTCGCCCTGCATCAGGCCATAGACCTTTTCCAGACGCTCGCTCACCGAAAGCGTTTCGAGCAGGTCCTGCTTCTGGCCCACGTCGATGCCCAGATGCCCCGAAACAAGATCGGCCAGCTTCGCAGGCTCGGTCGTCTCGCCCACGGCGGTCAGCGCCTCTTCGGGGATGTTCTTGCGCACCTTGGCATAGCGTTCGAACTCGCGGCCGACCGTGCGCACCAGCGCCTCGGTCGTCGTCACGTCGCCGGGGATTTCGGTGAGGTATTCGGCGCGCGCCTCGAAAAACTGGTCGTTTTCGAGGAATTCGACGATCTTGACCCGCGCCTGCCCTTCGACCAGCACCTTCACGGTGCCGTCCGGCAGCTTCAGCAGCTGCAGAACATTTGCGAGCACGCCGGCGCGGTAGATGCCGTCCTTCGTCGGATCGTCGACGCTGGGGTCCATCTGGCTTGACAGCAGGATCTGCTTGTCATCCGCCATCACCTCTTCCAGCGCGCGCACTGACTTCTCGCGCCCCACGAACAGCGGCACGATCATGTGCGGAAAGACCACGATGTCCCGCAGGGGCAGGACCGGGTACGAAGCGTTCAGGGGTTCTTGCATGCTCAATCCTTATTATTGGCAAGACATCCGGCCCCTCAGATAGGCGACCATGGCTGTCTCCGGTATTGGAACATCTGTGGCCGCCCCACCGGGGATTCAAGTCACAGCTCCGTGCCCGCCAACATGCCCCCTGCGCGGGCGGGGTGCAATCGGACAATCGCGCCCCCCGTCACCGGCAATGCCGCGCCAAGGCCCGCATCACGCGAAGGCCAGCCATGCCAGACAGGCCGCACATCCCCAGCACAGTGTGAACAGCGTGAAATGCATGCGCGCCCCCTTTCGCCAGAACGGGACCACGATAGCATGGCGGCCCTTTCCGGAAGGTTGACGGCTCACAACGGATCGATATCGCCGGCCTCGCGTCCACGGTGGAAATCGGTCTCCCACGCGGCGAAGCGGCCCTCGGCGATGGCGTCGCGCATGCCCTGCATGATCTCCTGAAAGTAGTGCAGGTTGTGCCATGTCAGCAGCATCGACGAGATGATCTCCTGACTGCGGAAGACATGATGCAGATAGGCGCGGCTATAGCCGCGGCAGGCCGGGCAGGTGCAGGCTTCGTCCAGCGGGCGCGGGTCGTCCTGATGGCGGGCGTTCTTGATGTTGAGAACCCCGTGGCGGGTGAACACCTGCCCCGTGCGCCCCGACCGCGACGGCAACACGCAGTCCATCATGTCGATGCCGCGCTTGACCGCGCCCACGATGTCGTCGGGCTTGCCCACGCCCATCAGGTAACGCGGGCGGTCGGCGGGCAGTTGCTCGGGCGCATAATCGAGACAGGCGAACATCGCCTCCTGCCCCTCGCCCACGGCAAGACCGCCCACGGCATAGCCGTCAAAGCCGATCTCGCGCAGCGCCTCGGCGCTCTCAAGGCGCAGGTCTTCCTCGAGCCCGCCCTGCTGGATGCCGAACAGCGCGTGCCCCGGCCGAGTTCCGAAGGCCGCCTTCGACCGCGCCGCCCAACGCATCGACAGCCGCATCGACGCCGCGATGCGGTCGCGGTCGGCGGGCAGCGCTGGGCATTCGTCGAAACACATCACGATGTCCGACCCCAGCAGGCGCTGGATCTCCATCGACCGCTCGGGCGACAGCATGTGTTTCGACCCGTCGATATGCGACCGGAAGGTCACGCCGTCTTCGGTCAGCTTGCGCAGACCCGAAAGGCTCATCACCTGAAAGCCACCCGAATCGGTGAGGATGGGCCTGTCCCAGTTCATGAAGCGGTGCAGACCGCCGAGCGCCGCGATCCGTTCCGCCGTGGGGCGCAGCATCAGGTGATAGGTGTTGCCCAGCAAGATGTCGGCGCCGGTGGCCGCCACGCTGCCCGGCAGCATGGCCTTGACCGTGGCGGCGGTGCCGACCGGCATGAAGGCGGGCGTGCGGATGTCGCCCCGCGTCGTGCGCAGGATGCCCGTGCGGGCGCGCCCGTCGGTGGCGTTAAGGTCGAAGGTGATCTCTGCGGTCATGTCAGCCTGTCCCGATGGCAGCCGGTTCTGCGCCATCGCGCATCATTTGCCAAGCCCCGCCCCCACTGGACCTTGGCGAAGGATTTCCCTATAGCTTCTGTCAGGTAAGACGCGAGGCCCCGATGAACGAGTCCCCGGAACCTCTGGAAGGAGCGCCGCTGATTGCGCCTTCGACGACCGACCATCCGCTGTACGACGCGGTGGTCGAGGCATGCCGCACCGTCTATGACCCGGAAATCCCGGTCAACATCTTCGAACTCGGGCTGGTCTATACCATCGACATCGACCCCGAGAACGCGGTGAAGATCGCCATGACGCTCACCGCACCGGGCTGTCCGGTGGCGGGCGAAATGCCGGGCTGGGTCGCGGACGCCGTGAACGCGGTGCCGGGGGTCAAGCAGGTCGACGTGGCGCTGACCTGGGAGCCGCCCTGGGGTATGGACATGATGAGCGACGAAGCACGGCTCGAACTCGGCTTCATGTGACTGCCCGCTTCTGCGGGCGTCACGAAAACATCACGCAATCATCATGCGAATCGCGGCCCCGCTGCGGTAGTCTGAGTGCGACTGCCTGCTGCCGCAACCCGACCCCCTGCGCGCCGTCCGTCCCGACCGGGATCATACCCGGATGACGGCCCGCACCGGCAGATGCGGCGTCGCGCAGGCGGATCCGCCAGGGCACCCCCCCGTCCGGCGGACCGCACAAAGACCCGCCCGGGGCGCGCTTCGCTGTCCCGGGCGGAGTTCTCCTGACAACCCCCTTGAGCCGGGGGCCAAGCCACCTTAAGTTCAATTCAAAGGAGGCCCCGATCCCATGTTCGGTATTCCAGGCAAGCAGGCCGTCACCCTCACGCCGCGCGCTATCGCGCAGATTGCGAAGCTGATGGCGCGCGATGGCCATCAGGGTCTGCGCATCGGCGTCAAGAAGGGCGGCTGCGCGGGCATGGAATACACCATGAACTTCGCCGAAACCGTTGATCCGATGGACGAAGTGGTGGAACAGGACGGTGCCCGCGTGATGATCGCCCCGATGGCGCAGATGTTCCTGTTCGGGACGGAAATCGACTATCACACAATCTTGCTGGAATCGGGTTTCCGGTTCAACAATCCCAATGTCGCCGATGCCTGCGGCTGCGGTGAATCGATCAAATTCAAGGATGTGGAAGACCTGGCCGCCGAGCGGGCGGAACAGGCAAGGGGGTAGAACATGGCCTTTCTTCTTCTCGGCGTGGCAGCACTTGCAGCGGTTCTGATCCTCAGAACACGCCGCATGACGCCCGATCTGAAGCCGATCCCGGTGCGGGTCGACGACAAGCGCCCGCGCAACCGCGACCCGCGCTGACCCTGCCCGCCCGTTCTGGGCGGGGACGCCTTTGCCTGTCGGCGCTGCGGCGCCCCTTGGTCAGCCCATGACCCTTTCCAAAGACCAGATCGCCTTCGTGACCGATGTGTTGTCGGGCCTTGGCCCCGTGTCCGTGCGCCGGATGTTCGGTGGCGCTGCGCTTTACTTCGAAGGCACCATCTTTGCCATCGTGATGGCGGACGGCGCGCTCCGCCTCAAGGGTGCGGGCGACATGCGCGCCGCTTTCGAAGCCGCAGGCTGGCAGGGCTGGACCTACACAGGCAAGAGCGGCAAGTCTTCCACCATGCCCTACTGGACGATGCCCGACGCGCTGATGGACGATCCCGACGCGGCCTGCGCCTGGGCGCGCCGCGCACTTGACGCGCTGCGCCCCCGGGCCTGAGCCGGCGTGGCGTTGTGCGCCACAGCCGGGAATGTTACGACCTTCGCGATGCAGCGGAAAGGCAGGGCATGCGACGCAGACTGGCGGCAGGCAACTGGAAAATGCATGGGCTGGCAGACAGCCTTGCCGCGATCGCGGACCTGTCCGCCGCCCATCCCGATCCCGCCTGCGACATCGTGATCTGCCCGCCCGCCACACTGATCCACCGCGCGGCCGACCTCGTCCTTGGCCGCGCCGTGTCCATCGGCGCGCAGGATTGCCACGCAGAGGACGCGGGCGCGCATACCGGTGACATTTCCGCGCCCATGCTGCGCGACGCGGGTGCCACTACGGTGATCCTCGGCCATTCCGAACGCCGCGCCGATCATGGCGAGACCGACGCCGCCATCCGCGCCAAGACACACGCGGCGCTGCGGGCCGGGCTCCTGCCCATCCTGTGCGTTGGCGAAACTCTGGCGCAGCGTGAAGCAGGTGAAACGCTGGGCATTCTGTCGACGCAACTCGCCCTTTCCCTGCCGGACGAGGCCCGCGATCATGCGATCGTCATTGCCTATGAACCGGTCTGGGCCATCGGGTCCGGCCTGACCCCCGATCCCGACCAGATCAGCGCGGTGCACGCGCATATCCGCGCCGAAATGTCCGCCCGCTTCGGGACGGAAATGGCGGGCGCCACGCGCATCCTTTATGGCGGGTCGGTCAAGCCCGCCAATGCCGCGTCGATCTTCGCAGCCCCGGACGTGGACGGCGCGCTGGTGGGCGGGGCCAGCCTGCGGGAACCCGACTTTTCGCCCATCATCGCGGCGCTCTGCGCTTCCTGTTGACGATTCTGCGCCCGACCTGCTTCTTTCTGGTCACAAATACGCAGATGCCGACGCTGCGCTTCAGACCGGCGCCAAGATCAGCGTGCGGCCCCGGCAAGACAGCCCGCGCGCGCATCATGCCCCGATGGGCAGCATCGTCGTCGACTTGATCTCTTCCATCGAAAGAAGTGCGGTCACGTTGTAGATGCGCACCTCGGAAATCAGCGCCTGATAGAAGGCGTCATAGGCGCGCGCGTTCTTCACGCGGACCTTCAGGATATAGTCGATCTCGCCTGCAAGGCGGTGCGCTTCCTGCACTTCGGGGCGCTTGCGCAGCGTCTCGAGAAACCGCGCCTGCCAGTCGGCTTCATGTTCGGACGTGCGGATCAGCACGAAGAAGCAGGCCTCGAACCCCAGCGCCTCGGGGTCGAGGATCACGGTCTGCTGGCCGATCACGCCCGCCTCGCGCAACTTGCGAATCCGGTTCCAGACGGGGGTCTTCGACGACCCCACCGCCTTGGCGATCTCGTCCAATGACTGGCCCGCGTCGCGCTGCAGTTCGGTAAGGATTTTCCTGTCTGTCTGGTCCAGCCGCACCGCCATTCGCATGATCCTCTGTTTTCCGGTCTGTTCGCCCTTCGGCTTGGATCACTAAGAACAAACGTCCTTATTGAATCCACCATATGGCGATTAGCGAGGAATGTTTCCTATATTCTAGACCAAGTCAAACAAAGAGGTGTCAGCGGACCATGCAGCATTTCCCGATCTTCCTCGCCGTCGCGGGCCGCCGCATCGTCGTATCGGGCGGGGGTGAGGCCGCACTCGCCAAGCTGCGGCTTCTGATGAAGACCGAAGCGCATCTGAGCGTCTTCGCCCCTGCCCCCGACCCGCAGATCGTGACATGGGCCGAAGCGGGGCGCCTCACCTTGCATGCCCGCGCGCTGGAGCCCGGAGACGCGCTCTGCGCCGTGCTTTTCTATGCCGCGGACGAAGACGCAGTGGAAGACGCCCGCAGCACGGCCCTCGCCCGCGCCGACGGGGCGCTGACGAACATCGTCGACAACCTCGAAGACAGCCAGTTCATCACGCCCGCCATCGTCGACCGCGACCCCGTCACCATCGCCATCGGCACCGAAGGCGCGGCCCCGGTGCTCGCCCGCGCGATCAAGACCGATCTGGAAGCGCGCCTGCCTGCGCGTCTCGGCCCCCTCGCCCGGCTCGGCAAGGCGTTCCGCCGCGTGGCCGAGACGCTGCCCCATGGCCGCCCCCGCCGCGACTTCTGGGCCGACTGGTACTTCCGTGCAGGCCCCCGTGCCATCGAAGACGGCGAGGATGCGGCGCAGGCCGCACTCGACGATCTGCTGGCCGACCACCTCGCCCGGAAAGACCGCCCCGGCCATGTCGCCTTCGTCGGTGCGGGCCCGGGCGATCCGGAACTCCTCACGCTCAAGGCGCGCCGCGCGCTGGACGAGGCCGATGTGGTGATCCATGACCGCCTTGTCGGCCCCGGCATCCTCGATCTCGCCCGGCGCGAGGCGCTGATGATCGACGCAGGCAAGGAAGGCTTCGGCCCCTCGATGACGCAAGACCGGATCAACGCCCTGATCGTCGAACATGCGAAGAGCGGCGCGCAGGTGGTGCGCCTGAAAGGCGGCGATCCCACGGTCTTCGGACGGCTGGACGAGGAAACCGATGCCTGCGACGCCGCCGGTGTCACATGGCACATCGTGCCCGGGATCACCGCCGCCTCGGCCTCGGTCGCGGCCATCGGGCAAAGCCTGACCTCGCGCGGGCGCAACGCATCCGTGCGGTTCGTCACCGGCCACGACATGAAGGGGTTCGCCGATCACGACTGGAAGGCGCTGGCGCGTCCCGGCGAGGTCGCCGCGATCTACATGGGCAAGCGCGCGGCGCGCTTCATTCAGGGCCGTCTCCTCATGCACGGCGCGGACCGCGCGACCCCGGTCACCGTGATCGAAAACGCCACCCGCCCCGACCAGCGTATCCTTTCCACCACGCTGGCCGACCTGTCCCGCGACCTGTCCGAGGCCGATCTGACCGGCCCCGCGCTGACGCTGATCGGCCTCGCCCCGCGCGCGGCCATCACGCTTGGCACCACGATCGAACCCCGCCTGCAGGAGGCCCTCTGATGTCCCGCCCCTTTTCCCCCAAGGTCGTCACCGCCAGCGATCTTCTCGAAGGCGACGTGATCTACCTTGCCGCCGATGACACATGGGTGCGCGATCTGGCACAGGCCGAGGTGCTGACCGACGAGGCCGACGCCGACCTGCGCCTGCTTCTCGCGCAGTCCCAGCCGCACCGCGTCGTCGGCGCCTATCTGGGCGATGTCCGCCCCGGCCCCGACGGCATCGAGCCCGCCCATTTCCGCGAGGCGTTCCGCCGCCGCGGCCCGTCCAACTATGCCCATGGCAAGCAGGAGGCATACGCAGATGTATGAGTATACCGAATTCGACCGCGCCTTTCTGGCGGAACGCAATGCCCAGTTCCGTGCGCAGGTGGAGCGCCGCATTTCCGGCGCGCTGACCGAGGAAGAGTTCAGACCGCTGCGCCTGATGAACGGGCTCTACCTGCAGCTGCACGCCTACATGCTGCGGGTGGCGATCCCTTACGGCACGCTCAACAGCGCGCAGATGCGCCAACTGGCGCTGCTGGCAGACCGCTGGGACAAGGGCTATGGCCATTTCACCACGCGCCAGAACATTCAGTACAACTGGCCCAGACTGCGCGATGTGCCCGACATGCTGGATGCGCTGGCCGAGGTCGGCCTGCATGCGATCCAGACCAGCGGCAACACGATCCGCAACGTGACCGCCGACCATTTCGCGGGCGCGGCGGCGGACGAGGTGGCAGACCCAAGACCCTATGCCGAGCTCATCCGCCAATGGTCGACCGACCACCCGGAATTCCAGTTTCTGGGGCGCAAGTTCAAGATCGCGATCACCGGGGCGGAAGCCGACCGCGCCGTGATCCGCGCCCATGACATCGGGTTGCAGATCACCGAACAGGACGGCACGCGCGGCTTCCGCGTGGTCGTGGGCGGGGGCCTCGGCCGCACGCCGATGATCGGCCAGGTCATCCGCGACCACCTGCCCGAGGCGGACCTCCTGCCCTATCTGGAAGCGATCCTGAGCGTCTACAACCTGCTCGGCCGGCGCGACAACAAGTACAAGGCGCGCATCAAGATCATGGTCCACGAACACGGGATCGACGAGGTCCGCGCGCTGGTGGAAGACCGCTTCGCCCGTATCCGCCCCACCTTCACGGGCCATGACCGCCAAGTCCTGCAGGACATCGCGCGCCACTTCGCGCCGCCCGCCTTCGACAGGGCGCCCACCGACGCCTTCGACGCGGGCTATGCCGCCGATCCGGTCTTCCGGTCCTGGGCCGATACCAATGTCGCGCCCCACAAGGCGCCCGGTTACGGCATCGTGTCGATCTCGCTCAAGGCGCATGGCGCGACGCCCGGCGACGCCACGGCGGAACAGATGCGCGTCATGGCCGATCTGGCCCGAACCTATGCCCATGACGAACTGCGCATCAGCCACGAACAGAACGTCATCCTGCCCCACGTCCACAAGGCGCATCTGCCCGCGATCCATGCGACGCTGAAGGCACATGGGCTTGCCACCGCCAATATCGGGCTGATCTCGGACATCATTGCCTGCCCGGGGATGGATTACTGCGCGCTCGCCACCGCGCGGTCGATCCCCATCGCGCAAGAGATCGCGATGCGGTTCGAAGACCTGAAGATCGAGCACGACATCGGCCCCCTCAAGATCAAGATCTCGGGCTGCATCAATGCCTGCGGCCATCACCACGTGGGCCATATCGGCATCCTCGGTCTCGACCGGGCAGGCGTCGAGAACTACCAGATCACACTGGGCGGCGACGCGACCGAAACCGCCGCCCTCGGCGAACGCGCCGGCCCCGGATTTTCGGCGGAGGAGATCGTGCCCGCCATCGAACGGCTGGTGCATGCCTATCTCGACCTGCGCGAAACGCCCGAGGAGACCTTCCTGCAGACCTGGCGCCGCCTCGGTCTCGCCCCGTTCAAGGCCGCGCTCTACCCCGCGCAGGCTGTCGCGGCGGAATGATCATGGTGCAGCACCCGCCCCTTCACTTTGCTGAAAAAACTCCCCCCGGAGGGTCGCTTGCCGCTGCCGCGCGGCAGGCACAAGTCGCGGCCCTTAACGCGCGCTACCGCCACCACGCGGCCACCGATGTGCTGCGGGGCGCCATCCACGATGCGGGGCGCATCGCGCTCGTCTCCTCTTTCGGGGCGGACTCCGTTGTGCTCCTGCACATGGTGGCGGTGACCGACCGCGACCTGCCGGTGATCTTCGTGGATACGGGGATGCTCTTCACCGAAACGCTCGTCTACCAGCAGGAAGTGGCCGAACGGCTGGGCTTGCGCGATCTGCGCATCATCCACGCCGACGCGGGACGGGACACCGACGGCACGCTCCACCGGCGCGACCCCGACGCCTGCTGCGCCCTGCGCAAGACGCGGCCCCTGCAGGCGGCGCTTGAGGGCTTCGACGGCTGGATCACGGGCCGCAAGCGGTTCCAGGCGGGCAGCCGCGCCGCGCTTGACTTCTTCGAGGTCGAAGACGGCACCGGCCGGATCAAGATCAACCCGCTCGCCCATTGGGCGGTAGAGGACCTGCGCACCTACATGGAGGAAAACCGCCTCCCCCGCCATCCGCTGGTGGCGCGCGGCTATCCGTCGATCGGCTGCGCGCCCTGCACCACGCCCGTCACCCCCGGCGAAGACCCCCGCGCGGGCCGCTGGCGCGGGCAGACCAAGGAAGAATGCGGCATCCATTTCGTGAATGGCCGCATCGTCAGGACAGGAACACCGACATGACCATCCTCGTCACCGACCGGGGTTTCGCCCCCGAAGACTGGACCCACGGCTTCGCGACCCTCGGCACCGCGAACGACGTCGCCGCGCTCGATGTACCCAGCGACACCGATCCCGACACCATCGCGCTGTCGCCCGCGCTGCAGATGATCCGCGTCGATTTCCCCGCCTTCTCGGACGGGCGTGGCTTCACCATCGCGCGGCAGTTACGCCTGCGCGGCTACAAGGGCCGTCTGCGCGCCAAGGGCCATGTGATCGCCGATCAATACGCCATGGCGCGGCGGTCGGGCTTCGACGAGGTGGAGATCTCCGACGATCTCGCCCGGCGCCAGCCCGAGGCACAATGGCAGGCCCGCGCCGACTGGCGCGCCCATGACTACCAGGCCCGCCTGCGCGGCTGAAAGCGCGCCTGATGTAAATCAAAGTTGACTAATCGGTGTGGCTTTATCACACCGGAGAACAACAGACATGACCGAGCCAAGACACGTGACAGACGCAAGCCCCATCAAGGCCCCGACCCTGCCCGACGCCCAGATCGTGACATCGGTCGATCACTGGACAGACCGCCTGTTTTCCTTCCGCTGCACGCGGCCCGCGTCGCTGCGGTTCCGCTCGGGCGAATTCGTGATGATCGGGCTGATGGGCGACAACGGAAAGCCGCTCTTGCGGGCCTATTCCATTGCTTCGCCCTCTTGGGATGAGGAACTGGAATTCTATTCGATCAAGGTGCAGGACGGCCCGCTGACCTCGAAACTGCAGCACATCCAGCCCGGCGACCAGATCATCCTGCGCCCCAAACCCGTGGGCACGCTGGTGCATGACGCGCTTCTGCCCGGCAGGCGCATCTGGTTCTTCGCCACCGGCACGGGTTTCGCCCCTTTCGCGAGCCTCCTGCGCGACCCGCAGACCTACGCCGATTACGACGAGGTCATCATCACCCATACCTGCCGCGAGGTGGGCGAGCTGGAATATGGCCGCCGCCTGATCGACGGGATCCGCCAGGACGAAATGCTGGCCGAACTGATCGGCGAAGGCTTCCACGAGAAGCTGAAATACTATCCCACCACCACGCGGGAACAGAGCGCCAAGATGGGCCGCATCACCGACCTGATCCGGTCTGGCGATGTCTATGCCGATCTGGGTGTCGACCCGATCCACCCCGACCGCGACCGCGCGATGATCTGCGGCAATCTTGCCTTCAACCTCGAACTGAAGGCCATGCTCGAAGAATTCGGGCTGGAGGAAGGCGCCAATTCCAAGCCCGCGCAATATGTCGTGGAAAAGGCCTTTCTCGACTGATCGGACATGAAAAAACGGCCGGGTCGCACGGACCCGGCCGTTTTCCGTTGGCATCGGCCCGGTTTCAGAGACTCATCAGCGACCGGATCTGATCGAGCGCATCCTGCAGCAGGGCGGGATTGCTGCGCGCCTGTTCGAGCGCGGCCTTCATCGTGGTCTTGCGCAGTTCGCTCAGCGACGAGGCGTCGATCATCTGGGACACCTTGTCGAAATCGAACCCGTCGACCGTCAGCAGCGTGGCAGGGTCCAGCGCATCCACGGCCTCGGTCACGGCCTCCGCAGCCGAGGAGGTGGCCTCTTCGGCGGCGGCAGCGGCTTGCGCGGCTGCGGCCTCGGCGGCGGCTGCGGCCTCTGCAGCTGCGGCTTCGGCAGCGGCGGCTTCCGCGGCGGCGGCTTCGGCAGCAGCGGCTGCGGCAGCTGCTTCAGCGGCTGCGGCTTCAGCGGCGGCGGCCTCGGCAGCAGCAGCTTCCGCAGCAGCGGCTTCAGCGGCAGCGGCCTCGGCAGCAGCAGCTTCCGCAGCAGCGGCTTCAGCGGCAGCGGCCTCGGCAGCAGCGGCTTCCGCCGCGGCAGCAGCTTCCGCCGCTTCCTGCGCGGCCTGCGTGCTGGCGTAATAATAATAACCGCCACCAATCGCGATGAAGGCAACGACGGCCAGGATCAGTTTGTTGTTCATGTGCTCTTTCCCTCTTGGTGTCCTGCGGCGCCCGGATATGATTGCGGCCCTCTGACAGGAAGGCGCGGGAAAGAAAAGGCCACAAACGCTTTTCCGCGGCGAACCGGCCTCCTTCCGCCGATTTGCGCCTTGAAGTGGACCCGCCCCGCGTTTACCTTGCGGCCTCACTCGGAGTGCCACTGCAATAGGAGCATCAACATAGCCCGCAGACCCCACAACGCGCCGCCGCAACGCGAAACCGGCCCGCGCGTCAACGAACGCATCCGTTCCCCGGAAATCCGCCTGATCGGCGCAGATGGCGAAAACGTCGGCGTGGTCACTCCGGCCCGCGCCATGGCGATGGCCGCGGAAGCAGGGCTCGACCTGGTCGAAATCTCTCCCACTGCGGTGCCGCCCGTGTGCAAGATCATGGATTTCGGCAAGTTCAAATACGAACAGCAGAAACGCGAAGCCGAAGCCCGCAAGAAGCAGAAGATCATCGAGGTCAAAGAGATCAAGTTCCGTCCCAACACGGACACTCACGACTACGAGGTCAAGATGCGCAGTGTCTTCAAGTTCCTGGAAGGTGGCGACAAGGTGAAGGTTACCCTGCGCTTCCGTGGCCGCGAGATGGCCCACCAGAACCTGGGTCGCGACCTTCTCGAACGCGTCGCCGACGACGTGAAAGAGGTCGGCAAGGTCGAGAACATGCCCAAGCTGGAAGGCCGCCAGATGGTCATGATGATCGGGCCGCTGCCCCAGAAGGGCTGACGCCACCGAATATCCGCAAGGGCGCTCCCGGTTCGGGGGCGCTTTTTCTTTGCGCCCTTCACGCGGGCGTGAGCGCAATTTATCCCGGATGCGCGCCCCACCCCTCCCGGCAGAGCTGCTGCCCGTGCTACGATGGCACCACCCACAGGAGGGAGCCTGACCGACAATGCCCATCACGCAGATCACCCGCCGCCGCCTCATCGCCGCAGGGGCGGCCGGCCTGATGGCCGCTGGCCTCGTCGCGCCCGCCCGCGCGGCGGGTATCGCGCCGACGCCCTCGATGCGGGGCGGGGCAAACAACTACCTCAAGGGCGCGCCCATCGTCGACCGCATCGGCGGCGGTGGCTTCCGGATGACGGGCAGCGTCCGGCGCGCGGGCGACGGCGCGCCGCTCTCCGGCATCCGCATCCAGATTTGGGCACATACGACCGAAGGCCATGAACGCGACGCCCACAGCCACGGCGCGACGCTCACCGACGCCAACGGCGAATTCGTGATGGACATGCCGCAGATCGTGCCCGCCTTCGGCCAGCCGCACGGGCATCTTGCCTATGACGACGACATCGGCGGACAGGGGTTCGAGACCGTCTTCCTGCGGCCCGTCATGGACAGCGCCCGCGACGCGACGCTGGCGGCGCATTTCGTGCTGAAACCGATCTGAGCGGCATGCCGGCCCGGTGGCGCGCGGGGCTGATCTGGGCGGCGCTCGCGGTCACCCTCGCCCTGCCCGTCGCCGCGGCGGCGACAAGCCCGTATCTCGCCTGGCGCGACCCGGTCTATATCGCGGCGGGTTTCGCCGGAATCGTCGCGATGGCGCTTCTGCCGGTGCAGCCGCTTCTGATGGCGGGTCTTCTGCCGGGCCTGACCGGCCCCCGCGCCCGCCGTGCCCATGCCCGTATCGGCGCGGCGCTCGCACTGTGCATCGCGCTGCATGTCGGGGGCCTCTGGATCACCAGCCCGCCCGACGTGATCGACGCACTTCTCTTCGTGTCGCCCACGCCCTTCTCGGTCTGGGGCGTGCTGGCAATGTGGGCGGTGGGGGCCATCCTCGCGCTCGCCGCGCTGCGCCGCCGCCTGCGCCCCGCGACCTGGCGGCGCGCGCATGGGGTGCTGGCCGCGATACTGGTCGGCGGCACGATCCTGCACGCGCTTCTGGTCGAAGGCGCCATGGAGGAGGTGACCAAGACCGCGCTCGCGGTCCTGATCCTTGGCTCAGCGCTGGTCCTGCTGCGCGACCGGGTCAGGCACGCCCGCTGACGGGGCCTCAGGCCGCCGCCGCCACCGCGCGCTTAGTCAGCACCTTCACCAGATGCGCCCGGTACTCAGGCGTGCCGTGGATATCCCTGATCAGGCCATCGGCCGAAACGGTCAGCCCCTCGACCGCCGCGGGCGAGAAATCCGCCGACAGCGCCGCCTCGGCCTCGGTCCAGCGGAAGACCCCGTTCTCTGACGCGCCGGTCACCGCGACGCGCACGCCATCGGCGAACTTCGCAACATAGACCCCGGTCAGCGCAAAGCGCGACGCGGGCTGCACGAACTTCTGGTAATTCGCCTTCTGGGGGACGGGGAAGCGCACTTCGGTGATGATCTCGCCGTCATGCAGCGCGGTCGTGAACATGCCCTGAAAGTAATCATCCGCCGCGATGTCGCGTGTATTGGTCTTGACCGTGGCGCCCGAACCCAGCACCGCCGCCGGGTAGCAGGCGGCGGGATCGTTGTTGGCAAGGCTGCCGCCGATCGTGCCGCGGTTGCGCACCGCCGGGTCGCCGATATGCGACGCGAGTGCGGCCAGTGCCGGATAATGCGCCGCGGCTTCGGAGGCGACCGTCACATGAGTCGTCGCCCCGCCGATGGCAAGCGTTCCGTCATCCGCGCGGCACACGCCTTTCATTTCGCCGATGCCCGACAGGCTCACCAGCGTCGCGGGCGCGTTCAGCCTCTGCTTCAGCGCGGGGATCAGCGTCTGCCCACCGCCCAACGCCTGCGCCTCTTCCGTGCCAAGCGCCTTGGCGGCGTCGGCAATGGTCGCGGGCTTCACGAATTCGAAGTTGTACATCTTGGTCTCCTCCCGCGAGGGAGAGACATCCCTGCCCCTTCCTCTCGCTCAAAATATCCCGGGGAGCGCGAGGGGCAGAGCCCCTCGCACGCCAGTTCATCCCTGCATTGCCGACCAGACGCGCGACGGCGACACCGGCATGTCGATATGGGCGACATGCGTCATCCCGCCCGAATGCAGCGCGTCGATCACCGCGTTCACGACCGCGGGGGGCGAACCGATCGCGCCCGCCTCGCCGCAGCCCTTCACGCCCAGCGGATTGTGGGTGCAGGGCGTCTGGCTGGAATGGTCGACCGCGTAGAACGGCACGTCATCGGCGCGCGGCATGGCGTAATCCATGTAGGACCCGGTCAGAAGCTGACCGTTCTCGTCATAGACGCAGGATTCAAGCAGCGCCTGCCCGATCCCCTGGCCGATCCCGCCATGCACCTGACCGTCGACGATCATCGGGTTGATGATGTTGCCGAAATCGTCGGCGGCAGCGAAGCGCTCCACCGTGACCTTGCCGGTCTCGGGGTCCACCTCGACCTCGCAGGCATAGGCGCCCGCCGGGTAGGTGAAGTTGGCGGGGTCGTAGAAGGCCGTCTCCTCCAGCCCGGGCTCGATCTCGGTCAGGGGGAAGTTGTGCGGCACATAGGCCGTCAGCGTCACATCGCCCCAAGCGACCGACTTGTCGGTGCCCGCGACGGTGAAGCGGCCGTCCTTCAGCTCGATATCCGTGTCCGAGGCTTCCATCAGGTGGGCCGCGATCTTCTTGGCCTTGTTGATGATCTTCTCGGTCGCGCGCACCATGGCCGACCCGCAGACAGCAAGCGACCGAGACCCATAGGTGCCCATCCCGAAGGGGATCTTGGACGTGTCGCCATGCACGATCTCGACCATGCTTTCATCGATGCCGATCATCTCGGCCACGACCTGCGGGAAGGCGGTCTCATGCCCCTGCCCGTGGGAATGCGCGCCCACCATGACGCTGATCGATCCCGTCGCGTTCACCCGCACGGTCGCGGCGTCGTAAAGCCCCGCGCGCGCGCCCAGCATGCCCACGATGTTCGACGGCGCGATGCCGCAGGCCTCGATATAGCAGTTGACGCCAAGGCCGCGCAGCTTGCCGCGCTTTTCGCTTTCCGCGCGCCGCGCGGCAAAGCCCACGATGTCGGCGGCAACTTCGAGCTTGTCCATGGTGCCGTTGTAATCGCCCGTGTCATAGGTCAGCGCGACCGGCGTGTCATAGGGAAACTCGGTGATGAAGTTCTGCCGGCGCAGCTTGATCGGGTCGACGCCCAACTCGCGCGCCGCCTTGTCGATCACGCGCTCGAGCTGGTAGGTCGCCTCGGGGCGGCCCGCGCCGCGATAGGCGTCCACCGGCACGGTGTTGGTGAAGACGGCCTTCACGTTCACCTGAATGACCGGCGTGCGGTAGTTGCCCGCCATCAGCGTCCCGTGCAGCCAAGTCGGCACCGAGGACGAGAAGGTCGACAGATAGGCCCCCATGTTGGCCATCGTGTTCGTGCGCAGCGCGACGAAGTTGTTGTCCGCATCCAGCGCCAGTTCGATCTTGGTCACGTGGTCGCGGCCCTGTGCGTCGGACATGAAGGCCTCGGACCGCGAGGCGGTCCACTTCACGGGACGGTTGCAGGCCTTGGCGGCGAAGGTGACGAAGGCCTCTTCCGCATAGTGGAAGATCTTCGTGCCGAAACCGCCGCCCACGTCGGGGGCAACGACCCGCACCTTGTGCTCGGGCAGGCCGAGCACGAAGGCGCACATCAGAAGCCGGATCACATGCGGGTTCTGACTGGTGGTGTAAAGCGTGTAGTCTTCGGTCCCGCGGCTGTATTCCGCCACGGCCACGCGCGGTTCCATCGGGTTGGCGACCAGCCGCTGGTTGGTCAGCTCGAGCGTCGTCACATGCGCCGCCGCATCGAAGGCCGCCTGAACTGCCGCATCGTCGGTCTGGCCCAGCACCCAGTCATAGCACAGGTTCGAGGTCAGATCGTCATGCACCTTGGTGGCGCCGTCCTTCAGTGCCGCGCCCATGTTGACGACCGCGGGCAGTTCTTCCAGATCGAGAACGATGGCTTCCGCCGCGTCGCGCGCCTGTTCGTAGGTATCGGCCACGACTGCCGCGATCGGGTCGCCCACATGGCGCACCTTGCCCTGGGCCAGGATCGGGTGCGGGGGTTCCTGCATCGGCACGCCGTGCCGGTCGGTCACCTGCCAGCCGCAGGGCAGACCGCCCACGCCCGTGAAATCCGCACCTGTGAAGATGCGCACGACCCCCGGCATCGCCGCCGCAGCCGACGTGTCGATCCCGTTGATCTTCGCATGCGCCACGTCCGAGCGCAGGAAATGCACATAGGCCTGTCCGCGCACGTTGATGTCATCGGTATAGTTACCGGCCCCCGTCAGGAACCTTACGTCCTCGCGCCGCTTCTTCGCCGCGCCGATACCCGTATCCTTAGGCATGTCGTCCTCCCTGGAATGATCCGAAGGCCTGCGCCCGCACTCCCCTGCTTCTTCGGGTCACGAATATCCCGGGGAGCGCGAGGGCTTGTCCATTCTTCGCCATTGGCTCAAGAACAATGGACGAGGCCCCTCGCTTGTGTCGCTTATTCGGCCGCGATGGCGGTCACGTCCTGACCGCTTGCCGCCATGATCGCCTTGACGATGTTGTGATACCCGGTGCAGCGGCAGATATTGCCCTCGAGGTATTCCCGCACGTCCCGTTCGGTGGGCTTCGGGTTCTCCTTGAGAAGCGCCGCCGCCGACATAACCATGCCCGGCGTGCAGAAGCCGCATTGCAGCCCGTGATGGTCCTGGAACGCCTGCTGGATCACGTTGAGCGATCCGTCCGCATTGGCCTGACCTTCGATCGTGGCCACATCGGCGCCATCGGCCTCAAGCGCGAGAATCGCGCAGGACTTCACGGCGGCGCCGTTCACATGCACCACGCAGGCGCCGCATTGCGACGTGTCGCAGCCCACATGTGTCCCGGTCAGGCCGAGATGATCACGCAGGTAACCGGACAGAAGGGTGCGGCCTTCGACCGTTCCGGACGTGGCTTTACCGTTCACGGTCATCGAGACCTGTGGCATGGCTTCCTCCCAAAAGCGCGTTTGTTTGAACCGGAGTTAAGCATGGCCCCGCGCCAATGAGAACCCGGATTCTTCGACATTTTTCCGGCATCTGCGATGAGGGGCCGCAGAGCCTATCCGCGGCCCGCGCGCGGCTGCGGGCGGGTCGGGATTTCCTTCAGCAGACCACCCACGCCCATGCCCGCGATATCCGCGCCGGTGACGGGCAGACCGCAGACGATGCGCGACAGGACCCAGTCCGCCCCGTTGAGCGCGGGGCTGCGCGCGCAGCCCGGCAGACCGATCACCGGCCGCGATCCAAGCGCGCCCAGAAACAGCAGGTTGCCCGGATCGACAGGCATGCCGAAGCGGTCGACCCGCCCGCCCGCCTGACGCACCGCTTCCGGCGCGACATCGGCGCAATCCGAGGTGGCGGACGCTGTCAGGATCAGCACGACCTCGCCCGCGATCTCGCTCAGCGCCTGCGCCAGCGGGCCGGTCCCATGCGGCACGATGCGGGTTTCGGCCATCTCCATCCCCAGAGCGGCGATGCGGTCGGCCACGGCGCGGATGCCCTTGCCCGAATCGGGCGCGCCCGGCACGTCCGTCACGATCAGCCCCGCGCGCGCCATTACGGGCGCCGCCATGCGGATCGCCCCGCGCCCCGCGTCGCAGGCGCGCGCCACGTCCGCCGCAGCGACGCCGTACGAGATGATCTTGATCGTCGCCACCATGCCGCCGGGGCTCAGTTGCTGAAAAGGCGGCACGGTCGCCACGGTGATCATCGGATCGACCGCGTTCACCGCTTGGATGGCGGCGGCGTCCAGCACCACGATACCGGGCGTATCGGCGATCAAGTTGACACGGCCGGTGAAGGGTTCCGTCAGTCGGATGCGCGCCACCGCCGGATCGAGGACGATGGCCGCCGCCAGACGCCGCGCCGCTTCGTCCTCGTGCAGGTCACCGGGGTCGAGGCGCGCCACGACCACATCGTTGAGTCCCGCCGCGAGAAGCTGCGCGACATGCTTCCCCGTCAGCACGACGCCCTTGCGGATGCGCGCGCCCTCTGCCTGCACCGAATGGGCAAGGATCGCGCCCTCCGCCGCGCCAACCGGGACGGGGCCGAATTTCATGCCCGCTTGCCCCGCAGAACCGCTGTCATCTCGGCGAGGATAGAGACCGCAATCTCGGCAGGCCCCGCCGCCCCGATGTCGAGGCCCACGGGCCCATGGATGCGGGCGATCTGCGCCTCGCAGAACCCCGCCGCGCGCAGCCGCTCCACCCGCTTCGCATGGGTCCGCGTGGACCCCAGCGCGCCGACGTAGAAGACATCGGCCTGAAGCCCCGCAGTGATCGCCGGATCGTCAAGCTTGGGGTCATGCGTCAGGAGCACGAGCGCGGTGCGCGAATCAAGCCCGAGCGACGTCACCGCCTCGTCCGGCCAGTCGAGCAGTATCGTCTCGCCCGGAAAGCGGTCGGAGGTCGCGAAGACCTCGCGCGGGTCGATCAGGACGGGGTCATACCCGGCGATCCGCGCCATCGGCACCAGTGCCTGCGCGATATGGACCGCGCCCACCACCACCAGCCGCAGGGGCGGGTTGTGGACGGCGACGAAAAGTTCCTCCGTCTCGAAGCCCGAGCGGTCCATGCGCATCCGTTCGGGGTAGGCGTCGTGCAGAAGGCGCCGCGTGTCATGCGCCAGATCGATCTCGTAGGCGACGGGCCTGCGCGCCGCCCGCGCGGCGACGAGTTCCGCCAGCAGGTCCTCGGGCAATGCGCGGCCCACGGGCTCGACCAGGATGCGGATCGTGCCCCCGCAGGCGAGGCCCACGGCGAAGGCATCATTATCGCTCACCCCGAATTCCAGCAGGCGGTGTCGTCCTTCGGCGATCGCCTCCTGCGCCTCGACGATGACCGCGCCCTCGACGCAGCCGCCCGAGACCGAGCCTTCGATCTCGCCCGCGCCGCTCACGACCAGTTGCGCCCCTACACGGCGCGGGGCGCTGCCCCAGGTCTCGACCACGGTGGCCAGTGCTGCGCCACGGCCCGTCCGATGCCAGTCGAGCGCGGTTTCGGGTATCCGGTCGAAACGGTCCATGGGCTGTAGCCTCCTGTGCGGGCGCGCGGTGCGGCCCCTTGATCATTCTAGGGATTGGCGCGGCAGAGAAAAGCTTTGCCCCCGGCCTGCGTCACCCGTCGCGCAGCATCGCCATCAGGCGCGCCTTCTCGCCCATGTCTTCGGGGCGGGAAATGGCCCGCGCCAGCTCTTCCAGCGAGGCGATGCTGTGTCCCGCGCGGAAGCTGTCGACATGGGGCAGCATGGCCGCGATTCCGCGCGCCTTCGGCGCGAAGCCGTCCCAGCGCAGCAGCGGGTTCAGCCAGATCAGCCGCCGCGACGACAGATGCAGGCGCTCCGCCGCGCGGGCGAGGGCGTCGGGGTCATCTCGGTCCAGCCCGTCGGTGATCAGGAGCACCACCGCCCCCTGCCCCATCACGCGCCGCGACCAGTCGCGGTTGAAGGCATGCAGGCAGGCCCCGATCCGCGTGCCGCCCTCCCAGTCCTGTGCTTCCGCCCCGGCGGCCTTCAACGCCTGATCCACGTCGCGCTGGCGCAGGTGGCGGGTGATGTTGGTCAGCCGCGTGCCGAAGGTGAAGGCATGCACCTTCGCCCAGCCCGCGCCGCGCGCATTGGACACGGCATGCAGGAAATGCAGGACAACGCGGGAATACTGGCTCATCGAGCCCGAGATATCGCAAAGCACCACAAGGTTGGGCCAGCGGTCGCGCGGGGTCAGCCGGGCCAGCGTATGCATCTCGCCGCCTTGCCGCATGGCCGCGCGCAGGGTGCGCCGCCAGTCGATCCGCGCGCCCCGGATCGCCGCCTGCCCCCGGCGCGAGGCGATGGGCGTCACCGGCAGGGTCAGCCGCGCGATCATCCGTTTCGCCGCAGCCATCTCGGCGGTGCTCATCTGTTCGAAGTCGAGTTTGCGCAGACGTTCCTCGGCCGACATGGTCATCGAGGCGTCGATTTCCACCGCAGTCTCGTCATTGTCGCTGTCGTCTTGCGGCGGTGCGGGCCGGTCGACGCCGTCAAGCAGCGCTTCGGCCGCGCGCTTTTCGGCGGCCTCGGCGAGGCGCTCTTCCTGCACGCCGCGGATCGCGGGCAGCATCGCGGCCATCATGTGTTCGAGATAGCGCGGATCGCGCCAGTAGAGGCGGAAGACCTGCGCGAAGACCGTTCGGTGTTCCGGGCGGCTCACGAAACAGGCCTGCAGGGTCCAGAAAAAGTCGGCCTTTTCGGTGAAGCCCGCCGATTCGACCGCGCGGATCGCGTCGATCACCCGGCCCGTGCCGATCGGCAGGCCCGCCTTGCGCAGCGCGCGGGCGAAATGGACGATGTTGCCCACAAGCTTAGGGTTGTCGGGAATATCTAGGGGGAGAAGCTCAGCCATGGATCATGCCGCGGGGGCTCTGCCCCCGCACCCCCGGGATATTTGCAGCGAGAGGAAGAGAGGGGCCATCACGCCGGGGCAAGGTCGCGGCGCGCTTCGTCCAGAAGACGCTTGGCTTCCGATCCGTGCAGCTTCGCGATGTCGTCCTGATATTTCAGGATGGCGCCCATCGTGTCGGCGATCACCTCGGGCGAGAGATTGATGACGTCGAGGGCCAGCAGGCATTTCGCCCAGTCGATGGTTTCGGCCACGCCCGGTTTCTTGAACAGGTCCTCGGTGCGCAGCTTCTGCACGAAGGCGACGATCTCACGGCTCAGGGTTTCCGAAGCCTCGGGAGCGCGGGCCTGCAGGATCTCGATCTCGCGGTCGAAATTGGGGTAATCGACCCAGTGATAGAGGCAGCGCCGCTTCAGCGCGTCATGCACTTCGCGCGTGCGGTTCGAGGTGAGGATGACGATGGGCGGCTCGGGGGCCTTGATGGTCCCGAGTTCGGGGATCGTCACCTGGAAATCGCTCAGCGCCTCGAGGAGGAAGGCCTCGAAAGGTTCGTCCGTGCGGTCAAGTTCGTCGATCAGCAGGACCGGCGCGCCACCGGGTTGCGGGCGCATCGCCTGCAGTAGCGGGCGTTCGGTCAGGAAATCGGGGCTGAAGAGTTCGCGCTGCAGCATCTCGCGGTCGGCGTTGCCCGCGGCCTCGGCGGTGCGGATGGCGACCATCTGGGCGGGAAAGTTCCAGTCATAGACCGCGCTCGCCGCGTCAAGCCCTTCGTAGCATTGCAGCCGGATCAGGCGACGGCCCAGCGCCGCCGCGATGGCCTTGGCGATTTCCGTCTTGCCGACGCCCGCTTCGCCTTCGAGGAAGAGCGGCCTGCCCAGTTTCAGCGCAAGGAACGTCACCGTGGCAAGATCGCGACCGCAGACATAGCCCTGGGTGCCCAGCAGGGCCTGCACCGCATCGATCGAGGTAACCTGTGTCATGCCCCCCTCCTTTTCTGCGGCCAAGAGGACATGCAGGGGGACGAAGGTCAAGCCGGGGCGCATTTGTTGACTGCAGGGCCGCGGCGTGGCATCACTTTGTCAAGAAAACAAAGGTATCACCGGATCACGGCGAACCGGGGCGAGCAGATGGTACGAGTTGCGGACAGCGTGGGCGCATCCGGAGGTGACGGCTTGACCGTGACCGCGGTGACATGCGTCAAGAATGAAGGACCCTTCCTGCTGGAATGGATCGCCTTCAACCGTGTCATCGGCGTGACCGGGTTCCTGTTCTATTCCAACGACTGCACCGACGCGACCGACCGGCTGCTGGACGCGCTGGCCGAAGCGGGCGTGGTCACGCATCTGCCCAACCCCGCCGAGGGGCGCAATTACCAGATGGAAGCGCTGAAGGACGCCGCGCGCCATGACATCGTGCGCGACGCCGACTGGGTCTGGATCGCGGATGTGGACGAATTCCTCAACATCCATGTGGGCGATCACACGATCCCCGCACTGATCGCGGCCTGCGGCGATCCGCAGGCGATCTCGGTCACGTTCCAGTTCTTCGCCAATGACGGGATCGAGACCTACGAAGACCGCCCAGTGATCGACCAATTCACCCGCAGCCACAATCCTGACCTGTGGTGCGGCGAGACCGCGATCGAGGTCAAGTCGCTGGTGCGCCGCGATTTTCCCTTACAATACTACGGCGCGCACCGGCCCTTCTTCAAGAAGACGCTGGCCCCGCGCAAGCGCCCGGTCTGGACCGACGGATCGGGGCGCCCAGTACAGCACCGCTTTCTGGTCGCGGCCAATCCGCGCCGCATCCGGCGCTTTCCGGCGAAGGGCGCACGCGACTTCGCGACGTTGAACCATTACGCGCTGCGCTCACTCGACAGTTACCTCGTCAAGAACGACCGCGGCGACGTGAACCGCGAAAACCGCGCCTTCGACGACACCTATTGGCGCGAACGCAACGATCCGGCATGGCAGGATCTGTCGATCCGCCGCTACCTGCCCGCGCTGACGGAGGAGATCGCGCGCCTCAAGGCGCTGCCCGGGGTGGGCGATCTGCATGACGAGGCGGTGCGCCTGCACCGCGCGCGGCGCGACGCACTGCTGCAGCAGCCCGACTACCGCGCCATGCGCGACCAGCTGCGCGCCGCCCCGACCCTGCCCCCCCAGGAAGAGGCGCTGATCCGCGATCTGGGTCTGGTGACATGAGCCTGCGGGTCATCAACCTCGGGCTCCCTAAGTCAGGCACCACCACACTGGCGCGCGCGCTGCGCCGCGCGGGGCTTGCCACCGCCGATCACCGCATCCGCGGCGCGCAGACCGACGATGCGGCGCTGCGCGGCGCCTATGTGGGCGATCTGATCTATCGCGGCCTCTTTGATGTCGGCGATCCGCTGACGCATCTGCAGGGCTTCGCCGCGATTTCCGAGATGAGCGTCCTGCGCGAGGGCCGCTCGCTCTGGCCGCAGACGGATTTCGCGGTGATCACCGCGATCCGCGATCTTCACCCCGACGCGCGTTTCGTCGCCACCCGGCGCGACGCCTTCGCCATGTCGCAGTCGATGCTCGCCTGGTCGAACATGGGCGACCGGCTGCACAAGGCCGACATTCCCGGCCTGCCCGCGGGCTTCGGCGACACGACACGTGCGCGCATGACCTGGATCGAGGCGCACCACGCCCATCTGCGCGCGGTCTTCGCGGGCGATGCGCGGTTCCTTGAGGTCGACATCGCGGCGGCGGATGCGCGCGACCGCCTTGCCGGGTTTCTGGGCCGTGACCTGCCTTGGTGGGGACGCAGCAACGCCAATCCGCTGACCGGTATGCCGCAGCGGGGCGCGGCATGAAGATCGTCGTCCATATCGGCCTGCCCGAATGCGGCGCGGGGCGGCTGCAGCAGGTGCTGGCGGACAAGCGCGAACAGGTCGAAGGCAAGGGCATCCTCTTTCCCCGGTCGCCGGGCGGCACGAACCACACGCGGCTTTTCATGGCGGTGAGCGATCCCGACCAAATCGATCCGCTGCGGTTCAACCGGGGCTTCGTTGACCCCGCGGCGCAGACGGGGCTTTACGACGCGCTGCGCGCCGATCTTGACCGGGACATCGCCCGCGCGGCACCCCGGACCCTGATCCTGTCGGCGCCGCAACTGGGCGGCGCGCTGCATCGCGCCTCCGAGCTTGCCCGCCTGCGCGATCTGCTGGCGGGCTTTTCCGACGATATCCGCATCGTCGCCCATGTGGACGAACCTGCCCGGCTGCTGGCCCGGGTGTATGCCGCGCAGGTGATGAAGGGACGCGCCCTGCCCCTGTCGGCCGAGATCGCGCTGGCAGATGCGCCCGACTGGTGGGACGGCGCGCTGGCCCATGTGCCCGCGACCGACCCGCAGGCGGGCATCTTCAAAGAAACCCAGGCACCGCCCTTCTGGCTCGATTACGTCGCACTTGTCGCGCGGTGGGAGGCGGTCTTCGGGACAGGTCGCGTTGCCTTGCGCGCCTTCGACGCCGATCTCTTCGCAGGCCCCGGCGTGACCGAGGAAATCCGCGCCGCCTTCGGCATCGACGACCAGATCGGCCGGGCAGATGCCGCGCCGGACCCCGACCAGCCATCCGCCGCATGGCTGGCGCGGGCGCGGGCGATGAACGACGTATTTCTGCAGATCCTGCGGCCGCGCAAACGCGTGCTGCCCCGCATGCTCTGGCGCGGGTTCCTGCAGGAGATTGCGGTCGGCGGCGCGCCCCTTGACCCGGGCAGCCTGTCGGCCATCAGCCGCCGCTTTGCCGCGCAGAACGCGGCGCTGGCGCAGGCGCATGGCCTGCCCTCAGGTCTGTTGACCCCGCCCGACCCGGCACCGGACTGGGCCGAGGCCGATCCGACCCTTGGCTTCCGGCCAACGCAATACCTTCTGGGTTTCATGTGGCGCATCGACCGCGCCACGCAAGACCATGCAAAGGCACAGAAAACGGAAGCCGACGCGCCGCTGGCGAAACCGTCGAAAGACAACACTGCCGCCGGCCACCCGATCCTGCCGCCCTTGGCCCTGCAGAAGCTGCAGACGCTGTCGCGGTCGCCCTTCGCGCCCCACAACCGCATCGGCGCGGTGAACGAGGAAGAGTTGGCCGCCGCCTATGCGCCCGCGCCGCCCCGCGCCCTGCCACCGGGGTCGACCGGCAACGTCATCGTCGCCTGCATGAAGAACGAAGCGCCCTACATCCTTGAATGGATCGCGCATCACCGGGCCATCGGGATCGATCATTTCCTGATCTACACCAATGATTGCAGCGACGGCACCGACGCGATCCTTTCCCGGCTCGATGCGCTGGGGATCGTCCATCACCGCAACAACGACGCGTGGAAGGGCAAGTCGCCCCAGCAGCACGCGCTGAACCACGCGATGAAGGAAAGCGTGGTGCGGCAGGCCGACTGGATCATCCATATCGACGTGGACGAATTCATCAACGTGCGCTGCGGCAACGGCACGCTGGACGATTTCTTCGCCCGCGTGCCGGGGGCCACCAATGTCGCGATGACCTGGCGGCTGTTCGGGCATAACGGCATCACCGATCTGGCCGATGATCTGGTCATTGACCAGTTCGACACCTGCGCGCCGAAATACTGCCCCAAGCCGCACACCGCCTGGGGTTTCAAGACGATGTTCCGCAACATCGGCGCCTATTCCAAGCTGAGCTGCCACCGTCCGAACAAGCTCGACCCGGCGCTGTCGGAACAGGTGCGCTGGGTCAACGGGTCGGGTCAGGACATGACGGCCGAGGCCGCACAGAAGGGCTGGCGCAGTTCCAAGAAATCCATCGGCTATGACCTGCTGCAACTGAACCACTACGCGCTGCGGTCGGCCGAAAGCTTCCTTGTCAAACGGCAGCGGGGCCGCGCGCTGCATGTGGACCGGTCGATCGGGCTCAACTACTGGATCCGCATGGACTGGTCGGTGCACCGCGACATCACGATCAAGCGCAACATCCCGCGCCTGCGCGCCGAACGCGACCACCTGCTGGCCGACGCGGACCTTGCCCGCCTGCACGCGGAAGGCTTTGCCTGGCACAAGGCCAAGGCGGCCGAGCTTCACGGCATCCCCGAATTCCGCGAGTTGTACGACGAAGCGCTCCGCATGCGCCTGACCGAGGCCGAGCGCGTGGCCTATGCCCTCGCCCTCGATCTCGAGACCTGAGGCGGCGCGGTGAACATCCTTGCCATCATCACGTTGCGCAACGAAGGCGCGTTCGTGCTGGAATGGCTGGCGCACCACCTCGCCACCGGGGTGGACCATGTTCTGGCCTTCACCAACGATTGCGACGACGGGACCGACGCGATGCTCGACCGGCTGGCGCAGATGGGCCACGTCACCCATCTGCACAACGACGGCCCCTATGACAAGCGCGGCATCCAGTTCACCGCGCTCAAGATCGCCGAAACCCATGAAAGGGTGCGCGCGGCGGACTGGCTTTTGCCGCTCGACATCGACGAATTCGTGAATGTCCATGTGGGCGACCGCACGCTTTCCGCGCTGATGGCGGCGCTGCCGCAGGCCAGCGCGATCACGCTGACATGGCGGCTGTTCGGCAATGCCGATCAGGTGCGCTTCACCGATCGCCCGGTCACCAAGACCTTCACCCGCGCGGCCCCCGTCGACATGCCCTGGCCCTGGCGCGCGGCGATGTTCAAGACGCTTTACCGCAACGACGGCACCTACCGCAAACTCGGCGTCCACCGCCCGCGCGACCCCGACCGCGCACGGCTGGACGCGGCGCGCTGGTTCGACGGCGAAGGGCGCGCCTTGTCCGACCAGTTCAAGACGCGGCGCATCTTTTCGAATTTCGGGCAGTCGAACGTGAAGCTGGTCCAGCTCAACCATTACGCGCTGGGGGCGATGGAAAGCTTCGTGATGAAGGCCGCGCGCGGGCGCGCGGTGCATTCCGACCAGATGCTGGGGCTTGATTACTGGATCGAACGCAACTTCAACACCGACACCGACGACACGATCCTGCAGATGGCGCCGCGCAGCACGCCCATTCTGGAAGACCTGAAAGCAGACCCCGTGCTGGGCGATCTGCACGCCCGCGCCGTCGCATGGCGCCTGCACCGGTTCGAGGCGCTTTTGCTCGAGGAACCCTACCGCGCGCTTTTCGCGCGGCTTCTCATGGCGCAGCCGTCTCGCCCCATCGGCGTGCCCGTGGCGCGTATCCTGTCGCATTACGCCCAGCGCGGCCGACAGGCCGACAGCGACTTCGAATGAGTGCAAAGCTCCGAAACCGGCACGCTTTCTTCGCATTTTCGCCCCAATCCGCGCCTAGAACTTGCCAAAGCCACCGACCCGGAAGACGGTCGGAGCGATGAGGACGAAGATCGGATGCAAGACGCCCCCAACAGCCTGAACACGTCTCTCGCGGATCTGGACAAGGCCGCGTGGAAGGCAGGACTGACCGAGATCGCGGAAGATTGCGGCATGTTCCAGCCGCTGGGTCCGCACCATTTCGCCACCTTCGTGGACGAAGGCGACACGCTTCTGGTCACCTTCGAAACCGTGGCCGGGATCAGATCGCTGTCAGACGACGCGCTGCCCTTGGGCTTCGAACTGGTGCGCCGCAAGGGCTGGTCGCATCTGTGCATCATCTCGGACGGCGACACCTGGTTCCGCGACCCGCTGCTCTATGGCTTCTTCGACCGCCTGATCGATGACGGCTTCTTCGAGGATTTCGACCGCGTGGTCTTCTATGGAGCCGGGCCCTGCGCCTATGCCGCGGCGGCCTATTCCGTCGCCTCGCCCGGTGCCACGGTTCTGGCGATCCAGCCGCAGGCGACGCTCGATCCCCGGATGACGGAATGGGACAACCGTTTCCCCGAGATGCGGCGCGTGTCGTTCACCGACCGCTACGGATATGCGCCCGACATGCTCGAACCCGCGGCCCAGGCCTTTGTGCTTTATGATCCGCGCGTGCAGCTTGATGCGATGCACGCGACGCTGTTTCAGGCGCGCAACGTGACGCGGCTGCGACTGTGGCACATGGGCGAGGCGCTGCAGACCAACCTCATCGAGATGAAGCTTCTTGTGCCCCTCATCGCGGCAGCGGGCGCGGGCAAACTGACCGCGGCGGGCTTTCACCGCGTCTGGCGCAAGCGGCGCGACTACCGCCCCTATCTGCAGAACCTCCTGCAGCACCTCGCCCGGACCGAACGGGACTATCTGCAGGCGCTCTTGTGCCGCAACGTGACCCACCGCATGCATGCGCCGAAATTCCAGCGCTTTCTGGACCGGCTGGAACGGCGCGCGGAACACGGCGAGACCCTCCTGCCAGCCATGGACTCCTGACCGCTTTCCCTCTGGCCCACTGCCCCGGCGCCGTGCTAGCCCATGCGCCATGAGCACGACACTGACCCTCCGCCGCCCCGACGACTGGCACCTTCACCTGCGCGACGGCGCGATGCTGAAGGCCGTCCTTCCGGAAACAGCCCGCCATTTCGCCCGCGCGATCATCATGCCGAACCTTGTGCCGCCGGTGGTCACCGGCGCGCAGGCGGCCGCGTATCGCGACCGGATCATGGCCGCCCTGCCCGACGGTATGGCGTTCCGCCCGCTGATGACGCTCTACATGACCGAGGACACCAACCCGGACGATGTCGCCGCCGCCCATGCCTCGGGCCTCGTAACGGCGGTCAAGCTCTATCCTGCGGGGGCGACGACCAATTCCGCCTCGGGCGTGCGTGACTTTGCGAAGGTGCAGCGCGTGCTCGACCGGATGGCGGAGATCGGCATGCCGCTATGCGTCCATGGCGAGGTGACGAACCACGACGTCGACATCTTCGACCGCGAAGCCGTCTTCATCGACCGCGTACTCGACCCGATGCGGCGGCGCACGCCGGGCCTGCGCGTCGTGATGGAACACGTGACGACGCGCGACGGGGTGCAGTATGCGCAGGCGGGCGGCCCGGATCTGGGTGCCACGATCACCACGCATCACCTGATCATCAACCGCAACCACATCCTCGCCGGCGGCATCCGGCCGCATTACTACTGCCTGCCCGTGGCCAAGCGCGAGGAACACCGCCTTGCCCTGCGCGCTGCCGTCACCTCGGGCGACCCGACCTTCTTTCTGGGCACCGACAGCGCGCCGCATGTGGACGCGCTCAAGGAACATTCCTGCGGCTGCGCGGGCTGTTTCACCGCGACCAACACGATGTCGATCCTTGCGGAAGTCTTCGAGCAGGAGGGCGCGCTCGACCGGCTGGAAAGCTTTGCCTCGCTGCATGGACCTGCCTTCTACCGCCTGCCCCCGAACGAAGACCACATTACGCTACAGAAAGGCGCCCCGGTCGCCTATCCGGCCAGGATCGACACCGGAGACGGCCCCGTCACCGTCTTCGACCCGCTGATGCCGCTGCACTGGCGCGTGGCCTGATCTTCTTCCCGTACCAAATACGCATCTCCGCCGCTGCCAGAAGGACCGCCCGATGATTCCCGCAAGCTTCCCCCCCAAGGACGAAATCGCCCGCCTGACCGCAGGCATGCTGCTCGAAGTGGGTGCGGTTCACCTGAATTCCGACGATCCCTTCATCCTTGCCAGCGGTCTGCCCAGCCCCACCTATATCGATTGCCGCAAGCTGATCTCGTTCCCGCGCATCCGCTCGGTCCTGATGGATTTCCTGACCATCACGGTGATGCGCGACGCGGGCTTCGAGGCCTTCGACATCGTCGCGGGCGGCGAGACGGCAGGCATCCCGTTTGCCGCGCTCGTGGCCGAACGCATGGCGCTGCCCATGACCTATGTCCGCAAGAAGCCCAAGGGCTATGGCCGCAACGCGCGCATCGAAGGCGTGATGGGCGAAGGGGACCGCGTGCTTCTGATCGAGGACCTGACGACCGATGGCGGCTCGAAACTGTCTTTCGTCGACGCCATCCGCGAGACGGGTGCTACCTGCGGGCACACGGCCGTCATCTTCTCCTACGGCATCTTCCCCGAGACGGAAAAGAAGCTCGGCGATCACGGCGTGCGGCTTTCGGCGCTCTGCACCTGGTGGGATGTTCTGGCGGCAGCGCGGGAATCAGGCGGCTTCACGCCGGCAACCTTGGCCGAGGTCGAGGCCTTCCTGACCGCACCGCGCGCCTGGCAGGAGGCGCGCCGCGGCACCTGAGGCGGCGTCACCTCGCCGCAGGCCACCGGCACCTTACCACAGAGGGCAGGATGTGGTAGGATGGGTTGTCATGACCACATGATCTGGCAGGCGGCTCCCATGCAAAACCTATCCACAGAAACATACAATTTGCCTGCCCGCCCCCGCCCTTGCTACCAGTTTGATCCCAGAAAGAACGGGGTTCGGGTGTGAACGAGATAGCCAAGATCGAGCGTCGCGACCGCGCGCCGGAGGACGACGTCCTGCCGCATGCCATCGAGGCCGAACAGCAATTGTTGGGCGCGCTTCTGACCAACAACGAGGTCTATGACCGCATCGCGCCCATCGTCGGACCCGAGCATTTCTACGACCCCGTGCATGCCCGCATCTACGAGATCGCCGCGGGGCGCATCGCCAAGAACGCGCTCGCCTCACCGGTCACGCTCAAGGCCTTCATGGAGGACGACGAAGGCCTGAAGGACCTTGGCGGCGCGGCCTATCTCGCCCGTCTTGCCGGGGCGGCAATCAGCACCTTCGCCGCGCGCGATTATGCACAGATGATCTATGACTGCGCGATCCGGCGCGAACTGATCGGGCTGGGGCGCGACATCTCGGCCCGTGCCGCGCGCGCCGACCACACGTCCGAACCGCGCGACCAGATCGTCGATGCCGAACAGAAACTCTACAAGCTCTCCGAACAGGGTCGCACCGAAAGCGGGTTCCAGAGCTTTCTGAAGGCCGTCACCGATGCCGTGAACGTCGCCAATGCCGCCTATCAGCGCGACGGCGGGCTGGCGGGTGTCTCGACCGGCCTTGTCGATCTCGACAAGAAGCTGGGCGGCCTGCACAAGTCCGACCTTCTGATCCTCGCGGGTCGCCCGTCGATGGGCAAGACATCGCTGGCCACCAACATCGCCTTCAACATCGCCAAGGCCTATCGCCGCGGCCGCCAGACCGATGGCAACGAAGGCGCGGTGGATGGTGGCGTCGTGGGCTTCTTCAGCCTCGAGATGAGCGCGGAACAACTCGCGGCGCGTATCCTCTCCGAGGCGGCCGAGGTTCCCTCGGAACAGATCCGCCGCGGCGACATGACCGAAGGCGAATTCCGCCGCTTCGTCGAGGCGGCGAAGGCGCTGGAAGCCTGCCCGCTCTTCATCGACGACACGCCCGCGCTGCCCATCAGCCAGCTTGCCGCACGGGCACGGCGGCTCAAGCGCACGCATGGGCTCGACTGCCTGATCATCGACTATCTTCAGCTTGTGCGTCCCGCGACCGCCAAGGACAGCCGCGTCAACGAAGTCTCCGAGATCACGCAAGGGCTCAAGGCCATCGCCAAGGAACTCGACGTGCCGGTGATCGCGCTCTCGCAGCTCTCCCGTCAGGTCGAAAGCCGCGAGGACAAGCGCCCGCAGCTGAGCGACCTGCGCGAATCGGGCTCGATCGAACAGGATGCCGACGTCGTCATGTTCGTTTTCCGCGAAGAGTATTACGTCGAACGGGAAAAGCCGTCGGACGACCAGCTCGACAAGATGGCGGATTGGCAGGCGCGGATGGAAAAACTGCACGGCAAGGCCGAAGTCATCATCGGCAAACAGCGCCACGGCCCCATCGGCTCGGTGGAACTCAGCTTCGAAGGCCGCTTCACCCGCTTTGGCAACCTTGTCAAACCCTGGCAGCAGACCGAAGGCACGAGCTACTGAAGGCCGCGCGCCGCTTCACTCCAGATAGGGGTTCGGATCGACGCTGTCGAAGCCATCGCGCACCTCGAAATGCAGGTAGGCATTGTCGCCCGAGCGCAACTGCGCGATCTGCTGGCCGCGCTTCACGCTGTCGCCCTTCTTCACCGCGATCTTGTCGACATTGGCATAGACCGTCATCAGGTTGTCGGGATGGCGCACCACAAGGATGGGCACCTGATTGGCGTCCTGCGTGATGGCGGCCACGGTGCCGGCGGCGGCGGCCTTCACAGGTGTGCCCGGGGCGGCGGCGATGTCGATGCCTTCGTTCGATCCCTTGCGGTAGTCGCGGATGATCTTTCCCTGCACCGGCATCACCATGACCCCGCCCGCAGATCGCGTCGGTGCGCCGACCGTCACAGGCGCTGCCACGGGCGGTGTGGCGGCGGGGGCGACGGTCTCGCGCGGCAGCGGCTTCGACGCGCTGGGCGGCGTCGGCGTGGCCGAGCCTTCGCCGGGGGCCGTGACGGCAGCTGTCTGTACCGGGGCGGGCGTGTTGGCCACCGGGATCAGCAGGTGCTGGCCTTCACGGATGGCGAAATCCGGGCCCAGCCCGTTCCATTCCGCAAGCGACCGCACCGGCACCTGATAAAGCCGCGAAATGGTATAGGCGGTCTCGCCGCGCGAAACCTTGTGGCGGATCGGCTCGCCCACGGCGCGGGGCGCGGCGGTGGTGGCCGCGCGCGGAGGTTCGAGCGCAGTTGTCGTCACCCGCGGGGTGGCCGGGCTCGCGTCGATGGCGCCGCCCGCCAACGTGGTGATGTCGATGGCACCGGCCGTTCCGGGCGCGGGTTCCGAGACGCGGCCCGGCAGGGCGATGACCTCGCCTTGGCGCAGCGGCACGTTGCGGTCGATCCCGTTGAAGCGGGCAAGCTGCTCGGGGTCTGCCCCGATGCGGGCGGCGACGGCGTCGATCGTATCGCCGCGTTCCGCAACCGCCACCTGATAGGTCGGATACGAGATGATGCCTCGGCTGTCGGCTGCCGGGCGGCCGGCTGTCGCGCCCTGCACCGCGGGCGCCGTGGTGAAACCGCCCGTCGCGCCGCGCATGTCGAGATCCAGCGGCTGGTCGCAGGCGGCCAGCAAACCAAGCGCAAACGCTCCGGTCAGCAGGCGGGGGGTCAACGACATCTCGATATCCTCGTGGCTCCCCTTGTTGCTCGGGGATTGTGAACGTCTCCCTTACCCGTCCTTGCCGAGACCCTCGAGCAAGGGCACGAACCGGACAGGGCGCAACTCGTCATAGGTCAGCCCGTCTTCTGTGCGGCGCACACGGATCAGCGTCTGCACCGCGTCCGACTGGCCGACCGGCACCACCATGATACCCCCTATTTTCAATTGGGCCAAGAGCGGGCCGGGCGGGTCTTCCGCAGCGGCGGTCACGAGAATGCGATCAAAGGGCGCCTGATCGGGCAGACCGAAGGACCCGTCGGCGACAATGGCAGTGATGTTGGTGAGATCGAGCGCAGTGAAGATCCCGCGCGCCTCGGCCACAAGACGGCGATGGCGGTCGATCGTGTAGACGCGCCGCGCCAGTTTCGACAGGACCGCCGCCTGATATCCCGACCCGGTCCCCACTTCGAGCACCTTGTCGCGCGGGCTGATGTCGAGCGCCTGCGTCATCAGCCCCACGACCGACGGCTGGCTGATCGTCTGACCGCAGCTGATGGGCAGCGGCATGTCCTCGTAAGCGCGGTCAGCGAACAGCCCCTTGACGAAGAGCCCCCGGTCAATCTGCTCCATCGCCGTCAGCACGCGCGTGTCGGTCACACCCTTGGAGCGCAGCGTGTAGAGGAACTGCATCTGGGTCTCTGAGTCGGGCGGTGGCGTCATTCGATGACCCGAAGCGCATCCAGCGCGTCATGCGCCGTCAGGTCCGCCCGCATGGGCGTGACCGAGACATATCCGTCGAGATTGAACGCAGCATCCGAGCCGGGCCCGGTGCGCACTTGCTGGTTGCCGCCCCGCACCCAGAGAAACCGCCGCCCCGACGGCGACAGATGCGGCTCGACCCCGTAATGGGTGCCGCGCCGGAAGCCTTGCGTGGCGACGCGGGTGCCCTTGACCTGCGCCGCCGGAACGGGCGGGAAGTTGATGTTGTAGAACAGCCGGTAATCATCGCCATCCGCGGGCATGGCGGCCAGAACGCGGCGGATCACATCCGCGCCATGGACCGCAGCGGCCTCGAACGGGTCAACGGCTGCATTGTTGCCGGGGCCGTAATACTGCGACAGCGCCATCGCGGGCAGGCCCTGAAGCGCCGCCTCCATCGCGCCGCCCAGCGTGCCGGAATAGAGCGCGTTCTCGGCCGAGTTGTTGCCGCGGTTCACCCCGGACAGGACAAGATCGGGCCGCGCGCCCTTCATCACGTCATGCAGCCCCGCCATGACGCAATCGGCGGGCGATCCTTCCGCGGCCCAGCGGCGCGGACCCATCTCGGCGATCATCATGGGATGGGTATAGCTTATGCAATGGGCGACGCCCGATTGCTCGAAGGCGGGCGCGACGACCCAGACTTCGCCTTCGGGCCCCGCCAATTCGGCGGCGATGGTCTCCAGCACCTTCAGCCCCGGTGCATTGATCCCGTCGTCGTTCGTCAGAAGTATGCGCATTGCCTGTCCCTTTTCCGACTTGATAGGATAGGGGGCAGGTAGGGGCAAGCCGCGCCAGATCAGAGCAGGCTCAGAAGACGCTCCGCCTCGTCGCGCGGCGAGACCAGACCCTCGCGCGGCTCTCCCGGGAAGAATCGGGCGCGCAGCGCTGTGGGCATCGGCCGCGGCGTCAGGATCGCGACGCGCGGGCCGGTGCGCGCGGTCTCGGCCGCCCAGGACCGCGCCAGCGACATCTGCGCGGCCTTTGTCGCGCCATAGGCGCCGAAGAACTTCGCCCCCGCCGTGCCTTCGTCATCGAAAAAGACCGCCGTGCCATCCGTGCCCAGAAGCGGCGCGACGAAGGGGATCAGGACAGACGTCGCCGTCGCGTTCACCGCCACCGACTTCGCCCAATCCTTCGCATCCACATGGTTCGCAGGGCTGAGCGGCGCGGCATGGATCGCGCAATGCGCCCAGAGATCGACGCGCCCCCAGCGGTCATGGATCCCCCGGCACAGCGTCGCCATCGCGCCCGGATCGGTCACGTCCATCGGCGCCAGCGTCGCGGCCCCCCCCTTTGCCTTGATACGGTCGTCAAGCTCTTCCAGCGCGCCCACGGTGCGGGCGACGGCGACGACATGGTGGCCGGGGGCCAGCGCCTCGGCCAAGGCCGCGCCAAGGCCGCGTGACGCACCGGTAATGAGGGCGATCTTCTGGGTCATGTGCGCGGGTTTGCTCCGGGCGCGCGGCGCGGTCAAGCCCCCCGCGTTCAACCCCGCGGCATGCCGAGCACCTGCTGGCGACCGTTGCGGCTCATCAGCAGGTGATCGGGGGCGATCGCGTCCACCCGCGCCCCGCCAAGGCTGTCGCCAACACCCACCTGTACCACATCGCCGCCCCGCGTCAGCACCAGCGCGCGGCGCAGATCATCGGTGCCGATTGTGCCGATCAGCGTGAAGCGCCCGCGCACGAGCGCGCCGGCTTCGGTCGCGAGGTGTTCCGCCGTGGCCATGTCGGGGGCCATTTCAGGGGCTGCGCCGATCGTTCCGGGTTCTGTATCTGCCATGATTGCCTGTCGCCTTGCTGCACTGCAGCGGCGGCGCTATCACGTGCGGCAATCAGGCGGAAGGGCAGCACCCCGCCATCGGCGAAGCGGCGCCAAGGCGCGGCCCCTACTCGGCGGCCTTCAGCTGGAAGCCCTGTTCGATCATGTCGGCGGGCTTGACCGGGTATTCGCCCGAGAAACAGGCATCGCAATACTGCGGGCACTTGGCGTCGCGGCCCCGCGCCTCGCCTACCGCGCGGTAAAGACCGTCGAGCGAGATGAAGCGCAGGCTGTCCACCGCCAGATGGTCGCGCATCTCGTCTTCCGACATGGTGGCGGCCAGCAGTTTCTCGCGCTGGGGCGTATCGACGCCATAGAAGCACGGCCAGGCCGTGGGGGGGCTGGCGATGCGGAAATGCACCTCGGCCGCCCCCGCATCAAGGATCATTTCCTTGATCTTGCGGCTGGTGGTGCCACGCACGACCGAATCGTCCACCAACACCACCCGCTTGCCGTTGATCAGCGCGCGGTTGACGTTCAGCTTGAGCCGCACGCCCATGTTGCGGATCTGTTCGGTCGGCTCGATGAAAGTCCGGCCCACATACTGGTTGCGGATGATCCCCATCCCATAGGGAATGCCCGATTGGCGGGCGAACCCAATGGCCGCGGGCGTGCCGCTGTCAGGAACGGGGCAGACGAGATCCGCCTCGACCGGCGCCTCGCGTGCCAGTTCCACACCGATCGCCTCGCGCGTCTCGTAAACAGACCGCCCTCCGATGAGGCTGTCGGGGCGCGAGAAATAGACATGTTCGAAGATGCAGAAGCGCGGCGGCACCTGCCGGAACGGGCGGCGGCTTTCGACACCGTCGTGATTGATCACGACCATCTCGCCCGGTTCGATCTCGCGCACGAAATCCGCTCCGATGATATCGAGTGCGCAGGTCTCGGAACTCAGGACCCAACCATCCGCGACCCGGCCGAGAACCAGCGGACGCACACCCAAAGGATCGCGCACGCCGATCAGCTTGGTGCGCGTCATGGCCACGACGCTGAACGCGCCCTCGACCCGGCGCAGCGCGTCTTCCATCCGCGCAGGGATATCGCGCTGGAGCGAGCGGGCCATCAGGTGAATGATGCATTCGCTGTCCGAGGACGACTGGAAGATAGATCCCCGCTCGATCAGCTCGCGGCGCAGCGCATTGGCGTTGGTGATGTTGCCGTTATGCGCGATCGCAGCCCCTCCCATGCTGAATTCGCCGAAGAAGGGCTGGACGTCGCGGATCTGGGTCTGGCCCTTCGATCCGGCGGTGGAATAGCGCACATGCCCGATGGCCAGCGGCCCGGGCAGCGTTTCCATCACCGATTGGCTGGTGAAATTGTCGCGCACATAGCCGAAGCGCCGGACCGAGTTGAAGCCGTGATCGGGGTCATGGGTGACGATGCCGCCCGCCTCCTGCCCGCGATGTTGCAGCGCATGCAGGCCAAGCGCGACGAAGCTCGCCGCGTCCTTGACGCCGATGACGCCGAAGATGCCGCATTCCTCGTGCAGCTTGTCGTCGTCGTCCCCGGCGAACCAGGCGTCACGGTCGAAGGGATGGGCAGGCAGCTGGCGCGTATCGGTCAAGGGGCAGATCCGAATCCGGTGCGGGGGAAGCTCCCCCCTCTTAGGGGGTCAGGGAACACTTGTCACGAAAGGATCATGTTTCAAGTGCCGCACCCGGCCTATTGCGCGCACTGGCCCACCAGCGCCTCATACTGCCGCGTGACCCAGCCCAGCGCGGCTTCGGGGTTCTGCTCCTGAATCCGGCCCGAGAATTGCTGGAAGACCAGCGCCGAGCGGCTTTCGTCGACCATGGTGAAGCTCTGCTCGGTTACCACGGCGTCATAGACGAAGAACGCAATCGCGACGAGAAGGATCCCGCGCGCCACCCCGAACAGGAACCCCAGTCCCTGATCCAGCCCGCCCACGGCCGAGCGCTGCACCAGCCCCGAGAAGATCGGCGTGAAGAAGCTCACCACGATCAGCGCCACGGCGAAGACGACGGCGAAAGACGCGATCATGCCCAGTTCGCAGCTGTCGGCGATGAACTCGCCCACAACGGGGATTTCCTTGATCAGCGGTTCGACCTGCGCCGCGAAAAGGAAGGCAAGTACCGCAGCCGCGATCCAGCCCGCGATCGCCATGCCCTCGCGCACCAAACCGCGGGAATAGGCCAGCAGCGCCGACAGGACGATCACGCCCGCGACGACGCCATCGATGATGGTAAAGCCTTCCATGTCCAGTCTTGTGCCCCTAAGCCCGGGTTAACCTGCCGCGAAGACCGCGCCCACGAATTCGACAAGATCGCCGTAGCGTGTCAGCCTCAGGCCGTCCACTTCGCCCGCCTTGCCGCCAGCGGGCAGCGTGGCCTGTGTGAAACCAAGTTTTTGCGCTTCTTTCAACCTGTTTTCGGTCTGCGTGGCGGGCCGCAGCGCCCCCGACAGGCTGATTTCACCGAAAACCACCATGTCGGCGGGCAGCGCCACGTCCTCGCGCGCCGACAAAAGCGCCGCGGCGACGGCCAGATCGGCCGCCGGTTCGCCGATCTTCAGCCCGCCCGCGACGTTGAGATAGACGTCAAGCCCGGCAAAGGGGATGCCGCAGCGCGCTTCCAGCACCGCAAGGATCATGGCAAGCCGCCCGCCATCCCAGCCCACCACCGTGCGGCGCGGCTGGGAATGGGGCGTGGGTGCCACCAGCGCCTGCAACTCGACCAGCACGGGCCGCGTGCCCTCGATCCCCGCGAAGACCACCGATCCCGGCGACGGCTTGCCGCGCTCGGACAGAAACAGCGCCGAGGGGTTCGTGACCTCGGCCAGACCCCGGCCCGTCATCTCGAAGACGCCGATCTCGTCGGCCGGGCCGAAGCGGTTCTTGACGCTGCGCAGGATGCGGAACTGGTGGCCGCGCTCGCCCTCGAAATAGAGAACCGTGTCGACCATGTGCTCGACCACACGCGGCCCCGCGATCTGGCCGTCCTTGGTCACATGGCCCACAAGGATCACCGCCGTGCCGCGCCGTTTGGCGAAGGCGGTCAGTTCATGCGCCGCCGCGCGCACCTGCGCGACCGATCCCGGCGCGCTTTCGACATTGTCCGCCCACATGGTCTGGATCGAATCGATGATGGCCAGCCCCGGGCGTTCGGCATCGAGCGTCGTGAGAATATCGCGCAGCCCCGTTTCCGCGCCCAGACGCACCGGCGCCTGTGCAAGGCCCAGACGGTCGGCGCGCATGCGCACCTGCGCCGCAGCCTCTTCGCCCGAGATATAGAGAACCGACAGCCCGCCTTGCGCGAAATGCGCCGCCGCCTGCAGCAGAAGCGTCGATTTCCCGATCCCCGGATCGCCCCCCACAAGCGTCGCCGACCCAGCCACCAGCCCGCCCCCCAGCACGCGGTCCAGCTCCGACATCCCCGAACACGCGCGCGGCGGCGGGGTTTCGCGGGTGGCGAGGTCGGTCAGCCGGATCGCTGCGCCCTTCCGCGCGCCCAGCGACTTCGACGGCGGCCCGGCAGACAGGGGCACATCCTCGACGATGGAATTCCATTCGCCGCAGGCTTCGCAACGGCCGGACCATTTCGGAAAGCTCGCGCCGCAGGCGGTGCAGGTGAATGTGCTCGACTTGGCCATGCCGCTTGATGCCCCCTCCGGGGCCGCGCAACAAGTCCCCTGCTTCCTCTCGCCCCAAATATCCCGGAGCGCGAGGCAGAGCCTCGCACCCTCTTGCAGGGAATGCGCCGAAGGCGCGCAAGATCGGCGCGGTGTTGCCGCGCCTAGCGCAAGGCGCGGCGGGACAGCAGCGCCACGATATGACCGTCATCACCGTGCAGGTCGTCTTCCTCGCCCGGCGCGGCGGGCGCGGGCCTGGGCGCAGGGTCGGACGACACCTCCGGCTCCGGCACAATCGCGTCCAGCTCCGCGCGCAGCCGCGCAAGCTCGGCCTGTGCAGCCCCCTCGCCCTCCTCCACGCGCCTGCGCCACTCGTCCAGATCGCCCATCACGGTCTTGGCCTGCGCGATGCGCTCCTCGAACCGCGCCACATCCGCCTGCCGCTGGATCAGGAAATCGCGCGCCCGCGCGACATTGCCGTCGGAATAGACCTGCGCGAGTTCGCGGCTCACATGCGACATCTGCGCGGCCAGCTCGATCACGCCGGGCTCGAGCGTGTCCAGATCGGGATGGGCGCGCAGAAAGGCGATGCGTTCGCGGATCGAATCGAATTCGGATTGCAGGGTGAAGACACCTTCGCGGTCGGCGCTGTGAGCGGTCGCATAGGCCCGCGCGACATCGCGCATGCCCAGATGGAACGACCGGTGCGAGGTCTCGAGCGCCATCATGCGCCCATGCGCGGGCAGATAAACCAGAAGCGCCAGCGCCACCGCCGTCAGGCCAAGCTGCACCGCCATGCCCGCCTGCGGCCAGACCTGCCCGCCAACCGACAGCGGCAGGTGCAACCAGACCGCCGCGCCGAAGGCGCAGGCGACGCCATAGGCCGCCAGTGCCAAAGCGAAGAGCGTGATCACGAGGATCGACAGGCGCTGAAACAGATACAGCGCGACCGACACGGCCGAACGGACCGGATTATTCATGGCAGACCCCGCAACATGGGACAGTTAACCGCAAAAGGTTAATGCGCGCCCTGCCCTACCGGGAAGCAAATGTGAAAAAACCTTGGCGATCATCGCCTTGGGGTGAACAATCCGCCTTCGCGCGCCAGATCGTTTCCACCAGCCGATCAGTCGCGCATCCGCCGCGCCGTCGCCCAGGACAAAGCGAGATTCGCAAGAATGCAGAAAGTGAACAGATACAGCCCCCAAGCCACCTCGATCCGGCCCACGCCGATGCCCTTCGCCACGGTGATATAGAGCGCGATCAGGAAGATATCCGCCATCGCCAGCTTGCCCAGAAGATCGAGCGCGGGAAGCAGGCGCGGGCTGGCGAGGTTCCACTGGATCAGCACCAGTCCCAGCGTCTTGAGATAGGGCGCGAACAGCGCGAAGACCGTCACCACCAGCGCCAGGAACACGTCCGTTCCCCACAGCGACTGCAGCCCGGTGATCACCGAGATTTCCGACAACCCGAAGAGCGGCAGAAGCCCCGCCCGCAAAAGCGGCGCAAACCACGCGACAGGATACAGGACCAGAAGCGCCAGCGTGGCAGCCTTCAGAATCACCGCACCGCCTCGATCGGGCCGGTCGCGCGGCCATGGATGAACTGGTCGAGGTAAGGATCGCCCGAGGCATCCATCTTCCCCACCGGCCCGGTCCACTTGATCACCCCGTCATGCAGCATCGCGACATTGTCGGCGATGGCGCGCACGCTCGACATGTCATGGGTGATGGTAATGGCGGTCGCGCCCATCTCGGTCACGATCTCGCGGATCAACTCGTTGATCACCCCTGCCATGATCGGGTCAAGGCCCGTGGTCGGCTCATCGAAGAAGATGATCTCGGGGTCGGCGCAGATCGCGCGGGCCAGTCCCACGCGCTTTTGCATGCCGCCCGACAATTCGGCGGGGTAAAGATCGGCCACATCCGCGGTCAGGCCGACGCGCCGCAGCTTGTCGATGGCGATCTCGCGCGCCTCGGACGCGGGTTTCTTCAGCGCGCCGCGCAACAGCCGGAACGCCACGTTCTGCCATACGGGCAACGAATCGAACAGCGCGCCGCCCTGAAACAGCATCCCGAAGCGGGCAAGGAAGGCGTCGCGGTCGCCGGTTTCCGCATCCCCGCCGTCGACAAGGATGCGCCCGCTGTCGGGCTTGATCAGCCCAAGAACGCATTTCAGCGCCACCGACTTGCCCGTGCCCGACCCCCCGATGATCACCATGGACGTGCCCTTGGGCACATCAAGGGTCATACCCCGCAGCACGCGCTTGGGCCCGAAGGATTTATGGACGTTCTCAAACCGGATCATACCGAGAAGAACACCCCCGTGAGCAGGAAGTTGGCGGCAAGGATCAGCACCGCCGCCGCCTCGACCGATCCCTTGGTCGCGCGGCCCACCCCTTGGGCGCCGCGCCCCGAATTCATCCCGTAATAGCAGCCCATCACCGCCGCGATCCCGCCGAAGACGCAGCCCTTCACAAGGCTGGACACGATATCGCGCATCTCGAGGAAATCGACCGTGTTCTGCAGATAGGCCGCGGCGTTGAAGCCAAGGTTCTGTGTGGCGACCACATAGCCGCCGAAGATACCGATGATGTCGCCCACCCCCACCAGAATCGGCACCGTGATCAGTGCCGCCAGGACGCGCGGCACGGCAAGGTATTTCATCGGATGGGTCGACAGCGTCACCAGCGCGTCGATCTGTTCGGTCACCTTCATCGTGGCCAATTCCGCCGCGATCGACGACGTGACACGCGCCGCGATCATCAGCCCCACCAGAACCGGGCCCAGTTCGCGCACCATGCCGATGGCCACGATCTGCGGCACCACCGCTTCGGCGTTGAAGCGCGCGCCACCCGCATAGATCTGCAAGGCCAGCGCGCCGCCGGTGAAGATCGCCGTCAGCCCCACCACCGGAAGCGACAGCCAGCCGATCTGCAGCAGCGCGTTGAGGAATTCGCGCGGATAGAAGGGCGGGCGCAGCATATGGGTCAGCGTCTGGGCTGCGAAGATCGCGACCCGCCCCATTGCCGCCAGAATATCGAGCGTCAGGCGACCCAGCGCGCCCAAGGGCGAGAGAAGCGCGCTCATACCCGGTGCACCCGTGCATAGCGCGACCCGAGCGAGGTCAGGATCTCGTACCCGATGGTGCCCGCCGCCTCGGCCAGATCATCGACGCCCTGATCGCGGCCAAGGATGGTCAGCACATCGGGCACATCGGCCAGATGGGACACATCCACGGTGATCAGGTCCATCGACACCCGCCCAACCACCGCGCAGGCCGTGGCGCCTGCGAAGACGCGCGCGCGCGGCCCCATTGCCCGGATCAGACCATCGGCATAGCCCGCCGATACCGTGGCGATACGCGACCGTCCCTGCGCGATCCACGCATTGGCATAGCCCACGACCTCGCCCGGCTCCACATCGCGCATCTGGATCACCGGCAGGTCGAGCCGCACGACAGGCCGCGCCTCGGAAAAGGGTGCGCCGCCGTAAAGCCCGATCCCGGGGCGGCAGAGGTCGAAGTGATAGGCCTCGCCCAGAAGCATACCCCCCGTCGCCGCGAGCGACCGCGGCACACCGAGGCCGTCGGTCAGGTCGCGGAAGACCTGCAGTTGATAGGCGTTCATCGGGTGGCCGGGATCGTCGGCGCAGGCCAGATGCGACATGACAAGAACCGGGTTCTGGTCCAGCGCGATGTCACGCAGCGCCGCCCATTCGGCCGGCTCCATCCCCAGCCGGTTCATGCCGGTGTCCAGCTGGATGCCGAAGGCATGACCGGGCAGCGCCTCGACATGGCGCAGCATCTGGTCAACCGAATTGAGCATGGGCGTCAGGTCATGGGCGCGCAGGGCGGCTGCATCGCCCTCCATATGGCCCGAAAAGACGCAGATGCGCGGACCGGGTCCAAGGGCCGCGCGCACCGCCGCGCCTTCCTCGGCCACGGCAACGAAGAACCAGCGGGCGCCCGCGCCCGCCAGCGTGCGCGCCACCTCGCCCGCGCCCAGACCATAGGCGTTGGCCTTGACCACAGCGCCGGTCGCGCCGCTGCACAGCGCAGAGAGCGCGCGCCAATTGGCGGCGATGGCCGTATGGTCGATGCTCAGCGTCCCGGTGCCCATGGCGCTCTAAATGACAGGAACGCCGCCGGGGTCAAGGGAAAGGGCGGATGCTCAGGGCACGTCGAAAAAGCTGCGGTTGCGCTCCCACAGTTTCTCGCCGATCAGGCAGTCATAAGCGGGCGCGGGCCGGTATTGCGCGGCCCAGATCCGCGGGGGCAGGCCCGCGATTTCAAGCACCAGCTTGCGACGCACGGCACCTGCGAACTCCGACCAGTCGCGCACGGGAATGACAAAGGCCCCCGGCCCGCCGATCACGCAGGCCTGATAATAAAGATCCAGATCCTCGATCCCGAAGAGGGTGTTGAAATCGTCCTGCGTCATCAGCGGCAGCCCGTTGATGGTGATGCCGCGGGCCAGCACGGCATCCCGCGCAGCCAGAACCGGCAGGCCTTGATTGTTCGGCCCGTCGCCAGACACGTCGATCACCCGGCGCAGGCCCTCAAAGGCATTGGCATCCATGTCCTCGGCCGCATAAAGCAGCGCGCCTGAAATCGACGTGCGCCGCATCCCCGGCGCGGTCTGCGACAGGATCGTCCAGGCCACCGCATCGGCCTGGGCCTGCGTTTCGATCATGGTCCAAGGCACGACCACGCGCTGCGCGCTGTCGCCCGCCCATTCGACGTAAGTGACCGCGATCCGCCCCAGCAGCCCGCCGCGGATGGCGCCCATCACCTCGGGGCTGGACAGCGCGGCGGCATAGCCGCGGCGCTGGATGTCAAGCTCGGCCGCCGACATTGACCGCGACACGTCGACGGCAAGGACCAGTTCGACATCCACCTCGACTGGGTCGGCCCAAGCGGCAAGCGGCGAAAGAAGGAACAGGATCAGCCAGCGCATGGCGCGATTGCGCCCCAAGCCGCGCGCCCTGTCCAGTCACAATGCGGACAGAGGCGCGCAGAGCTCAGTCGAGCCGCACCCCGTGCCGCCCGGCCAGATCGGTGAAGAACTGCCAAGCCACCCGCCCGGACCGTCCACCGCGGGTCGCCTGCCATTCGATCGCCTCGGCCCGCAGGGTCGCGGGGTCGGGCGTCAGGCCGACGGCCGCGCAATAGCCGTCGATCATCGCCAGATACTGGTCCTGCGTACAGGGATGGAACCCCAGCCACAGCCCGAACCGGTCCGACAGCGACACCTTTTCCTCGACCGCTTCCGATGGATTGATGGCGGAAGACCGTTCATTCTCGATCATGTCGCGCGGCATCAGGTGGCGGCGGTTCGACGTGGCGTAGAAGATCACGTTGTCGGGCCGCCCCTCGATCCCGCCGTCCAGCACGGCCTTGAGCGACTTGTAATGCTGGTCATCATGGGAAAAGGACAGGTCGTCGCAGAACAGGACGAACCGGCAGGGCGCCACGCGCAGGTGGTTCAGCAGACGGCCCACGCTGGGCAGGTCCTCGCGCTGCAATTCGACCAGCTTGAGATCCGGATGATCCGCCGCCACCGCGCCATGCACGGCCTTCACAAGGCTCGACTTGCCCATGCCGCGCGCGCCCCAGAGCAGCGCGTTGTTCGCAGGATATCCGGCGGCAAAGCGGCGGGTATTGTCGACCAGAGTATCGCGCGACCGGTCAATCCCCAGCAGAAGCGGAAGGTCAACCCGGTTCACGCGCGCGACCGGCTCCAGCCGATCGGGCCCGACATGCCATACGAAAGCAGCCGCCGCCCCGAAATCGGGCGCTCGGTCGGGCGCGGGCGCCATCCGCTCAAGCGCGGCGGCGATGCGGGTCAGAAGCTTCTTTCCGCTCACGCCTTGGGCGCCCCCTTGCCGTCGGCCTCGTCGAGGATCTCTTCCTCGTCGTCGAACCACAGGCCTTCGTCGCGCAATTCCTTCTCGCGCAACTTCTCCACGCGGCGCACCAGCCAGATCGAGATTTCGTAAAGCCCGTAGACCGCCGTGAACAGGATAAGCTGCGTCACCACATCGGGCGGCGTCACAACCGCGGCCAGCACCAGAATGCCCACCATCGCGTATTTGCGGACGTTGCCCAGCCCCTCGGCGGACACCAGCCCGGCCTTGCCCATCAGCGTGAGAAGCACCGGAAGCTGAAAGCACAGCCCGAAGGCCATGATGAATTTCAGTGTGATATCTAGGCTTTCATTCACCTTCCCGAAGAAGGTGATGGTGGGGGCCGAACTCGTCTCGGCCGGTGGCACGACGGCGGCCCCTTCGGGCAGCGCCTCGGCCGCCCCCGACACCAGCGTCGCGAAGATCGACGCGACGTCGGCGAAACCCAGGAAGAAGTTCATCGCCAGAGGCGTGACCACGAACTGCGCAAAGGACGCGCCCAGAAAGAACATCACGGGCGAGGCGATCAGGAACGGCAAAAAGGCGTTCTTCTCGGTGCGATAGAGCCCTGGCGCCACGAAGCGCCAGAGCTGGAAGCCGATCACCGGAAAGGCCAGAGCAAAGCCGAACACCATCGAGATGCGGAACAGCGTGAACAGGTATTCCTGCGGGCTGGTATATTGCAGCGTGGGCGACGGATCGCCCAGATCGCGCAGCGTCTCGACGATGGGGCTGAGCAGGAAGTTCAGCACATGCACCGCGATGAAATCGCCCTGCACGGGGATGAAGAACACCGAAATGCCCACCAGCAGCGCGATGACCGACCGGATCAGCCGGGTGCGCAACTCGGCCAGGTGCTCGATCAGCGGTGCAGCGGTGTCGTCCAGATCGTCGGATTGGCTCATGTCTTCGTCTCGGGGCTGGCCTCGGTCAGCGCCGCCTCGGGCGCGTCGGCACGCGCGGCGGCCTCCTTCGCCTTGCGCTCGGCCGCAGCGGCCTGCGTCTTCTTGGCCTGTTCGGCGCGCTCCGCCGCCAGCTTGCCGGTCTCGCTCCCGGGGTCATAGCGGGTGGGATCGACCGAGCGTGTCAGGTCGCGCGCGGCGTCCTTGACGCCCTCCATCGCGCTGCTCACGGGGTTGGTCGCGGTCTTAAGCGTCCGCGCCACGTCCTTCACCCCGGCCTCATCGGCGGCGTCGTTCATCGCGCGGCTGAACTCGCGCGCCATTCCCTTCGCCTTGCCGACGAAGCGGCCGACATTGCGGAACATCACGGGCAGGTCGTTGGGGCCGATCACGATCAGCGCCACGATTCCGATGACCAGAAGCTCACCCCAGCCGAGGTCCAGCATGATGGCTTACACCTTGTCCTTGTCCGTCTCGGGCGTCACGTCCTTGGCGGTCGCGGCGGCCTTGTCTTCCAGTTCCTCGGTGCCGTCCTTCACGCCGCGCTTGAAGGCGGTAATGCCCTTGCCGACCTCGCCCATCAGGGCCGAGATCTTGCCGCGTCCGAACAGGACCAGCACGACGACGGCGATCAGAAGAAGGCCGGGCAGGCCGATGTTTCCAAGTCCCATCTCTTCAACTCCTCAGCAGGTGTCACGGCGCGGGGGCTGCCCCGCGCGGGTCTGCCCCTGTCTGACGCATCCCCGGTGCGGGCGAAAGGGCATGCGGCGCCCAGCGGGCCAAGAGCACGACAACTTCAGGCGGAATTCGGGGCTTGGCGGCACCTACTGACAGTTCTATGTCAGTTGCAGGCCATCAAACCCGGGCCACCCAGCGCAAAAGGACCCCGATGCGCCGCAGCGACCGCCTGTTCGATATCCTTCGGATCCTGCGCGATGGCAGGCTGCACCGCGCGCAGGACATCGCCGACCGGCTCGGCGTCTCGGTCCGCACCATCTACCGCGACATGGACACGCTCGCCGCTTCGGGCCTGCCGGTCGCGGGCGAACGGGGCACCGGATACATGGTGCGCGACGCGGTCGCCCTGCCGCCGCTCACGCTGACGGCGGCGGAACTCGGGGCGCTGAACCTCGGCATCGCCATCGTTGCTGAAGCCGCCGACGCAGACCTCAAGGCCGCCGCACTCAGCCTCGCGGGCAAGATCGACGCGGTCCTGCCCGCCGAACCCCTGGCCGAGACCGATGCCTGGAAACTCGCGGTCCATCCCTTCGCCGACGCTGCGCGCGGAGTCTCCCACATGCCCACGCTGCGCGCCGCGATCCGGGGGCGGCAGAAGTTGCGCCTCGGCTACCGCAGCGGCGATGGCACCCTCACCGACCGGGTGATACGGCCGCTGCACATGGAGTACTGGGGCCGTGTCTGGACGCTGACCGCCTGGTGCGAGATGCGCGGGGATTTCCGCGACTTCCGGGTCGATCTGATCGAAACCGCGACACCGCTGCCGGGGCTTTTCGTGGACGAACACGGCAAGACCTTCGCCGATTACCGCGCGCGGCAGACCTGACCGGCGCACGCGCCAGGTCCTTCTTCGGGTTCACAAATATCCCGGGGGTGCGCGCCGCAAGGCGCGAGGGGATTGTCCATTGTCCGCCATTGGTCCTATGACAATGGACGATGCCCCCTTCCTCGCCCTCAGTCAGCCGAAAACACGAAACACTTGTCGCGCCGGATCGTCAGCCACATGACCTTGCCGGGACCGGGCAGGAAGACCCCCGGCACCGTGACCTTCAGGACCGACCCGTCGTAATCCATACGGAACTCCACAAGGCTCTCGTTGCCCATGAAGCGCGCCCGTTCGACCACGCCGCGTGCCGCCGTGCCGTCCGAGGCGGTGGGTGCAGGGCCCTTGCCCCCGCGGTCAAAATCGATGCGCACGTGCTGGGGCCGGAAAACGATGTCGACCGGCGTGCCGTCGGGAACACCCGGAGCAAGGAAGCGCCCGAAAGGCGTCATCGCCAGCGCCCCCTGCACCCGCGCGCGCAGCACATTGGCATCGCTGAAGAAGGCGACCGCCGCGCGGTCCACGGGGCGGGTATAGACATTGTAGGGCGCGCCGCGCTGCACGATGCGCCCGTCGCGCATCAGCGCGATCTCGTCAGCCATGCGCATGGCTTCCTCGGGTTCATGCGTGACCAGCAGGACCGCCGTGTCCTCGGCCTTGAGCAGATCGAGCGTGTCGTCCCGGATGCCGTCGCGCAGCCGGTTGTCGAGGCCCGAGAAGGGTTCGTCCATCAGCATGATGCGCGGACGCGGGGCAAGCGCGCGCGCCAGCGCCACGCGCTGCTGTTCGCCGCCCGATAATTGATGCGGAAAGCCGTCGATGAACCGCAGAAGATCGACCCGCTCCAGCAGGTCGCGCACGCGGGCGCGCTTTTCCTCCTTCGACCCTTTCAGGCCGAAGGCCACGTTGTCCGCCACGCTCAGATGCGGAAACAGCGCGAAATCCTGGAACATCAGCCCGATGTTGCGCCGCTCGGGCGGGACGCGGAAGACCGTGTCGCAGATCAGCTTGCCGTCGACCCAGATCTCGCCCGCATCCTGCATCTCGACGCCCGCGATCATCCGCAGCGTCGTGGACTTGCCGCAGCCCGACGGCCCAAGAAGGCAGGTTACCTGCCCCGGCATGATCGACAGCGAAATGCCATCGACCACCGCGCGCCCGTCGATGCGGCGCACGAGGTTGCGGATCTCCAGTCGGGGTGTCTGCGGCAGCACGCCGGCCTCTTTACGGTTTCCGATCAAAATGATCGGGCTTTCGGGCAGATAGCAACCGCGCCGCGCGGACGCAAGCCGCGCGGGCGGGTGCGGGAGCCGGGTTCAGATCGTGGCGTTGGTGCCGCCGCCGTCCAGAAGGATGTTCTGGCCGACGATGAAGCCCGCATGCGCAGAGCACAGGAACGCACAGGCCGCGCCGAATTCCTCGATCGTGCCATAGCGGCGCGCGGGGATGGTGGCGGCGCGGCGCGCGCGGGCTTCCTCGATCGGGATGCCCTCTTTCGCCGCGACGGGACCGTCGAGCGCATTGGCGCGGTCGGTCGCGTGGATGCCGGGCAGGAGGTTGTTGATGGTGACCCCGTATTGCGCCACCTGCCGCGAAGTGCCCGCGACGAAACCGGTCAGCCCGGTGCGTGCGGCATTCGACAGGCCCAGCTGCGGGATCGGCGCCTTCACCGATTGCGAGGTGATGTTGACCACGCGGCCCCAGCCCCTGTCGATCATGCCGGGCATGATCGCCGTCATGAGCGCGATGGGCGTCAGCATGTTGGCGTCGAGCGCGCGCAGAAAATCGTCGCGCGTCCAGTCGTGCCACATGCCCGGGGGCGGGCCACCGGCATTGGTGACAAGGATGTCCACGTCGCCCGCTGCCCCCAGCACCTGCGCCTGACCTTCCGCCGTGGTGACGTCGCAGGCCACGGTCGTGACGTTGACCCCATAGGCGGCGCGGATGCTCTCCGCCGCGCGCTCGAGCGCCTCGACGCCGCGGGCGTTCATCACCAGATCGACACCGGCCGCCGCCAGCGCCTCGGCGCAGCCCAGGCCCAGCCCCTTGCTCGATGCGCAGACCAGTGCGCGCTTGCCCCTGATGCCCAGATCCATGGCCTTGCTCCCTTGCCGTTTTCGTCTTGCGGCGCAGACTTAGACCGCGCGCGGGCGGGATGCCAGCAAAAGACCCGGACGTTGACCCCGTCGCGCCACATTTCTACCCTAAGCCGCAAACCGGGCGCGCCTGTCAGCCTGCCCGGTATCATGCGAGAGATCGAGATGGCCCCTCTTCACGTCCCCGTCCAGTCGGTTCAGGTCTTCCCGGCCACGGCCTTGCGTGTCTCGGCCGGGGCCAATCAGGGCGACGGGATCGGGGTGCATGACGATCTCATGCCCGATGACGTCTATGCACTCGACGCGGACGCGCGGCGGCTGCGGCTCGGGCTCGCCACCGGCGAAGGCGGCTTCCGGGTGGCGGAGGATACCGTCGTGGGTCGCCCCGGGGCGGCGGTGCATCTGGACTGCCTTGTGACCTTCATGTCGCCCGACGGGCTGACGCAGGATGCCATCGTGCTGGTCGAGCTTGACCCCGAGGGGCAGATCGGCGCCACCTACCTGCTCCCGCTGGCTGACTTCGCGCCGCGCACCGAATACACGCTCGTCGGTATCGACGTGACCGGGGCGGCGGCGGCCTTCGCCCGGGTCGCCTGCGTCTATTTCACCCGCGGCACCCATATTTCGCTGGCCACCGGGGAACAGCGCCGGGTCGAGGAGCTGCGCGTGGGCGACCGCGTGCTCACCCGCGACGATGGCGTGCAGGAGCTTCGCTGGATCGGCATGACCACCTTGCGCGCCACGGGCGCCCTTGCCCCAATCGTGATCGAGGCGGGCGCGCTCAACAACGAACACGATCTCGTCGTCAGCCCCGACCACCGGCTCTTCGTCTATCAGCGCCAAGACCGGATCGGCGCGGGCCAGCCCGAGCTGATGGTCAAGGCGCGCCACCTCGTGAACGGCGACACGGTGCGCGTGGCCGAGGGCGGCTTCGTCGACTACTTCCAGCTGCTCTTCGATCGCCACCACATTATCTACGCCGAAGGGATCGCGGCCGAATCCATGCTGATCGATCCGCGCACCCGCCCTGCCCTGCCGCCCGAACTGCTCGACCGGCTGGCGCAGCTCCTGCCCGGACATACCCGCGGCGGAATGCACGGGCTTGATGTGCAGCAGGCGCTGCTCGACCGACCCGACGCGATCGACCTCTTGCGCCGCGCCTCGATGCGCTGAGGCGCAGTTCCGCCGCAACCCGGCCCGCCGCCGGTTCCGCCTTGCGACACGATCGCCCGTGGCTCATCCTGTGGGCATCGCCACAGGCAGGAGGCCACCATGTCCAGTGCCCCGATCCTCGTCGCCACCGACATGTCGAACCGGTCGGACCGCGCGATGTCGCGTGCCTTCCACATCGCGCGCGATCTGGGCGCGACGGTCGTGGTGATGACGGTGCTTGACGACGCCATGCCCGCCGAGATGCTGCCCGACCTTCATGACCGCAGCCGCGAAAGGCTTGAACGCTATTGCGCCACGCTGTCGGGCGGCTCGGTCCCCTTCACGGTCGAAGTCCAGACAGGCGACCCGACCGAAGACATCCTCACCGCGGTCGAAGCGCGGCAGCCCCGGCTTCTTGTGCTGGGCACGCACCGCAAGCGGGCCTTCATGGACATGATGCGGGAAACGACGATGCAGCGCATCGTGCGCCGCACCTCGGTGCCGGTGCTGCTGGTCACGGACCGCGACGACCATGATTACCGGAAGGTCCTGGTGCCCACCGATTTCTCACCGGCTTCGGCGGCAGCGGTGCGCGTCGCGCTTGATATCGCGCCACAGGCGCAGCTGAGCGCGCTGCATGCGCTGCAGGTGCCCTATTCGGGAATGCTGGCGACGGCGCCCGCGGCCCGGGACGATCTGGAAAAACCCTTCCGTCACGATGCGCAACGCGCCGATGCCCGGTGGCGTCAGGAACTCGACCTGTCGTCCATGCCAGCCACCGAGATCGTTCTGGGCGCCCCGCAGCTTCTTGTGCGCGACCGCGCGGGGAACGGGAAGGCCGATCTCATCGCGATGGGGGCCCATGGGCGCGTGGGCGCGGCGCGCGCGGTCCTCGGGTCGGTCTCGACCGACCTGATGCGCGATCCGCCCTGCGACCTGCTGATCGCGAGACCCTGACCGCTTGCGGCAGGGCATGGCCCCGGTTATGACGCGGCCATGCTGGACAACCGCCCCCAATTGCCGCCCGAGATCGCCCGCCGCCGGACCTTCGCGATCATCTCGCACCCCGATGCGGGCAAGACGACGCTGACCGAAAAGTTCCTGCTGTTCGGCGGCGCGATCCAGATGGCGGGACAGGTCCGCGCCAAGGGCGAAGCGCGGCGCACCCGGTCGGACTTCATGCAGATGGAGAAGGATCGCGGCATTTCCGTCTCGGCCTCGGCCATGTCCTTCGATTACCGCCATTTCCGCTTCAATCTGGTCGACACGCCGGGTCACAGCGATTTCAGCGAAGACACCTATCGCACGCTCACCGCAGTGGATGCCGCCGTCATGGTGATCGACGGCGCCAAGGGCGTGGAAAGCCAGACCCGCAAGCTCTTCGAGGTCTGCCGCCTGCGCGACCTGCCGATCCTGACCTTCTGCAACAAGATGGACCGCGAGGCGCGCGAGACCTTCGAGATCATCGACGAAATTCAGGAAAACCTCGCCATCGACGTGACCCCTGCCTCATGGCCCATCGGCATGGGCCGCGACTTCCTGGGCTGTTACGACATGCTCAACGACCGGCTGGAACTGATGGACCGCGCCGACCGCAACCGCGTGGCGGAAACAGTGGTGCTGAACGGGCTCGACGATCCCAAGATGGCCGACCATATCCCCGCCGCCCTGCTGGACAAGCTGCGCGAAGAGGTCGAGATGGCGCGCGAACTCTTGCCCGCGCTCGACCCCAAGGCGGTGCTCGAAGGGCACATGACGCCGATCTGGTTCGGCTCGGCCATCAATTCCTTCGGCGTGAAGGAACTGATGGACGGGATCGGCCGCTACGGCCCCGAACCTCAGCCCCAATCAGCCGAACCCCGCCAGATCGCGCCCGAGGAAGACAAGGTCGCGGGCTTCGTCTTCAAGGTTCAGGCCAACATGGACCCCAAGCACCGCGACCGGGTGGCCTTCGTGCGGCTGGCTTCGGGGCATTTCGAACGCGGCATGAAGCTCACCCATGTGCGGTCGAAAAAGCCCATGGCGATCACCAACCCGGTGATGTTCCTTGCCGCCGACCGCGAACTGGCGGACGAGGCCTGGGCGGGCGACATCATCGGTATCCCCAATCACGGGCAGTTGCGCATTGGCGACACGCTCACCGAGGGCGAGGCGATCCGCGTGACCGGCATCCCCTCCTTCGCGCCGGAACTCCTGCAGACCGTGCGCGCGGGCGACCCGATGAAGGCCAAGCATCTCGACAAGGCGCTGATGCAGTTCGCCGAGGAAGGGGCCGCCAAGGTCTTCAAGCCGTTGATCGGCTCGGGCTTCATCGTGGGCGTCGTGGGTGCGCTGCAATTCGAGGTTCTGGCCAGCCGGATCGAGCTTGAATACGGCCTTCCCGTGCGGTTCGAAGCCTCGCAGTTCACCTCTGCCCGCTGGGTCAGCGGCCCCAAAGACGCGCTCGACCGCTTCGTGAACGCCAACCGCCAGCACATCGCGCAGGACCATGACGGCGACATCGTCTATCTGACCCGCCTGCAATGGGACATTGACCGCATCATCCGCGACTATCCGGAATTGACGCTGAGCGCGACCAAGGAAATGATGGTCTGACGCAAGGGGGGATCGCCGCGGCATGACCACATGGGGCCTCGTCGCCACGATCAAGGCCCCCCCGGCCGAAACGCTCGCCTTCGCCGCCTGGCATCTCGAACAGGGCGCGCGCCGGCTCTTCATCTATCTCGACGATGCGAACGCGCAGGCGGCGGACCACCTTGCCGCGCATCCCGGATGCCGCGTTACCCTGACCGATGACGCCTGGTGGGCGAAACGCGGTCGCCGTCCGGAAAAGCATCAGGTCCGGCAGTCGCGCAACGCCACGCATGCCTACCGCCGCGCGGGCGATGTCGACTGGCTTGCCCATATCGACGTCGACGAATTCCTGATCCCGTCCCGCCCTGTGGCCGGGGTTCTGGGCGATCTGGCGCAGGACATCCTCTGCGCCCGCGTCCGCCCGATCGAGGCGCTGGCCGACGGCGACGGCACCGCCTTCAAGGGCTTCATCCCCGCCGGTCCCCACCGCCTGCCGCTGGTGCAGGCGCTTTATCCGACCTACGGGCGCCATATCCGGGGCGGGTTCGTGTCGCATCTGGCGGGCAAGGTCTTCGTGCGCACGGGGCACGACCGGATGAAACTGCGCATCCACAACGTCTTTCTGGACGAGGCGATGAACCCCGGCGAAACCGAATTGCCGCAGATCGAGCTTGCCCATGTCCATGCCAAGGGATGGGAGAAATTCATCGGGTCCTTCCGCTTCCGCCTGCAGCACGGCAGTTACCGCGCGGGTCTCGAACCGGGCAAGCAATCCGGGCAGATGATGCACGAGATGCTGGCCCGCCTCGATGCTGAGCAGGGCGAAGCGGGCCTGCGCGACTTCTTCGACGAAGTCATCGCCGACACGCCGCGCCCGCGTGATGCTCTGTCCGCACAGGGGCTGCTGCGTCGGGTCGATCTGCCACTTGACGCGCTGCGCCAGAAACATTTCCCCGATTTCGAAGCTGATTGTTGACGTTTCCGCAACAGCTGGCCCCGACTGACCGCGGCTGCACCTCGTGGTTTGACGCCGCAGATGCACAATGCTATGTGCCCTCACGCACTGTCCATCCGGGGCAGCCCTTTAGACGCGCGGGCCAGGTTCAGAGTCCGCTTTGATCGGACACACATGACCAAGTTCAGCGACCTGAATCTTAATCCCAAAGTTCTCAAAGCCATCGAAGAAGCGGGGTATGAAACCCCGACGCCCATTCAGGCCGGCGCCATTCCGCCCGCCCTTGAAGGGCGCGACGTTCTGGGAATCGCCCAGACCGGCACCGGCAAGACGGCCAGCTTCACGCTGCCGATGATCACGCTTCTCGCCCGCGGCCGCGCCCGGGCACGCATGCCGCGCAGCCTCGTGCTCTGCCCCACGCGCGAACTGGCGGCTCAGGTGGCGGAAAACTTCGACGTCTATTCCAAGCATGTGAAGCTGACCAAGGCCCTGCTCATCGGCGGTGTCAGCTTCAAGGAACAGGATGCACTGATCGACCGGGGCGTCGACGTGCTGATCGCCACGCCGGGCCGCCTGCTCGACCATTTCGAACGCGGCAAGCTTCTGCTCACCGGCGTGCAGATCATGGTGGTGGACGAAGCCGACCGCATGCTCGACATGGGCTTCATTCCCGATATCGAACGCATCTTCTCGCTCACGCCCTTCACGCGGCAGACCTTCTTCTTCTCGGCCACCATGGCGCCCGAGATCGAACGGATCACCAACACCTTCCTGTCGAACCCCGCCCGGATCGAAGTCGCCCGTCAGGCCAGCGCGTCGGAAACCATCACCCAGCGCGTGGTGACGTTCAAACCGTCGCGCCGCGACCGCGAAGGCACGGAAAAACGCGCGCTCCTGCGCGCGATCATCGATGCCGAAGGCGCGGTATGCCGCAACGCGATCCTGTTCTGCAACCGCAAGACCGAGGTCGACATCCTCGCCAAGTCGCTCAAGACCTACGGCTATGACGCGGCCCCCATCCACGGCGATCTTGACCAAAGCCAGCGCACCCGCACGCTCGACGGGTTCCGTGACGGCACTTTGCGCTTTCTCGTCGCATCCGACGTGGCCGCGCGCGGTCTCGACATCCCGAACGTGAGCCATGTGTTCAACTACGACGTCCCCGGCCATGCCGAGGATTACGTCCACCGCATCGGCCGCACCGGCCGCGCCGGCCGCACCGGCACCGCGATCACGCTGTGTGGTCCGCGCGACGACAAGCTGCTCGCCGCGATCGAGGCGCTGATCCAGAAGCAGATCCCGCGCGGCGAAAACCCGCTGGGCACCACCATCCCGGCCGAGGATGAGGCCGAAGAGGCCCCCCGCCCGGCGCGCAGCCGCAGCCGTGGCCGCGGCGACAAGCCGAGGAGCGAACCGCGCCGCGAAGAACCGCGCGCCAGCGAACCGCGCACCGCCGAGGCCCCCCGCGTGGAGGCCAAGGCCGAAGACGACCGCCGTCGCGACACCAGACGCGAAAGCGAAGACCGCCCCAAGCCCGAGGCGAGACCCGAACAAAGACCCGAACGCCGCGAACCCCGCGGCAACGACAAGCCCGTGGTGGGCCTTGGCGATCACCTGCCGGGTTTCATCGCGCAAAGCTTCGACGAACGCCGCACCGGGTGATCAGCGCAAGCGGCTGATCACCACCGTCACTTCGGGTTTCTTGCCGATCTCGGCCTGCGCGGTCTGCCGCACCACCTGCCGCAGCCCCTCTTCCAGCTTGTCGTCGTCGCGCAGCGTCTTGGCACCCGCGCGGCGCAGATACTGGTCGAGATCGGTCTCGAGCACCTCGGCCAGATCGGCCCCCGACGACCCTGTCCCCGCCAGACCCTTCAGCTCGCACCACGGCTCGCCCAGCGGTTCGTCCTCTTCGTCAAGGATCACGGTCACCAGCACATGCCCGTTCTGCGCCATGCGCAGACGGTCACGCACGATTCCGTCAAGCGCGCCGATCTGCACGCTGCCGTCCAGATAGGTGCGGCCCGTCTCGACATGGCCCGCGACCACGGGCGCATTGCCGGTCAGATCGACCATCGTGCCGTTCACCGCCACAACCGATTGCATCCCGCGCGCCTCGGCCAACTTCGCATGTTCGCGCAGATGGCGGTGTTCGCCATGCATCGGCACCACGATCTGCGGCCGCACGATGTCGTGCAACCGCTCCAGATCGGGGCGGTTGGCATGGCCCGACACGTGATAGCGCCCGCCGCTGTCATCGACGACGTCGACACCGCGTTCGCTGAAGTTGTTCATGATGCGGATGACGCAGCGTTCATTGCCGGGAATGGTCTTGGAAGAGAACAGGAACAGGTCCCCCTCCTTCAACTCCAGCCCAAGGTACTTCCCCCGTGACAGGGCCGCGGACGCCGCGCGCCCTTCGCCCTGACTGCCGGTGGCCAGCACCATCAGGTTTCCGCGCGGGATCTCCTGCGCCTCTTCCGGGCTGACCACCTTCGGGAACCCGCTCAGCACCCCGGTCTCGAGCGACGCCTCGACCATGCGCCGCATGGCGCGCCCCAGCAGAACGACCGACCGCCCCGCCCTGTCCGCCGCCAGCGCCAGCGTCTTCAGCCGCGCGACGTTCGACGCGAAGGTGGTCGCCGCCACCATGCCGGGCGCGCCCGCGATCAGCTTTTCGATCTCGGGGCCAAGCAGCGATTCCGAGCGCCCCGCATGCGGGACGAACACGTTCGTGCTGTCGCAGATCAGCGCCTTCACACCCCCTTTCGACACTTCGGCCCAGGCCTCGGCGTCGAAGGGTTCGCCCACCACCGGGTCGGTGTCGATCTTGAAATCGCCCGAATGGATGACCCGGCCCGCGGGCGTGTCGATGATCAGCGCGGCACTTTCCGGGATGGAATGCGACACCGGCAGAAACCCGACCCGGAACGGCCCCGCCTGAACCGTTTCGGGCCAGGGGCTGACCACGTGCAGATCGTCATCGGGCACGCCCAGATCCGACAGCTTGCGCCGCGCGATATTGGCGGTGAAGGCGCGCGCATGGACTGGCACGTTCAGCCGGGTCAGCACATGCGGCACCGCGCCTACGTGGTCTTCATGCGCGTGGGTGATGAACACCGCTTCCAGCCGGTCGCGGTTCTCGACCAGCCAGCTCAGATCCGGCAGGATCAGGTCGACACCGGGCGATCCCTCCATGTCCGGGAAGGCCACGCCAAGGTCCACGACGATCAGCCGCTCCTTGCCGGGTGCGCCATAGCCATAGACATAGGCATTCATGCCTATTTCTCCTGCCCCGCCAAGGGGCAGGTAGATCAGTCGTTCTCCGGTCATCGTTCAGATCGTTTCCTTGTTGAAGGCGTGGATGACGGTCAGTCCGTGCATCGTCAGGTCGTCTTCGTATTCATCAAATAGATCGGCGCTTTCCTGAAACAACGGGGCAAGCCCCCCTGTGGCGATGACGCGCATCTTCTCGCCGCGTTCGGCCTCGATGCGCGCGCAGCATTCCTTGACCAGCCCGACATAGCCCCAGAAGATGCCGGACTGCATACAGGCGACCGTGTTGGTCCCGACCACCCGCTGCGGGCGCGATATGTCCACATGCGGCAGGGCGGCGGCGGCCATGTGCAGCGCCTCGAGGCTCAGGTTCACCCCCGGCGCGATCAGCCCCCCCACATAGGCGCCGTCATGGTCTACCACGTCGAAGGTGGTGGCGGTTCCGAAATCGACGACGATCAGGTTGCCGCCATGCCGGTCGAAGGCGCCGGCCGTGTTCACCAGCCGGTCTGGGCCGACGCTGGTGCCCGCATCCACGCGCGGCGGGTGCGGCAGGCGGCATTCGGGCTTGCCCACCACCATTGGTCTGCAGCCGAAGAAGCGGTCGGCAAAGACACGCAGGTTCCAGACGACCCGCGGAACGGTGGACGAGATGATGACATCGGTTATCGCCGGTTCGATCCGGTAATGGTTCAGCAGCGTCACGAACCACGTAAAATAGGCATCCGCCGTGCGCCCGTGATGGGTCGAGGTGCGCATGGTGCACAGGAACTTCTCGCCGTCCCAGATCGAGAAGACCGTGTTGGTGTTGCCGCAGTCGATGGCCAGAAGCATGGGGCCCCCTTCACTCAGAAATAGATGTCAGCCGCCGGGATCGACACGCGCCCTGCGGCCGTCTTTAGGACAAGGTTGCCCTCGCCGTCCACCGTCTCGAATGTGCCGGTGGTCTCGGCCGTGCCGGTGCGCGCGGTGATGACCTCGCCCAGACGCGCCGCGCGCCCCAGCCAGCCCACCCGCACCGGAGCAAAGCCATGGGCGCGGAACTGCCGCTCCCAATGGTCGAAGGCAGTGGCGAGATGGCCGAGGAACTCCACCGGCGAGATGGCGATGCCCGTCTCGCCCGAAAGCGACACGGGCCGCACCGCGCCGGGTTCGACCGCCTCGGGCGCCGGGGCGGCCGCAAGGTTGACGCCGATCCCGATGGCCAGATGCGCCACCCCGCGCCCCGCGCCGGCACTTTCCAGCAAGATGCCCGCGATCTTGCCGCCGTTCAGCAGCACGTCATTGGGCCATTTCAGCGCAAGGCCCACATCCCGCCCGATCACCGCAGCCAGTGCGTCATGCAGCGCCAGCGCCGCCACGAAGGAGCGCAGCGCCGCCTGCCCCGCATCGCCCGCAGGCCGCATCACCAGCGTGGCCGACAGGTTACCCTCGGGCGCGGCCCAGACCCGGCCCCGCCGCCCCCGCGCCGCTGTCTGCCGATGCGCGAGGATCCATTCGGGGCCATCGAGGCCGGGCGCGATGCGCGCGGCCTCGCTCAGGGTACTGTCGACTTCGTCCAGCACCCGCAGACCATAACCGGAAGGCCAGCCGCTCATGCGCGCCTCCGCCTTCTTTCTGGTCCCAAATACGCCAACCCGACAGCGACGCCCGCGCGCGGGCTCAGTTGACGAGGACGGCTGCTGCCGCCGCCGCCGCCTGATCGACCCCGAACATGTTGGCGATGCCCAGAACCATGATCGCCGCCGACCCCATGAGGAAAGCATAAAGGACAGGGCTGGTATTGGTCTCGACCTCGTCGCCGTCTTCTTCGCCGAAATACATGTAGAAGACGATGCGCAGGTAATAGAAGGCCCCGATGGCGGATGCGACGGCACTTGCCACCACCAACCAGACAAGGCCGGCGTCAAGACCGGCCTGCCAGACCGCCAGCTTGGCGAAGAAGCCCAGCATCGGCGGCACGCCCGCAAGGCTGAACAGCAAGATCAGCATCGCCAGCGCCCGGGCCGGTTCGCGGCGCGAATACATGCGCAGCGCATTGATGTCGGTCACCGGCTGGCCGTCGCGCTCCATCATCAGGATGAAGGCGAAGGTGCCCACGTTCATGGTGACATAGATCGCCATGTAGACCAGCAGCGCCTGCACCCCCAGCGCCGTGCCCGCCGCAAGACCGATGAGCGCATAGCCCATATGCGCAATCGACGAATAGGCCATCAGGCGCTTGATGTTGGTCTGCCCGATCGCGGCGATCGCGCCCAGAAACATCGACAGCACCGACAAAAGCGCGATCACCTGGGACCAGTCGCGCACCGCGCCGCCGAAGGCGTCATGCAGCACGCGCGCGAACAGCGCCATCGCCGCCACCTTGGGCGCGGTCGCGAAGAAGGCCGTGACCGGCGTCGGCGCGCCTTCATAGACGTCGGGCGTCCACATGTGGAACGGCACCGCCGAGACCTTGAAGGCCAGACCCGCAATCACGAAGACCAGCCCGAACAGCAGCCCGAGCGAGATGTCGCCCTGCCCGGCCACCTGCACGATGCCCGAAAACAGCGTCGTGCCCGTATAGCCATAGACGAGCGACGCGCCATAGAGCAGCAGACCCGACGACAGCGCGCCCAGCACGAAATACTTCAGCCCCGCTTCCGTCGACTTCGCACTGTCACGGCGCAGCGAGGCCACGACGTAGAGCGCCAGCGACTGCAGTTCGAGCCCCATGTACAGCGCCATGAGATCGCCCGCGCTCACCATCATCATCATGCCGACGGCGGCCAGCACGATCAGGATGGGGTATTCGAAGCGCAGGATACCGCGGCGCTGCATGTAATCCTGGCTCATCGCCAGAACGGCCGCAGCCGAGACCAGCACCACGATCTTGGCAAAGCGCGAAAACGCGTCGTCGACGAACATGCCGCCGAAGGCCACCGCACCCGGCGCGCCGCGCAGCCCGATGAAGGCCGCGATCAGCAGCATCGCCGCCGACGCCGCCCAGACCAGCATCGGCGCCCAGCGGTCCTTGCCGCCATAGACCCCGGCCAGAAGCGCTGCCATGGCGAAGACCGACAGCAGGATTTCGGGAAGGATGACGCTCAGATCGGCCGCAACCATGGCTCCGGTCCCTCTCAGTTCGATGCCAGCTGGATCGCGGCCTTCGCCTGCGCCAGCGCGGTTTCATAATTGCCCACCAGCGCCTCGACCGAAGGTCCGATCGTGTCGAGGATCGGCGCGGGGTAGACCCCGAAGAAGATCGTGGCCACCACCAGCGGCGCGAAGATCGCGCGTTCGCGCCGGCTCATGTCGGTGATCGTCTTCAGGCTTTCCTTGATCAGGTCGCCCAGCACCACGCGGCGGTAAAGCCAAAGCGCATAAGCCGCCGAAAAAATCACCCCCGTCGTCGCCACCGCCGCGACCCAGGTATTGACCTGGAAGACCGCCATCAGCGTCAGGAATTCGCCGATGAACCCGGACGTGCCCGGAAGACCCACATTCGCCATGGTGAACAGCATGAAGATCAGCGCATAGGCCGGCATCCGGTTCACGAGGCCCCCATAGGCGTCGATCTGGCGCGTGTGCATCCGGTCATAGATGACGCCGACACACAGGAACAGAGCGCCCGAGATGAAGCCGTGGCTGATCATCTGGAAGATCGCGCCGTCGATCCCCTGCTGGTTCGCGACGAAGATGCCCATGGTGACAAAGCCCATATGCGCCACCGACGAATAGGCGATCAGCTTCTTCATGTCCTCCTGCACCAGCGCGACAAGGCTGGTATAGACGATCGCGATTGCCGACAGCCACAGGACCAGCGGCCCCATCACCTCGGAGCCAACCGGGAACATCGGCAGCGAGAAGCGCAGGAAGCCATAGCCGCCCATCTTCAGAAGGATCGACGCCAGCACGACCGACCCTGCGGTCGGCGCCTGCACGTGGGCATCGGGCAGCCATGTGTGCACGGGCCACATCGGCATCTTCACCGCGAAGGACGCGAAGAAGGCCAGCCACATCAGCGTCTGCACGCCGCCCACGATCTGCACGCCCATCAGGCTGAAGGTCGCGGACCCGAACTGATGCACCAGCAGGCGTTCGATATCGGTGGTGCCCGCATCGACATACATGGCCACCATCGCAACCAGCATCAGGACCGAGCCGAGGAAGGTATAGAGGAAGAACTTGAAGCTCGCGTAGATGCGCTCCTTGCCGCCCCAGATGCCGATGATCAGGAACATCGGGATCAGCCCGGCCTCGAAGAACAGGTAGAACAGCACAAGGTCCAGCGCCATGAAGACGCCCAGCATCAGCGTTTCCAGCAGCAGGAACGCGATCATGTATTCCTTGACGCGCTGCATGACCTCCCAGCTGGCGAGGATCACCAGCGGCATGATGAAGGTGGTCAGCATCACGAACAGCACGCTGATCCCGTCCACACCCATCTTGTAGGTCAGGCCCATCAGCCAGTCGCGCTCTTCCACGAACTGGAAGCCGGTGTCGCTGGGATCGAACTCCGCCAGAATGAACAGCGAGATGAAGAAGGTCACGCCGGTGGCGAAAAGTGCCGCCCATTTCGCGTTTCGCTGCGCCGCCGCGTCGTCGCCCCGCAGGAACAGCGCAAGGATCAGCGCCGCCAGCGCCGGCGTGAAGGTGACGATGGAGAGAAGATTGTCCATTACTCGGCCCCTCCGCCGATCGACATCCAGGTGATCAGCACGGCGATGCCGACGACCATCCAGAAGGCATAGGTGAAGATGTATCCCGACTGCGCCCGACCGGCGAGGCGCGTGAAGAACGGCACGATGCCCATGGCGACGCCGTTGATCGCGCCGTCGATGACGTTGCCGTCACCCTTGCGCCAGAAGACCCGGCCGATGCCGATCGCGGGCTTCACGAAGATCGCGTCATACAGCTCGTCGAAATACCATTTGTTCTTGAGGAACAGGTAAAGCGGGCGCTGGTTCTCGGCCAACCGGCCCGGCAGCGACGGGTTGATCAGATAGAACCAGATCGCGATCCCCAGCCCCAGAAGCATCGCGACAAAGGGCGACAGCTTGACCCAGGTCGGCACGTAATGCGCTTCGTGCAGGATATGGTTGTCCGGCGCGACATAGATGCCGCCTTCGCCCGGCGCGCCGTCGAAGGCGTATTTCAGCTCGGACGCCTTGGGATTGGCCGCGGCGAAGGCGGCGGCCTCCTCAGTGCCGGGCGTGGCATAATGCGTGCCGAAGAACTTGGCGACCTCGTTGGTCTTGCCGAAGAAGCTCGAATACCAGATCGCGCCTGCAAAAGTCGCACCCAGCGCCAGAACGCCCAGCGGGATCAGCATGGTCATGGGGCTTTCATGAGCGTGCTCATGCGTGTGCCTGTCGCCGCGCGCCTCGCCGAAGAAGGTCAGGAACATCAGCCGCCACGAATAGAACGATGTGAAGAGCGCCGCGATCACCAGAAGCCAGAAGGCATAGCCCCCTTGAGTTCCGGCATAGGCGCCTTCGATCACCGCGTCCTTCGATGCAAAGCCCGCAAACCCGATCCAGCCGGTCAGCGGAATGCCTACCCCGGTGATGGCAAGCGTGCCGATCATCATCGCCCAGAAGGTATAGGGGATCTTTTTGCGCAGGCCGCCATAGTTCGTCATGTCCTGTTCGTGGTGCATCGCGTGGATCACGCTGCCTGCGCCCAGAAACAGCATCGCCTTGAAGAAGGCATGCGTGAACAGGTGGAACATAGCCACCGAATAAAGCCCCACACCCGCGGCCACGAACATGTAGCCCAGCTGCGAACAGGTGGAATAGGCGATCACGCGCTTGATGTCGGTCTGAACCAGACCGACCGTCGCGGCGAAGAAGGCCGTGGTCGCCCCCAGAACGGTGATGAAGGCCGTGGCATGCGGCGCGAATTCCATGATCGGCGACATCCGGCAGACAAGGAACACGCCCGCCGTCACCATCGTCGCGGCATGGATGAGCGCAGACACCGGTGTCGGGCCTTCCATCGCGTCGGGCAGCCATGTGTGCAGGATGAGCTGCGCCGATTTCCCCATCGCCCCTATGAACAGAAGGAAGGCGATCAATTCGGCGGCGTTCCACGACGTCCAGAGGAAGGTGAGCTGCGTTTCCGCCAGTGTGGATGCTGCGGCGAAGACATCCGCGAAATTGACGGAATCGACGAGGAAGAACAGCGCGAAGATACCCAGCGCAAAGCCGAAATCGCCCACGCGGTTCACGACAAAGGCCTTGATCGCGGCAGCATTGGCCGACGGCTTGCGGTAGTAGAACCCGATCAGAAGATAGGACGCGACGCCCACGCCTTCCCAGCCGAAGAACATCTGAACAAGGTTGTCGGCGGTCACCAGCATCAGCATGGCAAAGGTGAAGAACGACAGGTAGGCAAAGAAGCGCGGGCGGTACACCTCGCCCTCGCGCCAATTGTCGTCATGGGCCATGTAGCCGAAGGAATACAGGTGCACGAGCGCCGAGACCGTGGTGATCACGATCAGCATGATCGCGGTCAGCCGGTCCATGCGGATCGCCCAGTCGGTGGACAGCGTCCCGCTTTCGATCCAGCGCAGGATCGAGACGGTGTAATGCCCGCCCGCATGCGCGGTCGGATCGAAGGTCAGGAACACGACCCAGGACAGGATCGCGGACAGGAACAGAAGACCGGTGGCGACCCACATCGCCGCCGTCTCGCCCATGATCTTCCAGCCGAAGCCGCACAGAAGGGCACCGACCAGCGGCGCGAAGAGGATGATCGACTCCATTGCCTTAGCCCTTCATCACGTTGACGTCTTCGACCGCGATCGTGCCGCGGTTGCGGAAGAAGCAGACAAGGATCGCAAGCCCGATCGCAGCCTCGGCCGCGGCGACGGTCAGCACGAACAGCGTGAAGACCTGCCCCACCAGATCACCCAGGAAGGCCGAGAAGGCCACAAGGTTGATGTTCACCGCCAGCAGCATCAATTCGATGCTCATCAGCAGGATGATGATGTTCTTTCGGTTGAGAAACAGCCCGAAGATACCGATGACGAACAGCGTCGCCGCCACCGTCAGGTAATGCTCCAATCCTATCATCCGTCCCTCCGGGGTTTGCCCCGATTGATTACCGATTGGTTAAACCGTCTCGGCAACCCATTGATTTTCCGTGCGCCCCACGCCGTCCCAGCGTGGGACACCCAATTCACAGCCCCTGCCCCGGCTTCACGTCGCGCAGCTCCATCGCCTTGGCCGGGTCGCGGTACATCTGCGCCAGCACGTCCTGCCGCTTGATGTCGGACCGGTGGCGCAGGGTCAGCACGATGGCCCCGATCATGGCCACCAGCAAGATCAGCCCCGACAGCTGGAACAGCAGGAAATACTGGTCGTAAAGGATCAGCCCCAACGCCTCGGTGTTGTGCCGGTCGGTGGGGGTGACCTGCGCGCGCAGGCCCTCTGCCGCCGCGTTCGATTCCCACGCCCCGAAGGCCATCACGAACTGCATCAGGATCACCACCCCGATCAGCAGCGCCAGCGGCATGTATTTCGCCATCTCGGCCTTCAGCGCCGCGAAATCGACGTCGAGCATCATGACCACGAACAAAAACAGCACCGCGACCGCGCCCACATAAACGATGATCAGCAGCATCGCGACGAATTCCGCCCCCAGCAGAACGAACAGCCCCGCCGCCGACAGAAACGCCAGGATCAGCCAGAGCACCGAATGCACCGGATTGCGGCTGACCACGGTGAACAGCCCGCCCGCGATCACGCAGATCGCGAAGAGATAGAATGCAAAGACGCTCATGCCTGGCCCTCCGCCTTGTCGGCGTCCATCGCCGCGCGCGCCAGTTCCAGCGCCCGCGTCATTGCCGGGATGCCGGCGAAGACCGACATCTGGCCGATGGTCTCGACGATTTCCTGCTTCCGCGCGCCCGCTTCCAGCGCATGGCGCACCGTCTGGCGCACCGCCGCGTCGGCCTGCGCGCCCTGCATCGTCAGCCCCGCCAGCGTCAGCAGAAGCCGCGTCTTGGCGTCCAGCCCGTCCTTGTTCAGCGCATTGCCGAACCAGAATTCCATCACCTCTTTCGGCATTGTGGGCCAGAGCGACTCGAACGCGCGGGTGTCGAAGCTTTCGAGCGCGGGATTGAACGCCTTCGCCATCTCGTGCGCCTGCGCCATCATCGCCTCGAACGGGTTGCGGGGGGTGTCGGTCATCGGTAGGGCGCGTCCAGTTCGAGGTTGCGCGCGATCTGCGCCTCCCACCGGTCACCATTGGCCAGAAGCTTGTCCTTGTCATAGAACAGCTCTTCGCGCGTCTCGGTGGCGAATTCGAAATTGGGGCCTTCGACGATGGCATCAACCGGGCAGGCCTCCTGGCAGAAGCCGCAATAGATGCACTTGGTCATGTCGATGTCATAGCGCGTCGTGCGGCGCGACCCGTCCTCGCGCGGTTCGGCGTCGATGGTGATGGCCTGCGCGGGGCAGATCGCCTCGCAGAGCTTGCACGCGATGCAGCGCTCTTCGCCGTTGGGATAGCGGCGCAGCGCGTGTTCACCGCGGAAGCGCGGGGAAAGCGGCCCCTTTTCGTGCGGGTAGTTGATGGTCGCCTTCGGCGCGAAGAAGTATTTCAGCCCCAGCTTCATGCCCTTGGCGAAATCCGCCAGCAGGAAGTACTTGGCCGCTCGGGTGTAATCCATCTGCGTCATGCTTATGCTCCCGTGCTCCAGCGGGCGAAGATGCCCCAGAACCAGCCGAATTTCGCCGCGAAGGCAACGAACACGACCCAACCCAGCGAGAAGGGCAGGAAGACCTTCCAGCCGATGCGCATCAGCTGGTCATAGCGGTAGCGGGGCGTGATCGCCTTCACCATTGCGAAGAGGAAGAAGAAGAACGCCATCTTCGCGATCATCCAGTGCGGCCCGTCGGGCAGGAACGGGATGGGCGACAGCCAGCCGCCGAAGAACAAAAGGCTCATCAGCGCGCACATGAGGAAGATGGCGATGTATTCGCCCGCCATGAACAGCAGGAAGGGCGTCGAGGAATATTCGACCTGATAGCCCGCCACCAGTTCCGATTCCGCTTCCGGAAGGTCGAAGGGCGGGCGGTTGGTCTCTGCCAGCGCCGAGATGAAGAACAGGAACACCATCGGCAGATGCGGCAGCCAGTACCAGCCGAAGAAGCCGTAGGCGGTGTCCTGCGCGTTCACGATGGCGCCGAAGTTCATGCTGCCGGTGGATAGGATCACCCCGATGATGATCAGGCCGATCGACACCTCGTAGGAAATCATCTGCGCGGCCGAGCGGAGCGACCCGAGGAACGGGTATTTCGAGTTGGACGCCCACCCCCCCATGATGACCCCGTAGACCTCGAGCGAGGAGATCGCGAAGACATAAAGGATCGCCACGTTGATGTCCGACAGCACCCAGCCTTCGTTGAAGGGAATCACCGCCCAGGCGATCAGCGCGAGCACGAAGGACAGCATGGGCGCGAGCATGAAGACCGTCTTGTCGGCCCCCGCCGGCACGACGACTTCCTTGACCACGTATTTCAGCGCATCCGCCACCGTCTGCAGAAGCCCGTAAGCCCCCACCACGTTCGGCCCGCGCCTCATCTGGACCGCGGCCCAGATCTTGCGGTCGCCATAGACAAGGAACAGCAGGCTCAGCATCACGAAGGCAACAACAGCAAGCACTTGCGCCAGGATCAGGACGCCAACGCCTGCAGTTGTGGTGAAGAAATCAGCCATGTGTCATCACACCATTGGAATTCCGTTTTCCGCGCAATCGGCGGCCACGACTTCGGCGTCGATGGTGCGCAGACCGCGCGGCAGGGAAGGCGAGATGGTGTAAACAGCATCCGCTGCCCAAAGGCCACCCGTCTCGTATACGTTTGTGCGCAAATGCCGCGCAAAACCGAAGCCTCGGATCAGCGCATATTGCGCCGCCGCGCATTCGGCATAGGACTCCACATCCAAAGGCGTGCGCGCGCCGGTCATCGTCACCTTGAACTGCACCAGATCGCCTTCCAGAAGGCGCGTTTCGATCCCCCGGTAATCGGGGGCAAAGACCGGCCCTGCCCCGGCCTGATCGTCACAGCCGGCCAGCGCGACAAGCGCGGATATCGCAAGCCCGCCGCGCGCCATCATTCGGCGGCGATCTTCGCCTCGCCGCGGGCGCGCGCCATGGCCGAAAGCTCGGCCATGAGCGTGCTGGCCCGCGCGATCGGGTTGGTCAGGTAGAAGTCGCGTACGGCGTTGCGGAAACCGGCCTCGCCCAGAGGGCCCGCAGGGACCGGCACCCAGCCGTTCGCGGGCACCTCGTCGATGCGGGCCAGATGCGGCACCGCCGCCACCAGCTTCTGGCGCAGCTGCGCAAGGCTGTCCCAGGGCAGCGGGCTGCCCAGTTCGCCCGACAGCGCCCGCAGGATCGCCCAGTTCTCTTTCGCCTGACCGGGGGCAAAGCCCGCGCGCATGGCCAGTTGCGGGCGGCCTTCGGTGTTCACGAAAAGCCCGTTCTCTTCGGTATAGGCGGCGGCAGGCAGAATGATGTCGGCGCGGTGCGCGCCGCGGTCGCCATGGCTGCCCTGATAGATGACGGTCGGCCCCGCCGCGATCTCGATCTCGTCGGCACCAAGGTTGAAGATCACGTCGGCGTCACGGACCGCGTCCATGCCGCCATCCGTCACCGCGCCCACGTCCATCGCGCCCACCCGCCCGGCGGCGGTGTGCAGCACCATGAAGCCCGACTTGCTGCGGTCTGCAAAGGCCATCGCATGGCCCAGCACGGCGCCACCGTCCGCTTCGTTCAGCGCGCCCTGCCCCACGATGATGATGCTGGGCTTGTCCAGCATGTGGTCGATCTTCTTGTCGGCCAGCGACGCGAGCGTCGCGCGCCCGTCGCCCATGTGGACGTAGGGATAGGTGAGATCGACCTGTTCCCCGATGAGCGCGATCTTCGCGCCCCGCGTCCAGGCCTTGCGCAGGCGCGCATTCAGCACCGGCGCCTCGTCGCGCGGGTTGGTGCCGATGAGCATGATGAATTCGGCCGTGTCGATATCTTCGACCTTCGCCGTCCCGACATAGGCCGACCGGTTGCCGGCGGTCAGCTTCGCGCCATCGGTGCGGCATTCCACGACACCGCCCTGCCCTTCGACCAGATGCCTGAGGCTGAAGGCCGCCTCGGTCGGGGCCAGATCGCCCACCAGACCGGCCAGTTTCTTCGCGCCCTTGACCGCCGTCGCGGCTGCGGCCAGCGCTTCGGGCCACGAGGCGGGGCGCAGCTTGCCGTTTTCACGGATATAGGGCGTATCAAGCCGCTGGCGGCGCAGCCCGTCCCAGACGAAGCGCGTCTTGTCGGAAATCCATTCCTCGTTCACGCCGTCATGGTTGCGGGGCAGGAACCGCATCACTTCGCGGCCCTTGGTATCGACCCGGATGTTCGACCCCAGCGCATCCATCACGTCGACCGATTCCGTCTTGGTCAGTTCCCACGGCCGCGCGGTGAAGGCGTAAGGTTTGGACACCAGCGCGCCCACCGGGCACAGGTCGATGATGTTGCCCTGCAGGTTGGAATTCAGCGTCTCGCCCAGATAGGAGGTGATCTCGCTGTCCTCGCCGCGGCCAGTCTGGCCCATCTGGGTGATGCCGGCCACTTCGGTCGTGAAGCGGACGCAGCGCGTGCAGGAAATGCAGCGCGTCATGTGGGTTTCGACGAGCGGGCCGAGGTTCAGATCCTCGACCGCGCGCTTGGGTTCGCGGTAGCGGCTGAAATCGACGCCATAGGCCATCGCCTGATCCTGCAGGTCACATTCGCCGCCCTGATCGCAGATCGGGCAATCGAGCGGGTGATTGATGAGCAGGAACTCCATCACCCCTTCGCGCGCCTTCTTAACCATCGGCGAATTGGTCTTCACCAGCGGCGGCTGGCCTTCCGGACCGGGGCGCAGATCGCGCACCTGCATCGCGCAGGAGGCCGCGGGCTTGGGCGGGCCGCCCACCACCTCGACCAGGCACATCCGGCAGTTGCCGGCGATCGACAGCCGTTCATGGTAGCAGAAGCGCGGGATTTCGATGCCAGCGACCTCGCAGGCCTGGATCAGGGTCATCGCCCCGTCCACTTCCACTTCGATACCGTCGATGTTGATCTTGCGCAGGTCGGACATGGATCACTTTGCCTTCAGTAACGCGCCCACGGGGCTGTTGCTTGCGATCTCTTCAAGGCCGTAACGGCAGAGATCGTCGGGATTGTCGGGGTCGACGCCGCGGGCGGCGAACATGGCCGCCGCGCGGGCCTTCATGCGGTCTTTCTCGGCGTCGCTGTCGACATAGGCGTCGATTTCGGCCTGCGTGTAGCCCAGCGACCGCGCATGGCGGTTGAGATCGCGCAGGATCCCCATGGCCTTGAACACCCGGCCATCGAGCGCATCGCAGCGCCGGCGCACCAGATTGGCGAGCGCGATCTGATAAAGGCCGTCATCGATCACCGTGACCTGGCTGAGCGGCGGGCGTGCCTCGGCCTTTCCGGCTGCGGGAAGCAACAGAAGAAAGGCGGCGGCAAGCGTGGTCAGAACCTGTTTCATGGCGGGATGTCCTTTCACCGAAGATGAAGGGACGACAGCGCGCCACCGCGCGCCGCTATGCAATATCAGCGGTGCTGCAGGGGCATCACATGGGCCGATATCCGCACAGGTCAGCATCACGGGCGGCACGACCCCTGGAAGGTCAGCGCATCGCGGTCGATGACAAGGCTTTCGCGCGGCGTGTCCGGTCCGATTGTCCAGAGGATGTCGGAGGTGCCGTAATTCTCGATGCAGTACTTCATGCCCTCGTAGCGCGCCGCCTCGACGGCGCCGTCGATCGAGGCCGAGACAGGCGACACGGTCGCCGTGAAGACACGCCGGTCGTCTTTCGACACCGCCGCCGCCTTGCCCCGGAAGGCCTGCCCATCGAAGAGGATGCGATCATCCTTTCGGTTGCAGGCGGGCACCGCCACCAGGGCGGCAAGGGCAATCAGAAGGGCAGTCTTGGTCATGGTCCTCACTCCGCCGCAACGGGCGCGCATCTTGCGTCGCGCCACAGGGTCACGTCTTTCAAATGCGCCCAGCCGAAGGCATGATCGCTGTCGCCGTGCGCTTTCAGATGGTCAAGCCGGGCAAGGCCTTCTTCCAATGTCGGGCGATGGCCCGGCTGTACCCACCACATGACGAAATGCATCTCGCCCAGAACCTCGAACCAGTCCCGGCGGCGTTCGTAGAACTGCTTGTGCACCGTGCCCCAGACAAAGCGTTCGAGGCTGGGCGCGTCTTCCCACAAAGTCAGGTTCGCCACGAATTGCGGATCGTCGCCGATGTTGTTTTCGGTATTGCCCGTTCCCGGTTCGCCCGACCCTTCCATCATCCAGACGAAGCCCGGCATGCGTTTGCCCAGACCGTTCACAAGGTCGAGATTGGCCATGAATTCGCCCACGCGCGGGTCGTCCGTCGGCGCAAGCAGCCGACCGATGTTCAGTTCCGCAAGATGCATGGTTGCGTTCATGGCTTCCTCACCTGCGGCACCTTGGCGGGGCGCCGCGACACTCCCTACTCTGCCGCCACCGCGCTGATGCGGCCGGTCCTCTTGGCCTTGATGCGATCCTCAATCTCGTCGCGGAAGTTGCGGATCAGGCCCTGGATCGGCCATGCGGCCGCGTCGCCCAAGGCACAGATCGTGTGGCCTTCCACCTGCTTGGTCACGTCGAAGAGCATGTCGATCTCTTCGACCTCGGCCTCGCCCTTCACCAGGCGCTCCATCACCCGCATCATCCAGCCGGTGCCTTCGCGGCAGGGCGTGCACTGGCCGCAGCTTTCGTGCTTGTAGAATTTCGACAGCCGCCAGATCGCCTTGATGATGTCGGTCGAGTTGTCCATCACGATCACCGCCGCGGTGCCAAGGCCCGAGCCCAGCTCGCCCCGCAGGTAATCGAAGTCCATAAGCGCGTCCTTCATCTTTTCGCCGCGCACGCAAGGCACCGACGATCCACCGGGGATCACCGCCTTAAGGTTCTTCCAGCCCCCGCGCACGCCGCCGCAGTGCTTGTCGATAAGCTCCTCGAAGCTGACCGACATCGCCTCTTCCACGACGCAGGGGTTGTTCACATGGCCCGAGATCGCGAAAATCTTGGTGCCCGCGTTGTTCTGACGGCCGAAGCCCGCGAACCACGACGCGCCGCGCCGCAAGATGGTGGGCACCACCGCGATGGATTCGACGTTGTTCACCGTCGTGGGGCAGCCATAAAGCCCCGCGCCTGCCGGGAAGGGCGGCTTCATCCGGGGCATGCCCTTCTTGCCTTCGAGGCTTTCGAGAAGCGCGGTTTCTTCGCCGCAGATATAGGCGCCCGCGCCGTGATGGAGGTAGAGGTCGAAATCCCAGCCCGACCCCGCGGCGTTGCGGCCCAGAAGCCCGGCGTCATAGGCCTCGTCGATGGCGTTCTGCAGCGCTTCCTTCTCGCGGATATATTCGCCACGGATGTAGATGTAGCAGGCATGCGCGTTCATCGCGAAAGCCGCGATCAGGCAGCCTTCGATCAGCGTATGCGGATCGTGGCGCATGATTTCCCGGTCCTTGCAGGTGCCGGGTTCGGATTCGTCCGCGTTCACGACCAGATAGCTGGGCCGCCCGTCGCTTTCCTTCGGCATAAAGGACCACTTAAGACCCGTGGGGAAGCCCGCGCCGCCGCGCCCGCGCAGGCCCGACGCCTTCATCTCGGAGATGATCCAGTCGCGGCCCTTGGCGATGATCCCGGCCGTCCCGTCCCAGTGGCCGCGCGCCTGCGCGCCCTTCAGCGTGCGGTCGTGCATCCCGTAGAGGTTGGTGAAGATCCGGTCCTGATCCTTCAGCATCTGCCGATTATCCCTTGCTGTCCCGGCGCATCCGCCGGAGTTGCAGTATGTTCACGCCCGCGTAAATCAGCGCGGCCAGAGCGGCGAAGTCGAACAGGAACGCATAGCGCCACGGCAACCCCACATATCCGCCGATCGCCTGAGCGCCGAGCCAGAGCACCATCGACCCCGCGATCACCACGGCGATGTGGCGACCCTTGGCTGCGATGGCCTTGTCCCGCTCGACGCTCATGCCCGTCATTTCTTGTTTCGCGCCGAAAACTCGGTTTCGCCGCCCGCGGCGAGGATCTTGGCCTGGTCGATCCAGCCGTCGCGCTGGATGCGGCCCTTGAACCTGAGCCGCGTATCGACCCAGGCGACTTCGGCGTCGGTCCATTTGGCGACCTGATCGAAGTGGTAGAAGCCCAGATCATGCAGCGTCTGTTCAAGCTTCGGGCCCACGCCCTTGAGCAGCTTGAGATCGTCCGCCTTACCGCCACGGGGGGCCGAGAGCGTTTCGGGCTGGCTCTCCTCGCCTTGCTCGGCGGGTTTGGCCGCGGGTGCCGCAGGGGCCTCGTACTTCCACACCCCCTTGCGCGCGTCGAGTTCGGCCTCTCCGGGCAGCGGCTTTGACGGCTGGACAGCAGGCGCGGCTGCGACCGGTGCTGCCGCGGCGGCTGGTGCCGGGGCGGGTGCCACCTCCGGTTCGGGCGCATGCGCCTTTGGCGGCGCCGGGCGGCCACTGTCGCGCGACGCGCCGGCGGCGGCCCCCGGAGCCGGAAGCGGCGAACAGATCAGCCAGCTGATCAGCGCGCCTGCCACGAAGAAGATCACCGCGGCCGCGAAAGCCGCCTGAAGGAAGGTCCAGCCCCCCAGCAGCATCAGCAGTGCCAATGCCAGAACCCCGGCAAGCGCCGCAACCAGCCAGCACCCGAGGGCGCAGGTCAACGATCCTGAAGTGTTGTTCATCTCTGCCCTTCTCCCTTGTCGAACCTTGTGTCGGTGTCCTTAACCTTCTTTACCGTCTTTTTTCGCACGTTTGGAGAATTCAGTATCGCCGCCCCGGGCGAGGATCTTGGCCTGTTCGATCCAGCCGTCGCGCTGGATGCGGCCCTTGAACTTCAGCCGCGTATCCACCCAGGCGATTTCGGCCTCGGTCCAGGCCGCGACCTGGTCGAAGTGGAAAAAGCCCAGATCATGCAGCGTCTGTTCGAGCTTCGGACCCACGCCCTTGAGCAGCTTGAGATCGTCCGCCTTGCCGCCACGGGGCGCCGACAGCGTTTCGGGCTTGGTTTCGGACACGGCCCCTTCGGACTTTGCGACCGTCTGCGCGGGCGCGTCGGCCTTCTTCTTCGCGGCAGGCCGGGCGGCGGCGGGTTTCGCATCGGCATTGGCGGGTTGCCCCAGCCACGGCGTGCGCAGGGGCACTTCGGTGCCGTCGATCCGCCGCACCGTGTCGCCGATATCGGTGGCAAGCTGGACGCTGGCATTGTATTTCGTCTGGCCGCTGTCGAATTCCTTGAGGCTGGTGAGCCCCGCCTTGGGTTCGGACGCGAAGCGGCCGTTTTGCGGTCCGGGCACCGGCACCTTGCCCGCGGCAAGATCGTCAAGGATTTCGGCGAAGCGCTCTGCAGTCAGGTCTTCGTAGTAATCCTTGCCAATCTGCGCCATCGGCGCGTTCGCGCAGGAGCCTAGGCATTCCACCTCTTCCCAGCTCAGCTTGCCGTCGGCGGAGAGCTGGTGCGCCTTCGACGCGATCTTGCGCTTGCAGACGGCGATGAGGTCCTCGGCCCCGCAGATCATGCAGGACGTGGTGCCGCAGACCTGGATATGGGCCACACTGCCAACGGGCTGCAGCTGGAACATGAAGTAGAACGACGCCACTTCGAGCGCGCGGATATAAGCCATGCCCAGCATGTCGGCGACATGTTCGATGGCAGGCCGGGTGAGCCAGCCTTCCTGTTCCTGCGCGCGCCACAAGAGCGGAATAATGGCGCTGGCCTGACGGCCTTCGGGATATTTCTTCACCTGCGCCTCGGCCCAGGCCTGATTGGCAGGGGTGAAGGCGAAACTGTCGGGTTGGTCGGGGTGCAGGCGGCGCAGCATCACATCGTCTTTCCGGTTCGGCCGCGGCATATACCCCCCGCGGCCGGGTGTTGCATCAGGAACGTCAGGTCGGCCCGGCGCATCAGCAGCCGACGACCCCGTTCAGCTTCAGGCGGCCGTCGGGTTCCGAGATCAGCTCGCCATGTTTGAACATCATCTGGACGTGGAACTCCGCATCATCGGGATTGCCCCCCAGATCGGTATAGACCGTGGTCCAGCGGTCGGGGCTGACGGCGCAGCCATCCAGAACCACAAGCGCCACAGCCTGATGAACCGGGTCTGCCTCGGGCTGTTCGGCAAGCCATTCGGCGGAGGCGGCCCCTGCCGTGACGGCGAAAGCCAGCGCGGGGATCAGACGCCTGATCATCTGTCGATCTCTCCGAACACGACATCCATGGTGCCGATGATGGCCGCGACATCCGCCAGCTGGTGCCCCTTGGCAATGTAATCCATCGCCTGCAGGTGCAAAAAGCCCGGCGCGCGCAGCTTGGCGCGGTAGGGCCGGTTCGTGCCGTCGGCAACCAGATAGACACCGAATTCGCCCTTCGGCGCCTCGACCGCGGCGTAAACCTCGCCCGCGGGCACGTGGAAGCCTTCGGTGTAAAGCTTGAAGTGATGGATCAGCGCCTCCATCGAGGTCTTCATCTCGGCCCGCGGTGGCGGCGTGATCTTGCCGCGGGCCAGAACGTCGCCCTGCCCTTCGGGCGCGCGCAGCTTGGCGATGGCCTGATGGATGATCTTCACGCTCTCGCGCATCTCGGCCATGCGGCACAGATAGCGGTCGAAGCAGTCGCCGTTCTTGCCGACGGGAATCTGGAAGTCGAATTCGTCATAGCATTCATAGGGCTGCGCGCGCCGCAGGTCCCAGGCAAGGCCCGAGCCGCGCACCATCACGCCCGAAAAGCCCCAATTGAGGATGTCTTCCTCGGTCACGACGCCGATGTCGCAGTTGCGCTGCTTGAAGACGCGGTTTTCCGTCAGAAGACCGTCGATATCGTCAAGCACCGCCGGGAAGGCGTGGGCCCAGGTCTCGATATCGTCCAGAAGCGCGGGCGGCAGGTCCTGATGCACGCCGCCAGGGCGGAAATAGGCGGCATGCAGCCGCGCCCCGCAGGCGCGTTCGTAGAAAACCATCAGCTTTTCGCGTTCCTCGAACCCCCAGAGCGGCGGGGTGAGCGCGCCGACATCCATGGCCTGCGTGGTCACATTCAGCAGATGGTTCAGCACGCGCCCGATTTCCGAATAGAGCACGCGGATCAGGCTGGCGCGGCGCGGCACCTCGACGCCCGTCAGCTTTTCGATGGCCAGACACCAGGCATGTTCCTGGTTCATCGGGGCCACGTAATCCAGACGGTCGAAATACGGCAGGTTCTGCAGGTAGGTCCGGCTTTCCATCAGCTTCTCGGTGCCGCGGTGCAGCAGGCCGATATGCGGATCGCAGCGTTCCACGATCTCGCCGTCCAGCTCGAGCACAAGACGCAGAACCCCGTGCGCCGCAGGGTGCTGCGGGCCGAAGTTGATGTTGAAATTGCGGATCTTCTGTTCGCCGGTCAGAGCGTCCTCGAATCCCTTGGAGCCGTCCATCATGGCCGCCTATTCCTTGTCCAGACGGGCTTTGGTGCGGAAGACCTTGGTCAACAGCTTCCACGTCCCGTCTTCGTTCACAAAGCCCAAGTGATCCTCGAAGCGCACGCCGGGGATGTCGACCCAGAGATGCACGCGCGCGATCTGGTCACCCATCACGTCGATGTCGAGCACTTCGTAGGACGCGGGCCCTGTTGCCGGGGTGCGCGCGCGCACCCGTTCGAGAAAGCCCGCCTTGTCCCAGTAGGTCGGCCCTTCGGGATCGATCAGATTCATGTTGAAGCGCTCGTGGCACATCTGCTCAAAAACCTCGGCGCGCGCATACCAAACCGCCTCGCAATAGGCCTGCGCCTGTTCGAGGATCTGTGCGTGCAAGTCCACAGTGCCTTTCATGACGACTGCTCCATGCTGCATCACCCCTTGGCTTCCGCCTTCTGGTCGCCCGGAAGGATGTATTCGGCGCCTTCCCAGGGGCTCATGAAATCGAACTGCCGGTATTCCTGCACCAGCTTCACGGGCTCGTAGACGACGCGCTTCTGTTCCTCGTCATAGCGCACTTCGACATAGCCCGTGGTCGGGAAATCCTTGCGCAGCGGATGCCCGCGGAAGCCGTAATCGGTCAGGATGCGGCGCAGGTCGGGATGGCCCGAGAACAGGATGCCGAACATGTCGAACACTTCGCGCTCGAACCAGTTGGCGGACGGGTGCACGTCGCTGATCGAAGGGACCATGTCCTCTTCCCGGACGGCGACGCGCAGGCGGATGCGGTGGTTCTGATACATCGACAGCAGGTGATAGACGACGTCGAACCGCTTGGGCCGTGCGGGGTAATCCACCGCCGTGATGTCCACCAGCGAAGAGAAACGGCAGGAATTGTCCGCGCGCAGGAAGTCGATGAAATCCACGATGGAGGACAGCGCGGCATCGACGTTGAGTTCGCCGTGATCGACGCTCCACCCGACGACGCAATCGGGGCGCTTGGCTTCGAGATAGGCGCCCAGTTCCATCAAGGCCTTGGTCATCTCTCGGTCCCCTTACCTGACGATCGTGCCGGTGCGGCGGATCTTCCGCTGCAGCGCGAGGATACCGTAAAGCAGCGCCTCGGCGGTCGGCGGGCAGCCCGGCACATAGATATCCACCGGCACGATCCGGTCGCAACCGCGCACGACCGAATAGCTGTAGTGATAGTATCCCCCGCCATTGGCGCAGGAACCCATCGAGATCACGTAACGCGGCTCGGGCATCTGGTCGTAGACCTTGCGCAGCGCGGGCGCCATCTTGTTGGTCAGCGTGCCCGCGACGATCATCAGGTCCGACTGGCGCGGCGACGCGCGCGGCGCGGTGCCGAAGCGTTCGAGATCATAGCGCGGCATCGAGGTGTGCATCATCTCGACCGCGCAGCAGGCCAGCCCGAAGGTCATCCAGTGCAGCGACCCGGTGCGCGCCCAGTTGATGATGTCTTCCGTCGAGGTCAGCAGGAAGCCCTTGTCCTGCAGTTCGCGGTTCAGCTCCTGCGTGGCGACCTCGCGGTCTGCGCCGGCGGTGTTGGCTCCGGTCATCACTCCCATTCCAGCGCCCCCTTCTTCCATTCATAGGCAAAGCCCACGGTAAGCACGCCGAGGAAGACCATCATCGACCAGAAGGCCGCATCGCTGAGGTCCCGGAAGCTGACGGCCCAGGGGAACAGGAACGCGATTTCGAGGTCAAAGATGATGAACAGGATCGACACGAGGTAGAAGCGCACATCGAACTTCATGCGCGCATCGTCAAAGGCGTTGAACCCGCATTCATAGGCCGAAACCTTCTCGGGGTCCGGATTGCGGACGGCCAGGACCACGGCGGCAAGGATCAGAACCAGACCCAGCCCGATGGCCACAGCCAGGAACACGAGAATGGGGAGGTACTCCCGCAGCATCTCTTCCACGTTGGCGGCTCCTTGTCGTGACGCAGCCCTCTGGGGCCACGCAGTCAGCAAGTGACTTGGCTGACCCCGGGTGTATCGCTGCAGCCGCACAGGGTCAACGGCATCCGCGCCCGCAACACCCGGCCTAAACGCCGCAGGAGGCACTTGTGATCACAAAATTCCGGACGACGTTACGGCAAGTCCGCAGACCCTCCGGAACCGGCCGAGGGAACGGATTGTCGCAGGCGACGCTTTGCCCTCGCCCTGCGCCGTTGGCGACTTATCTGCCCGTGGCAGAAGAGGAGAGCATCATGAAAGACACCCAACTCGAACAGGGCCTTGCACTGGACGGACACAGCGACACCTACCTGCGGGCCGTCGCCCGGATCGAGGCCGAAAAGCGCGAAGCCGAACGCATCCGCTATGCGACGATGGCGGTTGCCGCGTCGGTCGGCGCGGGCGCCTATGGCACGGGTACGATGGCGCGGGTCACAACGGCGGCGAAGCTGTTCTGCATCACCTTTGCCTTTGCAGCCCCCAGCGTGCTGATGATGCTCTACGTGCTCTGATCCTGCGGCATCCACACGGCCTTGCGCCGGTCGAAGAAGGCGCCGATTCCCTCGGCGGCTTCTTCCGTTTCCCACCGCGCCTTGAGCGCGGCAATCGTCATCGCGATGGTGCCTTCGTCGATCCGGGGGCCCAGATCGCGGGCGAGCTTCTTGGCCGCCGCCACCGCCCCCGGGGCGCAGGAGAGGTACGGCTCCACCTCGGCCTCGACCGCGTCCTCCAGCGCATCGGCTGGAACGGCACGCACCAGAAGACCCAAGCCCACCGCGTCCACCGCACCGAAAAGCCGCCCGTTCATGAACACGCGCCGCGCGCGCCCCTCGCCCATGCGGGCGATGACATAGGGCCCGATGGTGGCGGGGATGATCCCCAGCCGCGTTTCGGTCAGCCCCATCTTCAGGTGATCGGCCCCGATGGCGATGTCGCAGACGCTTGCCATGCCGACGCCGCCACCGAAGGCATTGCCCTGCACCGCCCCGATAAGGGGCTTGGGCAGCGTGTTCAGCTTCTGCAGCATGTGGGCCAGCTTGCCCGCCTCGCGCGCCCTTGTGTCGGGGTCGGCCGCCATCTGCTCCTGCATCCAGGCAAGATCGCCCCCCGCGCAGAAGGACTTGCCCGCCCCGGTCAGCACGACGACCCGCACCGCGTCGTCGGCGGCCAGCCGGTCAGCAGCCTCGGTGAGGTCGGCCAGCATCTGTGCCGAAAGCGCGTTGTGCTTGTCGGGCCGGTTCAGCACCAGCCGCGCGACGCCCCGCGCATCGGTCGAAAGGTCAAGCGTCGCATAGCTCATGCCGCAACGCCCCGCATCGCGCGCGCCATGTCCGCCGCCGCGCGCACGGCGGCAAGGTCGATGCCCGTCTGGTATCCCAGCCGGTGCAGGTGTTCGACCACCGCCTCGGTCGCCACGTTGCCTGCGGCACCGGGCGCATAGGGGCAGCCACCAAGCCCGCCCACTGCGGCATCGAAGACCCGCACGCCAAGGCTGAGCGAGGCATCGATATTGGCGATGGCACGGCCCGCGGTGTCGTGAAAATGGCCGGCAAGACGGCCCACCGGAACCGCGTTCTTCACCGCCATCAGCATCTTGGCCACCGTCTCGGGGCGCCCCTGCCCGACCGTGTCGCCGAGGCTGATCTCGTAGCAGCCCAGCGCGAAGAGCCGGTCGGCGATCTCGGCCACCTTCGCGGGCGGGGTCGGGCCGTCATAGGGGCAGTCGGTCACGCAGCTGACATAGCCACGCACCGGCAGGTCGATGTGCCGCGCGGCCTCGAGGATCGGCGCGAAGCGTTCGATGCTTTCCGCGATGGTGGCGTTGATGTTCGCCTTGGAAAACCCCTCGCTGGCCGAGGCGAAGACCGCGATCTCGTCCGCGCCCGCCGCCAGCGCATCCTCGTAGCCGCGCATGTTGGGGGTCAGGGCCGCATAGCGCACGCCCTCTGCCCGGGCGATCCCCGCCAGAACCTGCGCGCTGCCCGCCATCTGCGGCACCCATTTCGGGCTCACGAAGCTGGCGCATTCGATCCGGCGGAACCCGGCCGCCGACAGCGCATCGACAAGTGCCACCTTCTCGGCCAAGGGAATTTCGCGGGTTTCGTTCTGCAGCCCGTCGCGCGGGCCCACCTCGTAGACATCGACAAAGCCCAGCATCACGCCTTCTCCTCTTCTTGCAGACGGATCAGCGCCGCGCCCGCCTCGACCTGAGTGCCGGGGGTGACCAGCACCTCGGCCACGATACCGTCGCGCGCGGCGATAAGGGAATGCTCCATCTTCATCGCTTCCAGAATCGCCAGCCGGTCGCCCCGCGCCACCTGCTGACCGGCTTGCGTGAACACCGCCTTCACAAGGCCCGGCATCGGCGCCTCGATCACGTTGCCGGCCGCGCCGCCCGTGCTGACCCGGTCCAGCGGGTCGACAATGTCAAAGGTCATCCCGTGGCGCGCGAAGACGAAGACCTGCGCACCCACACGCGCGGCGCGCGGCGCGGGCGCGCCATCAAGCCGCCAGGCCCCGCCAGCGCGGCGCGCCTGCACGATGCCGTCGACCAAATGCACGTCGATGGCCTCCGCTCCCAGCACCTCGACCTCGGCGGCGATCGGTTCCTCGCCCCGCGCCAGCGGCACCGCGCGCCGAAGCGGGTGCCAGAGGGTGAAGCCCGCGTCCGACCCCGGCCCGTCCAGCCCCGCCGCCACGATGGCCGCCCAGGCGATGTCCGTCGGGCCGGGCGCGGCGTCACGCACCAGCACCCCGAGATCACGTTCGATAAGCCCGGTATCCACGTCCCCCGCCGCGAACCCCTCATGCGCCGCGAGCGCGCCGAGGAAGGCCAGGTTCGTCACCGTCCCGCCCACCTCGGTCTGCGCCAATGCGCGTTCCAGCCGCTTCAGCGCCACTGCGCGCGTGGGTCCGTGCACGATGATCTTGGCGATCATCGGGTCATACCACGGGCTGATCGCATCGCCCGGCCGCACCCCGCTGTCGGACCGCGCGTCGGCCGGAAAAGCCAGATGCGCCAGCCGCCCCGTCGCGGGCAGGAACCCCTTAGGCACGTCCTCGGCGTAAAGGCGCGCCTCGAACGCATGGCCGGTGACCGACAGGTCGGCTTGCGTGACCGGAAGCGCCTCGCCCGCTGCCACGCGGATCTGCCATTCGACAAGGTCCACGCCGGTGATGGCTTCCGTCACCGGATGTTCGACCTGCAGGCGCGTGTTCATTTCCATGAACCAGAACCCGTCGGGGCGAAGGCCGCGGCTGGCATCCACGATGAATTCGATCGTGCCCGCGCCCTTGTAGCCGATGGCCTCGGCCGCGCGGACCGCCGCCTGCCCCATTGCGGCGCGCATCGCGTCCGTCATGCCGGGCGCAGGCGCTTCCTCGATCACCTTCTGGTGGCGGCGCTGGAGCGAACAATCCCGCTCGAACAGATGCACCGCGCTTGTGCCGTCGCCGAAGACCTGCACCTCGATGTGCCGGGGCTTGGAGACGTATTTCTCGATCAGCACCGCGTCATTGCCGAAGGCGGTGCGCGCCTCGGCCCGCGCGCTGTCAAGCGCGGCCCTGAAATCCGCCGGGCGCTCCACCCGCCGCATCCCCTTGCCGCCGCCGCCCGCGACGGCCTTGATCAGCACCGGGTAACCGATGGCCTCGGCCGCGCCCGCCAGATGCTCGGGGTCCTGATTGTCGCCGTGATAGCCGGGCACGACGGGCACGCCCGCCTCCTCCATCAGCCGCTTGGCGGCGTCCTTGAGGCCCATGGCGCGGATGGCGTCGGCTGACGGCCCGATGAAGGTCAGCCCCGCCGCCGCGACAGCGTCGACGAAATCGGGGTTTTCCGACAGGAACCCGTAGCCCGGATGGATCGCCTGTGCGCCTGTTTCCAGAGCCGCCGCGATGATGCGGTCGCCTTTCAGGTAGCTCTCCGCAGGTGCGGGTCCGCCGATATACACCGCGGCATCGGCCATCGCGACATGCTTCGCGCCCGCATCCGCGTCCGAATAGACGGCCACCGTCCGCAGCCCCATGGCGCGCGCGGTCTCCATCACCCGGCAGGCGATCTCGCCCCGGTTGGCGATCAGGATGGTGTCAAACATTCCAGCGTCCCCTGCTTCTTCGGGTTCACAAATATCCCGGGGGTTTGGGGGCAGAGCCCCCAATCCGACCGAGAAAACTACATCCGGAACACGCCGAAGCGTGTCTCCCCGATCGGCGCATTCAGCGCGGCCGACAGCGACAGCGCCAGCACGTCGCGGCTTTTGCGCGGGTCGATGATCCCGTCGTCCCAGAGGCGCGCGCTGGCATAAAGCGGGTGCGACTGACGTTCGAACATCTCGATCGTGGGGCGCTTGAATTCGGCCTCGTCCTCGGCCGACCATGTGCCGCCCTTGCGCTCGATCGCCTCGCGCCGCACCGTCGCCAGCACGCCTGCCGCCTGTTCGCCGCCCATGACGGAGATGCGGGAATTGGGCCAGGTCCAGAGAAAGCGCGGCTGGTAAGCGCGGCCCGACATGCCGTAATTGCCCGCGCCGAATGAGCCCCCCACCAGCATCGTGATCTTCGGCACCGCTGTCGTCGCCACCGCCGTCACCATCTTGGCCCCATGCCGCGCGATGCCTTCGTTCTCGTATTTGCGGCCCACCATGAAGCCGGTGATGTTCTGCAGGAAGACCAGCGGGATTTTGCGCTGGCTGCAGAGTTCGACGAAATGCGCGCCCTTCTGGGCGGCTTCCGAGAACAGCACGCCATTGTTGGCGATGATGCCGACGGGGCAGCCCTTCACATGGGCGAAGCCGCAGACCAGCGTCTCGCCGAAGCGCGCCTTGAATTCGTCGAAGCGCGATCCGTCCACGACACGGGCGATCACCTCGCGGATGTCATAAGGCGTGCGCAGATCGGCCGGCACGACAGAAAGGATCTCCTCGGGGTCATAGGCGGGGTCCTCGGGTGATTGCATCTGCAGCCCGGCCCGGTGCCCCGCCCCGAGGTTCGCCACCGCCCGCCGGGCAAGCGCCAGCGCATGGGCGTCATCCTCGGCCAGATAATCGGCCACGCCCGACAGCCGCGTATGCACGTCGCCGCCGCCCAGATCCTCGGCGCTGACCACCTCGCCCGTCGCAGCCTTTACCAAGGGCGGGCCGGCAAGGAAAATCGTCCCCTGCTCCTTCACGATGATCGTGACGTCGGACATGGCCGGAACGTAAGCGCCACCAGCAGTGCAGGACCCCATGACCACCGCGATCTGGGGGATGCCCTTCGCGCTCATGTTCGCCTGATTGTAGAAGATGCGCCCGAAGTGATCGCGGTCGGGGAAGACCTCGTCCTGGTTGGGCAGGTTCGCGCCGCCCGAATCGACAAGGTAGATGCAGGGCAGATGGTTCTCCGCCGCGATTTCCTGCGCGCGCAGGTGCTTCTTGACCGTCATCGGGTAATAGGTGCCGCCCTTCACGGTGGCGTCGTTGCAGATCACCATGACCTCGCGCCCGTGCACGCAGCCGATGCCCGCGATGACACCCGCAGAAGGCGCGTCGCCGTCATACATGTCGTGGGCCGCCGTCGCGCCCACCTCGAGAAACGGCGATCCGGGGTCGAGCAGGTTCGCCACGCGCCTGCGCGGCAGCATCTTGCCGCGCGATTCGTGGCGGTCGCGGGCCGCCTGACCGCCGCCGAAGCGCGCCGCCTCGGCCGCCGCCGCGACAGGCCCCAGCGCGGCGAGATGCGCGGCGCGGTTTGCGCGGGCCTGGTCGGAACCGGCGATATGGGACGAAGTCAGTTTCATGCAGGACCCCTTTCTGCCGCAGGTGCGGGCAGAATGCCGCACCACGGAACGTCATCCGATTGACCGAAATCAGTGCGCCACCCGAAGCGCTGCCCGAGACTCGCGCCGCACATCAGAGGAACGGAGCCATGACAGGACACAAGGGCCTTCTTGCCATAACGACCGCGCTGGGCCTGATCGCCGCGCCCGCGCTGGCACAATCGCAGGGCGACTGGGCCTTTGGGTTCGGATTGGGCTGGGTGAACCCGAAATCGGACAACGGCGTGCTGGCGGGCGGCGCCGCCAGCGTGGACGATAACACCCAGCTCATCATCACCGGGGAATACTTCATCGTCGACAATCTGGGGATCGAGCTTCTGGTCGCCACGCCGTTCGAACATGACGTGACCATCACCGGCATCGGCTATGCGGGCACCGTCAAACACCTACCGCCGACCCTGTCGTTGAACTATCACTTCCCGACGCGCACGCCGTTCAAGCCCTATCTCGGGCTTGGGGTGAACTATACGACCTTCTTCGACGAGGTCTCGCCGCTCGGCGTGCTGAGCCTTGACGATTCCTGGGGTGTCGCGGTGCAGGCGGGCGTCGACTACATGGTCAGCGACCGCGACGCGCTGCGTCTCACGGCGCGCTGGATCGACATCAACACCGACGTGTTCCTGAATGGCGCCCCGATTGGAACCGCCGAAATCGACCCGGTTGTCGTCAGCCTGTCCTACGTCCGCCAGTTCTAGGCGGGGCTTCCCGGCGGGGCGCTGCGTCATGCCGCGCCCCCCGGTTCCGCCGCCGCGCGCGCCTTCAGCTCCTTGCGGATCACCTTGCCGGTGACCGTCATCGGCAGCGCATCGAGAAAGGCGATTTCCCTGGGATAGGAATGGCTTGCAAGCCGGTCCTTGACCCAGTCCCGCAGCTCTTCGGCTGAGGTTCGTGTGCAGTCCTTCAGCACGACATAGGCCTTGACAATCTCGGTGCGCAGCGCATCGGGCTTGCCCACCACCCCCACGGTGGCGACGGCCGGGTGGGTCAGGAGGCAATCTTCGATCTCGGCCGGGCCGATGCGGTAGCCCGCGGATGTGATTACATCGTCCTCGCGGCCCACGAAGCGCAGGTAAGCGCCTTCCCAGATGCCGCGGTCCCCGGTCAGCATCCAGTCGCCGCGGAACTTCTCTGCGGTCGCCTGCGGATTGTTCCAGTAGCCCAGCATCATCGACGGCGCGCCCCGCCGCAGGGCGATGTCGCCCTCACCGTCGGTCGGGTTTCCCGCCCTGTCTATGACGCCCAGATCGAAGCCCGGCACCACCTTCCCGATGCAGCCGGGGCGCGGTGGGAAATCGGCGGCACAGGACGAGGCCACCATGTTGCATTCGGTCTGGCCGTAGAATTCGTTGATCATCAGCCCGAAGGCCCCCCGCCCCCAAGACAGCATCTCGGCGCCCAGAGGTTCGCCCCCCGACGCGACCGACCGCAGGCCGGGAATCGCCTGATCCGCGGCTTTCAGCATGCGCAGGGCGGTCGGCGGGAAGAACACGTTGCGCACGCCCGCCTCGGCGCAGATGCGCGCGGCCCCTTGCGCGGTAAACTTCTCCATCCGCGCCGCCACCACCGGCACGCGCAGCGCCAGCCCGGGCATGAGCACGTCGAACAGCCCCCCGATCCAGGCCCAGTCGGCGGGCGTCCAGATCACGTCGCCGGGTTGCCCCAGATGGTTGTGACTGATCGCGACGCCGGGCAGATGGCCCGTCAGCACGCCATGCCCGTGCAGCGCGCCCTTGGGCCGCCCCGTCGTGCCCGAGGTATAGATCAGAACCGCGGGCGTGTCGGGCCCGACCGGGGCAAAGGGCACCGGATCGCCGGGAATGCCCGCCTTGGCGGCATCCCATGCCTCGGCCAGATCGCCCAGAAGCGCCGCGCCTTCCGCATCGGTCAGGACGATCAAGCACCCTGCATCATCGATGCGCGTGGCCAGCGCGTCATGTTTGAACAGCTTGAACAAAGGCACCGAGATCGCGCCGATCTTCCAGATCGCCAGATGCGCGGCGGCGCACCACGGCGTCTGGCTGAGCAGGACGCCGACTCTGTCGCCCGGACGCACACGCGCGCTCAGCGCGCGGGCCAGCCCGTCGGTCATGACAGCCAGATCACCAAAGGTCACATCGCGGCGCATCGGCCCCGTCAGATCGACAAACGCAATTTTTTCCGATTCATTATCAAGGCATTGGGCGGCCATGTTCATGTCCCGCCCTCCTGCACCTGAACGATGCGCCCCAGCGCGTCGACTGCATAAAGCGTGCCGGCACACCGCACCGCCAGCCCTCCCGCATCTCCGCGTGGCCAACCCATGCAGGCGGACGGGTTCCCGCCATGCAGCGATACGTGATGACGCGCCACACGGTCGATCACCTGCGAGGGGTCGCGCGCCGCGTGATGGCGTCCGGTCAGGAAGGCGCCGATCGCCACGACGCCAAGAAGGACGCCAAGGCTGATCAGCACCGACCGGGGCATCAGCCCGCCATCTCCGACATCAACTCGCGCCCGATCAGCATGCGGCGGATCTCGCTGGTCCCGGCCCCGATCTCCATCAGCTTCGCATCGCGGAAGATGCGCGCCACGGGCGAATCGTTCAGGAACCCCGCGCCCCCCATGGCCTGCACCGCCTGATGCGCCTGGGTCATCGCGACCTCCGAGGCATAAAGGCAGCAGGCCGCCGCGTCCTGGCGGGTGATCTCGCCCCGGTCGCAGGCCTTGGCGCATTCATAGACATAGGCGCGCGCCGAATTCATCGCCGTGTACATGTCGGCGATCTTGCCCTGCATCAGCTGGAAATTTCCGATGGGCTGGCCGAATTGCTTGCGGGTGGCGAGATAAGGCATGATCTCGTCCAGACAGGCGGCCATGATCCCCGTCCCGATCCCCGCCAGCACGACGCGTTCATAGTCGAGCCCCGACATCAGGACCGCGACGCCGCGCCCTTCTTCGCCCAGCACGTTGTCGAAGGGGACTTCCACGTCCTCGAAGATCAGTTCGGCCGTGTTCGACCCGCGCATGCCCAGCTTGTCGAAATGGGGCGAGGTGGAAAAGCCGGTCATCTCCTTCTCGATCAGGAAGGCGGTGATGCCCTTGGATCCCGCATCCGGGTCGGTCTTGGCATAGACGACCAGCGTGTCGGCGTCAGGGCCGTTGGTGATCCAGTACTTCGTGCCGTTCAGGACATAGCGGTCGTTGCGCTTTTCCGCGCGCAGCTTCATCGACACGACGTCCGATCCCGCCCCCGCCTCGGACATGGCCAGCGCGCCGACATGGTCGCCCGAGACAAGGCGCGGCAGGTATTTCGCCCGCTGATCGGCTGTGCCGTTCAGCTTGATCTGGTTCACGCAGAGATTGGAATGCGCGCCATAGGACAAGGACACGCTGGCGGAAGCGCGCGCGATCTCCTCGATCGCGATGACATGGGCAAGGTATCCCATGCCCGCGCCGCCATATTCCTCGTCCACCGTGATGCCGAGCAGGCCCAGTTCGCCCATCTCGCGCCAGAGCTCGTTCGGAAAGGCGTTCTTGCGGTCGATCTCGGCCGCCATCGGCTTGACCCGCTCCTGCGCCCAGCGATGCACCATGTCGCGCAGAGAGTTGACCTCATCCCCCAGGTCGAACCGCATAACCGCGTTGAACATCGCCGTCTCTCCCCCGGTTTATTGAACAACTGTTCATTTATAGGCCGGAACGCCCGAACCGGTCAAGCACAGCCCGTTGCGGGCCCTCCGTCGGCATCGAATTCTCGCAGAAAATTCGCCCCTTGTCAGGCGGACTGATACACCGCGCCCACCTCGGCTCGGATGATGCGGGCGATCAGCGCGCAATCGTCCAGACTGAAGGTCAGCGGCACCCGCATGTCGAGGATACCGGCCAGAACCCGGTCCGTTTCCGGCATGCGCGGCGCCTCGACATAGCGCCAGCTGTCATAGCGCGAGGTGAAGGCGACCGGCTCGGCCGCGCCGAACCATTTCAGCTCCACCCCCCGCGCGGCGCAGCGGCGCACGACATCCGACACCTTCCCACCCGCCCAGTCCAGCAGCAGGACCTGGAAGGACGACCCGACATAGCGTTCCTCGGCCGGCCGTTCGATCACGGTCAGCCCGGGCGTGCCGCGCAGGCCGTCCTCGAGCACGCGGTAGCGGTCGTTCCAACGGTCGACCTCCGCGTCGAGTGCCCGCAGCTGCGGCCGCAGGATCGACGCGCGCAGGTTGTCCATCCGGCCCGAGATGTTGGGCGTCACGTATTTCACCCGCTCGAACACCGACGGATCCGGTGCCGCGAGGTGGCGTTCATAAAGCATGTAGGACCCCGACAGGATCACCGCCCGCGCCGCGATCTCTTCATCGTCAGTGACAAGGAAGCCGCCCTCGCCCGAATTCACATGCTTGTAGGTCTGGCAGGAATAACACCCCACCGCCCCGTGCCGCCCCGACGGCACCCCGCGCCAGGCGGCCCCCATCGTATGGGCGCAATCCTCGATCACGGTGATGCCCGCCGCGTCGCAGATCGCCATCAGGCGGTCCATGTCGCAGATATGCCCGCGCATGTGCGACAACAGCAGCACCTTCGCCTGCCCCGCCTTCGCCTCTAGATCGTCGAGGTCGATGGTCAGCTGTTCCGTCACGCCCACGAAGACCGGCACGGCGCCCACACTGGCGATCGCGCCCGGCACGGGGGCCAAGGTGAAGGCATTCGACAGGACGCAGTCGCCCGGACCCACCCCCACTGCGCGCAGCGCCGTCGACATCGCATAGCCGCCCGAGGCGACGGCCAGGCAGTATTTCGCCCCAGTCAGCGCAGCAAAGTCTTGTTCAAGGCGCGCGGTCTCGCTGATCTCGCCCGCCTTGGTGTTGTAGCGGTGCAGCCGTCCGTGCCGCAGCACGTCCAAAGCCGCCGCGATCCCCTCTTCGGGGATCGGTTCTTGCTGGGTGAAGTTGCCGGTGAAGATTTCGGTCATGGGGCAGTTGTGGGGCCGCCCCCGCCGCCGGTCAAGCGCCCGGGCGACGATTTGGCCCCGGCGTGCGGCCTAAGGGAGCAGGCGATGGGCCAACCCCGGCAGATCGGCGAAATCGGCCAGAAGCGCCTCGGGGGCGAGTGCGGCCATATCCTCGCCCGAGGGGCCGAAGGTGACCAGAACCGACGGCACGCCCGCCGCCCGGGCCGTGTTGCGGTCGGTGTCGCTGTCGCCCACGAGCAGCATGCGCGCAGGGTCACCCCCCGCCCGCCGCGCCGCTTCACGCAAAGGTTCGGGGTCGGGCTTTTTCACCGGCAGCGTATCCGCGCCGACCAGCGAGGCGAACACACCCCGAACCCCCAGCCGCTGCAGCAGCAGATCGGCCAGGCCTTCGGGCTTGTTGGTGCAGATGCCCACCGCGAATCCCGCGCGGTCAAGCTCGGCCACCGCCTCCAGCGCGCCGGGATACAGCCGGGTGTGGCGGTCGATATCCTGCGCATAGGCTTCCAGAAGGACAGGGTAATACTCGGTCACCACATCGGCGTCGAACCGCCCGGCCCGCTCCAGCCCCCGCGTCAGCATCATCCGCCCGCCGCGCAGGGCAATCCCTGCGTCGCGCAGCGGGTCGAGCACGTCGCCCAGCCCCATGGCGCGGAAACAGACATTGGCGGCGGCGACCAGATCGCCGCTTGTGTCGGCGAGCGTGCCGTCGAGATCAAAGATGACCGTGCGCATGTGTTCCTTTCGGCGGACATCCGCCCGGTGGTGTTGCAGCCCGCAACGCGAAGTGAAGCGCTCCCCGCTTGCTTCGCGCCGTCAGACCGATAAAACGGCAGCATAAGAAAAACAAAGAGATTTCGCATGACGATTGCCTTGGTAATTTTGGCGGCCGGAAAAGGAACCCGGATGAACTCGGACCTGCCGAAGGTCCTGCATCCGCTGGGACAGGCCCCGATGCTGGCCCATGCCGTGGCGGCGGGCCGCGCGCTTGAGCCCGCGAGGGTGATCGTCGTGGCAGGGCACGGGGCCGATGCAGTCGGCGCGGCCCTGGCCGAGATCGACGACGAGGCGCAGGTCGTCCTGCAGACCGAACAGCTGGGCACAGCCCATGCCGTGGCACAGGCGCGCGACGCGCTGGCCGGGTTCGACGGCGACGCGGTCGTCCTCTATGGCGACACGCCTTTCATCCGGGCCGAAACGCTGGACCGGATGCTGGCGGCACGGGCGCAGGCGGATGTCGTCGTGCTAGGCTTTCACGCCGCCGATCCGGCCCGCTATGGCCGCCTCGTGACCGACGGCGACGCGCTGCTGCGGATCGTCGAATACAAGGATGCGACAGATCAGGAACGCGCCATAAGTCTCTGCAACAGCGGACTTGTCGCCGCAAGGTCCGAGGTTCTGTTCGATCTGGTTGGTGCTGTCGGGAACGACAATGCGGCCGGCGAATATTATCTGACCGACATCGTGGAACTGGCGCGCGCCCGGGGGCTGCGCACCGGTTTCGTCACCTGCGACGAGACCGAGACGCTGGGCATCAACAGCCGTGCCGAACTTGCGCGCGCCGAGGCCATCTTTCAGGCCCGCGCGCGGGCCGATCATATGGAGAACGGCGTCACGCTTATGGCGCCCGATACCGTGCACTTCGCGCTCGATACCGTGATCGGGCGCGATGCGGTGGTGGAACCGAACGTGGTCTTCGGCCCCGGCGTGTCGGTGGAATCGGGCGCCACGATCCGGGCGTTTTCGCATCTGGAAGGCGCGCATGTGGGCCAGGGTGCGGTGGTCGGGCCCTATGCCCGTCTGCGCCCTGGCACGGAACTGGGCAACGACGCGCGCATCGGCAATTTCGTGGAGATCAAAGCCGCGCAGATCGGTGAAGGCGCCAAGGTCAACCACCTGTCCTATATCGGCGACGCGACGGTGGGCGATGCCAGCAACATCGGGGCGGGCACGATCACCTGCAATTATGATGGCGTGATGAAGCACGAAACCCATATCGGCGCGCACGTCTTCATCGGGTCGAACACGATGCTTGTCGCCCCCGTGACCATCGGGGACGAGGCCATGACCGCCACCGGTGCCGTGGTGACCCGCAACGTCGAGGCGGGCGCGCTTGCCATCGGGCGGGCCGAAGTGGTGAACAAGCCCGGCGCGGCGCGCAAACTCATGGACATGCTGCGCGCACGCAAGGCGAAACGCGAAGGGAAGTAGGTTATGTGCGGAATCGTCGGTGTGCTGGGCGATCACGAAGTGGCGCCCATCCTGGTCGAAGCACTCAAGCGGCTGGAATACCGCGGCTATGACAGCGCGGGCATTGCGACGGTGAGCAACGGTCAGCTCGACCGGCGGCGCGCGCTGGGCAAGCTGGTCAATCTGGGCGATCTTCTGGTGCATGAACCGCTGGCCGGCAAGGCAGGTATCGGTCACACCCGCTGGGCCACCCATGGCGCGCCGTCAGTCGGCAATGCGCATCCCCACCGCTCGGGCCCCGTCGCCGTCGTGCATAACGGCATCATCGAGAATTTCCGCGACCTGCGCGCCGAACTGGCCGAAGCCGGGCTTGGTCACCAGACCGACACAGATACCGAGACCGTGGCGCTTCTGACCCACAAGCACATGCTTGACGGGCTGGCCCGGGTCGAGGCCGCGATGCGCACGGTCGACCGGCTGGAAGGGGCCTATGCGCTGGCCTTCCTTTTCGACGGAGAAGAGGACCTGATCGTCGCCGCGCGGAAGGGTTCGCCGCTGGCCATCGGGCATGGCGACGGCGAGATGTACGTGGGTTCGGACGCCATCGCGCTCGCCCCGATGACAGACCGCATCACCTATCTGGAGGAAGGCGACCGCGCCGTCGTCACCCGTGCGGGGGCCCAGATCTTCGACGCGCGCGGCCAGCGTGCGAACCGCGCGGTCAAGGTCGTCGAGATCAGCGCGGCCCGGATCGACAAGGCCGGCCATAAGCACTTCATGGCCAAGGAAATCGCCGAACAGCCCGGTGTGATCGCAGATGCGATCCATCATTACCTCGGCACTGACGGAACTATCAGGTTCCCCGCACAAACCCCTGATTTCGCAGGGATTGATCGGATCCTCATGGTGGCCTGCGGCACCGCCTACTATGCCTGCTGCGTCGCCAAGTACTGGTTCGAGGAAATCGCCCGTCTGCCGATCGAAGTCGATATCGCGTCCGAGTTCCGCTATCGCGAACCGCCCATCGGGGCACGCACCGCGGCGCTTTTCGTCAGCCAGTCGGGCGAAACCGCCGATACGCTGGCCGCCTTGCGCTATTGCCGCGACCGGGCCGACCATATCCTGTCGGTGGTCAATGTGCCCGAAAGCTCGATCGCGCGGGAAAGCGATCTGGCGCTTCCGATCCTTGCAGGCGTGGAAGTCGGTGTCGCCTCGACCAAGGCCTTCACCTGCCAGCTCACCGTCCTGTTCCTGCTGGCGCTGAAGGCGGCGCACCAGCGCGGACAGATCGACGACGCGCGTCTTGCCGACCTCGTCTCGGCCCTGCGCGGCATACCCGCGGCCATCGGCGCGGCCCTCGAACAGAGCGAGGCGATCCGCGACATCTGCCAGCAGCTGTCCGAGGCGCGCGATGTGCTCTTCCTGGGCCGTGGGCGGATGTATCCGCTTGCGCTGGAAGGCGCGCTGAAGCTGAAGGAAATCAGTTACATCCATGCCGAAGCTTATGCGGCAGGCGAACTCAAGCACGGGCCCATCGCGCTGATCGACGCGCATATGCCCGTGGTGGTCATGGCCCCGCGCGATGCGCTGTTCGACAAGACGGTGTCGAACATGCAGGAGGTCATGGCGCGCAACGGACAGGTGCTGCTTGTCTCGGACGAGCAAGGATTGACCGAGGCCGGAGACGGTGTCTGGGCGACGATCCGCATGCCGCGGGTGAACGAGGTTCTGACGCCGCTTCTCTATTCGATCCCGGCGCAGCTTCTGGCCTATCACACGGCGGTCGCGAAGGGCACCGACGTGGACCAGCCGCGCAACCTCGCGAAATCGGTGACGGTGGAGTAACGCTCAGCCGCGCCGGTACAGCACGTCGCCGTGTCGGGGTACGCGGGCATAGGCGTGCGAAATCAGCCGGAAGCCCTGATCGCGGAAATGGGCGTCGATGTCCGGGAAAAGCGCGCCGCCGTCATACATGGGTACGCGGCTCACCTCGCACTTGCACAGTTCGAACGCCTGCAACCCTGCCCCGATCCCGCGCAGCACGGCCAGTTCGTGACCCTGCACATCAACCACCAGCATGGGCCGCGCAAAGGCCGCAGGGTCGACCCCGTGCCGCGCCATGATATCGGGCAGCGATTGCGTGACCATTTGAATCGTCTCGCCCGTCTCGCGGCTGTCGGGGAAGCGGCTGCGGTAGGTCTCGGTCGTGCCATAGACCGACGACGACGACCCGTCGCCGTTGAAACGGTGGAAGGACAAAGCCTCGCCCGCCGTGGCCGAGACCAGCGCGCATTCCGTCAGATGGCGCGTGCCGGTGTCAGGCCGGTCGCCCAGCACCTGCACGAGCCGGGCGTGGGTGTCAGGGTCGGCCTCGATCCACAGCACCGTACGCGCGCCCCAGCCTTCGTAACGCTCGGCGTCTTCGCCCCAGTGGGCACCGACATGCACGACCAGATCGACCGGGGCGAGGCGGTCCATCATCAGTTCGTATTTCGAGGCGCGGAAGTACTTGCGCCAGCCGGGCGGCACCAGTCGCTTGACCTTGCGCTCCAGTCCCTTGAGAACGTGCATGACCCCTGCCCCTTGCGGCTTTGTGCCCCGATAGCAGGCACAGGCCCCTTGGGAAAGCCCGCTGAAGGGAACGGCCATGGACATTACCCCCTACCAGTCGCGCCTCGAGGCCCTCGCGGATGCCGAGCGCGCGGCAGGCATGCGCGCCTATCACAAGGCCCCGCGCGTCTATCTGGGGCTGCGCAACCCGCAGATCCACGATCTGACGAAGGGCTGGCGCGCCGATCTCGACATCGCGGGGCGCGTCGCGCTGGCACTGGGACTATGGGAGACCGACATCCACGAGGCCCGCGTCGCCGCCGCGTCGCTTTTCGCGCAGGCACGCATCCGGCCCGATGACGCGGTCTGGCGCAGCATCGCGACCTGGGTGCCGCAGTTCGATGCATGGGCCATCGCCGATCACGTCTGTGACGCCGGCGCGCGCCGCCTTGTCGCCGACCCCGCGCGGCTCGACGAGGTCGAAGGCTGGACGCGGTCCGACCATCTCTGGACCCGGCGCGCGGCGCTGGTGATGACATTGCCCTGGACCAAGCAGAACCATCCCTCGGCCGATGACCTTGCCCGTCGCGACCGCATCCTGGGCTGGGCGGCGGGCTACGTCACCGACCGCAACTGGTTCATCCAGAAAGCGATCGCATGGTGGCTGCGCGAGTTGTCGAAACACGATGCGCCCCGTGTTCGCGCCTTTCTCGACGCCCACGGCGCGGCGATGAAGCCCTTCGCCCGGAAGGAAGCGGCGAAGTACCTGCGTTAGGAGGCGTCGACCCCGACCTCGACCAATTCGGTCAGGGGCGCGCCCAGCGCCCGCATCGCCTGCAGCGACAACTGGCTGCCTGCCCCGGGCGCGGCATCGGGCAAGGGGATCAGCGTAACGGCGACGGCCTGACCGCCATAACGCACGACACCGGGCCGTTCCGCGACAACCAGCGGTGTCCGCAGCCAGAGCCCCGGCTGCGTCGGATCGCCCAGCGCAGCGACGGTGGTACCCAGCACCCCGGCCGCCACCGGTACGGGCGGCCTGACATCGGGGCAGGCCTGCGGGCGCAGGGTGCCGGCATCAGGGGCCTGCCCCGCGCTGACCGGCGCATCCCCGCCGCGCCCGGGCAGTACGCGGTCCATCACCGCGCACCCGGGCAGCAGAAAAACGACAATCACGACACCGAACCGCATGCCGCGCAGACTAAGATGATCGCCGCGCCGCCGCAATCGGCAAGACCGCCCTTGCCCCAGACCCGCATGCTGGATACCTATAAGTCTCATGAACGCCCCGCTGATCGACCCCTTCGCCCGCGCGATCACCTATCTGCGCGTCTCGGTCACCGACCGCTGCGATTTCCGCTGCGTCTATTGCATGTCCGAGAACATGACCTTCCTGCCCAAGGCCGAACTTCTGACCCTGGAAGAGCTTGACCGCATGTGTTCGTCCTTCGTGCGGCTGGGCGTCCAGAAGCTGCGCATCACCGGTGGCGAACCGCTGGTGCGGCGCGACATCATGACCTTCTTCCGGTCGATGACACGGCATCTGGAAGCGGGCGCTCTGAAGGAGCTGACGCTGACGACGAATGGCAGCCAGCTTGAACGTTTCGCCGCCGATCTGGCGGACGCGGGCGTGCGGCGCATCAATGTCTCGCTCGACACGCTGGACGATGCGAAATTCGCGCAGATCACCCGCTGGGGCCGCCTTCTGCAGGTGCTGCGCGGGATCGACGCCGCGCAGGCGGCGGGCCTGCGCGTCAAGATCAACGCGGTCGCGCTCAAGGGCTTCAACGAAGACGAATTGCCCCGCCTTACCGAATGGTGCGCGGAACGCGACATGGACCTGACCTGGATCGAGGTCATGCCCATGGGCGATCTCGGCAACGAGGACAGGCTGGATCAGTACTGGTCGCTCAAGGACGTGCGCCGCCGGTACGAGGATCACTATACCGTCACTGACCTCGCCGAACGCACGGGCGGGCCCGCGCGCTATGTCCGGCTCGAAGAGACGGGCCAGAAGATCGGCTTCATCACGCCGCTGACCCATAATTTCTGCGAAAGCTGCAACCGGGTGCGGCTGACCTGCACGGGCGAGCTCTACATGTGCCTCGGGCAGGAGGACATGGCCGACCTGCGCGCGCCCTTGCGCGCCTCGGCCGATGACAGCGCGCTTGACGACGCCATCCGCGCCGCCATCGCGCGCAAGCCGAAGGGGCATGATTTCGACTATTCGCGCCAGCAGGTGGCGGGTCAGGTGTCGCGCCACATGAGCCATACGGGCGGCTGACATGCCGGACCGGCCCCCCGCGGGGGCGCCCACCTTCATGCTGCGCGCCTACCGCGCCGCGATGACCGCGCTGCAGCCGCTGGCCTTCGGCCTTGTCGCGCGCAAGCTGCGCCGCCACGGCGTGATCGAGGCCCGCATCCGCGAACGGCTGGGTCACGCCACCCTGCCCCGCGCCCCCGGCGATCTGGTCTGGTTCCACGGGGCGAGTGTGGGCGAAAGCCTTGCCATGCTGAGCCTGATCGACGCGCTGCTGGCCCGACGCCCGGGCCTGTCGGTGCTGGTGACCTCGGGCACCGCGACATCGGCCGAGATGATGGCGCGCCGCCTGCCGCAGGGCGCGGTGCACCAGTTTGCGCCGGTGGATTCGCCCGCTGCCGTGGCGCGGTTCCTTGACCATTGGCGTCCGCGCGCCGGCGTCTTCGTGGAAAGCGAGCTTTGGCCCAACATGCTCCTGCAGGCGCGTGACCGGGGCGTGGGGCTGGCGCTGGTCAATGCGCGGCTCAGCCGCCAGTCGGTGGACGGGTGGCGCAAGTATCCCGACACCGCCGCGCAGGTACTGGGGTGTTTCGACCTGATCGTGACGCAGAACCACGACGGGGCGGCGGCGCTCGCCTCCATGGGGGCACCGCAGGACCGGCTGCGCGCGGGCGTGAACCTCAAGTCCTTCGCCAAGCCCCTGCCGGTCGATGCCACCGCGCTTTCCGCGCTGCGCGGGGCCATCGGCGACCGGCCCGTCTGGGTCGCCGCCTCGACCCACCCGGGCGAGGAGGAGGTGATCCTCGATGCCCATGCGCGGGTGCTGCGGCGGTATCCCGGGGCGCTTCTGATCCTCGCGCCGCGCCATCCCGACCGGGCAGACGCGGTTGCGGCGCTGACAGGCGGGCGTGGTCTGACCTGCACCCGGCGCAGCGGCGGCGCGCTTCCTGCGCCCGAGACGCAGGTCTATCTGGCCGACACGCTGGGCGAGATGGGGCTTTGGTATGCGCCGGCGCCCGTCGTCTTCCTTGGGGGCTCGCTGCAGGGGATCGGGGGGCACAACCCTTACGAGCCGGCACTTTTCGGCGCGGCCATCGCAAGCGGCCCGGATGTGACGAATTTCAGCGAAACCTTCGACGCCATGACCCGGCTGGGCGCGGTGACGATTGCGAAGGACGCGGGCGCGATCGCATCTGCGGTGATACGCTGGTTCGACGACCCGGCCATGCAGGCGCGTGCGGGCGACGCCGCGCGGGCCTTCGCGGAGCGCGGGCAGGCCGCGCTTGACGGGCTGGTCGACGATCTGGTCGCCACGCTGCTGGGAAACAGCTGATGCCCGAACTGTTCGTCTCCAACTTCAACCGCAACTACACCGGCGTCTCGGCCACCGCGGCGAACGTGATCCGCCAGCAGGTGCGCGACTTCGATCTGGCCCTTGTGGGCCAACCTCTGCCGGGCTGCCCCGATCCGATCACCCCGGCCGAGGCGCGCCGCCTGTCGCGGACCCCGCCCCCGGGGCGGCCCTTCGCCATCTGGCATGTGCGCCGCAACCCGGAAATGCGCGTTGGCATCTGGGCGCGTGACGTGCTGAAGCTGCCGATCCGGCTGGTCTTTACCTCGGCGGCGCAACGGCGGCATTCGGCCTATCCACGCTGGCTCATTTCCCGGATGGACGCGGTCATCGCCACGACCGAGGCGGCGGCGGGCTTCGTGCCCCATGTGCGCGCGGTGGTGCCGCACGGGGCGGATACCGATCTGTTCACCCCCGCCGGGAACCGCGCTTCGGCCTGGGCCGCGCTGGGCTTCGGCGGGACGATGGGCGTGGCCACCATCGGGCGGGTGCGGCCCGAAAAGGGCACCGATCTCTTCGTCGACGCGATGATCCGCGCCCTGCCCGACCTGCCCGGCGTCACCGCGCTGGTGGTGGGCCGCGCGGCGCGCGAACATCAGAAATACGATCTCGACCTCAAGGACCGGGTGCAGCGCGCGGGGCTGATCGACCGCATTCGGTTTGTCGGGGAACGCCCGGCCTCCGAGTTGCCCGCGATCATGCGCGCGCTGTCGCTGGTGGTGCAACTGCCGCGCTACGAGGGCTATGGCATGGTCCCCCTCGAATCGATGGCGAGCGGGACACCCTTCGTCGGATCGCAGGCGGGCTACTTCGAGGCGTTCGCGTCCCAAGGCCGCAGCGGCGTGATCGTCCCGCAGGACGGCGCACAGGCGGCGGCCGACGCGGTGCGCGCTATTCTGACCGACCCCGTGCGCCATGCCGCGATGGCCGGTGCCGCGCGGCTGATCGCCGAAGAGAGCATCAGCGCGCGGGCCGAGGCCGCGGGCATCGCGCGGGTCTACGACGCGCTTTGGTCCAAAGGCTGATCAGGCGAGACCGAGCTTGCGGTTGCGAGCCTCGCGCAGGCGGGCGAAATCGTCCCCCGCATGATAGGACGACCGCGTGAGCGGCGTGGCCGACACCATCAGGAAGCCCTTGCCGAAGGCGGCCTTCTCATAGCCCGCGAATTCCTCGGGCGTCACGAAACGGTCAACGCGGTGATGTTTCGGGGTCGGCTGCAGATACTGCCCGATGGTCAGGAAATCGATGTCGGCGGCGCGCATGTCATCCATGACCTGCAGCACTGACTGACGGTCTTCGCCAAGGCCCACCATGATACCGGACTTGGTGAAGATCGACGGGTCGAGTTCCTTCACCCGCTGCAGCAGGCGCAACGAATGGAAATACCGCGCGCCGGGGCGCACTTCGGGATAGAGGCCCGGCACGGTTTCAAGGTTGTGGTTGAAGACGTCCGGTTTCGCCGCGACGACCGTTTCCAGCGCGGAAGGAGCGCATTTCAGGAAATCGGGCGTCAGGATCTCGATCGTGGTCGCGGGCGCGCGGTGGCGCACCGCGCGGATCGTCTGGGCGAAATGGTCGGCCCCGCCATCGTCGAGATCGTCGCGGTCGACCGATGTGATGACGACGTGGTTCAGCCCCAGCTTTTCCACCGCGAAGGCCACGCGCCCCGGTTCGAACGCGTCGAGCGCCTGAGGGCGACCGGTGGCGATGTTGCAGAAGGTGCAGCCGCGGGTGCAGATCTCGCCCATGATCATCATGGTGGCGTGGCCCTGGCTCCAGCATTCGCCCACGTTGGGGCAGCCCGCTTCCTCGCACACGGTGACAAGCTTGTTTTCCCGCATGATGCGGTGGGTTTCGGCATAGCCCTTGCCGCCCGGCGCCTTGACCCGGATCCAGGCGGGTTTCTTCGGCTGGGCGTTGTCGGGGCGATGCGCCTTTTCGGGGTGGCGCTGTTCGGGGATTTTCAGATCACGCAAGGGGGGCACACCCTGATGAGGAGTTTGTCGCCCCTTAGCATAGGCCCGCGTCGCGGCAAAGCCACGTGACGCAAGGCCGCTATGCGCGGTCAGCCGATCATGCGGTCGGCCTCGCCCAGTCCGGCATAATGGCGGCGCAACTGGGTCAGCGCGATGCGCAGCACGATCTTGCCCGACCGCGCAGACCAGCCCATGCGCCGCTCGGCGATCTCGAGCCCCTCGAGAAGGCAGCAGCAGCGCAGCGCGACATCCGCCAGCCCCGGACCCAGCGCGCCCAGCGCCGCGATGATGCGGGCTTCGGCGGCATCCGTGGAAGGGCCACCCGGGCGCAGGAACCGCCGCCAGCCCGCATCGGGGCCCGCGTTCATCTGGGCCAGCTCGAAATCCTCGCGCAGGCGTTCCCCGGCAGACACCAGATCATCCGACAGAAAGACCCTGCCGTCGCGGTCCTTGCGCCGGGCCAGCGCGGCAAGCGGGCTGTCCCCCGGTGCGAAGTGCGGACGGCGGGCAGGCGCAGCGCCACGATTCAGGGGTGGGCCGTCCGAATGGGCCGCACGCGCCCGGTTTTCCCCGCGCGCCACCAGCCGGCCCAGTTCCGCCCGGCCCGCGGGCGTGATGACATAGCGGCTGACGCGGCCTTGCGTCTGGCAATCGATCCATTCGTTCAGCGCCATGACCTGCGCGAGCGCGCGGTCGACCACGGCCGTGCGGGCCGGTGCCTCTCCCGGGCCGTCACGGACGACGACGCCCTTCTCCATCTCGGCGGCGAAGGCGAGGACCGCGCCGCTTTCGGCCATACGGCGCAGCACGCGCAGGAGATTGTCGTCCAGCCGCGCACGGGCCTCGGTTTTGTCATCGGCATCGGGAGCCTGGCCGAAATGCCGGTCCCCGATCCGGCGCAGCGCCTCGTCCACGAGAGGATCGTCGCGGCGCGTCTCGACCCGGCGGATCTGGCGCAACACAGTCGAGGCATGGCAGCCCAGATCGCGGGCAATCTCGCGGATCGGGCGCCCGGCTTCGGTATGCATCAGGTATCGGCCCGCGACGTCGGGCACCCATTCCGGCAGCCGTGGCTCCTCGCTTGGTTCGGTCATTCTTCCCCCGTGACCCGCAGGTCGGAACGACAGATCCGCCTGTGGATAACTCTACTTGAAGTTGCATTCGTTACCGGATGGTTAACGATTGCGGCACGGAATAATTATTGTTTCCAAAAGATAAACAGAGTTGAAGCCGCCGTTCTCTGGAACGCACCGACACGCAACACCCGTCCAGGTTGTGCAAAACTGGAGCCGATCCGACCAGGGAAAGGAACCAAAGATGCAAGATGTCCTGAGCATGCTGGCCACGCTGCGCCGCCCGCGCCTTCTGATCCGCACCGCCCGGCTGGGGGCCGAGGCCTATCGCCGCGACAGCCATCTTCAGCGCCTGCTGGGATACGGCACGGTGCCGCGCAGCGCGCCCGCGTTGATGCGCCTGATGGAACTGGAGGCGGAAGAGAACGACCGCCGCCACACCGGCGACGCCGGTTATTCTCTAGCGAGGCACATCGATCTCTTGATCGCCATGATGGGCGAGGCGCAGATCCTGCGCGCCGCGCCGCCGCTGGCAATCGTCACATGAAGGCGTCGGGCATCGAGGCCTTCTTGCGCGCCACGTAATGGTGCAGCGCTTCGGACACGGCCTCGTCCATGGGGGGCGGCGTATACTGTGCCAGCATCTGTTCCACCTTGACCGCGGCCAGCGTCGCGGTGTCGCGCGCGCCTTCCTCGTCCCAGGTTTCGAACGGTTTGTAGTCGAACACGTTTGACCGCCAGAAGGCTGACTTGAAGTTCGCCTGCGTATGCGCGCAGCCCAGGTAATGCCCGCCCGGGCCGACCTCGGCGATGGCACCCATGGCCTGCGATTCTTCGTCGGCACGCACGCCTTCAGCCAGCTTGTGCAGGATGCCAAGCTGGTCGGCATCCATCACGAATTTCTCGTAGGACGACACAAGGCCCCCTTCCAGCCAGCCGCAGGCATGCAGCATGAAGTTCACGCCCGACAGGAGCCCCATGTTGAGGCTGTTGGCCGTCTCGTAGGCGGCCTGCGCATCGGGCAGCTTCGATCCGGTGAAGGACCCCGCCGACCGGTAAGGCAGGTTCATGCGCCGCGCCAGTTGGCCGGCACCATAGGTGATCTGGGATGCTTCCGGCGTCCCGAAGGTGGGCGCGCCCGAATTCATGTCGATCGACGTGACAAAGGCCCCGAAGATCACCGGCGCGCCCGGGCGCACCAGCTGGGAATAGGCCACACCCGCCAGAACCTCGGCCAGCACCTGCGTCAGCGTGCCGGCGACGGACACGGGCGCCATGGCCCCGCCCACGATGAAGGGCGACACGATGCAGGCCTGACCGGCCTCGGCATAGACTTCCAGCGCACCCATCATCACGTCGTCGAAGGTGAGCGGCGAGTTGATGTTGATGAGCGAGGTCATCACCGTGTTGTCGCGCACGAAATCGCGGCCGAACAGGATTTCGCACATCTCGACACTGTCGCGGGCGCGGCTGGGGTCGGTCACCGACCCCATGAAGGGCTTGTCCGACAGCGTCATGTGGGCCATCAGCATGTCGAGATGGCGCTTGTTCACCGGCACGTCGGTCGGCTCGCACACGGTGCCGCCCGAATGGTGCAGCCACTTGGACATGTAGCCAAGCTTCACGAAGTTCCGGAAATCCTCAATCGTGGCATAGCGGCGGCCGCCCGCGTTGTCGCGCACGAAGGGCGGGCCATAGACCGGGGCGAGAACGAGCGATCTGCCGCCGATCTCGACGTTGCGTTCGGGGTTGCGGGCATGCTGGACAATGCGCGACGGCGCGGTCTTGCAAAGCTCACGCGCCAGACCGCGGGGGATGCGCACGCGTTCGCCTTCGACATCGGCGCCCGCGTCGCGCCAAAGCTGCAGCGCGCGGGGGTTGTTGACGAAGTTGACGCCGATTTCCTGCAAGATGGTGTCGGCATTGGCCTCGATGATCTCGATGACCTCTTCGGTCAGGATCTCGAAATCGGGGATGTTGCGCTCGATGAAGCGCGCCGCCTCGATCCTGACCGCCGTGCGTTCCGCTCGCCGTGCCGCACCGCCGCCGCCGCGCGCCCTGCGCCGATCCGTGACATCCGCCGTCGTCATCTCTGTGCCCCCGTGGCTGGAACCCGTTGCCAAGGGGATTACCCCGAAGCCGCGCAGGGCCTGCCGGCATTTGCGTCGCTTGCCAGTCAAAAGCGACATGCCGGCCGGTCAGAGACCGAAGGTCACCGACTCGGCCCGCGGGGGAGGGCGCAGGCGGCGCAGCCCCTCGGGCAGAAGATCGTCAAGCCGGTCCTCGACCAGATGCGCGCGCACGCCCAGAACGATGGCGGCGAACCCGATGAGGCCCAGCACCACGGCGGCGAAGATCAGGTTTTCCCAGGCATTGAACCAGTCAGCCAGCCACGCGGCGATCCCCATGGCCCCCACCGACACGCCCGCGGGGCGGCGGATGTAGATGGCGAAGGCGATGGTGGCGATGGAAATCATCAGGAAGAGACCCATCCGGTCGTCGAAGAAGAAGAACATCGACCAGACCGCAAGGCAGGTCATCGCCACCTTGTTGAGCCAGAAGCCATGATTGGGCCCGTCGCGCAGATCGGCCCACCAGGCCGCCGCCGACAGCGCGATGCCCCAGCCCAGAAAGAAGCCGCGCGTAGTGATCGTGTCGTCAAGGCCAAGACCCTTCCAGACCTCGGCCACCACAAGGATCAGGGCAGCAAGAAACGGCACCCATGCGGGCAGGAACGCGCGCCGCACCAGCAGAACCGCCCCGGCGGCAAGGACGGGTGCGGCGGGCGGGAAGGCGCCGTGGATCAGCGGCGAATAGGGCCAAAGCGGCGGCGGATCGGCGTCGGGGCGCGACCACCAGGGCGGATCGGACCAGTTCTGCAGAAAGCTCGGCTCGCCCACACTCGCCTGCCAGGCAATGACCGCCAGCGAGAGGCAGGCCGCCATCGACAGCACCAGCATCGACGACAGAAGCCGCAGCGTCGCGCGCGGCTTCACCACCTGATCGAGCGCCGCGAAAACCCCGGCATAGGCGATGCCGATCCACATCAGGCGGCCCGGTTCATCCGCGCCCAGTTCGATGGCGAGAAGCACCATCGCGAAGACCACAAGCGCGCAGCCCGCCATCCAGAGCACATGCACAAGGCTCAGCCCCGGGGCGTCCGCCCGCAGCGGATCGGGGCGCAGCGCCTCGATCGCGCGGCGCTGGTCTTCGGTGATGATGCCGCGATTCACCGCCTCGCGCAGCCGGTCCATGTCGGTCCTCTCTTGCCCGCGCCCAGCCTAGCACTTATCAGGCGGACATGAGCAACGCCCATGATCGCCTCCTCATCATCGACTTCGGGTCGCAGGTCACGCAGCTGATTGCGCGCCGCCTGCGCGAGCTGAATGTCTATTGCGAAATCCACCCCTATCAGAGCGTCACCGACGCCTTCCTGAAGGATTTCGCGCCACGCGCGATCATCTTCTCGGGCGGGCCGGATTCGGTGACACGCGAAGGATCGCCCCGCCCGCCTGCCGCCGCCTATGCCATGGGCGTGCCGATCCTCGGCATCTGCTACGGCCAGCAGGTGATGATGCAGGATCTGGGCGGCCGCGTCGAAGGCGGCAAGATCACCGGCGGCGGCGGCACGGCCGAGTTCGGGCGCGCCTATGTCACGCCGGGGGCGGACCGTCTTGACCTGCTTGACGGCTGGTTCGATCAGGGCCGCGAACAGGTCTGGATGAGCCATGGCGACCACGTCGCCGAAATCGCACCGGGCTTCCGGGTCTTCGGCACCTCGCCCAACGCGCCTTATGCGATCATCGCCGACACCGCGCGGCAGTTCTATGCCGTCCAGTTCCACCCCGAGGTGCACCACACTCCCAAGGGCGCGAAACTCTACGCGAACTTCGTGAAAATCGCGGGTTTCAAGGGCGACTGGACCATGGGCGCCTACCGCGAAGAGGCCATCGCGAAGATCCGCGAACAGGTCGGCGACAAACGCGTGATCTGCGGCCTGTCGGGGGGTGTCGATTCCTCGGTCGCCGCTGTCCTCATTCACGAGGCGATCGGCGACCAGCTCACCTGCGTCTTCGTCGATCATGGGATGCTGCGCCAGGACGAGGCGGAACAGGTCGTGACCATGTTCCGCGACAACTACAACATCCCGCTGATCCATGCGGACGAAAGCGAGCTGTTCCTGACCGCGCTCGAAGGGGTCACCGACCCCGAAGTGAAGCGCAAGACCATCGGGCGGCTTTTCATCGACGTGTTCCAGAAATACGCCGATCAGGTGGAAGGGGCGGAATTCCTTGCCCAAGGCACGCTTTACCCGGACGTGATCGAAAGCGTCAGCTTCACCGGCGGCCCGTCAGTCACGATCAAGAGCCACCACAACGTGGGCGGCCTGCCGGAAAAGATGGGCCTCAAGCTGGTCGAGCCGCTGCGCGAGCTGTTCAAGGACGAAGTGCGCGCGCTGGGCCGGGAACTGGGTCTGCCGCAGGCCTTCATCGGCCGCCACCCCTTCCCCGGCCCCGGCCTTGCCATCCGCTGCCCCGGCGAGATCACGCGCGAAAAGCTTGCCATCCTGCGCCAGGCCGATGCCGTCTTCATCGACCAGATCCGCCGCCACGGGCTTTATGACGAGATCTGGCAGGCCTTCGTCGCGATCCTTCCGGTCAAGACGGTCGGCGTGATGGGCGACGGGCGCACCTACGACTTCGCCTGCGCCCTGCGCGCGGTGACATCCGTCGACGGGATGACGGCGGACTACTACCCCTTCACCCACGACTTCCTCGGCGAAACCGCGACGCGGATCATCAACGAGGTCACGGGCATCAACCGGGTGACCTATGACATCACCTCGAAACCGCCGGGGACCATCGAGTGGGAGTGATCCACACCTTCCTGCGCGGTCTTGAAAAGCAGGTGCTGCGGGGGCTGGGCAAGGGCCATGGGACGAAGTCCATCGCGGCCGAGATCGGCACGATCACCCGCCTGCTCGGCCCCGGTGAGGTGCGGCTCTGCGTCGATATCGGTGGCAATGTGGGCAATTACACCGCGGCGCTGCTGCAGGCCTTTCCCGCCGCGCGCGTGGTCACGTTCGAGCCGTCGGCCACCAACATCGCGAAACTGACCGACCGCTTCGGGTCGGACGCCCGCGTCACGCTGGTGCCCGCCGCGGTCAGCGACACGGCGGGCAGCGCGCGGCTTTGGGCCGACACGCCGGGTTCGGGGCTGGGCAGTCTGACCAAGCGTGATCTGAGCTTCCGCAACCTCAGCTTCGACGCCTCGGAAGAGGTGCGGACGATCCGCTTCGAAGACTATTGGCGCGACGCTCTCGCCTCGGCGCCCATCGACATCCTAAAGCTCGACATCGAGGGGCATGAGCTCGACGCCCTGCGCGGCGCGGGCGACGCCATCGCGCAGACACGCGCGGTGCAGTTCGAATTCGGCGGCACCAACATCGACACGCGCACCTATTTCAAGGATTTCTGGGATTTCTTCGCGGCGCGCGGCTTTGCCCTGCACCGCATCACGCCCTTCGGGCCGCTGGCGCTGAGCCGCTATTCGGAACGCGAGGAAAGCTTCACCACCACCAACTACATCGCCATCGCGTCAGGCGCCGGGCGATGACGCAGGACGTGGCGACACCGGGCCGGGGCGACGCGAGTGCGGCGCAGGTGCTGAAGGCCGCGCTGTGGATGATGGGCGCCATCGCGTCCTTCTCGGGCATGGCGATCGCGGGGCGCGCAGTGGCGGGCACCCACGACACGTTCGAGATGATGATGTACCGGTCCTTCGTGGGGCTCATCATCGTCTGCATCCTTCTCACCGCGACGCGCAGCTGGCATCAGGTCACGCGCCGGTCGATGGGGGTTCAGTTCGTCCGCAACGCCGCGCATTTCACCGGGCAGAACCTGTGGTTCTATGCGGTCACGCTGATCCCGCTGGCGCAGCTCTTCGCGCTCGAGTTCACGTCACCGCTCTGGGTGCTGGTGCTGTCGCCCCTGATCCTGGGCGAACGGATGACAAAGGTACGGGCGGTGTCGGCGGTGATGGGATTCATCGGCATCCTCATCGTCGCGCGCCCCTCGCCCGAGACGATCGATGCAGGCATTGTGGCGGCAGCGGCAAGCGCGATCTTCTTCGCGCTGACCATCATGTTCACCCGCCGCCTGACGCGCACGGAAACGGTGGCCTGCATCCTGTTCTGGCTGACCTTCCTGCAGGCGATCATGGGGGTTATCGCCGTGGGCTGGGACGGGCAGATCGCCTGGCCCACCGCGCAGACCGCGCCCTGGCTGGTGATGATCGGGCTTGCGGGGCTGGTGGCGCATTTCTGCATGACGAACGCGCTGGCCATCGCGCCCGCAACAGTGGTCGTGCCCATCGACTTCGTCCGCCTGCCGTTCATCGCGGTCGTGGGTTACCTCGTCTATGACGAGGCGCTGGACATCTGGGTCTTCGTCGGAGCGTTGGTGATCTTCGCGGGCAACTACCTCAACATCTGGACGGAAACCCGCAGGAAACGGGTCGTTTGAAACCCCGTGGCGTGCTGAACCTCGGCCCATGACACCGCAGAAGGACATCTCCGCACGCGCCTGGGCCGAACTCGTGCTTCTGGCCGTGATCTGGGGCGCGTCCTTCCTCGCGGTGCGCATCGCGCTGACCGAGGTGCCGGTGGTCACGTCCGTCCTGCACAGGACCTTCTGGGCAATGCTGGTGCTTTGGGCCGTGGTCGCGGCATGGCGCCTGCCGGTGCCCCGCGATCCGCGGATGTGGGCCGCCTTTCTCGTCATGGGATGCCTCAACAACGTGATCCCCTTTGCGCTCATGGCCTGGGCACAGCTGCATGTGGAGATCGGGCTCATCTCGATCCTGAACGGGGCGACGGCGATCTTCGGGGTCATCGTGGCGGCGCTGGTCTTCGCCGACGAACGCTTGACCCTGCGCAAGGCGGTGGGCGTCACGATGGGGTTTCTGGGCGTGGCCACCGCCATCGGTCTCGACGCGCTGCGGGATTTCGACCTGCGCTCGGTCGCGCAGATCGCGGTCATTTCGGGAACGGTTTTCTATGCGGTGGCGGGCGCCTGGGCGCGGATCACGCTTCGGGGTCTGGCACCCGAGGTGGCGGCGGCGGGGATGCTCACGGGGTCGACCGTCATTCTGCTGCCCGCCGCGCTGATGATCGACGGGGTGCCCCGCTTCGATCTGGCCCCGGCCACCTGGGCGGCGATGGGCTATTACTCCCTTGTTGCGACGGCGGGGGCCTATCTTCTGTTCTACCGCGTGCTTGCTTCCGCGGGCAGCGGAAACGCGATGCTGGTGACGCTTCTGATCCCGCCCGTCGCGATCCTTCTCGGCGCGGTCGTGCTCGGCGAAAAGCTGCACGTGTCGGCCTTTGCAGGGCTGGCGTTGCTGGCGGTGGGCCTTCTGATCCTCGATGGCCGCCCCCTCGCCCGCCTGATTGACCGCGCGCGCCGCCGCCGATAGACCGGCGCAGATCAGACGGGGAAAGCGGGCGATGCTCTACCAGACGGCGGCAGACTGGCGCGTGGCGCCGCACAAGCGGGTTCTGTTCTACGGCATGTCGGGGCTGGGCAAGACGCATGTCTCGACCATGCTGCGCGATGCCGGGCGCTGGTTCCACTATTCCATCGATTACCGCATCGGCACCCGCTACATGGGCGAATACATCGCCGACAACGCCAAGGCGCATGCGATGAAGGTGCCCTTCCTGCGCGACCTGCTGCTATCGGATTCCATCTACATCGGATCGAACCTGACCTTCGACAACCTGACGCCCGTCTCGTCCTATCTGGGCAAGCCGGGCGATCCGTCGAAAGGCGGCCTGCCGATGGAGGAATACCGCCGCCGCCAGGACCAGTTCCGCCGCGCGGAAATCCAGGCGCTGCTGGATACCGAACATTTCATCCGCCGGGCCGAAATGCTCTACGGCTATCCCAACTTCATCTGCGACACCGGCGGGTCGATCTGCGAATGGGTCGATGCCGACGACCCCAACGACCCGATCCTGACCGAATTGTCAAAGCACACGCTGCTGATCTGGCTGAAGGGAACCGAGGCGCATACGGCCGAACTGATCCGCCGCTTCGACCGCGCGCCCAAGCCCATGGCCTATCAGCCCGAATTCCTCGCCTCGGCTTGGGCCGGATACCTGGCCGAGACGGGCCGCAGCGAGACCGAGGTCGACCCCGACGCCTTCATCCGCTGGACCTATGCCCGCGCGCTCGCCCATCGCCAGCCGCGATACGAGGCGATGTCGAAATGGGGCATCACCATCCCCGCCGACAGCCTGCACGCCGTCACCGACGAGGCGGGCTTCATCGACGCCGTGGCCGATGCCCTTGAGGCGCGCGGCTGACGCGCCTATCTGACCGCCCCAGTTCCCGGAAGACACGCCCATGCCGATCAAGCTGCCTTCGACCCTTCCCGCCTTCGACGTGCTGACGCGCGAAGGGGTCATGGTCATGGACGAAGCGACGGCCGCCCGGCAAGACATCCGGCCCTTGCGCATCGGGCTTCTCAACCTGATGCCGAAGAAGATCCAGACCGAGACCCAGTTCGCCCGACTGATCGGCGCGGGGCCCCTGCAGATCGAGCTAAGCCTGATCCGCATGTCCGAACACCAGACCCGCAACACCGCCGCCGAGCACATGGAGGCCTTCTACCGCCCCTTTCAGGAAGTGAAGGAAGAAAGGTTCGATGGCCTCATCATCACCGGCGCGCCCATCGAACACCTGCCCTTCGAGGAGGTGACCTACTGGGACGAACTGACCGAGGTGATGGACTGGACCCAGACCAACGTGCATTCGACCTTCGGCGTCTGCTGGGGCGGGATGGCGATGCTGCACCATTTCCACCGCGTGCCCAAGCATGTGCTGGACGAAAAGCTGTTCGGCTGCTACCGGCACACGAACCTTTCGCCGGCCTCGCCCTATCTGCGGGGGTTCTCGGATGATTGCGTCGTGCCTGTCAGCCGCTGGACCGAAGTGCGCGCGGACGAGGTGACGGCGGCGGGCCTGCCGATCCTTCTGGGGTCGGATGTCACGGGGCCCTGCCTGATCGAGGACCCCGCGCACCGCGCGCTCTACATCCTCAACCATTTCGAATACGACAGCCGGACGCTCGCCGAGGAATATGAGCGCGACCGCGCCCAGACGCAGGTGGAAGGCACCGAAATCCAGATGCCGGTGAACTATTTCCCGGGCGACGATCCCGCGGAGACGCCGCAGAACCGCTGGAGAAGCCACGCGCATCTTCTATATGGCAACTGGATCAACGAGATCTACCAGACCACGCCCTATGACCTGACCCAGATTGGCCGGTAAAGTGATCCTTGCCCTTGCGCTGGCCCTGCTGGCCTTCGCCGCCGTCGTCCAGATCCGGGCACGCGCGCACGAGGCGCGCGCCGAGGCCGCCTCGCCCCCCGAAGGCCGCATCCTCGACATGGGCGGCGTACAGGTGCACGCGGTCGTGATGGGGCAAGGCCCCGACCTCGTGCTCATCCACGGGGCCAGCGGCAATGCCCGCGACATGACCTTCCGCCTCGCGCCACGTCTGGCGGAACGCTATCGCGTGATCGCCTTCGACCGGCCGGGGCTGGGCTATTCCGACCGGATCAACCAGACCGGCGCCACCATCGCACAGCAGGCCGATCTTCTGGCGCGCGCGGCGGCGGAACTGGGCGCGGGCCGCCCCATCGTGATGGGTCAGAGCTATGGCGGCGCGGTCGCGCTGGCCTGGGCGGTGCACCGCCCCGCCAACATCGCCGCGCTGGTCGCCGTCGCGGCCCCCTCGATCCCGTGGGAGAGCGATCTCGACCTCTTCTACCGCGTCACGTCGAGCCGCGTGGGTGCCACCTTCGCCGTGCCGATGATCACCGCCTTCGTGCCCGACAGCCGCATCGACCAGACCCTGCGCGCCATCTTCGCCCCGCAGGCCGTGCCGGAAGGTTACGCCACCCATGTCGGCCCGGGCCTCACCCTGCGGCGCAAGTCGCTGCGCGCCAATGCCGCCCAGCGCGCCAACCTGCTGGAGGAGGTGCGCGCGCTCGAACCGCATTACCCGCGGATCGCGGTGCCGGTCGAACTGGTCCATGGCAGCGCCGACACGACGGTGGGCCTGTCGATCCACTCCGAGAAGCTGGTGGATCGCATCCCCGGCGCCGCGCTCGACGTTCTGCCGGGGGTGGGCCACATGCCCCACCACGTGGCCGAAGATGCCGTCGTCGCCGCCATCGAGCGCGCCGCCGCACGGGCGGGTTTGCGTTAATCCCCTTCACATCACATATTGGTCGCAGGACCGTACGGGAGAGGCAGGCGGATGGAACTTCCCTTCGACGGCGCGATCAGCGCCTGGCACAAGGACGGCGCACCGGAAAATGTGCGGGGCGCGATCGAACGCGCGGGCAAGGACGACATCCTGAACCCCACCTATCCCTATACCGAAGAACTGCCCGGCAAGGTCTATGACCCCGCGATCGAGGCGCTGCAGGTCGAACTGGTCAAGCTGCAGGCCTGGGTGAAAGAGACCGGCGCACGCGTCGTCATCGTCTTTGAGGGCCGCGACGCCGCCGGCAAGGGCGGCACGATCAAGGTCTTCCGCGAATACCTCAACCCCCGCGGCGCGCGGGTCGTGGCGTTGTCGAAACCGTCGGACACCGAAAAGACCCAGTGGTATTTCCAGCGCTACATCGACCACCTGCCCTCGGCGGGCGAAATCGTCTTCTTCGACCGCAGCTGGTACAACCGCGGCGTGGTCGAAAAGGTCTTCGGCTTCTGCACCGACGCCGAGCGCGAACATTTCTTCGCCCAGGTCAACCCCTTCGAGGCGATGCTGGTCGAGGAAGGCATCCACCTTGTGAAATTCTGGCTGAACGTGGGTCAGGCCGAACAGCTGCGCCGCTTTCTCAAGCGCGAACGCGATCCGCTCAAGCAGTGGAAACTGTCCTGGATCGACGTCGAGGGCCTGAAGAAATGGGAGGCCTACAGCGACGCCATCCGCGAAACGCTCGACCGCACCCACACGCAGGCCGCGCCCTGGACGGTGATCCGGTCGGACGACAAGCGCCGCGCGCGGCTGGCGGCGGTGCGCCATGTGCTGGCCGGGCTTGATTATGCGCGCAAGACGCCCGGGGCGCTGGGGCCCCACGACCCCGCGATCTGCGGAGGCCCCGACATCTGGCATGGATAAGAAACGCGGCTATCACCACGGCAACCTGCGCAGTGCGCTGGTCGAGGCCGCGCTCGAGCTCATCACCGAAAAGGGGCCGACCGGTTTCACCCTGTCCGAGGCCGCGAAACAGGCGGGCGTCACCCCTGCCGCCGTCTACCGCCATTTCGAAGGGCGCGAGGACCTGATCGCCGAAGCCGCGCGGCAGGGATACGAGATCTTCGCCGACCTGATGGATTACGCCTATCAATCGGGCCAGCCCTCGGCCCTGGCCGCGTTCGAGGCGACGGGGCGCGCCTATCTCGCCTTCGCGCGCCGCTATCCCGGCCATTACATCGCGATGTTCGAAAGCGGCATTTCGGTCAACCGCACGCCGGAGCTGGCCGCGGTGGCCACACGCGCCCGCGGCGTGCTCGAGAAGGCCGCCACCGACCTGTCGCGCCACATCCCAGAGGACAAGCGCCCCCCCGCCTCGATGTTTTCCGCCCATATCTGGGCGATGAGCCACGGCGTGGTCGAACTTTTCGCCCGCAACTCCCCCGGCGCGCAATCGCCCTTCCTGCCGGAAGACCTTCTCGAGACGGGGATCGGGATTTACCTGCGGGGGCTGGGGCTGATCGCGCCGGACAGATGAGGGGCAGGCCGATTGCATCACGACGCAGCCGGGGCTAGAGGTGATAGGCCCAAACCGAGAAATCCACATCCCATGCCCAGCCTCTTCTCGCAAAAACGGTTGATCGACCGCGCCCGCCTTCGTGAACTGAAGGCACGCGAACATGCGTGGTTCGATCTGCACCTGCTGAAGGCCCTGCCTGTCGACACGCAGGTACAGGCGCTTGCCCTGCTCGACCGGTCCAAGTCGCAACTGCGGCAGGACGTGTTCGCGCTGGCGATGCTGGGCTTCAAGAGGGACGGCTTCTTCGTCGAATTCGGTGCCACCGACGGCGTCGAACTGAACAACACCTGGCTGATGGAGACGGATTTCGGCTGGACCGGCATCCTGGCCGAACCCGCCCGCGGCTGGCATGCCGCGCTCAAGGCCAACCGCCGCGCCACCATCGACACCCGCTGCGTCTGGCGCGAGAGCGGCACCGACATCGCCTTTACCGAGGCCCCGCGCGGTGTGAATTCGGGGATTTCCACCTTCATTCCCGCGTCACGCAAGCTGCGCGGGCAAGGCTACAAGGTCGAAACCGTGTCGCTGAACGACCTTCTGACGCAACACGGCGCGCCCGCGCATATCGACTACATGTCTGTCGACACCGAGGGCAGCGAACTGGACATTCTGCAGGCGCTGGATTTCGACCGCTGGTCCTTCGGGGTGCTGACCGTGGAACACGGCCATCTGCCCCAACGCGCGAAGATCCAGTCGCTGTTGACAGCCAAGGGCTATCGGCAGGTGCTGTCCGAGTTGTCGGGGTTTGATGACTGGTATCTCGGCCCGGGGCGATGACCGGCCACTGGCCGCATCGCCACCGCCCCATCCAGTCAGGACTTCTGTCCAAGACCTCGGCGATGACAGCCAACCGCTCAGGGCAACCGAAAAGGCAGAGCTGACAAGCGCGATAAGGGGAACCATGAAGATTTCCATCATCATTCCAACGCGGGAACGGGCAGAATATCTGGGCGCGTCGATTTCGACCGCCCTTGCCATCGAAGACCCGGACCTCGAAGTGGTGGTGTCAGACAATGCCAGCACTGATGGCACCCGTGCAGTCGTCGAAAGCTTCTGCGATCCCCGTCTGATCTATGTGGAAACCGGACGGCGCGTGTCGATGCGCGAAAACTTCTGCCGGGGTTTGGATGCCAGTTCCGGCGATTATATCCTCTTTTTCGGTGATGATGACGCGGTCCTGCCGGGCCAGTTCGCGGTTTTGCGGCACATCGTCGAACGGGAACGACCCGATGGTGTCAGTTGGCATCGGATGACCTATGGCTGGCCTGTGGCAGGATACGGACGCAAGCCCGGTGGCCTGCGGTTCTTTCGGGACAGGTGCTATGGTGCGGTGTCGTCCTACGATCCGGACCAGAACCGGTCGCATCTTCTGGCCTGCCGTCTGTCTTCCATGCAGCCGTCTCCCAACATCTATCACGGATGCGCCTCGCGCGAATATCTTGACCGGCTTGCGCCGCAAATGGGCGTCTGGTTCGACAGCATCATTCCGGACGTGAATTTTGAATACCGCTCCACTCTGACGGGCGGCGATTTCCGGCATATCGACCATTTCATCACGATAAATGGTTACAGCCCTGCCAGCACCGGCGGCGCCCATGCCGAGGTCAAGCAACCGGGCAGTGCCGAGGAAAAAGCCGGAAAGGCTTTCCAGACCGAGAATGCAACCGACCCGTTCATCGACGTGATAGATCATGCGCTTTGCGCGCCGCTCGCGTTCTTCGGCACGCTCGAGACCGTGCGCGCCCGCAGCGGTCTCACCGACGTTCAGCCCGACTACGCCGCTTGGTATGCTTTCGCTCACCGGTTTGGGCGCAGGACACCGTCGCGCGCGGCAGATATCGACCGCATCCTCGCGGAGTATGCCGAAAGGACGGGCACGCAGTCAGAATGGGAAGCCGCCCGGGCAGCCCCTGCCCTTCCCGAAGGAAAGCTGCGCGACCGCTGGATAAAGCTTCGCGCGCAAGCCACGAGTTTCCGGCGATCGACACGTATCGGGGAAGAGAACACGGTGGCGACTGCCGCTCAGGTCGCCGACACGATCCTCGGCCTCGATATGCTCGCGGTGATGGACGGACGCATGACGCAGCGCTCTGCCTGGGCAAACGCCCGGCGTCGCGCCAGCGGCTTCCAGCGCGAGTTATGAAACCCGCCTGAGAAACCCACCGTCGGCGACCGAAATCAGCAGCCTGTCCGAAATCGCCTGGTCCACCACGAAATCAGGGTCCGTCTTCACGAAGTCCCAAACGGCGGTCTTGGGGTTGTCGCCCGGCCCCCAGGGGCGGTCGGGATAGGCGTCTGCGCCCATGTCCTCGATCAGCGTGTCGAAGACCACACAGTAGCTCCCGACCGAGGTCAGGGCTGCGTAGTGGTCAAGCTCGGCGCGCACGTGGTCATGGGTGTGGTTGCTGTCGAGGCAGACAAGAACACGCTGATAATCCTTCGCAAACTCATGCACCTGCGCGACAATGCCGTCGTCTATCGACGAGCCTTGGATCATCTCGATCCGCGACCGCATCGGGTGTGCGTCGATCGCGGCCCGGTTGTGCGCGCGGATGTCGATGTCGATGCCCAGCACCTTGCGCCGCGATTGCGCGGGGTCGATCGTGCGGCCCGCCTCGATCGCCTCGCACATGTCGAGAAGTGCAAGGATCGACGCCGACAGGATCAGCGACCCGCCATGCGCGATGCCGGTCTCGATGATCAGGTCGGGCTTCACCTCCCAGATCAGTTCCTGCATCGCGACCATGTCCTGCGGGTACTGGATGATGGGGCGGTCCATCCAGTGGAAGTTGTAGGAATATTGCGGCCCGGTCGAAGCGCGGAGGAAGGCCATCGCGGCCTCCTTCAGAGGAGCATTCGCGGCATTCGCCGCCACGCGGTCGCGAATCTCGGCCTTGAAATCGGTCATTGTCCTACCTCGACGAAAGTGAAGCTGTCACCGGCCATCTCTTGGATTTCACCGGCATAGTTCGGATTCATGATCAGAATGCGTGCGTCCTGCCCCAGACGCGGCAAGACCTCGTGCGGCGCCTCGACCCGAAGGCCCGTCCCCGCCAGATAGCTGCCCTGCTTGCCCGGGTTGATGTCGATGACATGGGCCACGGGCAGGCCAGCGCGTTCGCGCGCCAACGTGTAGATGACGCCCTTCGAGGCACCACCCCAGACGACGTCCTGCGGCCCGGCACCCGCGAAATCCAGATCAATGGCGAAGTCCGTCGGCAGGGTCACGGCATCGTCCGATTGAAAGACCGGATCGCGCAGCGAGGCCAGATCGGCGAAAACACCCAGATACTGCCCGCCGAAGCAATGCCCCGCCTCGATCACACGGCCGAAGATGCGGTGGAAATCGGACAGCCGGAAATAGTTCGCATGCTCAAAGAAGATGTCGAACCACGCGCGGTTGCGTGCGATCCAGTCGAAACATGGCACTTCGATATAGATCGGCCCGCCGCCATTCGCGTCCGCGATCATCCGAAGGAAGGCGACAGGGTCGGCGATGTGTTCGAGCACATGACGCAGAACGATCCCCCTCGCGCGCACCCCGATCCCGGGACCGAAATAGCGCTTTTCGATGCGGGGGTCTTCGCCCTCGAACGTCGGGTCGTATCCGGTGATGTCGGCTCCCGCCGCCGCGAGCATGTTCAGAAACCCGCCCTTGCCGCAGCCGATCTCGACCAGCGCCTCGGTTCCGAAATGCGCAAGCACCCGGTCGCGCGTCAGGTCAAGATGGTCGCGGAACGGGGCGCTGTTACCCTGTTCGTTCTGATAGGCGGCGTCATACTCCATCAGAGCGGGATCGAAGAGCCGGTTGCGGATCAGCCCGGTGGCCATGTCCTGCACCAGTTCGATCTGCCCGCGCGGACAGGCGCGTGCTTCGGCCGCGCTGTCATACATGCGGTTCTGGAAGATCGGATAATCCCGCCCTTCGAACAGGACACGGTGTCCAGCTCCGGTCATGCCACTGCCTCCGGCCGCAAACCGACCACGCAGGGCGGATCGGTCAGGTTGTCGGGGCGCGCGCCGAAGCGCAGCAGGTCGCGTCGACCATAGAGGTCAGCGATGCGCAGGGCCATGTCGCGCACGGTGATCCCCTGCCCGCTGGCGATGTTGGTTGCCCCTTCGCGGGCGCCCAACGCCTCATCGACCATCATTTCGGCCCCCTCCTCCACCGGAAGGAAGTCGCGCACTTGCAAACCGCCCGACAGAAGGGCCGGTTCGCCTGCCTGCAACTGGCGATGCAGATAGGCGACAAGGCGGCGCGGGTCCTCGGCCGGGCCATGCAGATAGAACAACCGCGCCCAGAGGAACGACACCCCCTGTGAGGGCAGATAGCGCGACAGCGCCAGCCAGGCCGCCGCCTTCGCGGCCGCATAGGGCGTAAGCGGATCAAGCGGCCCGTCAGGCGCCAGGTATCCCGGGCTCAGATCATATTCGAAACAGGTGCCCACCCCGACGAAGCGGCGCAGCCCGGCCGCCACGGCCCCCTTGGCCATGGCCAGTGTTCCGGTCAGACAATCGAGGTTGCGCGGATCGGTCAGATACTTGCCCGGCTCCGCATACCAGGCGAGGTGAACCGCCATGTCGGCATCCGCGAGATGGTCGCTCCACCAATCGGCGGTCTCAGCAAACAGATCGGGTGTCTCGATCACCTCGCTCGCGACGCCTTGGGGCAACCGGTCTGCCGTACCTTGGCGGATCACGCAGCGCAGCGGCAGGCCGCGCGCGGCCAGCGCCCGGGCGACAGCGAACCCGACAAAGCCAGTCGCCCCCGTGATCAGAACCGGCTTCACCCGAGCACCCGGAAGTCGGGCACGAAGGTGACGAAGCGCGTCCCCTGCACCGCGAGGTCGTCGAGTTGCGCGCGGACTTCCTCGGCGATGTTCCACGGCAGGATGATCAGGTCGTCGGGACGGCGGCGGCGCAGTTCGTCGGGGTGCAGGATCGGGATGTGACTTCCGGGCAGGAAGCGGCCGATCTTCGCCTCGGCCGCGTCGCAGACGAAGGGCAGAAGGTCCGGCCCGACCCCCGCGAAGTTGATCAGCGTGTTGCCCTTGGCCGCAGCCCCATAGGCCGCAACGCTGCGGCCCTGCTTACGTGCGTCACGCAGGAATCCCGTGAAGGCGTCGCGCACCGCATCGGCGCGGGTCTGAAACCCGGCGTAGAACGCATCCTCTGCCATACCGCGGCGAAGTTCCTCGGCCCGCATCGCGGCAACGGCGGGGGCTTCGGCATGCTGCGCGCCGCTGCGGCAGGCATAGATGCGCAGGCTTCCGCCATGGGTCGGCAGTTCCTCGACATCGAAGACGCGCAGACCGGCGGCCGCCATGATGCGTTCGACCGCCATCAGCGACAGATACGAGAAATGTTCGTGATAGACCGTGTCGAACTGGCCGAACTCCACCAGCCGCATGAGGTGCGGAAATTCGAGCGTGACGACGCCTTCAGGCTTCAGCGCAGCACAAAGCCCGCGGGTGAAGTCGTTGATGTCGGGCAAGTGGGCGTAAACGTTGTTGCCGATGATCAGATCGGCGGGCGCGATCCGTAGGGCGAGGTCTTCGCCGAAGAACTCTTCGAGCACCTCGATCCCGAGCGCGCGCGCGGCGGTTGCGGTGCTGGAGGTAGGTTCGATCCCCAGGCAGGGAATGCCCGCCGCCACGAAGTTGCGCAGCAGATACCCATCGTTGGACGCGACCTCGATCACATGGCTGTCAGCCCCAAGCTGCAGCCGCCTTGTGATCATCTCGCAATAGCGGCGCGCATGGTCCATCCAGCTGCGCGAGGTCGACGAAAAATAGGCGTAGTCCGGCGTGAAAAGATCATCGGCAGCGGTGTAATCCTCGGTCTGGACCAGTCGGCAGGACGGGCAGACCTTCAGGCGCAGCGGATAGACGGCCTCGGGCTGATCGAGATCCTCGGCCGTCAGATAGGCGTTCGACGGCGGCGCCGATCCGAGGTCGAGGAAATCGAGCGTGAGCGGTGTCGCGCAGTGACGGCAGGGCATGGTCATAGCACCGTAACCTCCCCCAACCCCGGCAACCCCTCGTCGCGCGGCGATCGTTGCGTCACCGGCCGCGGCCAGTCGATCCCCAGTGCGGGGTCGAGCGCCTGAAGGCCGCCCTCGGCGTCGGGGGCATAGGCAGCGGAATGGGCATAGATCATCTCGACCTCGTCCGTCAGCGACTGGAACCCGTGGGCGAAGCCTTCGGGCACATAGACCGCATTGCGCAGATCGGCGTCGAGCACAACCGCGACATGGCGCCCGAAGGTAGGCGACCCCGCGCGCAGATCGACGATCACGTCATGCACCCGGCCCCGGATGGCGCGGATCAGCTTGACCTCGGCATGGGGGGGCCTCTGGAAATGCATGCCCCGCAGCGTGCCTGCGCCGCGCGTGACCGACAGGTTCATCTGGACCCAATGCGTCGCCAGACCGCGCGAACCGAACTCATCCGCGCAGAAGATGCGCTCGAAGGACCCGCGCGCATCGCCGCGGGTCTCAGGCAGCACCTCGAAGGTGCCGGGAAGGGCGAGGTCGCGGAAGATCATGGCGCACCGAAGGCCGCGATGTCGGCCGCCACCAATGCGCTTGGGTCGGCGCCGTCCTGCGCGCGGCGATACCAGCTCAGCGTGGCTTCAACCGCGCGGGCGCTGTTCCAGCGGGGCGCATAGCCCAGATCGTGGCGTGCCGCCTCGATCCCGAGGGACAGGAGCCCTGCCTCGTGCCGGGCCGAGGGATCCGACGCATCCTCCCACCGCCCCGGCCAGTGCGTCAGCGCCGCCTCGACCAGCGCGCGGACAGTCATCAGGTCCGCCGGTTCTGGACCGAAGTTGTAGGCTTCGCCCAGCCCCCCCGGCGCGGTCACCAGCCGTTCAGCCAACCGAAGGTAGCCCGACAGGGGTTCAAGCACATGCTGGAAGGGCCGCACCGCGCGTGGGTTGCGCACCGCGACCGGCCTGCCCGTCGACAGCGCACGCACGATGTCTGGAACGATCCGGTTTTCGGCCCAGTCGCCGCCGCCGATCACGTTGCCCGCGCGCGCCGAAGCCATCCGCACCGGGTGGTCTTGGAAGAACGACCGCCGCCACGAGGCGACCGCGATCTCCATCGCCGCCTTGGACGCGCTGTAGGGGTCATGCCCGCCGAGGCGATCGTCCTCGCGGTAGGGATGGACCCATTCACGGTTTTCGTAGACCTTGTCGGTGGTCACCATCACAACCGCGCAGGGCGCATCCAGCGCGCGCAGTGCCTGCATCAGATGCGCCGATCCCATCACGTTGGTGGCCCAAGTCGCCACCGGATCGTCATAGGAGGCCAGAACCAGAGGCTGCGCGGCCAGATGGAAAACAACATCGGGGTGCACGTCGGCCACACGGGCCGACAGCGCGGCCGCGTCGCGGATGTCGCCGGTTGCATGATCCATACGGCCCGGCAGACCGAGATCGCCGAAGAGACGCTGATGCGCCTCAGGCGGCAGGGCAAATCCCGAAACGTCAGCCCCCAGCGACAAGAGCCAGTCGCACAGCCACGCGCCCTTGAACCCGGTCTGCCCGGTGACGAGAACGCGCTTGCCCGCCCAGAAGGTCATGGGCGCAACCGCTCCCACACACGCCAGGGGGCGTTGCCCGAGGCCCAGAGTTCTTCCAGGTAGGTCTTGTCGCGCAACGTATCCATCGCCTGCCAGAACCCGTCGTGCCGCCAAAGCGCCAGTTGCCGGTCGCGCGCCAGGCTTTCCAGCGGGTCGCGCTCGAACGGGGTGGCATCGCCCGCGATGCGGTCGATCACGGACGGTTCGCAGACCATGAAGCCGCCGTTCACCCATTGCTTGTCGCCCTTCGGCTTCTCGGTGAAGCTGGTGACGCGCGCGTCCTCGACCCCCAGCGCGCCGAACCGGCCCGCGGGCTGGATCGCGGTCAACGTCGCCTCGCAGCCCTGTTCGCGGTGAAAGGCGACAAGCGCGCCGACATCGACATCGCTCACCCCGTCGCCATAGGTCAGGCAGAAGGTCTCGGTCAAGTGCTGGCGCACGCGGCGGATGCGCCCGCCGGTCATCGTATCTTCGCCCGTGTCGACAAGGGTGACCTTCCAGGGCTCGGCGCTCTGGGTGTGGACCTGCATGGAATTGTCAGCCAGGTCGATGGTCACATCCGACATGTGCAGGAAGTAGTTCGCGAAATACTCCTTGATCATGTAGCCCTTGTAGCCGCAGCAGATCACAAAGTCGGTGATCCCGTGGTGGCCATAGATCTTCATGATGTGCCACAGGATCGGCCGGCCCCCGATCTCGATCATCGGCTTGGGGCGCAGATGCGATTCCTCGCTGATCCGGGTGCCCAATCCCCCGGCTAGGATGACGGCCTTCAAGATCGCACTCCGACAGGTGACGTTGATTGTCGATACATCCCCTCCGCCCATACCGCAACCGCCCCAAAGGAAAATACCCCCCGGAGGGAGAGGGAGCTTGTAGCAAGATGCGACTCGAAATCAGGGCCCCGCCGCTCCGCGCCACACAAATTAATTTACTTCAGCTCTTATCGATAAATTGAAAACCGCCACCAATCGGCCGCTAAAACGAAGGCAATCAAGTCAAAGCCATAACTCATTCAACCAAAGCGTGGAGAACATAAATTACAATTCTGCAGCCCGCCACCAATCTGTTCCCTCGCACTGAACTAGTTCACAGCATAGCAACCCTTCAAGTTCACGATATTCCCACCCTTGAAACATGCCATCTTAATCTCAGCCCCCCTCTGAACAGTGCTATTGAAATATATTTCGCTCCCCTTGATCTGCAACTCCATCATGTTTCTGACAACACAATTGTTACCGTAAACGCAATCATTGAAGTTTGCGCCGTCCATATAGTACTCCACAGAAATAGTATTTGCAAACATCGTTCCAGCCCTGCCTTGGCTCACCGAGCACCAGGACTTATCAGGCGAATCCACGGCATACTCTTCCGTCATCAGCACTAAAGTATCATACCCCCAATCACCAAAGTAATCCCCAATCACATCATTGCAATCGTAATAATCGAACGATTCAGAGATGTGCACAGGTTGCGAATCCAGCCGTCCTGCCGCTGAAATTTTAAACAAATAATTCCTCTCAGCCCCATCTGCGGCTTTGCCTACTTTTGGCGCTTCGGGGGTAACAGGACTGGATTTGGCATTGGGAAATGCTGACTCAATGTAATCGATAAAGTATACAAAGTTTCCGTGTCTAGTCTGCCCATCGACAACCGCATCACATGAATAAACAGTTTCAACACTGTCCTGCACATGCTTAATTCGAAGCTGGTTATGCTTGACATCAATTGCGATGCTTTCAATAACCTTATTCTCATCAATTAAACCTTGAGGATCATTGGATATGTAGGAAAAATCCACATAATTCTTATCATCAATGCCAAACAATAGCCAATCATTAATCCTCTCGGAATTGAAATCATAATTCAAAACCAAAAACGGAAAAGCTTGAATGGCCCCATCATATCCATCCAGGGACGCCAAAGAAATAGGCGAATCAACGCGAGACTGCAAAACGAAAAAATCTCCACTATCATTAAGTCTGGAGTTTTCCGTTGACGTTTGGCATTGCCACATGTCGTACAGATTGTAAAACTCCGATTCGCCGTCAGCCAACAATGGCGAAGACGAAACGATTACGAGCCCCGCCAGCAAGACACTCCACTTCAAGGTTGGGTCCGCCAGGTTTTCCATCTTTAATTGATTTCGCATCTCTCACGTCCTTCTGAAGTTGATTTATAAATAGAAATTCCTAATCATCTTGGCGAAAACACTTAAGATATGTAACTTTAGTATTTGAAGCTAGAGCTGAATTCCGACATGTCAATTTATTTAAGTTGCTTTTTCCTGCAAAAACCGCACGCTCTGAACTACTCCCCATCTCTTGAACAGATTTCCGGCTGGTTGAAGCTACTGCCTGCACCTGCTGGTCAGTTTCGATTGCGTTGAAGTAGACCACGGCGGGCGGTTGACCGCCATGTGCAGTGTGAGGGCATTCATGTTTGTAGAAGGTGATCCAGCGGCTCACTTGCCGGTTCAGGGCTTCAGCTTTCTGGACGAAAGATCGTTGACCACAGCCAGATCCCCGATCTTCGCATGCAGCGATCGCACAGTGTCCTCATCGATCCCAGGCGCATTCTTGCGGCCCCGCACGAAGATGTCGGTCGAACCATCCACAAGGGCCTTCTTAGTTTAGTTAATCTTCGTCGGATGCAAGCCGTATTTGGCGGCCAAGTCCGACACAATACGCCCACCTTTCACGGCTTCCAGTGCCCCATGAGCTTTGAGCGCCAGTTATGATTCCTGCGTTTCTTCATGTTCTGATCTCGTCGTCCTCGGAGACCAGCAGACATCAGATCGAAGCTTCCGACGCTGTCCGATTTTCGGTGAGCTGTTCAAATAGTAACAGGAAACGCGGCGAGCATGTCAAAACTGTCAGTCCATAGTGTCAACACATACGGCCTCTGCTACGGTTCCACCACGCAAAGAAAAAGGGCTGCGAAGAACGCAACCCTTTGTTTTGTGTCGAAAAATGTATAGTTCTCTATTAGCGCTTGGAGAACTGGAAGCTGCGGCGGGCCTTCGCCTTGCCGTATTTCTTCCGTTCCACCACGCGGCTGTCGCGGGTCAGGAAGCCTGCCGCCTTCAGCGCGCCGCGCAAGGAGGGATCGTACAGCTGCAGCGCTTTTGACACGCCGTGCTTGACGGCACCCGCCTGCCCCGACAGACCGCCGCCCTTGACTGTGGCGACGATGTCGAACTGACCGGTCGTGTTGGTGATCGTGAAGGGCTGCGCGAGGATCATCTGCAGCACGGGGCGCGCGAAGTATTCGTTCTGCGGCTTGCCGTTCACGGTGACCTTGCCGGAACCCGGCTTGATCCAGACGCGGGCGACCGCATCCTTCCGCTTGCCGGTGGCATAGGAACGGCCCTGCGCGTCGCGCACCGGTTCACGGGGCGCGGCTTCGACGGGCTGGACGCTGGCGACTGCGCTCAGGTCTTCGAGGGTGTTGATCTGATCGGCCATCGGTTTCAGCTCCGGGTGTTTTTCTTGTTCATGGACTTCACGTCCAGAACTTCGGGCGACTGGGCGTCATGGGGATGCGCGGCACCTGCGTAGATGCGCAGGTTGGTCATCTGCTGGCGGCTGAGCGGCCCGCCCGGGAGCATGCGCTTGACCGCCTGCAGAACGACACGCTCGGGATGCGCGCCCTCGAGGATCTGCTGCTTGGTGCGCGACTTGATGCCGCCCGGATGACCGGTGTGCCAGTAGAAATGCTCTTCCCGCTTGCGGCCGGTGATCTGCACCTTGTCGGCGTTGATGATGATCACGTTGTCGCCCATGTCCATGTGGGGCGTGAAGCTGGGCTTGTGCTTGCCGCGCAGGCGCATGGCGACGATCGAGGCAAGACGACCCAGAACCACGCCTTCGGCGTCGATCAGGATCCACTTCTTGTCGATGTCCGCCGGGGTAGCCGTAAAGGTTTTCATGGCAGGATCGTCCTTGAAGATGAAAAGCGCGCCGCCAAGGGCGCACCCGAATTCGATTGCGGGGAGATACGGGGCTTCCCGGACCACGTCAAGACAGTTGCGCCCGAAATATTAAAGCCTTTTCAATGACTTGAAAAATAGGTATATAGATACCCCAATTTCGGGTCATTCCCGCTGGGGCGGAATCGCATAGGTCATGCTGGCCCGCGCCACAATCTCCTCGCGCCCTTCGGACCGGATCAGCACATCGCCCACCGCCAGAAGACGGCCCAGCTTGAGCAGGCGCCCTTCGGCCAGCAGATCGCGCCCCGCTTCGGGCTTGCGCATGAAATCGACCGCAGACGAGGTCGTCACCGCCAGCGGCACCCGCCCGATCATCGACAGAACCATCGCATAGACAGCCACATCGGCGAGCGAGAACATCGCAGGCCCCGACACCGTGCCGCCCGGGCGCAGGTGATGGTCGCGCACGTTCAGGCGCATGGTGATCGTGCCCGGGGCCAGCGCATCCACCCCGAATTCGCCGCGCACCTGGGGAAAGACCTCGTCCAGATAGGCCGAGAGTTCCTCTGTCGTCATCGCCAGCGAGCGTGTCGTTGCCATGCCTTCCTCCCCTTGCTGTTTGCCGCTAACCTTGCCGCCAAAGAAGCGGAGGGCAAGATGTCACTTCTGGAACGTCACGACACGGGCGCGGTCGCACATCTGCACATGAACGCGCCCGAACGGCTCAACGCGCTGTCGGACGAAATGCTGGCGGCCCTTCAGGCCCAGTTCGACGCGCTGGCCGAAGACCGCAACATCCGCGTGGTGATCCTGTCGGGCGCGGGCAAGGCCTTCTGCGCGGGCCATGACCTGAAGCAGATGACGCAAGGCCGGCAGGCAGAAGACGGCGGGCAGGCCTATTTCAAGGATCTTTTCGACCGCTGCGCAAAGATGATGACGACGATCCGCCGCCTGCCCCAGCCGGTCATCGCCCGCGTGCATGGCATCGCCACGGCGGCGGGCTGCCAGCTTGTGGCCAGCTGCGATCTGGCCGTCGCAGCCGAAGGCACCCGCTTCGGGGTGAACGGGGTGAATATCGGGCTGTTCTGTTCCACGCCCATGGTGGCGCTGACCCGCAATATCGCGCGCAAGCACGCCTTCGAGATGCTGACCACCGGCCAGTTCATCGACGCCACCCGCGCCCGCGACATTGGCCTTGTGAACCGGGTCGTGGCATCCGACGCGCTGGAGGACGAAACGCAGGCACTGGCCGACCAGATCGCAGCCAAGCTGGGCGCGGCCGTGCGCATCGGCAAGCGCGCCTTCTACGACCAGATGGAAATGACGCTTGATCAGGCCTATGCCTTCACCGGCGACGTGATGGTCGAGAACATGCTGTATCGCGACACCGTGGAAGGCATCAGCGCCTTCCTGGAAAAGCGCGACCCCGACTGGAAACAATAGCGCCGGTTTGTTTCTAGCTTGGCTGTTCCCTTTCGGGCGGGAATATGGCAAGAAGGTGTCATCGAAGGCGAAAGCTTACCAAGGCCGCCGCGGTAGACCGGTCCCTCCAGCCGAACTCTCACTCGGCGCTGACAGGTCCCGCGGCGGCCTTGTGGTTTTCCGGACCGCTTGCATGGACGCCCTGCCCGGTCTAGATCGCAAGGCATGGACAGAACCCTGAACATCGTGGGCGGCGGTATGGCAGGCGCCGAAGCGGCCTGGCAGGCCGCGAAATTGGGCATCGACGTGGTCATCCACGAAATGCGGCCCGAGGTGAAGACTTTCGCGCATCGCACCGGATTCCTTGCGGAAATGGTATGTTCGAATTCCTTCCGTTCGGATGATGACGAACAGAACGCCGTGGGCCTGCTGCATTGGGAAATGCGCGCGGCAGGCGGGCTGATCATCACCACCGCCGACCGCCACCGCCTGCCTGCGGGCGGAGCGCTGGCCGTGGATCGCGACCCCTTCGCCGAAGCGGTGACCGCCATGCTGCAGTCCCATCCCCGCATCCGCATCAGCCACCATGAGATCACCGCGCTGCCCGCCAGCGGCCACTGGATCATCGCGACCGGTCCGCTGACATCCACCGCCCTGGGCGCGGCCATCGCGCAGGAAACCGGGTCGGATGCGCTTGCCTTCTTCGACGCCATCGCGCCCATCGTTCACGCAGACACGATCGACATGGGGGTGGCGTGGCGGCAATCGCGCTACGACAAGGGCGACACGGAAGAGGAACGCACCGCCTATATCAACTGCCCCATGACCAAGGCGGAATACGAGGCCTTCATCGACGCGCTTCTCGCCGCCGACAAGACCGAGTTCCGCGAAGGCGAGACCGCGGGCTATTTCGACGGCTGCCTGCCGATCGAGGTCATGGCCGAACGCGGCCGCGAAACCCTGCGCCACGGACCGATGAAGCCTGTCGGTCTGACCAATGCCAATGACCCGGCCAACAAGCCCTATGCGGTCGTGCAGCTGCGGCGCGACAACGCGCTCGGCACGCTCTACAACATCGTGGGGTTCCAGACCAAGATGAAGTATGGCGCGCAAACGTCTGTCTTCAAGATGATTCCCGGGCTGCAGGAGGCATCTTTCGCGCGCCTTGGTGGCATTCACCGCAACACCTTCATCAACGCGCCCCGGCTGCTTGATGCGCATCTGCGGCTCAGGTCGCGGCCGCATATCCGCTTTGCGGGCCAGATCACCGGCGTCGAAGGCTATGTCGAAAGCGCCTCGATGGGGCTTCTGGCCGGGCGCCTTGCCGCAGCCGAAATCCTGGGGCGCGACCTGCCGCCGCCGCCGCCCACCACGGCGGTGGGCGCGCTGGTCACCCACATCACCGGCGGCGCGGACGCAAAGACCTTCCAGCCCATGAACGTGAACTTCGGCCTCTTCCCGCCGCTTGACGACGCGCGCGGCGGACGTCGGGGTCGCCGCGACCGCTACAAGGGCTATACCGACCGGGCCAAAGCGGATTTCCACGGCTGGCTTTCCGCGCAGGACGCAGCCCTTTCCGTCGCCTGAAGGCACTGGACGCCCGGCCCGCGGCAGGCATAGTCTCGGACCATGGAACAGAGCTTTCTCGACAAGGTCTACAAGGCGCGCACCGCGGACGAGACGCGCGTGCTTTATGACGACTGGTCCACCACCTATGACGCCGAAGTGACGGAAAACGGCTATGCCACCCCTCCCCGCTGCGCGGCGGCGCTGGCGCGCTTCGTGGCCCCTGACGCCCCGATCCTCGATTTCGGCTGCGGCACTGGCTTGTCGGGGCTGGCGCTGCGCGGCGCGGGCTTCACCAGCATCGACGGCGTCGATCTCTCGCCCGAGATGCTCGCGCGGGCGCGGGACCGGGGCCTTTACCGCGCGCTCCGGCAAATCGCGGCGGATGAACCGCTGGGCATCGCACCGGGCGACTACGCCGCCATCGCGGCCATCGGCGTGATCGGCGCGGGTGCCGCCCCCATCGCCGTCTTCGACCGGCTGATGGAGGCGCTGGCCCCCGGCGGGCATCTGGTGCTGTCCTTCAACGACCACGCGCTGTCCGACCGCGCCAACGAAGCGCGTCTCGCCCATTGGGTGGCGGCGGGCTGCGCGCGCGAGGTCTTCCGCGAATACGGCCCCCACCTGCCGAAGCGCAACCTCAACTCCAACGTCTATGTCCTTGAACGGACGTGACCTTCCGCACCCGATTCGCCCCGTCTCCTACCGGCCCGCTGCATCTGGGGCACGCCTTTTCCGCGATCCTCGCGCATGACATGGCGCGCGCGGCGGGCGGCGACTTCCTGCTGCGGATCGAGGATATCGACCGCGACCGGTCCAAACCGGAATGGGAGGCACAGATCCACGACGACCTCGCCTGGCTGGGGCTGAGCTGGGAAACGCCGGTGCGGCGGCAATCGGACCATCTTGCCCTGTACGACCGCGCGCTCGACCGTCTTTGGGCGCAGGGGCTTCTCTATGTCTGCACCTGCAACCGCCGCGATATCCGCGCCGCCGCCAGCGCCCCGCAGGAAGGGGGCGACCCCGCCTTCGGCATCGACGGGCTGATCTATCCCGGCACCTGCCGCGCCCACCACGACCCCGGCGCGCCTCGCCCCCACGGCGCGGCGCTGCGCCTCGACATGGGCGCGGCGGTCGGGCATCTGAACGCGCCCAGCCTCAACTTTATTGAAACCGGGCGCGGGCCGCTGGGGGAAACCGGCGACATCGCCTTCGACGCAGGCGATCTTGTCACGCTTGCGGGCGACATCGTCCTGTCGCGGCGTGATTTCACGGGCTCCTACCACCTGTCGGTCGTGCTTGACGACGCCGAACAGGGCATCACCCACGTGGTGCGCGGCGAAGACCTGTTCGACGCGACGCGCCTGCATGTCCTTCTGCAGCGCCTGCTCGGCCTGCCGACACCCGTCTATCACCACCACCGCCTGATCCGCGACGATCAGGGCAAGCGGCTTGCCAAACGCGACGACGCGCGCGCCATTGCCACCTACCGCGCAGAAGGCGTCGGTCCGCAGGATATCCGGGCGATGGTCGGGCTCTGACCTGCTGCTTCTTCTCGTCACAAATACGCAAATCCCGACCGGGATGATCACGCCCCGGGTTGCATCAGCTCGACTTCCTCACCGCCCCGGATCGCGGTGTAGAAGCAGGTGCGCCGGTTGGTGTGGCAGGCAGGCCCGGTCTGGCGCACCACGGCCAGCAGGCAGTCGCGGTCGCAATCGACGCGCAGCTCCACCAACTCCTGCACATGGCCCGAGCTTTCGCCCTTGACCCAGAACGCCGCGCGCGACCGCGACCAATAGGTGACGCGACCCGTGGCCAGCGTGCGGGCCACCGCATCCGCATTCATCCACGCCATCATCAGCACCTCGCCAGTCCCTTCGTCCTGGGCGATGCAGGGGATCAGCCCCGCCGCGTCATATCGCAGGGTGGTCGGGTCGAAGGCCATAACGAAAACCTTTTGCAATGAAGCGGCACTTGCCTATCTATTGGGTCGGGCCGCGAAGGGAAAGCCATGTCCGCCGATACCGACCTGATCAAGCTCTATTCCGCGAAGATCCTCGGCCTTGCGGCGGATATCCCGCATCTTGGCCGGCTGGACGCGCCCGATGCCAGCGTCAAGCGCCGCTCGCCGCTGTGCGGGTCGACCGTGACGGTGGACCTGACCGTGCGCGAGGGCCGCGTCACGGGGTACGGGCAGGATGTGAAGGCCTGCGCGCTGGGTCAGGCGGCGGCGTCGGTTGTGGCGGGCGCGATCATCGGCACGACGCGCGCCCAGATCGAGACCGCGCGCGACCAGCTGCGCGCCATGCTGAAGGAAGGCGGCCCCGTCCCCGAGGCGCCCTTCGACGGGCTGGAAGTCCTTCTGCCCGCGCGCGACTACAAGAACCGGCATGCCTCGATCCTTCTCGCGATCGAAGCGGCGGCCGAAGCGATAGCGCAGGCCGACGCCGCGCATTGCGCCTGATCCCGGCATACTGATCAAAAAAAACCGCCGCGCATCCCGGGTGGATGGCGGCGGCAGGTCTAGGCTCGCGTATGGTGGCCCGGGGTGCAGTCGGTTCCGGCCGGAGGTATCGGGACAGAAAATCCTCTGGCAGCTGTTGGGGACAGGTGGAACCGCCCCGGGCCATACGCGCGCAGGCAGAAACGGTCAGACGATCCCGGGCAGGAACAGCCCGCCCACAAGGATCACGCCAAGGGCGGCGGCACCTGCCAGATCCTGCAGCAGGTTCGGTTGGGTGCGGTGCAGAACATCCTTGAGATCGCGGAGCATCGGGCAAGTCCTTCGTCAGTAGAGTTGCCTCTTTGTTCTCACAATCAATCCCACCTGTAAAGAACTTTTTAAGAACATTTGAGAACATTCCGGAATGTTCCGCCTAACCCACTGAAATCAGGCGGATCGCTTCCTCCTGGCTCATCAGCCACAGAAGCGTGCGCGCCGCCCGGCCCCGGGGGCCTTCCAGCGTCGGATCATCCATCAGAAGCTTGCGCGCGTCGGTCTGCGCGATGGCCATCAGGCCCGCCTGCCGTTCGAGATCGGCGATGCGGAAGCGCGGCAGGCCCGATTGCGCCGTGCCGATGAGATCGCCCGCGCCGCGCATCTGCAGATCGGTCTCGGCGATGCGGAAGCCGTCCTCGGTCTCGCGCAGGACCTCCAGCCGCCGCCGCCCGCCTTCGGTCAGGGGCGGCTGGTAGATCAGCAGGCAGGTCGAGGCCGCCTCGCCCCGCCCCACCCGGCCGCGCAATTGGTGCAGCTGCGCCAGCCCGAAGATTTCCGCCCGTTCGATCACCATGATCGTGGCATTGGGCACGTTCACGCCCACCTCGATCACGGTCGTGGCGACCAGAACCTTGGTTTCGCCCGCCACGAACCGCGCCATGGCCGCGTCCTTCTCGGTGGGCGGCATCTGGCCATGGACAAGGCCCACCACCCCGTCGCCCAGCGCCGCACTCAGACGCTGGAACCGGTCTTCGGCGGCGGTCAGATCGACGCGTTCGGATTCCTCGACCAGCGGGCAGACCCAGTAGCATTGCCGCCCCTCGGCGATGGCGCCACGCATATGGGCGATGACCTCGTCCAGCCGGTCGGTCGGGACGGCGGCAGTGCGGATCGGCTTGCGACCGGGCGGCTTTTCGTCCAGCACGGACACATCCATGTCCCCATGCGTGGCCAGCGCAAGACTGCGGGGAATGGGTGTCGCCGTCATCACCAGCACGTCGACACCGTCGCCCTTGCGCCCCAGTTCCAACCGCTGGCCGACCCCGAAGCGGTGCTGTTCGTCGACGATCGCCAGACGCAGGTCGCGGAAGTCGACATCCTTCTGAAACACCGCATGGGTGCCCACCAGCACATGGATGTCGCCGCGGGCGAGTGCGGCAAGCTTCGCCTGACGCTCGCCCCCCTTGTCGCGGCCCGTCAGGATCTCGATCACCACCCCCGCCTCTTCGGCCAGCGGCTGCAGCCCTTCAAGATGCTGCCGCGCGAGGATTTCGGTCGGCGCCATCATTACCCCCTGCCCGCCCGCCTCGACCGCGACCAGAAGGGCGAGGAACGCAACCAGCGTCTTTCCCGCGCCCACATCGCCCTGCAGCAGGCGGTTCATCCGGCGGGGCGCGGCCATGTCGGCGGCGATCTCGTCCGCCGCGCGGGCCTGCGCCCCGGTCAGCGCATAGGGCAGCGCGGCCAGAACGCGGGCGCGCAACGCACCGGTTCCCGTGGTGGACCGCCCCTTGGCCCGGCGCAGGCGGGACCGCGCCAGCGCGAGCGTCAACTGATGGGCCAGAAGTTCGTCATAGGCGAGCCGCGCCCGCGCGGGCGCGGTGGCGGCCAGATCGCCTTCGTCGCGCGGCGCATGGGCGGCGCGCAGCGCATCGGCCCAGCCGGGCCAGCCTTCCCGCGCCGCCAGCGCCGGGTCGATCCATTCGGGCAGGTCCGGCAAGGTGCCCAGCAGCCCGCGCACCGCCTTGAAAAGCGTCTTCTGCGTGACGCCTGCGGTGAGGTGATAGACCGGCTCGATCTCGGGGATATCACCGGCTTCGTCTTCGGGCAGGATGTGATCGGGATGGACCATCTGCGCCATCCCGTCGAACAGCTCCAACCGCCCCGACACGACCCGTCGCGCGCCCACCGGCAGTAGGCGCTGCAGGTAGTCAGAGCGCGCATGAAAGAAGATCAGCTGGAAATCGGCCTGCGCGTCTTCGACATGCACGCGGTAGGGGCCGGATTTGCGCGGCGCGGGGCGGTGCGCGCCCACGGTGACGGCGACGGTCAGCGTGCAGGGCGGAACCGCGCCGCGGATCGTGTCGCGGCGGCGGCGGTCGACCAACGCATAAGGCAGGTGCAGCGCCAGATCGCGCGGCCGTTCAATGCCAAGGCCAGAGAGCAGCTTTGCGGTCTTCGGCCCGACCCCGTCGAGCGTGTCGAGCCCCGCGAACAGCGGAAACAGAATCTCGGGCCGCCCGGTCATGCGTCGCCGATCAGCCGCAGCCAGCCATCTTCGTCGATCGTCTCGACGCCCAGCTCGGCGGCCTTTTTCGCCTTCGATCCCGCCCCGGGGCCCGCGACCAGAAGATCGGTCTTCGCGCTGACCGATCCCGCGACCTTGGCGCCCAGCGCTTCGGCCCGCGCCTTGGCCTCGGCCCGGGTCATCTTTTCCAGCGTGCCGGTAAAGACGACGGTCTTGCCCGCAACGGGGCTGTCGGCGGCCGCGCGCGCGGTCACCTCCTGCACGTCAAGCTCGGCGATCAGCCGGTCGATCGAGGCGCGCTCGCGCGGCTGCGCGAAGGCCGAGGTGAGCGCGGCGGCGACGCTGTCACCGATGCCATCGATGCTCACGATCTCGGCCCAGGCGGGGCTGTCGGCCAGCGCGGCCTTGCGCGCCTTGGCGTCCTGCGCCTGCGCGGCGGGTTCGCGCGCGGCGGCATCGACCGTGTCGGCAAACCGCGCCCAGGTTCCGAAATGCCGCGCCAGATCGCTGGCGGCCACTTCGCCCACATGGCGGATGCCAAGCCCGAAGATGACCCGGTTCAGCGCGATGGTCCGCCGGTCGTCGATCGCGGCGAAGAGGTTCTTTGCACTGGTCTGGCCCCAGCCGTCGCGGTTCGCGAGCTTTGCAAGATTGGTGGCATCGCGGCGCTGCAGGGTGAAGATGTCGGCCGGTTCGCGCACGGGCAGAAGATCGTCGCGGTAGAACATCTCGACCTGTTTGGCGCCCAGGCCTTCGATGTCGAAGGCGGCGCGGCTGACGAAATGCTTCAGCTTCTCGACCGCCTGCGCGGGGCAGATCAGCCCGCCGGTGCAGCGGCGCACGGCGTCGCCTTCCTCGCGCACGGCGGCGCTGCCGCATTCCGGGCAGGTCTGCGGAAAGTCGTAAGGCGCCGCATCGGCGGGGCGACGCGCCAGATCGACATCGGCGATCTTGGGGATCACATCGCCCGCGCGGTAGACCTGCACCCAGTCGCCCACACGGATGTCGCGCCCGCCGCGGATCGGCTCGCCCCGCGCGTCACGCCCGGCGATGTAGTCTTCGTTGTGCAGCGTCGCGTTCGACACGACGACGCCGCCCACGGTGACGGGCGTCAGCCGCGCCACGGGGCTGAGCGCGCCGGTGCGTCCCACCTGGATGTCGATCGCCTCGAGCCGGGTCCAGGCGAGTTCGGCGGGAAACTTGTGCGCGATGGCCCAACGCGGCGTGGTCGACCGGAAGCCGAGCCGCGCCTGCAGGCCAAGGTCGTCGACCTTGTAGACCACCCCGTCGATGTCATAGCCCAGCGTCGCGCGCTGCGCCTCGATCGCGCGATAATGGTCCAGCATGTCGACCGCCCTGGCGCAGCGCCGGGTTAGCGGATTAGTCTGAAAGCCAAGATCCGCCAGACGCGCGATGGCGTCGCTTTGCGTATCGGCAAGGGGTTCGGATATCTCGCCCCAGGAATAGGCGAAGAACCGCAAGGGCCGCGTGCGCGTGACCGCGGGGTCAAGCTGGCGCAGCGACCCGGCGGCGGCATTGCGCGGGTTGGCGAAGGTCTTCTGGCCCGCGGCCTCCTGCCTTGCGTTCAGGTCGGCGAAATCGGAATGGGACATGTACACCTCGCCCCGCACCTCGAGCACGCGGGGCGCGCCCTCAAGCCGTTCGGGAATATCACCGAGGGTCAGCGCATTGGCGGTGACGTTCTCGCCCACCTCGCCGTCGCCGCGGGTGGCGGCATTGATCAGGCGGCCACGTTCGTAGCGCAGCGACAGCGACAGCCCGTCGATCTTCGGCTCGGCCGTGAAGGCGATCGGCGCCTCGGCGGGAAGGCCGAGATACTTGCGGATGCCCGCCACGAAATCGGTGACGTCCTCGTCGGAAAAGGCGTTCGACAGCGACAGCATGCGCACCGCATGGGTGACCTTGGCAAAGCCCTCGGACGGAGCGGCGCCGACCTGGCCGCTGGGGCTGTCGGCGCGCCGCAGATGGGGAAAGGCCGCCTCGATCGCGGCATTGCGCGCCTTCAGGCGGTCATATTCCGCATCCGATATCTCGGGCGCGTCCTCGGCATGATAGGCCCGGTTCGCGCGCGTGATGGCTTCGGCCAGACGGGCCAGTTCGGCGCGGGCGGCCTCCTCGCCCAGGTCCGCAACCGGAGTGTCGTTGTCCTGCACCACGCGCCTCCCGCCCTGCCGGGGGCGTGACGCCCCCCTGCCAAGGTCTTAGGCCGCGGGCCCTGCAAGGTCCAGAGAGGCGACGCGCCGGGACGGGGGCAAAGGGGTCCGTGGCTGCGGATAAGACGGGTTGACGGATGGCACCGCGCGCCCCTGCCTCGCACCCGGCCGGGCCGCCGCGCGGCAGGGTCAGGGGGAACGGCCCCACCGGCAGGGATCTGCCCCGTCTTGGGCTTGGGGGCACCGCTCGGCACGCGCGCAGTCGGCCGCTCGCCTGTCGCCTGCCCGGGAACGGATCCCGGCGCGCGCCGGAGGGGCCGCGCGCCGGGTGGTCGTCACGCGCCGACGGCCATCTTCCGGCCCCGGCCCGCGCCGCTTTCAGGGTCGCGCAGGACATAGCCGCGGCCCCAGACTGTCTCGATATAGCTCTCGCCTCCGGTGGCGAGGCTGAGCTTCTTGCGCAGCTTGCAGATGAAGACGTCGATGATCTTGAGTTCCGGTTCGTCCATGCCCCCGTAGAGGTGGTTCAGGAACATCTCTTTCGTGAGCGTCGTACCCTTGCGCAACGACAGCAGTTCCAGCATCTGGTATTCCTTGCCCGTCAGATGCACCGCCGCGCCATCCGCCGACACCGTCTTGGCGTCGAGGTTCACGGCGATCCGGCCGGTCTGGATCACCGATTGCGAATGCCCCTTCGACCGGCGGATGATCGCATGGATGCGCGCCACGAGTTCTTCGCGGTGGAACGGCTTGGTCATGTAGTCGTCCGCGCCGAAGCCGAAGCCGCGCAGCTTGGCGTCGGTGTCGTTTTCCCCCGACAGGATCAGGATCGGCGTCTGCACCCGGGCCAGGCGCAGCTGGCGCAGCACGTCATGACCCGTCATGTCCGGCAGGTTCAGGTCGAGAAGGATCAGGTCGTAATCATAAAGCTTGGCCAGATCGATGCCTTCCTCGCCCAGATCGGTGCAGTAGACGTTCAGGTTCGCGTGGGTGAGCATCATCTCGATGCTTTTGGACGTGGTCGGATCGTCTTCCACAAGAAGAATGCGCATTCTGCTGTTTCCCCATCTTCAGCTTCGGCCGCGTTGGATCGAGTCGGACTTTGACGTCGAAAGGTTAACTGCACGTTACCGCTGTTGGAATTGTGCCATATACAATCTAAGGTTGTATATATCTTTTCAGATGGGTGGCCTTCAGCGCCCCTTCCCCGTGATCTGCGACGGCGGCGACCCAAGACAGGAACTCCTCCTCCGACAAGCCGTAGCGGCACAGCGCCTCGTCCTGCGTGATCAGGCCGTAAAGCACCCCGCGCACCACCTGCGCCTTGCGCGAGGCGACCCAGCGCGTCGTGGTCGCCGGGGGCAGGTCGCCCTGCGTCATCCTGCGTCCGTCGGGCAGGTGCGCAATCCGCGCGCCGTTGATTTTCTTCAGATACATCGCTGTCCGCCGAGGCCGTTTGTGCCGTGTCGGAGCGAACCTTTGGCGAACAGGGCTTAACGCCGGGTGAAACCGGTGCGCGATCGCGGCTTGAGACTGCGTCGGATTTTCCTATATTCCGCCAGAACCCCAGACGGACCTGTCCCCCGATGCCCCTTGACCGCCCCGCCCTCAATTCGCTCGGCTTCGCCAAGCCGCCGGCCGAGACGCGCGTGGTCGTGGCCATGTCGGGGGGCGTCGACAGTTCCGTCGTGGCCGCGATGCTGGCGGAAGAAGGCTATGACGTCGTGGGCGTCACGCTGCAGCTTTACGATCACGGCGCGGCGCTGGCCAAGAAGGGGGCGTGCTGCGCAGGCCTCGACATTCACGACGCCCGCCGCGTGGCCGAAACGCGCGGCTTTCCGCATTACGTGCTCGATTACGAGAACATCTTCCGCGACGCGGTGATCGAGGATTTCGCAGACAGCTATCTGGCGGGCGCGACGCCCGTGCCCTGCATCCGTTGCAACGAACGGGTCAAGTTCAAGGACCTGCTCCAGACCGCGCGCGATCTCGATGCCGATTGCATGGCGACGGGGCATTATATCCAGCGCAAGGACGGCCCGACCGGGCCCGAGCTTCATTGCGCGGCGGACGCCAACCGCGACCAGTCCTATTTCCTGTTCTCGACCACGCCGGAACAGCTTTCGTTCCTGCGCTTTCCGCTCGGACACCTGCCGTCGAAGGACGCGACCCGCGCGCTGGCCGCGCAATACGGGCTGGCCGTTGCGGACAAGCCCGACAGCCAGGACATCTGCTTCGTGCCCAACGGCGATTACGCGGCGGTGATCGAGAAACTACGCCCCGGCGCGGGTGAACCCGGTGAGATCGTGCATGCCGATGGCCGGGTTCTGGGCCGGCACGACGGCGTGATCCATTACACGATCGGCCAGCGGCGCGGCCTCGGCATCGGGGGCTTGAGCGAGCCGCATTATGTGACCGCGCTCGACGTCGATGCAAAACGCGTGACCGTCGGCCCGAAAGAGCTGCTGGCCACCCGCACCGTCCCGGTGCGCGAGGTCAACTGGCTGGGCGATGCGCCCTTCGACAGCCGGGCGGAATGGCCTGTCTCGGTCAAGGTCCGCTCCACCCGCCCCCCGCGCGAGGCGATCTTGCGCCCTCTCTCGCCCACCGAGGCGGAGGTGGAGCTTCTGAACCCCGAAGAGGGCGTGTCGCCCGGGCAGGCCTGCGTCTTCTACGAGACGGGCGGCACGCGGGTGCTGGGCGGCGGCTGGATCTGGAAAGGTCGCTGAGGGGGCTCTGCCCCCTCGCCCCTTGCGGGGCTCACCCTCGGGATATTTGTGAACCCGAAGAAGCAGGGCGCGAGGGTCTAGCCCAGGCCGAGGCCCTTGAGCACGGCGCGGGCGGCGCGAAGCCCCGGGTCTTCGCCGCCCTGCCCCAGACGCTCCATCGTCAGGCCCATGGCCTCGATCTGCGCCTGGCGGTCGGCGGCGACGCGGGCGAGGTCATGGGCGAGGTTCGCTCCGGTGCAGTCCGGCCCGAAGCGTTCGGGCACCACGCGGGTGTCGGAGACGAGATTGACGAGCGTCCCCGTATCCACCCGCATCATGCGTTTCAGGATCATCCATGTGATGGGCGAGAAGCGGTATCCGATCACCATGGGCGTGCGCGCCGCCGCGAGTTCGAGCGAGACCGTCCCCGACGCGGCCAGCGCGAGGGTTGCGGCGCCGAAGGCCTCGCGCTTGAGCCGGGCGGCGTCGGGTGTCGTGGCGGCGTCGATGACCACCGGGTCCCCCGGCCAATCCGCGACAAGGCTGCGCACCAGCCCGGCCACCGCCCCGGGCGCGGGGATCACCACGCGCATGGGCCGGTCTGACAGGAAGATCCGCAGCGCCTCACCAAAGGGATCCGCAAGGCGCGTCACCTCGCCCCGGCGCGATCCTGGCAGGACAAGGAGGAGATCGGCCTGCCCCAGCCCGAAGGTCTGCCGCAGCAGCGCCTGATCTTCGGCGGAAGGCAGCGGTTCGGCCACGACCGGATGGCCCACGAAATCGCAGTCCATGCCTGCGGCCGTCATATAGGGCGGCTCGAACGGGAAAAGGGCCAGCACGTGATCGACGACGCGCGCCATCTTGGCGGCGCGGCCCGGCCGCCAGGCCCAGACGGTGGGCGCGACGTAATGCACGATGCGCAAGGATGGCCGCGCCGCTTTCACGATCTTCGCCACCCGCAGGCAGAAATCCGGGCTGTCGATGGTGATGAGCACGTCCGGGTCGGCGGCGATCACCGCTTCGGCCGCCTGCCGGATGCGCGCCTTCAGGTCGAAATAGCGCGGCAGGATCTCGGCCAGACCCATGACGCTGAGCGTCTCCATCGGGAAGAGGCTGGTGAGCCCGCGAGCCTGCATCTCGGCCCCGCCGATGCCCTCATAGGTGATGCCCGGCTGAAGGCGTTGCAGCCCCGCCATAAGTGCGCCGCCCAGACGGTCGCCCGACACCTCGCCCGCAATGAGGAAGGCGCGCATCAGGCGATGTCCCGGATGGTCAGGAAGAGCCCCGCGCGGTCGCATTCGGCGACCGTGGCGGCGGGATCGAGCACGATGACACCCCCCGCCGCGACGGCGATGCCGCGCAGCCCCGCGCGGGCGGCGGCGCGGGCGGTTCCGGGGCCGATCGTGGGCAGATCGGCGCGGCGGTCCTGACCGGGTTTCGGCCCTTTCCAGAGCGTGCCTCCGGCGCCCTGCGTCGCGGGGCGCGGCGCCTCGGGGCCGGACAGCCAGTCGGCCGCGTCGCCCAGGATGTCACCGACCGTATCGATGGCCCAGCTGAAGGGATCGTCGGCTTCAGTCCCCGGGGTCACGGCGGGCCGCCCGAGGCGGTCGAGCATCGCGTCGGTGCCGTCGGGGCCTTCGCGGTCAAGGACACGGTCGCCTGCCAGCACGCAGGCCTGCCCTTCGTCACGCGCGGCCATGTCGGCAAGAACCTGCGCGGCGCGGGCGGCTTCCTGCGCCATGCGGTCATGGGGTTTTGCCCGGGTCGGCGTGCCCGGCGGCGGCAGGAGGGCGGGCGCGGCCTCGTGCGCGCCGATGACCGTCAGGCCTGCCGTCTCGAACGCGCCGATCACGGCGCGCAGCGCCCCGTCGTCACCGGGGGCCAGCGCGCGCTGCAGCACCGGCACCAGCGGCAGCGTCGCCGCATCGATCAGGGCAAAGTCGATCTGAGGTCGGCTCACCGCGCCGCAGAGGCAGACCCGGGTCACCCCACGCGCCTTCAGATCAGCGATGAGGCTGCCCAGTTGTTCCAGCCGGAAGGTGATGTCGGGGTCGAGCCCCCCGGGCGGGTTCCCCTGCAGCGCGCAGACCAGTGGGCGGGCATACTGCGCCGCCGCCACCGCCGCGGGCAACGCGCCGCGTCCTGCGATCAGCGCCAGCATCGCGCGCCCCTCAGCCCGGGGTCAGGAAGGACCGGTCGCTGTCGCCAAGCACGAAGCGCACGATATCCTGCACATAGGGGCTGTCGTTTTCTTCGCCCATGCGGCGGGCGCGGTCCTGGAAGGTGCCTTCGCCCTGCGCCAGCATCTGGAAGGCGGCGCGCAGCGCGGTGATGTCGGACCGCGCCACGCCGCGCCGCTTCAGCCCGACAAGGTTCAGCCCGTCAAGTTCGCCCCGCGGTGCCTGCACAAGCCCATAGGGGATCACGTCGTTGGTCACCATGGTCACCGCGCCGATGATGGCGCCGCGCCCGATGCGCACGAACTGGTGCACGCCCGACAGCCCGCCCACGATCACGTCGTCTTCCAGCACACAATGCCCGGCGATGGCGGCGGAATTCACTACGATCACCCGGTCGCCCACCTGCGTGTCATGCGCGATGTGGCAGCCTGCCATGAAGAGGCAATCATCGCCGATGCGCGTCACGCCGCCGCCACCTTCGGTGCCGCCGTTCATGGTCACATGTTCGCGGATGCGGTTGCGGCGGCCGATGACAAGGCGGCTGTCCTCGCCCTTGTATTTCAGGTCCTGCGGCACTTCGCCGATGACGGCGAACGAGAAGATCACCGTGTCCTCGCCCACCTGCGTGTCGCCGGTGACGATCGCGTGGGACTTGAGTTCGACCCGGTCGCCCAGCACGACCCCGGCGCCCACCACGCAGAAGGGGCCTATGCGGACCCCCTCGCCCAGACGCGCGCCGGTCTCGATCACGGCGCTGGGATGGATCAGGGGCGCGGTCATGCGGCGGGCATGTCCATCATGGCGGTGAATTCCGCCTCGGCCGCCATTTCACCCTCGACGGTGGCGACGCCCGCAAAACGCCAGACCTTGCCGCCGGGGCGGCCTCGCAGCGTCGTCAGCTTCATCTCGAGCACGTCGCCCGGGACCACCATGCGGCGGAACTTGCAGCCGTCGATGGCCATGAAATAGACCTTCAGCTCGCGGTCGGCATAGCCCAGCGCGACGCCCACCATGACTGCGGCGGTCTGGGCCATCGCCTCGACGATGGTGACGCCGGGCATGATGGGCCGCCCGGGGAAATGGCCCTGAAAGTGCGGCTCATTGACAGTGACGTTCTTGATCCCGCGCGCCGACTGATAGCCGTCGATGTCGACCACCTTGTCGACCAGAAGGAACGGATAGCGGTGCGGGATGATCCGCTGGATCAGGCTGATGTCGGCGGAGGTGGGATGGTTGGTCATCGGGGGCCTTTTTCCATTCGGGCTCTGGCCGTCACTACCAAGCCCCCGGCACGGGAGCAAGGCGCGACCGCGGGATCAGTCCGGCCGGTCGGGCCCAAGCTCCGATCCGTCGCCAATGGCGGCGTCGATCATGCCGATGGCAAGATCGGTGATGTCGGTGGCATTGGCGCTCAGAAAGACGCTCGTGCGTTCGAGGATGACCGAGGCGCCCGCCTCGCGCATCAGCTGTTCGAGCACCGGCGCAGCCACCTGCAGAAAGGCGACGCGGTCCGCTTCGCTGCGCCGGGTGAGGTCGCGGGCCTTCGCATCCTGAGTGCGGCGGATATCGCGCACCTTGGCGTCGAATGCATCGGCGAGGGCACGGAACGCCTCGGGCGCCATGTCGGCGCGCCGTGCGGTGAGGTCGCGTTCCTCGGTGGTGAGTTCCGCCTCGATCCGGCGGTTCTCGGCCGACAGGACCGCCGTCTCGGCCTCGATCTCGCGGGCGATGCGCTGACCGAACTGCGACTGGGCGAACAGCCGTTCGGATTCGATGGTGAGGATCGGGCTTTCGGGCAGGCCCAGTTGCTGGGCCGTGCCCGGAATGGCGGCAGCGGACAGAGCCGCGGCGAAAGCGGCGATCAGGCCGCGCCGACCCACCCGCATGACGCGGTCAGAACCGCGCCTGCAGGGTGAAGTCGAAGGTCTGCTCGCGGTCGAAGGTTTCTTTCCTGAGCGCATTGGTGAAGTTGAACCGCAAGGGGCCGATGGCCGTGTCCCACAGGATCGAGACGCCGATAACATGCCGTGCCGACCCGGTGGCGCCGACGACGGTGCCGCCTGCCGTATTCACGTTGTCGAGGTTCCAGAGGTTGCCCACATCGTAGAAGACCGCGCCGCCGACGCCCAGTTCCTCGGGCAGGCCAAGAGGGAACTGCGCCTCGAACTTGGCCACGGCATAGTAATTGCCACCCAGCGCGTCGTTGGCACCGCCCGACTGGTCGCGCGGACCCACCCCCGACGGCTCGAACCCGCGGAACATGTTAGAGTTAAGCTGGAAGCGGTCCGTGACCCGGCTGAACCCGTTGCCACGCCATGCCAGTGCCCCGGCCTCGAGCGAGGCGATCAGCGTCACCTCCTCGCTCAGCACGCGGCTTTGGGCCAGCGCCTTGAACGTCGTGCGGACATAATCGTTGTCGCCGCCCAGACCCGCGAAATCCTGGCTCAGTTCGATACGGTAGCCTGTATTCGGATCCAGTCCGGTCAGGCGGTTGTCGAATACGTAGGAGTATCCGATGCCCTGACTTGCCCGTGCACCAAGCCCGACTTCATTCGTTATGGTGGCGCTATTGATGGCGCCGGGCCGACCGACCATGTCCACTTCATCGAAGAAGACGCGGGCCGCGAGGGTCGAGCTTTCCGCCAGCGGGAAGGTCAGCCCGGTGCGGAAGAACCCGCGGTCGAGGTTGTAGCTGTCGAAATCCGACCGGTTCTGAGTATAGCCGATGGCGAAGTCGTAGCGCACGTCGCGGCCGAGGAAGGCCGGTTCGATGAAGGACAGAGTATAGGCCTCGTTGTCCTCGGCGGTCGACCAGTTGAAGGCCAGTGTCTGGCCGCGTCCAAGAAAGTTGGTCTCCTGCAGGCCGAGCGCAACGCCGAAGCCGTCGTTGCGTCCATAGGAGCCACCGATCGAGAGCGATCCGGTCGGCTGTTCCTCGATATCAACGTCGATCACCACCTGATCCGAAGACGACCCCTCGCGTGCCTCGACATCCGCGTTCGAGAAGAAGCCCAGCGCCCGGATACGTTCGGCGCTTGCCCGGATCTCGCGCGGGTTGAACGGATCGCCTTCCACAACGCGGAACTGGTTGCGGATGACGCGGTCAAGCGTGGTGGTGTTGCCTTCGATGTCGATGCGTTCGACGAAAATCCGCGGGCCGCGGGTCAACACGAATTCGACATCCAGCGTCAGGTCGCGGTCGTTACGGACGATGCGCGGCTCCACCCGCAGGAAGTCGACCCCCTGCTGGATCGCCAGACGTTCCATCCGGGCGATGGAGCTCTCCACCAGCGTCGGCGAATAGACGATGCCCGGCCGGATCTTCAGCGCGGCCTGATAGGCCTCCGCCTCGAGCCCGTCATACTCGCTGACCGCCGTGATCTGGCCGAACTTGAACTGCTGCCCTTCCTGCACGTTGACGACAAGGAAGAAGGCATCACGCTCACGTGTCAGTTCCGCATTGGCGCTGTTGACGCGGAAATCGACATAGCCGCGCGACAGATAGAAATCGGTCAGGACCTGCTTGTCGAACTCGATCCGGTCCTCGATCAGCGTGTCGCTGGTCAGGAAGGCGCGCAGAAGGTTTGCCTGCTTGGTCTGGAGCACGCGGCGCAGGCGGCGGTCGGAATAGGCGCGGTTGCCCACGAAGCTGATGCGCTCGACCTCCACGGTGTCGCCTTCGGAGATTTCGAAGATCAGGTCGACCCGGTTCTCCGACCGGCGGATGATACGCGGAATGACGGTGGCGGCGATGCGGCCCTGCTGGGAATAGGCCTCGGCGATGGTGTTGGCGTCACGCTCGGCCTGAGCAGGGTTGAAGACCCGGCGCGCCGAACTTTCGATGAAGCTGGCAAGTTCGTCGTCCTTGAGGCGGCGGTTGCCTTCGAAATTGATCCGGTTGATCGTGGGGAATTCTTCCACGCGGATCACCAGAGTGCCGCCGCGCGGCTCGATCTCGACCGTCTCGAACAGGCCACTGTCCACGATCCGCTGATAGGCGGCGTTCAGGTCCGCCCCGCTCACCGACTCGCCCCGGCCGATTCCCGCGTAGGTGACGATCGTCGAGGTATCGATCCGCTGATTCCCCTCCACCTCGACCGAGTTGAACTGGAAGCTCTGGGCCTGCGCCGATCCCGGGAGAACCACGAAAGCTGTTGCCGCTAAAAGGAAAATTCCCGTTATCCACAGACACAAGATGTAGGATCCGGCGCCCTGCGAAGCGCAGTATCTGCGCATTCCTCTCCGAAGCGTCATGGCAATCAACCCATCTTCAGCAGCAAACATGGAATGTGAGTATCGGGATTGCGTGGGCTTGTCAAAAACACAAAGACCCGGAATGCATCCCGCGTCCGGGCCTGATGCCAAAAGGTATCATAAAGCTCAGAAAAGAGTGCCGATGAACAGGCCGGCGACCAGCGAAAACGCGATCGCGCCTACATATAGAAGCCGGTCCATGTTCAGTGCGAACACGAGGCTCAGGCCTTCGTAGGATTTCTGCAGCGTCTGCATGTCGACACCCCTGACATCGAGGTGCCAGTCTGGGCCTGAATTGGGGCGGAATTGTGATCGCCCTGCGGCGCTTTGGTGACCTGCCCCGCCTCAGGGGCAGAACAGGTCGTTGCCCAGCGCGAAGACCATCAGCGACAGGACCAGCGTCAGCCCCACCGCCATGAGCACGCGGAGCACGCCGTCGCTGGGCGGGCGACCCACCACCGCCTCGTAGGCGTAGAACACCAGATGCCCGCCATCGAGGACCGGGATGGGGAAGAGGTTCAGAAGACCCACCGCCACCGACAGCACCGCGATGAACCAGATGAAGCTCTCCGCGCCCTGTTCGGCCATCGTGCCCGAGGTTTCGGCGATCCCGATGACGCCGGACATGTTGCAGGAACTGATCGCGCCGGTGATGACGTGGAAAAGCCCCGACATCGAATTCTGGATGACCAGCCAGGTCTGTTCCACTCCGCCCCGGAGCGCCTGCACAGGCCCCTGCGCCACGGTGGCCGGTTCGAACGCCATGCCACCGACCAGCCCGATGCGCCACTGGGTGCGGAAGCCACCTTCAGGCTGGGGCTCATCCACCCGCTTGGGCGCAAGCGCGAATTGCACGATCGCGCCCTCACGCCAGACATCGAGCACCAGCACACGCCCTTCCGACGCCTCGACCGCGTTGCGGATCTGCTGGAAGGCGACGACGGGCTGGCCGTCGATCGCGGTCACCACGTCGTTGTGGCGCATGTCGATGTCGTCGGCCGCGCCGCGCGGCGCGATCTGCACCGCGACCGGAGGCATCAGATGAGGGCCAGGCACCGTCATCTCCACGCCATCGCGCCGGATCCCGTAGGCAAGAGGCTGTTCGAGCGGCATCGCCCGGGTGAACGCGTCCCAGGCTTCGGTATCCCCGATCGCAGGCGCGGGCAGGCCAGCGATGCTCACGATCTCGTCGCCCGGGCGCAGGTCAAAGCCCTCGCCCGGCAGGGCGCGCATCTCGCCCACGGTGAGCGGGTCGCGCGCCTCGCCTTGGATCATGAAGATGGCGGCGAAGACACCGATCGCCATGACGAAGTTGAACAGCGGCCCCGCCGCCACCGTCGCCGCCCGCGCCCAGAGCGGCGCGCCATGCATCGTGCGCCGCAACCGCGCGGGATCGACCGCCGCCGCGGCCATGGCCGCGCTGTCCTTGCCCGACGCCGCATCGGCATCGCCCGCGAATTTCACGAACCCGCCGAAGGGCAGCGCCGCGATCTGCCAGCGCGTCCCGCGCCGGTCGACGCGAGACCATAGCACCGGCCCGAAGCCGATCGAGAAGACATCGGCATGTATCCCCGACCAGCGCCCGACGATGTAATGGCCGTATTCATGCACTGCCACGATCACCGACAGCGCGATGATGAAGGCGACGATCTGCCAGACGATGCCGCCGAATTCGGGAAGGATATTCAGGAATTCCAAAGGCTCAACCTGCTCGTTCTGCCATCACTTGATCGGCCCGTACCCGGGCGAGATGGTCTGTTTGCATGACGTTATCAAGGGTCATTGCGGCATCAACGAGGCCGCTTTCGCCCTGCAATCGGGTGAGGACCTCTTCCACCACCGCCGCCATGTCGGTGAAGCGGATGCGCCCGGCGATAAAGGCGTCGAGCGCGCGCTCCTTCGCGGCGTTGAACACCGCGCCCGACAGCCCGCCCCGGTCCATGACCTCGCGCGCCAGCCGCAGCGCCGGGTATCGCGCCGGATCGGGCGCGCGGAACGTCAGCGACGCCACCTGCGCAAGGTCAAGCCGCGCCACCGGCAGCCTGCGCCGTTCGGGCCAGTGCAGGGCATAGCCGATGGCATGGCGCATGTCGGGCGGCCCCACATGCGCCATGAGCGCACCGTCGTTGAAGCCCACGATGGCGTGGATCAGGCTTTCGGGGTGGATGATCGTCTCGATCTGGTCGGGACGGACGCCGAAATATTCCCGCGTCTCGATCAGCTCGAGCGCCTTGTTGAACATCGACGCGCTGTCGATGGTGATGCGCTGGCCCATGTCCCAGTTGGGATGGCTCGACGCCTCGGCAAGCGTTGCATGCTCCAGCGCCTCGACAGGCCAGTCGCGGAACGCGCCGCCCGAGGCGGTGATGATCACCCGTTCGACCGCACCCATGTCCTCGCCCACCAGCGCCTGGAAGACGGCGGAATGTTCGCTGTCCACGGGGAGAAGCCGCCCGCCATGCGCCTTGGCGGTGGCCAGCACCAGCGCGCCCGCACAGACAAGCGATTCCTTGTTCGCCAGCGCCAGCGTCGCGCCCTGTTCGAGCGCGGCCAGCCCGGGGGCAAGACCTGCCGAGCCGACGATGGCCGACATGACCCAGTCGGCGGGGCGTGACGCGGCCTCGGTCAGGGCGTCGCTGCCCGCGGCGGCGGCGACGCCGCTGCCCGCAAGTGCCGCCTTCAGATCGGCGTAGCGCGCCGGATCGGCAGTCACCGCCACCTCGGCGCGCAGCCGGATCGCGTCGGCGGCCAGTTGCGCGACATTGCCTGCCCCGGTCAGCGCGACGACGCGGTAGGCGCCCGCGTCCCGCGCGATCAGGTCGATCGTGTTCTGCCCGATCGACCCGGTCGCACCCAGAATGGTCACCGCGCGCGTCATGGCACGACCCCCGGCGGGAAGGCCACGAAGGCGGTCGCCACCAGCAGGAAGACAGACGCGCCCAGCATCCCGTCGAAACGGTCCAACACGCCGCCATGGCCGGGAATCAGCGCGCTTGAATCCTTCACACCCATCTTCCGCTTGATCGCGCTTTCCGCGATGTCGCCCAGTTGCGAGGCAAAGGACAGAACGACCGAAACCGCGACAATGACCACCCCGCCCCCGTGCCAGACGGCAAAGCCCGCCCCCACCGCCGCCGCCGCGACCCAGCCGCCCAGCGTGCCGGCCCATGTCTTCTTCGGGCTGACGCGGGGCCAGAACTTGGGCCCGCCGATGAGCCTGCCCGCGAAGTATCCCGCGACATCGGTCGCCACCACGACCAGCGCCAGCCACAGCATCCAGACGAACCCGAAATCGTCGCGCAATGTCGTCATTTCCCATCCGGCCAGCAGCACGGCAAGCGTGAACGCCACCCAGACGGCCCGATGCGCGCGCACCAAGGCAAGCCCACTGAGCGCAGCCGCCGCCAGAAGCGGCAGCGCGGACCCCACGGGCAGATACCCCGCCGCAAGCGACGCGGCCCCGCCCAGCACGCCCAGCGCCAGTGCCCCGCCATTTCGGGCCGGCGACAGCATCCGCGCCAGTTCCCAGACCATGGTGCCGCAGACCAGCGCGATGAAGACATGAAAGACCGCCCCGCCCAGCGCGACCGAACCGAGCCCAACAGCCAGCATGACCGCGCCCGACCCCATCCGCAGGGCCAGATCGCCCCACCTGTCTGCGGTGCTCATCTGGTCACACCGCCGAAACGGCGGTCCCGCCGCCCATAGGACCGGCATAGCCGCTCGAGTTCGGCGGGCGTGAAATCGGGCCAGAGCGTGTCGATGAATTCGTATTCAGAATAGGCCGACTGCCAGAGCAGGAAGTTCGAGATGCGCGCCTCGCCGCTGGTGCGGATCACCAGATCGGGATCGGGCAGCACGTGGGTGTCGAGATACCGCGGCAGCGTCTCCTCGTCGACGCTCTCGGGGTCGAGCCGGCCGGCCGCCACATCCCGCGCAAGCCGCTTGGTGGCGCGCGCCACCTCGTCGCGCCCGCCGTAATTGATGGCGACAGTGAGGTGCACAAGCGTGTTGGCTTCTGTCAAAGCCTCGAGTTCGTCCATCATCGCGATGAGCTTGGGGTCAAGCCGCACCCGGTCGCCGATGAAGCGCACGCGCACGTTCTGTTCGACCAGTTCGCGCATCTCGCGCGTGATGTAGCGGCGGAAGAGGCTCATCAGTCCCGCCACCTCGACCTGGGTGCGCTTCCAGTTCTCGGTCGAGAAGGCGAAGATCGTCAGATACCGGATGCCCAGCCGCGGGCAGGCCTCGACCACCTCGCGCACGCGGCGCGCGCCGGCGTGATGGCCAAACAGCCGCGGGCGTCCGCGCTGCGTCGCCCAGCGGCCATTGCCGTCCATGATGATCGCGACATGGGCGGGTCCGTGGAAACCGCCGCCTTCGACGTGTTCGGCCAAGGCCGTCTGGGCGGGGTCTTTCGGCATCCGGGTGTCAGACCTGCATGATTTCGGCTTGCTTGGTCTCGAGCGCGGAATCGACCGCGGCGATCATCTTCTTGGTCAGGTCCTCGACCTCGGCTTCCCAGAACTTCTGGTCATCTTCCGACAGTCCGTCCGACTTGGCCTTCTTGATCCGGTCCATCCCGTCGCGGCGGATGTTTCGGACGGCGACGCGCGCGCCCTCGGCATACTGCCCCGCGACCTTGGTCAGTTCGCGGCGGCGTTCCTCGTTCAGCTCGGGAATGGGCAGCATGATGATCGTGCCGTTGAGCTGCGGATTGATCCCCAGCCCCGATTCCCGGATCGCCTTTTCCACCTTGCCGACCATGGCCCGGTCCCAGACGTTGATGGTCACCATGCGCGGTTCCGGAACGTTGATCGTGCCCAGCTGGTTGATCGGCGTGGGCTGGCCATAGGCCTCGACCATGACGGGTTCCAGCATCGACCCGCTCGCGCGGCCGGTGCGCAACGACGCGAATTCTGTGCGCAGAGACGCGATCGCGCCTTCCATCCGGCGCTGCAGGTCGTCGATGTCGAGTTCGAAGTCTTCGGCCATGTCTGCTCTCTCCCCATGTCCGCGGGCCCGTTTTTCAGCCGCTCTATAGCGTCAACCATGCACCTTTGTATAGGTGCCCCGCCCCGCGAGGATGCCGCGGAAGCCGCCCGGTTCGTCGAGGCTGAAGACGATGATCGGCAGATCGTTGTCGCGGGCCAGCGCAATGGCGCTTGCGTCCATCACGCCCAGACGCTTGGCAAGGCAGTCGTCATAACTGACCTCGTCATAGCGTTTGGCGTCGGGGAATTTCTTGGGGTCCTTGTCATAGACCCCGTCCACCTTGGTGCCCTTGAAGATCACCTCGCAGTTCATCTCGTTGGCGCGGAGCGTCGCGGCGGTGTCGGTGGTGAAATAGGGGTTTCCCGTGCCGGCCGCGAAGATGACGATGCGCTTTTTCTCAAGATGGCGCACGGCGCGGCGGCGGATATAGGGTTCCGCCACCTCGTTCATGGTGATCGCGCTGATCACCCGGGTGAAGACGCCCTTGGCTTCGAGCGAGGACTGCATCGCCAGCGCGTTCATCACGGTGGCCAGCATGCCCATGTAATCTGCGGTCGTGCGCTCCATCCCCTGCGCGCTGCCCTGCAGGCCGCGGAAGATGTTGCCGCCGCCGATCACCATGCAGATCTCGACGCCCATGTCATGGACGGCCTTCACCTCGTCGGCGATCCGCTCGACGGTGGGCGGATGCAGCCCATAGCCCTGATCGCCCATCAGCGCCTCGCCCGAGATCTTCAGCATGACCCTGCGGTATTTGGTCTGCGGGTCGGCAGCGCCCTCGGTGGCGGCGGCTTCGGTCATCTTGCGCTCCGGATCATGAAGGGATTGATTGGGGCGCAACTTGTCCGAAATCGCGCCGGGTTTCAATGCGCCTTCCCCCGCTTTCCCCCGCGCCCCATCCCGACCGCGATCCGCCCCTTGAAGCTTTACGACCAGATCGGCCCCCTGCCCCCCGACCGCCCCGTGCTCATCGCGGGGCCGACCGCCAGCGGCAAATCGGCGCTGGCGCTCGACATCGCGCGCAGGCAGGGCGGCGTGATCGTGAACGCCGATGCCAGCCAGGTCTATGGCTGCTGGCGCGTCGTCACCGCCCGCCCCGACCCCGCGGAAGAGGCGCAGGCGCCCCACCACCTCTATGGTCACGTCGACTGGCGGCGGCGCCATTCGGCGGGCGACTGGCTGCGCGAGGTGGAGCCGCTTCTGCGCGGTCCGGACCGGCCCATCATCGTGGGCGGCACCGGCCTTTATTTCCTCGCGCTGACCGAGGGGCTGGCCGATGTGCCGCCGGTTCCGCAGCCCGTGCGCGACCGGGCCGACAGGATGGACCCGGCCGCGATGACCGCCGAACTCGATCCCGCGACGGCTGCGCGCATCGACCTGTCCAATCCCGCCCGCGTCCGCCGCGCGTGGGAGGTGCTGCAGGCCACCGGGCAGGGCCTTGCCGTCTGGCAGGACGCGACGCCGCCGCCGCTTCTGCCGGTCGCGGACGCCGCCGCCTTCGTGATCGAAACGCCGAAGGACTGGCTCGAAAAGCGCATCTTCGCCCGGTTCGACAAGATGATCGCCGAGGGCGCGCTGGACGAAGTCGCGGCGATGGCGCCGCATGACGATCCGGGGCTTCCCGCCTTCCGCGCGATCGGAGTGCCCGAACTCATGGCCCATGTGCGCGGCGAGATCCCGCTGGACGAGGCGCGCCGCCGCGCCGCCATCGCCACGCGGCAATTCGCCAAGCGCCAGCGCACATGGTTCCGCGCCCGCATGGGCGCATGGCAAAAGCTGCGCGCAGGACAGTCATAGCCGCAGACCCGCAAAACGGCCGCGTCGCTTTTGAACAAGGTGAGTGTCGCTTTTTTATCGGCAAATGACGAAACCGTAGATTGACCTCGGCTGCAAAAACATGCCGAATGCACCTCAGCCCGGGCGAAACCGCACGGAGCGATCGAAGATCAGGGCGCCCTCCGGAAAGAACCGGACCACGTCGGGGACCACCCCGCACCGGGCGCTGCAACAGGGAGACGCGCGGCCAGAGAGGCCGTAAAGGAACCATGCGACGATGTGGTGCGCACCGCGTCCGCATGACCGAAACCGTCTTCCCGAGCCCGCGCCGGGCCCGCCCCACCGGGGTGTGATACCCGGCGCACCGAATGACAGGGCAGGCCTGCGCAATCAGGCGCAAGGCTGCCCTTCCGGGCCCGGCCCGGGCGAGACAGACCGGCGGGGGCGTGGCTGCGCGGACCCGGTCGGGCTGACAGTCTGAGACCGACAGGGGACCAAATGGGACTGTTCATACTGCGACGCACCGGCGTGATGATCCTGACGGCCTTGTGCCTTACGTTCATCGTCTTCTTCATGACGAATCTCTACCCGAACCTGGAAAAGCTGGCGAAGACGCAAGGCGACATGCGGATGTCGGACGAAGCGGTGGCCAGCTGGCTCGAAAGCCGTGGCTACATGGAGCCGCTCGCGCTGAAATACGGCCAGTGGCTGGGCGTCGCGCCGGGCTGGGTGAAGGACACCCGCGACGGCATCCGCGGCCGCTGCATCAAGGGGGCGGTGACGCCCGAGATCGCGGCCGAAGCGCAGCGCTTCTGCGGCATCCTGCAGGGTGATTGGGGCTATTCGACCGTCTCCAAGACCGACGTGAACAATGTGATCTGGAAACGCCTCGGCCTGACGGGCAAGCTGATGTTCTGGGTGCTGGTGCTGATGGTGCCAACCGCGCTGATCGTCGGCATTCTGGCCGGGATGCGCGAGGGATCGGCCACCGACCGGTCGCTGTCGACCGTCTCGATCCTGACGACGGCGACGCCGGAATATGTCTCTGGCGTGATCTTCATCGCGGTCTTCGCCTCGCAGGCCGTGGGGCTTCGATGGTTCAGCGGCACGGCGAACGCGGCGATGGAGGACGCGACCTTCCGGAACTTCTTCCTGCCTGTGCTGACCATCTCGCTTTACGGGATGGGATACATCGCGCGGATGACACGGGCCTCGATGACCGAAGTGATGGCCGCGCAGTACATCCGCACAGCGCGGCTCAAAGGCGTGAGTTTCGCCAATGTCGTGCTCAAGCACGCGCTGCGAAACGCGCTGATCGCGCCCTTCACGGTGATCATGCTGCAATTCCCCTGGCTTCTGAACGGCGTCGTCATCGTGGAGACGCTGTTCAGCTACAAGGGCTTCGGGTCGCTTCTGGTCGATTCGGCAGGCAACAACGACATCGAGATGCTGCTTGCGGTCTCGGTCGTGTCGGTGGTGGTGGTTCTGGTGACGCAGCTGATCTCGGATATCGGCTATGTCTTCCTGAACCCGCGCATCCGCATTTCGTGAGGGGGACAGGATCATGGAACCGCTGACCTGGGGCGAGATCATCGCCCGCATCCTTGTCCAGTTCACCCCGGTCTGGATCGCGCTGGTGGTCCTGTTCACCGCGTCCTTCATGTTCAAGCGGCGGCTGGGGCTTTACGGCAAGCTCTTCGACAGCCCCGTGGGGATGATCGGCTTCGGGCTTGTCATGTTCTGGGTCTTCACCGGCATCTTCGGCCAGATGGACCTGATCGGGACCCATGACCCGCTGTCGCAGCTGTCGGGGATGAAGAACAAGGCCCCCGGCACGCCCCTTCCCAACCCGGGCGAGGGCGCCTATCCCTATTATTTGCTGGGCGGCGACAACCTTGCGCGCGACGTCTTCAGCCGGATGATCGACGGCGCCTGGGTGGTTGTGCAGATCGCGCCGCTGGCCACGCTGTTCGCCTTCATGGTGGGCATCACGCTGGGCCTGCCTGCGGGCTATTTCGGCGGACGCCTCGACACGCTGCTGTCCTTCCTCGCCAACCTCATCCTCGCCTTCCCGGTGATCTTGCTCTTCTATCTTCTGGTGACACCGGAAATCGTGGCGACCGGCGTGCCGAACTTCATGGCGATGGTGCTGTTCATCTTCCCCATCGTTTTCGTGGCGGTGCTCTTGAATTCGCGCTATCACACCCAGCCCAAGCTGCGGACGCCGCTTCTGGTGGTGGTGCTGGGCGCGATGATCTGGATCTATCTGTCGGTCATCTCGACCAATGGCTGGCTGGTGAACACGCCGGGCCTGCAGATCCCGGCCCTTCCCGGGGCTGTCGATCTCTTCGACATTCCGGGCGGCATCCTTGTCGTCTTCGTGTCGGTGGTCTTCGTGAATTCGCCCACGGTCTTCCGGATCGTGCGGGGTCTCACCATGGACATCAAGACGCGCGACTACGTCGCCGCCGCACAGACCCGCGGCGAAGGCACCTGGTACATCATGCTGTGGGAAATCCTGCCCAATGCGCGCGGGCCGCTCATCGTCGATTTCTGCCTGCGCATCGGATACACGACGATCCTGCTGGGGACGCTTGGCTTCTTCGGGCTGGGCCTGCCGCCCGAAAGCCCCGACTGGGGATCGACGATCAACGAGGGCCGCAAGCTCCTGTCGATCTACCTGCACCCTGCCCTGCCGCCGGCGCTGGCGCTCCTGAGCCTCGTTCTGGGGCTGAACCTGCTGGCGGACGGGCTGCGCGAGGAAAGCCTGAAGGACTGAGGGTCAGGACCGGGGGCGCTGCCCCCGGACCCCCCGGGATATTTGTGAACCCGAAGAAGACCAGGATGCTGGCGCAGGGGTTCGAGGGAGAGACGACATGAAAGACACGACCCCCTATGACGGCCCGATCCTCGAGATCGACAAGCTGTCGATTTCCTTCTTCACGCGGCTGCGCGAAATCCCCGCGGTGATGGATTTCTCGGTCAGCGTGCAGCCGGGCGAAGCGGTGGGTCTCGTGGGCGAGAGCGGTTGCGGCAAATCCACCGTGGCGCTGGGTGTGATGCGCGATCTGGGCAAGAACGGACGCATCACCGGCGGGTCGATCAGGTTCAAGGGCCGCGACATGGGCGAGATGAGCGCGGAAGAACTGCGCGACATCCGCGGCAACGAGATCGCCATGATCTATCAGGAACCGATGGCGTCGCTGAACCCCGCGATGCGGATCGGCAAGCAGCTGATGGAAGTGCCGATGATCCACGAAGGCATCGGCGCGGATGAGGCCCGCGCCCGCGCGCTGGAAGTGGTGCGCGACGTGCGCCTGCCCGACCCCGAGCGCATCCTGAATTCCTTTCCGCACCAGCTCTCGGGCGGGCAGCAGCAGCGCATCGTCATCGCCATGGCGCTGATGTCGAAGCCCTCGCTTCTGATCCTGGACGAGCCGACCACCGCGCTCGACGTGACGGTCGAGGCGGCGGTCGTGGAACTGGTCAAGGATCTCGGCAAGAAATACGGCACCTCGATGCTGTTCATCAGCCACAATCTGGGGCTGGTGCTGGAAACCTGCGACCGGATCTGCGTGATGTATTCGGGCGAGGCGGTCGAACGCGGGTCGATCAAGGACGTCTTCGACGAGATGCGCCACCCCTATACGCAGGCGCTCTTCCGGTCGATCCCGCTGCCGGGGGCGGACAAGAACGCGCGCCCCCTCGTGGCGATCCCGGGCAACTTTCCCCTGCCCCACGAACGGCCCCAGGGCTGCAACTTCGGGCCGCGCTGCGACTATTTCGAGGCCGGGCGCTGCGATGCCAAGGACGTGCCAATGCTGTCCGTGCCCGGCAATGACCGCCACCAGACACGCTGCGTGAAGTTCGACGAGATCGACTGGGAAGCGCCGATCAAGGCGGCCGTCACGAAGGAAAAGGCCCCGATCGGCGATGTCGTCCTCAAGATCGAGAACCTGCGCAAGTATTACGAGGTGGCGGCAAACGCGCTGTTCGGCGGCGGCGAAAAGCGCGTCGTCAAGGCGAACGAGACGCTGTCTTTCGAGGCCCGCGAAAGCGAAACGCTGGCCATCGTGGGCGAATCGGGCTGTGGCAAGTCCACCTTGGCCAAAGTGCTCATGGGGCTCGAGACGGCGACCGACGGGCAGATCCTTCTCGACAACCAGAGCATCGGCGACGTGCCGATCGAACGGCGCACGACCCAGAACGTCGCCGACATCCAGATGGTCTTCCAGAACCCCTTCGACACGCTGAACCCGTCGATGAGCGTGGGCCGGCAGATCATGCGCGCGCTCGAGGTCTTCGGCATCGGCAACAGCGAGGCGGAGCGGCGCGCGCGCATGCTGGAACTGCTCGATCTCGTGAAGCTGCCGCGCGCCTTTGCCGAGCGGATGCCGCGCCAGTTGTCGGGCGGCCAGAAACAGCGTGTGGGCATCGCGCGCGCCTTTGCGGGCGGCGCGCGCATCGTGGTGGCGGACGAACCCGTCTCGGCGCTCGACGTGAGCGTGCAGGCCGCCGTGACCGACCTCCTGATGGAGATCCAGCGCAAGGAGAAGACCACCCTTCTCTTCATCAGCCACGACCTGTCGATCGTGCGCTATCTCAGCGACCGGGTGATGGTGATGTATCTGGGCCACGTGGTGGAACTGGGCACGACCGAACAGGTCTTCTCGCCCCCCTATCACCCCTATACCGAGGCGCTTTTGTCCGCCGTCCCCATTGCCGACACGAAGGTCAAGAAGAAGCACATCGTGCTCGAAGGCGACATTCCTTCGGCCATGAACCCGCCGCCGGGCTGCCCCTTCCAGACGCGCTGCCGCTGGAAATCGAAAGTGCCGGGCAATCTGTGCGAACGCGAGATCCCGCCGGTGCGCATCCTCGCGGAAGGGCATCAGGTCAAATGCCACCTGCCGGATGCGGAATTCAACCAGATGGAGCCGGTGATCAAGATCGCGGCGGAGTGACCCACACCTCGCCCGCGGGCGGGATTTCTGTTAGGATATCGCTTCTCGACGGCACGGGAGGAGGCGATCATGCGGTTACTCATCCGGACGGGACTGGTGCTTGCCATGTCTGCGGTGATCGGTGTCGGCAGTCATGCGGGGCTGGTCGGCATGGCCAAGGGCGAAGGCGACTGGGCCACCCGCGCGGCGGCGACCTGCGCGGCCTGTCACGGCGGCGGCTGATCAGCTGCCCCAGATGACCCGCACGTAATTCGTCGTCTCGTTGTAGGGGGGCACACCGCCATGGCGGCGCACGGCCTCGGGCCCGGCATTGTAGGCGGCGAGCGCGAGCCGCCAGGATCCGAATGCGCGATATTGTTCCGCCAGATAGCGCGCGCCGCCTTCCAGGTTCTGGCGCGGGTCATTGGGATCGACGCCTAGATCGTCGGCCGTACCGGGCATGAGCTGCGCCAGACCCATCGCGCCCTTGTGCGACTGGGCATTGGGGTTCCAGCCCGATTCCTGCTGCACCAGCCGCAGGAACAGATCTTCGGGCACCCCGTGACGGCGTGCCGCCTCGCGCGCCATCTCGAGATATTCGCCACGATACTTGCCCGTATAGGGCAGCGAGCCCCATTTTGACGGCGTGTGGATCGTCTGTGGCTGCAGCCGGACCGAACCCGCATATTGCGTGGCCGCACGGCTGTCGAGCACGCGCTTTTGCGAGGAGAAGATCTGCTTGCGGTTCTTGGATGAAAAGATTTCGGCGGACGCCACCTGTGGCAGCAGGAAGGCTGCGATCATTGCCGCCAGAAACGGTTTCTTCATCCGCCAGCGCCCTGCCAAATCACGTCACGACGCAACTATACGCGGATTTCGCCGGGTTTCCAGCCCCCAGGACAGGGAACCCGGCCGTTAACCATGTTTCAACCCCTGCCGGTGTTGTGTAGTCTCGGAAGACGCGCGCAGACCGGGGATTCGGCGGCGGCGCGGCAGGCGAAAGACAGGGGTGCGACATGGCCGGTTCGGTGAACAAGGTAATCCTCGTGGGCAATCTGGGGCGCGACCCCGAAGTGCGCACGTTCCAGAACGGCGGCAAGGTCTGCAACCTGCGCATCGCCACATCGGAGACCTGGAAGGACAAGGGCACCGGCGAACGGCGCGAACGCACGGAATGGCATACGGTCGCGATATTCTCGGACGGGCTGGTTCGCGTGGCAGAGCAATATCTGAAGAAGGGCTCAAAAATCTATATCGAAGGCAAGCTCCAGACCCGGAAATGGCAGGACCAGTCCGGTCAGGACCGCTACTCGACAGAGATCGTGTTGCAGGGCCCCGATGCAAGTCTTGTGATGCTGGATGGCCGCAGCGGCGGCGAGATGGGCCAGTCGTCGGGCAGCTATGGCGGCGGCTATGACAGCGGCCCTTCGGACGACGGCTATGACGGCGGGATGGGCGGCGGGCGCAGCAGCGGCGGCGGCGGACGCGCACCCGCGTCGCGCGATCTGGACGACGAGATCCCCTTCTGAGGATCGCGTCCCGGCGGGAGGTGCCGGTGAACCATGACCTGGTCCTTTCCGATAGGTCGCCTCTTGGGCTCGGAACTCCGGGTGCATGTCACCTTCTTCCTGCTGCTGATCTGGGTCGCCTGGGCTGCCTATGCGCAGGGCGGCCCCGAGGCGGCCCTGACCAACCTTGCCTTCGTGCTGGCACTGTTTGCCTGCGTGGTGGCGCATGAACACGGCCATGCGCTGACCGCGCGCCGCTACGGCATCGCGACGCCCGACATCACCCTTCTGCCCATCGGCGGGCTCGCGCGGCTCGAACGGATGCCCGAGGACCCCCGCGAGGAGATCATCGTCGCGCTGGCCGGGCCCGCGGTGAACGTTGTGATCTTCCTCGTGATCGTGCTGGTGCTGGGTGCCACGCCGGATGTCGGGGCCTTCGCCCGGATCGAGACGGGCGAATTGGGCTTTGCCGAACAGCTGGCGGTGCTGAACCTGTTCCTTGTGGTCTTCAACCTGATCCCCGCCTTTCCGATGGATGGCGGGCGCGTCCTGCGCGCCCTGCTCTCGCTGCGGATGGACCGGGTGCGCGCCACGCGGTGGGCGGCGACGGCGGGTCAGGCGGTCGCGGTCGCCTTCGGCTTCGCGGGCCTGTCGACCGGCAACCCGATGCTGGTGCTGATCGCGGTCTTCGTCTTCATCGCCGCGGGGGCCGAGGCGCAGGATGTCGCCATGCGCGCTGTGGCGCGGCGGATGATGGCGCGCGACGCCATGATCACCCGGTTCGAGACGCTGGCCCCCGATGACGGGATCGAGGCGGCGGCGCGGGCGCTGATCCGGACGACGCAGGCCGAATTTCCGGTACTGCATCCCGGCGGCGGCCTTGTGGGCTTCGTCACCCGCGCGGCGATCTTTGCCGCCCATACCGAAGGCCAGGCGCAGCGGGTGGACGAGATCGCCGAGACCGGCATTCCCGAAGTCGCGGTCACCGCGGGGCTGGAAAAGGTGCTCGAGGGGCTCGCCGCGGGCAAGCCCGCGGTCGCCGTCATGACACGCGGCGGCACGATGGCGGGCTATGTCACGCGCGAAAACATCGGGGAGCTGATGGTCCTCCGGGGCCGCTAGGTCAGCGCCCGCGCAAGCCGTCGCGCAGCAGGCCCAGCACCGCATCGCCCGGCACGTCATCGGCCACGAAGGCCGCGCCGATGTCGCGGGCCAGGATGAAGCGCAGCCGCCCGTCGACCACCTTCTTGTCCTGCGCCATCAGCGTCAGAAGCCCCTCTGCCCCCGGCAGATCGCCTTGGATGTCGGCAAGATCGGTCTTCATGCCCATGTCGCGCAGATGGGCACGCACGCGGCTCGGCGCCTCCTGCGCACACAGGCCCAGCCGCGCCGACAATTCGAACGCCAGCGCGCAGCCGATGGCGACGCCTTCGCCATGCAAAAGCCGGTCGGAATAACCGGTTGCGGATTCCAGCGCGTGGCAGAACGTGTGGCCCAGATTCAGCAGCGCGCGGTCGCCCTGTTCGGTCTCGTCGCGCTCCACGATGCGGGCTTTCATCTCGACCGATCGCGTGACGGCCTGCACCCGCGCCTCCCCGTCGCCCGCGGCCAGCGCGGGGCCCATCCGTTCAAGCCAGCTGAAGAACCCGGCATCGCCCAGAAGCCCGTATTTCACCACCTCGCCGTAACCGGCCAGGAAGTCGCGCGCGCTCAGCGTGCCCAGCACGTCCGTGTCGGCCAGCACGAGCGACGGCTGGTGGAAGGCGCCCACAAGATTCTTGCCCTGCGCGGTGTTGATCCCGGTCTTGCCGCCGACCGAGGAATCCACCTGCGCCAGCAGCGTCGTGGGGATCTGCACGAAGCGCACGCCGCGCCGCAGGACGGCGGCCGCGAAGCCGCCCAGATCGCCGATCACGCCCCCGCCAAAGGCCACGACCACATCGCGGCGCTCAACCTTCTGCTCCAGCAACCACTCCACCGCGCGCGAAAACTGAGGCCAGCCCTTCGTGCCCTCGCCCGGCGGCAGGGCCAGTGCCTCCATCGCCACGCCGCCCGCGGCGAGACCGTCGCGCAGGGCGTCCAGATGCAGCGCCGCGACCGTTTCGTCGGTCAGAACCGCAACACGGGGCCGCGCCAAGATCGGCGCGATCCGCGCCCCCGCCACGGCGATCAGGCCGGGGCCGATCTCCACATCATAGGCGCGCGCGCCCAGGTCCACATGCACGTTTTGCCGCATCACGCCTCAGCCAGAACATCGGGCCGCGTCGCCAGCGCCGCCAGCACCCGATCGACCATCTCGTCGATGCTGACCGCCCCGTCCGACCGGACCCGCAGATCGGCCAGCGCATAGATCGGCGCGCGGGCCTCGTAAAGGGCGGCCAGCGTGGCGCGCGGATCGGGCGTGCGCAGAAGCGGCCGCGTTTCCTTGTGCCTGACCCGCTGCCACAGCACGTCAAGCGGCGCCTCGAGGCAGACCGCGATCCCCTGTTCGGTGATCATGCGGCGGTTGGCCTCGGACAGGAACGCCCCGCCCCCCGTCGACAGGACACCGGGGTCCGATTGCAGCAGCCGCGCGATCACCCGGGTTTCCTTGTCGCGGAAGAAGGGCTCCCCGTCGCGGGCGAAGATCTCGGGGATCGTCATGTTCGCCGCCGTCTCGATCTCGGCGTCGCTGTCGAGAAACGGCACCCCCAGCCGCGTGGCCAGCGCCTTGCCCACGGCGGTCTTGCCCGCACCCATCATGCCCACCATCACAACGGTCTTCTTCAGCGTCCCGGGCCGGTCCGGAGCCGCGGAAGGGGCGGTCATGTGCTCATTTTCGCTCATGTTTATGTGAATGACGTGATCTTGTGCGAAAGGCCATATATATTCGGGCAAAACGGGCAGGGACAATGGGGACGGGGCAATGGGAAGACTGTTCAGGGGTGTGATCTATCTTGCGGTCATCGGTTTCGTCGCGCTGGTGGGCTATGCCTATGTGGGCCCCTATTTCGGGGCGGATTTCTCGGCCCCTCAGACGGAAATGCGCCAACCCGTGCAACTGGACGGCAACTAGGGTGCGACCCCTCGCACCCATGGTGCTTGCAGGAGTGGTCTGGGCGGGGATGGCAACCGCGCAGCAGCCGCTGTCGGTCATTGACTGGCTGCAGGACAACCCGGTCGAAACTGCACCCGGCCGGGCAGAACCGCCTGTCACCGACGGCGCGCGCCTGCCGCAGATCGAGGTGCGCACACTCGACGCCGCCGCGGCGGCGGTGGGCCTCGTGCCCGACACGGTAACGGGCATCGCACCGACGCTCTGGCTCGGCAGCGACCCGGACGTGCTTGCCCGGCTGATCGCGGATGCGCCGGTCTCGGGCCATCCGGCGCTACAGGCGCTGACCTATACCCTGCTTCTGACCGAGGCGCTGCCGCCCTCCGACCGCGCGGCGGCCGAGGCGCTGCTACTGGCGCGCATCGACAAGCTACTGGCACTTGGGGCCATTGATCCCGCCAAGGCACTGATCGAACAGGTGGGCGTGACATCCTCGCCCGCGCTGTTCAGCCGCTGGGCCGACACCGCCCTGCTTCTGGGTGCCGAGGACGAGGTCTGCGCCCGGCTGGCCCGGTCGCCGCAGATGGCGCCGGGCTATGATCTGGCGATCTTCTGCACCGCGCGGCGCGGCGATCTGTCGGCGGCCACCGTCCAGTACGATGCCGCCGTCGCGCTGGGCCTGCTGCCCGAGGATGCGATCGATCCGCTCGACCGGTTTCTGCACCCCGAATTCTTCGAAGAGGCCGGCCCCCTGCCCGTGCCGCGCGCGCCCTCGGCACTGGTCTTCCGCCTGCACGAGGCGGTGGGCGAACCTTTGCCCACCGCGCCGCTGCCGCGTGCCTTCGCCGCCGCCGACCTGCGCGACATCGTCGGCTGGAAGGCGCAGATCGACGCGGCCGAACGGCTGGCGCGGACCGGGGCGCTGACGCCCAACACCCTTCTGGGGCTTTACACCGACCGGCGGCCCGCCGCCTCGGGCGGGGTCTGGGACCGGGTCGAGGCGCTGCAGCGGTTCGACACCGCGCTGGCCACGCGCAGCCCCGACGCGGTGGCAAAGACGCTTCCCGCCGCTTTCCGCCGCATGTCCGAGGCCGGGCTCGACGTCGTCTTCGCCGATCTCTTCGCCGCCGATCTGGCCCGGGTCGCACTGCCCTCGGACGGCCCCGCGGCCCGCGTCACGCTGCGCGTCGCGCTTGTGTCATCCGACTACGAGACCCTGGCCCGCGATCTCGCCCCGACCACCCCGACCGAGACCTTCTGGGTGGCGCTGGCCTCGGGCGCGCCCGGCACGGTGCCCGCCCCCGATGCCCTGTCCGATGCGATTGCTTCGGGCTTTGCCGCGCCGCCGGGTGCCCTGCCCCGCGGCCTGAGCCGCGACCGACTGGGAGAGGCCATCTTGCGCGCCATCATCCTCTTCGATCAAGGCGCCAGCGGGAACCTGGCCGATCTGGCCGACGCCATCGCCATCTTCCGCGCGCTGGGGCTTGAAAGCACGGCCCGCCGCGCAGCGCTGCAGCTTGCCGTGCGCAGCGAAGCGCGCAAGCCATGAGCGACGACGCGGATCTGGGACGGATTTCGGCGTTTCTCGACGCGCAGGCGGCCGAACTCGGGGCGGCGACGAACACGCTGCTCGCCTATGGGCGCGACCTGAAGGATTTCGCGGGCTGGCTCGCGCGGCGCGGCGACGGGATCGCCACCGTCAGCCGAGACGGGATCGAGGCCTACCTGACCCATTGCGCCGACGAAGGCCTCGCCCGGTCGACACGGGCGCGGCGGCTGTCGGCGGTCCGGCAGCTGTTCCGCTTCGGCTTCGACGAAGGCTGGCGCGCGGACAACCCTGCCCAGACCATCAAGGGCCCGGGCCGCGAGAAGCGCCTGCCGCAGACGCTGGACGTGGCCGAGGTGGATCGCCTGCTGGCCGCCGCGCGGGGGCACGGACGCAACGAAGCCGAGCGCCTGCGCAACACCTGTCTGGTCGAGCTTCTCTATGCCACCGGCATGCGGGTGAGCGAGCTTGTCTCACTGCCTGTCGCCGCCACGCGGGGCGATCCCCGCATGATCCTGATCCGCGGCAAGGGGGGCAAGGAACGGATGGTGCCATTGTCGCCCTCGGCGCGGCGGGCGCTGGCCAACTGGATCGCCGCCTCGGAAGCGGCCCTGCCCGATGGCGCGACGCGCGCGCGGTTCCTGTTTCCGTCGCGGTCGCGCGAAGGCCACCTCACACGGCATCGGTTCTACCTGCTGATCAAGGAAATCGCGTTGGCCGCCGGCGTGTCGCCCGACCTTGTCACTCCGCACACACTGCGCCACGCTTTCGCGACCCATCTTCTGGCCAATGGCGCCGACCTGAGGTCGATCCAGACCCTGCTGGGCCATGCAGACGTGGCCACGACCGAGATCTATACCCATGTGCTCGAAGACCGGCTGCGCAACCTCGTCTTCGATCACCACCCTCTGGCGCCGAAGGGAGGCCGCCGCGACTGAGGCGCCTGCGTCGCTATACGGAACGGAATACCCCACGCCCCTTGATCGTGGGGCAAGGCAAGCCCATAACCTGCGCTGACTGTCCTATCGGAAGCACATTTCATGGAACCTTCCCCGTCCGTTCTTGACGGTGCCTTCTGGATCACCGCAGCAGTGATCCTGTTCCTTCTGGTCCTCTCGGCCTTCTTCTCGGGCTCCGAGACGGCACTGACCGCCGCATCGCGCGGCAAGCTGCGCTCGCGCGCGGACAAGGGGGAGAAAGGTGCCTCGGTCGCGCTCAAGGTGACCGATGACAGCGAGCGGATGATCGGCGCGATCTTGCTTGGCAACAACGTCGTCAACATCCTGTCGGCGTCGCTCGCCACGGCGCTTCTCACGCGACTGTTCGGCGATTCCGGCGTGGCCTTCGCCACGCTCGGCATGACCCTTCTGGTGCTGATCTTCGGCGAGGTGCTGCCCAAGACATTCGCCATCACAAGACCCGAGGCGATGGCGCTTCGCGTCGCACCGATCATCAGTATCATCATCTTCGTCTTCGCGCCGGTCGTGGGCGTGGTGCGCATCCTTGTCCGCGGGCTCCTGAGGGCTGTCGGCGTGCAGGCCGACCCGGGCAGCAACATCCTCGCCGTGCGCGAGGAAATCGTGGGCGCGCTGTCGATCGGCCATTCCGAAGGCGTGGTCGAGAAGGAGGACCGCGACCGCATCCTCGGGGCGCTCCACCTGAGCGACCGGATGGTGGAGGAGGTCATGCTTCACCGCTCCAAGATCGAGATGATCGATGCGAGTTCGCCGCCGAAACAGGTTCTCGAACAGGTGCTGCGGTCGTCGCACACCCGCCTGCCGATCTGGAAGGACGACCCCGAGAACATCGTGGGCGTGCTCCACGCCAAGGATCTGCTGCGCGGGATGCACGGCATGATGGGTGACGGCAAGGTCGAGGAGGCCGAGCTTCAGACCATCGACATCATGACCATCGCGATGAAGCCCTACTTCATCCCCGAGACCACCACGCTCGACGACCAGATGCGCCAGTTCCTGCGCAGGCATACGCATTTCGCGCTGGTGGTGGATGAATACGGATCGCTCCAGGGGCTGATCACGCTGGAAGACATCCTGGAAGAGATCGTGGGCGAGATCACCGACGAATTCGACGCCGAGGCGCAACTGCCGGTGCGCAAGGGCGAGGACGGGAATTTCTACGTCGACGGCGCCATGACGATCCGCGACCTGAACCGCGCGACCGACTGGACCCTGCCCGACGACGAAGCCAATACCGTGGCTGGCCTTGTCATCCACGAGGCGCAAACGATTCCCGTGAAGGGGCAGGTCTTTTCCTTCCACGGCTTCCGGTTCGAGGTGACGGCGCGCGAGGGCAACCGGATCACCGGGCTGAAGATCCGGCCGCTTTAAGTTGGGGGGCTCTGCCCCCCTCGGCCCGTGCCGGGCCTCACCCCCCGGAGTTTACCGGGCAAAGTGAAGATCAGGCGCGCAGGCGTTCGCCTTTGGGATCGAAGGGCGGCTCGTGCAGGATGCGGGCGCGGTGCGGACGGCCGAGCACCATGACCTCGACCAAGTCACCGGGTTCCGCGCCATTGACGTAGCCGAGCGCGAGGCTCATCCCCACGCTGTAGCCATAGGTGCCGGAACTGACCCGGCCCACGCCGCGGCCGTCCTTGAAGATCGGCTCGCCGCCCGAGGCGTCGGCGTTCGAGGCAGCGGTATCGGCCGCGTCCAGCGCCAGCAGGACCAGCCGTTCGCGGGCCGGGTTCTGCATCACCTGGGCGACCGCGCCCTTGTTCAGGAAGTCCTTGTCCATCTTGCAGAGCCGGTCGAGGCCCACTTCCTGCGGCCAGTATTCGGGGCTGTATTCCCGGCTCCAGCTGCCATAGCCCTTTTCGACCCGCAGGCTCATCAGCGCGCGGCTGCCCACTGGGCCCGCACCCATGTCGCGGCCAACGTCGAGGATTGCCGCATAGAGGCGCACCTGGTCTTCGGCGCGGCAGTGAAGCTCCCAGCCCAGATCACCAGTGAAGGACACCCGCAGCGCCAAAACCTCGACGCCCGCGATCTCGATCCGGGCCGAGGCCATGAAGGGGAAATCGGGCGTGGCAAGCGAGGCATTGGTCAGCCGTTGCAAAAGCTCGCGCGACTTGGGCCCCGCCACGTTGAACCCGCAATGGGTGTCTGTCAGGCTGGTCCATGTGGTGCCTGCAGGCAGCGGCACCTGTTTGAAGAAGCGCTGGTGATAGCGTTCCGCGATCCCCGACCCGAGCACCCAGAATTCGTCGTCCGCCAGCCGTGTCACGGTGAAATCCCCCGCGATCCCGCCCCGCTTGCCGATAAGGGGCGTGAGGCAGGAGCGGCCCACCTTCGCGGGCATCCGGTTGGCGAAGACGGCGTTCAGCCAGTCTTCGGCCCCGGGGCCGCGGCAGACGTATTTCGCGAAGTTCGAGATGTCGATGATGCCCGCCGCATCCCGCAGCATCCGCGCCTCGCGCCCCACGCTGTCCCACCAGGGCTGGCGGGTGAAGCCCGCGCTGTCGGGCGTGTCGGCGTCGAAATAAAGCGGATGTTCCCAGCCATAGTTCAGCCCGAAGACCGCACCCATCCCCTTCTGCATCTCATAGGCAGGGCGTGTGCGCACGGGGCGGCCCGCCGCGCGTTCTTCACCGGGGAAGTGGATCTTGAAGCGGTGGGCGTATTGATCGCCCACGCGCGCCTTGGTGAAATCCTTGCCCGCCCATGCGCCGAAGCGCGCCACGTCCCAGGGGAAGAGGTCGAGTTTCGGCTCTCCTTCGATCATCCATTCCGCCGCGGCGCGGCCCATTCCACCCGATTGCGAGAAGCCGGGGATGATGCCGCAGCACGCGAAATAGTTCGACAGTTCGGGGACGGGGCCGAAGAGAACGTTGGCATCGGGCGACCAGATCATCGGGCCGTTGATGACGCGCTTGACGCCTGCGCGCCCCACGGCGGGAACCCGGTCGATCGCGCGCATCATGTTTTCCTCGATGCGTTCCAAATCGTCGGCGAAGAGCTCGTGCCCGAAGCCCGGCGGCGTGCCGTCCTCGGCCCAGAGCTTGAAGTTCTTCTCGTAAGCCCCGACAAGCAGGCCCTTTCCTTCCTGTCGCAGGTAATATTCCCCGTCACGGTCGGCGACCGAGGGCAGGCGGCGGTCCATCGCGGCGATCTCGGGGATCGTCTCGGTCACGAAATACTGGTGCTCAGTGGGTTGCAGCGGCAGGGTCAGGCCCGCCATCGCCGCCACCTCGCGCCCCCAGAGACCGGCGGCGTTCACCACCCACTGCGTGTGGATGTCGCCCTTGTCGGTGCGCACGATCCAGCTGCCGTCGGGCTGCTGTTCGGTCCCCGTCACCGGCGTGAAACGGTGGATGTCCGCGCCTCGTTGACGCGCGCCGGTGACATAGGCATTGGTCACGCCTGACGGATCGACGTTGCCGCCGTCGGGTTCGTACATGATGCAGCGGATACCGTCGAAATCGACCAACGGGTGCAGGCGTTCGGCCTCGTCGCGGGTGATCTCGTGGAAGTTCATCCCGTAAAGTTTTGCCTTGGCCGCCTGCAGGCGCAGCTGGTGTTCGCGCGCCTCGGTCTGCGCGAGATAGAGCGACCCGGGCTGGAACACGCCGCAGCCCTGCCCCGTCTCGGCCTCCAGCTCCTTGTAGAGCGCCATGGTGTAATGCTGGATGCGGCTGATATTGGTGCTGTCATGCAGGCCGTGGATGTTGGCGGCGGCATGCCAGGTCGATCCGCTCGTCAGTTCCGAGCGTTCGAGCAGGACGACATCGGTCCAGCCCAGTTTCGTCAGGTGGTAGAGGATGCTGCATCCGATGACGCCGCCGCCGATCACGACAGCCTGGGCATGGGTCCGCATGGAAAGTTATCCTTGATGGTCCGGCTCGGGGCCAACCTGACTGGGATTCGCGCGGTTCACTTGCACATTCCCGACATGTTCGGGCGTGTTTTACCCCCCGCCCCGCGCAGCCTGCCAAAGGCAGAAATTCTGGACAGACCTGCCCGGACCGCGACACCCTCTGTCGTTTTCGCGCAGCCAGCGCGCGCGCGCCCGCGCTAGGGTCGCGGCCAAACGAACCCCGGAGGATTCCCCATGAAAACCACCACCCGCGTCGTCGTGATCGGCGGCGGTGTTGTCGGATGCAGCGTGCTTTACCACCTGACCAAGCTGGGCTGGTCGGACGTGATGCTGCTGGAACGGCGCGAGTTGACCAGCGGCAGCACCTGGCACGCGGCGGGCGGCTTTCACACGCTGAACGGCGATACCAACATGGCGGCGCTCCAAGGCTATACGATCCGGCTTTACAAGGAACTCGAGGCGATCACCGGCATGTCCTGCGGCCTGCACCATGTGGGCGGCATCACGCTAGCCGACAACCGCGACCGCTTCGACATGCTGGTGGCCGAACGCGCCAAGCACCGCTTCATGGGGCTGGAAACCGAAATCGTCGGCCCCGAAGAAATCGCCAAGATCGCGCCGATCACCAATCTCGACGGCATCATCGGCGCGCTTTACGATCCGCTTGATGGCCATCTCGACCCGTCGGGCACGACGCATGCCTATGCCAAGGCCGCGCGCATGGGCGGGGCGACGATCGAGACCCATTGCATGGTGCATGAAACCAACCAGCGCCCCGACGGCACATGGGACGTGGTGACCGACAAGGGCACGATCCATGCCGAGCATGTGGTCAATGCAGGCGGCCTCTGGGCGCGCGAGGTGGGCGCGATGGCGGGCGTCTATTTCCCGCTGCACCCGATGGAACATCAATACATCGTCACCGACGACATCCCCGAAATCTATGAACGCGCCAGCGAACATCCCCATGTGATGGACCCCGCCGGCGAAAGCTATCTCAGGCAGGAAGGGCGCGGGCTCTGCATCGGGTTCTACGAACAGCGCTGCCGCCCCTGGGCAGTCGACGGCACGCGGTGGGATTTCGGGCATGAACTGCTGCCCGACGACTTTGACAAGATCACCGAAAGCATTGAATTCGCGTACAAACGCTTCCCCGTTCTGGAAAAGGCCGGGGTCAAGTCGGTCATCCACGGCCCCTTCACCTTTGCCCCCGACGGCAACCCGCTGGTCGGCCCCGTTCCGGGCTTGCGCAACTACTGGTCGGCCTGCGGTGTCATGGCGGGCTTCAGTCAGGGCGGCGGCGTGGGCCTGATGCTCGCGCAATGGATGGTCGAGGGCGAAGCCGAACGCGACGTGAGCGCGATGGACGTCTCGCGCTTCGGCGACTGGATCAGCCCGGGCTATACCCTGCCCAAGGTGATCGAGAACTACCAGAAGCGCTTCAGCGTCTCCTACCCGAACGAAGAACTGCCCGCCGCGCGGCCGAACCGCACGACGCCGATGTACGACATCTTCAGCGACATGGGCGCGGTCTGGGGCGCGCAATACGGGCTTGAGGTCGTGAACTACTACGCCCAGGAAGGTGAGCCGACCTTTGAGACCCCGTCCTTCCGCCGATCGGACGCCTTCGCCGCCACGGGGCGCGAGGTGCGCGGCGTGCGCGAAGGTGTAGGCATCAACGAAATCCACAACTTCGGCAAATACGAGGTGACGGGACCGGGTGCGCGCGCCTGGCTCGACCGGATCATGGCGGGCCGCGTGCCCGCGAAGGGGCGGCTGTCGCTGACGCCCATGCTGTCGGCCAAGGGCAAGCTGATCGGGGATTTCACAATCTCCTGCCTGGCCGAGGACCGCTTCCGCCTGACCGCCAGCTACGGCGCGCAGAATTACCACATGCGCTGGTTCCGCAAACATGAGGAAGCGGGCGTAACTGTCCGGAATATCAGCGATACCGTGAACGGATTCCAGATCGCGGGGCCGCAAGCGCGCGAGGTGCTGCGCGCCTGCACGCGGGCGGACGTGGACGCGATGAAGTTCCTTGACGTGGCGCCGATGACCGTGGGCATGACCGACTGCATCGTGCAGCGCGTGTCCTATACCGGCGATCTGGGCTACGAGATCTTCTGCGACGCGATGGCCCAGCGGCAGCTGTGGTGGACGCTTTGGAACGCGGGCCAACAGCATGGCATGGTCCCCTTCGGGATGCGCGCGATGATGTCCCTGCGGCTGGACCGCTTCTTCGGGTCGTGGCTGTCGGAGTTTTCGCCCGACTACACCGCCGCCGAAACCGGCCTCGACCGCTTCATCTCGTGGAAGAAAAACGCCGATTTCATCGGACGCGCCCCGGCCGAAGCCGACCGCGCCAATCCCCCCGCCCGCAAGCTCTGCGCCTTCGTCGTCGATGCGGATGACGCCGATGTGCATGGGTATGAGCCAATCTGGCTCGACGGCGCGGTCGTGGGCTTCTGCACCTCGGGCGGCTATTCGCACTGGGCGGGCAAGTCGGTCGCGCAAGGCTTCCTGCCGCGTGAGCGGATCGCCGACGGGCTGGAGGTCGAGATCGAGATCCTTGGAAAGATGCGCAAGGCCCACGTGGTGACGCAGGCGCTGTTCGACGCCGACGGCGCGCGTCTGCGCGGCTAGGCGAACCGCGCGGGCCGGTAGGGCGCGAGCAGCGCCTGCGGCCCGCCATTGGTCAGCTCGGCCGCGATCATCTCGCCCATGATCGCGGCCAGCGTCACGCCCGAATGCATGACGGCAAGGTAAAGCCCGTCCGGCCCCGCCGCCCCCACCACCGGCAACCCGTCGCCCGGCACCGGGCGATGGGCGAGCGTAATGCCCGTCAGCCGCACCTCGCGCCCGATCAGGGCGGCAATGCGCGCCCGCGCGGTCTCGGCCAGCGCCTCGGCGCTGTCGGTCAAGGTGTCGCTCTCGTCCCCCTGATGATTGGGCGAGGTCGGCGCCAGCAGGCGGCCATCGGGCAGTTGCCGCAGCTCCTGCTCCGGCGCGACGACGATATAGCTGAGCAGCGGCGGCAGGGCCTGCGTGCTGAGCAACAGGCCCGGGCGGTTCAGCATCGGCAGGGCGACGCCCAGCGGGCCAATAAGCCCGGGTGTTGCGGTTCCCGCGCAGACCAGTACGGCATCGGCCCCGATCGCGCCTGCATCGGTGACGACGCCGGTCACGCGCCCGACGCGTTCCGCGATGGCCTGCACCGCGAGCCCCGACAGCACCCGCCCGCCCAATGCCGCGGCGCGCGCCAGCAACTCCCCCGCCACCTGCACGGCCTCGGCCACGCCCTCGGCGGGAAAGCGCAAGGCGCGCGCGGGGGGAGTGGCCAGAGCGGGTTCCAACGCCGCGACCGCGTCGCGGTCCAATTCGTCGACCGGATAGCCCATTGCTGTCAAATGGTTGCGAAAGGATGTGAAACCTTCCCCTTCCTCTTCGAACCACAGGCAGCCGGGCCAACTCACCCCCGGCAGGCCCAGCCTCCGCCAGGCCGCAATCCCTTCGGCGCGCAGGGCGAAATGGGCGGCGTCGTGATGAAAGCTTGCATTGATCCAGCCAAAGGACCGCCCCGTCGCCCCGCCGCAAGGCGCGCCCGCCTCGATCACGGTGACCTCATGGCCCGCCTGCTGCAGCCGGAAGGCCGCTGCCGCGCCGATGATCCCGGCCCCGATGATGACGATGCGTTGTCCCATGTGGCCCAACTGACCCGAAGGCGCCACCACCCGCAAGCCCACTTGCGCCCGACCGTCGCGGCGCTACCCTTGCCGCATGACCGCAGACGACATCATCGCCCGCCTCGACCTGCAACCGCACCCCGAAGGCGGCCATTTCCGCCAGACATGGGAGGCCGCGGCACCCGGCCGGGCGCACGCCACCTGCATCCATTTCCTGTTGAAGGCGGGCGAGGTCAGCCATTGGCACCGCGTCGATGCCGACGAAGTCTGGCTTTGGCATGGCGGCGCTGATCTGGTCCTGTCCCTCAGCGCGACCGAGGCAGGCCCCGCGACCGACCACATACTGACCGCCGATCTGACGCGCGGCACACCCCAGATCGTGGCGCCCAAGGATCATTGGCAGGCCGCGCGCAGCACCGGTGATTACACCCTTGTCAGCTGCGTCGTCGCCCCGGGCTTCCGCTTCGCGGGCTTCACCCTCGCGGCCCCGGGCTTTACGATCCCGACGGGCGGCTGACGATCCCGCCGCCCACCGGCGCGCGCACGCCAGTCGTCGACGGGCACGATGTCGGCAGCCCCCGCAGCACCCGCACCGCCAGATAGGCGAAGGCCTGCGCCTCGAGCATGTCGCCGTCCAGCCCGATCGCCTCGACCGGCGCGACCTGGGACTCGAGCGCGGCCGCCAGCATCTCCATCAGCACCGGATTGCGCCGCCCGCCGCCGGTGACCAGCACCCGCGCGGGCGTCGCCGGCAGATGTTCCATTCCCTGAAGAACAGCGGCCGCCACCATCGCGGTCAGTGTCGCCGCGGCATCCGCATCGGGCAATTCGCGAACCAATCCGATCATCTCTCCGAAATCGTTACGATCCAGCGACTTGGGCGGCATTCTTGAGAAATAGGATTCACTCAGGAACAGCTCCAGCGCGCCCTCTTCGACCCGGCCTGCGCGGGCCAGCCTGCCATCCTCGTCCATCGTCCGGCCGAAGCGTTCGGTCATGAAATCGTCCAGCGGCGCATTGGCGGGCCCGGTGTCGAAGGCAAGGCAGGCACCGGGTTCCTCGGGTGCCGACAGGCGGGGATCGACGAAGGTGATGTTGCCCACCCCGCCCAGGTTCAGAAAGGCGACGGGGTCGGTGAGCCCCGCCCATTTCGCGCAGGCGAAGTGGAAGAAGGGCGCAAGCGGCGCCCCCTCGCCCCCCAGCGCCACGTCGTCGCTGCGGAAATCCCACACGACGGCCAAGCCCAGCGCATCGGCCAGCCACGCCCCGTCACCCGTCTGCAGCGTCCCCCGTCCGCGCGGTTCATGCGCCAGCGTCTGACCATGAAACCCCACCAGATCGACGTCCCCGAAGCCCGACAGAAGCGCCGCATGCGCCTCAGTTACCACCTGCGCCGCCGCCACGACCTCGGGGCCAGTCCAGCACCCCAGCGCCCCGCGCAGCACCGCGCGTTCTTCGGGCGTATAGGGCCGGTACCCCGTAGCCCCGAAACCCAGGATCGCATGCCCGTCCGTTTCCACCACCGCCGCATCCACCCCGTCGAGAGAGGTGCCGCTCATCGCGCCCAGCGCCCGAAGCGCGCCGCCTGCCCTGGCCTTATTCATGGCCTTTTCCTTTGTCTGACCGCCCCCTATACACTCCCCCCAACGCGATCCCGAGGCAAGACATGACCTACCACCCGAAATCCGACTTCATGGCCGTCATGATGCAGCGCGGCTTTCTTGCCGACTGCACCGATTACCAGGGACTGGACGAGGCGCTGATCGCGGGCGTGGTGCCGGGATACATCGGGTTCGACGCGACCGCGAAGTCGCTGCACGTGGGCTCGCTCATCCAGATCATGACGCTGCGCTGGCTGCAGAAGACGGGCCACAAGCCCATCACGCTGATGGGCGGCGGCACAACCAAGGTGGGCGACCCGTCCTTCCGGGCCGAGGAACGCCCCCTGCTCACGCCCGCCCAGATCGACGACAACATCTCCGGGATCAAGCAGGTCTTCGCGAAGTACCTCAGCTATGACGACAGCTCCACCGGCGCGCTCATGCTCAACAACGCCGAATGGCTGGACGATCTGAACTACCTCGATTTCCTGCGCGACATCGGGCGGCATTTCAGCGTCAACCGGATGCTGTCGTTCGAATCCGTGAAGTCACGGCTCGACCGCGAACAATCGCTGTCCTTCCTCGAATTCAACTACATGATCCTGCAGGCCTATGACTTCCTCGAACTGAACCGCCGCTATGGCTGTCTGGTGCAGTTCGGGGGATCGGACCAGTGGGGCAACATCGTCAACGGCATCGACCTCACGCGCCGCGTGCTCGATCACGAAATCTACGGGCTGACGACGCCGCTTCTGACCACGTCCGACGGCAAGAAGATGGGCAAGACCGCCGACGGCGCCGTCTGGCTCAATGCCGAAATGCGCAGCCCTTACGAATTCTGGCAGTTCTGGCGCAACACGACCGATGCCGATGTGGGGCGCTTCCTGAGGCTCTACACCGAACTCCCTCTCGATGAATGCGACCGCCTCGGCGCGCTCGCGGGCGCCGAGATCAACGAGGCCAAGATCGTGCTCGCCAACGCGGTCACCACGCTGTGCCACGGGGCCGAAGCGGCGGCCGGGGCGGCGGCCACCGCGCGCGAGGTCTTCGAGAAAGGCGGCATCGGCGATGATCTGCCCACGCTGATTGTCGGCCCCGACGACCTGCCGCTTTCCATCGTGCAGGCGCTGGTCCAGACGGGCCTCGCGAAATCCGGCAAGGACGCCAAGCGCCTGATCGCCGAGAACGGCGCGCGGATCGACGACGCGCCGCTCACCGACGCGGGGCTCATGCTCGACGCGGGCGCGCTGGCCGCGCCCGTCAAGCTCAGCGCCGGCAAGAAGCGGCACGCGCTGGTGCAACTGGGCTGAGGACCCCCATCTTCCTCTCGCCCCAAATATCCCGGGGGTCCGGGGGCAAAGCCCCCGGCCTCCCTGCCATGAGGACCGACTAGGGAGGACCAAATCCATGCATCTGAACACCACAGCCGCCGTCATCACCGGCGGCGCATCTGGACTGGGCGAAGCAACAGCCCGCCATTTCGCCGCTCATGGCGCGCAGGTCACCATCCTTGACCGCGACGCCGAGCGCGGCCGTGCCGTCGCGGCCGAGATCGGCGGGCACTTCGCCGAAACCAATGTCGCCGATGAAGCCTCCGTTCAGGCCGCCATCGACCATGCCGTGGCACAGATGGGCCGCATCACCTGCGCGGTGAACTGCGCAGGGATCGGCACGGCGGAAAAGACCATCCACAAGGGCGGCGCGCACAGCCTCGACCATTACCGCCGCATCATCGACATCAACCTCACCGGCAGCTTCAACGTCGCCCGCCTTGCCGCGGTCGAGATGGCGAAGAACGAGCCCGAAGCCGACGGCGCGCGCGGCGTGATCATCAACACTGCCTCGGTCGCAGCCTTCGACGGGCAGAAGGGCCAGGTCGGCTATGCCTCGTCCAAGGGCGGGATCGTGGGGATGACGCTGCCCATGGCGCGCGATCTGGCCCGCGACGGCATCCGGGTCATGACCATCGCGCCCGGCACCTTCATGACACCCATGCTGGCAAGCCTGCCGGACGAGGTGCAAAAGCAGTTGGCCGCCGACGTGCCCTGCCCGCCGCGCCTGGGCGATCCGTCGGAATATGCCCGCCTTGCCGGTTTCATCGTCGAGATGGGCTATCTCAACGGCGAGGTGATCCGCATCGACGGCGCGCTCCGGATGCGGTGATGCCGCTGCAGAACCGCGTCCAGCCCACGGGCGAGATCCTCGCGCATCCCGCGCGCGGTCTGTTCATGGGCAACCGCGGGATCCTGCACGATGATGCGCAACGGCTGGGGAATGCGCGCTGGCGGCACAAGGCCTGGGTGACCTGCGTCCTTTCGTTCAAGGGGCGCAGGCGGAGCCTGATGGCGCCGGGGCACTATACCGAGCTGTTCTTTCATGACGAAGCCGTGGCGCTGGCGGCGGGTCACCGGCCTTGCGCCGAATGCCGCCGCACCGACTACATCGCCTATCGCGACGCCCTGCGCATCGCAGGCCCCGGGGCCGAACTCGACCGCCTGCTGCATGCCGCCCGGGCCATTCCGCGCAGGTTCGTCCAGCGTCGCCACACCGCCAGCATCCGCGATCTGCCCGATGGTGTCTTCATCCTGTCCGGGGACCGGCCCAGCCTCGTCCATGGCGACAGCCTCAGGCCGTTCACACCCGCGGGCTATGGCGCCCCCCGCCTGCGCCCCGATCAGGGCAAAGTGACGGTCCTGACCCCCGAACCATCCATCGAGGCGCTGCGGAACGGCTACCAACCGGTGCTGCGGCTGGGCGATTGACGCGCGGATGCGCTCAGCCGCCCGCCTTCTCCTCGAGAGACAGCCATTCTTCTTCCGCCGCCGACAGCTTTTCCTGCCGCTGGGTCATGGCTTCGGTCGCCTTGCGGAACTTGACCGGCTCACGCGCAAACAGGTCGGGGTCAGACAAAAGCTCCGACAATTTCCCGATCTCGGCCTCGAGCCGCGCGATCTCGCCCGGCAGCGCATCAAGGCGGTGTTTTTCGGTAAAGCTCAGGCCGGTGCGCCGGTCCTTCCCACGTGCAGGCGATACCTTCGCATCTCCTTGCACACCCCTGCTTTCCTTCGGCTTTTCCGCATCCCGCATCAGTGCGCGCTGGGCCTGCATGTCGCTCCAGCCACCGGCATAGACCACGGCGCGGCCATCGCCCTCCATCGCGACGGTCGTCGCCGCCACCCGGTCAAGGAAGTCGCGGTCGTGGCTGACCAGCAGCACGGTGCCGTCATATTCCCCCAGAAGATCCTGCAGCAGGTCGAGCGTTTCGACATCCAGATCGTTGGTCGGTTCGTCCAGCACCAGAAGGTTGCTGTCCTGCGCCATGAGCCGCGCCAGCAAAAGCCGCGCCTTCTCGCCCCCCGAGAGCGCCCGCACGGGGGACCGCGCCTGCGTCTCGTCGAACAGGAAATCCTTGAGATAGGCGATCACGTGGCGCGGCTGGCCGCGTACCATGACCTGATCGGCCCGGCCCGACACGCGCATCGCGGCCTCGCCGGTCAGGCTTTCCCACAAAGTCGCCTCGGGGTCGAGCTGCGCGCGCGCCTGATCGAAGACAGCGACGCGCAGCCCCATGCCCAGCGTGACGGTCCCGGTATCGGGCGCGATCTCTCCAAGAAGCATCTTGAGGACGGTCGTCTTGCCCACACCGTTGGGGCCCACAAAGGCCACCCGATCCCCCCGCGACACGGTGAGCGAGAACGGATGCAAGATCACCTTTTCTCCGTAAGTCTTTGAAATTTCTTTGGCCTCGATCACCTTCTTGCCCGAAGGTGCCGCCGCATCAAGGCTCAGCGCCGCGGTGCCCTGCCGCTTGATCTGGGCCATCCGCTCGGCCCGCAGCCCTTCCAGCGCCCGCACCCGGCCCTGATTTCGCTTGCGCCGCGCGCTGATGCCTTCCACGGCCCAGCGGGCTTCCGCCTTGATCTTGCGGTCAAGCTTGTGGCGCGCCTCGTCCTCTTCTTCCCAGGTCCGGTCGCGCCAGGCCTCGAAATGTTCGAACCCGCGATCAAGCCGCCGAACCCGCCCCCGGTCGATCCAGAGCGTCGCGCGCGTCAGCGCCCGCAAGAAGGCCCGGTCGTGACTGATGAGCACGAACCCTGCCCGCGTCTGGGCAAGCTCCGCTTCCAGCCATCCGATCGCCTCGATATCAAGATGGTTGGTGGGTTCGTCCAGCAGCATGAGGTCGGGCGCTTCCGCCATCAGCCGCGCCAGCGCCGCGCGGCGACGCTCGCCGCCGCTGGCCGTGCTTACGGGACGGTCAGGGTCGAATTTCAGCCCCGCACCCGCGCGTTCGACCTTGTAAAGCTCGCCCTCAGGCAGTCCGGCGGCGGCGAAATCGCCCAGCGTGGCGAAGCCTGTCAGGTCGGGGTCCTGCTCCATGTAGCCGACGGTCTGGCCGGGCGGCAGAATCACCTGCCCCCGGTCGGGCTCCACCAGCCCCGCCATGACCTTCATCAGCGTCGACTTCCCCGACCCGTTGCGCCCCACCAGCGCCACGCGATCGAAAGGCTGCACCGCAAGGTCCAGCCCGTCGAAGATGGGCGCGCCCCCGAAGGTCAGCGCGATGTCGGTCAGTTGCAAAAGAGGGGCTTGTGCCATGACGGGCTGCTATCCTGCGCGCCGCACAGCGTCAATCGCCCCTGTCTCAGGCGGCGGGCATCCTTTGCTCCACGATTTCCGCCCACCAGCTGCAGCCCGCCGGGATCGCATCGTCGTTGAAGTTGTATTCGGGGTGGTGAACCATCGCGGTGTCTCCGTTGCCGACAAGGATATAGGCGCCCGGGCGCTCCTCCAGCATATAGGCGAAATCCTCGCCCCCCATGACAAGCGGCGCCTCCTCGCAGGCGCCCGACACCTTGCGCGCGACTTCGGCCGCGAACTCGGTCGGTTCGTCATGGTTCACCATGACGGGGTATCCCCGGATGTAGCGGACGTTCACCGTGCCGCCGAAGGTGGCGGCGATGCCGCTGCAGATCTCGTGGATCCGCTTTTCTGCCAGCGCGCGCATCTCGGTCGACATGGTGCGCACGGTGCCCTTGATCTGCACCTTCTGCGGGATGACGTTGAACGCCTTCGAGGACGTCTCGAACGATGTCACCGACACCACGACGCGGTCCACCGGATCGGCGTTGCGGCTGGCGATGGTCTGCAGGGCAAGGACCGCCTGCGCCGCCATCACGGTGGTGTCGACAGTCTCGTGCGGTTTGGCGGCGTGACCGCCCAGTCCTTCGAACCAGATGTCGAACTGGTCGGTCGCGGCAAAGAAGGGGCCGGGACGAATCGCGAAGCTGCCCACCGGGCGGCCCGGCCAGTTGTGCATCCCGTACACCTCCTGAATGCCGAAGCGGTCCATCATGCCATCGGCGCACATCTCGCGCCCGCCACCGCCGCCTTCTTCCGCCGGCTGGAAGATCACGACGACCGTGCCATCGAAGTTGCGCGTCTCGGCCAGATACTTCGCCGCCCCCAGCAGCATCGCCGTATGCCCGTCATGGCCGCAGGCATGCATGGCGTTCGGCGTCTTCGACGCATAGTCGAGGCCCGTCTGTTCATGGATCGGCAGCGCGTCCATGTCCGCGCGCAGCCCGACGACCCGGCCCTTCGTGTCCGACTTGCCGCGGATCACGCCCACGACGCCGGTGCGGCCAATCCCCGTCACCACCTCGTCGCAGCCGAATTCCTGCAGTTTTTCGGCCACCAGCGCGCTGGTGCGGTGGGTCTCGAACAGGATTTCGGGGTTCTCATGGATATCCCGCCGCCAGGCGGTGATCTCATCCTGCAGTTCTGCAAAGCGGTTCTTGACGGGCATCTTGGGGTCCTTTCAGGCGGAAAGCGGCATCCGCGTCTCGGCCAGCGTGGCGAACCAGCTGCAGCCTGCGGGGATGGCGTCGTCGTTGAATTCGTAGCGGGGGTTGTGCAACTCGGCGCTGTCGCCGTTACCAAGGAAGACAAAGGCGCCGGGCCGTTCGCCCAGCATGTCGGCAAAATCCTCGCCGCCCATCACGGGCGGGATATCGGTGCGCACAACGGGCGAGACCGCCTGCGCGGCAGCCAGCGCATGCGCCGCCATGTCGGGGGTGTTGATCGTGGCGGGCACGCAGGGCATGTAGTCAAGCCTCGCCTCGGCGCCATGCGCCTGTGCGGTGGCCCCGGCCACCTCCTTGATCCGGGCGCGGATCAGGTCCTGCACCTCGGGGTCGAGGTAGCGCACGGTTCCCTTGATGCGGGCTATCCCTGCGATGACGTTATGCGCGTCCGTGTCGGTGCGCAGCGAACAGACCGACAGGACCGCCGGTTTCAGCGGATCGACATTGCGCGCGACCACCTGCTGCAGCGCCATGACCACGGCAGACCCTGCCAGCGTCGCATCGACCGTCTGGTGCGGCATCGCCCCGTGGCCGCCCCGCCCCGTCACCTCGATCTCGAAGAAATCGGTGGCCGCCATCAGCGGGCCTTCACGCAGCGCGAACTGCCCCGCGGGCAGACCCGGCCAGTTGTGCAGGCCGTAGACTTCGTTCACGCTGAACCGGTCCATCACGCCATCGGCCAGCATCGCCTTGGCCCCGCCGCCGCCTTCTTCCGCGGGCTGGAACAGCAGCACCACCGTCCCGTCGAAATTGCGCGTCTCGGCCAGGTACTGCGCCGCGCCCAAGAGCATCGCTGTATGCCCGTCATGGCCGCAGGCATGCATCTTGCCGGACAGGGTCGAGGCATGGGGCAATCCCGTCGCCTCGAGGATCGGCAGCGCGTCCATGTCGGCGCGGAAGGCGATCACGCGTCCCTTCGTGTCGGTCCGCCCCCGGATCACCCCCACGACCCCGGTCTGTCCGACGCCGGTGATCACCTCGTCGCAGCCGAAGGCGCGCAGGCGGTCGGCCACCAGCGCCCCGGTGCGGTGTTCCTCGAAGCGCAGTTCGGGGTGCGCGTGCAGGTCGCGCCGCCATTCGGCGATCTCGCCCTGCAATTCCGCAAAACGGTTCTTGATCGGCATGGTCCCTACCCCGCTGGCATCCGCGCCTCGACCATGCCGGCAAGCCAGGAACAGCCCATCGGAATGATCTCGTCGTTGAAATCGTATTTCGGGTGATGCAGCCCCGCGCTGTCGCCGTTGCCCAGCCGGATATAGGCGCCGGGCCGCGCCTGCAGCATGAAGGCGAAATCCTCGCCCCCCATCACCATGGGCGTGATCGCACAATCGCCCGCCACGGCGCGGGCGACTTCCATGGCGTGATCGGTCTCGGCGTCATGGTTGACCAGAACGGGATAACCTTCCTTGAAGTCCACCTGCGCGCTGCCGCCAAAGGTTGCGGCGATGCCGTCGGCCACCTCGCGGATGCGCCGCCGCGCCATGGCGCGGTGCCCCTCCTGCATCGACCGGATGGTGCCGCGCAGGGTGACCCGCTGGGGGATCACGTTGAACGCGGTCGACGACGACTGGATCGAAGTGACCGAGACGACTAACTGCTCAACCGGGTCGGCATTGCGCGCCACGATCTGCTGCAGCGCCACGCCCAGATGACAGGACATGACAGCGGTGTCGACCGTCTGGTGCGGCCGCGCGGCATGGCCGCCGCGCCCTTCCAGCGTGATCTCGAATTCATCCGTCGCCGCCATCATCGGCCCCGGCCGGATCGCGAATGTGCCCGCAGGAAGGCCCGGCGCGTTGTGCAGACCGTAAACCTCCTGAATGCCCCAACGCTCCATCATCCCGTCATCGACCATCGCCTTGCCGCCCGCGCCGCCCTCTTCGGCGGGCTGGAAGATGACAATCGCCGTGCCGTCGAAATTGCGCGTCTCGGCCAGATACTGCGCCGCCCCCAGAAGCATCGCGGTATGCCCGTCATGGCCGCAGGCATGCATGACACCCGGATGGGTCGAGGCGTGCGCCGCCCCCGTTTCCTCATGAATGGGCAGGGCGTCCATATCCGCGCGCAGGCCGATCACGCGGCCTTTGGTATCAGTCCGCCCCAGGATCACCGCGACGACGCCAGTTCGGCCGATCCCCGGTACAACCTCGTCACAACCGAAGTCGCGCAGGCGGTTCGCCACCACCTCGGCCGTGCGGTGGACATCGTACATCAGTTCGGGATGCGCATGAAAATCGCGCCGCCATCCGGCGATGTGGTCATGCAGTTCCGCAAAGCGGTTCTTGATCGGCATGGGTCTCTCAGCCTTTTGCGCCCAGACGGCGTTCCACCAGTTCCACGAACCAGCTTGCGCCCAGCGGGATGGCGTCGTCGTCGAATCGATAGGCGGGGTGGTGGCACTGGGCGGTGTCGCCATTGCCAAGGAACATATAGGCCCCGGGCCGTTCTTCCAGCATGAACGAAAAATCCTCGGCCGGCATGATCGGTTCGGCGTTGTCGATGACGTTCGGCGACACGGCGCGCGCAGCCTCGACCGCGAAGGCGGTCTCTGCCTCGTGATTGACGGTCACGGGGTATCCGTTTTCCCAGGTCACTTCGGCGGTCGCGCCGAAGGCGGCGGCGGTATGCGTCGCGATCTCGCGGATGCGCTTTTCCGCCAGCGCGCGGCTTGCGTTTTCAAGCGTGCGGACCGTGCCGCGCATCCGCACCGTATGCGCGATGATGTTCGAAGCAGCCGAATCCGTCTGGAACGTGCCCACTGTCAAAACGACCCGGTGCAGCGGGTTGATGGTGCGCGCCACGACGCTTTGCAGGCTGACGACGATCTGCGCCGCGACCAGCGTGGTGTCGATCGCGTCATGCGGGACGGCGGCGTGCCCCCCCTTGCCGGTCACGACGATCTCGAATTCATCAGCCGACGCCATCAGCGCCCCGGGCCGGATCGCGAAGGTGCCCACGGGCACGCCGGGGGCGTTGTGAAGCCCGTAGACCTCGTCGATCTTCCAGCGGTCCATCAGCCCGTCTTCGCACATGGCGCGGCCACCCGCGCCGCCTTCCTCGGCGGGCTGGAAGATCAGCACGACATTGCCGTCGAAATTGCGCGTCTCGGAGAGATACTTCGCCGCGCCCAGCAGGATCGCGGTGTGCCCGTCATGACCGCAGGCATGCATCACGCCGGGCGTCTTCGAGGGGTAATCGACCCCTGACGCCTCATGAATGGGCAGCGCGTCCATGTCGGCGCGCAGCCCGATGGTGCGGCCCGGGCCGCGCCCCTTGATGGTCGCGACGACGCCGGTGCGGCCAATGCCTGTAACGATATCGTCGGCGCCCATCTCCTTCAGCCGCTCCACCACGAAGGCGGCGGTCTCATGCACCTCGTACATCAGTTCGGGATGTTCGTGCAGATGATGCCGCCACGCGGTCACTTCCGGGTGCAGTTCGGCCAGACGGTTGCGGATCGGCATGGTCTATTGTCCTTTCAGTCGGTCCAGCAGGCGCTCCATGAAGGCCTGTCCGGCGCGGAACTGCGCCAGCGTGATGTATTCGTCGGGCTGGTGCGCCTGCGCGATGTCGCCCGGCCCGCAAACGACAGCGGAATAGCCCGCCTCCTGGAACTGTCCGGCTTCGGTGCCGTAGCTCACCACATGCGTGGCGTTGTCGCCTGTGATGGCGCGCACGATCGCTTCGGCCTCGCCGTTTTCCTCGGGGCGCAGGCCCGGCACGCGGAAGCGCTGTTCAAGATCGATGCGCGCCTCCGCATGGACCGCCTGCATCCCCGCCTCGACCTCGGCCACCTTGTCGCGGATGCGCGCCGACCATGCGGCGGGGTCCTCATCGGGCACGACGCGGGTGCCGATGTCGAAACGGCAATGCTTGGCGGTGATGTTCTGCGCCGTGCCGCCGGTGATGGTGCCCACATGCAGTGTCGTGAAGGGCGGATCGAAGAGCGCGGCGATGTCCGAGGGCTGGCGCGCCATCTCGGCCGCGTTGACCGCGTTCGCCCAGTCGATTACGCGCGCGGCTTCCATCACCGCGCTGACACCCTTGTGGATGAGCGAGGAATGCACCTCGTACCCCCAGACATCGGCGAAAAACCCCTCGCCCCCCTTGTGGCCGGTGACCGAGGTCATCATCGACGGCTCGCCCACGATGACGGCGCTGCCTTTCGGCACCATGCCCTGCATCGCCGCGATCATCGGGGGCGCGCCGGTGCAGCCCAGTTCCTCGTCGAAGCTCAGCGCCAGTTGCAGGGGCCGCGCGACGCCTGCGCGCTGCGCCTCGACCAGCGCCCAGATCGCCAGCGCATCGAAGCCCTTCATGTCGGTGGTGCCGCGCCCATACAGCCGCCCGTCGCGTTCGGTGAGCGTAAAGGGATCGGTCGTCCAAGGCTGGCCGTCGACGGGCACCACATCGCTGTGCCCCGACAGGACGACCGCGCCTTCCTCCCACGGGCCGGCATGGGCGATGAGGGCTGCCTTGTGCGGCTGGTCGGGATCGGGCCAGCGGAAACAGCGGATGCCATGCGATGACAGATACGCCTCGACCCAATCCACCAGCGGCAGGTTGGTGTCGCGGCTGATTGTCGGAAAGGCGATCAGCGCCGCCAGAATGTCCCGCGGAGACAGAACCTGCGCCATGATGGCCTCAATACCCGCTGTCGGTCGTCAGAACGAAGTGGTCCTTTTCGACCTCGCGGTATTCGGAAGGTGCCGGCACATAGCCGGGTTTGTGGATCGGCGACGGGATCGGCTTGAAGTTCAGGTCCTTCTCCAGCTTGCGCTGATGCGGGTCGGCGATGGGCACCGCCTTCATCAGGGCCTGCGTATAGGGATGCTGGGGGTTCCCGAAGACCCGCGCGCGCGGCCCGATTTCCACGATCCGGCCCAGATACATCACGCCCACGTTGTGGCTGACGCGTTCCACCACCGCCATGTCGTGGCTGATGAACAGGAAACTGATCCCCATGTCGGCCTGCAGTTCCATCATCAGGTTCAGCACCTGCGCCTGCACACTCACGTCCAGCGCCGACACCGCCTCGTCCGCGACGATGAGCTTGGGCCGCAGCGCGAGCGCGCGGGCGATGGCGATGCGCTGGCGCTGGCCGCCCGACATCTCGTGCGGGAAGCGGCGCATGAAGCTGCGCGGCAGATGCACCCGGTCGAACAGCTGCGCGACCCGGTCCTGCAGTTCGGACCCCTTGGCGATGTTGTAGTTGATCAGCGGTTCCGCCACCTGATCGCTCAGCTGCATCTGCGGATTGAGCGAGGCGAAGGGATCCTGAAAGATCATCTGCATGTCCTGCCGCGCACGCCGCAGACCTTCGGTGCCAAGCTTCAGGATATCGGTATTGCCCAGCCGCACCTCGCCCGACATGGGTTCCACCAGCCGCAGGATCGACCGCCCGGCCGAGGACTTGCCGCAGCCCGATTCCCCCACAAGGCTCAGCGTCTGGCCCTTGTTCAGCGAGAAGGACACGTCCTCGACCGCATGCACATTGGCCACCGTCCGGCGGAAGAAGCCACCCTTCACCGGGAAGCGCGTCGTGAGGTTCTTCACCGTCAGAAGCACCTCGTCAGTGCCCTTGATCGGTTCGATCTTCTGATTCTCGACCCCCATGAGCTTCATCGGCTCGGGGAAGGCCTTGCCCTCCATCTCGCCCAGCTTCGGCACGGCGGCCAGCAGCGCCTTGGTGTAATCGTGCTGCGGGTTCTCGAAGATCTGGTCGACCGGCCCTTCTTCCACCTTGTTGCCGCGATACATGACGACCACGCGGTCGGCCATCTGCGCCACCACCGCCATGTCATGGGTGATGAACATCACCGCCGTCCCCGTCTCGCGCTTGAGCCGGTTGATAAGGGCAAGGATCTCTGCCTGAATCGTCACGTCAAGCGCGGTTGTAGGTTCGTCCGCGATCAGCAGGCGCGGTTCGCAGGCCAGCGCCATGGCGATCACGACCCTCTGGCGCATGCCGCCCGAAAGCTCATGCGGATACTGTTTCAGCCGCCGCTCCGGTTCGGGAATGCGGACCTGCTTCAGCAATTCGAGCGCGCGCGCCTCGGCCGCGCGCTGGGACAGGCCGCGATGCACGCGCATGCCTTCGGTCAGCTGGCGGCCCACCGTGAAGACCGGGTTCAGCGCCGTCATCGGCTCCTGAAAGATCATCCCGATCTGGTTGCCGCGGATGTCGCGCATCCGATCCTGGCTGACCTTGCCAAGGTCGATCGGCGCGCCCTCGCCCGCATCGAACAGCAAGCGGCCGCCCGCGATCTTGCCGCCGCCATACTCCACCAGCCGCATCAGCGACAGCGACGACACCGACTTGCCCGATCCGCTTTCGCCCACGATGCAGACGGTCTCGCCCGGGCGCACGTCGAACGACACGTTCTCGACGCCGACGACCGGCCCGTCCTTGGTCTGGAATTCAACCCTCAGCCCCTCGATGCGGGCAATCGTCTGGTCAAGCACGCGTGCGTTCCCTCGGTCGCGGATCGGAATGACCGACGCTAAGGCCACGTGCTGGGCAGTGTCAAACCCCGGCAGGCGCTTTCGCCACGGGAAGTCTTGCATTTTCCGAAAACTCTGTTTCGATGATGACGTATCCGGCGACGGCCAGGGGGCGGACTCAGAAGCGGAGGGATTTCCGCGCCGGGACAGTCACTTGGCAAATCCGGCAACACCCGGCCCGCACCAAAAGCGGACCGCGACCATGACACATCGTGTCCAACAAGGAGTGTGAAATGAAACTCAGAACCCTACTCATGGGTGCGATTGCGTCGACCGCCTTCGCCCCCGCGGCCATGGCCGAGCGCGGTTCGGACGGCAATGTCAGCATCATCTACTGGCAGGCACCGTCGATCCTGAACCCGTTCCTGTCGGGCGGCACCAAGGACGTTGAATCGTCTTCGATCATCATCGAACCGCTCGCGCGCTACAACGAAACCGGCGAACTTGTTCCGTGGCTCGTCGATCAAGTGCCCACCGTGGACAATGGCGGTGTCAGCGCCGACCTCACCACGATCACCTGGAAGATCACCCCCGGCCTTCTGTGGTCCGACGGCACGCCCTTCACCAGCGCCGACGTGAAGTTCACCTATGAATACTGCACGCATCCCGAAGGCGGCTGCGCGCAGCTGACCAAGTTCGAAGGCGTCGAAAGCGTCGAGACCCCGGACGACCTGACCGTGGTGGTCAAGTTCTCCCAGCCGACGCCGAATCCCTACGGGCCCTTCGTCGGCGGCGAAAGCCCGATCATTCAGGCCGCGCAGTTCGCCGATTGCATGGGCGCACGCGCACCCGAATGCACCCAGCAGAACTTCAACCCGATCGGCACCGGCCCCTTCAAGGTGGTCGAGTTCAAGCCGAACGACGTGATCACGCTGGAAGCCAACCCCAACTACCGTGACCCGGCCAAGCCCGCCTTCGCCACCGTCACCTTCAAGGGCGGCGGCGACGCCACCGCGGCGGCCCGCGCCGTGATGGAAACCGGCGAATTCGACTATGCGTGGAACCTGCAGCTGGCACCGGACGTCATCGCCCAGATGGCATCAGGCGGCAAGGGCACCCCGATCGCCGGCTTCGGCCCGCTGATGGAGCGGATCGAGCTGAACAACACCAACCCCGATCCGGCGCTTGGCCCGGACGAGCGTTCGGTGATCCGCCCGCACCCGTTCCTGGGTGATCCGGCGGTCTACAAGGCCATGTCCATGGCCATCGACCGGCCGCTGCTGGTCGAGATCGGCTATGGCCAGGCAGGCCGCGTGACCTGCAACTACGTCCCGGCACCCGAGGCCTTCAATTCCGACACGTTCAAGTGCGACGTGCAGGACATCGAGGGCGCCAAGGCGATGCTCGAGGCGGCAGGCTACAAGGACACGAATGGCGACGGCGTGCGCGAAACGCCGGACGGCAAGCCGATGTCGATCCTCTACCAGACCTCCACCAACGCCGTGCGCCAGGACTTCCAGGCGCTCATCAAGCAGTGGTGGGAAGAAATCGGCATCCAGACCGAACTGCGCAACATCAACGCGTCGGTCTTCTTCGGCGGCGATCCGGGCAGCCCGGACACGTTCCAGAAGTTCTATGCCGACGTCGAGATGTACGCCAACACCTTCAACGGCACCGATCCGCAGTCCTATCTCGGCAACCTGCTGTGCGACAAGGCCCCGCGGCCCGCAACGCAGTGGCAGGGCGAAAACATTCCGCGCTTCTGCTCGGAGGAATATGACGCGCTCTATGCCGAACTGACCCGGACCGCCGGTCTGGAAGCCCGTGCCGCCATCGCGCGCCGGCTGAACGACATCGCGATCGAAGGCGGGGCGATGATCCCGCTGGTGCACCGCGGCCGTCTGTCGGCCCATGCGAATTCGCTGGGCGGCGTCGTGCTCAACGTCTGGGACAGCGAACTCTGGAACGTCGCTGACTGGTATCGCAAGGACGGCTAAACCGTTCGACGCCCGCCCCGGCCATGCGCCGGGGCGGGTCTTTCCGTTCCTTCCCCCGACACCGCAGAGAAATTTGCAAAGGCGCCGTGCATGCTGACCTTTACGATTCGACGTTTGGTTCTTGCGGTCCCGACGCTTGTGTTCATCTCTCTTGTCATCTTCCTTCTGCTGGAACTCGCCCCCGGCGACCCTATGGCGCAGGTCCCCCTGACCGTGCCGCCCGAAGTGAAAGAGCGGATGCGCGAGGCTCTGGGCCTCGGCCAGCCCTGGCCCATCCGCTACTGGAAATGGCTCGTCCAGTTCTTCTGGATCGAACCGCAGGTGATGATCGACTGGATGTTCGGCACCACCTTCAGCGCCAATGATCTGCGCGTCATCAGCTGGCAGACCCGCTCGCCCGTCATGGACATCGTGGTGCAGCGCATGCCGCAGACGCTCTGGGTCGTGGGCACCGCCTATATCGTCGGCATCCTGATCGCGCTGCCCATCGGCATCTATTCCGCTTACCGCCAGTATTCGTGGTTCGACAACGCGGGCACCTTCGTCACCATGGTCGGCTTTTCGGTGCCGCCCTTCTTCTCGGGCGTGCTGGTCATCGTGATCTTCTCGGTCCAGCTGGGCTGGTTCCCGTCGATCTACGACACCACCCACCGCGTCACCGACTGGGACAGCTTCGTGGTGCAGCTGCAGCAGATGGTCATGCCGGTCATGGTGCTCGCCCTGCAGATCACCAGCCAGATGAGCCGCTTCATGCGCGCCTCCATGCTCGACAACCTCAATCAGGATTATGTGCGCACCGCCCGCGCCAAAGGGTTGGGCGAACGCACGGTCGTGCTTGTCCATGTGCTGCGCAACTCGATGATCCCGGTCGTCACCGTCATCGCCATCGGCATCCCGGCCATCTTCGGAGGCGCCATCATCACCGAACAGGTCTTCAAGGTGAACGGCATCGGCCAGCTTCTGATCACCGCGATCGAGGCGAACGACCTGCCCATGGTCCAGACGCTGACCTTCATCTTTGCCGTGCTGATCGTGTTCTTCAACCTGATCGCCGACATCCTCTACGGCATACTCGACCCGAGGATCCGCTATGACTGAGCCCGTTCCCGCCAACCCGACCCCGCAACCGGGCATCGTCGAGGTGACACCGACCCGCCCGCCGCGCAGCCAGTGGGCCGAGGTCTGGCAGCAGCTTAAGTCCCACAAGGGGGCCATGGCGGGGGCGTTCCTTTTTGTCTTCATCCTCCTGTCGGTCACAATCGGGCCGCTGATCTGGCGGGTGGACCCGCAGTTCCTCCCGCAGGGGCGCGACTTCATCAACTTGCGTGACACGCGGCCGATCTATACGGCGCTGTGGGATTCCGGGGCCAAGGTGAACTGGGCGCACCCACTCGGCACCGACAATCTCGGCCGCGACACGCTGGCCCGCCTCATGGCGGGCGGTCGCGTATCGATCGCGGTGGGACTGACGGCGATGGTGCTGTCGATCCTCCTCGGCACGCTGATCGGGGTCGTCGCCGGGTTCTTCAAGCGGCTCGACGGGCCGCTCATGCGCCTGGCCGATCTTTTCTTCGCGCTGCCGCTGCTGCCCATGATCCTCGTGGCGGCGCTGCTGTTCCGCGAACCCCTGTCGCAGACCTTCGGGCCCGAGGGCGGCATCTTCATTCTGATCGTGGCGCTCATCGGGATCACGTCGTGGATGCAGACCGCGCGGATCGTGCGCGGCGACGTGCTGGCACTGAAGGAACGCGAATTCGTGCTGGCCGCACGGTCGGTCGGGACGACGCCGGTCAAGCTGATGTTGCGCCATCTTCTGCCCAACGTGCTGTCGCCCATCATGGTCTCGGCCACTTTGGGCATCGCGACGGCGATCATCACGGAAAGCGCGCTCTCCTTCCTCGGCTTCGGTTTCCCGCCCGATTTCCCGACCTGGGGGCGGCTCTTGAACGACAGCGTGGACCGGATGGTATTGTACCCTGAACGGGTGGTCTGGCCGGGGCTCCTGATCTCGCTGACCGTTCTGTCGGTGAACTATCTCGGCGACGGTCTGCGCGACGCACTCGACCCGCGCATCCGCGGCCGCTGAGACATCGACATCCGCAAATAAGACCATGTGTCCGGCAGCGACGGGGCCGCGCGAACGCGCGCCCCGGTTGCCGGGCATCGGCCGGGACAACATCATTCCTTTCACGGCCCCTTCCGGGAAATAGTTCTGCATCCAGCGCCATGCGAAACCGAGACGCCCCTTGATCGGGCAGGAAACCCACGTCATCTGGAACGAAATCCCATCCCGCGCAGGTGACCCATGTTCGAAACGCTCGGCTTCACTGACACGACCCCGGCTTCCGTCAGCGTGGGCTTCGCGCTGGTCCTTGGCCTTTTCTTCGGCATCCTTGCCGAACGCACCGGCTTCTGCTTCCGCCGGTCGCTGGTGGGCAAAGATCGGGTGCAGGCGCGCGGCGTCTGGGCCATGGCGCTGGCCACGGCGCTTGTGGCCACGCAAGGTGCCGTCGCGCTGGGGTGGATCGCGTTTGACGATCATCGCCTGCTGTCGCCCGACCTGCCTATCCTTGCCATCGCGCTGGGCGGTCTGGCCTTCGGAGCTGGCATGGTGCTCACGCGCGGCTGCGCGTCGCGGCTCACCGTTCTGGCGGGCACGGGCAACCTGCGTGCCGTGCTCGTCCTTGTGGTCTTCGCCATCACGGCGCATGCGACAATGACGGGCGTTCTGACACCGCTGCGCACGGGCCTTGGCGCCGTGACCGTGCCGCTTGGCGACTGGGCAAGCCTTGCCGCCCTGCCCGGCGGTGCCTGGGCTGTGACCGCCGGTCTTGCCGCCATCGCACTTGCCATCGCCCTGCGGTCCGGCAACCGGGTGACCTTGCTGGCCGCCGGGGCCGCGATCGGCCTTCTGGCGGCCGCAGGTTGGGTCATCACCGGGTTCGTCCTGTACGACGAATTCGACCCCATCGCGCCGGAAAGCCTGTCCTTCACCGGGCCCGCGACCGAAACGCTTTTCTACGCGGTCGCATCGACGTCGATCCCCGCGGGCTTCGGCCTTGGGCTGATCGGCGGCACGCTGGCCGGCGCGCTGGTGGCGTCGCTGGCCGCGCGCAGCTTCCGTTGGCAAAGCTTCGAGACGCCCGCGCAGACAGGGCGCTACATGGCGGGCGCTGCGCTGATAGGTGTGGGCGGCGTTCTGGCGGGCGGCTGCACGCTCGGCGCGGGCCTTTCGGGCATTCCAACGCTCGGCGTCTCGGCGGTGCTGGCGCTGGTCTTCATCGCGCTGGGCGCGCTTGGCATGCAGGCGCTCAGCGGTCGATCATCTTCCGGTGAACGCGGCGCAGCATCCACCACACGGCCGCTACAACCGGCAGAGTGATCAGCGCGGTCAGCGTGCCCTTGCCGATCCCGGTGACGCCGCTCAGCGGCTCCATCAGATAGGCCGACAGCGACACCGCGTAATAGCTGATCGCCACCACCGACAGCCCCTCGACCGTACGCTGCAGCCGCAGCTGCAGATCGGCGCGCTGGTCCATGCTGGCCAAGAGCTTCTGGTTCTGCGCGCTGCGTTCCACATCGACCCGTGTCCGCAGCAGATCGCCCGCGCGCATCGCGCGGTCGGCCAGCGACTGCAACCGCCGCTCCGTCGCGTTCACCGTGCGCATCGCGGGTTCATACCGGCGCATCATGAATTCGGCAAAGGTCTGGCGGCCCTGAAAACGCACCTCGCGCAGCGCGTCGATGCGCTGGGTCACGATCGCCTCATAGGCCGTGGTCGCGCCAAAGCGGAACGAGGTCTTCGCCGCCACAGTCTCAAGCTCGGCCGAAATCGCCAGAAGCTGCGGCAGCGTCTCTTCCGCGGGCTTCTGTCCTTCGGTCATGTCGCTCATCAGCCGGGTCAGGTGGTTGTCCAGCTCTCCGATCATCGGGGCCATTTCGCGCACGCGCGAGAAGCCCAGCATCGACATCGACTTGTAGGTCTCGATCTCGCACAGGCGCTGGACGATGCGGCCGATCCGCCGCTTGCCGACGTCTGGGCCCACGAAGACGGCAAAGCGCAGATGCCCGGCCGGGTCGATGCGGAAATCGCCCGCGACCACGCCCGCCCCGTCCAGCACGGTGCTGACGGCCAGGCTTTCGGGCACGAACCACTCCGACAGAACCTCGTCTATACGGCTGTCATCGGGGCGTTGCTCGACGCGCAGAAGGCAGGACGTGATCCGCTGGCCCGGCGCCTGCGCCAGCCAATCCTCGGGGAAGACGGCGAAATCGGCAGGGTCGAAGGGCCGGTCGCTCAGCCCGTCGACGAAGGCGGTATAAGTCACGAATTCGGTGTGCTGTTCCCATTTCAGCGTGTGCCGCCCGATGCGCCCGGAATAATGCGTGGCGCCCGGCTGGGGATGGGGCGCGCCGTGCCGTTCGAGAAGCGCGATCAGATGCGTCAGGTCCTGCGCGCGGTCGCGGCTCACCGCCTCTTTAGGCTGCTTGATCGCGACATAGACCGCGGTGCAGGGCGCAGCCATGGTCGGAAAGGGGCGCGCGTGCAGTTCGTTCGCAAGCTTGTAGCGCAGCGGATGGTCTTCGATGGGCGGCATTGGCGGACCTCCTGAGGGCAGATATGCAACCTGATCCGGGCTGTGTAAAGAAAAATCCTTCAAAATCCGTTATTTAGCGGCATACCTCCGTATGCTGCACAAGGCTTGGCCGCCGCGCATTAAAAAACCCCGGCGCGGGGCACCGCGCCGGGGTTCACTGCCCGCGACCGGGGTCACGATCAGTCGATCATCGGCAGAAGCTTGTCGATGGACACCTTCGCATCGCCATAGAACATCCGCGTGTTTTCCTTGTAGAACAGCGGGTTCTCGATCCCCGAATACCCCGTGCCCTGCCCGCGCTTGGACACGAAGACCTGCTTGGCCTTCCAGACTTCCAGCACCGGCATCCCGGCGATGGGGCTGTTGGGATCGTCCTGCGCGGCGGGGTTCACGATGTCGTTCGACCCGATGATGATGACGACATCCGTGTTGGGGAAGTCCTCGTTGATCTCGTCCATCTCGAGCACGATGTCATAGGGCACCTTGGCTTCGGCCAGAAGCACGTTCATGTGCCCCGGCAGACGCCCCGCCACCGGGTGGATGGCGAAGCGCACGTTCTTGCCCCGGGCGCGCAGCTTGCGAGTCAGTTCGCTGACGCTCTGCTGTGCCTGGGCCACGGCCATGCCGTAGCCCGGCACGATGACGACGCTGTCGGCATCGTTCAGGGCCGCCGCAACGCCATCGGCCTCGATGGCGATCTGCTCGCCCTCGACCGCCATCTGCTCGCCGGCCGGGCCGCCGAAGCCGCCCAGGATCACGCTGACGAAGCTGCGGTTCATCGCCTTGCACATGATGTAGGACAGGATCGCGCCCGACGATCCCACCAGCGCGCCGACCACGATCAGGAGGTCATTGCCAAGGCTGAACCCGATCGCCGCCGCCGCCCAGCCGGAATAGCTGTTCAGCATCGACACGACGACCGGCATGTCCGCGCCGCCGATCCCCATGATCAGGTGATAGCCGATGAACAGCGCCAGCAGCGTCAGCAGGACCAGAGTCCAGCTGCCCGCGCCGCCCAGATACAGCCCCGCCAGCACCAGCGAACCGATGGCCGCGCCCGCGTTGAGCGCATGGCCCCCCGGCAGCTTCTGCGCGGTGGTGTTCACCTTGCCCGCCAGCTTGCCATAGGCGATGACCGACCCGGTGAAGGTGACCGCGCCGATCCAGATGCCCAGCACCAGCTCGACGCGCAGGATGCCGATCTCGACACCGGTCTTTTTGGCGATGAGCTGTCCGAAGGACGACAGACCCGCATGGATCTCTTTCGGGAGCCCCACGGCCGAATAGCCATCCGCCGCCACCGCGCCCAGCGTTCCGCCGTTTTCGGCGTAAAGCGCCGCGATCGTGTTGATCATGATGTCGGCATTGAAGCCGACAAACACGGCCGCCAGACCGACGAGCGAGTGCATGATGGCCACGAGCTCGGGCATCTGGGTCATCTGCACGCGGGTGGCCAGCTGATAGCCCACACCCGCGCCGAGCGCGATCAGGATGACCGAGGCGCCCCAAAGCCCCTGCCCCGGCCCGATCAGCGTGGCCAGAACCGCCACGCCCATACCGACGATCCCGTACCAGACCGCGCGCTTGGCGCTTTCCTGACCCGACAATCCGCCGAGCGACAGGATGAAGAGAACGGCCGCGACAGCGTAGGCCGCAATGGTGAATCCGAATTCCATGATGGGCCCCTTACGACTTCTGGAACATGGCGAGCATGCGCCGGGTGACGAGGAAGCCGCCGAAGATGTTGACGGAAGCCATGAAGATACCGGCCGCCGCCAGCAACGTGATCAGCGCCGAGGACGATCCGATCTGGATCAGCGCGCCCAGGATGATGATCGAGGAAATCGCGTTGGTCACGGCCATCAGCGGCGTGTGCAGCGAATGCGCCACGTTCCAGATCACCTGGAAGCCGATGAAGACCGACAGCAGGAAGACGATGAAGTGCTGCATGAAGCTGGCCGGGGCGATCAGCCCGACCGCCAGCACAAGCGCCGCACCCACCGACAGCAGCACGACCTGATTGCGCGTTTGCGTCTTGAAGGCCGCGGTTTCCTGCGCGCGCTTCTCTTCCGGGGTCAGCTCTTTGGGCTTTTCCTTCTTCTGCGCCGCGATCGCCTGCACCTTGGGCGGCGGCGGCGGGAAGGTCACCGCGCCGTCATGGGTGACGGTCGCGCCCCGGATCACGTCGTCTTCCATGTTGTGCACGACCGTGCCGTCCTTGGCGGGCGTCAGGTCGGTCATCATGTGACGGATGTTGGTGGAATAAAGCGTCGAGGATTGCGCCGCCATCCGGCTCGGGAAATCGGTATAGCCGATGATCGTCACGCCGTTGGGCGTCACGACCTTCTCGTCCGCCTTGGTCAGTTCGCAATTGCCGCCGCGTTCGGCCGCAAGGTCGATGATGACCGATCCGGGTTTCATCGCCTCGACCATGTCCTTGGTCCACAGGATGGGCGCGGCGCGGTTGGGGATCAGCGCCGTGGTGATGACGATGTCCATGTCGGGCGCCAGCTCACGGAACTTCTCGAGCTGCTTGGCCTGGAACTCGGGGCTCGAGGGCGCGGCGTAACCGCCAGTCGCGGCGCCGTCCTGCGCAGCCTCGAAGTCGAGGAAGACGAACTCGGCCCCCATCGATTCGATCTGTTCGGCCACTTCGGGGCGCACGTCGAAGGCATAGGTGATGGCGCCGAGGCTCGTCGCCGTGCCGATGGCGGCCAGACCCGCGACGCCCGCGCCGACGATCAGAACCTTCGCCGGGGGCACCTTGCCCGCCGCCGTCACCTGCCCGGTGAAGAAGCGGCCGAAGTTGTTGCCCGCCTCGATCACCGCGCGGTAACCCGCGATATTGGCCATGGACGACAGCGCGTCCATCTTCTGCGCGCGGGAAATGCGCGGGACCATGTCCATGGCGACGATGGTGGCGCCACGGTCGGCGGCAAGCTTCATCAGCTCTTCGTTCGCAACCGGATAGAAGAACGAAATCAACGTCTGACCCTTCGACAGGCGCTTGACCTCGGCTTCCGTGGGGGGGCGCACCTTGGCGACGACATCGGCCGCCTTGTAGAGCGCCGCGGCGGTCTTGACGATCTCGACGCCCGCGGCCTTGTAGGCCTCGTCCGAGAAACCGGCCGCCTGACCCGCGCCGCTTTCGATGACGCAGTCATGGCCCAGCTTCTGGAGCTGCAATGCGCTGTCGGGCGTCATCGCCACCCGGGCTTCGCCCTCGAAGAGTTCTTTCGGAGTTCCGATTTTCAACCTGTCATCCCCCTTTGGTCCCCGGTCCGTGCGCAAGATGGTGCATCCGCCGGGTTTCTCCACTAGCGCGCGCAAGAAAGTTGCGCAAGCAGGCGGGGGCAGAGCCTAGACCCAGCGACGCACTTTCTGCGCATAGCGCGCGAAATCGGCACGGAAGCTGCGGCGCATGCGGTCTTCCTCGGGCAGGATGAATCGCCGTTCGATCACCCAGACGAAGACCGGCAGCAGCACCAGCGACAGCACCGCGTCCCAGCGCAGGATCAGGCCCGCGAGGATCAGCGCGTCGCCCAGATAGATCGGATTGCGCGTGCGGCTGAAGATGCCCGACTGGATCAGACTGCTGGGCGTCTGGTGCGGGATCACGGTGGTGCGGTGGCGGCGGAACTCGGCGAAGGCGAGCGCCATGAGAAGCAGGCCCGCGCCCACCAGAAGGCCCCCGGCGAGGTCCGCCCAGGCGCCCCCGAAGTCGAGCCCGGCAGGCAGGTAAACCGACTGCGCCCAGGCGAGCGCGGCGAAGGCGGCCAGCCAGACGGGGGGAAGGTCGATCCATTTCATTGCGCTTTTCCTTCATGCGGGCGCCGGAAACTTGCAAAGTTTCCGGCCCGTTTTCTTTGCAAGAAAACGCGCGCCGCGCGCAACGTGACGGAACGGCGCGTCTTGCGCGCCTGCGCCCAGCCGATAACGTCCTGCCCAAACGCATGAGGGAGGATCACATGACACTTCAGGGCAAACACGCGCTCATCACCGGGGGCGGCACGGGGATCGGGCTTGCCATCGCGCAGGCGCTGGTCGCGGAAGGCGTGCACGTCACCATAACGGGCCGCCGTCAGGAGGTGCTGGAGGAGGTGGCGGGCCCCGGCATGACGCCCATGGCGATGGATGTGCGCGACGAGGCGGACGTGGTCGCCAAGATCGCAGGCGCGGTCGACCGCAACGGCCCCATCCAGATCTGCATCCCCAACGCCGGGATCGCCGAGGGCAAGGCCGTGCACAAGACGACCATGGAGTTCTGGCGCAACATGATGGCCACGAACCTTGACGGCGCGTTCCTGACGATCCGGGAATCGCTGACCTCGATGCGGCAGACCGACTGGGGGCGGGTCATCACCATCGCCTCGCTCGCCGGTCTGCGGGGGCTGAAGGGGGCGGCGTGCTATTCGGCCTCCAAGCACGGGATGATCGGGCTGACCCGGTCGCTGTCCGAGGATTACATCGGCTCGCCCTTCACCTTCAACGCGATCTGCCCGGGTTACGTCTCCACCCCCATCGTGGAGCGCAACATCACCTCGATCGCCCAGCGCGCGGGGATTTCCGAAGAGGCCGCACTCAAGATCATGGTCAGTTCCAACCGGCATGAACGCCTGATCGCGCCTGAAGAGGTGGCGGCGGCCGTCCTGTGGCTGTGCCGCCCCGGATCGGAGAGCATCAACGGCCAGACGATCGAGATCGCGGGCGGTCAGGTCTGAGGGGGCTCTGCCCCCGCCCCTTGCGGGGCTCCCCCCGGGATATTTGGGGCGAGAGGAAGCAGGGGATGCTCTGGACAAGGGCCGCGTTCCGGGATATTTCAAGCTTAAAATATCCCGGGGACCCGCCATGACCGATTTCGCCGCCACCAAGGCCCTGTTCGATCTGCCCGAAGGTGTGATCTATCTCGATGGCAATTCTCTGGGCCCTCTGCCGCGCGACGTGCCTGCCCGGATCGAGGCGATGCTGCGCGAGGAATGGGGCGAGAAGCTCATCACCGGGTGGAACAAGGCGGGCTGGATGGCCCAGCCCATGCGGTTGGGCGACCGGATCGGCAAGTTGATCGGGGCCGAGCCGGGGCACGTCACCACCGGCGACACGCTGTCGATCAAGGTCTATCAGGCGCTGGCCTCGGGCCTCGAGATGCGGCCCGAGCGTCGCGTCGTGCTGTCGGACAGCGGCAATTTCCCCAGCGATCTCTACATGGCCGAGGGTCTGTTGCGGATGATGGGCCGGGGGCACGAATTGCGCGTGGTGGCCCCCGAAGAGGTGGAAGATCATCTCACCGACGAGGTCGCGGTCCTGATGCTGACCGAGGTCGATTACCGCACGGGCCGCCGCCATGACATGAAGCGGCTGACGGCAAAGGCTCATGCCGTGGGCGCGCTGGCGATGTGGGACCTTGCCCATTCGGCGGGTGCCTTCCCGGTCGATCTGAAGGGCTGCGGCGCGGATTTCGCGGTGGGCTGCACCTACAAGTATCTCAACGCAGGCCCCGGCGGGCCCGCCTTCATCTATGTGGCGCCGCGCCACGCGGGACGCGCCGTGCCCGCCCTGTCGGGCTGGCTGGGCCACGAGGCGCCCTTCGCCTTCGATCTGGGCTACCGCCCGGGCGCGGGCGTCGACCGGATGCGCGTGGGCACGCCGCCGGTGATCCAGATGACCGCACTCGACGTCGCGCTCGATGTCTGGGACATCGCCGATATCGGGGACGTGCGCGCGAAATCGGTGGAACTCACCGACCAGTTCATCGCCGGGATCGAAGCCGCCTGCCCCGGTCTCGAACTCGCCACGCCGCGCGATCCTGCGCTGCGCGGCAGCCAGGTGTCGTTCCGCTTTGCTGACGGCTATGCCGCCATGCAGGCGCTGATCGCGCGCGGCGTGATCGGCGACTTCCGCGCGCCCGACATCATGCGCTTCGGCTTCACCCCGCTTTACATCGACGAGGCCGACGTGGCCCGCGCCGTGGACATCATCGCCGATGTGATGAACACCGCTGCCTGGGACCGCCCGGAATACCGGGTGCGCGCGGCGGTCACATGACAGACGCGACCGCCAGGCTGCCGCTCTGCCGGCCCGCCGGGTGGATCACCCTCTGGCGGCGGCTGGCGGCCTGCGGGACACTGAACAGAAAGGCCCTTCCTTCGTTCTGAGCCTTTTTGCCGTTTTCAGAGGGAAGACCCCCATGACCAACACCCCCTACGACCCCGCGAAGGAAGGCGCACAGATGTCCTTCGACGGGCGCATGTCCTATGGCGATTACCTTGGCCTCGAGGCGATCCTGTCGTCGCAGCATCCGCTGTCGGACGCGCATGACGAGATGCTCTTCATCATCCAGCACCAGACGTCCGAATTGTGGATGCGGCTGGCGATCCACGAACTGAACGCCGCCCGCGCCACGCTGCAGGCGGGCGAAATGCGCCCCGCCTTCAAGATGCTGTCGCGGCTGTCGCGCATCTTCGAACAGCTCAACAGCGCCTGGGACGTGCTGCGTACCATGACGCCCAGCGACTATACCACATTCCGCGCCACGCTCGGGCAATCCTCGGGTTTCCAGTCGCACCAGTACCGGCTGATCGAATTCATCCTCGGCAACCGCAACGCCGCGATGCTGCGGCCCCATGCGCACCGCGCGGGCGTCACCGCGCTGTTGCAGACGGAACTGGCGCGGCCCTCGCTTTACGACGTGGCGCTGCAGGCGCTGCATGCCGCGCATCCCCTGCCCGATGCGGTGCTGGCCCGCGACCCGGCCCGGCCGCACACGGCGGACGAGGCCGTGATGGCCGCCTGGACGAAGGTTTACAAAGACCCCGCAACCCATTGGGAACTTTACGAGCTTGCCGAGAAACTCGTGGATCTCGAAGATTACTTCCGCCGCTGGCGCTTCAATCACGTCACCACGGTGGAGCGCGTGATCGGGTTCAAGCGCGGCACCGGGGGCACGGGCGGGGTCAGCTATCTCAAGCGGATGCTGGAGGTCGAACTTTTCCCCGAACTCTGGCACCTGCGCACATCGCTTTAAGGGCGCAGGCCCGCCCCGATCAGCCGGGCCAGCGCCGCGACATCACGCGAATAGCTCGCGTGATCCGTCGCCTTGCCCTTGATGCCCGCAAGCGCTGCGGTGATCGCCCCGGCCGCGTCCCCGGCCGGCACACTCAGGCGCACTGCGCCGCGCGCGGCCATGTCGGTCAGCCACCCGGCATAGACGTTGCGCAACCGCGCCTCGCCCGCCTCGGCGATGTCGGCGGCGGTGGCATTCGACGTGTCCAGCAGTTCACGCCCATGGGGCGAGGACAGCATCGCCTCGATGATCGCGCCGCCCTGCGCGGAGAAGGCTTCCGCAAGGCGATCGGGCACGGCCAGGTCGCGGGCCAGCGCCGCGCGGACACATTCGACCGCATCATCGTAATAGAACTGCGCGAGACTGCGGAAGATGTCTTCCTTGCTGCGGTAATGGAGGTAAAGCGCAGGCCGCGACATGCCCGCCCCGCGCGCGATGTCATCCATCGAGGTCTTGCGGAACCCATAGGCGGCGAACGCGGCCCAGGCCGCGTAAAGGATCGTCTTCTGCCTCGGGTCCTGAAGATCATGCTGCATGCGTGATGTTCTGACGATTTTTGTCATTTCTGTCAATTGACACACCTGACATTTTATTCCACTTTTGTCAAAACGTAATGCTTGCGAGTCGGAGACAGCCATGACAACCCCGATCACCGTCAACGGCAAAACCCACAGTATCGACCTGCCAGAAGACGTGCCGCTGCTGTGGGTCCTGCGCGACGGACTGGGCCTGACCGGCACCAAGTTCGGCTGCGGCGTGGCGGCCTGCGGGGCCTGCACCGTGCACATCGACGGACAGGCGGTGCGGTCCTGCCAGGTGGCGCTGGGCGATGTCTGGGGGGCGGTCACGACGATCGAGGGACTGGGTTCGCCCGATGCGCTGTCGGTGCTGCAACAGGCCTGGGTCGCGGAACAGGTCGCGCAATGCGGCTATTGCCAGTCGGGCCAGATCCTGCAGGCGGCCAGCCTTCTGGCGGACACCCCCGACCCCAGCGATGACGAGATCGACGCCGCCATGCAGGGCAATCTCTGCCGCTGCGGCACCTATCCCCGCATCCGCGCCGCGATCCACCGCGCCGCAAGCATGATGAAGGACGCGTAAGTCATGGCATCCGCCCGCAAGATCCTCCGCCGCAGCTTCCTCATCGGGTCCGCCGCCATCGTGGGCGGCGTGGCCTTCGGGGCATGGGTCGTGGCCCGGCCCGCGCCCAACCCACTTGAAGCGGGCGAAGGCGAAGCCGCGCTCAACCCCTTCGTCTTCATTGACGCGGACGGCGTGACCCTGATCGCGCCCCGGGCCGAGATGGGACAGGGCGTGCACACCACCTGGGCCGCGCTCATCGCGGAAGAACTGGATGTGGACCTTGATCAGGTGCGCGTGCTGCACGGCCCCGCCGCGCAGGCCTATTACAACAGCGCCATGATCGCCGACGCGCTGCCCAACCGCGGCTATGACATCAGCGATTTCCAGCACAATCTGGGCCAGATGCTGGGTGTGCTGGGCAAGGTCGTCAGCCTGCAGGTCACCGGCGGATCGACCTCGATGAAGGACGGCTTCGTCCGGATGCGCGAGGCAGGGGCTTCGGCGCGCGAGACGCTGAAGGAAACCGCCGCGCGGCGTCTTGGCGTGGCGCGCGACGCCCTGCGCACCGAACGCGGGCAGGTGATTGCGCCCGACGGCACCGCGATCGCCTATTCCGACCTCGCCCCCGACGCCGCGGGGATCGCGCCCGTCGAGGCGCCCTTGCGTGACCCGTCGCAATGGCGGCTTCTGGGCAAGACACAGCTGCGCGTGGACATGCTGGGCAAGGCCACCGGCACGGCCCAGTTCAGCGTGGATGTGCGCCTGCCCGGGATGACATTCGCCACGATCCGGATGAACCCGCATCTGGGCGGCGCGATGCGCAGCTTCGACGCCGGCACAGCCCTCGCCATGCCGGGGGTAGACAAGGTCATCGACCTTGGCACAGGCATCGCGGTCGTGGCGCGCAACACATGGCTTGCCATGAAGGCGGCAGAGGCCGTGCAGATCGACTGGGCCGACGCCCCCTACCCCGCGACAACCGACGCGATCTTCGAGCGGATCGCGGCGGCCTTCGACGACAGGCCGAACTCGACCCTGCGCGATGACGGCGACGCCGACACCCTGCCCGAAGGGGCGACCGAGATCACCGCCGACTACCGCGCGCCCTATCTGGCGCACGCAACGATGGAGCCGATGGGTGCGACCGCGCTTTTCACCGGAGACGCGCTCGAAATCTGGTGCGGCAACCAATCCCCCACCTTCCAGAGGCGCGCCTGCGCGGCCGAGGCGGGGCTGGAGCCCGAACAGGTCACGGTCCACACAACGCTGATGGGCGGCGGCTTCGGGCGGCGGGCGGAACTTGACTTCGCCACGCTCGCCACCCGTGTCGCGGTGCAGATGCAGGGCACGCCCGTGCAGGTGACGTGGTCGCGGGAAGAGGACATGACCCACGACTTCTACCGCCCCGGCGCGCTGGCGCGATTCCGCGGCGCGGTGAAGGATGGCCGCGCCGTTCTGCTCGACGGCCGTATCGCCGCGCAATCGCCGGTCTTTCAGGTGATGGGCCGCCTTGCGGGCCTGCCCGCCGGCGGCCCGGACAAGGTCATGGTGGAAGGTGCCTTCAACCAGCCCTATGCGATCCCCAATTACCGCATTCGCGGCCATGTCGCCGATCTGGCCATCCCCGTCGGCTTCTGGCGGTCGGTCGGCAATTCCTTCAACGGCTTCTTCTTCGACACCTTCCTCGACGAAATGGCCCATGCCGCAGGACGCGATCCACTCGAGTTCCGGCTGGAGCTCATGCGTGACGAATTCGCCCCCGGTGCGGCCTGCCTTGAAGCGGTGCGCGAGATGTCGGGCTGGACCGGGCAGACGCCCGACGGTGTCGGCCGAGGCGTCGCCTTCACCTACAGCTTCGGCACGCCCGTCGCGCAGGTAATCGAAGTGGTGCAGGACGACGGCGCGATCCGCATTGCTCGCGCGTGGATCGCCTGCGATGTCGGTCTCGCCCTCGACCCCGGCAATATCGAGGCGCAGATGGTGGGCGGCATGATCCAAGGCCTGTCCGCTGCGGCCTATGAAGAGATCACCTTCGAAGGCGGCGCGGTGCAGCAGACGAACTTCCCCGATTACGACATGCTGCGCATGCACACCGCGCCCCGGACCGAGGTGCGCATCCTCCAGACCAACCGCCACATGGGCGGCGTGGGCGAACCCGGCACACCGCCCGCGATGGCGGCGCTAGGCAATGCGCTCTTCGATCTGACGGGCATCCGCGCGCGCGAGATGCCGTTTGCCCGGACCTTCCCGCTGGCGATCTGACGCAGTCGGGCCGGGGGGGCCAGCCATCCGGCCCGTCCGGCGCATTCGCCACAAACTCTCCGCAATCCGGTCCCACTGCCGCCCGACCCGGGCAACACTCTGTTTCCGAGTTCCAGCGTAAAGATGGCCGCGCAACCCCGACCCGATCGGGGGAAAGCGCGGATCGGAAGGGTCAGATGGCACGGGTCGCAGGAAACCCAAGGCAGCAGGGCATCCCTTCGGGGTGGACGGCATGAGCACGCCGATCCTCCTCACGAACGCGAGCTTTGAACAGACCGCCCATGCCAACGGCGCCTGGTCCCCGGGCATCCCCGGCTGGACGGCCAGCACCGGTTCCGGTGGCGACGCCGGCGATTTCAACCCCACCGCGGGCCAAGTGAACAATGCCACGATCACCGGCGTCGATGTTGCCTATCTCTTCAAGACCAGCGATCCGGCCAGCTTCGCCAGCATCTCGCAGACCACCGCGACCACCTACGTGGCAGGCAATACGTATCAGTTCACGCTCGACATCGGCGATGGCAACTACAGCCCCAGCGGTGATGTGCCCTTCGTCGTCAACATCTATGCGGGCAGCACGATCATCGGCACGCTGTCAGCGACAACCGGCGATATCGGCGCGCTGCAATCCTATACCGTCACCTCCACCCTCAATGACCCTGCGCTCAACGGTCAGGCCATCCGGATCGAGATTTCGCTGCCCCCCGGCGGCCCGGCGGGCGAAATCCTCGTCGACAACGTGCAAGGTGTATTCTTTCCGCCCCCCGATGGCGTGGTCGAAGGCACCTCCGGCGCCGATCTCATCGACATCGCCTATACCGGCGACCCCGAAGGCGAACGCGTCGACAACGCCGATGGCCCCGGCGGCACAAATGACGACACGATCGAAGCAGGCGGCGGCAACGACACCGTCTTGGGCGGGCTCGGTGACGACCTGATCGACGGCGGCATCGGCGATGACCTGCTTTACGGCGATTTCGGCGGCGAAGGCTTCACCACCGAAAGCCTGAACTGGGAATTGCAGGGCGGCGAGGGCGCATCGCTTGCCGCGGGCTTCACTCAGAACACCGGGCTGATGGATGTCAGCGTGTCCTTCGCCGATGACGGCAACAACGCCCCGGGCTTCTTCGTCTCAAACAGCACGACCTATACCGAGGCGGGCGAAGCCTTCGACCCCAATTCCAGCCTGCGTCTGGCGGGCACGGGCGACGGCCCCACCTCGACCACCACGATCAGCTTCGCCTCGGCCGATCCCACCGCGCAGGACGAGGTCACGAACGTCGTCTTCCGCATCAACGACATCGACTCGGGCAACTTCCGCGACGACATCACGATCAATGCCTTCGACGCCGACGGCAACCCGGTTGCCGTCACCATCACGCCCGCGGGCAACGACACCGTGTCCGGCAACACGATCATCGCGGGCTCGGGCGGCGACACGCCGGACGAAGCCGACGGATCCGCCCTGATCGAAATCGCGGGCCCCGTCGCCAGCATCGAGATCGTTTATGTCAACGGGCTGTCGAATTTCCAGAACATCTGGGTCTCGGACCTCTTCTTCGACGTTCTGCCCACATTCGGCGGCAACGACACGATCCTGGGCGGCGCGGGCAATGACACGATCTTCGGCGAAGGCGGCGACGACGTTCTTGAAGGTGGCACCGGGGCCGACAGCATCGCGGGCGGCGCGGGCAACGACACGATCGTCGCGGCGCAGGGCGACACCGTCTCGGGCGGCGACGGCGACGACGTGTTCCGCCTGGTGGACCTCGGCGAACCCGGCTCGGGCACCATCACCATCCTCGGCGGCGAAACAGGCGAAACCGGCGGCGACACGCTCGATCTGGGCGGGGTCGCCGACCGCAACACGCTCAGCTTCACCGTCAACGAAGCAGGCGAAAAGGAAGGCACGGTCACGCTGTCCGACGGCACGATCGTGTCTTTCACCAATATCGAGAACATCATCTGCTTCACCCCCGGCACGCTGATCGACACCGCGCAGGGGCCCCGGCCCGTCGAAGACCTGCACCCCGGCGACTGGGTGGTGACGCGCGACCACGGCCTGCAGCAACTGCGCTGGACGGGGCAGCGCCGCGTCGCCGCGACCGGGGCGCTGGCGCCCGTGCGCATCGACCCCGTCCTTCTGCCCGACGCCCGTGCGCCGCTTCTCGTCTCGCCGCAGCACCGCATCCTCTGGCATGGCTACCGCGCCCAGATGCTGTTCGGCGAGCCGGAGGTGCTGGTCAGCGCCAAGCACCTGCTGTCCAACCCCGGCGCGCAGCGCGTCGAGGGGGGCGAGGTGACCTATCTTCACCTGATGTTCGACCGGCACGAAGTGATCTTCGCCAACGGCGTGCCGACAGAAAGCTTCTATCCCGGGGAATGGGCGCTCGGCGCCACCAGCGACGCGTCGCGGGCGGAACTGTTCCGGCTGTTTCCTGACCTGCGCAGCGACCTTGGCCGCTTCGGCGATACCGCGCGGCTCTGCCTCAAGGCGCACGAAGCCTCGCTTCTGGTGGCGTGATCGCTATTCCGCGGCGCGGATGTCGCGCCCGGGGCGCAGGCCCGTCGCCCAGGCATGTACCGCCTCGCCGAAGGCCCGGAACAAGGGACGCGACACGGGGTCATTGGTCGCGTCCCATTCGGGATGCCATTGCACCGCCAGCGTGAAGCCCGGCGCATCTGCGACATAGATCGCCTCGGGCGTGCCGTCGGGGGCATAGCCGTCGATCATGATGCGCTGCCCCGGCGTCTTGATCCCCTGTCCGTGCAGGGTGTTCGTCATCACCTCGGTCGCGCCGAAGATGCGGTGAAACACGCCACCATCCGTGACCGTCACCTTGTGGCGAAGCGCGAACTTGTCCTCAAGCGTGCCGTCGGGGGGCATGCGGTGGTTCATCCGCCCCGGCAGATCGCGGATTTCGGGGTAAAGCGTGCCGCCCAGCGCCACGTTCACTTCCTGAAACCCCCGGCAGATGCCCAGAAACGGCTGGCCCCGTTCGACGCAGGCCCGCACCAGCGGCAGCGTCACCGCATCACGCGCCCGGTCGAAGGTGCCATGCGCCTCGGTCTCGGCCTCGCCATATTCCTCGGGGTGGACATTCGGCCGCCCGCCGGTCAGCACGAAGCCGTCGCAGACCTCGAGCAGCTCATCCACCGAGACAAAACGCGGATCGGTCGGGATCAGCAGCGGCAGACAGCCCGACACATGCGCCACTGCCTCGGAATTCATCGTGCCGCCCGCATGGGTCGGATACTGATCATTGATCAGGTATGAATTGCCGATGATGCCGACGACGGGCCGGGCCATGGTGCTGTCCTGTGTCCTTGCGCACGTGTCACCCTATCGGCACCTGCGGACGAAGGGAACACCCAAGCCAGAGAGAAAGCCGCAAGACCCTGGCAAATGCCCGGGAAATGCACGAAAGCCGCACGCAAATGCGCGCCTTGGCCCGGTATCCGCGTGGCACAGACGCCCACCGCCGGAGCCTGACATGACCCTGCAGACCCTCCACGCCCCCTTTTCGCTGCCGCGCCCGCAGGTCAACCGGGCCGAAGCCTTACTGATCGCCCAGTCTCTCGCGGTGGCCGCCGCCGCCGTCATCGTGGCCACGTGGCATGGCATCGCGGTCGCATGAGGCGCTTTAGGCGTCAGTTTCCTTCCGGCGATGGGGCTGCTCTCGCTTGGGTTCTGGATGCGCGCCATGCGCCCTGCGATGATCCGCATGGCCGACATGGCGATCGCCGCGGCCATCTACATCGGCTTTTCGGGCGTGATCGCCATCCTGATCTACACCCGCTTTCCCATCGCGGGGCCGCTCCATGACGTGTCCCTTGCCGCCTTCGACGCGCACCTTGGCTATGTCTGGTCACATTTCGTGGACCGGATGGCCGCAAGTCCCGACATCGGAAGGCTGCTCGGCTGGGTCTACCTGTCCTCGCTGCCGCAGCTGGCGCTGCTGGTGGTCTACCTGGCCATGACCGGCCGCACACGGACCCTGCATCGCGCCCTGATCGCGGGCACCACGAGCCTGATCGTGATCGTGGCCTACTGGTGGGTCTGGCCCTCGTTCGGGCCGGCCAAGCTCCAGACCATCCCGAAAGAGATCGCCGACGCCATCGGCCTCGTCCATGCCGCTGAAGAAGGGGCGCGGATGCTCGCGCTGGCGGAACAGGGTGCCCCCTGATCCCTCCCGCCATGATCATGGGAACCATCGCCTTTCCCAGCTATCACACGGTGATGATGCTGGTCGTGCTCTGGTATGCGTGGAACACCCCTGCCTTCTGGCCCGCCGTGGTCCTGAACCTCGGGATGGTGCCCGCGATCCTAGGTCACGGAGGCCATCATCTGGTGGATGTGCTGGCCGCCCCCCTGCCCTTTGCCCTCGCGGTGCTGCTGGCGAACAGGCTCACGTCGCGGGGCCAGGCCGGGCCGCGCTTGTGCGCGCAACGGACTCTCAAGGTCTATGCGCCGCGCTGAAAACGCCCTGCAGTGCTGTGCTCGGCCCCTATGCGGACATCTTCACACCGAAACCGGCCAGAGGTCGCCGCCAAGCGGGCTCCAAGGCACACAGCGTTTGATCCCGCAATCTCGTCAGGCGGCCTGACCTCGAATGGCAGGCCACCTGAGAAATGTCGGGTTATACAGGTCCAGGCGCCGCTCCGCCGGAAGACCCGGCGACCGCTGCCGCAACGAGCAGCAGCAGAAGAATGGGCAGCCAGATACCTTGCGAGGAGTCAGCCGCCTGTTCGACAATCACAGGTGCCTCGACCATCGGCTCGGACAGGTTGCCTGCGTAGGCGCTCGATGCCGCGCCGAGCACAGCAACGGCAAGTAAGATATTTTTCATTTTGTTATCCGTGATCCATTGAAGGAGTTGTCAGACCTCATGCCATGCTCGACCCGCCTCAGGATCGCTATCGCACAAGGGTCGAGTGCTACCGACCACGAACGCAGACGCATAAGAATCGTTAGATAAATGCATGCTCTTTGGTTGAGGCTGTCGGGAATGTCACAGCCCGCAATCTTCACCGAGGGGGCATTCCTTTCGAACGGCCCCGCCTTAATCGAGGCATGAACCTCGGCACCCGTCCCGTCGAGAAAGCCGGTATAGATGCAAGCGTCCCGGTGCATCGCAACCACGATGGCCGACACGGCGCGTTCGATCACCGCATCGGCCGGCCCGCACGGGTCGCGGCTGCCTCAGATCTCGGCGGTGAAGCCCGCCGCCTCGATCCCAGCAGTCGCCGCCGCCGCATCGTTGTCCGAGGTGTCGCCCGTGACGCCCACGCCCCCCAGCACCGCGCCGCGCTTGTCGCGCACCAGAACGCCGCCCGGCACGGGCACGAACTGCCCGCCGTAAAGCCCGTTCATCGCCCCCACGAAATAGGGCTGCGCCTCGGCGCGCTTCATCTGCGCCGTGCCTGCCATGCCCAGCATGACCGACCCATAGGCCTTGCCATGCGCGATGGCGAAGCGGCCGGGGCTCGCCCCGTCCTCGCGCTCGAAGGCGATGACATGGCCGCCCGCGTCCAGCACGACCACCGACAGGGGCTTCAGCTCCATCGCGCGCCCCTGTTCAAGCGCCTTGCGGATGATCGTGCGCGCGCGGCGCAGGGTGATGGCGGACATGCGGTTCTCCCTTTCTTTCCGGATGTTGCGGGCACAATGCGGCGGCGGCCCGGGGCTTGCAAGACCCGTACCCCCCTGTTCGGGGGATTGCCCGCGACCCGCACGCCGCCCCAACGACCGGGTTCGACGGGCATGTGCTGGAACCGGGCGCGACGGCGCGCGTCGACTTCGGCCTGTCGGCCAGCCTGCCCCCCGCGCGGACCGGGCGACCGAGGTGTCGCTGACGCTCTGATCCCCGAAGGTCACCTTCCGGGGACCGCAGGCGTGCATGGGCCTGATCTGGACCGATCAGACCTCGTACGTGACGCGGCACGACTTCGACCGCCTGCAGGGCAGCCTGTTCCTGACGCGCAGCTTCTAGGCGGCGTGATGCGCTTTCAGCTCCAGCCGCCGGGCATGCAGCACCGGCTCGGTATAGCCCGAGGGCTGCACGCGGCCCTTGAAGACCAGATCGCAGGCCGCCTGAAAGGCGATCCCGTCAAATCCCGGCGCCATCTTCGTGTAATGGTTGTCGCCCGCGTTCTGGCCATCGACCACCTCGGCCATGCGCTTCATCACCTCCATCACCTGCGCCTCGCCCACCACGCCGTGGTGCAGCCAGTTGGCAATGTGCTGCGCGGAAATCCGGCAAGTCGCGCGGTCTTCCATGAGGCCCACGTTGTTGATGTCGGGCACCTTGGAACAGCCCACGCCCTGATCGACCCAGCGCACGACATAGCCAAGGATGCCTTGCGCGTTGTTCTCCACCTCGCGCAGGATCTGCGCCTCGCTCCACTTGCGGAAGGTGGCCAGCGGGATGTCGAGGATCCCGTCCACATGGGCGCGCCGGCCGCCTGCCTTCAGCTTCTTCTGCACCGCGAAGACATCGACCTTGTGGTAATGCAGCGCGTGCAGCGTCGCGGCTGTGGGGCTGGGCACCCAGGCGCAGTTCGCACCCGCCTTGGGGTGTTCGATCTTCGCCTCGAGCATCGCCGCCATCATGTCGGGCATCGCCCACATGCCCTTGCCGATCTGCGCGCGGCCCGACAGCCCGCATTCGAGCCCGATATCGACGTTGAGGTTCTCGTAGGCCCCGATCCAGCCCTTGCGCTTGATGAAGTCCTTGCGCGAGAACGGCCCGGCTTCCATCGAGGTGTGGATCTCGTCGCCGGTCCGGTCGAGGAACCCGGTGTTGATAAAGGCGACCCGCGCCTTCGCCGCCCGGATGCATTCCTTGAGGTTGACCGACGTGCGCCGTTCCTCGTCCATGATGCCCAGCTTCACCGTGTTGCGCGGCAGGCCCAACATGTCTTCGACCCGGTCGAAGATCTTGACGGCGAACGCCACTTCCTCGGGCCCGTGCATCTTGGGCTTCACGACATAGACCGATCCCTTGACCGAATTGCCGCCTTCGCGCTTGAGGTCGTGCATGGCGATCAGCGTGGTGATCGCGGCGTCCATCAGGCCCTCGAACACCTCCGCCCCGTCGCGGTCGAGGATGGCGGGGTTCGTCATCAGGTGGCCCACGTTGCGCACCAGCATCAGCGCGCGGCCCTTGACATTCAGCGGCTTGCCGTCCGGTCCGGTATAGGTGCGGTCGGCGTTCAGGCGGCGGGTCATGGTGCGCCCGCCCTTCTCAAAGGTATCCTCAAGATCGCCCTTCATCAGGCCCAGCCAGTTGGCATAGGCCTGCACCTTGTCTTCAGCATCGACGCAGGCGACCGAATCCTCGCAATCCATGATGGCGGAGACGGCGCTTTCGATCACCACGTCCGCCAGACCGCACTGGTCGCGGCTGCCGATGGGGTGGGTGCGGTCGAAGACCAGTTCCACGTGCAGGGCGTTGTTGCGCAGCAGCACCGCGTCGGGTGCCTTGGGATGGCCCCGGAAGCCCACGAATTTCTCCGGGCTGACAAGCGGCATGTCGTCGACCAGAAGCTTGCCATCATGCACGTAGTAGCGCGCCGCATCCGCGTGGCTGCCGCCCTCGATCGGGAAGGCCTCGTCCAGGAAGACGCGCGCCCGCGCCACGACCCGCGCGCCGCGCCCCTTGTCATAGCCGCCCTTCGGTGCCGGGCTGCCCATGGCATCGGTGCCGTAGAAGGCGTCATACAGGCTGCCCCAGCGCGCATTCGCCGCGTTCAGCGCGTAACGCGCATTGGTGATCGGCACGACCAGCTGCGGCCCCGGAACACTCGCGATCTCGGGGTCGGTATTGGCGGTCTCGATCTCGAAATCCGGACCTTCGGGGAGAAGGTATCCAATCCCTTGGAGGAACGCGCGATAGGCTTCGTGATCATGGGGCTGGTCGCGATGGGCGATGTGCCAGTCGTCGATCTGCTTCTGCAGGTCTTCGCGCTTGTCCAGCAGCGCGCGGTTCTCGGGGCCCAGCTCATGTACCAGCTTGGACAGACCCGCCCAGAAGGCGGCCGCGTCCACGCCCGTTCCGGGCAGCGCCCGCGTCTCGATGAAATCCGCCAGTTCCGGGGCCACCTGAAGCCCGTCGATCACCTGCCGCTTGCTCATGCCGCCGCTCCCTCGCATTTGTGCGCTATGGTATGCGGGCCGATCTAGAGCGAAAGTTTCCGATAGGCAACAAGTGCGGTCAGGTCTTTTGACCACTTTTCGCAGGCTTCCGCGCACCCCGGCACCGGTCCGAACAATAGCGCACCTCGTCCCAGACCTTTTCCCACTTCTTGCGCCATGTGAAGGGCCGCCCGCAGGTGGCGCAGGTCTTGGTGGGCAGATCAGATTTCTTCGTCATGCGGGGCATGGGGTTGCCTCCGGAGCACCCTTTCGCCCGGCGGCACGCCGGGCAGCCCCCGACCGCCCCCCCGGGCGGGGGCTACTCCCCCGCCCGCGGCCGGGGACTGCCCTTGCCGATATCAGTGCCGACCTCAAAACCCGAACCCCAACTGCCGCGGATCGCTCTTGACCCGCCGCGCCTTCGGTTCCCGGTCGTTGACAAAGCGGCCCTCGCGGTCCTTGCGCGAGGCGTGCTTTTCGATAACCCGCGCCGCCTCCACCCGGAACGCGCCCCCCTTGCGCACCGCCCAGACCCGGTCGCGCGCCGCCCGCGCTGCCTCGGCCAGATCGACCACCGGCGCGGGGTAGCGCAGCCGCGACGCCCCCTCCCACAACCACGGCTCGTGCAGGAACCGGTCGGGCACCGCGTCCAGTTCCGGCAGCCAGGCCCGCGTGAAGACGCAAGCAGGGTCCTGATCATGCCCCTGCTTCACCGGGTTGTAGATGCGCACCGTGTTCATCCCCGTCGTGCCCGACTGCATCTGCACCTGTGACCAGTGAATGCCGGGTTCGTAATCGGTGAAGGCGCGCGCCAGATGCAGCCCCGTGCGCCGCCAGTCCAGCCACAGGTGATAGGACGCAAACGACATCACCATCGACCGCATCCGGAAATTCAGCCATCCCGTCGCATCCAGATACCGCATGCAGGCATCGACGAAGGGCACGCCGGTCTCGCCCTTCTCCCACGCCTCGCGCAGGACCACGTCGCCGCCGCGCAGCCCCTCATAGGCCCGATGCAGGCAGCGGTGCTCCAACTGCGGCTCATCCTCGAGCTTCTGCATGAAGTGATCCCGCCACGCCAGCCGCGCCTGAAAGCTGGACAGCGACCCGGCCCAGCCCGTCCGCGTGCCCTTGACCTCGCGCTGGCGCGCGGCGCCGGCCTGCGCCGCCCCGCGCCCCGACAGGACCCCCAGCGCCAGATAGGGCGACAGCCGCGAACAGGCGGCCTCTCCGCTCAGGGGCGAGGACATCGCGCGGCGATAGTCGCGCCCGCGTTCGCTCAGGAAACCGCCCAAGGTGGCCAAAGCCGCCCCGCGCCCGCCCACCTGCCGCCCCACGCAATCATCGGCCAGAAGGTCGGGCCAGTCCTGCGACGCGGCCTCCGCCCAGCGCACCGCGCCCACCTCGACCTGCCCTGCCCGCAGGAAGGCATTGCGCCGCGCCGCCCAAACATCGCGCGTGGGCAGGCGGCGCACCACGCCCGATTGCGGCACCTCCTCCCACGTCACGCCCTGCGCCCGCGCCCATGCCCCCACGGCCCGGTCGCGGGCAAAGGTCCAGCCGTTCCCGGTCTCCTCATGGCTGACCATGTGGCGCGCACCCGTCTCGACGCGCAGCGCCTCGAGCACCGCAACCGCATCGCCCGCGCGCAGGCACAACCGCCCGCCCCGTTCCGCAAGACGACGCGACAGGTCGGCCACGCAGTCGCGCAGAAACGCAAACTGCCGCCCTGATACGTCGTCCAGTCGCCAGTACTCCGGCTCCACCACATAGACCGGCAGCACCGGGCCGAGCGCGGCGGCCCGCGCCAGCGCGGGATGATCGTCAAGCCGCAGGTCGCGCTTGAACCAGAGGATCACGGGGGTTTCCATTCCGTCCGACATAGGCGGCCCCGCCCGGCAGGAAAGCCCGCTTGAAGCCCCGCGCCCTGCGCCCTACCGTCCCAGCCGACAGACGAGGAAGGCCCCCCATGCGCGACCCCGCCCCGACGACCATTCACCTGAAGGACTACGCCCCTTTCGGCTGGTGCATCGAACATGTTGACCTCACGTTCGACCTGCACCCGACCGCGACGCGCGTGCACGCGCGCATCGCCTTCCGCCCCAACCCTGCCACGCAGGACAGAACCTTCTTCCTGCATGGCGAGAACCTGAAGCTCATCCGCGCCGCCATAGACGGGCAGGACATCACCCCCGATCTGGTCGAAGGCGGTCTCACCTGCCCCGTCCCCGACGCCCCCTTCACATGGGAGGCCGAGGTCGAGATCGATCCGGCAAGCAATACCGCGCTTGAAGGGCTCTACATGTCGAACGGCATGTATTGCACCCAATGCGAGGCCGAAGGCTTCCGCAAGATCACCTTCTACCCCGACCGGCCCGATGTCATGGCCGTCTTCACCGTGCGCATCAACGCCCCCCGCGATTCCGTGCCCGAGCTTCTGTCGAACGGAAATGGCGAGAAGTTCGGCGCCGATCTGACCACCGACCCAAAGACGCATTACGCCATCTGGCACGATCCCTGGCCGAAACCCGCCTATCTTTTCGCGCTGGTCGCGGGCGATCTGGTCAGCCATGACGACAGCTTCACCACCATGTCGGGCCGTCACGTGAAGCTCGCCATCTGGGTGCGTCCGGGGGACGAGGACAAATGCGCCTTCGCGATGGAGGCGCTGAAGAAGTCCATGGCATGGGACGAAAAGGTCTATGGCAGGGAATACGATCTCGACGAATTCAACATCGTCGCGGTCGACGACTTCAACATGGGCGCGATGGAGAACAAGGGGCTGAACATCTTCAACTCCTCCGCCGTGCTCGCCAGCCCCGAAACCGCGACCGACATGAACTTTGAGCGGATCGAGTCGATCGTCGCGCATGAATATTTCCACAACTGGACCGGCAACCGCATCACCTGCCGCGACTGGTTCCAGCTCTGCCTCAAGGAAGGGCTCACCGTCTTCCGCGACAGCCAGTTCACCGCCGACCTGCGCAGCGCGCCCGTCAAGCGCATCAGCGACGTCATCGACCTGCGCGCCCGCCAGTTCCCCGAAGATCAGGGCCCGCTCTCGCACCCTGTCCGGCCTGAAAGCTTTCAGGAAATCAACAATTTCTACACCGCCACCGTCTATGAGAAGGGCGCCGAACTGATCGGCATGCTGAAACGGCTGGTGGGGGATGACGCCTATGCAAAGGCGCTCGACCTCTATTTCACCCGCCATGACGGGCAGGCCTGCACGATCGAGGACTGGCTGAAGGTCTTCGAGGATGTCACCGGCCGCGACCTCACGCAGTTCAAGCGCTGGTATTCGCAGGCGGGCACCCCGCGCCTGAAGGTGGACGAGACGTGGGAGGACGGCACCTACACCCTCACCTTCACGCAAAGCCTGAAACCCGGGCCAACCACCCCCGACCCGCAGCCGCAGGTGATCCCCATCAACGTGGGCCTTCTGAACCCCAACGGGGACGAGGTCGTGCCCACCACGATGCTGGAAATGACCGAAGCGACCCAAAGCTTCCGCTTCGAAGGCCTCGCCGCGCGCCCCGTGCCTTCGATCCTGCGGGACTTCTCGGCCCCTATGATCCTTGACCGCGACACGACCAGCGCCGAACGTGCCTTCCTGCTGGCGCATGACACCGACCCCTTCAACCGGTGGGAGGCGGGCCGGTCGCTCGCCCGCGCGACACTCACGCAGATGGCGACATCTGACGCCGCCCCTGATCCTGCCTATCTTGACGGCATCCTTGCGGTGCTGCGCGACGACAGCCTCGATCCCGCCTACCGCGCGCTGATGCTGGGGCAGCCGGGTCAGTCCGACCTCGCCGCCTCCATCGCCGAGACGGGCGTGACGCCCGACCCCATGCGCATCTGGACCGCGTCCGAGACGCTGAAAGAGGCGCTGGCCGATCATTGCCGGGACGTGCTGCCGGGCCTTTACGCGGGTGCGAAGGTGCAAGGCCCCTACCGCCCCGACGCCCACCAATCGGGCCTGCGCGCGCTGGGCAACGCGGTTCTGGGGCTGCTCACGCGCCTCGACGGCGGCGCGCAGGCGGCGACGCAATACGCGCTGGCCGACAACATGACGCTGCAACTGGCAGCCCTCGGCGCATTGCTGACGGCGGGTTCGGGCGAAGACGAACTCGATGCCTTCTACAGCCAGTGGCAGCATGAACGCCTTGTCATCGACAAATGGTTCATGCTGCAGGTCGCCCATGCCGAACCGAAGAAGGCCGCCGCCATCGCCGAAGCGCTGACGCGCCATCCCGACTTCACATGGAAGAACCCCAACCGCTTCCGCGCGGTCTTCGGCGCGCTCGCCATGAACCACGCGGGCTTCCACGCGGCCTCCGGCGCGGGATATGCGCTGATGGCCGACTGGCTGATCCGGCTGGACGCGGTGAACCCGCAGACGACCGCGCGCATGTGCTCGGCCTTCCAGAGCTGGACGCGCTATGACGCCGACCGACGGGGCCTGATCCGTGCCGCGCTCGGACGGATCATGGCCAAGGACGGGCTCAGCCGTGACACCCATGAAATGATCAGCCGCATCCTCGCCGCCGGAGAGCCGTCATGACCCGCAAGACCATCCTCATCACCGGGGCGTCGGCAGGTATCGGCGCCGCCTGCGCGCGTCTGGCAGCAACGCGGGGATACGACCTGATCCTCGGCTACAACACCGACCGCACAGGCGCCGAAGCCGCCGCTGCTGAGGCCCGCGCGGCAGGCGCCGACACGCGCATCCTGCAGGCCGATGTGGGTGATCCGGACGCCATCGCCGCCCTCTTCGCGCAGATCCCCCGCCTCGACGGGCTCATCAACAACGCAGGGATCGTCGCGCCGACCGCGCGGCTCACCGACATGGACCATGCCCGCCTGCGGCGCATGTTCGACATCAACGTGATCGGCGCCATGCTGGTGGCGAAGGAAGCGGTCCTGCGGATGCAGGCGGGCGGCGTCATCGTCAACGTCTCCTCGGTCGCCGCGCGGCTGGGATCGGGCAACCAGTATCTGGATTACGCCGCATCGAAGGCGGCCATCGACGCCTTCACCAAGGGCCTGAGCGACGAAGTCGCCCCGCAGGGCATCCGTGTCGTCGCCGTCCGCCCCGGCATCATCGACACCGACATCCATGCCAAGGGGGGCGAACCCGACCGGGCCGACCGCCTTGCCCCGCTTGTGCCGATGAAGCGCAAGGGCCGCACGGATGAGGTCGCAGCCACCATCCTCTGGCTGATGTCCACAGAGGCAAGCTACATCACCGGCACCACGCTCGATGTCAGCGGCGGGCGATGACCGCGCCCTTCGTCCACCAGACAAGCGGCCGGAACCGCCGCACCATCGCGGTTCTGGTGACGGTCTACGCGGCCCTCGCCTTTGTCCTCGTGTTTCTGCAGGCCGCGCCGTGGATCGTGGCGCTTCTGACCCTGCCGACGCTGCCCGCGCTGTGGGATATCGCCACCAACCGCCCCTCGGGCCTGCGGCTGGGGGATGGCAAGCTCAGCTGGTATTCCGGCAAACGCCGCTGGGAAATCCCCTTCGACCAGATCGACCACCTGCGCTTCGACACAAGGCTTGATATGTCGGTCAGGGTCAGCGCGGTCACCCCCGACAGGCAGCGCATCCGCCTCGCCTATGACGCGCTGCCCCATCACCGCGCGCTCGAAGCGGCCGCCATCGCGCAGGGGCTGCGCGTCGAACGGCACCATTTCTCGCTGATCTGACCCGGTTTTTCCCTGCCGCCGCCATCATGTCGCCGTTTTTCCCCGTCATGATTCGAGCGGTGGTAATCAGTCGTGACCCTTTTTTGGTGAGGTGACAGCAGTCGGCACAGGTCCAGGACGGACAGAGATGAAAATGGATCTCTCTCTCATTCTCCGCGCATTGCGCCCGGTTCAGGCGCGTCTCATGGCGCGGCTGAAGGCCAAACCTGCCGATCCCGCGCCCTTCGCGATCCCCGATCTGCGCCCCGGGAACGCGGCCGAGCACTTGCGGATTCCGGTCTACACACCACCCGATCTGCCCGATGAAACCCAGGTTCTGCACGACGAAGGCCAGTTCCTTGCCCGGCAGGACCGCTGGGGCGATCTGGCCCAGCGCATCCGGCAAACCGATCAGCGCCGCATGAAGACGGCTGACTTCATCCCGCTGGCCGACCTTCTTCTGGCAGGTGCCCGCCGCGACGTCGTCGCCGCCGCAGAACACGCGCTGGCCGACGGCGTCCCGGAACACGACGGCGCCCTCCGCTCGGGTATCGCCCTGCTGGAAGAGGTCCATGACGAATACCCCGACGATTACGCCATCGCGCTGACGGTGGCGCTCAGCCATATCGATGTCGGCCGGGCCTGGCGCGGTCCCGGTCTGCCGCGCGACCTGCCCGCGTCGCACCGCAGGGCCTTCCAGGCCCATTTCGACCGCGCCGCCACGATCCTCGACAGGTTCTGCGGCATCGAACTGAACAGCCCCGCGCTCGCCGCCGCGCGCTGCGCGCTTCTCGACGGGATCCGCGACCCCCATCTGCGCGTTGCCGACGATTACGAAGACCTCATCGACCTCGACCCGACCGACCAGCGCCACATGCGCGCCTTGGGCCGTCACCTGCTGCCCAGCCGCTTCGGCAGCTACGACGCGCTCGAACTCGAAGCACGCCGCACCGCGTCGCGCACGCAGGATATCTGGGGCGACGCCGCCTATGCATGGGTCTATTTCGACGCGATCACCCACGATCCCGAAGCCTGCGCCCGGATCGACGCCGATTTCTTCGCCGACGGGCTGCGGGACATCCTGCGCCGCCGCCCCGATCAGGCCAATGTCAACATGCTCGCCGCCTATTGCGCCGTGGCGCTGGGCACCGCCAAGGACCCGGCCAGCCCCCGCGCCCGCATCAGCGGCTGCGCCGACTGGATCATCCGCGACCATCTGCGCGAACTGCATCCGCTGATCTGGGCGCATGCCGCGCAGGGCTTCGACACCGCCCCGCGCGCCCGGTCGCTGCACCGCCTCGCCGACCGCGGCCGGGACGAGGCGCTGCGCGTGCTCACCCGTCTGTTCGCAGACGAGATCGCCAAGGGCCACGAAGTCATCTTCACCCCCGACGGGCCGCGCATTCACGCCTGAAACTCTTGCCTGCCCCCGCGCCCTGACCTAGAACCGGGGCCTGTCCCGGACCCGGCAAGGTGCTGCAGATGCTCGACCTGACCTATACCGCCCCGAAACCCAAGATCATCTCAGGCGCGAAGCACGACTGGGAACTGGTGATCGGCATGGAAGTGCACGCGCAGGTGTCTTCGCGCGCGAAACTGTTCTCGGGCGCGTCCACCGCCTTCGGGGCCGAACCCAATTCCAACGTCGCCTTCGTCGATGCGGCCATGCCCGGCATGCTGCCTGTCATCAACGAATTCTGCGTGGAGCAGGCAGTGCGCACGGGGCTGGGGCTGAAGGCGCAGATCAACCTGTTCAGTGCCTTCGACCGCAAGAACTATTTCTACCCCGACCTGCCGCAGGGCTACCAGATTTCGCAGCTTTACCACCCCATCGTGGGCGAAGGCGAAGTGCTGGTGGAACTGGGCGAAGGTGTTGCGCGCCGCGTTCGCATCGAACGCATCCACCTCGAACAGGATGCGGGCAAATCCATCCACGACATGGACCCCAACATGTCCTTCGTGGACCTCAACCGCACGGGCGTCGCGCTGATGGAGATCGTCAGCCGCCCCGACATCCGCGGCCCGGAAGAGGCCGCAGCCTACCTCGCCAAGCTGCGCCAGATCATGCTCTATCTCGGCACCTGCGACGGCAACATGCAAAACGGCAACATGCGCGCCGACGTCAACGTGTCGGTCTGCCTGCCCGGCGCCTATGAACGCTTCCGCGAAACCGGTGATTTCGGCCATCTCGGCACGCGCTGCGAGATCAAGAACATGAACTCCATGCGGTTCATTCAGCAGGCCATCGAATACGAGGCCCGCCGCCAGATCGCCATCGTCGAAGCGGGCGGCAAGATCGATCAGGAAACCCGCCTCTACGATCCCGACAAGGGCGAAACCCGGTCGATGCGGTCGAAGGAAGAGGCACACGACTACCGCTATTTCCCCGACCCCGACCTCCTCCCGGTCGAGATCGAGCAGGCCTGGGTCGACGACATCAAGGCGCGCCTGCCGGAACTGCCGGATGAGAAGAAGGCGCGGTTCATCAAGGACTTCGGCCTGACCGATTATGACGCCAGCGTGCTGACCGCCGACGTCGAATCCGCCGCCTATTTCGAAGAGGTCGCCCGCGGCCGCGACGGCAAGACCGCCGCCAACTGGGTCATCAACGAACTGTTCGGGCGGCTCAAGAAGGAAGATCACGGCATCGCCGACGCCCCCGTGACGCCCGCGCAACTGGGCGGCATCATCGACCTGATCGGCCGCGGCGACATTTCCGGCAAGATCGCCAAGGACCTGTTCGAGATCGTCTATACCGAAGGCGGCGACCCCGCCCAGATCGTGGAAGCGCGCGGCATGCGCCAGGTCACCGACACCGGCGCGATCGAGGCCGCAGTCGACCAGGTCATCGCCGAGAACCCGGCTCAGGTGGAAAAAGCCAAGGCGAACCCCAAGCTTGCGGGCTGGTTCGTGGGCCAGGTGATGAAAGTCACCGGAGGCAAGGCGAACCCCGCGGCGGTGAACCAGATCGTCGCGGCGAAGCTGGGGCTGTGAGGGGGCGGGCCGTCATCGCCAGCGCTGCGGGGACGCTTTCGATATGGCTGGCCCTGCCCCTTCAGGCAGCGGCAGACCCCTCAACGGCCATTCTGCGGGCGTTCGAGACTTGCCGTGCATTGACGGAAGACCCGCTCTGGGAGATGCCCAAGGAATGGGTTGAAATCGGAGGAGACGTCTTGGAAGGCAGCCCACGGCCGGGCGAGGTTATCCAGCGCGGGCAAAGGGAACTCGCGTCGACCGAAACCCGCCTGGTCATGATCGTTCAATCAGGGACCAAGATAAGTCCCGAACCGGTCATGCGATTGGCTTATACCTGCACGGTTTTTGCTCCGTTGGCGAATTTTCAAATAGATTGCGCCACCTGTTCGGAAGACATGCTGAATCGGTTGGCGAAGGCCGAAGATATCCCCTTGAAACTGAAGCAAAAACAAGTGAACGAGATCCTTAACCGCTTAGAACACGATCCGACATTTGTCGCCGCAGGACGATCGGGAACCGTGCCCGGTCTCGACGGTTATCGCTTCGTCGAATGTAAGGACGATCCCTTGACAGTTATTGACATCATTCCACAAAGCGAATTTGACTACGGAACTTTTCGCCTCGATGTCACGGCAATCTTTGGATCGAAGTCAGGGCCGTCTGACCTTCGTCAGGCCCTGACCCTCTGCCCACCCTCTTGAAGAGCCGCCCAAGGGAAAAGGCCGGGCTTATGCGCGACCCTTCCCGACCCTTTCTTACCCAAAGGTAAACCGTCCCCTCACATCCTGATCCTCCAGAGGCCCCCCACTCCACACCGGGACGCCCCTCACTTCAACTGGCTGTCCTTCGATCCGCGCCGGTTGATCCCGCCGCGCGCCTGCGGGCGGGCCTGTGTTTGCGCCGCGCAGTCGATGCAGAGCTTCACCCCCGGCAGCGCCTGACGGCGCGCCTCGGGGATCGGTTCGTCGCAATCGGCGCAATTCCGGAAACTCTCCCCCTCCGGACCCCGCCGCGCCTTCAGCCGCGCGAGTTCGTCCGCGATCGACGCGTCGATCTGATCCTGCACCGCGCCGTCCCGCGTCCATCCGCCTGCCACGTACCGTCCTCCCACCCCCAGCCTAGCCCGGGGCCGGCCAAAAGAAAACGGCCCCGGCTGGAGGATCCGGGGCCGTTCCATCTGACAGGAGGTGCGTGCGAGGGGTCACGCAGGGGTCAGCATGCCTTTTTCACGGGCCAGTTCGCGCATGCGCTTTTGCAGCTTCTCGAAGGCGCGCACCTCGATCTGGCGGATGCGTTCGCGGCTCACGTCATACTGGCTGCTCAGATCCTCGAGCGTGACCGGCTGATCGGCCAGTCGCCGCTGGGTGAGGATGTCCTTCTCGCGGTCGTTGAGCACGTCGAAGGCCGCCGCAAGCAATTCGCGGCGCGCTTCCATCTCGTTGCGCTCCTCGTAGTCGCCCGCCTGATCGGCGTCTTCATCCTCGAGCCAGTCCTGCCACTGCATCGTGCCTTCGCCGTCCGATCCGACGGTGGCGTTGAGCGAGGCGTCGCCCCCCGACAGGCGGCGGTTCATGCTGATCACCTCGTCCTCGGTCACGCCGAGATCGGTGGCGATCTGGCGGACGTTGTCGGGATGCATGTCACCTTCTTCCAGCGCGCCGATCTTCGCCTTGGCCTTGCGCAGGTTGAAGAACAGCTTCTTCTGCGCGCTGGTGGTGCCCAGTTTCACAAGGCTCCACGACCGCAGGATGTATTCCTGGATAGACGCGCGGATCCACCACATCGCATAGGTCGCAAGGCGGAAGCCCTTTTCGGGATCAAACCGCTTGACCGCCTGCATCAGACCCACATTCGCTTCGGAAATCACTTCGGCCTGCGGTAGACCATAGCCGCGATAGCCCATGGCGATCTTGGCGGCCAGCCGGAGGTGGCTGGTCACCATGCGATGCGCCGCTTCCGCGTCCTGATCTTCGACCCAGCGCTTGGCGAGCATGTATTCCTCTTCCGGTTCCAGCAGGGGAAACTTGCGGATTTCCTGGAGATACCGGTTCAGGCCGCCTTCCGGCGACGGTGCGGGCAGGTTCCCGTAATTGGCCATGCGTCCCACTCCCAATGTTTATTGGCTTAACATATGTACGCCCCGGCGCGGTTCAAGAGGGTCGCGCGCCGCACCTGCGATATTGGACCATGAAACGCCTTAAGGAAGGGTTATGACCCTGCGCTCACGCGCATGTGCGGTTCGTGTCAGACCGGCGCAGGGCGGCAAGAAGCCTGCCCATGTCGTCGGGCAAGGGTGCCTCGAAGCGCAGGGCGGCGCCGGTCACGGGATGGGTGAAGCCCAGCGTGGCGGCATGCAGCGCCTGTCGCGCAAAGGCGGCGACGGCGTCACGCGCGGCGGTGTGCAGCGCGCGTTCGGGCAGTTTCCGCCGCCCGCCATAAACGGGGTCGCCCACCAGCCCGTGGCCCGCATGCGCCAGATGCACGCGGATCTGATGCGTGCGTCCCGTCTCGAGCCAGCATTGCAGCAGGCTCAGGCAGGGCGGCGTGCCGAAGGTTTCGTCGACGCGTACGCGCGTCACGGCATGCCGCCCGCCCGCGAAGGTGACTGCCTGCCGCTGGCGGTCGGTGCGGTGGCGGGCCAGCTGCGTGGTGATCTTGAGGATGCCGCCGGACTCGAAGCTGGTGCCGCGGATGCCGTGCAGGCGCGGGTCGGCGGCGTCGGGCACGCCGTGGCCCAGCGCGAGATAGCGGCGTTCGACGCTGTGGGCCTCGAACTGGGCGGCAAGGCCGGCATGGGCCGCGTCCGACTTGGCGACGACGAGCAGACCGCTGGTGTCCTTGTCGATACGGTGCACGATCCCGGGCCGTTTCACCCCGCCCACGCCCGACAGGCTGTCGCCGCAATGATGCAGAAGCGCGTTGACGAGCGTGCCGTCCGGGCTGCCCGGCGCGGGATGGACAACAAGGCCCGCGGGCTTGTTCACCACAATGAGGTCCGCATCTTCGTGCACGATATCCAGCGCGATAGCCTCTGGCCCGATATGGCTCTCATCCGCTTCGGCCACGGTGATGGTCACATGATCGCCCGCCGCGACCCGGTCCTTGGGATTGGTCAGGACCGAACCGTTGACGGCGACGGCGCCGTCCTCGATCAACCGCGCCAGCCGCGTGCGCGACAGCGCGGCCTCGTCTGGCACATCGCGCGCCAAGGCCTTATCAAGGCGGGGCGGCGGCGCGTCCGCGATCACGAAGCTGAGGACCCTTTCGCCCATGTCCGACCTTTCCGATCCCGCCCTGCCGCCCGAACCGCCCAACCTGCGCTTCCTACGCCGACTGGTCACCGTGCTCACGGTGGTGATGATTGGCGGGGTAATAGTCATCACCGCGCTGCTTGTCATGCGTTTCTCGGGCAGCGCGCCTGCCCTGCCCGAAACACTCGCCCTGCCCGACGGCACGCGCGCCGCGGCCTTCACGCAAGGCCGGGACTGGTTCGCCGTCGTCACCACCGACGACCGAATCCTGATCTACGACCGGATCACGGGCCTGTTGCGCCAGACCATCACAATCGACTGACCGGGGGGTGGTGGTACCGCCTCCCCGGCTTGAACGGGGGACCTCTGGATCCACAATCCAGCGCTCTAACCAACTGAGCTAAGGCGGCACGCGGTTGGGTCATACACAAGGCACAGGGCGGCGGCAAGAGGGCCGAACGCATCGAATCCACTGGCGCGCGGCCTGCGATCCTGAGAGTTTCGCGGCCAGTGCAAGCAACAGGACCGCCCCATGGGACGCGCGCGCGACATCTTCACCGACTGGCCGGGAAAGCCGCAGACACAGGACGGCGTCTATTCCGAAGACGAAGTGCGGCTGGCCAACCGCAATTCCGGCACGCTGCTCGAAACACTTCGCCATGACGTGACGCCCACGGGCGCGCATTACCTGCTGATCCATTTCGACGTGCCCGATCTTGACCCGGCAACGCACCGGGTGACGTTCGGCGAGGGGTTCGACGCACCCTTCGCGCTGTCGATGGACGACATCCGCGCCCTGCCCCGCGTGACGCGGCCCGTCACGATGGAATGCGCGGGCAATGGCCGGGCGCGCCTGTCGCCCCGCAGCCATTCCATGCCCTGGGGGGTCGAGGCGGTGGGCACCGCGCTCTGGACCGGCACGCCGCTGGCGCCCCTGATCGCGCGGGCAAGGCCCCGAGCGGAAACCGTCGACTTTGCCTTCATGGGCGCCGACCAGGGCTTTGACCGTGGGGTCGAACATGACTTCGGGCGCAGCCTGACCCCCGCGCAGCTGGCCGAATTGGACGTGCTTCTGGTCTATGAGATGAACGGTACCCCGCTTCTGCCGCAGCATGGCGCGCCTTTGCGGCTGATCGTGCCGGGCTGGTATGGCATGGCCTCGGTCAAGTGGCTGAGCCGGATCGAAGCGCTGGACACCGCCTATCAGGGCTTCCAGCAGGTGCGGACCTACCGCTACCGCGACCATGCCGACGACCCGGGACACCCGGTCACCGACATGCGGGTCAAGTCGCTGATGGTGCCGCCGGGTGTGCCCGACTGGGGATCGCGCATGCGATTCCTGCAGGCGGGCAAGGTCACGGTGCAGGGCCGGGCATGGTCGGGGGGCGGTCGGGCGATCGCGCGGGTGGAATTCGGTGTGGGCGACATCTGGCGCGACGCGCGCCTGACGCCACCCCCGGGCCGCCACGCCTGGACCGGATGGGAGGTGGACTGGGAGGCGCCCCCCGGCGAACACATCCTGCGCTGCCGCGCGACCGACGACGCGGGCCATGTCCAGCCGCTGACGGCCCCTTGGGATGTGGCGGGCTTCGGCAACAACATGGTCCACGAAGTGGGCGTTTTCGTCAGCTGAGGCCCGCGTCGCCGAAGCGGTAGCTCCAGTGCTGTTCGATCAGGTCCTGTCCGAAGGACTGCACCGGAGCGGAAGACACAAGCGTCCACCCTTCCGACCGGTAAAGCGCGCAGGCCGCCCGGTGGCTTTCATGCGTCCAGAGCGTCATGCCCACATATCCCGCGTCGCGCGCGAACTCCATGCAGGTGCGCAGCATCCGCCTGCCAAGGCCCAGCCCCCGTGCCTCGGGCACCAGCAGAAACAGCCGCAGCTTCGCTATGTCCGCGTCCTGGCGCACGCAGAAGACGCTGCCAAGCGGCCCCTCGGGGCCTTCGGCGATCCAGCCTCTTTCGCAGGAAGGATCGTTCCAGTCCGCGAATTCGATCAGGATCGTCCGCACAAGCACCCGGAACTCGTCGTTGAACCCTTCGTCCTGCGCATACAGCGCGGCGTGACGTTCCGTCAGCCATTCAATGTCGCGACGGTCGAAGGGGCGCAGGCGAATCCGGTCCATCCCGTCACAACACTGCGCCGTCGCTTGATTTTCAAGACCCGCCGCGATAGCACGGCACGTCTGGCAGGCGGAGGTTCCCGGCATGGGCATCAACAGCGAACGCGACATCGAGGCGAACCTGCAGATCGGTCCCACCGACCGCGGGATGGTCCGGCTGTTCATCGAGGCGAAAGGCGTCGAGATCCCGATGGATTTCGACCCAGAGGAAGCCGAGGAAATCGCCGAGGAAATCCGCGCCGCCGCCCGCGCCGCGCGTCACGTCAGACGCTGAAGCCGGGGTCGCGCAGAGTCTGCAACCGCCGCGCGGCATGGGTGGCGAATTTCTGGATCAGCACCTTGCGCCGTGCAGGCGCCACGGGCAGGTCGGGTGCCATCCGCAGGATTTCCGCGTCATAGGCATCCGCGATGATCAGCCCCGTGCCATCGGGCAGCAGATCGACCGGAAAGGCCGTGTCCACCGCCCAGAAATAGCGGTCGCACCAATCAAGATAGCCCTGCCATTTCCCGTCGCCCCGGTAATCGGCGACCGAGGACTTGCATTCGATCACCCACAATTCGCCCTTCGGGCCCAGCCCCATCACATCGACACGCAGGCCGAGCGCGGGCACGAATTCCTCGACCGAGGCAAAGCCAAGTGCCGAGAGGTGCCGCGCCACGCCGCGCGCAAGTCTTTGTCCGGGGGCAAGGTCCAACATCACGGCGCAAACGTGAACAAGTCGTGAACAAAAATCAAGAGGGCGCGTGCGGATGGCCCTTGCCCACCGCCTTGGAAGAGCCTACCTCAGAACCGTGGCGGTCTGCCCTTCACGTGACAGGTTGCATTCCGGTGGCCTTAATCATTTCCGAGGGGGCTGGCTCTGATCAGGTTCTGGCCTGATTACCTGGCGCCCACCTGTACATGCAGGTCCTCGGGAATCATAACCGCACGGTTGCGGTGGTCCCGCCACACCTTAACTGCCGATGCGCGCGCCCTGCCGGGCCGGGACCGGCAGACGCCCCCGCAGGCCGCCGCCGCCTTCGGGGCGCTCCGCGAGGTTCATCACCGCATAGCCGAACTGCACGGCGGCAAACGGCGCGCCGTTGAAGAACCACAGGATGAACACGGCCAGCAGCGCCGCTTTGTCATTCGACACCAGACCCCAGAGCCCAGCCACATCGAACCACAGCAGCAGCGCCACAAACAGCGCGCCGAGGCCGAAGCCGATCAGGCTGTGACGGATGTAAAGACGGATGAGCTTGGGCATGACGGGATCCTCGCTGACCTCACGTTAGCGCAGCGGGGCCCTCAATCCAAACCTTCGATCCGCCATCGGCGGACCGCCGCCTCAGAACGCCTCGGGCCGTGCCTCGCGCGCCATGTGATCCAGCACGGCATTGACGAATTTCGGCTCGCGCCCGCCGGGGAAGAAGGCATGCGCGATCTCGACGAATTCAGTGATGATCACCTTGGGCGGGGCCTCGCCCCCGGTCAGTTCGGCACCCGCCGCGCGGAAGAGCGCCCGCAGGGTGGGATCGATGCGCGCGATGGGCCATGCGGCGACCAGCGCACGGTCGGTCATCTGGTCGACCCGCGCCTGATTGTTGACGGCGTCGGCTACCAGTTTCTCGAACAGGTCCGGATCGCCCTCCAGCATCTCCTCGCCCTCATAGACCGCGCCGAAGCGGTGATCGAGGAATTCGCGCACCACCCGCGTGCTGTCCTGCCCCGCGGCCTCCATCTGGAACAGCGCCTGCACGGCGTAAAGTCGCGCAGCGCTTTTCATCTTGCGGCGCTGGTTGCCCGACAATGTTCCGCCCTGCGCACTCATGCCTGCGACGACCCCTCACCGCCTTCCGCCACTTGGAAGGACCCCGCTGGCCGGAAGCCGATGCCCTTCGTGCGCTCACCCCACTTGCGGCCCAGCGCGATCAGGTGCAACGCCGCCGCCGCGGCACCGCCGCCCTTGTTCTGGCCTTCAGGGTCCGCACGCACGATGGCCTGATCGCGGTTCTCGACCGTCAGGATGCCGTTGCCGATGCACAGTCCCTGCAGCCCCATGAGCGAGATGGCGCGCGAACTGTCGTTGCAGACGGTGTCGTAATGCGTCGTCTCGCCCCGGATGACGCAGCCCAGCGCGACATAGCCGTCGAAATTCGACCGCCGGTCCGAAATCGCGATGGCCGTCGGCACCTCGAGCGCGCCAGGCACCTCGACCAGATCCCAGGCGGCGCCTGCCGCCTCGATCTCGGCCTTGGCACCCGCGATCAGCATGTCGGCGATGTCCTTGTAATAGGGTGCCACCACGATGAGCAGCTTCACCGGCTTGCCGAATTCGGGACGCGGCAGGATGTAATGGGTCTCGGTGCCGGCCATGGCTCACTCCGTTCCGATGTGGCGGGTGCCGACGATGCTCAGCCCATAGGCATCAAGGCCGACGACATTCGGCTTGGGGCTGTCGGTCAGCAAGATCAGGTCCGACAGGCCGAGCGACGACAGGATCTGCGCCCCCACCCCGTATTGCCGCAGCGTCTTGGGGTGCTGTTCCTCACCGGTGCTCAGTTTCATGCGCGTGTCGCGCAGAAGCACGACGACCCCGCGCCCCTCGGCCGCGACGATCTTCATGGCGCGCGCGAATTCCCCCGCCCGTCCCGCCGGGCCCAGCCCCACGACATCAAGCATCGGGTCCATCGCATGCATCCGCACCAGCACCGGGTCGGACCCCGACAGGTCCCCCTTGATCAGCGCGATATGCTCGGCCCCGTGGACCTGATCGGCATAGATGCGCAGCGTCCAGTCGCCGCCATGTTCCGAGGTCACCTGTTCCTCGGACACGACACTCACAAGATTGTCGTGGCGGCGGCGATGGGCAATCAGGTCGCTGATCGTGCCGACCTTCAGATTGTGCTTCTGCGCGAAGGCCACAAGATCGGGCAGGCGTGCCATGCTGCCGTCTTCGTTCATGATCTCGCAGATCACGCCTGACGGGTTCAGCCCGGCAAGCCGCGCGATATCGACCGCGGCCTCGGTATGACCCGCGCGCACCAGCACGCCGCCGTCGCGTGCGCGCAGCGGGAAGACATGGCCCGGCGTCGCGATATCGGCTGCCGTCTTTCCGGCGTCGATCGCCACGGCGATGGTGCGCGCGCGGTCATGGGCGGAAATGCCGGTGCTGACACCCTCGCGCGCTTCGATCGACACGGTGAAGGCCGTCTCGTGGCGCGAGGAGTTGTTGGTCGACATCAAGGGCAGGCCCAGCGCATCGACCCGCGCCGAGGTCATGGCAAGGCAGATCAGGCCGCGCCCATGCATCGCCATGAAGTTGATCGCCTCGGGCGTGGCCATCTGCGCGGGGATGATCAGATCACCCTCGTTCTCGCGGTCCTCGTGGTCGACAAGGATGAACATGCGCCCGTTGCGCGCATCCTCGAGGATATCCTCGGTCGGCGAAATCGCATCCTTCCAGTCGATCTCGACCGGTCCCGGCGTCTCGAAAGTCATGGGCGTCGTCCCTTTGCGGCTGACAGGGCGCAGATAACCCGCGGGCGCGCGCTTGACCAGTGCGACGTGGCGCGCAGGCGGGTCTACTTCGGGTTTCAAACGTCACAGAGACCGCGCCGCACCGATGGCGCGGCCGCACTCAGGTCGCGCCCGCCTCGGCAAGGCGCGCGACATAGCGCGCAAGCGTGTCGATCTCGAGATTGACGCGGTCGCCCACCTTCACATCGCCCCAGGTCGTCACCGACTTGGTGTGCGGTATGAAGTTGATGCCGAACTCGGCCCCCTCGACCTCGTTCACGGTCAGCGACGTGCCGTTCAGCGCGACCGACCCTTTCGGCGCGATGAAGCGGGCAAGGGCCGCAGGCGCGCGCAGGCGCACCCGGGTGCTGTCGCCCTCCTCCGCGACCGCGACCACCTCGGCCACGCCGTCGACATGGCCTGACACGATATGCCCGCCCAGTTCGTCCCCCACCCGCAGCGCGCGTTCGAGGTTCACGCGGTGGCCCACCGCCCATGTGGCGAGGTTGGTCTTCGACACCGTTTCGGCGCTGATCTGCACCTCGTACCAGCCGGTCCCCAGCGACACGACCGTCAGGCAGACCCCGTCCGAGGCGATCGAGGCCCCCATGTCGATCTTCGACGTGTCATACCCGGTTGCGATCCGCGCGCGCAGGTCGCCCGCCTGCGTCAACGCGGTGATGGTGCCGATATCTGTGATGATCCCGGTGAACATGGCCCTGCCCTTCGGTTGCTGGGCTTGACCTAGCGGCCCGACCGGGCCCGTGCAAGGCCCAAGCCTTGAAGGATCATGTCCGCCCCGCCATAGTTCCGCCCAAGTCGCTCAGTAAGGTTACGCGGTATGCCCATCAGGCACATTGGCACGAGCATGTCCGCAAGACCGAAGTCGCAGCGCGTATTCCTGTTCCTGCAAGGCCCGCACGGACCCTTCTTTCACAAGCTGGGGGTCATGCTGCGCCGGGCGGGGGTCGATGTCTGGCGCGTGGGCTTCAACGCGGGCGACCGCGCCTTCTGGTTTCACCCGCGCAGCTATATCCCGTTCCGGGGCACGTTTGCCGACTGGCCCGACACGTTCACGACACTGCTGGACGCAAAGGGCGTGACCGACATCGTCCTGTACGGCGACGTGCGTCCGGTTCACGCCGAAGCGGTGCGCATAGCCAAGGCGCGCGACATCGGCGTGCATGTCTTCGAGGAAGGCTACATGCGGCCCTACTGGGTGACCTATGAACGCGGCGGCACCAACGGCCATTCGCGGCTGATGGAGATGTCGATTGCCGACATGCAGGCGGCACTGGCTTTGTCTGACATGGAAGCGCCCCTGCCCCCCGCCCATTGGGGCGACATGCGCCAGCACATCTTCTACGGCGCGCTCTATCACTGGTTCGTCATGTTCCGGAACGGCGATTACCGCAATTTCCGGCCCCACCGCGCGCTGCCGGTGACGAAGGAATTCCAGCTTTACCTGCAGCGCCTGATCCTGATGCCGCTGCATGCGCTCGACCGGCGCATCGCCACATGGCGCATCCGCCATGGCGGCTTTCCCTATCACCTCGCGCTTCTGCAACTGGAACATGACTCTTCCTTCCAGATGCATTCGCCCTTTTCGACTATGACCGAATTCCTCGAACAGCTGATCGAGGGCTTCGCCGAAGGCGCGCCGCGCCATCATCACCTCGTCGTCAAGGCACATCCGCTGGAAGACGGCCGTGTCGCGGTGCGCCGCGCGTTGCGCAGGCTCGCCCGGCACCACGGGATCGCCGACCGCGTCCATTACGTGCGTGGCGGCAAGCTTGCCCAGCTTCTGGGCGAGGCGCGCAGCGCCGTGACCGTCAATTCCACCGCCGCCCAGCAGGTGCTGTGGCGCGGCATCCCGCTCAAGGTCTTCGGGCGCGCGGTCTACGACAAGCCCGAATTTGTCTCGACTCAGCCGCTGCGAACCTTCTTCGCGGGCCCCACGCGCCCCGACAACAAGGCTTACCGCGACTATCGCCGTTACCTGCTGGAAACCAGTCAGGTCCCGGGGGGCTTCTATTCCTCGCGCGGGCGGCGGCAGCTTCTGCGCCATGTCGTGGACATGATGCTGTCGCCCGAAGATCCCTACGACGCGCTTGCCTCGGGCAGCGCGGCTCCAAGGCAACAGTTGCGTCTGGTGACCTGACCGACACAAGGTCTAGCGCTGGATTTTTCCGCCGGATTCCGGTAAGTTAAAATAAAAACCTGAGGCAGATATATAGGTCGAGGAGACCGAGCAGTGTTCACCAAGCCCACGCGATGGACGAAGTCCGTCATTCTTCTTGCGGCGATAACGGCCGTTGCATCCTGTGCGCTGATCCCAAATGCAGGCCCGAACAAGCGCCAGATCTATGCCGGTTCGGTGCAACGGCAGGGTGATGCCTTCGTCGTGGACGTGAACGACCGCGTTACGCGCGCGACAGCCGTGACCCCCGCGCTCGGGTTTTCCGAAGCGTTCAAGTCCGCAGCCACCCTCACCCCGGACGTGATCCGCCCAGGCGACACGCTGGGCCTGACGATCTGGGAAAACGTGGATGACGGGCTTCTTGCCGCGGAAGGCGTCAACTCGACAACGCTCGAAGAAGTGCAGGTCGACAGCGCGGGCTTCATCTTCGTGCCCTATGCAGGCCGGGTTCGCGCCGCCGGCAGCACGCCGGAACAGCTGCGCAACATTGTCACCCGCCAGCTTGAGGAACAGACGCCCGACCCGCAGGTCGAGGTGCGCCGCCTGGCCGGCGACGGATCCACCGTCACGATCATCGGTGCGGGTGGTCAGGGCGTTTTCCCGATCGAAAGGCCGTCGCGCACCCTGTCGGGGATGCTGGCCAATGCCGGCGGCATCGTCACCGAGCCCGAGATCACGCGCATCACCGTCCTGCGCGGTGGTCAGACCGGAACGATCTGGTTCAACGATCTCTTCCGTGACCCGCGGCTCGACATCGCGCTGCGCGGCGGGGACCGCATCCTGATCGAGGAGGACACGCGGTCCTTCATGGCGCTCGGCGCCACCGCCGCCCAGTCGCGCGTGCCCTTCGCAAGCCAGAACCTGTCGGCACTCGAGGCCATCGCACAGGTGGGCGGGCTGATCACGACGCTCGCCGATCCGACAGGTGTTTTCGTGCTGCGCAACGAAGCGGCCGAAGTGGCCAATCAGGTTCTGGGCCGCACCGACCTGGTCGGCGCGCAGCGCATGGTCTACGTACTCAACCTGACCGAACCCAATGGTCTGTTCCACGCCCGCGATTTCGTCATCCGCGACGGCGACACGCTCTACGTCACTGAAGCGCCGCTGTCGCAGTGGAACAAGACGGTCTCGTCGCTCATCGGTGGCCTGACACCACTGACGACCATTGACGCGCTGGTGGCCGAATAGGCATGGCGCCACCGACCGGACAGGACGCCGCCGGGACGGAAGGGTCCCGGCGGCTTTTCTGTTACAACGGCGGCTTTCTGCGCGACCGGCGGCTCCGCCGCATCCTGACGCTGGCGGGCTATCGGCTGCGCATGGGCCTGCCCGGTCCCGAAGACGCGGTCGCGATCTGGGGCGACAGCCCGACCGCGCATCGCGGGCGCGCCGTGGCCGCCCGGCGCGGTGCGGCGCTGATCCGGGTCGAGGATGCGTTCCTGCGCTCGCTCCAGCCCGGGCGGGCGGGCGAGGCGCCGCTGGGCCTGCTGATCGACCGCACGGGGCTGCATTTCGACGGCAGCGCGCCGTCGGACGTGGAGACCCTGCTGATGCGCCATCCGCTTGACGACACGGCGCTTCTTGACCGCGCGCGGGGCGTGATCGCGCGCATGGCCGAGGCCCATCTGACGAAATACAGCGCCGTCGATCCCGCCCTGCCTGTGCCCGACCCCGGCTATGTCCTGGTCATCGACCAGACGCGCGGCGACGCGTCCGTGCGCGCGAGCAGCGGCGACCGGGCGCGGTTTCTCGAAATGCTGGCCTTCGCGCAGGAAGAACACCCCGGCGCGCGGGTCGTCATCAAGTCCCATCCCGAAACGGCCCGCGGCTTCCGCCCCGGCCATTACGGCCCCGAAGACGCGGGCGGGCGCATCACGCTTCTGTCCGATCCGGTCAGCCCCTGGGCGCTGCTGGACGGCGCGGTCGGGGTCTACACCCTGTCGTCGCAACTGGGCTTCGAGGCGATCCTTGCCGGCCACCGCCCCCGGGTCTTCGGGCGCCCCTTCTACGCGGGCTGGGGCCTGACCGAAGACGAAGACCCGGTCGCGCGCCGCAGCCGCCGCCTGACGCGGGCGCAGCTGGTGGCAGGCGCGATGATCCTTTACCCGACATGGTACGATCCCTTCACCGACAGCCTGTGCGAGGTGGAGCGTGTCATCGACATCCTCGACGCGCAGGCCCGCGCCTGGCGCGAGGATCGCCAAGGCTGGGTCGCGGGCGGCATGCGGATGTGGAAACGCGCGCCACTGGCGCGGTTCTTCGGAACCGTGCGGCCCCCGGTCTTCGAGGACGACGCCGCGCGCGCCCGCGCCACCGGGCGGCCGCGCATGGTCTGGGCCTCCAAGGCGGAACCGGACGACGACGCAACAAGGGTCGAGGACGGGTTCCTGCGATCGCGCGGGCTCGGCGCGGAACTGGTGCCGCCCCTGTCGCTCGTGACGGACGATCTGGGCATCTACTACGACCCTTCGCGCCCCTCCCGGCTGGAAGACATGATCGCCCGGCGCGCCACGCTCCGCCCCGATCAGGAGTTGCGCGCGCGCCGCCTGATCGCGGCGCTGACGCAGGGCGGGGTGACGAAATACAACCTCGGCGGCACCCTGCCCGACCTGCCCCCGGGGCGTCTGGTGCTGGTGCCGGGTCAGGTGGAGGATGATGCCTCGATCCGCCTTGGCGCGGGCGCGGTGCGCACGAACCGCGACCTGCTGGACGCCGCGCGGGCCGCGAACCCGGATGCAGTGATCCTTTACAAACCCCACCCGGATGTGGAAGCGGACCTGCGCCCCGGTGCGGTCGATGCGGGCGGCCTTGCAGATATCGTGCTTGACCGTGCCGACCCGGCGGCGCTTGTGGCGCGGGTCGATGCGGTCTGGACCATGACCTCCGGCCTCGGTTTCGAGGCGCTTCTGCGCGGCGTTGCGGTCACCTGCCTTGGCGCGCCCTTCTATGCCGGCTGGGGGCTGACGACTGACCTTGGACCGGTGCCCGAACGCCGCCGTGCGCGGCCCAGCCTCGAAGGCCTCGTCCATGCGGCGCTGATCGACTATCCGCGCTATCACGACCCGGTCACCGACCGCCCCTGCCCGGTCGAGGTGGCGGTGGCGCGGCTGTCATCGGGGCGCATCCCGCATCCCGGACTGGTGAACCGGTCGCTGTCGAAACTGCAGGGGCTGATGGCCAGCCGCGCGCATCTCTGGCGCTAGGCGCGCGCCCAGACCTGCACGCTGTCTTCCCCCAGCACCGCCTGATCGCGCAGCCGGAACCGCGGCGCATGGCCCAGACGGTCAAGCCCCATCGCGCCGATCATGGGCAGGCCTTCCGCCCCGATGACCAGCCCCGCCTGCATCGAGATCACCTCGTCCACCAGATCGGCCCCGAGGAGCGAGGCCGCAAGCGCGCTGCCGCCTTCGCAGAAGACGCGCGTCAGCCCCGCCTCGCCCAGCGCGGCCAGCGCCGCGGCAGGGTCGATCTGCACGCCGCCCACCGCGCAGGGGATCAGACGCGCGCCCACCTCACGCCACGCACGCTGACGCTCGGCATCCGCATCATGCCCGTGCAGCAGCCAGAGCGGCACCTCGCGCGCCGTCCGGGCAAGCTGTCCCAAAAGCGGCAGGTCCAGACGGCGCGAAACCACAACGCGCACCGGCTGATGCGCCGTCCCGAGATCGCGTATGGTCAGCGCCGGGTCATCCGCCCGTGCCGTGCCTGCCCCGACCATGACGGCGTCATGGCGCGCGCGCAGGGCATGCACCATCCGCCGCGCGGGCACGCCGGTGATCCAGCGACTTTCGCCGGTCGCCGTCGCCATGCGGCCGTCAAGGCTCGCCGCCAGTTTCAGGGTGACGAAGGGGCGACCTTGGGTGTTGCGCAGGAAGAAGCCCGCATGCGCCGCTGCTGCTTCATCCGCGCAAATCCCTGTGGTGACATCGACACCTGCCGCGCGCAGGCGCGCAAAGCCCTGTCCCTGCACGCGCGGGTCGGGATCGGCCAGCGGTGCCACGACGCGCGTAACCCCGGCGGCGATCAGCGCATCGGCGCAAGGCGGCGTGTGCCCGTGATGGGCGCAAGGCTCCAGCGTGACATAGGCCGTCGCCGCTCGGGCCGCGGCACCGGCCTGCGCCAGCGCCACCGTTTCCGCATGGGGCCTACCGCCCGGCTGGGTCCAGCCGCGCCCGACGACGCGCGAGCCCGACACGATCACACAGCCCACCGCCGGGTTGGGCCAGACACGGCCCTGCCCCCGTCGCCCCAGCGTCAGCGCAAGGCGCATCCACCGGTCGTCGGCGGCCCCGGACATGGGGGCTCAGCCTTCGGTTTGCGAATGCGGGCGCAGTTCGGCGACGAAATCCTCGAAATCGTCGGCGGCCTGGAAGTTCTTGTAGACGCTCGCGAAGCGCACATAGGCCACGGTATCGATACGGGCCAGAGACTCCATCACGATCTCGCCGATCTTCTTGGACGGGATGTCCGTCTCGCCCATGCTTTCCAGTCGCCGCACGATCCCGGAAATCATCTGGTCGATGCGCTCGGGATCGATGGGTCGCTTCTGCATCGAAATGCGGATGGAGCGTTCCAGCTTGTCGCGGTCGAAATCCTCGCGCCGGCCGCTTGTCTTGATGACGACCAGATCGCGCAGTTGCACGCGTTCATAGGTGGTGAAGCGTCCGCCGCAGGCCGGGCAGAAGCGCCGGCGCCGGATCGACACATGGTCTTCCGCGGGGCGCGAATCCTTTACCTGGGTGTCGATGTTTCCGCAAAACGGGCAGCGCATTGCCTGTCCCCTCTTCCCTGTCTTCTGCCTCGGGTCTTGTGGGACGTTCGGCCCACTTGAATACAAGTATAGGGACCGCGCTAGGATTTGGGTAGCGGGAAAATACTACCCCAAAATACGCCGCGACAGGGGGTGTTATGGGAAGCGCGGGTTCCGTTCGCCGAAGTGGTCGTAGCAATACTGCTGCGCCACAGCCGCGCTGAGGCTGTCGCCCACCGCATCGAGGCTGAGGAACAATTGACCGACGAAAGACCGCGCATCCGCCGCAGCCGGCGGCGTGAGCGAGAAGGTCACCGCCTTCTTGCCCGGTTCGGTCAGCGACGGAGCGGGGCCCTGCACCAGATAGACGCGCGCGTTCGAGCGCGTGCGCAACGCGCGGAGCGCGTAATCCCCCGCCCCGCACCAGAACTGGGCCGGACCCGCACCGACGCGCGAGACCACCTCGAAATCGCCGTTCGGCAGGGGGTTCACTTCGTGCCGGTTGAGCGCGCGGAACGTGTCGGCCTGCGCGGCGGTGGCAAGGGTGAGGGCGATGGCGAGGGCAGCGATGACGCGCATGGGATCAGTCCGTGTTGATATCGACGGTGCAGTATTGCATCCCGAAGTTCACGGAGAGGTTGTCCCCCACGTGATCGACCGACAGGCTGGTGAGCGGGGTAATGGGTTGGATGCCGGCGGCGGCAGGGTCGAGCGTGAAGCGCACCCCCGACCGACCGGGGCTGAGCGTCGACGGCCCACGGGCCTGCGCCACGTAGATGCGCGCATTGCCGGCCGCGCCCAGACGCTGGCGCGCGTAATCAGCCGCGCCGCACCAGAAGTTGTTCGCACCCGATTTCCCGGGGCGCGAGACGACCTCGAAGACCGCGGGGGTGATCTGACCGACGGTCAGCTTGTTCACGGCCTTGAACTCTTTCGCGGCGGCAGGGGCGGCGATGGACAGGGCGGCAAGGGCGATGGCGACATGGCGCAGCATGGGAAATATCCTTGGGTAATGCATTCTGAAAGATGCGTAGGGGACGCTGCCGGGGAAAGACCGGCTCACGCACGATTTACTCTAACGCACCCGCGCATTGGCGGGAAGGCAGCGGACGTCGCCAATCCGGTCCATAAGAACGGCGATACACTCAGCCGGCCCGCTGCATCAGCCCGAGTTTCAGCCCCAGCAGGACGAAGGGCGCGCCGTGCATCGCGAGATCGAGCATGTCGATGGTCTGCGTCAACTCGCCCGCCGCCAGCATCTTGAGCTTTTCCCAGACATGCGGCTCGGGCACGAAGGGGGCAAGACCAAGGGTCAGGCACAGGACCATCAGAGCCCAGAGCGGCAGCGCGTCGAGGAGGCGGCGGAGGAGGGTCAATCACGTCCTCAGATTTGCAAATGGAAGGCGACCATGTTCACGCCGGAAGGCGCAAAGCAGATCACGCTCAAGGCTGCCGGTATCGGCGTCTGTCTCCAACCAGCTGACATGGAACGCATCATAGCCGATCACTTGCCAGACGAATCTTCCACCCCAGTGACCGATTGGCTCACCGCGTCCGAAACGGGCGTATTCGGCAAGACGCGTCCGAAGGCCCCGTTTCCCCGCCTTCCCGGAACTCGCCTTTCCGAAATAGAGAATTCGCGCTTCCTTCACCCAATTTCGTGCAAGCGTCTCCACTTCCACCGTAGGATTTTTTCCTTTGAAGCGACCCGCCCGACTGTTGCGTGCAAAGACAGGCTCGAAGCCGTCCTGTGCAACGACGGCATAGACCCCTGCACCAGCGGGAACCATCTCCGGTGCGTCCAAGACCTGATCAAAGGTCAAGAACCCACCGAACCCCAGCGCAGCCAGGTCAGAGCCCGTACGAAAGCTCACTGATCCAGAAAACTCCGCAGCTTCCTTGACCGGCTCGGATGCTTCAGCTTGCGCAGCGCCTTGGCCTCGATCTGGCGGATGCGTTCGCGGGTGACGCTGAACTGCTGGCCGACCTCTTCGAGCGTGTGGTCGGTGTTCATCCCGATCCCGAAGCGCATGCGCAGCACGCGTTCCTCGCGGGGCGTGAGCGACGCCAGAACGCGGGTCGTGGTTTCCTTGAGGTTTTCCTGAATGGCCGAATCCAGCGGCAGGACCGCGTTCTTGTCCTCGATGAAATCGCCCAGCTGGCTGTCTTCCTCGTCCCCGATGGGGGTCTCGAGGCTGATCGGTTCCTTGGCGATCTTCATCACCTTGCGGACCTTTTCCAGCGGCATCTGCAGCTTTTCGGCAAGTTCCTCGGGCGTCGGTTCTCGGCCGATCTCGTGCAGCATCTGGCGGCCGGTGCGCACCAGCTTGTTGATCGTCTCGATCATGTGGACGGGGATACGGATCGTGCGCGCCTGATCGGCGATCGACCGGGTGATCGCCTGCCGGATCCACCACGTCGCGTAGGTCGAGAACTTGTAACCGCGGCGGTATTCGAACTTGTCCACCGCCTTCATCAGGCCGATGTTGCCTTCCTGAATAAGATCAAGGAATTGCAGGCCACGGTTGGTGTATTTCTTGGCGATGGAGATGACGAGGCGCAGGTTCGCCTCGACCATTTCCTTCTTGGCCTGACGGGCTTCCTTCTCGCCCTTCTGGACCTGGTTCACGATGCGGCGGAACTCGCTGATGTCGAGACCGACATACTGGCCCACCTGCGCCATGTCGGCGCGCTGTTCCTCGACCTTGTCGGCGAAGCGTTCGATGAACATCTGCCAGCCGCGACCGGGCTTGGTACCCATGTCGGACAGCCAGTTGGGGTCGAGTTCGCGCCCGCGGTATTCGTCGATGAATTCCTTGCGGTTGATGCGCGCCTGATCGGCCAGCTTCACCATCGCACTGTCGATGGCCATGACGCGGCGGTTGATGCCGTAAAGCTGGTCGATCAGCGCTTCGATCCGGTTGTTGTGCAGGTGCAGGCCGTTCACCAGTTCCACGATTTCCGACCGCAGCAGCTGATAGCGTTCCTCGTCGCCCGCGCTGAAGGATCCGTCCTCGTTCAGCGTGGCCGAGATGCGGCTGTCCTGCATCTCGCTCAGTTCGGCGTAATCGTTGGCGATCCGTTCAAGCGTGGTCAGCACCTGATCTTTCAGCGCCGATTCCATCGCGGCCAGCGACATGTTGGCCTGATCGTCGTCTTCGTCCTCGTCGTCCTTGACGATGGGGTTGCCGTCGGCGTCAAGCTCGGGCTCGTCCGCATCGTCTTCCCCGCGTGCCGCGGCACCGCCGTCGGCGCCGGCAAGGCCCGCGACCTCGTCTTCGTCGTCAAGCTGGCCCGAGAAGGTGGTTTCAAGGTCGATCACGTCACGCAGCAGGATGTCTTCCGACAGAAGTTCCTCGCGCCAGATGGTGATGGCCTGGAAGGTCAGCGGGCTTTCGCAAAGCCCTGCGATCATCGTGTTGCGCCCGGCCTCGATCCGCTTGGCGATGGCGATCTCGCCCTCGCGGCTGAGGAGTTCGACCGAACCCATCTCGCGCAGATACATCCGCACCGGGTCGTCCGTACGGTCGAGCTTTTCCTGACCGGTGGAACCCAGCGTCAGGTCGCGCGCACCTTCGGTGGCCACCACGTCGGTGCCGCCGCGGTTCTCTTCCTCTTCCGCTTCCTCGTCCTCGATGATGTTGATGCCCATTTCCGACAGCATCGACATAACGTCTTCGATCTGTTCGGAATTCACCTGGTCGGGGGGCAGGACCTGGTTCAGCTGATCATAGGTGATATAGCCGCGTTCGCGCGCCTCAGCCATCATCTTCTTGACCGCAGCCTGGCTCATGTCGAGCGAGATGTCGGTGTCCTGGTCTTCGGTCTTGGCGTCGTCGTTGTCCTTGGCGGCCATGAAGGTCTCCTGCGGGGTGTCGGGTGATTCGCCTGTCCAGCGAATCATTAGCGCGTATGGGTAATTCGGCCACCCGGTTACCTTGTTTTGTTTGACCTTTCTTTACCAAAACACCCTAGCGGCGAGGTTTGTCAAAGCTGATCTGGTCAATCAGCGCGCTGAAGGCGTCGCGTTCGCGCTTGCTGATGCGTGCCCCGTTCGCGCCGGTGTCGTATTCGGTTCGGTCTTCCTTCTGGCTGCGCAGAGCTTCGTCCCGGGCCCTGACCATCTGGGTCAGCCGCCAGGTCACCGCTTCATCGGCAGGTCCGGCCATGTCTTCTGCCGCTTCTGCCACTTCCGCTTCGAGTCCCCGGTGCGCGGCCAGCTTCGCCAGTTCCTCGGCCACAGTCATGCGGGCAAGGTCGACGTTCCCGGGGTCGCGCAGGCAGGGCGTTATGGCGACATGGCGAAGGGAATGGAGGTTTTCAAGGGGCCGGGATCCAAGCCGCGCCTCGATTTCCGCCGCCAATGCCCCGGGTGCCGACACGGCAACCGACAAGATGATGTCGCGCAGCGCGGCATGGTCGGGATCGCGGCAGCTCAGCGCCTCGAGCCCGGCTTCGAACTCGGCGGCGATCTGGGGCGTGGCGATGACGGCGGCCAGGATCACCGCTTCGCGCAGATGATCCTCGGCCCCCGGCCCGGCCGAGGCGAGAAGCGAGCGTCGCGTGTCGGGGGCGGCCGATTGGGCCGCCTGCGCGCGGCGTGCGCCGCGCGGCGGCAGGGCCGGGCGGAACAGCTGCCAGCGCAGGTCCTTTATCTCCTGCCCGTAATGCGCGCGGATCGACGGGTCACGGATCAGCTTCAGCTTGGCGCGCAGCGACTTGTCGAGCGTGGCCTTGCGTTCGGGGCTGTCGAAGACGCGCCCTTCCGTTTCGCGCTGCCACAAAAGCCGCACCATGGGCTGCGCCGCGTCGAGCACTTTCTGCACCGCCGCCGGGCCGTCGCTGCGGATCAGGTCGTCGGGATCCTTGCCGTCGGGCATCATGGCAAAGCGCAGCGACTGGCCCGCTTCCAGAAGCGGCAGTGCAAGGTCGATCACCCGCATCGCAGCACGGATACCCGCCGTGTCGCCATCAAGCGCGATGACCGGCTCCGGTGCGATGCGCCACAGAAGTTGCAGCTGCGTTTCCGTGATCGCGGTGCCCAGCGGCGCGACGGCGGCTTCGAAACCCGCCTCGCTCAGCGCGATCACGTCCATGTAACCTTCGGCCACGATCAGCGGCTGGCCCTTTCCGGCCGCGGTGCGCGCGGGGCCGTGGTTGTAGAGGCTCCTGCCCTTGTCGAACAGCTCGGTCTCGGGGCTGTTGAGGTACTTGGCGCTGTCGGTCGGGTCCATCGCACGGCCGCCAAAGGCGATGCATCGCCCGCGCGCGTCGCGGATCGGGAACATGATGCGATTACGGAAGGTGTCATAGGGTTTGCCGCCCTCGCGGGTCGACGGCTTGGCAAGCCCCGCGCCGTGGATCAGGTCCTCCGCAACCCCTTTGCCCGTCAGATGATCCCAGAGGCCCTGCCAGGCATCGGGGGCGAAGCCCAGCTCCCAGCGATCCTGCGCCGCCTCGGACAACCCGCGCCGGGCGAGATAGTCACGCGCCGGTGCCGCGGCGGCGGTGCGCAGCTGCAGGCGGAAGAACTTCACCGCCTGCTCCATCACCTCGGCCAGCTGGGTGCGCCGGTCGGCCTTTTGCTGCGCCTGTGGATCGCGGGCGGGCATGGTCATCCCCGCCTCGCGCGCGAGGATTTCGACCGCCTCGATAAAGCTGACGTTCTCGGTCTCCTTCACGAAGCCGATGGCGTCGCCCTTCGCGTGGCAGCCGAAGCAGTAGTAATAGCCCTTGCGGTCATCCACATGAAAAGACGCAGACTTTTCCTGATGGAACGGGCAAGGCGCCCACATGTCGCCCTTGGCCTGGTTCGACTTGCGCATGTCCCACATGACCTTGCGCCCCACCACCTGGGTCAGGCTGGTGCGGGTGCGCAACTCGTCAAGGAATCCGGGGGGCAGGCTCATGCCCGCCAGTCTAGTTTGAAACGCTCTGCCCCGAAAGGGCGCCGGAGAGATCCTGCGTCAGGCACTGGTCCTTCCAGAAGGCACCAAGGTCTTCGCCCAACTGCGCCTCGTCCTGCATGTAGACAAAGCTGACAAGTGCCGGGATGACCTGAGCGGTGAACCCCTCGCCCAGATCCTTGTGGCTGCGCTGAAGTTTGCGCACCGCACGGTCCACGCCATCGCCGCCCACGCGCAACTCCTGCGCCTTGGACACGATGGCGGCGGTCTGGTCGCAGACCTCGGGAGACATGCCCTGCGCCTGCGCGGACGACGCGGCCAGCGCGGTGGCAAGGATAAGAAAACGAAACGTCATTGCTGGCTTCCCCCCGAATCGAAGAGGCCCAAGGTTAGCCGCGCGCGGCCACGCCTTCCATGGCGGTTTCGAGATCGTGAACCAGCGTCCCGGCCATGGACCGGAAGGTCATCAGCAGATAGCGGTCCGCCCCCGTGCGCAGGACCAAACCGGGCATGTGAATGATCGGGGTGCGTGCCGCATGGCCCTGCTTGAAGACATCGGGGCGCAGATCGACCGACACGAGCCGTACCAGCACGTCGCGCGCCGACGGCCCGTCAAGCTCGACCGCCGCCCAGGCATCGGTCTGGTCGGTCATCACCGCCCCTTCGATGTGGGCAAGCCGCGGACCCAGAACCATCGTCTGGCCGCGGCCGAAAAAGACCGCCCGCGCGGCGGCCTTGCCGGTCGAGCGGTTGGGTTTCGGCAAGGCGGCACCGATCTGCGCCTTCAGCGCGTCGGAGACCGCCTCTTCCTGCCCTTTCAGCGGGGCCACCGAGGTGATCGCCCCGAAGACGATCTCGGTCAGCGTCACATCGCCGATGGTCTTTGGCAGACGCCCCGCACAGGCACTTGTCGCAATCAGGTCAGCCACGCACACGCCCTCCCTCGGGGTCGAAGAACACCGGGTTCACCACTTCGCAGACCGCCGTGATGCCGCGCACATGGTCGACCATCTTCACCGTCTCGCCATAGCGCTCGGGCCCGCGCTTGAGAAACCCCAGCGCCAGCGTGCCGCCCAACGTGGGCGACCAGCAGGTCGAGGTGATGTAGCCCTGGTCGTTCACCCGCACCGGGGCGTCGTCCATGCCGAACAGATGCGCCCCCGCGATAAGTTGCTGCACCGCGCCCACGGGGCGCAGGCCCACCAGTCTTTCCCGCCCCCCGTCCATAAGGCCGGGGCGTTCCGACATGGTCTTGCCGATGCAATCTTTTTTCTGCGACACCATCCGCTGCATGCCGATGTCGAAGGCAGTGGTGCGGCCATGGATCTCGGCATGGGTGATGTGCCCCTTCTCGATCCGCAGGACGTTCAGCGCCTCCATCCCGTAGAGACCCCCGCCCATGCCTTCGGCACGCGCCACCAGAAGCCGGAACAGGCTGTCGCCAAAGCGTGCGGGCACCGCGATCTCGTAGGCATGTTCGCCCGAGAACGAGATGCGGAAAAGCCTGCCTTCAACACCTTGCACGGCGATCTTCCCGCAGGACATGAAAGGCCAGGTCGCGTCATCGATGGGCTGGTCGAGCAGCCCGTTCAGCAACTCCCGCGATTTCGGCCCCGCCACGGCGAACTGCGCCCATTGTTCGGTCACCGAGATCATCGACAGGTCCCAGTCGGGCCGCAGGCATTGATGCACGAATTCGAGATGCTTCATCACCTGCCCCGCCGCGGCGGTGGTGGTCGTCATCACGAAATGCTGGTCACCCAGCCGCGCCGTGGTGCCGTCATCCATGACATGGCCATCCTCGCGCAGCATGAGGCCATAGCGTACGCGCCCCTCGGCCAGCGTCGAGAAGCTGTTGGTATAAACGAAGTCGAGCATCGCCGCCGCATCCGGCCCCTGGATGTCGATCTTGCCCAGCGTGGACACATCGCAGATGCCGACCGCAGTGCGCACCATCGCCACCTCGCGGTCGCAGGATTGCCGCCACGTCGTCTCGCCCGGGGCGGGGAAATAGCTCGGGCGGTACCAGAGCCCCGCCTCGATCATCGGCGCGCCGCGCTCGGTCGTGGCCTTGTGGCTGGTGGTCAGGCGCTGCGGGGCAAAGCCCTTGCCCTGTGCCCCCGCCCCCATCGCGGCGATCGACACCGGCACATAGGGCGGGCGGAACGTGGTCGTGCCCGTCTCGGGGATGCCCCGGCCCGTCGCATCGGCCAGAATGGCCAATGCGGCGACGTTCGAGTTCTTGCCCTGATCGGTCGCCATCCCTTGGGTGGTATAGCGCTTCATGTGCTCGACCGAGCGGAAGTTCTCGACCGCGGCCTGATGCACGTCCTTCACCGTCACGTCGTTCTGGAAATCGAGCCAGGCCCGCCCCTTGCCCGGCACATGCCAGAGCGCCGCGATGCGGTAGGGATCATCCTCCGCCGGCGGCAGTTCAGGTGCGGCGGCCTTGGCGCCCAGCGCCTCGGCCACGCGCAGCGCCGCCTCGGCCCCTTCGCGCAGGCAGGCGGCGGTCGAGAAGGCGCCGTTGCAGGCGCCCGCGGCCTCCATCCCCGGCACCGCATCCGGTGCGGGCACGAAGGACAGGATATCGTCGCGCCAGCGCGGGCGGGCGTTCATGTGGCAGGTCAGATGGACGGTCGGGTTCCAGCCGCCCGAGATGGCAAGGCAATCCGCGGCGATCCGGTCCTCGCGTCCGCCCCGGCGGATGGTGATCGAGTCCAGCGCCTTGCCGCCGCCGGTGTTGCAGACGACCGAGCCCGAGAAGGTCGGGATGCCGGCCGGTCCCGTCACGCCCTCGCGGGTATCGATCAGGGCCGCGACATGCACGCCCGCATCGGCCAGATCGCGTGCCGTGCGATGGGCGTCGTCGGTATTGCCGAAGACTGCGACGGACTTGCCTGTCGCGACGCCCCAACGGTTGAGATAGGCGCGCACCGCGCCCGCCGTCATCACGCCGGGGCGGTCGTTGTTGCGGAAGGCGACGGGCCGTTCCAGCGCCCCCGCGCACAGGATCGTGCGGCGCGCTGCGATGCGCCAGAAACATTCGCGCGGACGCCGGGGATCGGTGGCGGGCAGGTGGTGGCTCACGCGTTCAAGCGCGCCGTAGGTGCCGCCGTCATAGGCCCCGGTCACGGTGGTCCGCGTCATGAGACGCACGTTCGGCATCGCGCCAAGTTCGGCCAGCACCTCACCGGCCCAGACATGCGCGGGACGGCCGCCCACCTCTTCGCGCTCGGCAAGGCACCGCCCGCCCATGCGCGCGTCTTCTTCGGCAAGGATCACGTCGAGCCCCGCGCGCGCCGCCGTCAGCGCGGCCATCAGACCGGCGGGACCCGACCCGATGACCAGCACATCGCAATGCGCCCAGGCACGTTCATAGCGGTCCTCATTGGGCTGCCCCGACAGCGCGCCCAAGCCCGCCGCCCGGCGGATCACGGGTTCATAGAGCTTTTCCCAGAAGGCGCGCGGCCACATGAAGGTCTTGTAGTAGAACCCGGCAGCAAGGAAGGGCGCGAAGAGATCGTTGACCGACATCAGGTCGAAACCCAGCGACGGCCAGCGGTTCTGGCTTGACACCTCAAGGCCCTCGAAGACCTCCTGCACGGTTGCCCGCGTGTTGGGGTCGGCCGCCGCACCACGGCCGATGGTCACCAGCGCGTTCGGCTCTTCGCTGCCCGCCGTCAGCGGCCCGCGCGGACGGTGATACTTGAACGACCGCCCCATCAGGCGGACACCGCCCGCCAGAAGGGCAGAGGCGACGGTGTCGCCTGCAAACCCCTCATGCGCCACACCGTCAAAGGTGAAGCTGACCGGCGTGTTTCGGTCGATCAGGCCCCTGCCCTGCACCCTCATCGCGCGACCTCCGCCGCCAGTTCGGCGCCCAGCACTTCATGTGTCGTGGTGTTGCGCTGCACGACGATCCACGCGCTGCAGCCCGCTTCGTGATACCACAGCTCGCGCAGGACACCGGCAGGGTTCTCGCGCAGGTGGACGTACTCGGCCCAGGCATCCTCGCCCGCATCCGGGTCGGGCCGGTCCAGCGCCAAAGCCGCGCCGCGATAGGAAAACTCGCGGCTGTCGCGCGCCCCGCAAATCGGACAGGTGATCCTCATCTCCGCGCCCCTGCTTCTTTCTGGTCAAACATACGCATGATCCCGACGCATCCGCCCTTCAATGCAGGTTGTGTTGAGAGCCGGTGCCCTCTTCGTCCATAAGCCCGTATCCGTCGCGGAACCGGTCCAGACGGAACTTGGTGGCATTCTCGTGATAGCGGCCGGTTGCCATGAGGTGGGCGAAGACGTTGCCCGACCCCGGCACGGCCTTGAACCCGCCGTAGCACCAGCCGCAGTTGAGAAAGAGCCCATCGATCCCCGACCGGTCGATGATGGGCGAGCCGTCGGGCGTCATGTCCACGATGCCCCCCCAGCTGCGCAAGACGCGTGCCTTGCCGATCATCGGCATGAGCGCGAGGCCCGCCTCCATCACGTGTTCGGCCATCGGCAGGTTCCCCCGCGCGGCGTAGGACGCGTAGAAGTCGAGGTCCCCCCCGAAGACAAGGCCGCCCTTGTCGGACTGGCTGATATAGAAATGGCCCATCCCGAAGGTCACCACGTGGTCGATCACGGGCTTCAGCCCTTCGGTCACGAAAGCCTGCAGGATGTGGGACTCGATCGGCAGGCGCATGCCCGCCATGGCGGCGACCTGGCTCGACCGTCCGGCGACGACGACGCCCACCTTCTTCGCGCGGATCGCGCCGCGCGTGGTCTGCACGCCGGTGACGCGGCCCCCTTCGATGTCGATGCCCGTGACCTCGCAGTTCTGGATCAGGTCGACCCCGCGTCGGTCGGCACCGCGCGCAAAGCCCCAGGCCACGGCATCGTGCCGGGCCGTGCCCCCGCGCGGGTGGCAAAGCCCGCCATAGACAGGAAAGCGCGGGTTGTCGAATTCGAGATAGGGCAGCATCTTCCGCACGCCTTCGCGGTCCAGCAAGATCGCGTCGTCGCCCTGATTGACCATCGAGTTGGCCCGCCGCGCGGCATAGTCGCGCTGCCCGTCGGAATGGAACAGGTTGATGATGCCCCGCTGGGAATGCATCACGTTGTAGTTCAGATCTTCCTCGAGCCCCTCCCAGAGCTTGAGGGAATGGCTGTAGAATTCCGAGTTGCCCGGCATGTTGTAGTTGGCGCGCACGATCGTCGTGTTCCGCCCCACGTTGCCGCCGCCGATATAGCCCTTTTCCAGCACGGCGACATTGGTGATGCCGTGGTCGCGCGCGAGGTAATAGGCCGTGGCCAATCCGTGGCCCCCGCCCCCGATGATGATGACGTCATATTCGGATTTCGGCTGCGGGTCGCGCCAATGCGGGGTCCAGCCCTTGTTGCCGGTCAGTCCCTCCTTCAGGATCCTCAAGCCCGAAAACCGCATCTCGCACTCCCTGCGCGCGGGGCCAGTCCCCCGATTGCGCCACAGCTATCAAGGCCCGCGCCGCGCGCCCCATCCAGTTTCGACAATTTCTTGTCGTTGCGCGACCGCGACGCGATCCGCCGCGAGGCAGACAATGGCCACGCGACGCTTCCGGGCGCAAGATCAAGCCTGCCGCCCGCGTCGCGATGTCCCGCAGGTGCTAGCGCAAACAGCCGGATATCGTTCAAACTCGCGTGTTTACGACCCTCGCGTTTCTGCATAAGCACATTGCACCGATGCCTGAACCCGGAGGCCGAGATGAGCCAGTTCCATAAGATCCTGATCGCCAACCGGGGGGAAATCGCGATCCGCGTCATGCGCGCCGCGAACGAACTGGGCAAGAAGACGGTCGCCGTCTTCGCCGAAGAAGACAAGCTGGGCCTGCACCGCTTCAAGGCGGACGAGGCGTACCGCATCGGCGAAGGGCTGGGCCCGGTCCAGGCCTATCTGTCGATCCCCGAGATCATCCGCGTGGCCCGCGAATGCGGCGCTGATGCGATCCACCCGGGCTACGGCCTTCTGTCGGAGAACCCCGCCTTCGTCGATGCCTGCGAACAGGCCGGCATCACCTTCATCGGCCCGCGGGCCGACACGATGCGCGCCCTTGGCGACAAGGCAAGCGCGCGCCGCGTGGCCATGGCCGCGGGCGTGCCCGTCATCCCCGCGACCGAAGTGCTGGGCGACGACATGGACGCGATCCGCGCCGAGGCCGAGGCGATCGGCTATCCGCTCATGCTCAAGGCATCCTGGGGCGGCGGCGGGCGCGGCATGCGCCCGATCAACGGACCCGGCGAGCTTGAGGAAAAGGTCAAGGAAGGCCGTCGCGAGGCCGAGGCCGCCTTCGGCAACGGCGAAGGCTATCTCGAAAAGATGATCCTGCGCGCGCGCCATGTCGAAGTGCAGATCCTCGGCGACAAGCACGGCGGCATGTATCATCTTTTTGAGCGGGACTGTTCCGTCCAGCGCCGCAACCAGAAGGTCGTCGAACGCGCCCCCGCCCCTTACCTGACCGACGCCCAGCGCGCCGAGATCTGTGACCTTGGCTACCGCATCTGCAAACACGTGAACTACGAATGCGCGGGCACCGTCGAATTCCTCATGGATATGGAGTCGGACAAGTTCTACTTCATCGAAGTGAACCCCCGCGTGCAGGTCGAACACACGGTGACCGAAGAAGTCACCGGCATCGACATCGTGCAGACCCAGATCCTGATCGCCGAAGGCAAGACCATCGCCGAAGCCACGGGCAAGCCCACCCAAGGTGACGTGCGTCTCAACGGCCACGCGCTGCAGACGCGCATCACGACCGAGGACCCGCAGAACAACTTCATCCCCGATTACGGCCGCATCACCGCCTATCGCGAAGCGACCGGCATGGGCATCCGGCTTGACGGCGGCACGGCCTATACCGGCGGCGTCATCACGCGGTATTACGATTCGCTGCTGACCAAGGTCACCGCCTGGGCGCAGACCCCCGACATGGCCATCGCCCGGATGGACCGCGCGCTGCGCGAATTCCGCATCCGGGGCGTCAGCACCAACATCGCCTTCGTCGAGAACCTGCTGAAACACCCCACGTTTCTGTCAAACGAATACACGACCAAGTTCATCGACACGACGCCCGAACTCTTCCGGTTCCCCAAACGGCGCGACCGCGGCACCAAGGTCCTGACCTACATCGCCAACATCACCGTGAACGGGCATCCCGAAACCAAGGGCCGCCCGCGCCCGCCCGCCGACATCAAGGTGCCGAAACCCCCTTTGAAGCGCGCCGAGCCGATGATGGGCACGCGCAACCTTCTCGAACAGAAGGGCCCGCAGGCGGTCGCCGACTGGATGAAGGCGCAGCGCCGCCTTCTGATCACCGACACGACCATGCGCGACGGGCACCAGTCGCTGCTGGCCACCCGCATGCGGTCCATCGACATGATCCGCGTGGCCCCGGTCTATGCCGCCAATCTGCCGCAGCTCTTCAGCATGGAATGCTGGGGCGGTGCCACCTTCGACGTCGCCTACCGCTTCTTGCAGGAATGTCCCTGGCAGCGCCTGCGCGACCTGCGCGAGGCGATGCCGAACCTCATGACACAGATGCTCCTGCGGGGCGCAAACGGCGTCGGCTACACCAACTACCCCGACAACGTCGTGCAGGCCTTCGTGAAGGAGGCCGCGCACAACATCGACGTCTTTCGCGTGTTCGACAGCCTCAACTGGGTCGAGAACATGCGCGTCGCCATGGACGCGGTCATCGACAGCGGCAAGATCTGCGAAGGCACCGTCTGCTATACCGGCGACATCATGGACCCCGAGCGGTCCAAGTATGACCTCAAATACTATGTCGGCATGGCGAAGGAATTGCGCGACGCGGGCGCGCATGTGCTGGGGCTCAAGGACATGGCGGGCCTGCTGAAGCCCGCGGCCGCCCGGGTTCTGGTCAAGGCGCTGAAGGAAGAGGTGGGCCTGCCCATCCATTTCCACACGCACGACACCGCGGGCGTCGCCTGCGCCACCATCCTTGCCGCCAGCGAGGCGGGCGTGGACGCCGTCGATTGTGCGATGGACGCGCTGTCGGGCAACACGTCTCAGGCCACGCTCGGCACCGTGATCGAGGCGCTGCGCAACACCGACCGCGACACCGGCCTGTCGATCAAGGCCGTGCGCGAGATTTCCGATTACTGGGACGCCGTGCGCGCGCAATACGCGGCCTTCGAGAGCGGCCTGCAGGCCCCGTCCTCGGAAGTCTACCTGCACGAGATGCCCGGCGGGCAGTTCACCAATCTCAAGGCGCAGGCGCGTTCCATGGGGCTCGAAGACCGCTGGCACGAGGTGGCGCAGACCTATGCCGACGTGAACCAGATGTTCGGCGATATCGTGAAGGTGACGCCGTCGTCCAAGGTCGTGGGCGACATGGCGCTGATGATGGTGTCGCAGGGGCTGACCCGCGCGGACGTGGAAAACCCCGCGCTCGAAGTGTCGTTCCCCGACAGCGTCATCGACATGATGCGCGGCAATCTCGGACAGCCGCCGGGCGGCTTCCCCGCGACGATCGTGCAGAAGGTCCTGAAGGACGAAGCCCCCATCACCCACCGCCCCGGCCGCGACGTGCCGGCGGTGGATCTGGAGGCGGTGCGCGCCAAGGTCTCGGCCGAGATGGAAGGCAAGACCGTCGATGACGAAGACCTGATGGGCTACATGATGTATCCCAAGGTCTTCCTCGATTACATGGGCCGCCACCGCACCTATGGCCCGGTGCGCAGCCTGCCCACCAAGACCTTCTTCTACGGAATGGAACCGGGCGAGGAAATCACCGCCGAGATCGACCCCGGCAAGATCCTCGAAATCCGCTGCCAGACCGTGGGCGAGACGGACGAGAAGGGCGAGGTGCGCGTCTTCTTCGAACTGAACGGCCAGCCCCGCGTGATCCGCGTGCCGAACCGTCTGGTCAAATCGCAGACCGCCGCGCGCCCGAAGGCCGAGACCGGAAACCCCGCCCATATCGGTGCGCCCATGCCGGGGGTGGTCGCAACCGTCGCCGTCCAGCCGGGCAAGCCGGTCAAGGCGGGCGACCTGCTGCTGACCATCGAGGCGATGAAGATGGAAACCGGCATCCACGCCGAACGCGACGCGGTGGTGAAGGCGGTGCATGTGGGCCCCGCCGCGCAGATCGACGCCAAGGACCTGCTGGTGGAGTTCGAATAACTCAGGCCCTCCGGTCGCGCCCCAGCATCGCCGCCTGCGCGGTTGTCGGGGGCGCGGTCCGGAAGCGCGGTTATGTACTCAAGTGTGAAGAAACCCTAAACCGGCCCCTGCAAGTCCTTGTTTTTACGTCCCCCCACAAGCGTCCCATCGTGAGACACCCCAAAGAGGCGCGAGAAATTTTCACACCGCGCCCCATTTTTCCCCTTGCAGCCCGCCGCGCCGGTCAGTATCTCACGCTCACCCAAAGGATGCGGGCGTAGCTCAGGGGTAGAGCATAACCTTGCCAAGGTTAGGGTCGGGCGTTCGAATCGCCTCGCCCGCTCCAATAGGGACCTTACCGAATGGCCGCCCGCCCGGGCGGCCTTCGTCGTTTCACGGATGGCTGCCATGACGGTCCTGCCCGACCTGACACCGCTGATCCTGACCCTTGGATATCTCGCCTCGGCGGTGCTGGCGGCGTCCGCCGCACTGCAGGCGACGCGGCACGGCTTTGACCCTTTCGGTGCCACTGTCCTTGCCTTCGCGACCGCGCTGGGTGGTGGCACGTTGCGCGATCTGTTCCTGGGCCGGACACCGGTCTTCTGGATCAATGATCCGGTCTTTCTGGCCGTGATCATTCCCGTCGCGCTGGCGACATTCCTTCTGGCGGGGCGGATACCGCAGGGCGAAGGACAAAGGCTGCGGCTTCTGATGCAGCTCGACGCCGTGGGCCTTGCCCTCTTCACGCTGATCGGCGTGCGCATCGCGCAGGACGCGGGCACGCACTGGATCATCGCCATCGTGATCGGCTGCGTCACGGGGACCGTCGGCGGCATGATCCGCGACGTGCTGTGCAACGTGGCGCCTTCGATCCTGCGCGAAGACCTCTATGCCACGATCTCGCTGGCGGGCGGCGGTCTCTTCCTTGTGCTGGAGCCGGTGACGGGCACCGAAGCGGCCCTCGCCCTCAGCTTCGCCGCCATGCTGGCCGCGCGTCTGGTGACGATCGCGCGGCGCGGCTAGCCGTCCTTGGCATAGGTCGCCTCGAGCCGCGACCGCAGATACTCCGCCCCCGTGACCGTCGGATATTTCGCCGCCCCCGTGCCGGGCAGCGCCGCGATCACGGCATCCGGGTCGGGGTCGAGGAAGAAGGCCACCGATTGCCGCGCGCGCTTCGGCGGCAGCACGCGGTGCGGGGTCGAGACGTAGATGTCGTTCGTCCAGCGCATCAGGCAATCGCCGATATTGACGACGAAGGCGCCGGGCACATGGGGCACATCCGTCCAGTCGCCCCCGCGCGGGCGCACCTGCAGCCCCGCCTCGCCATCGGTGAGAAGCAGCGTGACCGACCCGTAATCGGTATGCGCGCCTGCCCCGATCTCGCCCGCAGCACCCGTGCCAGGCGGATAGGACAGAAGACGCAGGGTCGCGAGCGGTGCCGCGAACTTGTCGTCGAAGAACCCGGGCGGCAGGCCGAGGTCCCGCGCGAAGGCCGCGTGCAGCGCCACGCCCAGACGCCAGACCGCGTCGTAGTAGTCCAGCATCGTGTCGCGGAACCCCGGCAGGTCGGGCCAGACATTCACGCCCCGGAACGCCTCACCCGCCCGCACGCGCGGATCATCGGCGGGAAGGTCGAGGCCGATGTTGAACGCCTCCTTCCGGTCGATCTGGCCCGACGTCTCGTCCAGCCGCTCCGACCCTTCGGCGGCCCAGCCGCGGTTGTGGGGGTTCTTCAGGATCGACAACGATGCCTTGGCACCCGTGCCTTGCGCGAAGAAGGCGGCGCCCTGCGCGAAGACCCGCGCGGTCAGGTCCGGGGCCACGCCATGCCCGGTCAGGAGGAAGAACCCCGGCCCCCGGCAGGCCGCGCCCAGATCCGCCGCGAAGGCATCCGGGTCGGCGGCAAAGCCGCGCCAGTCAAGAACCGGGATCACGCTGGGCGCGCCGTCATCGCGCGCGGACGCCCGATGAAGCGGTCCATCTTCGCCGCCACCCGCGCGAGATGCGCCGCCCGGCTTTCGGACGTGGAGAGGTCCATCAGGTAATGCGCGGCGAAGGCGGTCCGGCAGCCGCGGGCGCACAGAACCCGCACTCCGCGCAGCAGCGTCCGCTTGCCCGGCGCACCGATGAGCTGCGTCATCCACCAGCTCGCCCCGCAGGTGGTGAAGACCCCCATCCGCGTGATGTGGCCAAGGCCCGGACGGATGCGGGGCGTCTCGGCATCCGGCATGAGGAACGCCACGCCCGGCACCAGCACCCGGTCGAGCCAGCCCTTCAGCATCGCGGGCAGGCCATACCACCAGGTCGGATAGACGAAGATCAGCGTGTCGCACCATTGCAGGTCTTCGACATCGCGCGCCACGGGCGCGATGTTGAGGCTCTCGTCCGCGTATTCGTCATGTTCGCGCGCGCCCATGACCGGATCGAAGCCGCGCGCGTAAAGGTCGGACAGCCGCACCTCGGCGCCCGCCGCGCGCAACCGCTCAAGCACCACGTCGCGCACGGCGGCGGTGAAGCTGTCGGGCCGGGGATGGCAATAGACGACCAGCGCGCGCATCTCAGAAAGCCTCCATTTCCCGTCTCACAAGGTCCAGATGCGCGGCGCGGCGCGCATCACTCGCCCGGTTCATGTCGTACAGCGCGAGATAGCGCATCTTGTCGGGCAGGATGACATGCCAGACATGGCGCGTCACGCATTTGCGCGGCGGATCACCGGCAAGGAAGGCGCGCATCCGCGTCCCGCCATAGGTGGTGACGGCGGCGAGCTTGCGGATATGGGTCAGGTTCGGCACGACCTCGCCCGCCTCCAGCCGGAAGGACACGCCCGGCAGGAAGACCCGGTCGAGAAACCCTTTCAGGATCGCCGGATAGCCGAAGTTCCAGACCGGAAACACCATAACCAGCGCCTGTGCCGCCATGAGGCGGTCCACGTATCCTTGCACCGGCGCGGTGTTCGGGCCGACATCGTGATAGGCGCGGCGTTCCTGCGCCGTCAGGACGGGCTGGAAGCCTTCGGCATAGAGATCGCAGTCATCGACCTCGTAGCCCGCCTTCCCCAACCCCGCGACGGTGGCCTTGTGAAGGGCCCCGCCGAAGCTCTCCTCGCAGGGATGGGCATAGAGAACCATCACCCTCGCCACGGCCCTGTCCTTCCTCTCGCCCCAAATATCCCGGGGGGCGGCCCGGCACGGGCCGTGGGGGCAGAGCCCCCTCCCCCATGTCAATCTCACTCCGCCGCCTGCAGCTTCGGATAGGCATACATCCGGCTGTAATCCCAATTGGGATCGTCCCAGGCGATCATCTTGCCGGGGTTCAGCAATCCTTTCGGATCGGCCTCCTGCTTGAAGCGCAGCTGCCGGTCGTCGACCGTCTGCCGGCCCCCTTCCTCCAGCGTGTAGCGGTGCGGGTTGAAGATGAGCGCACCCGCCTCTTCATGCGCGCGGACGATCTCGTCGAGCCGCTCTTCGGTGGTGAACTTCACCAACGACAGCCCCGCGAAATGCACCTTCCCGCCGTCGCGGATGGCTTCGAGATGCTGCAGCACCTCGGGGCTGAACTTCGCGCGGATCTCCTCGACCAGCTCGCGGTGGCGGGGGAAGCCGTAGCGCACCTGCAGATAGGTGACCTTCGGGTCCACCTTCAGCGCGCGCAACGTCGTGTGGTTCCAGCCATACTCGAAAATTTTGCCCGGGTTGCGTTCCCAGGTATCCGCGTCGGAGCGGTAGATGATCTTCGCCTCCGGCACCCGCGCGGTGAAGGTGAGGAACCCGTCCATCGCGTGCGGTGCCACCATGAGGGCCACGACATTCGTGCCCGGTTCCACATGCGGCTTCACCCGCTGGAAATAGTCATGGGAAATGGGTGCCTCGAAGACCGTCGCCAGCTTGATCAGGATGCCGTCCTGGTTCGCGACATCCTCGGCGAAGTGCATCGCGGGGGCGAAGTCGTCGAAGGCCACGAACAGGTCCACCCAGTCATAGGCCGGGGCGAGCGGCATCTCGACCTCGGTGATGATGCCGTTGGTGCCATAGGCATGGGACACCCGCGCCAGTTCCTCGCCCGTGAAGTCGAGCACGCGCGGCTCTTCCTCCATCGTCACGACGCGCAGGCGGATGATGTTGCCCAGATCGCGCAACGACCCCCAGGTGACCGACCCGACGCCACCCGATCCGCCCGCGATGAAGCCGCCGATCGTCGCCGTCGCCCAGGTGGACGAGAACATACGCAATTCCTGCCGCGAATGGGCAATGCACTGCGCGTCGACGTCCTTGAGGAGCACCCCCGGTTCGCAGATCACGCGGCCCGGGTGGATTTCTTTGACGCGGTCCATCTTGTGCAGGTGCATCACGCAGCCGCCTTCCAGCGGCATCGCCTGGCCATAGTTCCCAGTTCCCGCCCCCCGCGTCGTCACCGGCACGTCATGGGCATAGCAGACCTTCAGCACCTCGATCACTTCGGCCTCGGACTTCGGCGAGACGATGAAATCGGCGCTGACATGATCCAGCCGCGATTTCAGCACCGGCGAATACCAGAAGAAATCCCGGCTTTTCGACTTGATGGCGCTTTCGCTCTTTTCGATGTCGAGATGGGCAAGCGCCTCTTTGGCGGCGGCGACGTTGGGTTTCATGCGGTCCTCATCAGGTGGTCGAGTTCGGAATAATCGGGCAGCGTGCGGTCGATGGCGCGCCCCTGCCGCAGCACGATCCGGTCGGATTGTGGACGGGAAAACAGCTCGCTCCAGCCCCGCGCGCGGAAGATGACCAGATCGGCGGGCGCGCCCGGGGCCAGAGACGGCGCGGCAAAGCCGCAGGCGGCGGCGGGGTTCGAAAGGCAGGCGCGGCTCCAGTCCGCGTCGGAATGGTCGAGCTGTCCGATCCGCGTCGCCTCGCGCATGACTTCCAGCATGTCCATGTCGCCATAGGCATAGAAGGGATCGCGCGTGTTGTCGGACGCGAAGGAGACGTTGATCCCCCGCGCCTTCATCTCGTGCACCAGCGTGATTCCGCGCCCGCGCGGGGTGCGGCCCGCGTGGCGGTCCTGCAGGTAGAGGTTGCACATGGGCAGGCTCACGATGTTCAGCCCGGCCTTGGAGACGATGTCCAGCGTCTCCATCGCACGCGCCTCGTCCTGCGTGGAGAGCGAACAGCAATGGCCCACCACGACGGGCGCGTCGAAGCCCATCTCCAGCGCCACCTCGGCGATGGCGCGCAAGCTTTCCGCGCCCGGATCCATCGTTTCATCCGCGTGGAAATCGGCCGACAGGCCCCGCTCCATCGCGAGGCGGAAGAAGACGCGCAGACGCTCGCGCAGGTCGGGGACGGGATAGCTGACCACACCAAGGATGCCGCCATGCCGTGCCACCACATCGGCGGTATGGGCAAAGGGACCGTCGGCAGTGACCGCGTCGATGCCGACAAGGCACGAGGCCTGCAGATCGATCCGGCCCGCCCAGTCGTCGCGCAGGTGGGCGAAGACGGGCCAGCTGATGTCGTCCTGCGGGGCGAGACTGTCGAGATGGGTGCGGATCGCCCGCGTCCCGTGTGCGTAGGCGCAGCGCAGCGCGAAATCCATCCGGGTGCGCACGTCGTCGGCCGACCAGTTCGCGGCGCGGTCGGCGCCCACGGTGGCCAGCGCGCCGGGGAAGGTGCCGTCAGGATTGGGCGCGCGGCCCCAGATATGGCCCTTGTCGAGATGGGTGTGCATGTCGACGAAGGCCGGGAACACCATCGCGCCCCCCATGTCGATGGGCGTCCCGCCCTCTGCCGCGATGCGATCGCCATCCAGCGACAGCGCCGTGCGCACGAGGTCCTCGGGTCGGCCCATGAGCCAACCGGGCACAGTCACGTTTTCGAGCCGCAGCGGGCCCGCGGGAAGCGTCCGGAAATCCATCATCCCTCCCGCTTCAGCGCGCTTTCGTGCCATTTGCGCAGGGCAAGATGGCTGATGATGCTCATCACCGCGAAGATCACCACCCCCATGAGCGAGATCAGGATCAGCGCCGCATAAAGCCGGCCGAAATTGAACCGGTAGGAGGCTTCGAGCAGCGTCGATGCAAGGCCAAGCCCGGTGCCCGCGCGCCCGATCACGAATTCGGCCACCACCGCCCCGATGAGCGCGAGCCCCCCCGCGATCTTGAGCCCGCCCAGAAAGAACGGAAGCGCCGACGGCGCCGCGAGGTAGCGCAGGCGCTGCCAGCGCGAGGCACCATAGATCGTGAAGAGATCCTGCAGGTTGTGATCTGCGGATTTGAGCCCGATCGTCGTGTTCGACAGGATCGGGAAGAAGGCCACGATCCACGCGCACAGAAGTGCGGCGACAAAGGCGCTTTCCACGTAGATCTGCAGAAGCGGCGCGATGGCGATGACCGGCGTCACCTGCAGGATCACCGCGTAGGGAAAGAAAGACATTTCCGCCCATTTCGACTGGGTGAAGGCCACCGCCAGCGCGACACCTCCCGCGACCGCCATCAGCAGCGCCAGAAGCGTCAGCCGCCCCGTGGTCAGCATCGCAGGCCAAAGCACTGCCCAGTCCGACACCAGCGCCTGGGCGACGCGGACCGGCCCGGGCAGGATGTAATGCGGCACTTCGGCGATCGTGACGTACAGGTGCCAGGCCAGTACCGACAGCACCAGAACCAGCGACGGCAACGTCCATTTCGCGATGCGGTTGATGCGCTCACGCCGGGCGCGCAGCGCCTCTTCGGCGTCGATCACGGGCGCGGCGGGGGCGGAAGGTTCGGCCAGGCTCATGCGGCAAGCTCCATCGCCTCGTGAAGCGCGGCCGAAGCGGCGCGGGTGTGGGCGGCATATTCGACCGAGGTGCGGAAATCCTCGTGCCGGGGATAGGGAGTATCAACATGCAGTTCGCGGATCACGCGGCCCGGCCGCGCGGCCATGACGATGATGCGGTCTGACAGGAACACGCTTTCGAAGACGGAATGGGTGACGAAGACCACGGTGCAGCCGATCTTGGCCTTCAGTTCCAGCAGATCGTTGTTCAGCTTGAAGCGCGTGATCTCGTCCAGCGCGGCAAAGGGTTCGTCCATCAGGATGAGCCGAGGCTTGGTCACCATGGCCCGCGCGATCGACACGCGCATCTTCATGCCGCCCGACAATTCGCGGGGGTAGGCATTCTGGAACTTGTCGAGGCCCACGAGGCGCAGCGCCTCGAGGATGTCGTCCTTCACGGCTCCATAGCTTTGCCCGCGCAGACGGAACGGCAGGAACACGTTCTGCGCCACCGTGGCCCAGGGCATCAGGGTCGGTTCCTGAAAGACAATCCCCAGATCGCCCTGCCCTTGCCCGCCGGCCCAGCGGATCGTGCCGCTGGTGGGCTGCGAGAGCCCCGCGATCAGCCGCAGCGCGGTCGACTTGCCGCAGCCCGACGGCCCCAGAAGCGAGATGAAGTCGCCCTGATTGACCTGCAGCGACATGTCCTTCAGCGCGACGACGTTGCCGTTGAACGTCTTTTCGATATGGCTCATGGAGAGAACCGGCGCGCGATCCTTGAGCGGCAGAGCGGGTGTCGACATGCATGCCTCGTCAGAAGAAGGTGGCGCCGGGCGCATACAGCACACCCCGCCCGGCGCCGGGTCGTTACGTCAGTTGGCGGGCTTGAGATCCATGCCCACGCCCTTGCCCACGAACTGTGTCGTGTAGGACGCCTTCCAGTCGATGCCGTCCTTGACGACCCCGGTGTCGACCATGAGCTGGTAGAAGTTGCCCACCATGTCGTCGGTCATCACACCGATCCCTTTTTCGAGCGCGTCACCCGAATCGACGATGCCCCAGGCCTTCATCTTGTCCTTGGCATAGGCGACCTTGTCGGCGGTCATTTCGGGGTTGGCTGCCATGATCAGCGCATCCGCAGCCGTGCTGTCGTTGTAGAGATAGTTGTACCATCCCTTGATCGAGGCATCGACGAAGCACTGCACCTTCTCGGGATCGTTGACGATGGTGTCGGCCATCGTCTCGATCGTGGTGGCATAGCTGGCAAAGCCCGCATCCGCGATCAGGAAGACGTTGGGTTCGAATCCGCCTTCCTTGGTGATCAGATAGGGTTCGGACGACAGGTATCCCTGCATGGCGACGCGCTTGTCGGCCAAAAACGGCGCGGGGTTGAAGGTATAGACCTGACGCTGTTCGGCGGTGAAGCCATGCGCTTTGATCATCCACTGGTAATAGGACTGAAAGCCGTTGTCGCCGATCAGCAGCGTCAGGTCCTTGAGGTCTTCCCAGGTGTCGGCCTCGCCCGGATGGGCGACGATGACCTGCGGGTGCTTCTGGAAGATCGCCGCGACGTTGACCACGGGAACGCCTTCCTCGACCGCAGAGAAGGCCTGCAGCAGGTCGCCGCCCATGTGGAAGTCCATCCGCCCCGCAAGCATCAGCGCACGGTTGTTCACCTGCGGGCCGCCGGGCAGGATTTCCACCTGGAAGCCGCAATCGTTCACGTAGGTGCCGTCGGCGACCGACTGGTAGAAGCCGCCATGTTCGGCCTGGGCCAGCCAGTTGGTGCCGAAGACGACCGTGTCCTGCGCCTGCGCTGCGGTCGCACCGGCGGCGGTCGCGATGGCAGCGGCGACGGCGGCGGTAAATTTGGTTCTGGGAGACATTCCACCCTCCATGATTCCGGATGCGCCGAGAATTGGGGCGGCGCGCGCGCCTTGATATAGCGTCGCCCCGATATTGGTCCGGTTCCGGGCGTTATGCCAAGTGCATGCCCAAGAAATAATCGGACACCGGAAAACTGCCACCTGTTTCGGCAGTTTGTGGTCAAAGTCGCCCATAATGGCACGGAAGTGGACCGACGGCGGCGCTTCGGCTATGCGTGGAACGGACAACCTGCAGGGGACGCCCATGTATCTTGAGCACGCGGAACTGGCGCAATTCCTGAAGGCGAACCCTGATATCGCCTATCTCGACGCCGTTGTGATCGACCTGTGCGGCAATGCCATCGGAAAGCGGCTTCCGATCGCGCAGGCGGCGAAGATGGTGGCGGGCGGCACGCCGGTCTGCGGCGCGATGCAACTGGTCGACGTGCGCGGCAACACCGCCGATCCCTTGGGGCATGGCTTTTCCGACGGCGACCCCGACGGCATGGCGCGGCCGCTCTCGGGCACGCTGTCGGTCGTGCCGTGGTCGGGCGGGCGGCATGCGCAGGTCCTGTGCGAGATGACGCGGGCCACTGACCTGCAGCCCTTCTGGTACGAACCCCGCCGCATCCTGCGGCAGGTCACGGAGCGTTTCGCCGACACCGGGCTGACCCCGGTTCTGGCGCTGGAGCTGGAATTCTATCTGATCGAGCTCGCCCGCGACGAAGGCGACGCGCCGCTGCCCGCGGCCTCGCCCCTCACGGGCCGGCGGGAACGGCAGGGACAGGTGCTGTCGCTGACCAAGCTTGACGAATATGCAGGCGTGATCGCCGCGATCCAGGCGGCCTGCGCGGCGCAGAACATCCCCGCGACGACCGTGATCAGCGAATACGGCCCCGGCCAGTTCGAGGTGAACCTCGACCACCTCTCCGACCCGTTGCGCGCCGCCGATCACGCCGCCCTCCTGCGCCGTCTGGTGCAGGCCGTGGCGCGGCAGCAGGGCTTCGACGCGACCTTCATGTCGAAACCCTTCCCCGGCCTGTCGGGCAGCGGGCTGCACATTCACCTGAGCCTTGTCGATGGTGATGGCCGCAACGTCTTTGACCCCGCCCGCCCCGATGGCGAGGCGCTGCTCGGTCAGGCGATCAGCGGGCTGCAAGCCACGATGGCCGAGGCGATGGCGGTCTTCGCCCCCAACATCAACGTCTATCGCCGGTTCGAACCCGACGCCTTCACCCCCGTCACCCGCGACTGGGGCGAAAACAACCGATCCGTCGCCTTCCGCCTGCCGCCGGTGACCGAAGGTGCGGCGCGGCGGCTGGAACACCGCGTCGCCGGGGCCGAGGCGAACCCCTATCTTGTCACCGCGATGGTGCTTGCGGGCGTGCATCACGGCCTGACCCACCCGGCCGACCCGGGGCCGAAACATGGCGGCAACGCCGGGTCGGAGGTGGACGACACCCTGCCCCTCACGCTCTGGGATGCGCTGGCGGCGTGGAAAGGGGCGAAAATCCTGCCGGGTTATGTCGGCGCCGACTACATCGATATGTATCACGCGGTGAAGACGGCCGAATTCTCCGAATTCATGACCGCGATCTCGCCCCGCGAATACCGCTGGTATCTCTGAGACCGACGCGAAGACGGTCCGCACTTGCGGGATGCGCGGGGTTTCGGGCGCTGCTAGGATCGCGCGATGCAGCGTACCGTCAGGACAAAAGTGCCAGGACGACCGACACAGAACCCTCTCGACGCCCTGCTGCGGGCGCGCCTGCGCATTCCCGAAGGGGCGGACCGGCGGCTGGCGCTGCTGCGCCACGCGCTCGGGGCTGTCGATGTGATGAACCGGCGGCTCACCGGACAGGCCTTCTTCGCGCTGCGCGAAGCCGAAGAAGTGTTGATCCATCTGGGCGGACGCACCGGCCCTGCGCTGGTCGAGGCGCTGCTCGACATGAACGGCGGGACCAGTCTGACCGCCGAAGGGCTTGACCATCTGCCCCGCACCGGCCCCGTGATCATCGCCTCGACCCACCCGATCGGCAGCTTCGACTTCGTCGCCCATGCAGGCGCCCTGCGCCACCATCGCACCGACCTCAAGGTCGTCGCCAACCGCGAGACAGAGCGCTTCCTTGGCCCCGACCTGACCATTTCGGTCGATCTCGACCGGCGCGACAAGGTGCTGACGGCGCGGCAGACCTATCTGGGCATGAAGGCCCATCTGGAGGCGGGCGGCGCGCTGATCGTCTTCGGATCGGGCCGGGTGGCGGGCGAACGCCAGGGGCTTCTGAGCGAACCGCCCTGGAAACCGGGGATCACCCGCATCTCGGCCGCCTGCGGCGTGCCCGTCGTGCCCGCCAGCCCCGACATGCGCAATTCGCACCACTACTACCGCACCCGCCGCCTTGCGCGGCTGCTCAGCGGCGGCAACGACGACTTCGGCCGCACCGTCGCCTCGCTGCGCTATGTGTCGGAACTGCTGGCGAAACTGGGCGGCAGCTACCGGCTGCACTATGGCCCGCCCACGCCCCCGGGCACACCGCCCGAGAGGCTGCAGTCGCTTGCCGAAGAGCTGGTTCCGGGGCTCTACAGGCGGGGGTAAACCGGGTATAGTAAGGCGTTTGGTAATGAGTTCGGTAATGAGTAATGTCGCAGATACTGATCAATGCGTATCTATCTGAATTAGATCGCATCAAACGTGTATCGGGATCGCTTTCCGAACAGGTTATCAGCGAAGCCTTCAAGGACCTGCTCAAGGCATGGTCCCGTCAGCAGGGCCTCGTTTTCCTTGCCCAACAGGGCCTGACCAGCAACCAGAAGACATCCATCCGCCCCGACGGCACCATCCTGCACGATCTGCGCGTGCCGCTGGGCTACTGGGAGGCGAAGGACACCTCCGACGATCTCGACACCGAAATCGACAAGAAGTTCCGCAAGGGCTATCCGCAGGACAACATCATCTTCGAGAACTCGGAAACCGCCGTCCTGATCCAGAACCGGGTCGAGGTCATGCGCTGCTCCATGACCGACACGCGGGAACTCGAGCGTCTGCTGACCCTTTTCTTCGGCTATGAACGGCCCGAAATCGCTGAATTCCGCCGCGCCGTCGCGCAGTTCCAGACCGACCTGCCCGCCATCCTCGACGCGCTGCGCGACCGCATCGACACCGCCTATCAGACCAACGCGACGTTCAAGGCGACCGCAGACACCTTCCTTGCCCACGCCAAGGAAACGATCAACCCCACGCTGACCGAAGCCGATGTGCGCGAAATGCTGATCCAGCACATCCTGACCGAGGACATCTTCACCCAGGTCTTCAACGATGGGCAGTATCACCGCGAGAACAACATCGCGAAGGAACTGTCGAGGCTCGAGGACGCCTTCTTGAACGGCGCGGTGAAGCGCGAGACGCTGAAGGCGATGCAGCCCTATTACGCCGCCATCCGCGCCAACGCCGCCCAGATCAGGAGCCATGCGGAAAAGCAGACCTTCCTCAAGGCGATCTACGAGGGCTTCTACAAGGTCTACAACCCCAAGGCCGCCGACCGGCTGGGCGTGGTCTATACCCCGAACGAGATCGTGCGCTTCATGATCGAAGGGGCCGACTGGCTGTGCCACAAGCACTTCGGCCGCAACCTGATCGACCACGGGGTCGAGATGAACCGCGCCGGGTTTGCCGGAGGCTGATTTCGGTTAGTTACGCGGCCATGGCGTCAGTTTCCAGGGCTGCATAGAATTGGGCTTCGGCTTCCGCGGGTGGGATGTTTCCGATGGGTTCGAGCAGGCGGCGGTTGTTGAACCAGTCCACCCATTCGAGGGTCGCATATTCGACGGCCTCAAAGCTGCGCCAAGGTCCGCGTCGGTGGATGACCTCGGCCTTGAACAGGCCGTTGATCGTCTCGGCCAGCGCGTTGTCGTAACTGTCGCCCACGCTGCCGACCGAAGGTTCGATGCCTGCTTCTGCGAGGCGCTCGGTGTAGCGGATGGACAGGTATTGGGAGCCGCGGTCACTGTGATGAACCAGTCCCGTACCCTTGGCTGGCCGGCGTTCGTGGACCGCCTGTTCCAAGGCATCAAGGACGAACCCCGCATGCGCCGAGGTGCTGACACGCCAGCCGACGATCTTGCGGGCATAGGCGTCGATGACGAAAGCCACATAGGCGAACCCCTTCCAGGTTGCGACATAGGTGAAATCACTGACCCAGAGCATGTTCGGCGCGGGCACCCGGAACTGGCGGTTCACCTTGTCCAGCGGACAGGGCGCCTTCTTGTCGGGGACCGTCGTCCTGTGCGGCTTTCCCCGGATAATGCCTTGAATACCCATGACCTTCATCAGCCTCGCGACCGTGCAGCGGGCAACGTCGAAGCCCTCACGGCGAAGCTGCCGCCATATCTTCCGGACGCCATAGACCCGCCAGTTCTCTTCGAACACGCGACGAATCTCGGGGCGCAGTGCCTCATCCCGGCGCGCCCGCTCCGACCGCCGGGACGGATCGGCCCGCTTTGCCAGATGTTCGTAGTAGGTGGACGGGGCGATCGGCAGAACCGTGCAGATCGGCTCGACCCCGTGCGCATCCCGGTGCGCGTCGATGAAACCCACCATCACTTCGACCGGCGGTCGAGCTCCGCCATCGCAAAATAAGCCGACGCCTTCCGCAGGATCTCGTTGGCTTGGCGCAACTCGCGGTTCTCGCGCTCGAGCGCCTTCATCTTCTCGGCCATCTCGGTCGGCACGCCAGCGCGTCGGCCGCTGTCCACCTCGGCCTTCTTGACCCAGTCGTTCAGCGTCTGCGGCGTGCAGCCAATCTTTGCCGCAATCGACATCACCGCCTGCCAGCGCGATCCATGCTGGCCCTCATTGTCGAGAACCAAACGCACCGCTCGTTCGCGCACTTCGGGGGAAAACTTGTTCGTTGTCTTGCTCATGATGCTCCATCCTACTCAGGAGTTGGAGCCTCCGGCAAACCCGGCGCGGTTCAGTGGTTCTGGCGCGCGCCCTGATGGGCGATCCGCCGATCCTATTGCTTGATGAGCCGACCGCCGCGATGGATATCCAGTCCGAGGCGGCGCTGATTGGGCGGCTGAAGGCGGTCCTTGAGGGCCGGACCCTGATTGTGATCACCCACCGGACCAGCCTGCTGGATCTCGTCGACCGTGTGATCGTCATCGACAGCGGCAAGGTGGTCGCGGACGGCCCCAAAGGCCAGTTCATCCGACGTCAGGCAACAGGGAGCGGCGCATGAGCACGCAGCGCGACCTTGACCGACTGGTACAAGAGATGAAGGGCCGCACGCCCCTGCGCGCCTCCGCTCTGCTGATCACGATCTTCGCGGTGATCGGGGCAGTGTTTGTCTGGGCCTTGGCGACCGAGATCGACGATGTCACCCGCGCACCGGGCCGGGTCGTCCCCGCAGGTGATGTTCAGCGGGTCCAGGCCGCCGAGGCGGGCGTGATCCGCGCGGTCTTTGTCGAAGAGGGTGCAATCGTTGCGGCGGGCGCGCCGCTGGTCGAATTGGACGGGCTGGTGCAAACCAGCCAGCTGGACCGAGAGGTCCAGCGCGCCATCGCGCTTCAGGCCCGGATCGAACGGCTCTCCGCCGAGATTGACGGGCGCGCCCCAGTCTTCCCTGCAGAGCTTGAGGCGGCCGCGCCCGAACTGGTGGTCAGCGAACGTGCGTTGCATGTGGGGCGCGCCGCGGCTCTCACCTCCGAGATCGGCGTGCTGGAGCGGCGGCGCGAGCAGCGCCGGCAGGAGCAGGTCGAGGCCCGCACCGAGATCCGCACCGCCACCCGGACTCGGGACATTCTTGCGGAAGAACGGGCCATTGTCGCGCCACTGGTAGAGCGCGGCGTGGAACCGCAGACCACACTTTTGACCCTGCGTCGGCAGGAGGAAGAGATTGGTGGCCGCATCGCCGGGGCCGAGGCGGCGCTGGCGCGTCTGGAGACAGCCTTGGCCGAGGTCGAGGACACCATTGCCGCGACCCGCAGCCAGTTTGCCGCCGAGGCGCTGCGCGAGCTGGCGGACGCCACGGCGGAACTAGCGGCACTGCGCCCCTCCCTGCCCGCTTTGGAAAGCATGGCCGCACGTGCGGTGCTGCGCGCGCCGGTCCCGGGCATCGTCAACCGGCTCCACCGCCGCACGATCGGCGGGGCCGTGCGCGCGGGCGAAGAGGTGGCAGAGATCGTCCCCATCGACGATGCCCTGCTGGTCGAGGCCTATGTCCTGCCGCAGGATATAGCCTTCCTGCGCCCGGACCAGCCGGTCCGGGTCAAGCTGACGGCCTATGATTTCACCCGCTATGGCGCGCTGGAAGGCCAGATCCTGCGCATCGGCGCCGATGCGGTGCGCCGCAGCGAACGCGATGAGGCGGAGGTCTTCGTCATCGTCGTGCGCACCGAAGGCGCGCTTTATGACGCCGATGGCGCTCAGGCCCGCATCATCCCCGGCATGATCGCCGAGATCGATATCCTTGCGGGCCGCCGCCGGGTGATCGACTACCTCCTGCAACCCCTTGAACGGGTCCGGGCGCGCGCCTTCCGCGAATGACCCGCTCCACCACAGACCTCTCTTCAGAAAGCTCCAGCATGACCGACCAAAAGCCGCCCGCACCCGCCTTCCACGGCTCCCGCCTCTTCACCGCCTGGCTGAAGGAGGCGAGGGTCAGCCTTGCGATGACCACCTATCAGGCGGGCAAGGTCTTTTTGCTGGGGCTGCAGCCCGACGGGCGGCTGTCGGTGTTCGAGCGAACCTTTGAGCGGCCGATGGGGCTTGGGGTCGGACAGGGCAGGTTCTGGATGAGTTCAATCCACCAGCTTTGGCGGTTTGAGGATTTTCTGGACAAGGGGGAGACACGCGACGGCTATGACGCGCTCTATGTCCCGGTCACCGGCCACACCACCGGGGATATCGATATCCATGACATCCACGAGGATGCGAACGGCCAGCCCATCGTTGTAGCGACCCGGTTCAACTGTCTGGCCACCCTGGCTGAGCGCGGCAGCTTCCGCGAGCTTTGGCGCCCCCCCTTCATCGACCGGCTGGCCGCCGAGGACCGTTGCCACCTCAACGGGCTGGCGATGAAGGACGGGCGCCCCGCCTATGTCACCTGCCTGTCACGCACCAACGTGTTCGAGGGCTGGCGCGAGAAGCGCCGAGATGGTGGCGTGGTCCTTGAGGTCCCCACGGGCGAGGTCGTGGCCGAAGGGCTCTCCATGCCGCATTCGCCACGGCTCCACCAGGGCACATTGTGGATATTGCAAGCGGGCACCGGCGAGTTTGGCCGGATCGACCGGGACACCGGTAAGTTCGAACCGATTTGCTTCCTACCTGGCTTCGCCCGCGGCCTGTCCTTTGTCGGCGACCATGCGGTGATCGGCATTTCCCGTCCGCGCGAGAACCGGACCTTCGAGGGGCTTGTGCTGAACGAGCGGCTAGAGGCCGAGGGCGTCAGCGCCCAATGCGCGATCTGCGTCGTGAACCTGCGCACCGGCGATATCGAACACAGGCTGGAGATCGGCGGCATTGTCGAAGAGATCTATGACGTCAACCTCTTGCCAAATATGATACGCCCCATGGCGCTTGGGTTCCGCAATGACGAGATCCGCTTTACGATCAAACCGGAGGCGCTGCCCGAGCCGACCGGTGCGATGAACTGAGATGTCTGCCGCCCCCACCCCCATCACACCAGAGGCCGCCGCCGCATTCAATGCTGCCAACGCAGCCTTCCGGGAGGGCCGTTTTGAGGCGGCGCGGGATGCGGCGGCGCGGGCGGCGCAACTTGCCCCGGATCTGGCCATCGCGCATGTGCTCAAGGCGCGCGCCTTGCGCCGGATCGGCGATGAACCGGCGGCCCTGGCCGCCTATGACGGAGCCCTCGCCACCGATCCTGCAAGTTTCGACGCGCTGCTGGAACGCGGTAATATCTTGCGGGGCTTGGGCGAAGCCGCCGAGGCCGCGGCCAGCTACAGCAAAGCGATGGAGGTGCGCCCGCTGGATGCACGGCCCGCGCTGGCGCTGGCCCGGCTCTGGGAGGAGCAACCGGGTCAGGATGCCGCGGAACAGGCCGCCATTGCCTTCCAGCGCGCGCTCGACCGCACCGGGGCCGGAGCAGAGCCGGTCCCGGCAATGGCAGGTCTGTGCCGCGATATCGCCCGGTTCCGGCTGGAGCGTGCGGATCTGCCGCGCGCACTGGAGGCCCTGCGTCAGGCGCGGCTTCTGGCCGGATCAGCTGACCTAATAGCTTTGATCGACCTCGATCTGGCCGACGTCTACCTGCGTCTGGGCATGACAGCGGAAGCGCGGGCGCTGATGGAGCGCCTGTCCGGGTCAGAGGATCCCGCGCTGCTACGCGCACTGGCGCAGCTCGCCTACCGGTTTAACTTCTGGGCCGAGGCGGTGGCGATCCTTGAACGCTGGACCAAGCTATCCCCCGATGACGCCCAGGCCCATCTTGATCTGGCCGATATGCAGGTGAAGTCCTGGCTGCTGGAAGAGGCCCTCGCCTCACTGGATCGGGCCGAGGCCTCTGGCACCGTGCCTCCGGCCGCCAGCGCAGCCCTGCGTGCCTCGGTCGCCAACCGGCAGGGGGACGCGGATACCGCGCTTTCCTTTTACGAGGGTCTAGTCGCCGAGGGGAACGACAGCTTCGCTCCCAATGCCGCCATGAGCCTGCTTTACGCCGACAGCGTGACACCGGATGAGGTGGCCCGCCGTCACCGCGCGCTCTTCGCAGAGTGGGGCCAGGACGCGCGGTCGCGGGAGAGTTTCGGGGCAGATCCAAATCCCGACCGTCCCGTGCGGATCGGCATGGTCAGCGGCGACCTGCACCACCAGCATCCGGTCAACATTTTTATGCAGCCACTTTTGGCGCGATGGGACCATGCGGGCCTGCCGTTGACCATCTACAACACCGGCTCCACAGTGGACGATCAGACCCGGCTGGCCCGCAGCCGGGTGGGAACCTGGCATGATGTCACCACCGCCCAGCTGCCCGCCCGGATCGCGGCAGACCGTATCGACATTCTGATCGATCTGGCCGGCCACACCGCCGGCGGCACCATGCGCGCCTTCGCCGGCCGCATGGCACCGGTGCAGGCGAGCTTCCTGGGCTATCCCGGCTCCACCGGCGTGCCGAATATAGATTGGCTGATCGGAGATCCCGTGGTCACCCCGCCCGGTGCCGATCATCTGTGCAGCGAACGGGTCATGCGCCTTCCCAACACGGTGTTCTGTTTCGCCCCCGAGGCGGACTACCCGGTACCAGATTTTGATAGCCTGGCAAAGGGGCGGCCGCTGACCTTCGGCTCCTTCAACAATATCCCCAAGCTGACCCCGCGCACGGTCCGCCTCTGGGCAAACGTGCTGCTTGCGATCCCTGGCGCGCGTCTTTTGCTGCGGGCCCCCAGTTTCAAGGACGCAGGCGCAGTCGCACGTTTCTGCCGCCTCTTCGGCGAGCAGGGCATCCCCGCAGAGCGCCTGACCTTCCGAGGGCCTGTCGGACTTGACGTCATGATGCAGGCTTACGGCGAGGTCGATATCGCCCTCGACCCTTTCCCCTATTGCGGCGGCACTACCACACTTCAGGCGCTGTGGATGGGGGTGCCGGTCCTAACAATGCAGGGCGGGCAATTCGTCTCCCGCATGGGGGCAAGTTTCATGTCCGCGGCAGGCCTGCCTGACTGGATCGCCAAGGATGACGCCGCCTATGTCGCCGAAGCGGTGGCGCTTGGGCAGGACAGGACGGCGCTTCTTGACCTCAAACGCGGGTTGCGCGCACGGCTGCTGGCCCGCCCGGGCTGGGACGCCGATCGCTATGCTGCAGATTTTGGCGTGGCGCTCCGAGACATGTGGCGAAAGACGAGTCATACTGCGTAAGTGTCTGAGGCCTGCCCACCCGCCCGAGTTCTGGCGTTGCGCGGGACGGGCTCAAACCTGATTCGCTATGTCAGTTAATGAACTGGCGCAGAGGCTGTGTTAGCTTAATTGAGCTCATCTTTGACAAGCATCAGAGAAATTGGGGGATTGCGAAACGGTAGCGACGCTTTTAGGCCGTGTTGACAAAAGGGATTCCTGAGCTGATGGGATGAACTGCCTTCCCACCAAACGCTGCTATTGTAGCAGGCATAGGTGGAGAGAGGAGCATCTGATGGACATCAAGGTTCTGGGCATTGATCTGGGCAAGACCGTTTGCAGTCTTGCCGGACTGGATGAAGCGGGAGCGGTTGTATTTCGCAAACGGCTCCAGCGACATCGGCTGCTGGACTTTCTTGCTACGCTGCCGCCCTGCGTGGTTGCGATGGAAGCCTGCGGCGGGGCGCATCACATCGGGCGTTTTTGTCTTGAGAAGGGACATGAGCCTCGGTTGATGTCGCCGCTCTATGTCCGGCCTTATGTCAAGGTTCACAAGAACGACGACCGTGATGCGGAGGCGATTGCCGAAGCCGCGACGCGGCCGACGATGTCATTCGTTGCGATTAAATCGGAAGAACAGCTTGATCTTCAGGCTCTGCACCGCGCGCGGGAGCGCCTAGTGTCAGACAGGACGCGCTTGATTAACCAAGGCCGCGGTTTCCTGATGGAGCGTGGCATCCGGGTAGGAACCGGGCGCCATGTTTTCCAAAAGGAACTGGCCAGATTGGCCTCAGAGGGCGCTGCCGATCTTTCACCCCGAATGCGCCTGCTCGTGACTGATATGGCGTCCGAACTGGACGTGATCAATGATCGGGTTGCAGCCATAGATGCCGAGATCAAGGCGCTGGCCAGAACTGATGCAGATATGCAGAGGCTGATGGAGATCCCCGGCATCGGTCCGACGATTGCGACAGCACTTGTTGCTACCGTCGGCACGGGCAGTAGCTTTGGCAAGGGGCGTGATCTCGCCGCATGGCTCGGCTTGGTGCCGCGACAGATCACGACAGGCGGCAAAGCCAAGCTGATCGGCATCTCGAAGCATGGCAATCGATATTTGCGCAAGCTCTTCATCCACGGTGCTCGAACGGTGCTACATCTGGTGCGTGACAGGACGTCGCCGATAACGGCCTGGGCAGACGGGCTGATCTGTGCTTTGTAAAAGTCGTAAAGTTCCAGAGACTGGGTAAGAGCAAAGACGTGCTCTTCACGGTCGTTACCGACCAGTGCGGCTTTGATCGTATCCATCGAGGATTTACAGCGGACATCCCGGAAAGCGGCGAGAACTTCAGGATCACGCTCGCCTCCAACGATGGCACGGATGATCCGCATGCCCGTCGCGCCGGTGATGTCGGAGACGACATGGTGCAGTTGAAGGTTCGTCTCCATCAATGCCTTCTGCATGTGTTGGATGTGAGCGGCTGCATACTCGGTGAGCCGTTCCCTTTGCCGAATGGGAACGGCGGTGCAAAACTGGGCCACGGTAGCGGCGGGATCGTCTCGCTGCGGGCGGAGTAAAATCCTGCCACTTTTCCCTTCTTGCGGCGGCAGGGAGGGTGGGGAGATCTATACCGTGGAGCTTTACAAGAAGGTTCGCCTCGCATGTGCCGAGGGCATGAGCAGGCGTGCAGCAGCGAAGCATTTCAACATTTCGCGCGGGACGGTTGAGAAGATGTTGGCCTTCTCGGTGCCGCCTGGCTATCGGCGGGACAAGCCGATCAGGCGGCCGAAGCTGGACGGGTTCACCGAGTTCATTGACGTCTGGCTTGAGGCCGACAAGGCCGTGCATCGCAAGCAGCGTCATACGGCCAAGCGGATATGGGAACGGCTTCAGGCCGAGCATGGCTTCACCGGCGGCTATACGATCGTCAAGGATTACGTGCGTGATCGTGAGCGGCGGACCCGGGAGATGTTCGTACCGCTGGCCCATCTGCCAGGCCATGCGCAGGCAGACTTTGGCGAAGCCATTGTCGTCATCGGCGGTGTCGAGCAGAAGGCGTATTTCTTCGTCATGGATCTGCCGCACAGCGATGCCTATTTCGTGCGGGCCTATCCGGCGGCGACTGCGGAGGCCTGGATAGACGGGCATGTCCGCGCCTTCGCCTTCTTCGGCGGGGTGCCGCAGTCGGTGCTCTACGACAATGACCGCTGCCTGGTCTCGAAGATCCAGCCGGACGGCACTCGCATCCGCGCCGCGCTGTTCAGCGGCTTGCAGTCGCATTACCTGTTTCGGGATCGCTATGGTCGGCCCGGGAAGGGGAACGACAAGGGCGCTGTCGAGGGGATGGTCGGCTACGCCCGTCGCAACCACATGGTGCCGATCCCCCACTTTGCCAGTTGGGACGCCTTCAATGCCGATCTTGGAGGGCAGTGCTGCGCGCGCTTGACGCGTATTCTTCGGGGTCACAAGGAGACGATCGGTGAGAGGTTGCAGCGCGATCTGGCCGCGATGCGCCCCCTGCCTGCCGCCCCGTTCGACGCTTGCGACCAAGCGGGCGGCAGGGTCAGCTCGCAGTCTCTCGTGCGCTATGACACCAACGATTACTCGGTCCCGGTTGCCTATGGCCACCAGGACGTCTGGATCCGCGGCTATGTCGATGAGGTCGTGATCGGCTGTCGCGGTGAGGTGATCGCCCGACACCCGCGCTGTTACGATCGCGAGGACATGATCTTCGACCCGGTCCACTACCTCCCGCTGATCGAGCGCAAGATCAATGCGTTGGACCAGGCCGCGCCTCTGGCAGAATGGGACTTGCCCGAAGAGTTCCAGACTCTGCGCCGCCTGATGGAGGGACGCATGCTCAAGATGGGTCGACGCGAGTATGTGCAGGTTCTGCGTCTGCTCGAGACCTTCGAGATGGATGACTTGCATGCCGCCGTGAAGAAGGCCCTGAAGCTGGGCGCGGTCGGCTTCGACGCCGTGAAGCACCTCGTGCTCTGTCAGGTGGACAAGCGCCCCCCAAGGCTTGATCTCGATGTCTACCCCTACCTGCCGCGAGCGAACGTCGAGACGACGCGTGCGGCCAGCTACATGGCCTTGATGTCGGAGGCGGCGGAATGACCGAGGCCCCGAAGATCCTGCTTGCCCACCATCTGAAGACGCTGAAGCTGCCCACATTCTTGCGGGAGCACGAGAAGGTTGCGCGCCAATGCGCCGCCGAAGGGCTGGACCATGTCCAATTCCTGTCGCGCCTCGTGGAACTGGAACTCATCGACCGCGAGCGGCGGATGGTCGAGCGCCGCATCAAGGCTGCGAAGTTCCCGGCGACCAAGAGCCTGGACAGCTTCGACTTCAAGGCGATCCCCAAACTGAACAAGATGCAGGTGCTGGAACTGGCGCGCTGCGAGTGGATCGAACGGCGCGAGAACGTGATCGCCCTCGGCCCCAGCGGAACCGGCAAAACCCACATTGCCTTGGGCCTCGGGTTGGCGGCCTGCCAGAGGGGTATGTCTGTCAGCTTCACCACCGCCGCGGCCCTGGTCAACGAGTTGATGGAGGCCCGAGACGAACGTCGACTGCTGCGGGTCCAAAAGCAGATGGCTGCCGTGAAGCTGCTGATCATCGATGAACTGGGCTTCGTACCCCTGTCCAAGACCGGCGCCGAGTTGCTTTTTGAGATGATCTCACAGCGCTACGAGCGCGGGGCCACGCTGATCACGAGCAATCTGCCCTTCGATGAATGGACCGAAACCTTCGGCACCGAGCGGCTGACCGGCGCGCTTCTCGACCGATTGACCCACCATGTCAACATCCTCGAGATGAACGGCGAAAGCTATCGCCTCGCTCAAAGTCGCACACGCAAGCCCGGCGACAACACCTGATCCAAGGCATCATACTTGGACCTGACGGTCCAAGGCGGCCAGTCACCCGCCAGCTAAATGGAGGGCGCGGCTGCCTGGCCACCGCTCATCCCCCACCTCCCGCTCAAATCCAAAGTGGCCCAGTTTTGCGCCGCCTCGTGGCCCAATTTTGCTCCGCCGTTGACACCTGTCAGAGGTATCGAAGGCGATCATCCAGTTCTTCGCGCATTTCCTAGTCGAGCCAAAAACAGAATGGGATTTCAAGACCAAGCACGACTTTTATACGCACATGGAAAGCCAGGACTTGAGGACGCTGCAGGGCGAAAAGGTCAAGAGCTATGAAGAGCTGCAGATCGCCAACTGGCTTTACGAAAACGGCGTAGGCTACGAATACGAGCCCATCTACGAGCACAAGGTTTCCGAGGTCGGCAGGAGGGATTACCAGCCTGATTTCCGACTGACCGAAAGCGGCATCTACATCGAACATTTCGGCGTACGGCGTGAGAAGGCCCGAGACGGAAGCGAAAGGCTGGTCACGGCGCCATTTGTGGACCACGACGAATATCTGGCGGGCATGGACTGGAAACGGAAGGTTCACGCCGAGCATCAAACGACCCTAATCGAGACCTACAGCTATGAGCGGCAGGAGGGTCGTCTGCTGACCGGTCTGGCCGAGAAGCTGGCGCCGCATGTCACTCTGAAACCCCGGCCAGTGGACACGATCTATGACCGGATCGTCGAGCTGAAGCAGGTCGATGACTTTTCCAAGCTGCTCGGAACCTTCCTGCGGAAGTTCAAGAGCGGCGGCTACAGCCTGCAGGATTGCGAGACAAAGTCCGACCAAATGAAGCTTGGCAAGCGCGGGAGGGCGTTTCTCGACGTCTTTGCGCCGGTGTTCGAGGAATACCAAAAGCGCCTCGCAGGCCGGATCGACTTCGAGGACATGATTCTGCGCGCTGCGCAATATGCAGAGGACGGCCGTTATGTCAGCCCGTTTCGCCACATCCTTGTCGATGAGTTCCAGGACATTTCCCAAAGCCGCGCCCGGCTGGTGAAGGCACTGAAGGCGCAACATCCAGATGCGCGCGTCTTTGCCGTGGGCGACGACTGGCAATCGATCTTCCGCTTCGCGGGGTCCGACATCCACCTCATGCGCAATTTCGGGCGAGAGTTCGGGGGCCTCTTCGATGGAGAAACTGGCGTTCACAGGACCGTCGACCTTGGGCGCACCTTCCGATCGGTCGACCAGATTGCTTCTGCCGCCCGTACATTTGTTCTGAGGAACCCCGCCCAAATCGACAAGAAGATCGTCCCTGCCGGAACCGCGACCGAACCGGCAATCAAGGTCATTTCCGTTTCGAGGGGTGAAGATGAGGGGAAACTGTACGAGGTCCTTGCTTCTCAGTCTGCGGCCGTGCCGCCGGAGGCAAAACCCGCGTCGGTACTGCTCCTCGGACGCTACCGATTCAACGAACCGGACATGCAGGGTCTGCGGCGCAGTTTTCCGCGGCTAAAGATCAACTTCAAGACCATTCATGCCTCCAAGGGGCTGGAAGCGGACCATGTCATCCTGCTCAACGCAGACAGCGGCCGCACGGGGTTCCCGTCGGAGATCGTCGATGACCCGCTATTGTCGCTGGTCTCGCCCGAGGAGGAGGCGTTCCAGAACGCCGAAGAGCGGCGCGTCATGTATGTGGCGATGACGCGGGCCCGTCATACGCTGGTCATCCTTGCCTCAAATGCCCGGCCGTCTGCCTTCGTAACCGAACTGCGCAAAGACCCAGCCTACGGGATCGTGACAGCATCCGGAGCTGAACTTGAAGAGCACGTTTGCGGAGAATGCGGTGGGCGATTGCTGGGCGTGACGGGTCAAGACGGCCGAATTTGGCATCGCTGTGAGCATATACAACACTGCGGAAACCTTTTGCCCGCCTGCCAATCATGCGGCACAGAGCTGCCACGCCAAGCCGACGGGACGAGCGAGGTTCGATGTGGGTGTGGTGCCTGCTATCCGACTTGCCCTGCGTGCAAGGACGGGTGGCTGGTCGAGCGTAGCGGTACCTATGGCAAGTTCCTCGGCTGCGTTCGCTATCCGACATGTACTGGAAAGGCGAAAGTTACCAAAGCCAGACCGGCAGATCGCGCAACACGGAGACGACGCCGATCGGAGTAACGAGCGGTGTGCATCACCTCCATCCTAGCTTGCAATCTTTGCCGTTTGCCGAATGTAAAAGCCGAGGCCGACAACTGCCTCCAAGTGACCAATGGGCGACTGGCTCCTTCGGAATTCCATAATTACACCGAGTGTCCGGTCGCCACCCCAACGACCACCATCCCCGTCAAATACCACACCGCCGCCATCAAGATCCCCATATTGAAGGCGAACTCAGTCGCACAGCTCTGCTTGAAGATCTCTCCCGCGAGGAACATGCAGGACCTCTTGCAGAGCTGAACGACAGGGCAGGACACACATTCCTCCCGGAGGGCGAAATGCGGCGCGGTATCGAGCGCGATGGCGTCAAAGTTGGCAACATGGCAAATCTTGTGCACCCCTTTGGCGCCGGTGTTCTGGCAGGTCATGACATTCCCGCGCAGGTCGACGGCGATGGCGTCGGGGCTGTCCATTCGGCATTTCTGGCGGAGGGCCTCGATGGGCCGCCGACGCTGGATAGCGGCATAGAACTCGTTGATGCGCTCTCCGAGACCGAAGGCATTCGGGTCCTCGACCAGTGCCTCGAAGATCGACCGTGTCAGGCTGTCCAGCTCAGCGGTCTCAAACCGCCCCGTGCCGATTGCGGTCGCGGCGTCGTAGACATTCACCACGCCCTCGAGGCCGACAAACACATCTGGCCCGACCCTCGCGGCACTCCGCACGCGCAGGTGAGTCGTTCAAAATGCAAATAGCTACGCCCAACCACGCAGCTCCACTGCATGTTGTCTCGCTGGATGTCTCGCTGAGAAAAACAAAGGGGCTAGGGAAATCCGACTAAGTAACTGATTTTACTGGTGCCCCCAGAGAGACTCGAACTCCCGACCCACTGATTACAAATCAGTTGCTCTACCAGCTGAGCTATAGGGGCGCCGTGGGCGGAGGCTATGCCAAACGGCCCCCGGCATTGCAACCGAAATCGCGGGCCCCGCCTTCGGAAACGCCTGCGCGGGCGGCCCAGGCGTCGAGCGCGGCAGGGTCGGGGGCAACGTGTTCGGCCAGCCCGTCCGCGAAGGCAAGGAAGGCCGCAATGTTGCGCGATCCGACGCCGACCAGAACGGGCGTGCCCTGCGCCAGCGCGGCCCCGATCACGTCACGGAAGCCCGCGCCCGTTTCCTCGTGCCGGCCGAACTTGTTGAGGATCAGCAGATCGCACCCGGCGGCGGCGATGCGTTCGACCCGCGCCACCGCGTCTTGCAGCGCGCCGGTGTCGAGCCGGCAGCCCGTCGCGCCGGGCCCGAGGTCCTGTGAGATGCGGATCGCCTGCCCTCCCGGCAGAAGGCGCAGTTCCATCCCGCAGGGCCCGTCGCAGGGGGGCGGGGCGTTGATCTGCACGCAACCGGCCAGCCGCAGGCCGCGCGCCTGCAGACAATCGGCCCAGCGCGCGAGCAGACGGTCGGTTCCGCCCTTGTCGGGGGCGCAGGTCCAGGCCAGGCTCATGGCCGCGCCCCGGCCCGGGCGCGGTTGGCGTCGAGCAGGTTGTGAACCATGGCTGCCTGCGTTGTCCTTTCGCGGATGCGCGCAGGGTGCCGGTTGCGCAGGCTCAGGGCAACCGGTCTTTTCGACGTTCGAAGCGTTTGACGCGTGGCGGCTTGCAGGCTAGGCCAGAGGCAAGGGCTGGCGGCATCCCGGGGGATCATGCAGATCATCGTTCATACCGGCGCGCATTTCACGGACGACGACCGTCTGATCAAATGCCTGCTGCGCAACAAGGACGATTTCTCGAAGCACGGCATCGCGGTGCCCGGGCCGGTACCGCACGCTTCTGCGTCAGACGCTGTCGTCGCTGCGCAACGCCCCCCCGCAGGACAATGCGCGCGAGGTTCTGCTGGACGCGATCCTCGATCACGAAGTCGCCGATCGGGTACTGCTGTCCAACCCGCAGTTCTTCGGCATGGCCAAGGCGGCGGTGCGGGGCGACCGGCTTTATCCGGCGGCGGGCGAACGGATGAACGGCCTTGCCCAGCTGTTTCCGGGCGACCAGATCGAGATGTTCATGGCGGTCTGCAATCCGGCGACGTTCCTGCCGCAGGTGCTCAAGCGCAGCGAGGAAGGCAGCGTTCACGCCCTTCTGGGCGGCACCGATCCACGGCGTCTGCGGTGGTCGGACATGATCGCCGAGGTGCGCGAGGCCGCGCCCGACGTGCCGGTCACAATCTGGTGCAACGAGGACACGCCGCTCATCTGGTCGGAGATCGTCCGCGAGATGGCGGGCCTCGATCATGGCGAGAAGATCCAGGGCGGGTTCGATCTCCTGCGCGAGATCATGAGCCCTGAGGGCATGAAGCGCTTCCGCGCCTACCTGCACGAGCACCCGGTGATGAGCGAAATGCAGAAGCGCCGCGTGATGGCGGCGTTTCTGGACAAGTTCGCGCTGGACGAGGCACTCGAGGAAGAGATCGACATCCCCGGCTGGACCGCGGATCTGGTGGACGAGATCACCGAGCTGTACGAGGAAGACGTCTTTCAGCTGCAGCGCATCCCCGGCGTGCACTTCATCTCGCCCTGAGGGCGGGCCTCAGCGCATGCCGAGCGCTTCCTTGTAAAGCTCGAGGATCGCCTCTTCTTCGGCGATGTCGTCGCGGTCGCGTTTGCGCAGCGCGATGATCTTGCGCATCACCTTCGTGTCGTAGCCGCGCCCCTTGGCTTCGGCCATGACCTCTTTCTGCTGGTCGGCGATGTCCTTCTTTTCCGCCTCGAGCCGTTCGAAGCGTTCGACGAAGGACCGCAGTTCGTCGGCGGTGACGTTGTAGTTTACGTCCGGGGTCGTGTCGGTCATCTGGGGCTCCGTCGTTGATTGCGACCCTGCTAGCGCCCGCTGCAGCCCTTCGCAAGACGCAGCCGGTCATCCCTGCGTCGCTTTCGCAACTTGATCGGGTGTCTCGCCGGATTTACAGTTGGAGGTGCTTTGGTTCGGCGGGGCGACTCGCCGTGAAAAGGGAACGCGGTGCGGGGGCAACCCCAACTCCGCGACTGCCCCCGCAACTGTAGGCGGCGAGCGAGGTCGGCATATACCACTGGGGCGACAGCCCCGGGAAGGTCCGGCCAAGCGATGACCCGCAAGTCAGGAGACCTGCCAGAGCGTTCACCTTCGACCGGTGCGGGGCGCGCCGGGCCGGGCGGCGTCTGATCCGCAGTGGTGGCACCCTCACCGTCTGCGGAAGGGCGCGATCCTTTCCAATGGCATCCCTTGCTATGTCAGGAAAGGACCTGAACACATGAGATTCATACTGGGATCGGCGTCTGCTGCCGCCCTTGCCTTGGGCTGCGGCGGCGCCATGGCGCAGGGCTTCGATCTGGGCGAAATCGTGGTGACCGCAACCGCCACGCCCCTTCAGAAGAACAGGACCGGCAGTTCGATCCAAAGCCTCGAGGCCGAGGACGAATTGTCGGTGCCGGGCGATCTGCAGCTGACCGACGCGCTGCAACGGCTGCCCGGGGTCAAGATCGTCCAGAACGGACCTCCGGGCACCATCGCCGATCTGCAGATCCGCGGCGCGCAGGAACAATACACCGCCGTCTATGTGGACGGCATCAAGGTGAACGACCCCTCCGCGACCTCGGGGCAATACGGAAACTTCGGCGCCTTCGGGCTGGGCGCGGTGCGCGGCGTCGAGGTTCTGAAAGGATCGCAATCCGCGCTTTACGGCGGTTCGGCCGTGGCCGGGGTGGTCAACATTTTCACCCTGCCCGATCTCGACGCGGCCGAAGGCGACCGGCAGCGTGCCGATGTCATGTTCGGCAGCTACGGCACGGCGGCGGCCTCGTACAGCTTCAGCCGGACGCGCGGCGACTGGGCGCTGGCCTTCGGGCTGTCGCATTTCAGGACCGACGGGTTCTCGGCCGGGGACGAAAACCGCGGCAACACCGAAGACGACGGCGCGCGGCAGACCCGGTTCAGCTTTGGTGTCGCCTGGCAGGCCACCGACAGCCTGCGCATCGGCATCAACGGGTTCCACTCGACCGGCGAGGCGGAGTTCGACGAAGGCACCGGTTTCGGGGCGGTCGACGGCACGCCCGGCGATGAAACCGGCACGCGCGACGAAACCGGCCTGCGCGCCTTCGCCACGATCGACACGGGCGGCGCCTGGAGTCATGAATTCGCGGCCTCTTCGTTCAACGTGGAGCGCAGCCAGGACTCGCTCAGCGTGGCACCGGGCAGCTTCGGCACCTTTGCAAGCCGGTTCGAAGGTGAACGTCAGCGGTTCGACTGGCAATCGACCGGCCAGATCAGCCAAGATCTGCGCCTGAGTTTCGGCGCCGATTTCGAGAAGCTGACCTCGAAGGACACCTCCATTCCCGGCGGGCGGGCCGATACCTACAACCGCGGTATCTTCGCCGAGGCGCTGTTCAGCCCCTCTGCTGATCTAGATATCGTCGCCATGCTGCGACATGACGACAATTCGCAGTTCGGGGGCAAGACGACAGGCAGGCTTGCCCTCAGCTATCGGCCGACCGATGCCCTGACCCTGCGCGGGATGGTGGCGACGGGGTTCCGCGCGCCTGTCCCGTCGGAGCTGTTCAGCGCCTTTCCCGATCCGCTTTATCCGTTCTTCGGCAATCCCGCCCTCGCCCCCGAAGAAAGCCAGAGTTTCGAGCTGGGCTTCGACCTTGCCATCGCGGACGGCAACGGCCTGTTCAGCGCGACCGCCTTCCGCAACGAGATCGACAATCTGGTGCAGTATGCGCCCTGCCCCGTCACGGACGATTTCGTGTTCTTCTCCTGCGACCCGGGCACCATTTCGACAGTGAACAACGTGCCGGGCACGACGACCTATCAGGGGGTGGAGCTGCAATATGCGCATGCGTTCTCGGACCGGGTGGAGATGACGCTGGCCTATACCTATCTCGACGCCGCAACGGCGGCCGGTGCCCGGCTTCCCCGGGTGGCCGAGCATGAGGTGTTCCTCGGCCTCGACTTCGGCCTGGGCGACCGGCTCAGCACGCAGATCGGTGTCACGCATCAGGCCGGGCGCGCGCCTGACATATCCCCCCCGCAACCGCTTGCGGATTTCACGGTCGTCGATCTGGGCTTCACCTATGACGTGACGGATACCGCGCAGGCCTATCTCGCGGTCAAGAACCTCTTCGACGAACAATACCAGCAGGTCGCGGGCTTCGGAACGTCGGACCGCGCGGTCTATGTCGGCTTCCGTGCGAACTTCTAGGTTCATATCCCTTGTCGCCGCGCTGGCGTTGTCCGGCGCGGCGGCGGCCGGGCCGCCCGAAAGGGTCGTCTCGGTCAACCTGTGCACTGATCAGCTGGCGCTGATGCTGGCCGCACCGGGGCAGCTTGTCTCGGTGTCGCGGCTGGCCCATGACGCGGAGAGTTCCGCGATGGCCGAAGCCGCGCGCGCTATCCCGCCCAACGGATCGCGCGCCGAAGAGGTTTACCTGTTGCAACCCGATCTCGTCCTCGCGGGCACGTTCACCGACCCCGCGACGGTCGCGATGCTGCGCGATTTGGGGATCAGGGTGGAACTTTTCGAACCCGCGCGGTCGCTGGCGGATGTGCCCGCGAACCTTAACCGCATGGGCCGCCTTCTGGGGCGCGAAGCGCAGGCGGCGGACATGATCGCGGCCTATGAACGCGATCTCGCGGCGCTCAGCGTCGATCTCGCGCCGCGCCCGCGCGCCGCGCTCTATTATGTCAACAGCTACACTGCCGGGGACCGGTCGCTTGCGGGCGCCATCCTGCGCGCGGCGGGTTTCGACAACGTGGCGGCCGAGACAGGCCTCGACTGGGGCGGTGTGATTCCACTGGAACGACTGGTGATGCTGGCCCCCGACGTCATCATCGAAGGCCGCGACTATCCCGGGCAGGCGCGGGCCGAGGACAATCTGAACCACCCCGCCCTTGCCGCCCTGAAGGACACCCGCAAGGCCGGTCATCTTACCGACCGCGACTGGATCTGCGGCACGCCGCAGGTGCTCGAGGCGGTGCGCGCCATGCGCGATCTGCGCCTGTCGCTGGAGCCCGCGCGATGAAGCTGGCCGCCACCCTGTGCGCGCTGGTCGCGGCGCTGTTTCTCGCCTCGCTCCTGACGGGGTGGGTGGCGGCGAACCCCGCTGCCGCGCTGCGCGCGCTGGTGGCGGGGGACGGCACGCCCCTGTCGGTCGTCATGCAAGATATCCGCCTGCCGCGCGCGATCCTTGCCGTGATGGTGGGCGCGTCGCTGGGGCTGGCGGGTGCGGCTTTGCAGGGATACCTGCGCAACCCGCTGGCCGAACCGGGGCTGATCGGCGTGTCAGGCGCGGCAGCACTGGGCGCGGTGATCGCGATCCAGACGGGGCTTGCGCTGGTCTTTCCGCTGGCCCTGCCCCTTTCGGCGCTGGCCGGCGCGGTGGCGGCGGTGCTCCTGATCCTGATGCTCGCCGGGCCGCGGGGCGGGTCGATCACGCTGATCCTTGCGGGCATCGCGATTTCGGCTTTGGCGGGCGCGCTCACCTCGCTGGTGCTGAACCTGTCGCCCAATCCCTTTGCGGCTGCCGACATCGTCTTCTGGATGATGGGATCGCTTGCCGACCGGTCGTTCCAGCATGTCTGGCTGGCGCTGCCCTTCATGGCGCTGGGGTGGGCGCTGCTTCTGTCGACGGGACGCGCGCTTGATGCGCTGACGCTGGGCGAGGATGCGGCGCGGGCGATGGGGGTCGATCCCTTTCGCCTGCGGGTGACGCTGGTCCTTGGCACTGCGTCCGCCGTGGGCGCGGCGACGGCGGTCGCGGGCGCCATCGGCTTCGTGGGTCTGGTCGTGCCGCATCTGTTGCGGCCCTTCGTGGGCGCGCGGCCGTCGCAGCTCCTCTGGGCCTCGGCGCTGGGGGGCGCGGCGATGGTGCTGGCCGCCGACATCGCCGTGCGCGAGGTGCTGCCCGAACGCGACCTGAAGCTGGGCGTGGTCATGGCGCTGGTGGGCGCGCCTTTGTTCCTGCACCTCATCTACAGGACGCGGAGGGAGATGGCATGACGCTTCTCTCGCTGAACGCGCTCACCGTGCGGCGCGGCGAATGCCCGGTGGTCGATGCCGTGTCGTTCAGCGTCAGCCCCGGCGAATGCGTCGGCCTGATCGGCCCGAACGGTGCGGGGAAAACCACGCTCCTGCGCGCGGCGCTCGGCCTTCTGCCGCATGAGGGGCTGTCGTCCCTCTCGGCCCTGCCCGCCCGCGCGCGGGCCGCGCAGGCCGCCTGGATGCCGCAATCGCGCGAGATCGCGTGGCCCGTGGAAGTGGAGACGCTGATCGCGCTTGGCCGCATCCCGCACCTGCCGCGCGGGGCGCGCCTGCGCCAAGAGGACCGCGCGGCGGTCGATGCCGCGATCGCGCGCATGGGGCTTGAAGGGTTCCGCACGCGCCGCGCGACGGAACTGTCAGGCGGCGAACAGGCGCGTGTGCTGATCGCGCGCGCGCTCGCGCAGGCGACACCACTGCTGATCGCGGATGAGCCCATCGCGGGGCTCGACCCCGCAAACCAGATCGCGACGATGCAGGTCTTCCGGGCGCTGGCCGAGGAAGGCCGCGCGGTGATCGTGTCGCTGCACGATCTGGGCCTTGCCGCGCGGCACTGCACGCGGCTTCTGATGATGGGCGCAGGCCAGCTGGTGGCCGATGGCCCGCCGCCCGAGGTGCTCACCCCCGACAACGTCGCCCGCGTCTTTGGCGTCACCGCCTTCTGGGCCGAAACACCGCAGGGCCCGGTCTTCCAGCCGCTCGAGGTGACGCGATGAGTGTGACGCTGTCGCGGCCCTGGCTGAGCATGGACCTGAAAGGCCCGCACCGTGTGCTGTCGTGGTCGCTGACGCGGCCCGGCTTCGTCACCGCCGACACGATCCTCTGGCGCGAGGTGCGCAATGCCGATCTGCCGCGCGACTTGGACGTGGAAAGCTGGCTGCGCGCCGAACTCGCCGCGCGGGGCACGCCCGATGCCGTCACGCTGCTCACCTCGCGCGATCTCGACGCCTTCGAGGTGGCCGGGGCGCAGGTGGAGGACGTGACGGCGCAGGCCGTCGCCACGGTGGGCCTGTCGAACGCCGAACGCGTCGGCACGCGGCTTGAGCGGTCGGGCAAGGGCTGGGGCACGATCAACGTGGCACTGCAGGTTTCATGCCCGCTTGCCGACGCGGCACTGATCGAGCTGGTCTCGATCGTCGCGCAGGCGCGAACCGCCGCCATCATCGAGGCCGGGCACGACCTGCCCACGGGCCGCGCCACCGGGACGGGGACCGACTGCATCGCGGTCGCCGCGCCGCCGGGCGACCAACCCTTCGCCGGCATGCACACGCCGGTGGGAGAGGCGGCGGGCCGCGCGGCCTACCAGGCGGTCAAGCAGGGCGTCACAGTCTGGATACAGACCGTCCGGCGCGAGGGGGTGTTCTGATGGCATACCCGCCCGAACGCATCGTCTGCCTGACCGAGGAAACGGTCGAGACGCTTTATCTTCTGGGGCAGGAGGACCGGATCGTCGGCGTCACCGGCTATGCCGTGCGCCCGGCCCGCGTGCGCCGGGAAAAGCCCCGCGTGGGTGCCTTCACCAGTGCGGATGTGCCGAAGATCCTTGGTCTGAAGCCCGATCTCGTCCTGACCTTCAGCGACCTGCAGGCCGATATCGCGGCCGCGCTGATCCGCGAAGGCGTGGCGGTTCACGCCTTCAACCAGCGCAGCGTGGCGGGTATTCTCGACATGATCCGCATGCTCGGCGCGCTGACGGCAACGCAGGACCGCGCCGACGCGCTTGTGCGCCGGTTCGAGACGCGGCGCGACGCGCTTGTGTCCACCCCGCGCCCCCACCGCCCCCGGGTCTATTTCGAGGAATGGGACGAGCCGCCCATCTCCGGCATCGGCTGGGTGTCGGAACTGATCGCAATAGCGGGCGGCACCGATGTCTTCGCCCATCTCGGCCGCGAACAGGGTGCGAAGGCGCGCATCCTTGACCCGGGCCAGGTGATCGCGGCGGCGCCGGACGTGATCCTTGCCTCCTGGTGCGGCAAGAAGGTGCGGACCGACCGGATCGCATCGCGGCCCGGATGGGGCAGCATTCCGGCGGTTGCGGCGGGGCGTATCGTCGAAATAAAGTCGCCGCTGATCCTGCAACCGGGGCCCGCGGCGCTGACGGACGGTCTTGACGCGATCGTCGCCGCCCTGTGGGACGAAGGAGCCCGCCCATGATGCTTGACGGACCGCTTGCCTTCATCGACCGCGGCGGAGCCGCGATGTGGGTGATCGCCGCGCTCAGCGTCGTGACGCTGGCGATCATCCTGTGGAAGCTGTGGCGGCTGTCGCTGATGGGCGCGTGGTCGGGGCGGGCGACGGAACAGGCGATCCGGCTGTGGCGGGACGGGCAGGTCGATGCCGCGCTGGCCTCGGTCGCAGGGCGGCGGTCGCTGCGGGCGCGGCTTGCGCATGCGGCGATGTCGGCGCGGCTTGACCCGCAGCTCTCCGACGCCGCCGCGCGCGAGGAAACCGCGCGCCATGCCCGCGCCGATCTGGCCGGGGCGCGCGAAGGTCTGCGGGCGCTGGAACTGATCGCCGCCATCGCGCCGCTGCTGGGGCTGTTCGGCACCGTGCTCGGCATGATCGAGGCCTTCCAGACCCTGCAGGAGGCAGGCGGCGGGGCCGATCCCTCGACCCTGGCCGGCGGGATATGGGAGGCGCTTCTGACCACCGCCGCGGGCATGGCGGTCGCGATCCCGGCGGCGATGGCGCTGGCGTGGTTCGACAGCATCGCCGACCGTCTGCAGGCCGACATGGAGGATGCCGCGACGCGCATCTTCCTGCGCGGGGGTCCGCGCTGATGTTCGCCTTCGCCCCCGCCCGCCGCCGCCGCGGCCCCAGCCTGACACCCATGATCGACGTGGTGTTCCTGCTTCTGGTCTTCTTCATGCTGGCGGCCCGCTTCGGCATCGACGGCGCGATCCCGCTGCGGATCGCGGCGGGCGGGGCGGCCGAATGGCAAGGGCCGCCGCGACTGGTCGAGATCGGCGCGGCAGACTTGCGCCTGAACGGGGTTGTCGTGGAGGAAGACGGCCTTGCCGCCGCGCTGCGCCCGCTTCTGCCGGGGGACGACGCGCCAGTGATCCTGCGTGCCTCGGACGGGGCCGATCTGGCGCGGCTGACGCAGGTGATCGACAGGCTTGCGCGGTCGGGCATCCGCAACGTCGTGCTGGTGGAGTAGGCGCATGGATTTCGCCCCCCGCCGCCCTGCCCGCCAGCCGCGCGAGAACATCGTGCCGATGATCAACGTGGTCTTCCTGCTGTTGGTCTTCTTCGTGATGACCGCGCAGATCGCGCCGCCCGATCCCTTCGACATCGCGCCCCCCGAAGCGGGCGAAGCCCCGCCGCCCGAAGCGCCCGATATCCTGTTCGTCGCCGCAGACGGGCAGCTTGCGCGTGCGGGTCTGACCGGGGATGCGGCGCTGGGTGGGATCGTGGCCGGGCAGGCCCTGACGCTGCGCGCCGACCGGGCGCTGCCTGCGGGCGATCTTGCGCGTCTTCTGGCGCGGCTCGCGGCGCTGGGCGTGACGGACGCGGCGCTGGTCACGCAGGTGCGGCCATGATGCGGGCGGTGGAAACGGTGCTGTTCCTGTCGCTGGCGACGGGGGTTCATCTGGGTTTCTGGGCCATGTCGCCCGGGCCCGACGGGCTGCCGCAGGCCGGTGATCTGGGCACCGGGCCGGTGACGCTGACCGCAGCCGCTCCGCGCGACGCGGACCTTGTCGCGCGCTGGACCCGCCCACCCGAGACGGCGCCGACCCCCGCCGCGCCGAATGCGCCGGCGGTCACCGACCCTGCCCTGCCGCCCGCTGCCCTGCCACTGCCCGCGCGCGCGGCACCCGCCGCCCCGCCCCTTCTCCCCGCGCGAGAGGCACTGGTGCGTCCCGACCTGACGCCGCTGCCGCGCCCGGCCCCGCCGCAGGCGACCGCGCCGACGCCGCCCGCGCCGCCCGTCACAAAAGCCGCGCCCGTCATGTCGTCGGTCCCGGGCACGCGCCCTGACCCAACCCCGCCCACCAGACCGACGCCGCCTGCGCAAGCGCAGGCACCCGACCCCGCGACGGACCCCGCCCGTCCAAGCCAGCGCGCGGCAGGGCCGGTCGCTCCGCAGACGCCCGCCGCGGGCAGCACGGCAGGCCGCGCTGAGCCAAATGCCGCGCAGACCGCCCGCGCGCAGGCGCTGCAGGCCGACTGGGGCGCGCGCATCCAGCGCAAGGTGCACCGCCATCTGCGTCACCCCGGCGGCACCGCCGGTCAGGGCACGGCGCGCGTCTCGTTGACGGTGAACCGCGCGGGCCACCTGACGGGCCTGCGCCTGATCCGGTCATCGGGGATCCCCGCTTTCGATCAGGCGGCACTGGCAGCGGTGCACCGGGCGGGCCGGTTTCCCGCCGCGCCGGACGGGCTGGACGAAGCAAGCTATGCCTTCACCCTGTCGCTCAGTTTCCGGCCGTGACGCTTGCACCATGCGCCCCGATCCGCTAGGCGGGCCGGCGCGGAACAAGGGAGCAAGGGCAGGATGTTCGACATGATGGTCTGGGTCGGTGCGGGCCTGTCAGTGATCGGCCTTGCAGGTCTGATCCTGAGCATCGTACGAGTTGCTCAAGCACGTCGCACCGCCACGTCGGACGACGCGTTGCGTGCCACGATTCAGAAGGCGCTGCCGCTCAACATGGGTGCGCTTCTGCTGTCGGTCCTCGGACTGATGCTGGTGATCTTGGGCGTCTTTCTCGGCTGAGAGGCGCGTCAGATCGGCATGTTGTCGAAGCGGGCCTCGATCACCTCGTCGATCAGGTTTGCATTCAGCCGCTTGAGTCGCACGGGAACCGCGATACCGTCGGCTTCGAGCCGGTTCAGAATCGTCTGAAGCTGCGGCTGCATGGCGATGCGCGTCGCATGACTCGCCTTGGCGATATGTGCTTCCAAAGTTTCAGATGATGCCAGCAATTCATGCTTGGTCATTATGGAACCCTCCCCGGCTCAGACCGAACTATTTGCCCGGAAGGTTGTGACAGGTGCGCGACGGGACAAGGCTGCTGGTCCAGTTTGCCGCACCCCTGCGCGGCGATCTGCCCGTATTTCGGGCAGGATCGGCGGCAATCGGCCAAAGCCCGTGCGATCCGTGATCGCCAGAGCCCGCTGTCCGGGGCAAAGTAACTCTGCGATAGCTGCTCTTGCAACACATGCAATTTTTGTTATATGTTCTCGGCAAACCGGAGGATTGACCATGACACCCATCGTGACCGCCTTTTTCGACGAGGCCACCAATACCGTCTCCTATGTCGTGCAGGACCCGCAAGGCAGCGCCTGCGCCATTGTGGACAGCGTGCTGGATTTCGACCATGCCTCGGGGCGCACATCGACCGCATCTGCGGACGAGATCATCGCCTTCGTGCGCGACAAGGGCCTGAGCGTCGAGTGGATCCTTGAAAGCCATGTCCATGCTGACCACCTGTCCGCCGCGCCCTATCTGCAGCAGGAACTGGGCGGACGCATCGGTATCGGCGACAAGATCACCGTGGTGCAGGACACCTTTGGCAAGGTCTTCAACGAAGGGACCGAATTCCAGCGTGACGGGTCGCAGTTCGATGCGCTCTTCAAGGAAGGCGACAGCTTCCATGTGGGCCAGTTGCGCGGCGATGTGCTGCACACGCCGGGCCATACGCCGGCCTGCCTGACCTACGTCATCGGCGACGCGGCCTTCGTGGGCGACACGCTGTTCATGCCCGATTTCGGCACGGCGCGCTGCGATTTCCCGGGCGGGTCTTCGTCGATGCTCTATCAGTCGATCCAGAAGATCCTCGCGCTGCCGGACGAAACGCGCATCTTCGTCGGTCACGACTACAAGGCGCCGGGCCGCGACGATTACGCATGGGAGACGACGGTGGGCGAACAGAGGGCGCTCAACGTCCATATCGGCAAGGGCCGCAAGATCGAGGATTTCGTGGCCATGCGCGACGCGCGCGACGCGACGCTGGGCATGCCGCGGCTGATCCTGCCGTCGCTGCAGGTCAACATGCGCGCGGGCCGTATGCCGCCGCCGGACGAGAAGGGCGATGTCTTCCTCAAACTGCCTGTGAACAAACTCTGACGACGAAAAAGGAAACGCGCGATGATCGAACAGGACTGGATCTGGGGCCTTGTCGGGGGCCTCATGATCGGCGCCGGAGGCGCTGTCTATCTTCTTGGAAACGGCCGCATCATGGGGGCCAGCGGTATCCTCGGCGGGCTGATCGACGGATCGGGCCGGTCGACGGCGGCGGAACGGCTTGTGTTCCTTGCCGCGCTTCTGGTGACGCCGGCGCTGCTGATACCGCTCTACTCGGTCGATATCTCGACCCATGTCACCGACAACTGGGCGGTGCTGGTGGCAGCGGGTCTGGCCGTGGGCATAGGCACGCGGATCGCCAATGGCTGCACGTCCGGGCACGGGGTCTGCGGCATCTCGCGGCTGTCGCTGCGGGGCATCGCGGCGACCGTCGCCTTCCTTGTCGCGGGCGGGGTTTCTCTGGTGGTCTTCCGTCACATTCTGGGGGTGATCTGAAATGCGGCTGATCTTTTCGGCATTGGCAGGCGCGCTGTTCGGCGCGGGGCTGTTCGTTTCGGGCATGACCGACACCCGCAAGGTGCAGGGCTGGCTTGATATCTTCGGGAACTGGGATCCGACGCTTGCCTTCGTGATGGGCGGCGCGATCCTGCCCATGGCGCTGGCCTGGTGGGTGACGACGCGGCGGAGCGCATCGCTGATCGGCGTGCCTTTCCCGCCGCGGGCCGAACCAGTTCTGGACCGGCGGCTGATCGGGGGATCGGTTCTCTTCGGGCTGGGCTGGGGACTGGCGGGGCTTTGCCCGGGGCCGGCGATCGCCTCGCTCAGCTATGGCGGGACGGGAGGCCTTGTGTTCCTTGCAGCAATGCTCGCGGGCATGGCGGTGTCACCGGTCATGGCGCGCCTTCTGGACAGCAGCCGGGCAGCGGCGTAAGGGTTTGGCCATGGACGCACGTATGCTTACCCCTTCGTACTCAGTCTCGCCGCAGATCCTGCCCGAGGACATGGAGGACATCGCCGCCCGCGGTTTCGCGACGGTGATCTGCAACCGCCCCGATGCCGAGGTTCCGCCCGACATCCAGGCCGATGTCATGGCACAGGCCGCGGCAAAAGCAGGACTGTCCTTTCATGTTCTGCCGCTGACGCACCAAACGATGACGCCTGAAAACGTCGCGCGTCAGCGCGCCCTGATCGAAGGATCGCAGGGGCCGGTGCTGGCCTATTGCGCGTCCGGCACACGGTGTTCGGTGATCTGGGCGCTGGGCGAGGCCGGGCACAGCCCCGTCGATCAAGTTCTTGCCGCGACACGATCGGCTGGATATGCGCTCGACAACCTGCGCCCGACGCTGGAACTGGCCGCACAACAGGCAGGCTAGGCTCAAACCGGGCGTCCCTCGACCTCCTCCCCCGGGGCGGGGGTCAGGGACAGCGCCGACATATCCTCATCGCTCAGCCCGGCGAGCGCGCCGATCTCTCGCGCGGCGTCGCCGGGTGACGTGCGTGCCAGCGCCGCGATGTCGAGCACGTCTTCGCCACGGTCGGGCCGGGGAGCCGGCGATCTGCGCGGCAGCGGATCGAACTGCACGGCCCGGGCATCGGCGACCGCCCGCGGAACCGGGGTGGGTGCCATCAGGCGCACCGCGCGCTGACCGTTCATCTGCCCCAGCCGCCCCCGCGCGATCACCGCGCCGCCCGGTGCGACAAGCGATGTCTCGTCCAGCCGGTCACGCGCCAGCGGCACCAGATCGCCCACCCGCAAGGCGTTCAGCCGGTCGAGCGGCAGCCGCAGACGCGCCAGCACGGCGGTCAGATCCGCCTCGACCTGCATCAGCGGGCTCTGCCCCGGATCGCGCGCGGGGCCCGTCTGCCGCGCCTCGCCTTCGGCGGGGACCGGGTCGGGCAGGATCAGCACCAGATCGCCCTGTCTGCGCCCCTCGGCGATGTCGAGCGTGAAGGCATGAACCCGGTAGCGCGGCGCCCGCAGGGCAAGGCAGAGCGCGCGGACATCGCCGGCCCGTGCACCGAACCGGATACCGGTCAGGCAGGCCCGGTCCTGTGGCGCCTCGGCGATGTCGGCGGCCATACGCAGGCAATCCTCAAGGAACGGCGCGCAGATGAGCGCGTCTGTATCGGTGAAGTCCCGCGGGTCCGGGGCGCGGTCGGCGACGCGACCCATGGTCTGCTGCTGGATCAGTGCGGACACAAGGGGCAGCGACAGCACGGCGGCCCCGGTCTGCGCCCCGGCACAGTCGAGCAGCACCAGAAGCCCGTCGGCGGCGATGTCGGCTGCAACCTCGTCCGGCGCGCAGACGCCCTGACGCGCGGCAATGGCGCCGAGCGCGAGCCCGAGAGTGTCACCCGCCGTCCGCGCCATGGCCAGGCGCAGCGCGCGCAGCGCCGTCATCCCGCGGGAGGCCCCACTGGAATCGGTACCGGCCAGTTTGCGCCGCATGGTCGCCGTCACGTCGGTTCGTCCTGCCCCAGCGAAAGCGCCGCACCTGCCCGGGGCACACCCGGAATGCGGCATTTACCAAGGGTCTTCCTAGCCGGTGCCAGGTTACGATTGTCTTTACGCGGACTATTGCGCAGCCATCGCGCGCGGTGCCGGAAGGAGGACGCGGAAAGCGCCCCCTTGGGCCCCGTCGAGATAGGCGATCTCGCCGCCGAGGCGGTCCATGATCTCGCGGCAGATGGCAAGGCCAAGGCCCGCGCCGCCCGCCTTGTCGCCGCCGACCCGGGCGAATTTCTCAAAGATGAGCGCGCGCGCCTCACGCGGGACACCGGCGCCATTGTCGATGAAATCGACCGCCAGCCGGTCACCCAGCGACCGGAGCCGGATGGTCAGCCACGGGTCGGGCGCGTCACAGTATTTCTGCGCATTGGCGATGAGATTGATGAAGACCTGCGACAGCCGGTCGAGATCGGTGTCGATCTGCGCGGCCTCTTCGCTGCGGCGGCGGTCGATGGCGATGGGTTTTGCCGCCCCGGCCAGCGCCGTCGCCACCGCATGGTCGAGAAGCCCGTCCAGCGTCGCGCTGCGCATGTTCAGGCTGACCTGTCCGCTTTCCAGCACGCTCAGGTCCAGCAGATCATCCAGAAGCCGCGTCAGGCGCACCGCTTCGTCATGGATGATGCCGGCATAGCGGTTCTTGTCTTCCTCGCTCAGCCTGCGGGTGTCCCGCAGGATTTCCGAAAAGGCCCGGATCGAGGTCATGGGCGTCCTGAGTTCGTGGCTGACCTGACTGAGAAAGCCGTCCTTCTGCAGCGAGATCTGGGTCAGCTTGTCGTTCGCTTCGCGCAGCTGCGCGGCGGTGCGGGTCAGTTCGGCCGATTTCGCCTCGAGCTGGCCGGAATACTCGACCAGTTGCGCCGATTCGTCGGCCACCGCCATCAGATCCTCGACCGACACCGTTTCGCCGCCGACGATCTGCACGACCATCGCATGGGCCGTCGCGGTGCCGATCGACCCGCTCAGTTCCCGCTCCAGCCGGTCGAGGAATTCGGGCGTCGGTTCTGGCAGGTTGCCGCCCACGCCCTGCCTGCGCGCCTCGCGATGGAACAGCGCCTGCGCCCGGTCGGGGCCAAGGATGCGGCGCGCCATGGTCAGGAGGTCTTCGGCCTGCGCGGGCGATCCCGTCCAGCCCCGCGGCCCGACCGAATGATCGAAGACGTTGACGAACTGCGCGCCCTGAAGCCGCTCCAGCGGGCTGGGAAAGCTGAGCATCGAGACCGCGATGAAAGCCGTGGTGTTGAGGCTGAGCGACCACATCGTCGAATGCACGATGGGATCGAGCCCTTCGACCCCGAAAAGCGCCTGCGGCCTGAGCCAGCCGATACCCAGCGGCCCATCGGCCAGCATGGCAGCGGGGATGATTCCCGCCGTCCCGATCCCCGGCAGAAGTGCGGTATAGACCCACAGGCCGAAGCCCGCGGTCAGCCCGGCCAGCGCCCCGGCCCGCGTGGCGCCGCGCCAGAACAGACCGCCGACCAGCGCGGGCAGGATCTGCGCGATCCCCGCGAAGGCGATCAGCCCGATGGCCGCAAGCGCCGCGTCATCACCCGACACGTCGAAATAGACATAGCCCAGCGCCATCACTGCGCCGATCGACACCCGCCGCGCCATGAGCACGACATGGCGCACATCGCCGGTTTCGGTGACGCCAAGTCCGGACCGGGCCGTCAGGTAAAGCGGCATGATCAGATGGTTGGAAATCATGATCGACAGCGCCATCGCCGCCACGATGACCATCGAGGTGGCCGAGGAGAACCCGCCCAGAAAGGCCAGCATCGCCAGACCGTCCCGTTCGGCGAAAAGCGGCAAGCTGACTACAAAAAGATCCGGATTCGATCCCACGGGCAGCAGGTCGAGCCCGACGACGGCAATCGGCACGACGAAAAGGCTCATAAGGAACAGATAGAGCGGGAAGGCCCATGCGGCGGTGCGCAGGTGGCGTTCATCGTCATTCTCGACCACCATAACCTGGAACATGCGTGGCAGACAGATCAGCGCCGCGGCGGACAAAAGCGTGATCGCAGTCCAGCGCCCGCCCTGCACCTCGAATGCACCGATCTCCGAGGCGTCGATGCGCTCCATCATCGGGGCGATGCCGCCCACCAGCCCCCAGACAACGAAGATGCCGACCGCGAGAAGGGCAATGAGCTTCACCACCGCCTCGACCGCGACTGCGGTGACAACGCCGTAGTGGCGTTCGTTGGCGTCCAGATTGCGCGTGCCGAACAGGATGGCGAACAGCGCCAGTCCCACCGCGACCAGAAACGCGGTGTTATCGGGTGCCTGTTCGTCCGTCCCCGCGAAGATCGAGAAGGACAGCGTGATCGACTGCAATTGCAGGGAGATATAAGGCGTGACCGCCAGCACGGCGAGAATGGTCACACCGATCGCCAGCATGTTCGATTTGCCATAGCGCGACGCCAGAAGGTCGGCGATCGAGGTTACCCGCTGGCTGCGCCCGATGCGCACCAGTTTGCGCAGGCCCCACCACCAGCCGATCATCACCAGTGTCGGCCCCAGATAGATCGTCACGAATTCAAGACCCGACCGCGCGGCGTAGCCCACCGCGCCATAGAAGGTCCAGCCGGTGCAATAGATCGACAGCGACAGCGTATAGACAACGGGCGAGCGCAGCCACCGCGCCTTGCCAGCCGCCGCCATCTGATCGGCCAGCGCGGCCACCGCGAACAGAATGATCACGTAGACCAGACAGACCGAGACAAGGATCGACAACGTGTCCATGCTCAGCGCGTCTGCCCGCTCCCCGGCCGTGGCGCGGGCGCATCGTCGGCGTGTCGCGTGCGCACCTTCAGCCCGAACAGGAAGGCGCACAGGATCAGCACTGCCCAGACCCCGAAGACATAGACCAGAGCGACCGACATCGGCACGCCTTCCTCCGGAGTGGCCGGCCACAGCAGCGGCACAAGCCAAAGCGCGATGCCCAGAACCGGCAGCACGCGCGCCGCATCGAGCAACCGGCGGCGGCGGTAGGTTTCACGCTCCAGAAACAGGTTCGGACCGCGCGCGCTCATCCCGGGCGGCCCGCGTCTAGCAGATCGCGCACCGCACTCAGCACGTCCTGGTTCGAGAAAGGCTTGGTCATGAAGCGGCTTGCGCCGGCGCGCTCGGCCATGTCGCGGTCGCGCGCCTGACCGCGCGCAGTCAGCATCAGCACAGGCAGGCCCCGCCATTCGGCATCTCCGCGCAGATCGCGCAGGATGTCCATGCCCGACCGGCCCGGCAGCATTACATCAAGGATCAGGAGGTCGGGCCGCACGCTGCGCACCGTCTCGACCGCGTCGGCGCCGTCAGCGTGGGTGGCGACCTGCCAGCCCTCGCGCGACAGCAGGAAGCGGATCGCCTCGATGATGTTGGGTTCGTCCTCGATCAGCAGAACGGTGCCGGGCATGCCGGTTCTCTCCCCCCTTGTCGGCGTGCCGGGTTTTTCTGGCTTCCCCGGTCGTCTTTGCATCGCCGATTTCGGATTTATCCCCGGTTTGCCCGGGGCTGTCAAAACTCTTCGCTCAGAACCGATGGTTCGCGCCGGGCCGCGCACTTGCCCCGGACACACAGGCGGCAGGTCGATCCGACAGGTCTCGCGTCGTCGGCAGGCCGGTCGACGGGCAGGATCAGCATGGTGGAGAGATAGACCGGGTCCTGATCGAGCCCCGCGGGGTCAAGCGGGTGGGCAATGGCGAAACAGTCGAACTGCGCCGCGCGCCGGCCCGCCTGAAGAACGCGTCGCCGGATCGGCACGTTCGGCCGCGACAAGGCCGAATAGAGCGGCCAGAGCGGGCAACTTTCCCCGAAACGCGGCAGGGTGAAGCCTTCGACCGGCTTGCGGAAGACGATGCTGCCCGAGGCGTCGCAGATCACCAGACCCGCGGAGCGTGTCAGATCGGTCGGGGGCATCGCCGCCAACCGCCGGAAGACCGCTTGCCAGGGCAGGCCAAGGGAGGCCTGAAGGCGCGCGGGATCGGGCCCGACCTGCGCGATCACCGCCCGCATCCGGTCAAGCGGCATGAGCGCGGCATCGGCGGCATACTGGGTCAGGATGCGCAGCGCGATCTGTTGCGCCGCCTCGCTCAGCGCCGCGCGGGGATCGTCGACAATCGCCTGCGGGGTCGCGCGCCCGATTTCGAGCGGCTCGAAATGATGGCCATGGACAGCAAGGAAGGCCTCCACCTCTTCCTGCGGGGTCGCACCGCGGTCGGCACTGGTGTCGTTCTCGCCCAGATAGGTGACAAGCGCCTTGCTGCTTTCGGCCAGCCTCCGGCTGTCTGCATCGAGGTTGCGGTGAAACCGGTCGCGCCATTCGGCCTCGATCTCGCCCGTTTCGGCGAGGATCGCCGCGGTCGAGCGGATGGCGGTCACGGTCGAGAGCACCTCGTGCAGCGACGCGGCAAGGTTTGGATCATGCGACAGCCGGTCCGACAACGTCTGCACCGTCCGTTCGAGCGAGGCGATGCGCCGCTGCGCGCCCGCGAGAACCGCGGCCCAGCCGGGAAAGCGGCCCGCGAATTCGTCGGCGCGCTCGATCTCGGCACCCGCCGCGCGCCCCGCCGCCGCGGCGGCCTCGCGCAGGCTGGCGATCAGCGCGGCCTCGGCCCCGTCCGACAACATCGTGCTGTCCACTCCCAGCCGTGCGGAGATCTGCGCCAGAAGGTCGTCGCCCACGCGGCGGCGGTTGTGTTCGATCAGGTTCAGGTAGGACGCCGAAATCCCCAGATCGCGCGCCAGATCGGCCTGCCGCAATCCGGCCGCAAGCCGCCGTTCGCGGATGCGGCTGCCGGTGATCGTGTCGCGGGCCATGGGACGCTCCTGCCGATGACGGCGGGTGGATTTACCCGGCCGGATAACATCAATTTACAGGAAACTATCTGAAATCAAAGGGCTTGGGTCAGGCTTTACCGCGCTGGCTGGTCATTGTCCTTCATCCTCCAGCAACTTGCGCAGTTCGGTCTTCAGCACCTTGCCGTAATTGTTCTTGGGCAGGTCCGGCAGCCAGCGGTAATCCTTGGGTCGCTTGAACCGCGCGATGTTCTGCGTGCAGAGCCGGTCGAGATCTGCGGCACCGGCCCCGCCCACGATGAAGGCCACGACCTCTTCGCCCCATTCGGGATGGGCGCGGCCCACCACGGCGGCCTCGGTCACGCCCGGGTGGGTGAGCAGCACCTCTTCCACCTCGCGCGGATAGATGTTCGACCCACCCGAGATGATCATGTCCTTGGACCGGTCCTGCATGGTCAGATAGCCGTCTTCGTCGAGAAACCCCATGTCGCCGGTCATCAGCCAACCGTTCACCAGCGTCTTCGTAGTAGCCTGCGGGTTCTGCCAGTAGCCCGGCATGACGGTGTCGCCGCGCACCATGATTTCGCCATGGCTGCCCACGGGAAGGGGGGTGCCATCGGCGTCGCCGATCGCGATCTCGACCGCGGATTGCGCGCGGCCGACGCTGGCGAGGCGTTCACGCCAGCGGGGGTGACTGCGGTCGGTCACGTCGTGGCGCGACAGCGCGGTGATTCCCATCGGGCATTCGCCCTGCCCGTAGATCTGGACGAAGACGGGGCCGAAGATCTCGACCGCCTCGATGATGTCGGCGACGTACATGGGGCCACCGGCATAGACCACGGTGCGCAGGCCCTCGCCAGTCTCGCCGGTGGCGCGCGCCGCTTGCGTCATCCGCTTGACCATGGTGGGGGCCGCGAACATCTGGACCGATCCGAAATGACGGGCGAGATTGAAGATTTCCGCCTCGTCGAAACCGCCCGAGGGCGGGCAGACATGGGCGGCACCCTTGAGCACATGCAGCATGTTGTAGATGCCCGCGCCATGGCTCATCGGCGCGGCGTAAAGGACCGCGTCCCCGGCGCGCACCTCGTCCACGTCGGTGGCATAGCACAGCGACATGGCCATCAGCATCCGGTGCGTGATCATCACGCCCTTGGGCTTGCCCGTTGTGCCCGAAGTGTAGAAGAGCCAGCACAGATCGTCGGCCGCGCGCGGGACAGGGGCACGCGTTTTCGCGGAAAACCCGGGGCCCGGATTTTCCACGAAAATCCGCGCCCAGACATCGCCGGTGATGTCGACATGACGCCCGGGCGCGGCGGCCCCGGCCAGGGCTTCGGTCAGGTCGAGCGAAGTGAAGGCGATCTTCGCACCCGAATCCTGCAAGATGAACGCGGCCTCGCGCCCGTGCAGCTTGGCGTTGATGGGCACGGCAGCGGCACCCGCATACCAGATGCCGTATTGCGCGATCAGGTAGTCGGGGCAGTTCTTCATGAAGATCGCCACCCGGTCGCCGGGCAGGACACCCTGCGCCGCCAGCCAGTCCGCGACGCGGACGGCGCGGGCGTCGAAGGCGGCGTAGTCGGCCACGCAGTCGCGTCCGAGAAACAGCGCCGGGCGGTCGGGCCGCACCGTCGCCGTGCGTGCCAGCCATGACCCGATGTTCATGCCCTGCCCCCGCATCCCTGCGTCCGTCCCGTCCATGCGGTCATGATTGCCCCCTCCCGTATTGCGCTGCCTGCCCCCGGCCCGAGTATCGCATCGGGCGCCGCCCGGGGGCAATCGCGCAGTCGCCCCGGCCGCGCCACGCGCGAAAGGGGTCCGGGGGCGCTTTTCACCGGGGGCGGGTTGAAATATAAGCAGGCAACTTTCCGGGATGGACGCCATGCGGCGCACCCGGTCAAGCAGGACCTGAGGGGCAAGAAGAGCATGGGACATAACAAGCACGACGCCGACGTGGCATTCATCAAGGCGCTGGCCGAACTCCTGCGCGAGAACGACCTGGCCGAGCTGCAGGTCAAGCGCGACTATGGCGACAACGACAGCCTGAATGTCCGCGTCAGCCGCTATGGTCCGGCACCGGTTCAGACCGTTCATGTCCCTGTCGCCGCACCGTCGGCTGCGCCCGCCGCTGCCGCGCCTGCGGCGCAGCCCGACCTGCCCGCCGATCCGGCCGCCCTGCCCGGCGCCGTCACCTCGCCCATGGTGGGCACGGTCTATCTGCAGGCCGAACCGGGCACCCCCGCCTTCGTGAGCGTCGGCGACAAGGTCGCCGAGGGCGACACGCTCCTGATCGTCGAGGCGATGAAAACGATGAACCACATCCCCGCGCCCCGCGCGGGCATCGTGCGCCGCATTCTGGTCGAGGATGGTGCCGCGGTCGAATACGGATCGCCCCTGATGATCATCGAATAAGGCGCGCGCGATGTTCAAGAAGATCCTGATCGCCAACCGGGGAGAGATCGCGCTCCGCGTCGTGCGCGCCGCCCGAGAGATGGGCATTGCCACGGTCGCCGTGCATTCCACCGCGGATGCCGATGCGATGCATGTGCGCATGGCGGATGAGAGCGTCTGCATCGGCCCGCCCCCGGGCACGCAAAGCTACCTCTCGGTACCCGCCATCATCTCGGCCTGCGAGATCACGGGCGCCGAGGCGATCCACCCGGGCTATGGGTTCCTGTCCGAGAACGCCAATTTCGTCCAGATCGTCGAGGATCACGGCATTTCCTTCATCGGCCCCAGCGCCGAACATATCCGCATCATGGGCGACAAGATCACCGCCAAGGACACGATGAAGGCGCTGGGCGTGCCTTGCGTGCCGGGATCGGACGGAGGGGTGCCCGATGTCGCCGCGGCGCGCGCGCTGTGTGACGAGATCGGCTATCCCGTCATCGTCAAGGCGACGGCGGGCGGCGGCGGGCGCGGCATGAAAGTCGCGAAGTCGGCGGCCGAGATCGAACGCGCCTTCCAGACCGCCCGGGCCGAGGCCAAGGCCGCCTTCGGCAATGACGAGGTCTATATCGAGAAGTACCTCACCACGCCGCGCCATATCGAGATCCAGATCTTCGGCGACGGACAGGGCGGCGCGGTGCATCTGGGCGAACGTGACTGTTCACTGCAGCGCCGTCACCAGAAGGTGTTCGAGGAAGCCCCCGGCCCCGTCATCACCTCCGAGGAACGCGCCGCAATCGGGCGCACCTGCGCCGAAGCGGTCGCGCGCATCGGCTATTCCGGCGCGGGCACGATCGAATTCCTTTACGAAAACGGGTCGTTCTACTTCATCGAGATGAACACCCGCCTGCAGGTGGAGCACCCGGTGACCGAAGCCATCTTCGGCGTCGATCTGGTGCGCGAACAGATCCGCGTGGCGGCGGGCCTGCCGATGTCCTTCCAGCAGGAGGATCTGGCGATCAACGGCCACGCCATCGAAGTACGCATCAACGCCGAGAAACTGCCGAACTTCGCGCCCTCGCCCGGGCGGATCACGCAGTATCACGCGCCGGGGGGCCTGGGCGTGCGGATGGATTCCGCGCTCTATGACGGGTATCGCATTCCGCCCTATTACGACAGCCTGATCGGCAAGCTCATCGTGCATGGCCGCGACCGGCCCGAGGCGCTGGCGCGGCTCGCGCGCGCGCTGAGCGAGCTGATAGTGGACGGGGTCGATACCACGATCCCGCTGTTCCATGCCTTGCTGGCCGAGCCGGACATCCAGGCAGGACGCTACAACATCCACTGGCTGGAGCGCTGGCTTGAGGACAACCTGCAGCCGCAATGACCCCGGCCCCGGGAGTGCCGCATGACGCTGACCCCGGACCTTCTTCTGCATGGCTATTCCATCGGAATATTCCCCATGGCCGAGGCGCGCGACGACCCGGACATCTTCTGGGTCGATCCGCGGCGGCGCGGTGTCATTCCGCTGGAGGGTTTCCGCATGTCGCGCTCGCTCGCCCGGGCGATCCGGTCGGAGCGGATGTCGGTGTCGGTCAACCGCGATTTCGCGGGCGTCGTCGATGGCTGCGCCGAACGGGACGAGACGTGGATCAACGGCGAGATCCGCGATCTCTATGTCGCGCTGCACCGGCTGGGCCACGCCCATTCGATCGAGCTCTGGGATGGCGACGATCTGGCCGGCGGTGTCTATGGCGTGGCGCTGGGCACAGCGTTTTTCGGGGAAAGCATGTTCTCGCGCCGGCGCGACGCGTCGAAGATCGCGCTTGCGCATCTGGTGGACCGGCTGCGGCGGGCGGGGTTCACGCTGTTCGACACGCAGTTTCTGACCGCGCATCTGGCGTCACTGGGCGGGATCGAGATCACCCGGGCCGAATATCATCGCCGGCTGGCCGCGGCGCTGCGCGGGGCGGCAGACTTCACCGCGCCATCGGTCGGCAGCGGTCACGATGTCGTGCAGCGCAACACCCAGACATCATAGCGCGCATGGTCGAGCGCATTGAGCGCGGGCGCCGATGCGATCATCCAGCCTGTGAAGATCGCCCCTTCGACCCCCGGCACCCGGATCACCAGATAGGCGTAGGCATCACCCGCCGGGTTGCCGTCGGGATAGCGGCATTCCGAGACGCCGACATCAAGCCCGAAGATCTGCCCCGTCGCCCCCGTCGGCACGGCAAGATCGATGACCACGCCGCTGACCTTGTCGAGCCCGCGCAGAAGCGCGCCGGTACCGATGGCCGCCTGCAGGCGCGTCTCCTCGATCGCTTCTTCGGTGATCGTGCTGTCCGCCTCGGCGCCTTGCGTCTCTTCGGTCGTCTGGCCGAAGACGATCTGGGCCTGCGCCGCACCCGGAGCGAGGATCGCGAGCGCGCAAAGCAGCGCGCGGATCACTCGGCGTTCCCGTCGCCGCTGACGAATTTCAGAAGCAGCGAGATCAGGCTGACCGCGCCCTGAGTGTCGAGGATTTCATCACCCGGCGCGAAATAGTAGGGCGATCCGCCCGGCATGATCTCGACGAAATTGCCGCCAAGGAGCCCTTCCGAAGACACCAAGATCGCGCTGTCGTCGGGAATCTCGATGCCTTGCGTGACGGTGAAGCGGGTGTCGGCGCGATAGGTTTCGGGGTTGAGCGCGATGCCAGTCACCGTGCCCACCTTGACGCCGGCCAGCCGAACGTCGGTGCCGACGCTGACCCCGTCGAGAGACCGGAACGACGCGGTGAGTTCATAACCCGACGGCCCCGCCGACAGGCCGGTCGCCTGACCCGCATAGACGGCAAAGGCGATGGCGCCTGCCAGAACGGCGCCGCCGACAAGGACTTCTGTGGTGGAATGGCCGGACATCCTGTTGCTCCTATTCCGGGCGCCAGGCCTCGTAGTCACGCCGCTCGGCCGGATCGGCGCGGCGGATCGACCCGGCCGGCGCGTAGGCAAGAGGCGTGCCGGTCAGGTTCTCCTGATGGGGCTTTTCCCAGGCCTTGCGCGGCAGCGGCTTTTCGGTCGGCGGTTCATCCCAGGTGCGGTGCAGCCAGCCATGCCAGTCGGGGCTGACGCGGCTCGCCTCGGCCTCGCCATTGAAAATCACCCAGCGGCGGCTGTCGTCGCGGGTTCGGTAAAAGATATTGCCTTGCGCATCCTCGCCCACCCGAACGCCCTTGCGCCAGGTGAAGATTTGCGTGTTCAGCGTCTGACCGTTCCACCATGTCACGGAACGCAGAAGAGTGTTGAAAATGCCCATGTCAGACCTCCGGCATCGGTTGGGCTTGGTATGGCGGAAAGCGGGACCAAGGTCCAGAGCCGCGGGGCCGGACACGGAGGCGCAGGCGTCTTACGGCAGAACCGCAGTCACCTCGATCTCGATGCGGTATTTCGGGTCGATGAGCCCGCACTGGATCATCGTTGCCGCCGGCGGATGCGCGCCGAAGGTCTCGGCAAGAACCGGCCAGCAGGGCTCGAACTCGGCTGCGTCGGGCAGCATGTAGGTGACGCGCACCACGTGGTCCCATCGGCAGCCCGCCTCGGCCAGCGCGCGCCCGACGATGTCGAGCGCCGAGCGGCACTGCGTCACCACGTCATCGCCCTGCCCCACCGTGCCCGCGACATGGACAAAGCCGCCCGCCACCACCGCGCGACAATAGCCGAGTTTCGCCTCGAAAGCCCCGCCCGAGGAAATGCGCCGGATCGTCATGTCTTTGTCCCTTTCTCACGAAAAAGGGCGGACCGGCGGTCCGCCCCGTATTGTCTGTCTGACCGCAGTTCAGCCCGCGCTGGCCTCTTCCTTGCCTTCGGCATGGATCATCAGCGGCCCCGCATCGGACATGACCGCCTCTTCGTTCACGACGACCTTGGTCACGCTGTCCAGGCTCGGCAGGTCGAACATCGTGTCGAGCAGGATGTCTTCGAGGATCGAGCGCAGGCCCCGCGCACCGGTCTTGCGTTCGATGGCACGCTTCGCGACCGCCTTGAGCGCGTCTTCGGTGAAGGTAAGCTCGGTGTCCTCCAACTCGAACAGCCGCTGATACTGCTTGATCAGTGCGTTCTTGGGCTTGGTCAGGATTTCGATCAGCGCGGGTTCGTCCAGATCCTCGAGCGTTGCCAGAACCGGCAGACGGCCCACGAATTCGGGGATGAGGCCGAACTTCAGCAGATCCTCGGGTTCGATGTCCTTGAAGATCTCGCCCACATTGCGGTCGTCATTGGCCCGCACGTCGGCGCCGAAGCCCATGGCGCTGCCCTTGCCGCGCTGCGCAATGATCTTGTCGAGCCCCGCGAAGGCGCCGCCGCAGATGAACAGGATGTTCGTCGTATCCACCTGCAGGAATTCCTGCTGGGGATGCTTGCGCCCGCCCTGCGGCGGCACGGACGCGACCGTACCTTCCATCAGCTTCAGAAGCGCCTGCTGCACGCCCTCACCCGACACGTCGCGGGTGATCGAGGGGTTTTCCGACTTGCGGGTGATCTTGTCGACCTCGTCGATGTAGACGATGCCGCGCTGGGCGCGTTCGACGTTGTATTCGCTGGCCTGCAAGAGCTTGAGGATGATGTTCTCCACATCCTCGCCCACGTAACCCGCCTCAGTGAGCGTGGTCGCGTCGGCCATGGTGAAGGGCACATCGAGAATACGCGCCAGCGTCTGCGCCAGCAGCGTCTTGCCGCAGCCCGTGGGGCCGATCAGCAGGATGTTCGACTTCGAGAGTTCGATGTCGTTGCCCGCCTTCTGGGCGTGGTTCAGCCGCTTGTAATGGTTGTGCACCGCGACCGACAGCACACGCTTGGCACGCTTCTGGCCGATAACATAATCATCCAGCACCGCGCAGATGTCGCGGGGGCTGGGCACACCGTTCTGGGATTTCAGACCGCTCGACTTTGTCTCTTCGCGGATGATGTCCATGCACAGCTCGACGCATTCATCGCAGATGAACACCGTCGGGCCTGCGATCAGCTTGCGCACTTCGTGCTGGCTCTTGCCGCAGAAGCTGCAATAGAGCGTGTTCTTGCTGTCGCCGCTCGAGTTCGTTGCCATAAGGGTCCTTTCTGGCTTCGAGGTTCTCGTCCCGCCCGCACCCGGGGTGCATGGCCGTCAGCTTAGGCCAGCGGTCTGGGCGCGACAATCGCTAATTTCGGCAGGAAACGGCCCGCAACCGATCACGGCGGCGGGATGCCAAAGGATCAGGCTTCGGCCTCAATCTTGCCGCGGTTTTCGACGATTTCGTCGATATGACCCCAGTCCTTCGCCTCTTCCGGCGACATGAAGTTGTCGCGGTCCAGCGCGCGTTCGACCGCCTTCTTGGTCTGGCCAGTATGCTTGACGTAGATGTCGTACAGCCGGTCTTTCAGCTTCTGTGTCTCGGCGGCATGGATCATGATATCCGACGCTTGGCCCTGATACCCGCCGGAAGGCTGGTGCACCATGATCCGGCTGTTGGGCAGCGAGAAGCGCATGCCCTTTTCGCCCCCTGCCAGCAGCACCGATCCCATCGACGCCGCCTGCCCGATCACGAGCGTGGAGACCTTGGGTCGGATATACTGCATGGTGTCGTAGATCGCGAGACCGCTGGTCACGACGCCACCGGGCGAATTGATGTAGACGCTGATTTCCTTCTTCGGGTTCTCGGCTTCCAGATGCAGAAGCTGCGCCACGATCAGATGCGACATGCCATCATGGATCGGCCCGTTGATGAAGATGATCCGTTCCTTCAGCAGGCGCGAGAAGATGTCATAGGCCCGTTCGCCGCGGCTGGTCTGTTCGACGACCATGGGAACGAGGTTGCTGTAGGTTTCTATCGGATCGAACATGTGAGACCGCCTGCCTATACGCTGGCCGGGACGATACCCGGACTTCCTTTCCCCAAGTCTTAGTGTCGCCCGGGGGGGGCCGCAAGGGGCGGCAGCCCCGCCCTTGACCTCGGCGCGCGCGGGGTTAGCTGGCTGCCCATGTCCGACATCGCCTTCCCGCCAGACCGCACCGCCGCGCTCGAACGCCTTGCGCGGTTCGTACCCATGGCCGGCGAAGCCTATGCCCGCAGGCGCAACCATGAACTGGGGCCGGGGCGCCATGTCCATGTGTCGACCCTGTCGCCCTATCTGCGCCACCGCCTGATCACCGAAGACGAGGTGCTGCAGGCCGTCCTGTCGCGCCATTCCCTGCGTGCGGCCGAAAAATTCGTGCAGGAAGTGTTCTGGCGCACCTATTGGAAGGGCTGGCTGGAACTGCGGCCCGGCGTCTGGACGGCCTACAAGATGGACCGTGACGCGGCATGGAACGCAGTGCAGACCCAGTCGGGCCTGCGCGCGCGCTGGGAAGAGGCCTGCCTCGGCCAGACCGGTATCGACGCTTTCGACGCCTGGGCGCGGGAACTGGCCGAAACGGGCTACATGCACAATCACGCGCGGATGTGGTTCGCCTCGATCTGGATCTTCACGCTGCGCCTGCCCTGGGCGCTGGGGGCGGATTTCTTCCTACGCCACCTGCTCGACGGCGATCCGGCGTCCAACACGTTGTCCTGGCGCTGGGTCGCAGGGCTGCAGACCAAGGGCAAAACCTATCTGGCGCGCGCCGACAACATCGCGACCTATACCGAGGGCCGCTTCGCGCCACGGGGGCTGGCCACCCATGCAGCCCCCCTTGACGGGCCCGAGCCGCCGCGCCCGCGCGCCCTGCCCCTGCCTGACCGGGCAGAGCCGGGGCTGCGCACCGGGCTGCTGCTGCATCCCGACGATCTGTCGCCGTGCTTCCTGCTCGACCGCATGCCCGCGCCCGTCGTGACGGCGAGGATGTCGTACCGGCGCGATCTCAGCCCGCTTGCCGTCGCGCCCATGGTCACGGAATGGGAAGAGGCCGCAGCCCGCGACATGACGGCGCGCTGGGCGGACAGGCTGGGCGATATCCCCCGGATCGATGACGTCGCGGCGTGGGCGCGCGCGCATGACCTTGAACAGATCGTCACGCCCTACGCCCCGGTCGGGCCCGAGGCGGATGCGCTGACCCGGGCAGAGCGCGATCTTGGCCCCGGCATCCGCCTTGTCCGGCTGCGCCGCGCCTTCGATGACGCCGCCTGGCCCCACGCGACCCACGGGTTTTTCCGGTTCCGCGACCGGATCCCCGAACTGGTCGGTCGGATGCGCGGATTGACGGCGGCCTGAGCGGCGCGATTTCATGCGGCTGTCACGTTTGGAGGTGATCGTCTGCCGTGTCCGGATCGCACGATTCGCAACCGTTTCAATCAACCTCAGGAGCAGACGCAGATGGATCGCAAAACGATCATCCACGACCCCGAGTTCGGCAATAAGGCCGAGGCCTTCGAGGCCTTCGACGACATCCCGACCAACCCGTCGCGCACCGACACGATCGGTGACGTGATCGCCGCGCGCTATGGCCGCCGCGACCTGCTGAAGGGTCTGCTGGGCGTGTCTGCCGCAGCCGCACTTTACGGAACGTCCTCGATCGTGGCGCCGCGCTCCGCGCAGGCCGCCGCCGCAGACCGCTTCAACTTTGCCGAACTGACCTGGGGCAACGACGAAAATCACCACATCGCCGAAGGCTACAACGCCGACGTGCTGCTGCGCTGGGGTGATCCCATCACCGCCGACGCGCCCGAATTCGACGTGATGAACCAGACGGCCGAGGCGCAGCTGAAGCAGTTCGGCTACAACAATGACTATGTCGGCTTCTGGCCGCTGAACGAGGACGGCTCGCGCGGGGTTCTCTGCGTGAACCACGAATACACCAACGAAGAGGTCATGTTCCCCGGCGTCGGTCGTCAGGACCGCGACGGCTTCGCCAAGATGACGAAGGAGCTGGTCGATATCGAGATGGCCGCCCATGGCGGCACCGTGGTCGAGATCGCGCGCGGCACCGACGGCAAGTGGGCGCTGGTCAAGGACAGCCCCCTGAACCGCCGCATCACGCCGCTCAACACCGAGATGACCTTGTCGGGTCCGGCCGCGGGCCATGACCGCGTGAAGACCAATGCCGATCCGTCGGGCATGAAGGTCATCGGCACGATCAACAACTGCGCCGGCGGCATGACGCCCTGGGGCACCTACCTGCTGGCCGAGGAAAACTTCCACGGCTATTTCTGGACCGAAAAGCTCGACGCCGAAGGCAAGCCCGACCTCAGCGAACAGGCCGAGGCCGCATCGATGAAGCGCTATGGCGTGCCCGGCCTGTGGTACAACTGGGGCCAGCATCACGAGCGGTTCAACATCGACGTGGAACCGAACGAATCGAACCGCTTCGGCTACATCGTCGAGGTCGATCCCACCGACCCCGCCGCGACCCCGATCAAGCACACCGCGCTGGGCCGTTTCCGTCACGAAGGCGCCGAGACGACGATCGCGAGCGACGGCCGTCTGGTGATCTATTCGGGCGACGACAACCGCTTCGACTATCAGTACAAGTGGGTGTCGCGCGATGTCGTGACGCCGGAAAACTCGGTCTTCGGCTCGACGCTCCTTTCGGAAGGCACGCTCTACGTCGCGCGCTTCAATGCCGACGGAACCATCGACTGGCTGCCGCTGGTCCATGGCGAAGGCCCGCTGACCGCCGCCAACGGCTTCAACAGCCAGGCGGATGTGGTCATCGACGCCCGCCTTGCCGGTGACCTTCTGGGCGCCACGCCGATGGACCGGCCCGAAGACGCGCAGCCGCGCGGCGACGGCAAGGTCTACGTGATGCTGACCAACAACTCGCGCCGCAAGGCCGAGCAGGTCGACGCCGCCAACCCGCGCGCGGAATCGAACTTCGGCCACATCATTGAGATCAGCGAAGACGGCGGCAACCATTCGGCCACGCGTGGCACCTGGGATATCCTTGTGCTCTGCGGTGACCCGAAGATCGCCGAAGTCGGCGCGCGCTGGCACCCCGAGACGTCGGAGAACGGCTGGTTCGGATCGCCCGACAACTGCGCCATCGACGCGGACGGACGGCTCTGGATCTCGACCGACCAGGGCGGCGGCTGGGGCCGGACGGGCAAGTCCGACGGTCTCTACAGCCTCGAGACCGAAGGCGAGAAGCGCGGCCATTCCAAGCTGTTCTACCGCTGCCCGGTGGGCGGTGAGCTTTGCGGGCCCTACTTCACGCCCGACAGCGAGACGCTCTTCCTCGCCGTCCAGCACCCCGGCACCGATGGCACCAAGGACTTCAAGGGCTTCGAGCGCGACTCGACCTTCGAGGATCCGGCAACCCGCTGGCCCGATTTCGACGCCGCCATGCCGCCGCGCCCCTCGGTCGTGGTGGTGACGAAGCAGGGCGGCGGCAAGATCGCGGTCTGAGCCTGTTCTGAAATCCAAAGGCGCGCGCGGAGATTTCGCGCGCGCCGCCGTTATTCCGCCGGGGTATCTTCGCGGCGTTCGCCGGGCCGGGCTTCCAGGCCGTAGCGCGCGGCGATGGCCCAGACATGACTAGGGATCATGTTCTTCATTTTCGCAGGCATCTGACGGCGCAGGTGCAAGATCGTTTCGGCCGCCTTCATCTCGACCCGCGCGCGCGCGAATTCGAGTCCGCGCGGCCCCACGCGCGGCTGCAGCCAGGCCATGATCGGGCGCAGCCAGTCGGGCATGCGCCGCAAGGGCAACCCGCCCGCGGCCAGTTCGGTGTTCACGATGAACCCCTTCACCGCGCTGTCACGCTTGCCGCGCGTGCCCACGGGGGCAAGCCGCACCTCTTCGCCCAGACCGGCCAGGATCTCTGTCCCCCGGTCATTGCGCACGATCAGCCATTGTTCGCCCTCGCCCGCCATGTAGCCGACGGTGATGTCGGCCAGCGCGTTGGTGTAATCGACGCAGGTGCGGCAGGTCAGCGGGAAGAAGTCGCCGGGCAGGTCCGACAGCGGCAGCTTGAGAAAGGGGATCAGCCGTACCGACCCGTCGTCGAAGCGCATCTCGACCCGGTAGTCCGCCCGGAATTCGAGATAGCTCACCGCTTCGGGCCGGTCGGTCAGGCGGGCGAGGAAGGCATGGAAATTCTCGGTCGTGGTGTTGTCGGAACAGGGCGTGCCGATGACATAGAGCCGTTCAAGACCGAGGGTCTTCTCGATCGCGCGCAGCGCATAGACCTGACAGGGAATGCCCACCATCGCTATCCGCCGGTGCCCCGCCGCGATGGCGGGCTCCAGCAAAGCAAGGACCGGCGCGTATCCCATCCGCATGCCGCGCGCGCGCGCCATGTCGGCGGGGTCGGTGATCAGCGCGGGCTGCGGCCGCCAGCGGTCTTCCGGGTCTGGCACGACGCACAGGACGGCATCGACCGCGCCGGTTTCCAGCAGGCGCTGGGCAAGGCGCGTGGTCAGCCCGCTCCACTGCGCGCCGTCGCGCGGGGGTTCCAGCCAGGCGCGGTGCATGGCGAGATATGGACCGAAGAAACCTTCGTCGCCGCGGGCCGCGTCGCGGTGGCGTCCGTGCACCCCGGCTTCGAGTCCCGGGTAATCGGGCTGGATGAACTGGCAGGCCGTGCCGCACCGGCCCGGATCGGCAGTGCGTGACAGCCCGCAATCAGTGCACAGACGCCGCACGGGGGCCGCGGCGGACAGATCGGGGGCATTCGGGGGCAGGCTCACCGGTCGCGGCTCTCTTCCGTCAGGGCGCGGGCGAAATGGCCCATCACGGCCAGATGCGCCTCCATCCGGCTTTGTGCCTCGGCCAGATCGTCGGTCGCGGCATCGGCATCGGTGCGCCGACACAGGTCGGGCTGGTCCTGCACCAGACGTCCGCAGATCAGGATCAGGGCATGCGGGGCGGCGATTCGCACGGCCGCAATCAGGCGCGTCAGATCGGGCAGCACCGCGGGAGTGCCGGCCGACAGCGCGAGGATCGTGAAATCGGTGCGGCCCAGATCGGCCAGCAGGTCGTCGTGCTGACGCCCGACCATGAGGTCGATCAGCCAGCCCTCGCGCCGGAAGAGATCGGCCGCCATCGACACGCCCAGCGTATGGCGTTCGCCCGGAACGGTGGCGAAGACCGCGTGCCGCCCGTCGGGCCAGGCCCGCGGCAAAAGGCGCGAAGCGATGCCGCGCATGATCGCATAGGTTCGTGCCGCCGCGATGGTCACCTGCGCCGAGGAGAGGCGATCGACTTCCCACCATTGGCCCAGCAGGCGCGCCGCCCCGGCCAGATGGGTGAGATAGACGTCCTCGACCGGCACACCGGTGGACAGAAGACGCATCACATGGCGCATCGCGGTCGTTTCATCGGGCGCAACCAGCGCTTCGGCCATGGCCTCGGTCTGGGGGCAGTCGGACCTGCGCGCGCTGCGGTGCTGCGCCGCCATGCGCGAGATCACCTCGTGCGCCAGCGTCGCGACAGATGCCTCCGGCAGGACATGTGGCAGATCGAGGATCGCACCGCGCGCGCGCTCGAGCGCGTCGCGGTCCAGACCCAGGCCCGGGGCGCGGGTCAGGTTTGCGGCGACAGGAGGCACGCTGGTTCGCATCAGCGATCCTTTCCGGCTCGCGGTTTCCGGGAGGCTCAGTCCGCCCGGTATAGGCGTCCCGGCTCGGGACATCCACGCTTCCACGAGGATGCTAGACCGAACAAGGGCCCGGCAGGGACGCGGCAAAGCGAAGCGGCTCAGAACTCGGGCGGGGGGCCGTACCGATTGGCCTGCGGCTGGCCCGGACGGGTCAGCCACCAGACCACCAGAAGCGGCGACAGGCCGAGCACGATGATCGCCAGACCGAGGACAAGATCGCCGACACCGGCCACCAGCCCGGCCAGATCGCCGGACAGCGCCGATGTCGTCGCCCCGATGAAGGACGCAAACCCGCCGATGCCGGTCAGCACGATGAGCGGATAGATCAGGAAGAGCCCCGACCGGCCGGTATCATGCATCCGCCGCCAACCGACCGCCATCTGCGGCAGCGCGATGGCCAGCGCGAAAAGCCCAGTCACCGGCAACGGGAACGGCCCGTTGTGCGTGGTTGCGGTCGAATCGACCCCCGGGTCCGCGGCCAACAGAACCGAAGCGAGGATCAGCGCGACCCACAGGCCCGTCACGCAGAACAGCCAGAACCACCAGAATTCCCGCCGCGATGCGCGGCCCGAAAACTGCGCATAGCGCGCCATGCACCGCCGCGTCGCCGCGACCGGACCGCCGCGCCGGGCCTTGGTTTGCACTTTGTTTACCACGGTCTTTCCATGTCCGCCGCGGATACCACCGCACCGCGCGCAGCATTCCCCCAAAGGCGCGTCGCCGCAATGGTACCGGCGGCATCCCGGCGCAACCGGGCCTCTTTCATTAAACTGTTACAAAAACGATACATTTGGGTCATGCAAGCTGGCTACCAGCGGCGTCGAGGCCGCGCGCTCGGGCGGCCCTGATATCCAAAACCCATGGAGACAACATGTCCTACATGAAACTGACCGCCTCGACGCTGGCGATCGCTGCCCTGTCAGCAACCACAGCCGCGGCCCGTGACAACGTGCAGATCGCTGGTTCGTCGACCGTCCTGCCCTACGCGACCATCGTCGCGGAAGCCTTCGGCGAAAACTTCGATTTCCCGACCCCGGTCGTGGAAGGTGGCGGCTCGGGTGCCGGTCGCAAGAAGCTTTGCGAAGGCGTTGGCGCCAACACCATCGACATCGCCAACTCGTCCTCGCGCATCAAGCAGTCGGACATCGATGCTTGCGCCGCCGCCGGCGTGACCGAAATCATGGAAGTCCGCTTCGGCTATGACGGCATCGTCTTCGCATCGGACATCAACGGCCCGGCATTCGAACTGACCCCGGCCGACGTCCATGCCGCTCTGGCCGCCAAGGTCGTCAAGGACGGCGCGCTGGTCGACAACACCGCCAAGACCTGGGCGGACGTCAACCCGGCGCTTCCGGCGCAGGACATCCTGGCCTTCGTTCCGGGCACCAAGCACGGCACCCGCGAAGTGTTCGACGAGAAAGTCCTGATCGACGGTTGCGAAGCCAACGGCACCGCCGCCGCGCACAAGGCTGCTGGCGCTGAAAAGGTCGGCAAGGAATGCATGGCACTGCGCACCGACGGCGTGTCGGTCGACATCGATGGCGACTACACCGAAACGCTCGCACGGGTTGACGCCAACAAGAACGGCATCGGCATCTTCGGTCTGTCCTTCTACCAGAACAACACCGACAAGCTGCGCGTCGCCACCATGAGCGGTGTCGTTCCGTCGACCGAATCGATCGCCTCGGGCGAGTATCCGATCTCGCGCCCGCTGTACTTCTACGTGAAGAACGCACACCTGGGCGTGATCCCCGGCCTGAAGGAATACGTCACGTTCTTCCTGTCGGATGACATGGCCGGCCCGGATGGCCCGCTTGCCGCCTATGGTCTTGTTTCGGACCCCGAACTGGCCGCAACCCAGGCGATGGTCGAAGCCGAGACCCCGATGGGTCCGCTGGAGTAATCCAGACACTAATCGGAGGGCGCTTCACGGCGCCCTCCTTCCGCCTTCCAGAACCGGATTTTCCATGAACGTCGGCATCCTGTCCATCATTGTGCTCGCCTTGGCCCTCTGTGGCTTCGTCGTGGGCCGCAATCGCGCGCTGCAATCCGTCAAAGGCGATGCTCGCAAGCTGCATTCGCTGCCTGTTTATCACGGACAGACGGTTGCCTTGTTCGTTACAGTGCCGGCCGTCCTGATGATGGCTGTCTGGCTGGTTGCGCAGCCCATGGTGATTGAAGCCCGGATTGTCGGCCAGTTGGGCGACGCCGTGGCAGCCGATCCGGTTGCTTCGAAACTTGCTATGGAAGATGTATCACGCATCGCTGACGGGCTGGATGCGCTGCAGGCAGCGACCGGTCTGAGCGACGACGAGATCGGCGACATGCGATCCGATCTTTCCGACATCCGCGGTCGTCTGGCCGAAGTCGGCGTGGCTCTGGGGTCCGAAGTGCGGCCCGAAATCTTCTCGATGGCGAAGAGTTTGCGTGGCATGCAGCAAACCGGCGCGACGATGATGACGGCGCTGGTGCTGATGCTGGCCGTTGGCGGACTGGCCTTGGGGATCTTGCGCATCGAAGGCGATTTCCGTGCGCGCAACGTCGCCGAAAGCTTTTTCATGTGGCTGCTCGTCGCGGCGGCCGGTGTCGCGATCCTGACCACAATCGGCATTGTCCTGTCGCTGTTTTCCGAGACGATGCGGTTCTTCTCGGTCCACCCGGCAAGTGACTTCTTCTTCGGGCTGACATGGAACCCGCAGTTTCGCGGCGGTTCGGATCTTGGCATCATTCCGCTTCTGTGGGGCACGCTCTACATCACGTTCGTGGCGATGATCGTTGCGGCACCGATCGGAATCTTCGCTGCAATCTACACCGCGGAGTATGCCTCGCCGCGTGTCCGGTCGGTTGTGAAGCCGCTGATCGAAGTGATCGCGGGTATTCCCACAGTGGTGTTCGGGCTGTTCGCCCTGGTCACCGTCGGGCCGTTCCTGCGAGATTACTTTGCGGTTCCATTCGGCCTCGGCACATCGGGGTCTTCGGTGTTGACCGCGGGTCTGGTGATCGGGATCCTGAACATTCCGTTCGTCTCGTCACTGACAGATGATATCATCAATGCCGTGCCTCAATCGCTGCGGGACGGCTCCTACGGCCTTGGTGCGACCAAGTCTGAAACGATCAAGAAGGTGATCCTGCCCGCGGCGCTGCCCGGTATCGTCGGCGCGGTGCTGCTGGCGACAAGCCGCGCCATCGGCGAAACCATGATCGTGACCATGGGTGCGGGGGCGGCGGCCAAGCTGGATCTCAATCCTTTCGAGGCGATGACGACCATCACCGTGAAGATCGTAAGCCAGTTGACCGGCGACCTCGCCTTCGACTCTCCGGAAACGCTGGTCGCCTTTGCCCTGGGAAGCAGCCTGTTCGTGATCACGCTGGGGCTGAACGTCTTCGCGCTCTGGATCGTGCGCAAATACCGGGAGCAGTATGAATGACCGACATCGGATCGACACCCGCCGAACTGCCGGGAAAGGCCCATGGCCGGAGCGGTTCGCTGCTGACCGAAAGCCCGATGATGAAGTCGCGCAATGCAGCTGAGTTCCGGTTTCGGGCCTACGGACTTACGGCGATCGTGGTGGCCTTGCTGACCTTGGCGATCACACTTTTCACCATCGTGCGCGATGGCACCCCGGCGTTCTTCCAGGCCAAGTTGACCTATCAGGTCTTCATTGATGCCGCCGTCGTCGACAAGAACGGCACGGCTGACCCCGTGGAAATGGCCAAGGTCACGACCATCGGTTACGCCCGGCTGCTCAGCAACTCGCTGCTTGCGTATCTCGACGAAAAGGGCGTTGCCGTGGAAGGCATGACGGACAAGGAAATCACCGACATGATTTCCAAGGACGCGCCCGCCCGGTTGCGTGACCGGGTTTTGGCCGACCCGTCGCTAGTGGGCCAGACAATCACCGTGAAAGCTCTGGTCGGGGGCCGTATCGACGGCTACCTCAAAGGGCGGGTGACCCGCGAAAGCTCAGCAAACGATTCGAACGTCACGCCGCGCCAGTTGGACATGGCCGACCGGATGGTCGAAGCGGGCATTCTGCGTTCGGGTTTCAACTGGCGTTTCCTGACTGCCCCGGATGCCTCTGACCTGCGCCCCGAAGCGGCCGGCCTCGGCATCGCGCTGATGGGCACCCTTTACATGATGATGCTGGTGCTGATCTTCACCCTGCCCATTGCTGTGGCCGCGTCGATCTACCTTGAGGAATTCGCCCCAAAGAACTGGTTCACCGACCTGATTGAGGTCAACATCTCGAACCTCGCGGCGGTGCCATCGATCGTCTACGGCATTCTCGGCCTTGCAGCCTTCATCAACTTCGCTGGGCTGCCCTCATCGGCCCCGATCGTGGGTGCGCTGGTTCTGACCCTGATGACCCTGCCCACGATCATCATTGCGACTCGTTCCGCCATCCGCGCGGTACCGCCTTCGATCCGAGATGCCGCGCTCGGCGTCGGTGCATCTAAGATGCAGACAGTGTTCCACCATGTCCTGCCATTGGCAGCGCCTGGCATTCTTACAGGGACGATTCTCGGTCTGGCTTCGGCGCTCGGCGAAACCGGACCCTTGCTGCTGATAGGCATGGTCGCCTTCGTGACCAACTATCCTGCCAGCCCGCTCGACGGCGGCTTCATGGATCCGGCGACGGCGCTGCCAGTGCAGGTCTATTCTTGGGCGTCGCGGTCTGACCCGGCCTTCATCGAACGTTCATCCGGCGCGATCATCGTCCTCCTGATCTTCCTCGTCTGCATGAACATCGTTGCAATCCTGCTGCGCCGCCGGTTCGAGCGGCGCTGGTAACATAACCCGAAGGAACTGCATAAATGTACGATGCTCCCGCAAACAAGCAGTCGGTCGACCAGAGCAATCAGAAGATCACGGCCCGCAATGTGCAGGTCTTCTATGGCGACAAGCAGGCGCTTAGGGACGTTTCCGTCGATATTGAGGACCGGACCGTGACCGCCTTCATAGGCCCGTCGGGCTGCGGCAAGTCGACATTCCTGCGCTGCCTCAACCGGATGAATGACACTGTGGCGATCGCACGGGTTGAGGGCGATATCCGTCTGGATGGCGAGGACATCTATCACCCCATGGTCGACCCGGTGCAGTTGCGCGCCAAGGTGGGCATGGTGTTCCAGAAGCCGAACCCGTTTCCGAAATCGATCTATGACAACGTCGCCTATGGCCCCAAGATCCACGGGCTCACGCGCTCCAAGTCGGAACTCGACGGGATCGTCGAGGAAAGCCTCAAGCGCGCGGCGCTCTGGAACGAAGTGAAGGACCGGCTGCAGGAAAGCGGCACGGGCCTGTCGGGCGGCCAGCAGCAGCGCCTGTGCATCGCCCGCGCCGTGGCCACCGGCCCCGAGGTCCTGCTGATGGACGAACCCTGCAGCGCGCTCGACCCCATCGCCACCGCGCAGGTCGAGGAACTGATCGACGACCTCCGTCAGAACTATTCCGTGGTGATCGTCACCCATTCGATGCAGCAGGCCGCCCGCGTCAGCCAAAAGACAGCGTTCTTCCATCTGGGCAATCTGGTCGAATATGGTGAGACCGGCACGATCTTCACCAATCCGCAGGACCCGCGCACCGAAAGCTATATCACCGGACGGATCGGATAGGATCATGAGCGGCAAGCACATCGTTTCGTCCTTCGACCGCGATCTGGAAGCGATCCAGGCCAAGGTCATGCGCATGGGAGGTCTGGCCGAAGTCGCCATGCGCGATGCGGTTCAGGCGCTTGAACTGGGCGATCTGGAGATGGCCGAGACGGTGCGCCGCAACGACGCCGCCATCGACGCCCTGAACGAGGAAATCCGCGCCTCCGCCGCGCAGCTTCTTGCACTGCGCGCGCCCACGGCCATCGACCTGCGCGTGATCCTCAGCGTCATGACGATCTCGTCCAGCCTCGAACGGATCGGGGATTACGCCAAGAACATCGCCAAGCGCGTCAGCGCGATCTCCGGTCAGCAGCAGATCAACGGCAGCTACGGGACCCTGCGCCGGATGACGCAGTTCGTGATCTCGATGCTGTCGGATGCCCTCGACAGCTATATCCAGCACAATGTGGAACTGGCGCGCGACGTCTCGGATCGCGACCGCGAAGCGGATCAGATGTATAATACCCTCTTCCGGTCGCTTCTGACCCACATGATGGAAGATCATCGCAACATCGCGGCAGGAATGCACCTGCATTTCATGGCCAAGAACATCGAACGCTGCGGCGATCACGCCACCGCAATCGCGGAACAGACGATCTACATGGTCACCGGAGAAAAGCCCGCCGATGACCGCCCGAAGGCCGACGTGACCGCCACGACGATGGAAGGCAACGCCTGAAATGTCACCCGACCAGCCCAGCGTTCTTGTCGTGGAGGACGAGCTCGCCCAGCGCGAGGTGCTGTCCTACAACCTCGAGGCAGAAGGCTTCCGCGTTCTGACCGCAGCTGACGGCGACGAGGCGCTGCTGCAGATCGAGGAACAGCTGCCCGACGTCATCGTGCTCGACTGGATGTTGCCGCGCGTCTCGGGAATCGAGGTCTGCCGCCGCATCAAGATGCGGCCCGAATTGCGGCGCATCCCCGTGATCATGCTCTCTGCACGGTCCGAGGAAGTGGACCGCGTTCGCGGGCTGGAAACCGGCGCCGACGACTATGTGGTTAAACCTTACTCGGTGCTGGAACTGATGGCGCGAGTGCGCACCCAGCTGCGGCGCGCGCGTCCCTCGACCGTGGGCGAAAGGCTGGAATTCGAGGATATCGTTCTCGACAGCGAAACCCACCGCGTCACCCGCTCGGGTGCCGACCTCAAGCTCGGCCCGACGGAATTCCGCCTGCTGACCACCTTCATGGAAAAGCCCGGCCGCGTCTGGAGTCGCGAGCAACTGCTCGACCGGGTCTGGGGGCGCGACATCTATGTCGATACCCGCACGGTGGACGTGCATATCGGACGGCTGCGCAAGGCGCTGTGCAAGCATGGCGGCGAAGACCCGCTGCGCACCGTGCGCGGCGCGGGCTATGCGCTGGGCTGAAGGCCCGCGAAGATCTTCGACAGCCGCGCGGCCTCGTCTTGAAGGCCGAAGGGCGGGTTGGTGACGATCATCCCCGATCCGATCATGCGGTGGCCTTCGCGCACGGGGGGAAACCGGACTTCGTGACGAAGGGCACCGGGGCTTGCCGCGAGGATCGCCTGCACCATCGCCGCATGCGACCCGCCCGACAGGATCGGATACCACAACGCAATGATGCCGACATTCCAGCGCCGGCTGATCGCGGCGATGTGCCCGGGGATAGCGTCGTAATCGGCCTTCACCTCGTAGGAGGGGTCGATCAGCATCAGGCCGCGGCGCGGGGTCGGCGGGCAGATGGCGCGGGCCAACTCGAACCCGTCCCGGCGATACGGCGTGGCGCACCCCGCCATTGCCCCGGCCAGCGCGGCATGTTCCTGCGGATGCAGTTCGGCCAGATGCAGCGCATCGCCCGGGCGCAGCGACAGTGCCGCGATCAGCGGCGATCCGGGATAGACCTGTGCGCCATGCACCACCCGCGCCGCCGCCAGAACCTGGCGATAGGGATGGTCAGGTGCAAAGGCCTGCTCAAGCCGCCCGATCCCGGCCGCCGCCTCGCCCGTGCGCAGCGCCGCCGCATCGTCCAGCCGATAGAGACCCCGCCCCGCATGGGTTTCGATGTAGCTGAGCGGCTTGTCCTTGAGAGTGAGGTAATCAAGCATCCACGCTAGCAGCGCGTGCTTGTGAACATCGGCGAGGTTTCCCGCGTGGTAGATGTGCTGGTAGGACAACATGGGCATCGGCCTAGACCCGCTTGGCCGCCCGCGCAAGGGGTGCCCCGCCGACTGTTGGCATGCTAAGGCAGTCGCCGCGACAAGGAAGGTATTCGCCATGCAGACCCCCCTGCCCCTGACCCGCGACCTGGTGCTGATCGGCGGCGGGCACACGCATGCGCTGGTCCTGCGGATGTGGGGGATGAACCCGCTGCCCGGTGTGCGGGTGACGGTGATCAACCCGGGGCCGAAGGCGCCCTATTCGGGCATGTTGCCCGGTCATCTGGCGGGGCACTACGACCGCGCGACGCTTGACATCGACCTCGTGCGGCTGGCGCGGTTCGCGGGGGCGCGCGTGATCCTCGGCGCCGCGACAGGGATCGACCCCGCGCGCCGCGAGATCACGGTCGACGGGAGCGCGGCGCCGGTGGGATACGACATCGCCTCGGTCGATGTGGGTATCACCAGCGCAATGCCTGCGCTGCCCGGCTTTGCAGAACACGGGGTGCCCGCCAAACCGCTTGGCCCCTTTGCCGACGCCTGGGCGGCTTATCTGAACGGCAATGGCCCTGCCCGCGTCGCAGTGATCGGTGCCGGCGTCGCGGGGGCCGAAATCGCGATGGCGCTGGCCCATGCCCTGCGCGGCAAGGGGCGCGCGGCAGAGGTCACGCTGGTCGAACACGACCGCGCCTTCACCGCCCTGCGCCCCGGCACTGCGGACAGGCTGCGCCAGGCGCTGTCGCGGCAGGGCGTGACCCTGCGCGAAGGCGCGAAGATCGTGCAGGTGACCGACGCGGGCATGATCCTGTCGGATCGCACGCTGATCGAAGCCGGGTTCGTGACCGGTGCCGCAGGCGCGCGCCCGCATCCCTGGCTGGCGGAAAGCGGGCTTGAGGTGACCGACGGGTTCCTGAACGTGGACACGCGGCTGCGCACGTCGGACGCCCGCATCTTCGCGGCGGGCGATTGCGCGCATATGGTCGCCTCCCCGCGCCCCAAGGCGGGGGTCTACGCGGTGCGGCAGGCGCCGATCCTCTTCCACAACCTGCGCGCGGCGCTGAGCGGCGCGGGAGGACTGCGCCCCTACCGCCCGCAGCGCGACTATCTCAAGCTGATCTCGCTGGGTGAAAAGTCGGCGCTGGCCGACCGGTTCGGGATCAGCCTTGCTGGGCCCCTCCTGTGGCGCTGGAAGGACCGGATCGACCGCGGTTTCATGGAGCGGTTCCGCGACCTGCCCGCGATGCCGCCCCCTGCCCTGCCCTGGCCGCGCGCCGCGGGGATGCGCGAGGCGCTGGGGCCGAAGCCGCTCTGCGGCGGGTGCGGGTCGAAGCTGGGGCGCGCGGCACTGGCGCGCGCGCTGGGCACCGATGGTGCCCCCGGCGAGGATGCGGCGCTTCTGGACACCGGTGGGGTGCGCCAGGTCTTCAGCACAGACACGCTGCGGCCCATGGTGGCCGATCCCGGGATGATGGCGCGGATCACGACCGTGCATGCGCTGGGCGATATCTGGGCCATGGGGGCCAAGCCGCAGGCGGGGCTGCTCACCGTGGTCCTGCCCCGCATGGCCGAGCCGCTGGCCGAACGCACCCTGTCCGAAATCGTGGCCGAAGTGCGCGCGGTGCTGGGGGATGCAGGCGCGGTGCTGTCGGGCGGGCACAGCACGCAAGGGGCAGAGCTGACCATCGGGCTGTCGCTGACGGGGCTTTGCGCGGGCGCGCCCGTCACGCTGGCCGGTGCGCGGCCCGGCGACGCGCTGATCCTGACAAAGCCCCTCGGGTCCGGCACGATCATGGCGGCCGAGATGCAGGGCAAGGCCGATGGCGCCGACGTGGCGCGTGCGCTGGCCGTCATGACCCGGCCGCAGGGCGCGGCGGCGGCGATCCTGTCAGGCGCGCATGCGATGACCGATGTGACCGGGTTCGGGCTGGCCGGGCATCTTGCCAATCTTTGCGCCGCCTCAGACGTGGGCGCGCAGGTGGTGCTGGCGGATGTGCCGCTCTTGCCCGGTGCGCTGGAGCTTGCCGCGCGGGGCGTGCGGTCTTCGATCTTTCCGTCGAACCGCGCGATACTGCCGGGCGCGCCGGAGGGCCCGCGTGCCGATCTCCTCTTCGATCCACAGACAGGCGGCGGGCTGCTGGCGGCGGTGGCGGGCGATGGGGCTGTGGAACTGGCAGCACTTCGGGACGCAGGCTACGACGCCGCCCTCATTGGCCGGATCACCGACCGCGCCGGTCAGATCGCGATCGTCTGAACCGCCTCGGCCACCCGGTCGGCGAGGATCTCGAGCGCGGGCGGATCAAGGCTCTCTGTCGTGAGGCGCGCCGCCACGACCGGCGCGCGTGCCTCCTGTCCCTTGTCATAGGCCGGATCATAATGATCCTCGGCCAGCGACCGGCAGAGCGAAAGCCGCGCGCCCTCGGCGATCATCCCCTCCCACCGGTCGACGAGCGCATGGCTGCGGTGAAAGCGCAAGGGTTGCAGCCGCGCGCGCAGCGTGTCGGCGTCAGACAGGATGTCGTCATACGCCTCCGCCAGATACCGGGCGCGGGCGTCGATGGGTGCGGTGATCTCGATGATCGGCGCGGCCTTCATCGCCTGCCACAGACCCGGCGGCAGGATCAGGCGGCCGATCTTGCTGCTTTCCGCCTCGACCACCAGCACCTGCGCGGGATCGCACCGGCACAGGGCCTGCGCCAGCCGCGTCTCGAAGGTCTTCTGGCTGGGCTGGGCCTCAGACCGCGCCCCCAGCAGCGACCCGCGATGCTGCGCCAGCCCTTCGAGGTCGAGAACCTGCACCCCCCGCGCCGCCAGCAGCGGCAGTAGCGCGGTCTTGGCCGTGCCGGTATGCCCGCCCAGCTGCACGATGCGCAGCGGCAGGGGCGCGTCGTAGAGATAGGACTGCACCGCGCGCCGGAAGGCGCGATAGCCGCCGTCTACCGTCCGCGCGTCCCAGCCGATTTCACGCAGCATCCAGGCAAAGGCACCGGACCGCTGCCCGCCGCGCCAGCAATAGACCAGCGGCCGCCATCCCTTGGGGCGGTCGGCAAGCGGGCCTTCCACATGGGCGGCGGCATTGCGGAACACCAGCGACGCGCCGATCTTGCGCGCCTCGAAAGGCGAGACCTGCTTGTAGATCGTGCCGACGCGGGCGCGTTCTTCGTCGTTCAGGACGGGAAGGCTGATCGCGCCCGGCACGTGATCTTCGGCGAATTCGGACGGGCTTCGAACATCGATCACCGTATCGGCATCGGGGGCGAAGAACTGGTCGAGGGAAAGTTTGACGCGCGTCATGGCGCGCAGGTCTAGTCGTCCTTGGGCGCGGGGGGAAGGGCGATGATGGTGTTGTTCTTCTCCTGCGCCTGCGCGGCCTGCCGCGCTTCGGCCAGCCGCCGCTTGGACTGCTGGCGGAGATCGCAGACGGAACAGGCTTCTTCCGCCTGCGGGACAGGCTGCGGCGCGGGCGTCTCGCCCGCCTGCGCGGCGACGGCGATCAGCGCCGCCGACAGGATCACCAGCGCCCGCATCATTCCGCCGCCCTCGCCCAGCGCGCGGCGAGATCGTCAAGGCCCACATCGACCCGGTCATGGCGCAGCGGCACGTCGACATCGACCGGGCTGTCAAGCTGGCGGGCATAGAGGTGCCCGGCATGCACCGCCCCGGCGATGATCGACGGTGCCTCGCAATCGCCGATCCGGGTCAGGGTGAAGGACAGTTCGCCCAGCGCGCGCAGGTCTTGGTAGAGGCTACCCTGCGGCGCGCGCGCGGTGACAAGGACGACATTCGCCGCCGCCACCGCCTTCTGCGCGCCGGAATAGCCGCAGTCGAGGATCGCCTCGCGCCCGTCGAAGGCGCTCAGCGTCTGGGCCAGTTCGATGCGCACGCCCATCTCCATCAGCCGCGACCGCACGCGCCAGCGTTCGGTCGTGTGCCCCGACCACGGGGACACGCTGTCGCCTTCCGTGACGAAGGTGACGGGGACACCCGCCGAGCGCAGCTTTTCGGCGATGACGCTGCCCATGTAGTAGCCGTCGGTGTCGAAGATCAGCGTGGGGCCTTCGGGCAGACGGCCGTCCATGATGTCGTCTGGCGTGAAGACGCGCGCGGCGGCCTCGCCCGTCGCCACGTCGCGGAAGGCCTCGCCGTCGAAGCGGTCGCGCCGCCAGCGCGCGCCGGTGGCGATGGCCACGTGATCGGCGCCCACCTCGAGCACGTCAGCCGCCGACAGCGGGCTTTCGCGGAAGACCTCGACATTCGGCATCTGCAGGATCTGCGTCACGCGGTAGTCGCGCACGCGGATGTATTCCGACATGCCCGGCAGCGCGGCTTCCCGCGTCACGCGCCCGCCAAGGTCGCGCCCGGCCTCGGCCAGCATCACGTCATAGCCGCGTTCGCCAAGCGCGCGCGCAGCCTCGAGCCCCGCAGGCCCGCCGCCCACCACCAGCACGCGGGCCTCGGACCCCTTCTTCGCGATGATCTCGGGGTGCCAGCCGCGACGCCATTCCTCGCCCATCGTGGGGTTCTGGGTGCAGCGGATCGGCACGCCCAGCGTGTCGCCCGCATAGCAGATGTTGCAGCCGATGCATTCGCGGATCGCCTCGAGCCGCCCGTCGCGGATCTTGGCGGGCAGGTAGGGATCGGCGATCGACGGCCGCGCGGCACCGATGAAATCGGTCACGCCACGCCGCACCTGCCCCACCATCGTATCAGGCGAGGTGAAGCGCCCTACCGTGACCACCGGTTTCCTCGTCACCGACTTGACCCAGTTCATGTAGGGTTCGAGCGAAGCTTCCTTGATGAAGCGCGACACGCCCATCTCGACCGAATAATCGGCGATGTTGATATCCCAGAGGTCGGGCAGATCGGCCAGCATCTCGAACATGTCGCGGCGTTCGCCGGTGATGGGGTGGCCGTCTTCGCCGATTTCCTCGTCGGCGGCGAAACGCACGGCGACGGCGCAGCGATCGCCGACGGCGTCTTTCGTTTCCTCGATCAATTCGCGGACAAGGCGCACGCGGTTTTCAAGGGTCCCGCCATATTCGTCGCCACGCCGGTTCATGCGCGGGTTGAGGAAGTTCGACACCAGATAGCCATGCGTCGCATAGACATAGACCACGTCGAAGCCCGCATCCCGCGCCCGGATCGCCGCCTTGCGGTGCCAGCGGCGCAGATCGGCTATGTCGGTGCGGTCCATCGCGCGGGTCTGGACAGGGTGACCGACAAGGTTCGGGTAGCTCTCCATGTCAAGCGCGGGCATGCGCGAGAACAGGTTCCCCGACCGCGCCCCGCCATACCAGAGCTCGACCCCGGCCAGCGCGCCGTGTTCGTGCACCGCATCCGTCATCAGCCGGTGCGCGCGCACGTCGCTGTCATCCCAGAGCGACGCATAAGGATGCGCCATGTCGTCGGACGACGGGTGGATCGAGCAATACTCGGTGCAGATCACGCCCCAGCCGCCTTCGGCCTTCACCTTCCGCATTGCCGCCAGCGTGCGCGGGAACTGCCAGCCCATGCCGGTGCAGTGGGGCACCTGATAGAACCGGTTCGGCGCCGTCACCGGGCCGATGCGGACGGGTTCGAACAGGATGTCGTAACGGGGATCGCGGGTCATGGTATCCTCAAATCCAGCGCGCATCGGGCGCGGGTGTCGCGAAATGCCGGGGATAGAGCGACGCGAGATAGGCCATCACATGATCCTTTCCCGCCGTCCGCCTGTATTCCGACGGATAAAGCAGGATGTTCAGCCACATCCCGTCGTAAAGGCTTTCCAGCCCAAGCGCGACCTGACGCGGCGCGGGGCCGGTATAGCCGCCGCTGTCGCGGATCTCTCGGATGAGCGCGATGGTGGTCTCGAAGCGCTCGGTGTCGATATCCTCGATCAGCGACCGGTAGACATCGCGCCGCCCGGCTTCGCCATAGAAGGCGAACCAGACCGACAGCTTGCGCTGGGTGCAGATGCGCGGATGAAAGTGCGACGCCACGATCGCCTCGAGCTTTTGCGCCGCGCTCTGCCCGTCCGCGCGGTGCGCCTTCTTCCATTGTTCGTGATGTTCGCGCGCAAGGTAGAGCAGCGTCTCCTCAAGCAGCTTCTGCTTGGTCTTGAAATGGAAGTTGACAAGGCCAATCGACAGCCCCGCCCCTTCGGTGACGCTGGACATGGTGGTGCCGCCGATGCCGTGGCGCGCGATGGAATCGATGGTCGCCTCGATCAGCTGCTGGCGCCGCACGGCCTTCGCTTCGGTCCGCCGCCCGGTGGGGCCATCGGATTTCTTCAACACTTCGTTCATTTGCTTCGTCCGGCTGCCCCGGAGGGCGGGAAAAACTCAATCCGGGTCGAGGATGACGACCGCATCCGGCGACCAGCTGAGCCACAGGTCCGACCCGGCCTGCGCCGGGCCGTTCACGCGGCTCACGTTGGGGCTCGACACCGCGACGGGGGCGGTGCGGCCATCAATGGCGACATAATAATGACTTCGTTCGCCCAGATAGGCTGCGGTGTTCAGCCGCGCGGGCACGGCGGGCACATCGCCATCGGGGCGCGTGGCGGTCAGCGCGAATTTCTCGGGGCGCAGTGCCACCTGCACCGGCGCGCCGTCGGGCCGCGTCAGGCGATCGACGGGGATCGGTATCGTGCCGAGCCCCTCGGCTTCGACCGCGCCCGTGGCGGCGCCGTTGCGGCGCACGCGGCCCTCAAAGAAGTTCATGTTGCCGATGAAGCTCGCCACCGTGCGGCTCACCGGGGCCTCGTAAAGACCCTGCGGCGTATCCACCTGCAGCACCTTGCCCCCTGCCATCACCGCGATCCGGTCGCTGAGCGTCAGCGCCTCTTCCTGATCATGGGTGACGAAGACGAAGGTGATGCCGACCTTGCGCTGCAGCGCGCGCAGTTCCAGCTGCATCTGTTCGCGCAACTGCTTGTCGAGCGCGCCCAGTGGTTCGTCCAGAAGCAGCACCTTCGGCCGCAGGATCAACGCGCGCGCCAGTGCGATGCGCTGGCGCTGGCCGCCCGACAGTTCGTTGGCCTTGCGGGTGCCATAGCCCGGCAGCTTGATGAGGTCGAGCATCTCGTCGACCAGCTCGTATCGTTGGGCGCGGGTCAGCTTCCGCTTGCGCAAGCCATAGGCGATGTTATCGCGCACGTTCAGGTGGGGGAAGATCGCGTAGGACTGGAACACCATGTTGACCGGGCGCTGGTGCGGCGGCACGTCGGACATCGGCTGCCCGTCGATATAGATCTCCCCGGCGCTGGTGTCCTCGAACCCGGCCAGCATCCGCAGAAGCGTGGTCTTGCCGCAGCCCGACGCCCCCAGAAGCGAGAAGAATTCCCCCTGTCCGATGTCCATAGACACGCTTTCGATGGCCCGAAAGGTGCCGAAGAACTTCTGGACGTTGCGGATCGAGATGAAGGCGTCTGAATTGCTCACTTGGGTTGGTCTTTCTACTTTTTCTCAAGTCCCATGCGCCCGATCCATTGGGCGATGAAGACCAGAACGAAGGACGCGAAAAGGATTAGCGACGACATCGCCAGAACCGACGGGAATTGCTGCGGGAACCGCAGCTGGCCCCAGATGTACATGGGCAGCGTCGGATCGGTTCCGGTCAGGAAGAAGGCCATGATGAATTCGTCGAACGAGATGGTGAAGGTCAGAAGCAGGCTTGCCACCACCCCGGGGAAGACCATCGGGAAGGTGACGCGCCAGAAGGTGAACCACCCGTTTTCGCCCAGATCGGCGCTGGCCTCTTCCATCGACGGATCAAAGCCCTCGAAGCGCGGCAGCAGCGTCGCCACCGCGAAGGGCAGGCAAACGATCAGATGGCCCAGGCCCACGGTATAAAGCGACAGGGGCACGCCTGCCCGGCTGAGCAGAACCAGAAGCGCCACACCGAAGATGATCCCCGGGATGACCAGCGGCATCATCAGGAAGGTCACAAGCGCCGACTTGCCCGGCATCCGGTAGCGCGTGATGGCGCGGGCCGCGATGACGCCGAGGATCGTACAGATGACCGAAACGACCGCCCCCACCTTGACGCTGTTCCACAGCGCGTTCCACAACGGCTCGCGTGACCAGAGCTCCGAATACCACTTCGTCGTGAACCCGGTCAGCGGGAAACTGACATAGATCGAGTCGTTGAAGCTGAAGAGCGGGATGAACAGGATCGGCACGTACAGCACGATCAGGAAGATCGCCGCATAGACCTGCAAAGGGCGGTTCGGTCGCTCGATATAGGTACCGCGGTCGCTCATGCCAGCCTCTTCCGCGCAACGCGGGTCAGGTAGAGGAACGCCAGCCCGATGGCCGCGATCCACAGCATCAGCACGATCGACAACGTCGCGCCCATGGGCCAGTTGTTCACTGGGCCGAACTGCAGCTGGATGAAGTTGCCGATCATCTGCCCGTTGGGCCCGCCCAGCAGCGCCGGCGTGATGTAGTCGCCCGTAGTCGGGATGAAGATCAGGAAACTGGCCGCGATCACGCCCGGCATCGACAGCGGCAGCGTAATGCGAAAGAACCTTCTGACTGGCCCATCACCAAGATCCGTGGCCGCTTCCAGAAGCGACCGGTCGATCTTTTCGAGGCTGACATACAGCGGCAGGATCGCGAAGGCGGCCCAGGCATGGGCCAGCGTGATGATGACGGCGGTCTGGGAATAGAGCAGCACCTTGAGCGGTTCCTCGATCCAGCCCAGCGCAAGGAACCCCGAATTGATCACGCCCTCATAGCCCAGAATCACCTTCCACGCGAAGACGCGCAGCAGATAGCTCGTCCAGAAGGGCAGCGTCATCAGGATCAGCCACAACATCTTGTGTTTATGGACGTGAAAAGCGACGAAATAGGCCATGGGATAGCACACCAGAACCGTGGCCACGGTCGCGACGCCCGAAATCCAGAAGGACCGCTGCATCAGGGCGCCGAAGATCGGCTCGCTCCAGACCCGCAGGTAATTGGCGAAGGTCGGCGTCGTGTCGAAGTCAAAGCCCTGACGTGTCCACGTGCTCATCGTCAGCAGCAGAATGAAGGGCGCGACGATGCCCACCGCCATGATCGCCAGCGTCGGCGACATGAAGAGATAGCCGCGCAGCGACTCGCGCCGGTGCAGCATCGCGGTCAGGCGCGCACCGCGTCGCCGCGGCGCGATCGCATCCGCCGTTTGATCGGGAAGAAGCGAGGTGTCGGTCATCAGGCAGGCCCATCCATCCGGAATGACAGTGGAACGGACCCGCCGCTTGGGCGGGTCCGCCGGGGTCTTGGATCAGAAGCCCGCCTTGATCTGCTCCCACAGCTCGTTCATGCGGCTTTCCCATTCCTGCGACTGCGGGATCTGGAAGTGACCCGACTGAAGGACGTCCTTGGGGTTTTTCGACAGGCCGAGACCTGCAAGCATCTCTTCGTCGAAGCTTTCGAAGGACCGTGCGTTGGAATGGCCATAACCGTAGTCGTTGATCATGAACTTGCCCGTCTCGACCGAGAGGAGCGAGTCGATCACGTCATAGGCCAGATCCAGCTTGGGCGCGTCCTTGTGGATCATCACGCCGCAGACCCAGGTCAGCGCGCCTTCCTTCGGCTTGGCGAAGGCCACCGGCACGCCTTCGGACCGCAGAAGTGCGGCGGACGAGTTCCAGGTCAGCGCCGCCACCAGTTCGCCCGAGGCCAGCGCCTGCTCCAGCGTGGTCGTGTCGTCGGTATAGGTGCGGATCAGCGGGCGCTGTTCGCGCATCACGGCGGCGATCTTCTCGAAAGCCTCTTCGGTGCCAAGCTGATCGAAGGGCACGCCCGCCTTGATAGCTCCGATCCACCAGGCATCGGCTCCGGCCGCCAGCGAGCCCAGCCGCCCGGCATTCTTCGGGTCCCACAGGATGTCCCAGCTTTCCTCGCCCTCCACCTCGACAAGGTCGGTGCGGTAGGTGATCGAGGTTTGCCCCCAGTCAAAGGGCGCCATCCAGATATTGCCGCCCCCGGCATCGTTGCCATCAAGAGCGACGAGTTCGGGCATCACATCGCCCCAGTTGGACAGCCGCGAAGGATCGACCGGCTGGAACAGGCCCGTCGCCACCCAGCGCGGCATCGCCTGGTTGCAGGGATGCGAGACATCGACGACAAAGCCGCCGCGCATCTTGGTCAGCGCCTCTTCCGATCCGCCGAAGATCGCGAAGTTCGGCAATTCGCCGTGCTTGGCCTGATAGGGCACGAAAAGCTCGGGGATATCGTAACCACCCCAGGTGAAATAGGTGGGCTGATCCTCGGGCCCGGCCATCGCGCGGCGCGCCGCCACCGGCATCGTGGTCAGCGCGACACCCGCCGCGAGCAGGCCCTTGGTGAATTTCCGGCGGCTCAGCTTGCCTTCGCGCACCGCGCCGAGTTGATCGAGAACATCCATGGTTTGTCATCTCCCTGTTGTCCGGACATTGCCTGTTGGCGCAATGCCCGCGTTCGGACCATTCCTGTTGTCTGTTCGCCGCCCGGGTTCGAGAATGTTTGACTTTCCGGGCAGCGCCGCTTTCATTGAATGATCATTCAATCATTGGACCACAGGCGAATCGAGTCAACCCAATTGATCCATGACAGGAATGCTATCGGCATGTGGCCGAAAGTCAGTTTATTTTTCGGTCACACTGCTGTGCGCAGGGACCAGGTGCGACAGGGAAAGGTAAAATCAGATGGCGGTACACCTCGCGGAACAGACTGTGCAGGGCAGATGGCGGGTGACGGGACATGCGCGGTGAGATCGGCCGCCGCACCGTTCTTGCGGGGCTGACGGCGGTGGGCGCGGGGCAGGTTCTGGGGCAGTCGCTGCCCAGCGACCCGGATGTCGTCGTCATCGGCGCGGGCGCGGCGGGGATGTCGGCGGCGCGCACGCTTCTGCACCAGGGCCTGACCTGCGTCGTGGTCGAGGCCGCGTCCCGGATCGGCGGGCGCACCTGGACCGAAAGCACCACCTTCGGCCAACCCGTCGATCACGGCGCGTCCTGGATTTCGGGGGCGACCGCGAACCCCTTCGCCCGCATGGCGCGCGAGGGTGGCTTCACCTTGGTCGATCACTCCGACGCGGGCACCGACCTGTTCGAATTCGACGGCAGCCGCGCAAGCGCCGCCGAGGAGGAGGCCTATTGGCGCGCCTGGGCCGCGATGGAGCGCGCGATGGCCCGCGCCGGCCGGTCGGGTGAGGATGTGGCGGCATCGACCGTCGCGCCGAAGGTTCCGTGGTCGGCCACCGTGCAATCCTGGATGGGCGCGATGGATTACGGTGTCGATCTCGACCAGATCTCGACCGCCGATTACTGGGACAGCGCGTCCGACCAGCCCAGCTATTTCGTCCGCGAAGGGCTGGGCGCGGTGGTGGCGACCCTCGCCAAGAATCTGCCAATCGTGCTCGACATCCCCGTTCAGACCGTGAACTGGTCGGGCAAGGGGGTCGAAGTCGGCACGCCGCGCGGCACGATCCGGGCGCGTGCCTGCCTCGTCACCGTGTCGACCGGGGTGCTGAACGCGGGCGCGATCCGCTTCATTCCGGAACTGCCCGCGTGGAAACAGCAGGCCGCCGCCGACATCCCGATGGGATTGCTCACCAAGGTACCGCTTCTGTTCGACGGCGCGCGGCTGGGTCTGGGGGAAAACAATTGGGTCACCTACCGCGTCCCCGAGGACAAGCCGGGCGAGGCCTGCTTCTTCATCGCATGGCCCACCGGGCATGATTACGTTTTCGGCAACATCGGCGGGCGCTTCGGCTGGGAGCTTGCCCGCGCGGGTCAGGCGGCGACGGTGAATTACGCGCTGGAGCAGCTTGTCCGCCTTGTGGGCAGCGATGCGCGCAAGCACTTCATCAAGGGCTTCGCCACCGACTGGGCGCTGAACCCGCTGACGCATGGTGCCTATGGCGCGGTGCGGCCGGGCAGCACAGACGCGCGCGAAAATCTGGCGGCCCCCCTTGCCGACAAGCTGTTCTTCGCGGGCGAGGCGACCAGCACATCGGTGCCTGCGCTGGTCAACGGGGCCTACCTGACCGGTCACCACACTGCGAAACGCATGGCGAAGATCCTGAAGTGAGCGCATGATCGAAGCCGAACGCGCGTCCCTGTCGGACAGTCTCTGGACGGCGACCGCCGTGCCGGGGCCGCGCTTCGGCCCCCTTTCCAGTGATCTGCGCGCCGATGTCGCCATCGTCGGCGCAGGCTTCACCGGCCTGTCGGCGGCGCTGCATCTTGCGGAAAGCGGCGCCCGGGTCGTGGTGATCGACGCGCACCAACCGGGCTGGGGCGCATCGGGGCGCAATGGCGGGCAGGTCAATCCGGGGCTCAAGGACGGACCTGCCGCCCTGCGTGCCCGCTTCGGCGACGAGACCGCGTCGCGCATGATCGCGATGTCGGGGGGTGCGGCAGGCCTCGTCTTCGACCTGATCGACCGGCACGCCATCGCCTGCGACGCGGTGCGCAACGGCTGGCTGCGCGCCGGGGTCACGCAGGCGCAGGCGGATGACCTGCACGCGCTGGCCCGGGAGTGGGAGGGCGAAGGCGGGGGTGTCGATCCGCTCGACGCCGACGCGATGGCGCGTGCGACGGGCACCGACGATTATGCAGGCGGCGTGATCGACCGGCGGGGCGGCACGCTGCATCCCTTGAATTATGCCTTGGGCCTTGCCCGGGCGGCGACACGGGCAGGCGCGGCGATCCATGGCGATACCCCGGCCATGGGGCTGTCGCGGCAGGGCGGCGGCTGGCGGGTGACAACCGCCACCGGGACGCTCACCGCTGACAAGGTGATTCTGGCCACCAACGCCTATTCCGGGCCGCTGCACCGCGACCTGTCCCGGTCGGTCGTACCGGTCTGTTCGGTCCAGGTCGCCACCGCGCCCCTGTCGCCCAACGTGGCGGCGTCGATCCTGCCCGCGGGCGCGCATGTCTCGGACGCGCGGCGGCTGCTGCTTTACTTCCGCAAGGATGCCGCAGGCCGCTTCATCATGGGCGGGCGCGGCAGTTTCCGCGAAGGGCCGACGCTGGCCCAGCAGGCGCGGCTGCGCGCGGTGTCCGAACGGCTGTTTCCCCAGCTTCGCGGCACCGCATGGGAACACGCGTGGGGCGGGCTGGTGGCGGTGACGCCCGATCACATGCCGCATCTGCATGAACTGGCGCCTGGCCTTTTGGCGGGGCTGGGCTATAACGGGCGCGGCATCGCGATGGCGACGGCGATGGGGCGTGAAATGGCGCTCTGGTCGCTGGGGCGCGCGGCGGCCGACCTGTCCTTCCCGGTGACATCTGTCAGGCCCCTGCCCTTCGCCTTCGCGCGCGGCGCGGCAGTCGAATTCGAGATCCTGCGCCTGCGGCTGCTGGATCGGTTCAACCTCTGAGCGGCTGCCCGGCGACGCCCGAAATCACCCGTTCCGCCCAGTCGAGCGCGGTGCGGTAGGCCGCGTCGCGGTCGAACGACGACGGCGCAAGGTGAAGCCTTTGCCAGTATCCGTCCGACAGCGTGTCGAGCCATTCGGCCACGCGCTCCCCCTCCCCGTCCGGCGCGTCGGGCAGGAGGCGGTGACAGATATCCTCGACCACCTTGCGGCGGCGGTTGTCGAAATCCTCGGCCACCGCGTCATAGGTCGACTGGAAGTGCAATTCGCCCCAGAACGCGAACCACAGCGGCAGGACTGCGGGACCGCAGGCTTCCTCGTCGAAATCGGCGCGCAGAAGGGCGCGCAACTGGTCCGCCGGATCATCCCCCACCGCAGCGAGCGAGGCGGTCCAGTGATCCTCGTATCCCTGATAGAGATCGCGCAGCGTCTCTGTCAGCAGCCCGGCCTTGGACCGGAAGTAGAAGACCGCGACCCCCTGAGACAGGCCCGCCGCATCCGACACCGTGGCAAGCGTGGTCTTTCCCAGCCCGTGCTTCAGGATCGAGGCGCGCGCGGCATCCAGCAACTGGCGGCGACGCCGTTCGGCATTGTGCTTGCGTTCCTTTCTGGGGCGGGACTGGTTGGCCTCGGCCAAGATATGCGGACTCCTTCTCCGGTCTGGCGCGAGACATGCCACAAGACGGGCCAAACGTCACGGAAAAAAGTTTGAGTGAGCGCTCAAATAAACTTTACTCCGCGCTGGAATCGGGCTAATTCTGGATCCAAGGAGACCGTTAAACCGTGTCGCTGAATGCCACATATGACGTGATCGTTGCCGGGGCCGGGCATAACGGCCTGACGGCGGCGGCGTACCTGGCCCGGGCGGGCCGCAAGGTCCTGGTCGTCGAGAAGAACGACTGGATCGGCGGTGCGGCGGTCAGCCGGTCGCTGCATCCCGGATGGACCTATTCCAACTGTTCCTATGTCTGCTCGCTTCTGCGGCGCGAGATCGTGCGCGATCTAGACCTACCGAAATACGGGCTGCAGGTGATCCCCTATGAAGGCGGCGCGACCTTCACCCGCGACGGCGATTACTTCGCCTATTATTCGGATCACCACGCGCTGCACCGCGAGATGGCGCGCCATTCGCGCCGCGATGCCGACGCCTATCAGCGCTATGCGCAGGCGGTGATGCGGCAATGCCGGTTCATCCGGCCCTTCCTGCTGCGCGATGCGCCCGATCCCGCGTCACTGCGCCCGCGCGATCTGGGCGAGATGGCATATCTCGTGAAGAAGGCGCATGGCCTTGGCCCGCGCGAGCTGGGCGAGACGCTGCGCTTCTGGACCATGTCGATCGGCGACTTCCTGGACGAGCATTTCGAGAATGACCTGATCAAGGCGCATCTGGCCGGATCGGGCATCATCGGCACCGGGCTTGGCGTCTATTCGCCGGGCACGGCCTATGTCCTGCTGCATCACTATATGGGCGACATCGACGGCGGCATCGGCGCATGGGGTTTCGCGCGCGGCGGCATGGGCGCGATTTCCGCCGCCATCGGCGCCGATTTCGAGGCCCATGGCGGCACGATCCTGAAAGGCGCGGGCGTCGAGAAGTTCCTCACCAAGGACGGGCGCGTCACCGGTGTCGCTCTGGAAGACGGCAAGGTCTTCAAGGCGCCGGTCGTGGCGTCGAACATGGACGTCAAGCGCACCTTTCTGACCCATGTGGACGCAGGCGACCTGCCCCCCGAATTCACCCGCGCCGTCGAACGGTTCAAGATCCGGGGCTCGTCGGCCAAGCTGAACATCGCGCTTGACCGGATGCCGTCCTTCCCGGCCGCGCCTGCGCATGCAAGCTTCCTGCGCGGCGACCTGCACGTCTCGCAAAGCCTGAGCGAGCTTGAGCGCGCCTATGACGACTGGAAGGCCGGGCGCGTGTCGGCCAAGCCCTATATAGATATGCTGATCCCCAGTCAGATCGACCCGACCATGGCGCCCACCGGCGCACACATGATGACCGTCTTCGTGCAATACGCCCCCTACGATCTGGCGCAGGGCAGCACCCGCAGCGGCGTCAACTGGGACGACGCCGCGCGCCGGCAACTGGCGGACTGCGTGCTTGACCAGATGTCGGTCGCCTGCCCGGACATCCGCGAGCGGATCGTGCACATGGAAGTCCGCTGCCCCGCCGAGATCGAGCGCGAGGTAGGCCTGACCGAAGGCAACATCTTCCAGGGCGAACTGACCTTCGACCAGCTGTTCTTCAACCGCCCCGTGCCGGGTTGGTCGCAATACGACTCGCCCATCAAGGGGCTGTATCTCTGCGGCTCCTCCGCCCATCCGGGCGGCGGCGTGATGGGCGCGCCCGGGGCGAATGCCGCGCGCGCGATCCTGCGGGCCGATGGCGTGCGGATGAAGGGATACGCCGCATGACCCGCTTCGATGCCATCGTGATCGGCGCGGGCGTCAACGGCCTTGTCGCGGCGGCACTTCTGGCGCGGCGCGGCAAGAAGGTCTGCCTGATCGAAGCGGCGCGCCATGCGGGCGGCATGGCGGGGCTGCGCCCGGGCGAAGGCCCGGCACTCGCGCACCTGGTGCACAACCTCAGCCCCGCAGTGCGCCGCGATCTGGGACTGGGCCGCGACTGGCCCTTCGCGCTGACGCCGCTTGCGACCGTGGCGCTGGCGGAAGACGGAAGGCACGTCGTCGTCGATGGCCCGAATGCGAAGCTGGCCGATGGCACTGCGCATCCCTTTGCCGCAGCGCATGCCGCGCTGACCGAAAGACTGACGCGTTACGGCGCGCTTCTGCGCAACATGGCCGAGACCGCCCCGCCCGGCGGCGGCATGTCGGGCATCGCGATGATGCGGCAGGGCCTGCGCTTTGCCCGGACCGGCCTGTCACTGCGCGCCATGGGCAAGCCCGAGATGCGCCGCTTTCTTCAGGTGCTTCTGTCGAATGCCTACGACCTGATCCTTGACGAAATGTCCGACGGCCCGCTGGCCGGGCTCTGGACGGCGGATGCGGTGCGGGGCGCAGCGCTTGGGCCGCGGTCGCCGGGGACCGTCTTCTCGCTCATCTACCGGATGGGCCATGGCGGGATCGTCTCGCGCCCCGAAGGCGGCATGGAGGCCGTGATCGCCGCGCTGGAAGAGGCCGGGCGCAAGGCGGGCTGCACCCTGCGCACCGACACCCGCGTCGCGCGCATCCTGACCGAGGGTGACCGCGTCACCGGTGTCGCGACCGAGGCGGGCGAAATCCTCTCGGCCCAAGTGGTCCTGAGCTCCGCCGCACCGCTCACCACCGCCCGCCTGACCGGGCTTGACCACTTCGACATCGAGGCGACGCGCCGCCTGCGCAATCTGCGGGCGCGCGGGACGGTTGCCAAGGTGAACCTGAAACTCGCGCGCGCCCCTGCCCTGCCGGGTGTCGACCTTGCGTCGGCGCGGATGGTCTTCGCGCCCTCGGCCGAGTACGTGGAGACCGCCTTCAACCCCTCGAAATACGGCGAAATGTCGGAGGCCCCCGTGATCGAGGCGGTCATGCCCGACCCGGGTGCCGCCAGCCCGTGGCTGTCGCTTCTGGTGCAATACGCCCCCGCCGATCTGGACGGCGGCTGGACCGCTGCCGCCCGCGACCGGCTGGCGCAGATCGCCACGCGGACGCTGGCCCGCGCGCTGCCGGACCTGCCCGGCCTCGTTACCTCCGCTGAAGTGATGACCCCCGACCAGATCGGCGCGGCCACCGGCGGCCCCGGCGGGCACTGGCATCAGGCGGAACTGACCTTTGACCAGATGCTGACGCTGCGCCCGGGCAACGGGATGGGGCATTACGCCTTCGGGCCTTCGGGCCTGTACCTGTGCGGCGCGGCCACCCACCCGGGCGGCGACGTGATGGGCCTGTCGGGCCGCAACGCCGCACTGCGTGCGCTGGAGGACAGGGCATGAGCGTGATGACCGACCCCAAGGTGGGGCTGATCCCCGGCCCCGTGCATGACCGTCTCGCGGCCTTGTCGCGGTCGCAGGCCTGGTATGGCTGGGCGGGCTATGTCGCGCCCTCGCATCTCGACAGCATGGAGTTCGAGTATTTCGCGCTGCGAAATCAGGCGTCGCTTTTCGATGTCTCGCCCATGCACAAGTATCGCATCACCGGCCCCGGCGCGCTGGCGATGCTGAACCGCATGGTGACGCGGGATGTCGCGAAACTGCGCGCGGGGCGCGTGGGCTATACGCTGTGGTGTGACGAGGAAGGCATGGTCATCGACGATGGCACGCTTTTCCGGCTGGGCGAGGACGACTGGCGGCTCTGCTGTCAGGAGCCGATGCTCGACTGGCTGATGGAGGCCGCCTGGGGCTTTGACGCCAAAGTCACCGACGAAAGCCACGACATCGCCGGTCTGTCGCTGCAGGGCCCCTGCGCCTTTGCCATCCTCGAGGCGGCGGGCCTCGATGTCGGGCATCTCAAACCCTTTGATCTGGCCGAAATCGAACCCGGCCTGACCGTGTCACGCACAGGCTTCACCGGCGATCTGGGCTATGAACTCTGGACAGCCTGGGACGCCGCTCCTGCACTTTGGGACCGGCTGTGGGAGGCGGGGCGTCACCACGGGCTGCGCGCCATCGGATATGACGCGCTCAACCTCGCGCGGATCGAGGCGGGCTTCCTGACCGCGGGCGTCGATTTCCAGCCCGTCCTGTCGGTCGAACGGCTGCACCGCGGGCTGACGCCGTTCGAGCTGAACCTCGGGCACATGGTCCATTTCGACAAGGGCCACTTCAACGGCCGCCGTGCGCTGATCCGGGCGCGGAACACCCCGCGCAGCCTGCTCATGCGGCTGGACGTCGAAGGCTTCAAGCCCGCGCCCGGCGCGCTGATCTATCACCGCAAGAAGCGCGAGATCGGGCATTTGTCGTCCGGGATCTGGTCACCCACGGCCAAGTGCAACATCGCGCTTGCACATGTGCGGATGCCCTATGCCGCGCAAAGGCCTGCCAACCTCTGGGCCGAGATCTACACGCTGGAAGAAGGCAGATGGGCCACACGCATGGTCCGGCTGACCCCGGTGAAGGGGCCGTTCTTCGCCCCACCCCGCGCAAAGGCAACCCCGCCCGCGCGCCTGTAAGGAGACCCGACATGAACAAGATGGTGAACACGCCCAGCGAAGCGGACCTGACCGACTGGGACCGCGACCATCACCTGCACCCATGGGCCGGCATCGAAGGCCATGGCCAGCAGGAATACATGCGCGTCAACACCGCCGATGGCATCTATGTCTGGGACGGCGCGGGCAAGCGGTACATCGACGGGCCGGGCGGCATGTGGTGCGTGCAGATCGGCTATGGCCGGCAGGAAATGGCGGACGCGATCGGGCGGCAGGCCATGGACATGCCCTATGCCTCGCCCTGGTCGTTCACGTCGGAACCGGCCGCCGTTCTGGCCCGGATGATCGCAGAACGCACGCCGGGCGACCTGAATACCGTGCATTTCACCACCGGTGGATCGACTGCCGTCGACACCGCGCTGCGCACGTCGATGTTCCTGAACAACCGGCTCGGGCGGCCCGAGAAGAAGATCGTGATCGGGCGCGAGCGGGGCTATCACGGATCGACCTATCTGGCGGCGACCGTCACCGGCAAGGAACGCTTCAAGACGCGCTTCGACAAGGCCGACGATCTGGTGCATTTCCTGCCGGACGTGAACCCCTATCGCCGGCCCGGGGGCATGAGCATCGAGGCCTGGTGCGACGCCAAGGTCGCCGACCTTGCGAACGCCATTTCCGAGATCGGGCCCGACCGCATCGCCGCCTTCATCGCCGAACCGATCCTGTGTTCGGGCGGTGTGATCGTCCCGCCCGAAGGCTATCACCAGCGCACGGCCGAGTTGTGCCGGAAGCATGACATCCTTTACATCTCGGACGAGGTGGTGACGGGCTTCGGACGTCTCGGCCACTGGTTCGCCTCCGAGGACGTGTTTGGAATCCAGCCCGATATCATCACCTGCGCCAAGGGCCTGACATCGGGTTATCAGCCGCTGGGTGCCTGCATCCTGTCGGACGAACTGGTGGCGCGCATGGCCGATGCGCCGGGCGATGACGTCTTCTACAACGGCTATACCTATGCCGCCCACCCCGTCGCCTGCGCCGCCGCGATCAAGAATATCGAGATCATGGAACGCGAGGACATCCTGGGCCATGTCCGCCGCGTGACGCCGCATTTCCAGACCCGTCTGCGCCAGATCGCCGAACGCTTCGACATCATCGGCGACGCGCGCGGCATGGGCCTGCTGGGGTGCCTCGAATGCCGGCCCGAACTGGAACAGAAAACCTATGCCGCCTATGCGGGCTTCGGCCAGAAACTGGACGACGCCTGCGAAGAGATGGGGCTGCTTCTGCGCCCCTTCGGAAACATGGCGGTTTTCTCCCCGCCTCTCATCATCACGGCCGAACAGATCGACGAGATGTTCGACATCATGGAGGCGGGACTCGAAAAGATCAGTGGAGAGTACAATGGCTGACCTTAAGACACTTCCCGCCGACACCGATGCCGGCACTATTGCTGCAACGCTTCTCAAGGACGGTGCGGTCATCGTCGACCGGGTTTTCCCGAACGACACCGTGGACCGCGTCCTTGGCGATCTTCGCGGGCCTTTCGACGAACAGGGGATGAAGTTCACCAACGATTTCAACGGCTACAAGACACGCAGACTGGGCGCGATCCTGGCGCTGTCACGCAATGCTGCCGATATCCTGGCCGAGCCCAGGATCCTTGCCGTCGCCGATCACGTGCTGAAGCGGCATTGCGCCAGCTATCGCATCGGGTCATCCACGGCGATCGAGATCATGCCGGGCGAAGGTAATCAGGTGCTGCACCGCGACGACGATTTCTACCCGATCCGCATCCCGGGGGTGGAGTTCCAGATCTCGGCCATGGTGGCGATGACCGACTTCACGCAGGCCAACGGCGCCACCCGGGTTGTGCCCGGGTCGCAGGATCTGCGCCCCATCGGCGAAATTCCCGAGGATGACGTGGTGCAGGCCGCGATGCCGAAGGGATCGGTGCTCTTCTACCTCGGAGCCGCCGTGCATGGCGGCGGGCTCAATACCACCGACGTGCCGCGCACCGGGCTCATCACCACGTATTCACTGGGCTGGCTGCGGCAGGAAGAAAACCATTACCTGAGCGTCCCGCGCGAGGTGGCCGACAGCTATCCCGACCCTGTCCGCCGCCTGATGGGATACCAGAGCCACGGGAGCATGCTGGGCGTCTGGCCGGGCGACCCCGACGGGAACTGGTGGAACGCCTGATCGCTCAGGCGCGCACCAGCCAGTCTTCGCGTGTGATCTCGAACCAGGCGACCGTTTCGGCATAGGCGCGGCCCGTGCCGCAATCGCGCATCCCGCATTTGCGCAGCACCTTCTGCGAATTCAGGTTTTTCAGGTCGGTGCAGGCCACGACCAGCTCCAGCGCCGTCATCTCGAAGGCGAAGCGCAGCAGGCGGGCGCAGATTTCCGTCGCGTATCCCTTGCCCCAGGCAGACGGGGTCAGAAGATAGCCGACCTCGATCAGGTCGGTCGGATAGGCGTCGGGCACGACCTGATCCCAGTCGGGCTCGGTGCTGTCGATCGGGATCGGGGTCAAGACGCCATCGGCGATCTTCGCACCGGTCGCCTTTTCCTCGACCGCCCAGATGCCGATGCGCCCGCCTGCCCCGCGCCGGACGGCATTGGGCATGTGCGCAGCCACCTCCGCGGGTGTCAGCGGATCGGTGACAAAGCGCATGACCTGAGGATCGCAGAGCAGCGCGCGCGCCAGATCCTCATCGGACAAGGTGAAGGGCCGCAGGCGCAAGCGCTGCGTCTCCAGAACCAGTGTCCCGGGCGGAAGTGTGTCGATCACGCGGGCTTGCGGCCCTTGATGTGGTGCGGGCAATGTTCACCCGACCGCAGCACGCCCACCAGACGGGTCCAGGTGTTGATCTGACCCGCGATGAAGTCGGCGCCATAGCGCGCTTCGAGATCGGGGCGCCTGTCACCCGTCAGCCACGCCAGTTCGCCCGCCGCCACGTCGGCATACCAGGGATTGCGGTTGATCAGCTCCACGCCCTGAAAGCCCGCGCCCTTCATCGCCCGTGCATAGGTCGCGGGCGAGGACATGGCGAAATCGAGCGCTTCTGCCGCGATATAGGCGGCCATCTCGGGCGAGGGGTCACCGTCATGCGAAATCAGCCAGTCCGACGCGGCGAAGCGGCCGCCGGGCTTGAGCACCCGGAACGCCTCGGCGGCAAGTGCGGCCTTGTCGGGGATGTGGATGATCGAATCCTTCGAAAAGACCAGATCAAAGCTTGCATCCGGGAAAGGCAGCGGGCCGGGCGACACCTTCTCGATCGTCACGCGGTCGGAGACGCCTGCGTCAGCCACGCGGGCACGGGCGGCGTCGCAGACGGGGTCTTCCACGTCGATGCCCACGACATGGCCAGCGCCATGATCGGTGACGAACAGGATCGCGCAGGCCCCCGACCCCGACCCGATGTCGAGCACGCGCAGCCCCGTCAGGTCGATCCCTTCAAGGACGCGGTTCACCTCGTCCTTGCCACCGGGCGACAGGAACCCGTCACCCCAGAGTTCCTCGAGAAAGTCGATCGCCGCCTTGTCGTAGAGAATTCCGTCGTCGTGCATGTTCGCCCCCTCGCGCGCAGATGCCTGCAGCCGAGTGAACCCGGAAATTCCCGCCGGCTCAAGCCCGCAGCGCGGTCCCCGGCACAGAGGGGGCAGACATGGCGCGGCCCTGCCCATCGAAGAGGATGAAGGCCGCAGGATCAGCCGCAAGCGCGATGTCCTGCCCTTCGCTCAGCCCGTGGCCCGCGTTCGCGCGCAGGATCACACGGTCTTCGCCGATGCGCAGATGGACAAGGGTTTCGGCGCCCAGCAACTCGATCAGGGCGACGCGGGCCTGCGGACCGGTTGCGGCCGGGCGCAGCGCTTCGGGCCGGACCCCGATGGAGGCTGCCCCTTGCGGCACCTGCCCCGCCAGCCCGGCAAAAGCGCGGCCCGCCGCGGACGACAGCGCCGCCACGTTCATCGGCGGCGCGCCGATGAATTCCGCGACGAAGGTGCTCGCGGGGTTCTGGTAGAGATCCATCGGCGTGCCGATCTGTTCGATGCGGCCTTCCGACATGATGACGATGCGGTCGGCCAAGCTCATCGCTTCGACCTGGTCATGGGTGACGAAGACGAAGGTCGCGCCAAGGCGCTGGTGCAGGTCTTTAAGTTCCGCGCGCAGTTGTGTGCGCAGCTTGGCGTCGAGGTTCGACAGCGGTTCGTCGAACAGGAACACCGCCGGTTCGCGCACGATGGCCCGGCCCATGGCGACGCGCTGGCGCTGGCCGCCGGACAGGGCGCGGGGCTTGCGGTCAAGAAACCGTTCGATCTGCAGCGTGGCGGCGGCGGCGGCGATGCGGCGGTCGATCTCCGCCCGCGCCATGCCGCGATTCTTCAGCCCGTATTCCATGTTCCGCCGCACGCTCATATGCGGGTAAAGCGCGTAGTTCTGGAATACCATGGCGATGTCGCGGTCGGCCGGTTCAAGATCGTTGACCACGCGCCCGCCGATCTTCACCTCGCCCTCGGTGATGGCTTCCAGCCCCGCGATCATCCGCAGGATGGTCGACTTCCCGCAGCCCGAAGGTCCCACCAGCACGATGAATTCACCGTCGGCGATGTCGATGGTGGCGCCGGTGACAGCAGTAACACCGCCGGGATAGGTCTTGCCCACATTGGTCAGGGTCAGGGTCGCCATGTCATTTCTCGCTTTCCACAAGGCCCTTCACGAAGAGCCGCTGCATCGCCAGCACCACCAGCACCGGCGGCAGCATCGCAAGGACCGCGGTGCCCATCGTGTAGTGCCAGATCGGGATCGCCTCGCCCACGTTCACCATGCGCTGGATGCCCATCACGATGGTGTAAAGGTCGGGGTCAGTGGTGATGAGGAACGGCCAGAGATACTGGTTCCAGCCATAGATGAAGAGGATGATGAACAACGCCGCGATATTGGTGCGGCTGAGCGGCAGCAGGATATCGAAGAAGAACCGCACCGGTCCCGCCCCGTCGATACGCGCGGCCTCGACCAGTTCGTCGGGGATGGTCAGGAAAAATTGACGGAACAGGAACGTCGCGGTCGCGGATGCGATCAGCGGGATGATGAGGCCTGAATAGCTGTTCAGCATGCCCAGCCGCGCGACGACTTCGTAGGTGGGCAGGATGCGCACCTCGACCGGCAGCATCAGCGTGATGAAGATCAGCCAGAAGAACAGCATCCGGAACGGGAACCGGAAATAGACGATGGCGAAGGCCGAAGTGAGCGAGATCGCGATCTTTCCCACGGTGATGCCGATGGCCATGATGAGCGAATTGCCCAGCATGGTCGACAGCGGCACGCCACCGGTCGACGGCACGCCGCCCGACAGAAGCTGGGAATAATTCTCCCACGCCTTGTCGCCGAACCACAGCGGAATGGGCGAACGCACCAGCGCCTCGCCCGGATGGGTCGAGGCGACCACAGCCACCCAGACCGGAAAGCACAGAAACAGCGTGCCGAGGATCAGCACCACATGGGTCAGGATCGCGGCAAGGGGGCGGTTTTCGACCATCAGTACTGCACCTTGCGTTCGATGAAACGGAACTGCACCACGGTCATCGCGACGACGAGCGCCATGAGGATCACCGACTGCGCCGCGGACGACCCGTAATCCTGACCGACGAAGCCGGTCGCATAGACCTTGTAGACAAGGATCGAGGTCGCATCGGCCGGGCCGCCGTTGGTCGTGGCATGGATGATCGCAAAAGTGTCGAAGAAGGCATAGACAAGGTTGACGACCAGCAGGAAGAACGTGGTCGGGCTCAGCAGCGGAAAGACGATGGTCCAGAACCGGCGCGCGGGCCCCGCGCCGTCGATGGCCGCGGCCTCGATCAGCGATTTCGGGATCGATTGCAGACCGGCCAGAAAGAACAGGAAGTTGTAGCTGATCTGTTTCCAGGCGGCGGCGACGATGACAAGGATCAGCGCCTGATTGCCGTTGATGTAATGGTTCCAGTCCACGCCGAAGGTGCCTTCCAGCATGTAGGCCACGATGCCGAGGCTGGGGTTCATCATGAAGAACCACAAGACGCCAGCCAGCGCGGGCGCGACCGCATAGGGCCAGATCAGGAACGTTCGGTAGGCGGTCGCCGTGCGGATCACCCGGTTGGCGGCGACGGCCAGCGCCAGCGCCATGCCCATCGACAGCGCCGTGACCGACACCCCGAAGACCAACGTCCTCCAGAAACTGCGCAGATAGCCCGCATCGGCGAACAGCCGGGTGAAGTTGTCGAAGCCCACGAACTTTCGGGAAAAGCCGAAGGCGTCCTCAAGGTAGAACGAGGTTTCCAGCGCCTGCCACGCAGGCCAGATGAAGAAGATCAGCGTCACCGCGATCTGCGGCGCCACCAGCAGGAAAGGCAGCCAGCGGTTCTGGAAAACGACGCGTTTGTGCATGGAGGACGTCCGGAAAACAGGGATGACCGGCCGGTTGCGGGAACCGGCCGGCCATAATGGTCAGAGAGGGCGGGATCAGCCCGAGGTGTTTTCGAACCGGCGCAGCAGTTCGTTGCCGCGGCGAACGGCTTCGTCAATCGCCTCACGCGCCGTCTTGGTGCCCGACCAGACCGCTTCCAGTTCTTCGTCGATGACGTCGCGGACCTGGACATAGTTGCCGAAGCGCAGGCCGCGGCTGTTGGCGGTGGGGGTGTTCAGGCTCAGCTGGTTGATCGCGACGTCAGTGCCGGGATTCTCGGCGAAGAAGCCACGCTGTTCCATCAGTTCGGCCGCGGCGGTGGTGATCGGAACATAGCCCGTCGACTGCGCCCAGTCAGCTTGAACCTCGGTCTGCGACAGGAAGTCGAGGAACTGCGCGGTGCAGGCGTATTCGGCGTCTTCGTGGCCACGCATGACCCACAGCGTCGCGCCGCCGATGATCGAATTCTGCGGCTCGGCGCGCACGGCAGCGTCTACCGGCATCGGCACTTGGGTGAATTTGAAGTCCTTGATGTCAGCGACAAAGCCACCGAAATAGGCCGACGAGTTGATCCACATCGCCGATTCACCGTTCACGAACTGCGGACGCGAATCGCCGCGGCGGCCGCCGTAGACGAAGAGGCCTTCTGCAGCCATGTCCGACAGGCGCTGGATGTGGTTGACGACGTGATCGTTGTTGAAGGTGAACTCGGTCGTGGTGCCCGAGAACCCGTTCTCCATCGTGCCCATCGGCAGATCGTGCCAAGCAGAGTAGTTCTCGATCATCGTCCACGACTGCCAGCCCTTGCCGAAGGGCGACACGACGCCGGCGGCCTTGAGCACGCGTGCGGCTTCGATGACTTCGTCCCAGGTGGTCGGGATTTCGAGGTTGTTGGCCTCGAACAGGTCGATGTTGATCCACATTACCGGGGTCGAGGAGTTGAAGGGCAGCGACAGCATGTTGCCGTCGGTGTCCGAGTAATACGAAATCACGGCGGGGATGTAGTTGCCTTCGTCGAAGGCGATACCCTGGTCAGCCATCAGCTGGTGAACCGGATAGATCGCGCCTTCGGCGCCCATCATGGTGGCGGTGCCGACTTCGAAGACCTGAACGATGTGCGGCTGCTCGCCCGCGCGGAAGGCGGCAATCGCGGCGGTCATGGTTTCGGTGTAGTTGCCCTGATAGACCGAGTTCACCTTGCACTGGTTCTGCATGGCGTTGAACGTGGTCGCAAAGGCGTCGGTCTGTTCGCCGAGCTGGCCGCCCATGGCGTGCCAGAAGTTGACTTCGGTCTGTGCGGTCGCTGCGGTGGACAGCGCCAGAACGCTTGCGGCGGTCGAAAGCGCGAGGAGTTTCAGGTTCATGTTTTCGCTCCCTCGCCGGGCTCGGACGCCCGGCCTTGTCATGCGGAAAAGGAAGCCACCCCATCATGGCGTGACTGGGGCCTGCCTAGACGTGTTATGTGTCGGGATTATAAAGCATGCGGCTTATCCACATGTTTTTTCAGAGATCGCAAGATATTGATAATAATAACGAATATGCGCCGTGACCCGACTGATCACACGTATTGCGTCAGTCAGCCTTGCCCTTTTCGACAGGCGGCTCGCCCGTGGCGATGCCCCAAGGAACAATGCCGATCCGCAGCGCGGCCCGGCCGATCATGTGCGCGCCGATCGGCGACGTCAGCATGAGGAAGACGAAGATCAGCACACAGCGCAGCACGACACCGGGATCGGCGAAATGCAGACCGACCCCCACGAGGATCAGCCCGGACCCGAGCGTTCCGACCTTCGTCGCGGCATGCATGCGCATGTAGACATCGGGCAGGCGCAGGATGCCGATGCCCGCCACTGCGGTGAAAACGCCGCCCAACAGCACCAGGATCGCCGCGATTACCGTCACCATCACTCGTCCTCCCCGTTCTGTCCGCGCAGCTTCTGCCGTTCAGCAAAGCGCGCCAGCGCCACTGTCGCCAGAAAGCCCACCAGTGCCAGCACCAGCGCCACATCGAGGAAGGCGGCCTCGCCCGTCCGGATCGCGGCCAGCGCACAGAAGGCCACGATGGCCAGCGTCATCATGTCGAGCGCGACGACCCGGTCCGGCAGGGTCGGCCCCACCGCAAGCCGAAGAACGGCCAACCCCACCGCGATGAAAACCATCACGAAGCCCGCCATTACGGCGATGTCCAGAATGTCAGTCATCGCTTGCCCTCCAGCGCGTCGATCACCCAGCGCTCCATCCCCGACTTCAGCGCATGAACGACCGCGTCGGGATCGTCGGCGAACATGGCATGTACCATGAGCGTCTTGCGGTCCTCGCTCACGTCGATGCTGAGCGTTCCCGGGGTCAGCGAAATGAGGTTCGTGACCAGAAGGATACCCGCATCGGTCTTCACGTCGAGCGGCATGTCGATGATCGCGGGCCGCGCATTCACGCGGGGCGTCACCACCTCCCAGAAGACCTGCAGACTGGACACGATGAGTTCGTAAAGAAACAGCACTATCAGCTTGAGCCAGTAGTAGACGCGCAGGAAGTAGCGCGATCTCACCCCGGTGAGCGGCTGCAAGAGCCACAGGATGCCGTAGCCGAGGATGAAGCCCGAGGTCAGCGACAGGAAGGTGTAGCCGCCGAAGAAGACCATCCAGATCAGCGCAAGCAGCAGGTTGGCGGCGAACTGGTTCATGTCGCGGGTCCTCCCAGCACGGCCTCGATATAGGCGGTGGGGTCGAGAAGCTGCCCGGCCGCGCGTTCCGCGAAGGTGACGAAGGGTTCCGGGAAGAACCCGATCACCAGCGTCAGTGCCGCCAGCGATGCGATCGGCCAGATCAGGCTGCGCCGGTCATGCGCGCTCAGGCTGGCCAGTGTCGGATCGGTGCCGTCGGGATGCGGCTTCCAGAAGGCCTCGGCCCAGATCTTGGTCATCGAATAGATGGTCAGCAGCCCGACGACCAGCGCGACCGCGGCGATGGCCCATCCCTCGATCTCGATCGCGGCGGCGACAAGGACATATTTCGCCCAGAACCCCGACAGCGGCGGGAAGCCCGCCAGCGAAAACGCCGGGATCAGGAACAGCACCGCCAGCAGCGGCGCGGTCTTGTACAGCCCGCCGATGCGGCCCAGGTCGGTCGATCCCGCGATGCGTTCCGCGACGCCCCCCACCAGGAACAGGTTGGCCTTCACGATGATGTGGTGGACCAGGTAGAACACCGCCCCCGCCAGCGCCAGCGGCGTGTACAGCGCCAGCCCCATGATCATGTAGCCGATCTGGCTCACGATGTGGAAGGACAGGATCTTGCGGATGTCGTTCTGCGCCGCGGCCCCCAGAACCCCCGTCAGCATGGTCAGCGCCGCGACCCAGAGCAGGATTTCATGCGTGAAGCCGGTATCGCCGGTGAAGACCAGCGTGAACATCCGCATCAGCGAATAGACGCCCACCTTGGTCAGCAGCCCCGCAAAGACCGCCGAGACCGAAAAGAACGGCGTGTGATAGGCCGCCGGAAGCCAGAAGAACAGCGGGAAGACCGCCGCCTTGACCCCGAAGGCAATCATGAACATGACCGCGATCAGCGTCACGAGGCCCTGGTTTTCCAGTTGCGGCACCGTCACCGCCAGATCGGCCATGTTGAGCGTGCCGGTCATCCCGTAGAGCAGGCCGACCCCTGAAAGGAACAGGATGGTCGAAATCAGGTTGAGCGTGACGTATTTCACCCCGCCGTCGATCTGTTCGGGCCGTCCGCCCAGAACCAGCAGCCCGAAGGACGAGATCAGCATCACCTCGAACCAGACATAGAGGTTGAAGAGGTCCCCCGTCAGGAACGCCCCGCAGACCCCGCCGATCAGCACGTTGAACAGCGCATGATAGCCCAGATGTTCCGCCCGTTTCGGCACGTCTGCCAGCGCATAGACCGACACGGCAAGCGCGGTGATCGCGGTGATGACGACCATGACCGCGCTCAGAAGGTCGGCGGCCAGCGTGATGCCGAAGGGGGCTGCCCACTGGCCCATCTGCCCCGCGATGACGCCGTCCTCAAGGACCCGCGCCATCAGGATCGCCGCGGCCCCGAGAAGGGCGACATTGCCCGCCACCGAAATCCATCGCCCCGCACGACCCCAGCGCAGCAGGAAGGCCAGAACCGCCGTCAGGAAGGGCAGAACCAGCGGTGTCGCCAGATACCAGCTGATCATGATGCGCGATCCTCACGCGGTTCGGCGAGGCGCATATCCTCGGAATAGAGCGTGCCAAGCGTCGAATAGGCGCGGAACATCAGCACCAGCGCGAACGCGAAAAGCCCGAAGCCGATCACGATGGCCGTCAGCACCAGCGCCTGCGGCAGGGCGTTGGCGACCACGACTGCCGGCGCGTCGAGCCCCTCGGGCACCAGCGGCGGCTGGCCTTCGGTCAGCCGTCCTGCCGTGAAGATGGTCAGGTTCGCCGCGTTCGAGATCAGGATCAGCCCGAAGATGAAGCGCAGCACGTTGCGCGCCAGCATCAGATAGACCGATGTGGCGACCAGAACGCCGATGGTGAGGGCGAGAAGCGGCTCCATCAGATTTCCTCCTCCATCGCGAAGACAAGGGTCAGAACCGACCCGAAGACCACGAGATAGACGCCGATGTCGAAGACCAGAATGGAGGAAAACGGCAGGCCGCCTTCCTCCTTCGTACCGCCGATGAACAGCCATTGTCCGGTGAACAGCGGATCACCGAAGACAACCGAGGCCAGCCCCGCCAGCAGCGCGATGCCCAGCCCCGCCATGGCGATGTTCTGCGGCGGCACGCGCAGGGCGCGGCGCGCATCTTCGGCCCCGCAGGCGATGGCATAAAGCACGAAACCCGTCGACCCGATCAGGCCGCCGATGAACCCGCCGCCCGGCTCATTATGCCCGCGCAGCAGCATGTAGAGCGAAAACAGCAGCAAGAGACCCGACAGGGCACGGGTGCCCGCAAGCAGGATGATCGAGTTCATGACGCCTTGTCCTTCTGGGTCGCGGGCTTGGCCGCCTTATCCGTCGTGGTGCGCAGAAGCGCATAGGCCGACAGCGCCGCGATCACCACGACCGCGATCTCTCCGAAGGTGTCGAGGGCGCGGAAATCCACAAGGATCACGTTCACGATGTTGCGGCCGAAGGCCTCGGGCCAGCTGGCGGTTTCGAAATAGGTGGTGAGCCTGCGGTCGAACGGCGTGGCAAGGACCGCAAGCAGCGTGACCGTGACGACCGCGCCGACGCCCAGCGCCAGCACCGCGTCCCACGGGCGCCAGTCGCGTTCGCCCGGCCGGTCGAGCTGGGGCAGGCGCAGCAGCGCATAGGCCACAAGCACCACGACCAGGGTTTCGACCAGAAGCTGGGTGATGGCGACATCGGGCGCGCCGAAGGCGATGAAGATCATCGCCACGCCGATGCCCGACGCCCCGAGCGACGCGATCGCCGTGATGCGCGACCGCGTGATCGCCGCCATGATCGCGCCGATCAGGATCAGCGCCATCAGCGCGACGTTCATCCAGGTCACGCCCGACAGGTCGGGAAAGCCCTGCCAGACCCCGCGCGCGAGGATCGTGCCGCCAAGGCCCACCAGAACGGTCGCGAAGACGGTGAAGATGTAGCTGCGCAGCTGCCCCGACTGCAGCACGCGGGTCTGCCAGGCCGCCAGCGCCTTCAGCCCTTCGAGGAACCGGTCCCAGCCGCGGTCGAAGTTCGGGCCCGCATCGGTCGCGCGGATCAGGGCCGCGCGCAGGCTGCGATGGCCCGCATAGATCGCCAGCCCCAGCGCCACCGTGACGGCCGACAGGATCAGCGGCATGTTGACGCCAGCCCAGAGCTTGAGCTCCTTCGCATGCAAGTCCCCCCCCGTGAGCGCGGCGACGGTCGGATCGACCAGCGCCCATTGCAGGACACCGGGAAACAGCCCGAAGAATGCGCCCAGCACGGCAAGGATCACCGGCCCGGCCAGCATAGGCCAGGGTGCCTCGTGCGGGGTGTGGGGCATGGCACCGCCCGCAGGCCGCCAGAAGGGGCGGTAGGCCACGACGGCCGCCACCGCGAGCATGAGCGCATTGGCCAGGACAAGCGCGCCGACGACCACGGTCTCCATGGCCTGCACCTCGAGCGCGCCCGCGTATTTGAGTTCCTTGCCGATGAAGCCCAGGAACGGCGGAACGCCTGCCATGGACAGCGCCGACAGCGCCGCGGCCGCCGCCGTCACCGGCATCGCGCGGGCGAGCCCGCCCAGAATGTCGGCCTCGCGGGTGCCGGTGCCGTGGTCGATGCAGCCCACCACAAGAAACAGCCCCGCCTTGTAAAGCGAATGCACGATCAGGAACGCGGCGAAGGCCGTCATCGCATAGGCCGATGTCTGCCCCAGAAACAGCGTGAGCGTGCCCAGCGCCATCAGCGTCGTATAGGCCAGCGCCTGCTTGAGATCGGTCTGGCGCAGGGCCAGAAAGCTTGCGAACACGGCGGTGAAGGCGCCCGCAACTGTCAGCGTCCAGAACCAGACATCGGTGCCCGCCATGCCGGGGTGCAGGCGTGCCATCAGATAGACGCCCCCCTTCACCATGGTCGCCGAATGCAGGAAGGCCGACACCGGCGTCGGCGCCGCCATGGCGTTCGGCAGCCAGAAATGGAAGGGAAACTGCGCCGACTTGGTAAAGGTGCCTGCAAGGATCAGGATCAGGATCGGCAGATACATGGCATGCGCCTTGAGCGCGTCGCCCTGCGCCAGGATCTCTGAGAGCTCGAAGCTGCCCATCGAAAAGCCCAGCAGGATGAACCCCGCCAGCATCGCCAGCGCCCCTGCCCCGGTGACGAACAGTGCCTGCAGCGCCGATCTGCGGCCCTTGTAGGTTTCGTGTCCGAAGCCGATCAGCAGGTAGGAGGTGATCGTCGTGAGTTCCCAGAAAACGAAAATCGCGATCAGGTTGTCGGCCAGCACCAGCCCCAGCATCGCCAGCATGAAGCTGGTCAGAAACAGCGCAAAGCGCGCGTATTGCGGATGCCCCGCCAGATAGGTGTTGGAATAGAGCAGAACCAGCGTTCCGATCCCGCTGATCAGAAGCGCGAAGGTCAGCGACAGCCCGTCGAACAGGAAAGACAGCGCAATGCCCAGCGACGGCACCCAGTCCCAGGACAGGCGCACCACCTCGCCCGCACCGATCTGCGGCACGAAGCTCAGGAACCAGACGAACAGCGACGCGGCCAGCGCCACCGGTACCAATCCCACCCATCCGTTGCCGGATGCGGAAGCTTCGGTCTTTGCTGCGCTCATTCTGCGGGCCCATCCAAGGTTATGGGTGACACGAAGCCCTTGGGCTTGACCGCAAGGACAGAACAATTCAGGCGGTTGGGAACCGTTTCGGCGGTGTTGCCGGTGTACAGACCGACCGCCCCTGTCCGGGCCAGCGCGCCCGTGACCAGCGTCTCGATCCGTTCGCTGGCCGCATGCTCGATCAGGACATCCGCAGGAACGCCCCTCATATGGACCACCTGCGTCAGGTCGTCAAACCCGCTGGAGCACATAATCACTGCCTCCGGCATGGTCATTTCCCAAAGGTACCAAGGTTGAGCACACCGGGCCGCGCGGCGTCGCGCCCCGCTGGCGACAGGGCCGGTTCCATGCCCCCAAGGACGAATCCCGTCGCGCAGCGGGACAAGATCGGCCAAGGCCATGATTCGCCCTCCGCACGCGCAAGGACTGCGCGTCGGAAGCACTGCTTTTCCCTGCAACGGCAAGGATGTCCTTGGATTGCCCCACGCTCTTGCCCTCTTGCACTCGATGCCAGATGGCGCAAGCGCCGTGATCGTTCAAATCGCAATTCAGAGTGATCTTGATTGAATTTCTCTATAAGGTGATCCGCGACCCACGCGAAAAGACCCCGACATGCCCAGCCTGCAACAACTCCGCTATCTTGTCGCGCTGGCCGAGACGCGCCATTTCAGGCGTGCGGCCGAGGCCTGCAACGTCACCCAGCCGACGCTGAGCGCGCAGTTGAAGGAGCTGGAATCGAAGCTGGGTGCAGTGCTGGTGGAGCGCACCCGCGCCCGCGTTGTCATCACCGCCCTGGGCGAGGCAGTTGCCGATCATGCCCGCCGCGCCCTGCGCGAGGTGGACGAGATCCGCATGCTGGCCGCACTCAACAAGGGCACGCTGCAAGGCACGATCAAGGTGGGCGTGGTGCAGTCGCTGGGGTCCTACCTTCTGCCGCTCATCGTGCCCGACCTGCATCAAAGCCACCCGCAGCTTCGTCTCTACGTCCGCGAAGGGCTGCCTGCGCACCTGCTCGGCGCGCTGGCGTCGGGTGCTCTCGACATGCTGTTCTTCCCCCTGCCGATCCGCGAAGCCGAGTTCGACACCTTCTCGCTGTTCCGCGAACCGATCCTTGCGGTCGTGCCCCATGACCACCGCTTCGCCGCCGAGACCGACATCGCGCCCGACATGCTCAGGGGGGAAACGATCCTCGCGCTCGAACCGGGACACAAGCTGTATGAACAGGTCCGGCGCATCTGCGACCAGTACGGCGCCGAGATCAGCCACGATTATGAAGGCACCTCGCTCGACACGCTGCGGCAGATGGTGGCGATGGGGATGGGCCTGTCGCTGCTGCCCGCGCTTTACGTGAAGTCCGAGGTCGCGCATCGCGACATGGTCGTGGCGCGGCGGTTCCGCGGGACGCCGCCCTCGCGAACCATCGGCATGGTCTGGCGGCAACAGACCGTTCGCGAGGCCGAGTACCGCGAACTGGGGGCCGAGATCGGCGCGATCCTGCGCCGCCGCGCGCCCGAGGTGACGGTGCTGACCTGACCCCGCCTGCCCGCGGAACGGGCAGGACCGGGCAGCCAGCGACTGAATGTCCATTCAATCAATTGCGCGCGCAACCCTCCCTTGCTATGCGATGGACAGGCCCGCCCGAGGAGACCGCGCATGCCCCATGACCTGCCCCGCCACGCCCGGACCGTCATCATCGGTGGCGGGTCCATCGGCGCCAATACCGCCTATCATTTGGCCGGTCTCGGCCATGGCGACATCGTGGTGCTCGAACAGGGCAAGCTCACTTCGGGCACCACGTGGCACGCGGCAGGCCTGATCGTCGCGGGGCTTCTGAAGTCGGAAGCCGAATGCGCGATCTATACCCATGGCCGCGATCTCTATCAGCGGCTCGAGGCGGAAACGGGGGTGCCCACGGGCTTCCGGCAGGTGGGCTATCTGCAGATCGCCACGAATGACGAACGCGTTCACGAAATGCGCCGTATCGCCCCCTTCATGCGCCGCTTCGGCATCAACTGCCACGAGATTTCCGTGGCCGAGGCGAAAGAGCTTTTCCCCGTCGGGGACCTGTCGAACGTGAAGGGCGCCTTCTACATCCCCGAAGACGGACGCGCCAACCCGGTCGACTTGACGATGTCGCTGGCGCGCGGTGCACGCAATCGCGGCGTGCGCATCTTCGAGGATACGCGCGTCACCGAAATCACCGCGAAAAACGGCACCGCGACCGGTGTGCGCACCGCCTGCGGCCAGGAGATCACGGCCGAGAACGTGGTGATCTGCGGGGGCATGTGGTCGCGCCAACTGGGCGCGGCGCATGGCGTCAACCTGCCCCTGCAGGCGGCGGAACATTACTATCTTATCACAGAAAACATCCCCGGCCTGCCGCGCGACCTGCCGGTGCTCGAAGACCCCTCGACCTATACCTATTACCGCGAGGAAGTGGGCGGGCTGATGCTTGGCCTGTTCGAACCCGGCGCCGCCGCATGGAAGACCGACCGCATCCCCGACGACTGGCAATTCGGCGAGATCGAACCCGATTGGGACCGTGTCGGCCCCGATCTGGAAAAGGCCTATTCCCGCGTGCCGATGGCGGCGGATTATGGGGTGAAGAAGCTGTTTTGCGGTCCGGAAAGTTTCACGCCCGACCTCGCGCCCCTCGTCGGGCCAACGCCCGAGTTGCGCAATCTCTGGGTCGCCTGCGGGATGAATTCGCTGGGCATCCTGAACGGCGCGGGCACGGGCATGGTGCTGGCGCACTGGATTCATGACGGATTGCCGCCGCTCGATGTGACGGGCATGAACGTCAACCGCTTCTCGCGCGATTTCGCGACGCCCGCCTTCCGCCGCGACCGCACGCCCGAGCTTCTGGGCAAGATGTTCGGCCAGCATTTTCACAACGAAGGCTTCAAGACCGCGCGCAGCGTGAAACGCTCGGTCCTCTATGACCGGCTGCGCGCGGCGGGCGCTTTCTTCGGCGAAGGCAGCGGCTGGGAACAGCCCGACTGGTTCGCGCCCACGCCCGATCAGGCGAAGGTCGAGCGGTATTCGTGGTTCCGCCAGAACTGGTTCGACTGGCACGCCGAAGAACACCGCGCCGCGCGCAAGGATGTCGTGCTGATGGACATGACCTCGATGGCGTCTTTCCGGGTCGAAGGCCCGCATGCACTGGCGCTGCTCTCGCGGCTGTCGTGCAACGAGATCGACGTGGAGGTGGGCCGCGTCGTCTACACCGCTTGGGTGAACGAAGCGGGCGGGTTCGAGGCCGACCTGACGGTGACGCGCCTCGGGCAGGACCTGTTTCTGGTCGTGGTGGGCGAGAATTCCGCCGGGCACACGGAAATGCGGATGCGCCGCCATATCGGCCCCGGCGAATGCGTCGTCATCACCGACGTCACCGCCGCGCGCGCCCAGATCAACGTGCACGGACCGAAGGCGCGCACGCTGATGCAGCGGGTGTCGGGCGCGGACCTGACGAACGAGGGCTTCCCCTACATGACCGCGCGCGAGATCGACGTGGGATATTCCATGGTCTTTGCCATGCGGGTCACCTTCATCGGCGAACTGGGCTGGGAACTGCATGTCCCCGCCACGCAGGCGGTGCAGGTCTATGATCTGCTGATGGAGGCGGGCCGCGATCTGGGCCTGCGCAATGCGGGCATGCAGACGCTGAATTCGCTGCGGCTCGAGAAGGCCTATCGCGATTTCGGGATCGACGTAGACAACACTGACAACCCGATCGAGGCGGGCTTGGGTTTCGCCGTCAAGCTCGACAAGCCGGGCGGTTTCATCGGGCGCGACGCGCTGGCAGCGATCAAGGCGCAAGGCACGCCGAAGAACCGCATGCTGCAATTCCTGCTGAAGGATCCCGAACCGCTGATGTTCGGCAATGAGCTGATCTATCTGGGCGACGAACAGGTCGGCTACATCCAGGTGGGCGGCTATGGCCATTCGCTGGGCGGCGCGGTGGGAATCGGGTTTGCGGGCCTCGACCGGCCACTCACGCCCGACATCGTCGAGGGCGGAGACTGGTCGATCGAGATCGCGGGCAGGCGGTATCCGGCCGTCGCCTCGCTCAAACCGCTGTATGATCCGGCAATGGCGAAGATCAGGTGCTGATCCGGGGGGCAATGCGGGCGCAAACCCTGTCGGCGGCGCGGGAAACCTGCCATACCGGCACTGAAATCCTCGGGAATGCAGCCGCCTGCCCATGTCGATCCATGCCAGCCTCTACCATCTGAGCCATTACCGCTATGACCGCTCCGTGGTGCTGTCGCCGCAGATCATCCGCCTGCGCCCTGCCCCGCACAGCCGCACCCGCGTCATCTCGCACAGCCTGAAGGTGTCGCCCGGCGGTCACTTCGTGAACCACCAGCAGGATCCTTACGGCAACTGGATGGCGCGCTTCGTCTTTCCCGAGCCGGTGCGCGAGTTGAAGATCGAGGTGGACCTCGTCGCCGACATGACGGTCTACAACCCCTTCGACTTCTTCGTGGAAGACAGCGCCGAACACTGGCCCTTCGACTATCCCGCCGACCTTAAGGACGACCTCGTCATCTACCGCACGCCCGAAACCGCAGGCCCGCGTCTGGCACAGTTCATCGGCGCGCTCGATATCACGACGACGCGGAGTGTGGATTTCCTCGTGGCGCTGAACGCGCATGTGGCGAAGTCTGTGAACTACACGATCCGGCTGGAACCGGGCGTCCAGACCCCCGAGGAAACGTTGGAAAAGGCGTCGGGATCCTGCCGCGATTCAAGCTGGCTGCTGGTGCAGGTGCTGCGCCATCTGGGCTTTGCCGCGCGCTTCGTGTCGGGCTACCTGATCCAGCTGACGCCCGACCTCAAGTCGCTGGACGGGCCGTCGGGGACGGATCACGACTTCACCGACCTGCATGCCTGGGTCGAGGTCTATGTTCCGGGCGCTGGCTGGATCGGGCTGGACCCGACCAGCGGCCTTCTGACCGGGGAAAGCCATATCCCGCTGGCCGCGACCCCGCATTACCGCAATGCCGCCCCCATTTCCGGCACGGCCACCTTTGCGGAAACGCAATTCAGCTTCGACATGAAGGTCGCCCGCGTCGCCGAGCATCCGCGCATCACCAAGCCCTTCTCGGACGAGGCCTGGTCGCGGCTGAACGAAACGGGCGCAAAGGTGGACGCGGCGCTGGCGGAAGGAGACGTGCGCCTGACGATGGGGGGAGAGCCCACCTTCGTGTCGATCGACGACTTCGAGGCGCCGGAATGGAACACCGAAGCCGTCGGGCCGATGAAGCGCGGGCTTGCCGACACGCTCATCCGCCGCCTGCGCGACCGCTTCGCGCCGGGCGGGTTCCTGCATTACGGGCAGGGCAAGTGGTATCCGGGCGAAAGCCTGCCACGGTGGACCTTCTCGCTCTACTGGCGGCGCGACGGAAAATCCGTCTGGGCGGATGACGCCCTGATCGCCGCCGAGACCGCCGATACAGGGGTGACAGCGGCCGAGTCCGAGGCCTTCCTGCGAAAGATGGCCACGCATCTGGGGATCGAAGATGACTTCGTCGCCCCGGCTTTCGAGGACCCGGCAGAGTGGATCATCAAGGAAGCCAACCTTCCGGAAAACGTGACGCCCGAGAATTCGCGCCTGAAGGACCCCGAGGAACGCGCTCGCATCGCCCGTGTCTTCGCACGCGGGCTGACCGAACCGGCGGGCCACGTCCTGCCGGTGCAGCGCTGGCAGTCGCAGGCCACGGGGCGCAAGTGGCGGTCGGAAAAGTGGAAACTGCGGCGCGGCAAGGTCTTCCTTGTGCCGGGCGACAGCGCCGTGGGCTATCGCCTGCCGCTGGGCACCTTGCCTTACGTCCCGCCGTCGCAGTTTCCCTATACCTACGTCACCGACCCCAGCGTCGAACGCGGCCCCCTGCCCGATTACCATGCCGAGGCCGGTTCCGGCCTTCCTCCGACATCGCCCGGCCATACCCAGCCCGTCTCGACCGCGCAGCCGGGTGGGCCGACGCAGGATGTGGTCGAACAGGTGCTGGGACCGATCGGCGGCGCGGTGCGCACCGCATTGTCGGTCGAACCGCGCGACGGGCGGCTGTGCGTCTTCATGCCGCCGGTCGAGGATGCCGAGGATTATCTCGACCTTCTCGCCGCGGCCGAAGCGACGGCAAAGGAAATGGGCCTGCCCATCCATATCGAAGGCTACACGCCACCCCACGACCCGCGCCTGAACGTCATCCGCGTCGCCCCCGACCCCGGCGTGATCGAGGTGAACATTCACCCCGCCCACAGCTGGGAGGAGTGCGTCGCCACGACCGAGGCGATCTATGAGGAAGCCCGCCAGTGCCGTCTGGGCGCGGACAAGTTCATGATCGACGGGCGGCATACCGGCACCGGTGGCGGCAACCATGTCGTCGTGGGCGGCGCCACCCTGAACGACAGCCCCTTCCTGCGCCGCCCAGACCTGCTGAAATCGCTGATCCTGATCTGGCAGCGGCATCCGTCGCTGTCCTACCTCTTCTCGGGCCTTTTCATCGGCCCGACCAGTCAGGCCCCGAGGATCGACGAGGCGCGGCACGACACGCTGTACGAGCTGGAAATCGCGCTGGCGCAGATCCCCGCGCCGGGCCAGGGCACGGCCCCGCCGCCATGGCTCGTCGACCGGCTTTTGCGCAACATGCTGACCGATGTCACCGGCAACACGCATCGCGCCGAGATCTGCATAGACAAGCTTTACTCCCCCGACGGCCCGACGGGCCGCCTTGGTCTTGTCGAATTCCGTGGCTTCGAGATGCCCCCGCATCCCAGGATGAGCCTCGCGCAGCAGCTTTTGCTGCGCGCCATCATCGCGCGGGCCTGGGCCGCCCCGGTCGAAGGCCGCCCCGTCCGCTGGGGCACCGTGCTGCATGACCGCTTCATGCTGCCCCATTTCCTGTGGGAGGATTTCCTGTCGCTTCTGCGCGATCTTGGCCGCCATGGCTTCGACCTCGACCCCGCGTGGTACGAGGCGCAGGCCGAGTTCCGCTTTCCCTTCTGCGGCGCGGTCGAGACGCAAGGCCTGCATCTGGAATTGCGGCAGGCGCTCGAGCCGTGGCATGTTCTGGGTGAGACCGGCACGATCGGGGGCACCGTGCGCTATACCGACAGTTCGGTCGAACGGCTGCAGGTGAAGATGACCACCGCCTTCAAGGACCGCTATCTGGTGATGTGCAACCGCCGCCCCGTGCCCATGGCAGACACCGGCACGGCGGGCACGCAAGTCGGCGCGGTGCGCTTCAAGGCCTGGCAACCGGCCGAGGCGCTGCACCCGGTCCTGCCGGTGAACGCGCCGCTCACCTTCGACATCTACGACCGCTGGTCGGGGCGCGCCGTGGCGGGCTGCGTCTATCACGTGGCCCATCCCGGCGGGCGCAACTACGGCACCTTCCCCGTCAACGGAAACGAAGCCGAGGCGCGGCGCCTTGCCCGGTTCGCCGCGCATGGGCACACGCCGGGGGCATATGCCCCCGCCCCCGAACAGCCGCATCCCGAATTTCCGCTCACGCTGGACCTGCGGCGCCAGCCCGGCCCCGCATGACCGGGCGGCCGCGATCAAGGCAGGCGGACCTGCCGCCCTTTCTGGCCGGGTATGGCCTCCAGCCCGGCGTGGCGGACGAATTGTTCGCCGCCGATGGCAGCCTCCGCGCGGTCTGGCGGCCCTTCATCGACCAGTTGTCGCGCCTGACCCCGGACGAGATAGCGGCGCATTTCGCCCGCGGCGACCGCTACCTGCGCGACGCGGGCGTCTTTTACCGGCAATACAGCGCCGAGGCGCAGCAGGAACGCGACTGGCCGCTCAGCCACATCCCCGTCATCCTGCATGACGCGGAATGGGAGGCGATCTGCGACGGGCTTGCCCAGCGCGCCGATCTTCTCGAACGGGTGGTGGCCGATCTCTATGGCCCCGCACAGCTTGTCCGCGACGGACATCTGCCCGCCGATCTTGTCGCGGGCAATCCCGAATGGCACCGCCCGCTGGTGGGCGTCGCGCCGGCATCCGGGCATTTCCTGCACTTCATCGCCTTCGAAATCGGCCGCAGCCCGGACGGCACATGGCTCGTGCTGGGGGACCGGACGCAGGCGCCGTCGGGCGCGGGCTTCGCGCTGGAAAACCGGATGGCGACCGCGCGCATCTTTCCCGAACCCTTTCCGCGCACGAATATCCGGCGGCTGGCCGGGTTCTTCCGCGCGTTCCGCGATGCGATGGACGCCCTGCCGGGGGCCGAGGGGCGGCGCACGGGCGTCCTGACCCCGGGCCCCGGCAATGACACCTATTTCGAACATGCCTATATCGCGCGCTATCTGGGCCTGCCGCTGCTGGAGGGCGAAGACCTGATCGTGTCGAACGGCGCGGTGCAGGTGCGCACCGTTTCAGGGCCGCAGCCCGTCGGCGTGCTCTGGCGCAGGCTCGACGCGGCCTATGCTGATCCGCTGGAACTGGATGAGGCCTCCCATATCGGCACACCGGGGCTGGTCGAGGCCATCCGTCAGTCCAACGTCAACATGGTGAACGCGCTCGGCTCGGGCGTGCTGGAAACGCGCGCCTTCCTTGCCTTCCTGCCGAAGATCGCCGAAGTCCTCTTGGGCGCGCCGCTGAAGATCCCCAACATCGCGACATGGTGGTGCGGTCAGGAGGCCGAGCGCGCCCATGTCCGCGACAATGCCGCAACCATGTTCATCGGCGAGGCGCTGAGCAGCGGCCTGCCCTTCGACATCGGCGGGACGGGCGCGGGCGCGCGCCGTCTGCAGGCCGAAGACGTGACCGAAGCCCGCGGCCGACGCCTTGTCGGGCAGGAGGCGATCACGCTCTCCACCACCCCGGCCTGGGTCGACGACCGGCTGGTCCCCCGGCCCATGTCGGTGCGCGTCTTCGCGGCGCGCACGGCGCAGGGCTGGGCCTTTCTGCCGGGCGGCTATGCCCGGATCGGGCATACCGGCGACGCGGGCGCGCTGTCGATGCAGTATGGCGGCAGCGTCGCCGATGTCTGGATCATGCGCGACGCGCCCGTCCCGCGCGAGACGCTCCTCGACAGGAGCAGCTTCCGGCGCGAGGACGTGGGCGCCCTGCCATCGCGCGCGGCGGACAATCTTTACTGGCTGGGCCGCTATGTCGAACGGGCCGAAGGCGCGATCCGCCTGCTGCGCGCCTATCACCTGCGGCTGGCCGAAGGGTCGGGCCCGGGCGATGCGCAGATGGTCGCGATCGGCGCGCTCTTGTCCCGGGTCGCGCTTGACGTGGGCCAGCCCGCGCATCTGGCGCTGTCGCCCGCGCTGCGCGCGGCCCATGTCTGCGCGGGCAAGGTGCGCGACCGCTTTTCCGTCGATGGCTGGGCGGCGCTGGCCGATCTGACCAGGCATCTCGAGGACATGTCGGGCAGCACCCTTGCGGGCGATGAAACCGCGCGCGCGCTGGGCATACTCCTGCGCAAGATCACCGGCTTCAACGGTCTGGTGCATGAAAACATGCACCGCACGTCCGGCTGGCGGTTCCTCACCTTCGGGCGCGCCATCGAACGGGCCGACAACGCGGCGCTGGTCGTGGCGGCGGCGATCGGGGGGGATGCGGCCTCGGGTCTTCACGATCTGGCGCTGGAATATTGCGACAGCCGCATCACGCATCAGCGCCGCTACCGCGTCGATACCACGCGCGAGACGCTGGGCGACCTTCTGGTCCTCGACGCCTACAACCCGCGGTCGGTTCTGTTCCAGATCACCGCCATGCGTCGCATCGCGGAAGACCTGCCCGGCGCGCGGATCGACGGGCGCGTCTCTCCCGTGCTGGCGCGGCTCATGCCGCTCGAGACCGAACTGGCGGTGGCCGAGCCCCGCGCGCTGTCGGCAGAGCGTCTGGACGCCTTGCGCGCGACGCTGGCCGACATCTCGGACCGCCTCACGGCGGCCTACCTGATCTGAGGGGCGACAATGCGTTATTCCATCCGCCTCACCATCGGTTACCGTTACGGCGCGCCATCGGATCACGTGCGCAACCTCGTGCGGCTGCTGCCCTCGGACCAGGCGGGACGGCAGAGGGTGCTGGCGCGGCGGCTGCTGGTGGACCCCGCCCCCGGCGAACGGCGCGAGGCGACGGATTTCTTCGGCAACACGATGACGGCCATGGCCTTTCACCGCGCCATCGACCGGGTGCGCCTGAAGCTTTCGGCCACGGTCGAACGTCAGGCCCCGGCGGATGTGCTCGACCTCTCGCCCGGGCTGCGTGCGCTGCGCGGCGAAGTGGCCGATCACCGCAGCCTCGACGCCCGCGCGCCGCATCATTTCATGGGGCCATCGGCGCGCATCGACGCCGATGCGGGCATCGCGGACTTCGCCACCGATGTCACGGCAGGCGCACGCACCGTGCGCGACGCGGTCGGCGCGCTGGGCCGCGCCCTGCACGAGACGATGCGGTTCGACGCGGGCGCGACCGATGTCCACACCCGCCCCGGCGCGGCCTTCGCCCAGCGCAGCGGGGTCTGCCAGGATTTCAGCCATGTCATGATCGCGGGCCTGCGGTCGCTGGGCATCCCGGCGGGCTATGTCTCGGGCTTTCTGCGCACGCTGCCACCGCCGGGCCAGCCGCGGCTGGAAGGGGCCGACGCCATGCATGCCTGGGTCATGGCCTGGTGCGGCACGGAAACCGGCTGGGTCGAGTACGACCCGACGAATGCCTGTTTCGTGGGGCTTGACCATATCGCGGTGGCCTACGGGCGCGACTATGCCGATGTCGCCCCGGTCAAGGGCATGCTGCGCAGTTCCGGCGTGCAGGACTCCGACCACGCGGTCGATGTGGTCCCGTTGTGAGCGCGACCAATGGCGCGTATTGCGGCGCGGGGACTTGTCTTTACGTTTTGCATCGGCAATCGCTACTGTGTTTGAGTAGCGTCACGATTGTTTCCAAAACTTGTTCATGCCTGCCCGCTTTCATCGCATTGGGGTTGCGAAGAAATGATGCACATAATTCCCAGACCGGAGGCTGAACCGGTCGCCTTCCACGCGGCCCCACCGCTGTTCCCTGGCGTCGTGACGGCCCGGACGCCCGTCTGCGGCGTGATCTGCGCGAAAGATGCCGTCATGGCACGGGGGCGCGGGCGATGATGGTCGATCCGCGCGCGCCGGGCGTGCTGCCGAAAGCATCCCGGGACATGTCCGAGGTCTTCCGCCGGTCCGCAGCCTTCCTGCGGCGGCATCTGCGTCTGATCGTCGTCTTGGCGACCCTCTTCGCTTGTCTGGCTCTGGTCGGATCGCAGATGATGGACAAGCTGTATCGCAGTTCCGTCCAGTTGATGGTCGAACGGGACAGGACCGGCACCACCGACACCGCGTATGCCGACGGCCAGGTTCTGGTGATCACAGGCGACGACATGCTGCGCCGCGTGGTGGAAAACGCGAACCTGACCGAGGAGGATCATTTCCGCTCGGACCCTCTGTCGGTCTTGGGCCGGATCACCGGCGCGCTGCGCGGGCTGCACGATCCGCGCACGGCGGCGCGTCCCGACGGCGCGCCCCCGGTCGAGGTGCTCGACGCGATGCGCCACCTGCGTGATGCGCTTGCCGTCCGTCGGCAGGGCGACACCAGTGTGGTCGAAATCGAGGTGATGGCAGACAGCCCCGCACTCGCCCACCGGGTCGCAACGACGGTGGCTTCCACCTATCTCGACAGCGCAGCGGTCGCAGCCGGGACCCGCCCCCTCGCCGGTACCGGAACGCGCGTCGTCTCGGCGGCGGGCGTGCCGATGGAACCGGTCGGGCCTCAGGCGGGCGTGCTGGTGCTTCTGGGCTTTCTTATCGGGGCGGGCGTCGGCATGACGGTTGCGCTTGCGCGCGGTGCGCTCGACACCAGCCTGCAGACATCCGAACAGATCGAAGGTCTGTTGAAACTGCGGGTCCTGGCCCATCTGCCGCAACTGCCCAAGAGCAACATGATCCCCGGGATCGTCGCGGCAGAACCGCTGGCGCTGTTCAGCGAAACCATTGCATCACTGCGCTATGCGCTTGCCGGATCACACCGCGAAGACGAGGCGCCGGTCCTGCTGCTTGCCTCGACGGGGGAATACGAAGGCAAGACGTCAATCGCCGCATCGCTGGCCGAGGCGGCCCGCATGGCCGAAAAGAACGTCCTGCTCATCGACGGCGATCTGCGGCGGTCGGAACTCTCGGCGCGCCATGGTCTGCTGGGCGAAACCGGCCTGTCCGACATCCTTCAGGGCGCTCATTGGGAGATGCCGGTGCTGCGGAGCAGCGGCAATGTCGACATGATGCCCGCGGGCGTGCTCAACGACATGCCGCTCGCGGCGCTTGAGTCCGGGCGTCTGGCCGACCTGCTCACCCGGGCGCGGACAGTCTACGACCTTGTCGTGATCGACGGCCCGCCGGTGACCAGCGTTTCGGACAGCGCGATCCTCGCCCGGCACTGCGACCAGATCCTTTTTATCCTGCGCTGGGGACGGACGCCGCGTGAACAGGCGCTGCGCGCGGTGAACCGCCTGCCGCGCGACAGGATCGCCGGGATCGTCGTCAATTGCAGCGAAGCGCATGACGAAATCGGCATGGGCGAAACCTACCGCCTGCATTCGCGCGACAGCGCGCGCGGGCGCGCCGATCCTTACGCGAAGGTCGCCGTCTTCAAGGACTGGGACCGCCGCGCCTGAGCGTGCCGCCCGCGCGGCGATGCGATGGCGTTTGACCTTGCGCCAATGGCATAGCAGGCTCGCCCGAAGACGCGGCAGGAGCACAGCATGACAACCGAAGCCCGCCACGACCCGATCGCGGCCACCGACGCGCTGCCGAAGGTGGCCCGTGCCAAGGGCGCCCATATCTGGGACGCCACCGGAAAGCAGTATATTGACGGATCGGGCGGCCCCGCGGTCTATTGCCTTGGCCACACGAACGCCGAAGTGAACCGCGCGATCTGCGACCAGCTTGACCGCATCGCGCATGGCTACCGCTACAACTTCACCGCCGACGCGCTCGAGGAACTGACCGACATCATCCGCGACCGGACCGGGCAGACGATGGCCGAGATGGTCTTCGTCACCGGCGGATCGGAAGCGGTGGAAAGCTGCCTGAAGATCGCGCTGCAATACCATTATGCCAAAGGGGATTTCACCCGGAAGACCTTCATCAGCCGCGAACGGTCCTGGCACGGCAACACGCTGGGCGCGCTGGGCCTGTCGGGCTTCGCCGAACGCACACAGGCCTTCGAGGGGGCGTTCCTGCCCTCGATCAAGATACCGACCGCCAATGCCTATCGTCCGCTGCCCGGCGCCACCGAGGCGACCGCGGGTGCCGCCGCCGCTGCTGCACTCGAAGAAGCGATCCAGAAGGCCGGAGCCGAGACCATCGCCGGTTTCGTCTTCGAACCCGTGGTCGGCGCGGCGGGCGGATGCGTCCCGGCCCCCCCGGGCTATGCGCAGGCCGTGCGCGACATCTGCACCCGCCACGGCATCCTGATGATCGCGGACGAAGTGATGTGCGGCGCGGGCCGCTGCGGCACGTGGCGCGCGCTTGAACATGACGGGGTCGTGCCCGACATCATGAGCGTTGCCAAAGGCTTGGCCGGTGGATATCTTCCGCTGGGCGCGGCACTTTGCAGCGCGCCGGTCTGGGACGTGATCCGCGCGGCCGACGGTGCCTTCGCAACCGGCCACACCTTCACCGCCCACACCGCCGCGTGCGCCGCGGGTGTCGCGGTTCAGAAGATCATCACGCGCGAAGGGCTGGTCGAACGTGTGGCCGCCAACGGCCCCCGCCTGAAGGAATGGCTTGGCGAGGCGCTGGAGGGCATCGACGCGGTGGGCGACATCCGCGGGCGTGGCCATTTCATCGCGCTGGAATTGGTGGAGGACCGGCAGACAAAACGCCCCTTCGATCCCGACCTGCGGCTGTTTCTGAAGATCCGCTCGCAAGCCCTTGAAAACGGGCTGATCTGCTATCCGGTAGGCGGAAATGTCGACGGGCGGGCCGGCGATATCGTCATCTTCGCCCCGCCCTACAACGCCACCGACGCCGAACTGGCCGAGATCGTCGACAAGGGCGCAGCCTCGGTCCGGCAGGTGCTGCGGGCGGAAGGGCTGGCCTAGGGCGCGGTCACTCGGCCGGTGTGCGCTGGGGATCGCCCAGTTCGCGCATCAGCGCCGCCTCGACCGCGCCGCGGGGTTTGGTCAGCCGCGCCAGCAGGTCATAAAGCACCGGCGTCACCACCAGCATCAGCACCGAGGCAAAAGACAGCCCCGCGATGATCACCGTGCCGATGGCCTGCCGCGCCTCGGCCCCCGCCCCGGTGGCAAGGATCAAGGGCAGCGCCCCGAGCACGGTCGAAATCACCGTCATCAGGATCGGCCGCAGGCGTAGCGCGGCGGCGTTAATCACCGCCTCGCGCACATCCTTGCCCTGATCGCGCAGCTGGTTGGCGAATTCCACGATCAGGATGCCGTTCTTGGCCACCAGCCCGGTCAGAAGGATGATCCCGATCTGCGAATAGACGTTCAGCGACAGCCCCCCCGCCGCCATGGCATAGATCGCGCCTGCCACGCCTGCGGGCACCGTCAGCAGGATCGTCACGGGGTGCACGAAGCTTTCGAACTGCGCCGCGAGCACGAGGAACACGATCAAAAGCGACAGCGCGAAGACCAGGTTCGCGCCCGAGGCCGTGTCCTTGAAGGTGCGCGACTGGCCCTCATAGCCCAGCTTGCCCTCGGCCGGGATGATGTCGGACGCCGCCTCTTCCAGTTGCGTCAGGATCGCGCCCAGATCCGCCCCCGGCGCCAGCGCCCCCGACAGCTGGATCGACGGCAGCCGGTCGAAGCGGCGCAGCGACGGGGCGGCGGCGTTCTCGGAAATCGTGACCAGTGCACCCAGCGGCACGAGCGTTTCGCCATCAGCCGCACGCAGGAAGATGTTGTCGATGTCGGACGGATCGGCGCGGTCGGACTCCTCGGCCTGCAGGATGACGGGGTATTCCCGGCCGCGGCTGATGAAGGTGCTGACCTGCCGCGACGCCAGGAGCGCCTGCATCGTGCCCGCGATGACATCGGGCGAGATGCCCAGATCGTCGGCCCGTTCCTGGTCGATCCGGACGTCAAGCTGGGGCTGGTTTTCTTCGAAGTTGATCTCGGGGTTCACAAGGCCTTCGATCCCTTCGGCGCGTTCGAGCATTGCATTCGCCCAAAGCTTCACGCTGTCGAAATCCGGGCCGCTGACCACGATCTGCACAGGCGTCGCGTTGCCGCGCAGGCCAAGCCCCGCCGGCGTGATGGGAAAGCCGCGCGCCGCGGTCACCTGACCCATCTGGGGCGCGATGCGCGACACGACCTCGGCCACGGTGACGGTGCGCTCTTCCCAGGGCGCAAGGCGGAAGACGACGAAGGACCGCCAGGGCCGGTTGCCCCAGCCGGTGAAGGTGAAGACCGTCTCGATCACGCCCTCGTCCCGCAGGGGGGCGAGGATCTGTTCGACCTGCTGCGCGGCGGCGTCGGTATAGGCCAGCGTGCTGCCCTGCGGCGCAGTCAGCGGGATGAACCCCACGCCGCGATCCTCGCGCGGGGCAAGCTCGCGCGGGAGCGACTGGTAGAAGAACGCAGCCCCCACCGTCGCCGCCCCGGCCAGCACCAGAACGACCAGCGGCATCGCGATCAGCCGGCGCAGCATGGCCGCATAGGCCAGTTGCACCCGGCCCCGCGGCGCGTCGTCGTCGCCCACCGGCGCACCGACCCCGCGCGCCAGCACCTTCGAGGCGAGCGCCGGGCAGGCCGTCAGCGCGACGAAGGTCGAAATCGCCACGGTGCCCGCCATGACCCAGCCGAACTCGACGAACAGCCGCCCGACCTGACCCGGCATGAAGGACAGGGGCACAAACACCGCAATCAGAGTGAGCGAGGTCGCCAGCACCGCGAAAGTCACCTGACGCGCACCGCGCACCGAGGCGACCAGCGGGCTTTCCCCGATCTCGATCCTGCGCTGGATGTTTTCAAGCACGACGATCGCGTCGTCCACCACCAGCCCGATCGCCAGAAGCAGCGCCAGCAGCGTCAGCGTGTTGATCGAAAAACCCCAGAGCGACAGGAGCACAAGCACCCCAACAAGCGACACCGGGATCGCCACCACCGGCACCAGCGTCGCCCGCAGGCTGCGGAGGAAGACAAGGATCACCGCCACCACAAGCCCGAGCGAGATCACAAGCGCGGTCAGAACCTCGCGGATCGAGGCACCGACGAACAGCGCGTCGTCCGACCCCACGACGATCTCCATCCCCTCGGGCAGGGTCGGGCGCAGGCGGTCAATCTCGGCCCGCACGGCACGCGAAATTTCCAGCGTGTTGGCCTGGCTTTGGCGCAGGACACCCATGCCGACCGCGCCCCGCCCGTCGCTGCGCGCCACCGTCGTGTCGTCGGCCACGCCGGGTTCGACCCGCGCAACGTCGCCCAGCCGCACGGCATAGCCCGCGACGCGGTCGATCACCACGGCACGGAAATCATCGACGCTTTGCAGGCGGCTGTTGAGCCGCACGGTCAGTTGCCGATTGCGCGACCGCACCTCGCCCGCGGGCAGTTCGACGTTGTTGGCGACAAGCGCACGTTCCACATCCGCGACCGTCAGCTTTCGCGCGGCCAGCGCGCGCCGGTCGATCCAGATGCGCACGGCGAAGGACCGCTCGCCATAGATCTGCAGGTTCGCCACACCGTCGAGCGTCGCCAGACGGTCGGCCACGAAACGGTCGAGGTAATCAGTGATCTCAGCCGTCGTCATGCGGTCGGAGGTGACGGCCAGCCGCATGACCGGGTCGGCGTCAGCGTCGCTCTTCTCGACTTCGGGGGCATCGGCTTCCCGCGGGAGGAGCGTGGCGACCCGGCCCACCGCGTCGCGCACATCGTTGGCGGCGGCATCGACGTCGCGGCCGGTCTCGAATTCGATGGTCACGCGCGACCGGCCCTGACGGCTTTCCGAACTGATCGACCGGATCCCGGAAATCGACGCGATGGCGCCTTCGATGGTTTCGGTGATGTCGGTGTCGATGACCTCGGGCGCGGCACCGCGATAGGTGGTGGTCACAGTGACGACGGCATTGTCCACATCGGGCAATTCGCGCACCGGAATGTCGCGCAGCACGGCGATGCCGAAGACCACGATCAAAAGGCTTGCGACCGCCGCAAGGACCGGCCGGCGCACCGACAGGTCGGACAGCGTCATGTCCGCGCCCTGCCCTGCAGTGCCGCCTGCGGCGCGCCCGCGGTGGGCGACAGGATCTGCACCGCCCCGCCGTCGCGCACCCTGTGCAGGCCGCGCGTGATCACGGTGCTGCCCGCCGCGATGCCTTCTGTGATGGCGACCATCCCGTCGCGGCGCTGGCCGGTGACCACGCTGACGCGGCGCGCCACACCGTCCTCGACCACGAAGACGTAGGTTTCGGCCGCCTGGAAGACCAGCGCCTCTTCGGGCACCACGATGGCCTCGGCTTCGTCCAGGGTGATTTCCAGCGACAGGAACATGCCGCCCGGCAACAGGTTGTCGGGGTTGGGGATGACCGCGCGCGTGCGGAAGGACCGGCTGACCGGGTCGATGCGGCTGTCGAGCGCTTCGACCTGTCCCTCGAAGACCTTTCCGGGAAAGGCCGCGCCTGTGGCGCGGATGGTCTTGCCGGGCACGACCTGCGAGAACAGCGTTTCGGGCAGCGCGAATTCCACCTCGACCTCGGACAGATCGTCGAGCCGCGTGATGATCATGCCCGCCTCGACCCGCGCGCCGCGGTCGATCTCGGCAAGCCCCACGACACCGGCGAACGGGGCGCGGATCGTGCGTTCCTCGAGCTGTCGGCGCGCGCGGTCAGCCTGTGCCCGCGCTTCGGCCAGCCGGGCGACAGCGTCGTCCAGCGTCGCTGCGGCCACGGCATTGGTCGCGAGCAGGCTTCGCAGGCGTTGGACGGAGCGTTCACGTTCGGTCAGCCGCGCCTCGGCCTCCTCGAGATCGGCGCGCGCGATGCTGTCGTCCAGCCGGACCAGCACCGCCCCCTGTTCAACGCGGACGCCCGGTTCGATGGCCAGTTCGGTGACCTGTCCCGACGCCTCGGGCACGATATCGATCGATTGCCGCGCACGGGTGGTGCCGACCGCCTCGACCGTGCGGCGCAGTGACCGGACCTCGGCCTCGGCTACCTCGACAAGGGCGGGGCGGCTGCCGCGCTCAGCCTGCGGGGCGGGTTGCCCGGCGGCCGCATAGTCCAGATAGCCCATGTAGCCCCCATACCCGAGGCCACCTAGAACGACGAGGATGAGAATCTGCTTCCAGAGGGACAAGACAGGTGTCTCCGACCGCGCAAGGGCCCGACGCGCCCCGCGGCACAGTTAACCCACGGACGGTGAAAGGCAACAGGCGTTGGATGCGCGGGCAGCCGTCATGCCAGACTGGCGCCGTCGGGCGGCACCGCCGTCCCGGCGAAGGTGAACCGCCCCCGGCCAGCCCGTTTCGACGCATAAAGCGCAGCATCGGCGCGGCGGATCAGGTCATCGGGCGGGGCGCCGGGGATATCGCGCGACAAAGCGATGCCGATGCTGGCCGAGACGCGACAAAGATGGTCACGCACCCGGACGGGCCGTTCCAACCCCGCAATCAGCCGCGCCGCGATCCGCGACAGGCGGGCGCGGTCCTGACGGCCGGGAAAGACCAGCAGGAACTCGTCCCCGCCGATTCGCGCGACGGTGTCACCTTCGCGGGTCACCGATTGCATGATGCGCGCGGCCTTGCGCAGGACGTGGTCGCCCGCGTCATGGCCGAAACTGTCGTTCACCGCCTTGAAATGATCGAGATCTACATGCATCAGCGCAAAGCAGTCACCATCATTCACAAGGCGGGACAGGACATCGTGCAGGGCGCGCAGGTTCTTCAGACCTGTGAGCGGATCGGTCTGCGCCTGCTCCTCGGCTGCCAGCGCCGCGCCCTGCAGCCGCAGATTCAGGTGGCGCTGCGCCTCCATCGCGGCGGACTTCGCCTCGATCAGGAACAGCATCTCGACCGTGGGATCGGTCGGCGCGAAATCGGCTGATGTGAGGGGATAGTCGCGCAGCGCCTCGGGCATGGTCATGCGGAAGCCCAGATTGACAATGAGCCCGCCTGCCGGCGCGGGCAGCGCGATGGCGTTGAAGGCGGTGGCGGGCGCGTCACGGAATTGCACCTGAAGCCGAAGGCCCGTCGGCAAGGCCCCGGGTGGTTCTGAACAGGGACGCGGGCGCAGCAGGCGGAAGGCCGCGTCGAACCCGTGACCGACCAGTGCGGTGCGCGGCCTGAGCTTGACCAACGTGGGCGCCGCATGGCGGATCACGCCGCCCGGATCCAGCCACAGATGCATCGGGCACAGTCGGTCCAGCGCCACCCGCAGCGCGTCCTGCCCGGTCATGCCGACCCCGCGCCCAAACGGAAGGCGCGGCCATCGGCGAAGCGGCGGTCGATCAACCGCACCTCGATCACCCCGTCGCCGCCCGGGTCGAGCAGCGCGAGCACGCCGTAATCGTCGGCTATGGCACGCAGCAAGCCAAGGACGACGGGCGCAAAACCCGGCCACTCCGGCTGGCAAGTCACCAAGAAGAAAGCCCCGCCACGGTCTTCGACCGTGATTGTCGGCAGGCGCAGGTCGGGCACCGCAAGCTGCACCCGATCGGGCAGGTCGTCGAGCGAAAGAAGGAACTCCTCAAAGGTGGCGCCACAAAACCGCAGAAGCCGGCGGATGCCCGGGAGTGCGGGCGAGGTGGCCAGAAACGTGCCCATATCCTCGAGCAGGCCATCGCGGTCGCGGCCAAGCGCGCGACAGGCCGCGTCGAGCACGCGGTCGGTCAGCACCGGGTCATAGGTCAGCATCGCCTCGAACCCGGCGAAACCGAGCCGCGCATCGTCGGCCACCCGCCGCCAAAGGGCGGCGCCATAGGTCTGTGTCAGAAAGGCCTGAAGCGCCTTGTTGATCAATCCGTGCATGCCGCCCCCGCAGACTGGCGGGAAGGTCATGGCCTGCGACCGGTTAACGTCCCCCTGACATTTCCAATTGTCGGCGTTTAGTTGTCCCCGTTTTCTGGGGCCGATCAGGGCACAGGGATCAGCAGCGCATCGCCGATCTCAAGCCCGAGAATGCCGCTCGGGCGGACCGGCGCTCCTGTACCTTCTGCCAGCGCACGCAGGGCTGACAGGGGCGGCGCGCCCCATGTGCGATCGGTCAGGTCATACATCTCGCGCACCCGGGTGATGCGGCCCGCCTCGATCACGACATGCAACGCCATGACCCGCTCGTCCGGCGTCGCCGCCAGAATGACGGCCTGATCGGTCGCGGACAAACCCGGCAGAAAGGCAGCGCTGATCCAGATACACAGCGTCCCGCACCCTTCCGCCAGCGCCTCCAGCCGGTAGGCGGGCAGGTCCGAGAACAGTTCGGGCACAAGCGTCACGGCCCCTTCGGGACGCACCAGCATCCGCCGCGCCAGTTCGGCGCGACGATCCGCACTTTCGGTCTGGCCGATCGCCGCCGAGAATTCCGAAAGCGACCCGGCCCCCCGCGCGGCTGCGACGCGTGCGGCCACCTCTGGGTCGCCCGACTGCGCCACAACCCGGTCAAGCGCCCGTTGTCCGGCGACGCCCCAGTCGGACTGCAGCCGCCAGACCGGCAGTTGCGAGAGGTCCGAGCGACCGTCGAGAAAGCGCTCCATCTGGTTGTTGGCCGAAATGCGTTCGGGGTTCAGGACGGGCGTAAACCACAGGCAGGCCCCGACCAGCGCCACCAGCGCCATACGGACATTGGCCTGCCGGATGCGCCCGCGCCAGCCCCGCCCGCGCAACGCCGCCACCGCATAGGCCAGACCATAGACCGCGATGACCGCAGCGGCGGTCGCGGCCAGCACCCGATCAGGCGTCCAGCCGTATTGCGCGATCCGCAGCGCCACAGACCAGGCCGCCAGCGTCGTCAGCACCGGCAGCATCAGCGCCAGACCGCGCGCGGCAAGCTTCATGCCCGGCGTTCGGATCCCCGCCCCATCCTCGCGGTCGAGCGCGGTGGAAATCAGCGTGATCGCGCCCACCGCCACGCCCATCAGCGTGGCTGCGGTCGAGAAATCACCGAAAAGCCCCGAAAGCCCCCGCAGCGGCAGCGCGGCCAGAAAGATGGCAACCACGACCAGAAGGACAGGTAAAAGCAGCCGCAAGAGCCGCAGGATCAGAAGCGGCGAGACGAAGTCGCGCAACTCGTAGGCAACGGCAAGGCCCAGCCCCAGCACCGCGCCGCTGACCGCGAAACGCAGCCAGTCGGTGTCGAACAGCACTTCGATCAGGTCGATGCCCACCAGTTCCAGAAGCGCATTCGACATAAGAACGAGCGCCCAGAACGCGGCCAGAAAGGCCCAGGCGGCGGCCGTCCGCACCGTAATCGTCCAGGCCGCGTCGAACAGGCGCGCATAGTCGAAGACGGGCCTGCGATCCTCGGCCGCAAGAGCCAGAAAGGGTGTCGCCAGAAGCACGATCAGACAAGCGATCAGCACGCCCGGCCCGCTGTCGAGAAAGCGGGCCGGATCGTCAAAGCGCAGCGATGCCCATGTCATCAGCCCCGACAGAGGCGCGGCCAAGGCCGCCGCCGCCGCAGACGCGCGTGTCAGCGTCAGCGGCCCCGCCAGAGCCAGCGTAACGCCCGAAAAGACGGCAAGCGCGGTGAAGGCCGCGACGAAGGCGCGGTCCCCGACCCCGCCATGGGTCCAGCTATCGACCAGTGCCCAGATGGCCGTCGCCGCAAATGCGCCGAAGACAATCAGCGCGGCGCGCTGCATCAGCCTGTAATGGTCGGCCCGTTCCTGCATCGGCGCACCCCTGCCTGCCCGGTTGTGGCCAAGGCTAGCGCCAAGGCAGGCGCGCCTGCAACCGCGCCCGTGTCAGAAGTCGGTCGGTGCGCCGCCCTCGCGCTTGCGGCGTTCGACGAAATCGGCCAGTTCGTCGCGGATGGCCACGTCCATCGGCGGCTCCTCGAACGAGGCGATGATGTCCTTGAACTGCAGATGCGCGCGCTCGGGCGTCCACATGGCGCCCGCCGCCTCCCAGCCCTCGAAGTTCTTCCAGTCCGACAGGAAGGGCTGGTAGAAGGCGGTCTCGTAGCGGTCCTGGGTGTGCTGGATGCCGAAGTAATGGCCGCTGTGGCCGACTTCCGCGATGGCATCCAGCGCAAGGTCATCGGGCGTGGTCGCCACGATCTCCGGTTCGAAATAGCGTTCGATCTGCTGCAGGATCTCGCAATCCATGATGAACTTCTCGGGGCAGGCGATCAGCCCGCCCTCTAGCCAGCCAGCCGCGTGATAGACCATGTTCGTCCCGGACTGGACGGCCGCCCAGAGGCTGTTCGACGTCTCCCACATCGCCTGTCCGTCGGGTACATTTGCCGCACAGACCCCCGATGACCGCATCGGCAACCCGTAGAAGCGCGCCAGCTGCCCCGTCATCTGCGTCGCGCGCATGTATTCGGGCGTACCAAAAGCGGGCGCGCCCGATTTCATGTCGACGTTGGAGGTGAAGGTACCGATCACGCAGGGCACGCCCGGGCGGATCCATTGCGCCAGAGCGATTGCGCACAGCCCTTCCGCGATGGACTGCGCCACCGCACCCGCCATCGTCACCGGCGCCATGGCGCCCGCCAGCGTGAAGGGCGTAACCACGAGGCCCTGCCCGCGCCGGGCCAGCCGCATCCAGCCATCAAGCATCGGATAATCGTGCTTGAGCGGCGAGGTCGAATTAATGTTGGTGTACATCCGCGGCGTCGCCTCGAACTCCTCATGGGTCAGGCCGCCCGCGATGCGCACCATCTCCATCACGTCCTCGACGCGCTCCTTGCCAAGGGAATAGGCGTGCATGACCTTGTCGGTCAGCGTCAGCTTGTCATAGAGCACGTCAAGGTGACGGACGCTGGCATGGATGTCGACCGGTTCGACCGGATAGCCCCCCGCGAAGTGGATGCAGTTGAAATACTGCGTCAGTTTCAGCAGGTTGCGGCACATCTCGCGCGTGCCGGGCACCTTCTTGCCGATCTCCATGTCATAGTAGTTGGGCGGCGACGACACGTTGCCGAACAGCATCGTCTTGCCGCCCACCGTGATCGTCCGGTCGGGGTTGCGCGGGGTGAGCGTGAATTCCGACGGGACGGTCTTCAGCATCTCCATGATGAAGTCGCGGCCAAAATAGACGATCTCGCCATCGACCTTGCAGCCCGCCTGTTTGAGGATGGCGATGGCCTCGGGGTTGAGGAAGGCGATGCCGATTTCCTCGAGAATGTGCAGCGCCGCCTCGTGGATCGCCTGCACGCCCTCTTCGCTCAGCGGTTCGGTCGGGCGGTCGGTGTTCTGCGGCATCCGCCACGACATCTGATCGATCACCGCGCCCTTTCGCCGTGCGGTGTTGCCTGCCCGCCCGCCGCCGCGCTTCTTGCGTGTCATCACATCGACCATGCTCCGCCCTCCTTGCCGGGTTCGCGGATGAGAAGGCCCCAAAATGCGAGGCCTCGCGGCCCCGTTTGCGACCGGGCCTGTCGTTTTTCAGGGCAGCGCGGCAATTTCGGTCAGGGACGGACCAGAACCTCGGCCTCGATCTCGACCGCGATTCGCATGGGCAGGGCGTTCATCCCCACGGCCGAGCGCGCGTGACGCCCCACCTCGGGGCCGAAGACATCGAGAATCAGGTGAGAGAACCCGTTGATCACCTGCGGCTGGCGGTCGAAATCGGGCGTGCAGTTGACCATGCCCAGCGCCTTGACCCAGCCCTCGATCCGGTCGAGATCGCCCAAGGCGCGCTTCAGCCCGCCCAGAAGCGCCAGACCTGTCAGCTGCGCAAGGCGATAGCCGTCCTCGACGCTCACATCCTGGCCCAGCTTGCCGAAGGGTCCCGCCAGCGATCCGTCCGGATTGAGCGGCCCCTGACCCGAAATGATGGCGCGGTTGCCGCGCAGGTTCACCTCGGGGAACGGCAGGACCATGCCAGGCGGCAGCTTGACCGCTTCGGGCAGGACATGGCCGAGTTCCGCAAGCCGGGCTTCGATCCTGGACATCTCAGACCTCTTCTGTTGCGTCGATCCACGAGGGAATGTGCCCGATATCGGGCAAGATGACATCGGCATGGGGCGACAGGACGTCCGGCCCCGCCATGCCCGTCAGCACGCCGATCGTGGTCATGCCAGCACCGCGCCCCGCGATCAAGTCATGGGTGCTGTCGCCCACCATCACCGCATGCGCTGGGTCGATGCCCACATGAGCGCAGAAGGCCAGAAGCGGCGCGGGCGAAGGTTTCGCCCCGTGCCCGCTGTCGAACCCCGCGACGAAGTCGAACCGGTCGATCACGCCCGCCTCGCCCAGATGGGCGCGCGCGACGCTTTCGGTGTCGTTCGTCATCACGCCCAGCCGCAGACCCCGCGCGCGCAACCCGTCCAGAAGCGGCGCCAGCGGCACCGCCTGCGCCTGGGGGGCGGCCTCGGCCTCTTCGTTGAGAAGCCGCAGGAGCGTGGTCAGTTTGTGGCCCGGCAGATGCGGCAGAAGGATCTCGGCCACCTCGCCCGGCGTGCCCGCGATCACGATGCTGTCGGGGGCAAAGCGGCGCGCGGCCAGATCGAACCCGATATGGCCGCCCAGCGCGGCGGCGCGCGCGCGGTCCTGCGCGGCGGCGCGCAGCAGGAAGGCTTCGGCCCAGGCCTCCCATGTCGCGGCGAAATCGAACAGCGTGCCGTCCTTGTCGAAGAGGATCGCCTGAACCATCGCGGTCATGTCCAGTTCATCTGTTGCCCGCCGGGCAGCGCGGCGCGCGCCCGCATCGGCAGGTCATAGGTCAGGCCATGGGAATCGCAGAACGCCACGATCCAGGAATCGTCCATGGCAAGGAAATCGAGCACCGCACCCAGAAAGGCGGGGTCGCCCGCCTGCGCGCGCAGATCGCCCTCCGACGCCCCTGTCGCGCCCAGGAACGCAGGCAGCAGATCGTCGTTGCCCACAAGCCAGGCCAACGCCTGCAGGGCCAGCGTTTCGGCACGGTCGGCTGACATCGACATGGGCGGCGCAGGTCTCGCGGCGGGAAAGGGTTTGTTAACCGAAATCATCAAGACTGGAGGCGGAACCGATTTGCAAGATCGAAAGGGTCCCGAGGTGCTTGGAACGGTGCTGATCGCGGATGGTCTGGCGACGAACCGCATCCTGCTCAGGGCGCGGCTGGCGCCGATGCAGTATCGCGTGATCCAGGCCGACACCACGTCCGAGGCGGAAGCGGCGCTGCGGGGCGGGCCGGTCTCGCTGGTTCTGGTGGCGGCGGACCTGCCCGGCGGCGGCGCCGATGCGGTGGCGCGGGTGATCCGCTCTATGCCGCTGGCGCGGCGGCCCGGGCTGATCGTGCTGACCGCCGACGCCGACCCGGGCCTGCGGCGGCATCATCTGCGGCAGGGGGCGGACGACGTGCTGCCCCGCCGGATCGACGACCTGATCCTGCAGGCGCGCATCCGCAGCCTGATCCGCACGCGGCTTTCCGAAGACGACAGCCACCTGGGCGAGGCGACCTCGCGCGCGCTGGGCTTCGCCGACCCCCCCGCAGGCTTTGCCGGTCGGGCGCAGGTGGCGCTGATCTGCGCCGATGCGGCGACGGCGGCCTGCTGGCGGTCGCGTCTGGGCGCGCGTGTCGCGGCCACTTTGCGCAGCCACGGCTTCGCCGACACGCTGGGCAAAGTGGCCCATGCGCCGCTGCCGGATGTCTTCGTCATCGGGCTGACCGGCGCGCAGGGCCGGGCAGGCCTGCGGCTGCTGGCCGATTTGCGCGCCCGCCCCGCCACGCGCGAGGCGCCGGTGATCGCGCTGCTGGACCGGCCCGACGGCGCGCTCGCGGCCGAGGCGCTCGATCTCGGCGCGTCAGACCTGATGCTGGGCGGCTTCGATGCCGAAGAACTGGCACTGCGCCTTGCCGCGCAGATCGCGTCGAAACGCGACCGCGACCGCCTGCGCGCGACGATGGAGACGGGGCTGCGCGCCGCCGTGACCGACCCGATGACGGGGCTTTACAACCGCCGCTATGCCCTGCCGCATCTGGCCGAAGCGGTGGCGCGGACGCGCCGCGCAGGCGCGCCCCTTGCCGTGATGCTGGCCGATCTCGACCATTTCAAGCGGGTCAACGATCTTTACGGTCACGCGGCGGGCGATGCCGTCCTGTCCGAGGCCGCGCGGCGGCTGACCGCGACGGTGGGCGCGGCGGGTCTGGTCGCCCGGGTCGGGGGGGAGGAGTTCCTGATCGTGCTGCCCGACACCGACGAAGGCCTCGCGGCCGAAATCGGCGAACGCCTTCGCCTTGCCGTGGGGCTGCATCCGGTCCGGCCGGGCGGCGACGGGGTGCCGATGCGCGTCACCGTGAGCATCGGCGTGGTCGTCATCCGCCCCCTGCCCGGCACCGACATGGTTGCAGGAGGGATCGACGCGCAGGCGCTGGTCGCCATGGCCGACCGCGCGCTCTATCGCGCCAAGGGGGCGGGGCGGAACACGGTCAACGCCGTGCAGGGCGCGGCCTGAGGCGCCGGCCTTACCGCCGCTGGCGCTCCCACACCGCCTGCAGCCGGTCGGCATAGGCGGCGCGCCCGGCGGGCGACATCGCCGCGATCCGGTCGAGCCAGAGCGCGCGCATCCTTGTCTGTGCCTGCGCCAGCGCGTCGGATTGCGCGGCAAGGGTGGCCGCCAGCGCCCCGGGATCGAAGGGATCGGCCCTGAGCGCCGCCATCAACGGCGCGCGCAGGTGCAGGCTGTCACGGTCGATCGTGCCGCGCAGCTCGGCGCGCAATGCGCGGCGCTCCTCTCGCGGCAACGCCAGGTAAAGCGCTGCAGGCCCGCCTGCTCTTGGCCCGTCATGCGACCCGACGCGCCACCACGCGCCCGCGATCAAACCCGCCACCAGAAGGTTAAGCCCGAGCGACAATGCGAAGACCACGCGCAGCGTCAGCGACAGGCGGGGTTTCGGTTGGGTCTTGTCGGTCATCGCTCAGCCCTCGTCCACAAGATCGACCCAGGCGAGATCGTCGCTGAAGAGCGCATCTTCGATGACGCCGCCCCAGATCGCGCCATCCACCGGCCGTGTCACCACATCGGGCGCAGAGAGCCCGATCACCAGCCCCGCCACCCCGGCCGCCGCCAGACCGCCAAGGCCCCGCCAACCGCCCAGCAGCGCGCGCAGCTGCACGCCCGGTGCCCAGGGCGCGACGCGCCTTGCCGCCGCAGCCTCGGCCAGAGCATCGCCCGTCACGCGCGCCAGCCAGTCCCCGCCCGGCGGCACCGTCCGGTCGGCGCGCGCCGCGCGGAACAGCGCCTCGAGCCGGTCGTCGCTGTCGTCCCTGTCAGTCATCTCCGAACCCCAGTTCCCCGCGCCGCGAGGTCAGGGCCTCGCTCAACGCGCGTTTGCCACGGGCGGTCAGACTTTCGACCGCCTCGACCGTGATGTCCATGACGGCGGCGATCTCGGGGTTGGTCAGCCCCTCGATATGACGCAGCACCACCGCCAATCTCTGCCGCTCCGGCAAGTCCGTCAGCGCCGCATCGAGCGCGGCAAGCCGCGCCTGTGCCTGCAGCCGCTCGGGGGCCGAAGGCGCCGGGTCCGCCGGTTCGGGCACCGCGTCGAGCCCGACCCGCGCCCGCCCCCGCCGGCGCAGCCGGTCGGTGCAGAGGTTGGCCGCGACCCGGTAAAGCCAGGTCCTGACCTGCGCCTCGCCCGGGCGCCAGCCGGGCGCCGCGCGCCAGAGCCGCAGAAGCGTCTCCTGCGCGATGTCCTCGGCCTCCGCCCGGTCGCCGCCCAGCAAACGGGCGGCCAGCGCGATCAGCCAGCCGCCATGCCGTTCGGCGAGGATGCGCACTGCCGCCGCCTCGCCCGCCGCGGCGGCCGCAAGAAGCGCATCGTCCGAAGGCGCATTCACACTCATGCCGCCTGTCTATCCCTGCGGGAAGGCCGCCGCAAACCCGCACCGGGCGGGCGCGCTCAGGGCGCCTTCCGGCCGCCATGACGCTGGCGCATGCGCTCGCGCGCGGTCTCGAACTCGGCGCGCGACAAGGTCCCCGACCCGTCGGCGTCAAACCGCGCGATCCGCCGTGACGGGTCATGCCGGGCAGCGAGCTCTTCGGCCGTCACGCCCCCGTCGCCATCGGTGTCGAGCCGGGCGAACATCCGGCCCGCGCGCGCCATGGCCCCGGACTGGGCAAGGGCCTGCATTTCCTCGAGGCTAATGCGACCGTCTCCGTCGGCATCGGTCGCGGCGAAGCGGGCCGCGCCGGTGGCGGCCAGTTCAGCCCCGGTGATCTGCCCGTCGCCGTCACTGTCGATGCGCTCGAACCCCGGACGGTGGTCGCTGCGGGCCTCGGCCAAGGCCGCCGTCGCACCGGCCGCGGTTGTCGCGAGCCCGATCAGGGCAAGTGCCGTCAGTCTGTTCATGCCAGTCTTCCTTGCGATCCGTCGCATCAAGGGGCCGCCCGTTGCGGCCCGTCATGAAGCACATACGCAGCACAGGCGCCCTTCCGTCGAAAAAAGCCGCAGACCGCACGCCCCGGTTTGCGACATGCCGCCGCAAGGACAAACAGCGCCCTGTCCCCCGCCGCGCCTTCGGGGCAGGGTGCGGGTTCGACCGACAGGAAAAGCACCAGCATCATGCCCGACGGAACTCATTCGATCGACACCGCGCCCGAACGCCCGCTGCAGCGGTCGCTCCTGCGCGGCTGGCGGCGGCGCTGCCCCTGCTGCGGCAAAGGCCACCTCATGAAGGGCTATCTCAAGGTCGCGCCCGTCTGCCCTGTCTGCCGCGAGGAGCTGTTCCATCATCGCGCCGATGACGGACCGGCCTATCTGACCATCCTCATCGTCGGCCACCTGATGGCACCGCTCCTGCATCTGGCCTTCGTGAAGCTGAGGCCCGATCCCCTCACGCTCTTCACCGTTTTCGCGGTTGGCTGCGTCGCGCTGTCGCTCTACCTTCTGCCCAGACTGAAGGGGGCGATCGTCGCGTATCAGTGGGCGCGGCGCATGAACGGGTTCGGCGCGGCGGCCTGAACGCCGGCAGCCCGGGGGACAACAAGACCATGACCATCGACAAGACCGCTATCCGCAACGCGGCCACGGTGATCGTGCTGCGCGACCGCGCGACCGCGCCGCGCATCCTCATGGGCCAGCGCGGGGCCGCGGCGGCCTTCATGCCCAACAAGTTCGTCTTTCCCGGCGGCGCGGTCGATCCGGCCGATGCCACCGTGCCGCTGGCGGGGATGATCGGCGAACCCTGCCATTCCCGGCTCGAGGATGACGCGCCCGCAGGCATGCAGCATGCGCTGGCCGCCGCCGCCATCCGCGAGGTGTGGGAGGAAACGGGCCTTATCCTCGGCCAGCCCGGCGCTTGGCCGGGCGAGCCGCCCGCCGACTGGACCCGCTATGCCGCCGAAGGCTTCGTGCCGGACGCGCGCGGTTTGCGCTTCGTCTTCCGTGCGCTGACGCCCCCGGGCCGTCCGCGCCGGTTCGACGCGCGCTTCTTTCTTGTCGATGCCGATCACGTGCGGGGCGATCTCGACGATTTCACCCATGCGACGGACGAACTGGCGCATCTGCAATGGATCCCGCTCGATCAGGCGCGGGCCTTCGATCTGCCCTTCATCACCGAGGTGGTGCTGGCCGAAATCGCCGCGCGTCTGGCCGAGGACGGCCCGCCGCCGTCGGTCCCCTATTTCAAGAACAATGACGAGGCGAGCCTGTTCAAGCGGCTCTACGGCCGCGAACAGCCCTTCCACGGGTAAGCCGTCAGATCACCAGCACCAGAACAAGGATCGACAGCGTCAGAAGCCCCATGCCCGCGATCTCGCGCGCGGTGATCTTTTCGCGGAAGAAGAAGACCGAGGCCATCAGCGACAGGATCAGCTCCACCTGCCCCAGTGCCTTGACATAGGCCGCGGTCTGCAGCGCGAAGGCCACGAACCAGCACAGCGACCCGCCCATCGAGGTCAGCCCGACCCACAGGGCCACCCGCCGCGCCCGCCAGACCGCGGCGATCTGGCCGGGATCGCGCAGGCCGAGCCATAGGCCCATGACGGCCGTCTGCCAGAAGACCACGGCACAGAGCGTGACGGAGGCGCGCAGGATCGGATCGTCGGCCGCAAGCTCCAGCGTCGCGCCCCGGTAGCAGACCGCCGAGATCGCGAACAAAATCCCCGATCCCAGCCCCAACGCCACCGCACGACTGAACAGATGCCGCGTCCATGTGCCCTCGACCGCCGGATTCTTCGACAGAAGCAGCACCCCCGCCACCCCGATCAGAATGGCGGCCAACCCCGGCAGGCTGACGCCTTCGCCAAGGACGACCAGCCCCACCAGAACGGCCAGGATCACTTCGGTCTTCTTGAAGGTGATCCCGACGGCGAAGTTGCGCGACTGGAACAGCAGCACCACACAGACCGTGGCAAGGATCTGCGCCAACCCGCCCAGCGTGGCGAAGACGAAGAACCGCACGCCCATCGCGGGCACCCCCTGCCCCGTCGCCGCGACATAGGCCCAAAGACCCAGCGCGATCAGCGGCGCGGAATAGACAAAACGCGAGAACGTCGCCCCCGAGGCCGAAAGCTGCCCCATGCTGAGGTATTTCTGCAGCATGAAGCGCACGGTCTGAAACGATGCCGCCGCAAGGGTGAAGGGAATCCAGAGGCTCATGCCACCTTCTGCCGCTCCATCAGCGCCTGCGCCAGAGCGGATGCGGCACCGGGTCCTTCGCAGTCAGGAAATGACGGCGGAAGACCTCCGCATAAGACCGGAAATAGTAGCCGTTGTTGCGGTCGAGGTACCGCGCGCGGTTCTCAGCAAACAACTTCGGCAAACGATACCACGGCAGGCGGGGGTGCATGTGATGCACGACATGGAAGTTATTGTTCAGAAACAGGAATGCCAGCGGGCCGCGATCCTCGATGATCACGGTGCGGCCGCGCGCGCGTTCATGCGCCTGATGTTCAAGGAAGGTACGGATCTTCAGCAGGCTGAGGCCCAGGTAGGCCGCGATCACATAGGCCCACAGGGCCATGTCGGTTGCAAGGATCACCCAGCCCAGAACCAGCGCCAGCCCCGGCACATGCAGCGCCCAGGCGAACCACACGGCACGGTCGCCGGCCGCTGCCGCGCGCGCTTCGGCGGCCATGAACCGCACCTGCCCAACGCCCGGGCCCAGCGCCATGCGCCCCAGGAGCGTGTTCTGCGCCGCGTAAAGCAACTTCTGCCAGCGAGGGAGTTCCTCCCAGTCAGCGGGGTCGAGATAATTCGATTCCGGATCGTCGAACGGATCGGTCAGCCGCGCGTCCTGATGATGCGCCAGATGCAGATCGCGGAACCGGTTGTACGGAAAGGCAAGGTTCAGCGGCGCGAACATCAGCGCCTCGTTCAGCCCGCGCCACGGGAAAGGGTGCCCATGCAGCACCTCGTGGGTGAGCGAGGCATGGAACGCGATCAGCACCGCCGTCAGCAGAACCGCCACAACCGGCGCGAGCGGCCAGAGCCACGCCGTCACCGCCATCCACAGCGCGTAGGTGACGACGATCAGCGCGAAGGTGGACCATTCGATGCGGCGGGTCTGGGTGCAGCCGACACGCGGCGTCACCACCTCTGACTGCACCACCTGCGGCGGCGTCGCCTGTAGCGTCATGATCTCTCCATGCGTCCGGAACGCTTCAGAGAGAACACGGTCACATAGGCGTTACCATCCGGGAAATGGTCACCAAAACCCAAAACATGTGATATTTGTCACCAACCATGGAAATGATCGACAAACGCATCCGCGCCAATGCCTTCCGGGACCGCCTGTCGCGCGCCATGGCGCGTAAGTCGGTCAGCCAGTCGGAACTGGCCCGTCGTATCGGGGTGGACCGCTCCACCATCTCGCAGCTATTGACTGATGGGGGGGCTCGGTTGCCCAACGCCCATGTGGTCGGCGCCTGCGCCCAGGCGCTCGGTGTCTCGGCGGACTGGCTCCTGATGCTGTCCGACCGGCCCGAGACGACGGCGGAAATCCTCTCGACCTCGCTCAGCCTGACCGAGGCGCCGCGGGCGCTCATCGACGACCGCATCTATGCTTGGCATGTGGAGGCAGCGGGCTACAAGATCCGCCATGTCCCCGCGACCTTGCCCGACATGCTCAAGACGCGCGCGATGCTCGACTGGGAATATGCGCCGCATCTGGGCCGCACCGCCGAACAGGCGATCGCCGCGGCCGAAGACCGGCTGGCCTTCATGCGCCAGACGCGGTCGGATTACGAAATCGCCCTGCCCCTCTACGAATTCGAGACGATGGCGCAGGCGACAGGCTATTACCGCGGGCTCGACCGCAACATCCGCGCGGCCCAGATCGACCATGTCCTCGCCCTGTCCGAGGCGCTCTATCCCCGCCTGCGTCTCTATCTCTTTGACGCGCAGCGCGTCTTTTCGGCGCCGATCACCATTTTCGGGCCGCTCCTGTCGGTGGTCTACATGGGCAGCCATTACATGGTCTTCCGCGACCGCGACCGCGTCGACACCTTCACCCGCCATTTCGACCAGCTCGTGCGCGAAGCCGATCTCACCGCCCGCGACGTGCCCGCCTTCCTGAAAGACCTGCGCGCGGGGCTGTGACAGGCCCCCCTGCTTCGTCTCGTCCCAAATACGCAAATCCCGCCCGGGACACGGGCTCAGGGTTTGGGGTCGGGGTTCACCGTGAAGCCGTCGACCGCGATCACCTGTCCCGACACCAGCCGCGCCGCGTCGGAGGCGAGAAACACCGCCATCGCCGCCACATCGCGCGCCTCGATGAGGCGACCCATCGCAGTGCCCTGCGCGTATCCCTGATAGACCGCGTCACGGGTCATGCCCTTGGCGGCGGCCTCGCGCGCCAGAACGCCCTCCATCCGCGGACCTTCCACCGCGCCGGGGCAGATCGCGTTGGCGCGGATGCCATGGGGGCCCAGCTCCATCGCCACCGTCTTCATCAGCCCGATCACCCCCCATTTCGCCGCGGCGTAGGGTGCGCGGTGGGGAAAGCCGTATTGTCCGGCGGTCGACGAGGTGAAGATCATCGCCCCCTGCCCCGCCGCCTTCATCATCGGCGCGGCCAGTTTCGCGGCGAGGAACGCACCTTCGAGGTTCACCGCCATGCAGGCCCGCCAGTCTTCCAGCGCGATGTCCTCGATCCGCGCGGTCGGCCCGGCGACCCCGGCATTGGCACAAAGCGCCTCAAGCGGCCCTTCATCCCCGATCTCGCCCAGCAGGGCCGCCATCTGCCCCTCGTCCGACGCATCGGCCCGCCGCACCTGCCAGGCGGGCGGCAGGGCGGCGAGTGCCGCGTCGTCGATATCGGTCACCCAGACCTCGTAGCCAGCCGCCTCAAAGGCCTCGCCCATGGCGCGGCCCAGCCCGGTTGCGCCCGCGGTGATAAGGACCCGCCCCGTCACTGCGGCGCCCGGATCGCGGCGCCCGCTCCTTCGGGGTAAGGCAGCGACGCTTGCGCCGCCGCGATCCGCGCCATCGCCGCCTCGATGTCGGCGGACGGCGCACAGGGGCGGCGGGTCTCAAGGCTCACATGTAGCAGGAAATGCTCGCCCGTGGCGACCAGCGTCTCGCCCTTCCACATGCGGTGGAAGAGGTGCAGCTTCTTGCCCGCCCCCAGCAGCATCTGCGTGGTGACGCGGATGCGGTCGCCCGCCAGCGCCTCGTCGATATGCCGGATATGGGTTTCGGCGGTGAAATAGCTGCCGCCCGACGCGATGTAATCGCTGTCACAGCCGATGATCTCCATGAAACGGTCGGTCGATTGCGCGAAGGCGTCGAGGTACCGGCTTTCTGTCATGTGGCCGTTGTAATCGGTCCAGTCGATCGGCACGGCGCGCGCCAGCGTCAGGATCGGCTGCGAAAGATCGCCCACCGCGTCGATCCCGCCCGTCAGCCCCGCCGCCGGTTTCAACCCTTCATCATGCGCCTTGATCAGCCGCCCCGCGCCCCAGTCGCGCGCCTTCAAGGCCCGCATCATCGACACGAGGTTGTCGTCGCGGATGCGTTCAAGCTCGCGGATCGAATACTGCCCCGATTGTTCGTCCGACTGCCCCGCGATCAGGTCGACCAGTTCGTCGGTGAAGTCGGGCACATCGGTCAGCCGCGTCCAGGGCCATTGCAGGCAGGGTCCGAACTGCGCCATGAAATGCTTCATGCCCGCCTCGCCGCCCGCGACGCGGTAGGTTTCGAACAGGCCCATCTGCGCCCAGCGGATGCCAAAGCCGTATCGGATCGCGTTGTCGATCTCTTCGGTCGTGGCGATCCCGTCCTTCACCAGCCACAGCGCCTCGCGCCACACGGCTTCGAGGAAGCGGTCCGCGATATGGGCGTCGATCTCCTTGCGCACCTGCAGGGGATACATCCCGATCTCGCGGATGATGTCACCGATCCGCCCGCGCGTCGCGTCGTCGCTCGCCTGCGTCGTCACGATCTCGGCCAGAGGCAGCAGGTAGACCGGGTTGAACGGATGCGCCACGAAGATGCGCCCCGGCACCTGCGCGCCTTCCTGCAGTTCCGACGGCTTGAAGCCGCTGGTCGAGGAGCCGATCAGCACCTCGGGCCCCGCCGCCGCCTCGATCTGCGCCAGCACCCGGTGCTTGATGTCGAGCCTCTCCGGCACACTTTCCTGCACCCAGGACGCGCCTTCCACCGCTTCGGCTACCGATCCGTGGAATGTCAGCCGCCCTTCGTCGGGCAGGGGCGCGTCGCTGAGGCCCGGCAGCGACCGGCGGGCATTGCCCAGCACCTCGCCGATCTTGCGCTCCGCCTCGGGGTCGGGGTCGGACACGCGCACGTTCCAGCCGTTCAGCAGGAACCGCGCCGCCCAGCCGCCGCCGATCACGCCGCCGCCGATGATGCATGCCGTCTTGGTCATGATGATGTCGTCCTCAGATCGTGCCGTCCCCGCGGACGGCGAAATAACCGATGGTCAGCAGCGTACTGACCGAGAAATAGACCACCCCCGCCACCGTCTCTTCCTCGGCGAATTCGGGGGCGAGGGCCGCGCCCAGAACCCCCGGCATGGCCAGAACCGACAGCGCCAGAAGGCTAAAGCCCGGATCGCGCAGGCCCAGCGCCGCGATGCCCCAGCCCAGCGCGGCCAGCGCCGCCGGGATCACCGGCAGCCATGCGATGGCCGTGATGACCCAGATCGGGCTCATGCCGCCTGCGGGGCCCGCTTCACCAGACCGAGCTTCGCGCGCACCTCGGCGGGGCCGATGACCCGGGCGCCCATGTTCTCGATGATCGTCACGGCGCGGTCCACAAGCTGGTCGTTGCGCGCCAGCACCCCCTTGTCGAGCCAGAGGTTGTCTTCCAGCCCGACCCGCACATTGCCCCCCGCCAGCACGGCTGCCGCCACATAGGCCATCTGGTTGCGGCCCAATGAGAAGGCGCTGAAGGTCCAGTCGGGCGGCACGTTGTTCACCATCGCCATGAAGGTGTTGAGATCATCCGGCGCGCCCCAGGGCACGCCCATGCACAATTGCACCAGCGCGGGGCCCTTCAGCACGCCGTCAGCCACAAGCTGCTTGGCATACCACAGATGCCCGGTGTCGAAGGCCTCGATCTCGGGCATGACACCCAGATCGGTCATCATGCCGCCCATCGCGGTCAGCATGCCGGGCGTATTGGTCATCACATAATTTGCCTCGGCGAAGTTCATCGTCCCGCAGTCGAGCGTGCAGATCTCCGGCAGGCATTCGGCCACATGCGCCACCCGTTCAGTCGCGCCCACCATGTCGGTGCCGTTCGAAAGGGGCAGCGGGTTTTCGTTCGATCCGAAGATCATGTCGCCGCCCATGCCGGCGGTCAGGTTCAGCACCACGTCGGTGTCGCTGTCGCGGATGCGGTCAGTCACCTCGCGGTAATAGTCGAGCCTGCGCGACGGCGCGCCCGTGTCGGGGTCGCGGACATGGCAATGAACGACCGCCGCCCCCGCCTTGGCCGCGGCGATGGCGCTGTCGGCGATTTCCTTGGGGCTGCGCGGCACGTGCGGGCTGCGATCCTGCGTGCCGCCCGATCCGGTCACGGCACAGGTGATGAAAACCTTGCGGTTCATGGTCAGCGGCATGGGTTCCTCCTGTCTGTCGCCCTGCAGAATGGCGCGGCTTGCGCGCCAATTGTTTGCCGGATACGAACATATCTTGATGTTTTCCGCACAAACCGTTCTCGGCCCCGCCTCCGGCCCGCTCGACGTCGCGATCCTGGTCTTCGACCGGGCCAATATCCTGTCGCTGGCCGCGGCCGTCGATCCGCTGCGCGCGGCGAACCGGCAGGCGGGGCGCGATCTCTACCGCTGGCGCTTTGTCACGCCGACAGGCGCGCCCATGCGCCTGACCGCCGGCATCGACCTGCCCGGGCCGGGGCTTGCGACGCTGGAGGCCGTGCCCTTCCTTGTCGTCGTGGCGGGCTTCGACCTCGAACGTCAGACGACGGCGGCAGTGCGCGCAGGGCTCCGCCGGATCGCCACCAGCGGCGCGACGGTCGCGGGCATCGACGGCGGCCCCTGGATGCTGGCCGAGGCGGGCCTTCTAGACGGCGAAGCCGCCACCACCCATTGGGAGGACATCCCCCGCTTCGCCACCCGCTTTCCCGACGTCACCGTCGTCAGCGACCGCTTCCGCATCTCGGGCCGCCGGATGACCTGCGGAGGTGCTGCCCCCGCGCTCGACATGATGCTGCATCTGATCGCGCTGCGCCACGGCGCGGGGCTCGCAGACCGGGTCGCGGGCGTCTTCATCCACGACACCCCGCGCGAGGCCGCGCGCCCGCAGGCCCATCTCGGTGCTGATCCACGCCATTCGCGCCTGACCGCCGAAGCCTCGCGCCTGATGGCGGCCCATCTCGACACGGCCCTGCCTGTGCCCGAGATCGCGCGCCGCCTGGGCGTCAGCCCGCGCACGCTCGAATCCCGTTTCCAGTCCCGCCTCGGGACCAGCCCGCGCAGCCATTACCGCAGCCTGCGCCTGTCCGAGGCGCTGCGCCTCGTCACCCAGACCGAAACGCCCCTCATCGAGGTCGCGCTGGCCACCGGCTTCGGCAGTCCCGCCGCCTTCTCGCGCGCCTTCCGCGCGGCCCACGGCACCGCTCCGGGAAGCCTGCGGCGCAGATGAAAACCCTGCTTCTGTCTGCCCGCGCCGTCAGAACGGCATGGGATGGGCCCGGTGCGCGGCGTCGATTTCGGCCAGAACCTCGTCCGCCAGCGTCACCCCGACCGATCCCAGCGCATGCTCCAGCTGATCAAAACGCGTGGCACCGACAATGGCGCTGGTCATGAAGGGCCGCGTCCGGCACCAGGCCAGCGCCATGTGCACGAGGTCGAGCCCGTGGCGATGCGCGATCTCCCGATAGGCCGCGACCGCCGGACCCGACCGCGGCGTCCTGCGCCCGCCCAGTTCGGGGTTGATCGACATGCGTGACCCTTCGGGCACCGCGCCGCCGTCATATTTCCCGCTCAGAAGCCCCGCGCCCAGTGGCGAGAACGCCAGAAGCCCCACGTCCTCGGCCACGCTCAACTCGCCCATGTCGGTGTCGTAGAGCCGGCAGAGCAGCGAATATTCGTTCTGCACCGACGCGACGCGCGGGCCCTTCCCCCCGTCCGACAGGCGCAGCCATTGCGCCGTGCCCCAGGCGCTCTCGTTCGACAGGCCGAAATGGCGGATCGTGCCGCGGTCGACCTCGCGCTGCAATGCGCCGAGGCAGTCCTCCATGTCCGCGATCACCGCCGCGCGGTCGATGCCCGACGGGTCATAGGTCCAGTTCTTGCGGAACTGGTAGCTGCCGCGATTGGGCCAATGAAACTGGTAGAGGTCGATCCAGTCCGTCCGCAGCCGCTTCAGCGATCCCTCGATGGCCTGCGGGATCGTGGCGGAGGATATCGGCGCGCCGTTGCGGGCATGCTGCATCCCCTCGCCCGAATGCTTGGTGGCAAGGATATAGTCGCCCCGCCGCCCCGTGCGGGCGTTCCAGGTGCCGATCACCTCTTCGGTGCGCCCGATGGTGTCGGCGCTGACCGGGTTCACCGGATACATCTCGGCCGTATCCAGCATGGTGACGCCTGCAGCCAGCGCCCGGTCGATCTGGGCATGGGCCTCGGCCTCGGGCGTCTGGGTGCCCCAGGTCATGGTGCCAAGGCAGAGTTCCGACACCATCAGCCCGGTGCGTCCCAAGGGGTTCATCTTCATCGCGCTGTCCTTCCTGTATCCGCGCCCGACCCTAGCGGGCGGGGCGGAAGGGGCAACCCGCGACCTTGAGAACAAATAAAGAACATGCAAGGATCGCACCATGACGACTCACCTGCTGACCGAAGCCCGCGCGCGCGACGCGGCCCGCCCCCGCCTGCGGCTTGCCCCGGGCGTGGACTTCCCGCTTGCCCGCCTGCACGAAGCCTGCGGGCCCGCGCGGCGCATGCTGGCCATGTGGCTGGCCGCCGCCCTGCCGGGGCCGGTGATCTGGATCGCCCCCGCCTGGACGCCCGACCAGCCCCATGCCGACGGCATCGCCGATTTCACCGACCCGGGACGGTTCCTTTTCGTGCGCCCGGCCCGGGCCGAAGACCTGCTCTGGACGATGGAGGAGGTGCTGCGGTCGGGTGCCGTGGCCTTCGTGGTGGCCGATCTGCCCGGCCCGCCCGGCCTGACGCCGGTCAGGCGGCTGCATCTGGCGGCCGAAACCGGCGCGGGCGCAGGCGCGCACCGACCGCTGGGTCTGATCCTGACCCCGGGCGAGGGCGGCGCGCAGGGGATCGAGACGCGCTGGCACATGGCGCCCTGCCACAGCGGACGCCGCCGACTGTGGCAACTGGACCGCCGCCGCGCCCGGGGCGCGCCGCCCGCCGGGTGGCAGGTGTCGCAGGACCGCCCCGGCGCCTTGCCGCGTCTGTGCCCCCCGCATCCCGAAACCGCTTGAGCCGCCCGGCCCACACGGGGCAGACTGCACCCACGCCCTCCCGGAGCGACCCGCCATGCCCCGCCTGCCCGACCGACGCGCCGCACTCGGCCTGATCCTTGCCGCGCTGGCCCTGCCCCGCGCCGCCGCCGCTCGCGCGCCGGGCTACCGGATCGACCCGGCGCGGTCGCGCGTGGGCTTCGGCTATCTTCTGGTCGGCACCGCGCAGCGCGGCGAAATGCCGGTGGCCGAGGCGCTGATCGAGATCGACATCGCCGATCTGGCCCGGTCGCGCGTCGATGTCAGCATCGACGCCACCCGCGCCCGCACCGACCTGCTGCTTGCTGCCGGTGCGCTCAGAGCGCCCAGCATGCTCGACGCCGAAACACATCCGCGCCTGCGCTTCGTGTCGACTTCAGTGCGGCCGTCGCCGTCGGGCCGTATCTCGGACGGGGCGCGGATCGAGGGGCGGCTGACCATTCGCGGCGTGACGCAGGACATCTCGCTCGAGGCGAACCTGACCCGCGCGGCAGGCACGTCGCCGGACGATCTGACCGAACTGACGATCCGCCTCGCCGGCCATATCAGCCGCGCCGCTTTCGGAATCACCGGCTATCCCGACATCGTCGGCGACATCGTCACGCTCGACATCGTCGCGACGCTTCTGGCGGAAACCTGAAAAACGACGCCCGCGCGTCGATTACGCGCATGCCCACCCCGACCGCCTGCTGACATGGTGACAGGGCCATGCGCCTCATGATCTCTTTCGCAGCCCTGTTCCTGTCTGTCATCCTGCTGCAGCTGTCCACGGGCGGGGTCGGGCCGCTCGACGCACTGTCAGGGCTGGTGCTCGATTTCACGACCGAAGAGATCGGCCTGCTCGGCTCGGCCCATTTCCTTGGCTTCTTCATCGGCTGCTGGTGGGCCCCGCGTCTGATGGGCAGTGTCGGCCATTCCCGCGCCTTCGCCGCCTTTACCGTGACCGGCGCCATCAGCCTTCTGTCGCACATGCTGTTGACCGATCCGACGGCCTGGGCGCTGATGCGCATCGCCTCGGGGATGTGCGTTGCGGGCTGCTACACGGTGATCGAGGCCTGGCTGCAGGCAAAGGTCACCAACGAAACGCGCGGCCGTGCCATGGGGGTCTACCGCGTGGTGGACATGACGGGATCGCTCGCCGCGCAGCTGATCATCAGCATTCTCGAACCGGCGAGCTATGTCTCGTACAACATCCTCGCCATCCTGTGCTGTGCGGCCATTCTGCCGCTGACGCTGACCCGGGCCACCCAGCCCGAAACCCCCGACGCCCCGCGTCTGCGCCCGATGCTGGCGGTCGCCAAATCGCCGCTGGCTGTCGCCGCAGTCGTCGTCGCCGCGGTGTCGAGCGCGGCCTTCCGCATGGTGGGGCCGATCTATGGCCAGCAGGTGGGTCTTGTTATCGAACAGATCGCGTGGTTTCTGGCCGCCTTCGTGCTGGGCGGCGCGTTGGCGCAGTTCCCCGCGGGCTGGTTCGCCGACAAGTATGACCGCCGCCGGGTCCTGATCTGGCTGTCCGTCGCCGCGATGGCCAGCTGCGCGATCACGGTCGCCTCACAGGACATGGGCACGGCCGCCGTCATGCTCGCCGCGGGACTGTTCGGAATGACCACCTTTCCCATCTATTCCGTCGCCGCGGCTCACGCCCATGACTTCGCCGAAGATCACGAACGCGTCGAACTCTCGGCCGCGCTCATGTTCTTCTTCGCGGTCGGCGCCATCGCAGCGCCCTGGCTCGCTTCGGTGCTGATCGACGCCTATGGCCCCGCAGCGCTCTTCTCCATGATCGCCACGGCGCATCTAATCCTCGTGATCTTCGGCGTGATCCGCATGCGCATGCGCCCCTCGCGCAGGCCCCGCACCCGCTATGTCTGGGCGCCACGCACCAGTTTCGTCATCGGTCGCCTGACGGGACGAGAACGCAGCCGCCGGGACTGACATCTGGTCAGCGGGCAGGCGATGGTCTAAAGCGGGCGGACCCGATTTCCGCGACAGGCAACAAGGCACGCATGACCCGGCATCTGATCACCTCGGCCATCCCCTACATCAATGGGATCAAGCACCTTGGCAACCTGGTCGGCAGCCAGCTGCCCGCTGACCTGTTCGCCCGCTACCAGCGCGCGCGCGGCGCCGAGGTGCTGTTTCTGTGCGCCACCGACGAACACGGCACACCGGCCGAGCTGGCCGCCGCGAAGGCAGGCAAGCCGGTGGCCGAGTATTGTGCCGAGATGCATGAAATTCAGGCCGAAATCGCCCGGGGCTTTGCGCTGTCCTTCGATCATTTCGGCCGCTCTTCGAGCCCGCAGAACCACCGCCTGACGCAGCATTTCGCCGGTCGGCTGGCCGATGCAGGGCTGATCCGAGAAGTCAGCGAAAGGCAGGTCTATTCCAACGCCGACGGCCGCTTCCTGCCCGACCGCTATATCGAAGGCACCTGCCCCAATTGCGGCTACGACAAGGCGCGCGGCGACCAGTGCGAGAACTGCACCAAGCAGCTCGACCCGACCGACCTGATCAACCCGCGCTCGGCCATCGGCGGATCGACCGATCTCGAAGTGCGCGAGACCAAGCACCTTTACCTGCGCCAGTCCGCGCTGAAGGACGAGCTTGATGCCTGGATCGATTCGAAGTCCGACTGGCCCGTGCTGACCACGTCCATCGCCAAGAAATGGCTGCATGACGGCGACGGCCTGCAGGACCGCGGCATCACCCGCGATCTCGACTGGGGTATCCCGGTGAAGAAGGGCGAAGACGACTGGCCCGGCATGGAAGGCAAGGTCTTCTATGTCTGGTTCGACGCACCCATCGAATACATCGCCTGCGCGCAGGAATGGGCCGATGCGGGCAAGGGGCCCGCGCCCGAACCGGGCGCAGATAAGGACAGTGTCTGGGAACGCTGGTGGCGCACCGACCGCGGCGCGGACGATGTCCGCTACACCCAGTTCATGGGCAAGGACAACGTGCCCTTTCACACCCTGTCCTTCCCCGCCACGATCATCGGGTCGGGTGAGGACTGGAAGCTTGTCGATTACATCAAGTCGTTCAACTACCTGAATTACGACGGCGGCCAGTTCTCGACCAGTCAGGGCCGTGGCATCTTCATGGATCAGGCCCTGTCGATCCTGCCGGCCGACTACTGGCGCTGGTGGTTGCTGAGCCACGCGCCCGAAAGCTCGGACAGCGAATTCACCTGGGAGAACTTCCAGGCCGCGGTGAACAAGGATCTGGCCGACGTTCTGGGCAACTTCGTGAGCCGGATCACCAAGTTCTGCCGGTCGAAATTCGGCGAGGCCCTGCCCGAAGGCGGCGCATGGGGGCCCGAGGAAGAGGCGCTGGCAGACGACCTGACCGCGCGCATCCGCGCCTACGAGGGTTTCATGGACGCGATCGAGGTCCGCAAGTCGGCCTCGGCCCTGCGAGCGATCTGGGTCGTGGGCAACGAATACCTTCAGACCGTCGCGCCCTGGACCACGTTCAAGACCGATCCCGACCGCGCGGCGGCGCAGGTGCGCATGGGACTGAACCTGATCCGGCTTTATGCGGTCCTGTCGCAACCCTTCATTCCCGAGGCCTCGGCCGGGATGCTGACAGCAATGAATGCCACCGATGCCAGCTGGCCCGACGACGTGCGCGCCGCACTTCAGGCGTTGCCGCCGGGCCACGGTTTCACCGTGCCCGAGGTGATGTTCGCCAAGATTACCGACGAGCAGCGCGAGGACTGGCAGAGCCGTTTCGCGGGCACGCGCGGCTGACCGGTTTCCGACGCGGAAACCGGCCCGGAACCCGACGCGGTTTCCGGGCCCCTCGGCCAGGCGGGATTTCGCGTCGGAATCCTGCCGGAAAACGCGTCGTTTTCCGGCGTTTTCCGGTATGATGTCAGGAAAGGGATGCGCTCATGCCAGACCTCGTGACGAAGCTCCGCCCGAAGGAAAGAACCCGCACGGCGCGCCCGCCGATGTACAAGGTCATCTTGCTGAACGACGATTTCACCCCGCGCTTTTTCGTGGTGCGCGTGCTCAAGGCCGTGTTCCGCATGTCCGAAGGCGAAGCCTTGGGCGTGATGCTCACGGCGCATCAGCGCGGCGCCTGTGTCGTCGCCGTCTTCACCCGCGAAGTGGCCGAGGAAAAATGCCGCCGCGCCAACGACATGGGCGCGGCCGAGGGCTTTCCTCTGACCTTCACCATGGAAAAGGAAGACTGAGTGGTGCCCGCGGCCGGACTCGAACCGGCACGGCGTTGCCGCCGCAAGATTTTAAGTCTCGTGTGTCTACCATTCCACCACGCGGGCATCGCGCGAAAAGCCCTATTTTATTGGACCTCTCACACTCTTTACTTCAAGACTCTTGGCAGACTACGCTTCCATTCGTCTATCATACGTCTATCGTTCGTCGCAGGAGACTTGCCCAAATGACTAGGATAACACAGCGCACCATTGCCAGCCTCGAAGCCACAGGTGCCGTCCAGTTCATCCGGGACGAGTCCCTCCGCGGTTTTGGTATCAAGGTCACAGCGAGAGGGAAAGCCAGTTACTTCGTTGAGAAGCGGGTGAAGGGTGGTCGCGTTGTCCGCAAGTCGATTGGTGACGTGGACCTCATGGCACTGGGCGATGCACGGGATGAGGCACGAGAAACCCTGCTGCAACTCAGTCGGGGTGTTGACGTGGCCAGACTGCCGCCTCCCACCCCTCCTGTTGAGAACTCGCTCCAAGCGGTCTTTGATCGTTATCTGGTGACGAGGGTGAACCTGAAAGTCTCCACCAAGCGACAATATCGGGAAGTCCTGACCAACTGCTTCTCCGATTGGATGCCTCGCGGCATAGACGCCATAAGCAAGGATATGGTTGCTCAGCGATACACCAAGCTGAAGGATGATGGGAAAAGCGATGCCTACATCAAGATTGCCCTTCGGACCTTGAAGGCAATCCTCAACTCGTCCGGCTTGATCGTGAACCCCGTGAAGCTGTTCATGTCAGAAAGCGGAGTAACAACCAACGCTTCAGCCAGAGCCAGATTTCTACGCAGCCACGAGATACAGAAGCTCATGGGCATCACTCAGAACCCTGACGGCACTCCAAGCCTCTTTGGAGAACTTATCTTCTTTTACCTTCTGACCGGCTGTCGGTTGAATGAAGCCTTGGGGCTGAAGAAGACGGACTATAGCGCCATGGACGGGACCATAACCTTTCGAGACACCAAGAACCGGAAGGATCACAGGGTTGAACCGCGCCGGGTTTGCCGGAGGCTGATTTCGGTTAGTTACGCGGCCATGGCGTCAGTTTCCAGGGCTGCATAGAATTGGGCTTCGGCTTCCGCGGGTGGGATGTTTCCGATGGGTTCGAGCAGGCGGCGGTTGTTGAACCAGTCCACCCATTCGAGGGTCGCATATTCGACGGCCTCAAAGCTGCGCCAAGGTCCGCGTCGGTGGATGACCTCGGCCTTGAACAGGCCGTTGATCGTCTCGGCCAGCGCGTTGTCGTAACTGTCGCCCACGCTGCCGACCGAAGGTTCGATGCCTGCTTCTGCGAGGCGCTCGGTGTAGCGGATGGACAGGTATTGGGAGCCGCGGTCACTGTGATGAACCAGTCCCGTACCCTTGGCTGGCCGGCGTTCGTGGACCGCCTGTTCCAAGGCATCAAGGACGAACCCCGCATGCGCCGAGGTGCTGACACGCCAGCCGACGATCTTGCGGGCATAGGCGTCGATGACGAAAGCCACATAGGCGAACCCCTTCCAGGTTGCGACATAGGTGAAATCACTGACCCAGAGCATGTTCGGCGCGGGCACCCGGAACTGGCGGTTCACCTTGTCCAGCGGACAGGGCGCCTTCTTGTCGGGGACCGTCGTCCTGTGCGGCTTTCCCCGGATAATGCCTTGAATACCCATGACCTTCATCAGCCTCGCGACCGTGCAGCGGGCAACGTCGAAGCCCTCACGGCGAAGCTGCCGCCATATCTTCCGGACGCCATAGACCCGCCAGTTCTCTTCGAACACGCGACGAATCTCGGGGCGCAGTGCCTCATCCCGGCGCGCCCGCTCCGACCGCCGGGACGGATCGGCCCGCTTTGCCAGATGTTCGTAGTAGGTGGACGGGGCGATCGGCAGAACCGTGCAGATCGGCTCGACCCCGTGCGCATCCCGGTGCGCGTCGATGAAACCCACCATCACTTCGACCGGCGGTCGAGCTCCGCCATCGCAAAATAAGCCGACGCCTTCCGCAGGATCTCGTTGGCTTGGCGCAACTCGCGGTTCTCGCGCTCGAGCGCCTTCATCTTCTCGGCCATCTCGGTCGGCACGCCAGCGCGTCGGCCGCTGTCCACCTCGGCCTTCTTGACCCAGTCGTTCTGAGCTACTCCCCAACTCTTGGACAGATTCCCGGGTTGATTAAGCTACTGCCTGCACCTGCTGATCGGTTTCAATGCGGTTAAAGTAGGCCACGGCGGGCGGCTGTCCGCCATGGGCAGTGTGAGGGCGTTGGTGGTTGTAGAAGGTGATCCAGCGCCCGATGCCGACCCGAGCCTGCGACCCCGTTTCCCAGGCGTGCAGATAGACGCATTCATACTTCAAGGACCGCCACAGCCGCTCGATGAAGATGTTGTCGATGCAGCGTCCTTTGCCATCCATCGAGATCCGGGTGCCGACCCTTTTCAGCCGGTCGGTCCAGGCGAAGGACGTGAACTGCGACCCTTGATCGGTGTTCATGATCTCGGGCGGGCCGAACTTGTGGATCGCCTCGTTCAAAGCCTCCACGCAGAAGTCGGCTTCCAGCGTGTTCGATATCCGCCAGGCCAAGACCTTCCGGGTATACCAGTCCATGATGGCGACCAGATAGAGGAATCCGCGGCGCATCGGGATGTAGGTGATGTCGGCACACCAGACCTGATTGGGCCGCTCCACACGCAGACCGCCGAGCAGATAAGGGTAGGTCTTGTGCCCCTTCGCGGGCCTGCTGGTATCGGGCGACTGGTAAATCGGCATCAAGCGCATGAGCCGCATCAGTCGACGAATGCGCTTGTAGTTCACAACATACCCCTCGTTCCGCAGGTGCCACGTCATCTGCTGGACGCCGTAAAACGGCGTTTCGAGGAACTGCTTGTCGATCACCACCATGAGGTCGAGGTTCATCGCCGTCTCGCCCATCAGTTCGTAGTAGAACGATGACCGTGCGATCGACAGCAGGCGGCATTGCGCCCCGACCGACAGGCTCGGGTGGTTCTTCTCGATCATCCCGCGCCTCACTTGCCGGTCCAGGGCTTGAGCTTTCTGGACAAAAAATCGTTGGCCACAGCCAGCTCCCCGATCTTTGCATGCAGCGACCGCACCGTGTCCTCGTCGATCTCGGGCGCTCTCTTGCCACCACGCTCAAAGATGTCAGCCGCGCCCTCCAGAAGAGCCTTCTTCCACTGATGGATCATCGTAGGATGCACGCCATATTCGGCGGCCAGCTCCGACACCGTGCGCTCGCCCTTCACGGCCTCCAGCGCCACGCGAGCTTTGAACCCCGCGTCATGGTTCCTGCGTTTCTTCATGTTCTGATCTCCTCGTTCTCGGAGACCAGCAGACGTCAGATCATAGCTTGCGTCACTGTCCGATTTTCGGGGAGCAGCTCATTCAGCGTCTGCGGCGTGCAGCCAATCTTTGCCGCAATCGACATCACCGCCTGCCAGCGCGATCCATGCTGGCCCTCATTGTCGAGAACCAAACGCACCGCTCGTTCGCGCACTTCGGGGGAAAACTTGTTCGTTGTCTTGCTCATGATGCTCCATCCTACTCAGGAGTTGGAGCCTCCGGCAAACCCGGCGCGGTTCAGTAGAAGGCTTGTCCCAGCGCCTCTGCATCTCGCTGCATCTGGGCTTGGGTCTTAACGGAATAATAGTCCCTCGGTGCAGTACGCCGGAGCTTTGAGTAGTACTCGAACGAACGTGGTTTTCTATCGGTCATGTTGAATGAATCCTATGAATCGAAGGGAACAGGTCGAAGCCTGCGCTCACGTTTGATTTGAATGTGGGGGATGCCGGGTAAACCACTCCCGGCGTTACAGACCGTCGAGGGGCCTGAGGAAAGATAGGATCGCCATGAGTGAACCCTATATTGTAATTCTGATATATTTTATCGGGTTTGTCAAGCAAAAAGTGCAGTAAAGTTTAAAAAAATGTTGACTGACATGGCGAAAGTATTGTAGACGAATCAGTCTAGCCTAGATGGGCAAGCCCACGGGATGCATCTGTGAAATGTCTTCCAAACGTCTTCTATTTGGCCTTTATCCCTTAAAAAGCCTTAAATATATGGTCTAAGCATACTCTTTTAAGTCTCGTGTGTCTACCATTCCACCACGCGGGCGCGCGACGCGACCATAACGGGACCTGCGACCGGCGGAAAGGCCCGGGGCTCAGAGATCGGTGCCGGGGATCGCCAGTGGCCCGCCGGGGGCGGTCAACCGCCGCTCAGCCAGCCAAGGGTTGATCGCAAGGGCCGCGTTCAGCGCCGCGCGCGCCTCGTCCGTCCGCCCGAGCCCCATCAACGTCAGCGCCCGTCCCGACAGCGCGCCCACATGCCGGGGCGACAGCGCAAGCGCGGCGTCGAGATCGGCCAGCGCCGCCTCGAAATCCCGCGACAGGAAGAGCGCGAAGGCGCGCTGGTTCCAGCCTTCGGCATAGGCGGGGCAATAGGTCACCAAATCGCCCAGAACCGCTGCCGATCCCGCGAAATCCCCCGCGCCCCGCAGCCCCATGCCCCGGTCGAGCAGCGACTGGGCAAGGCTGTCAGGCGCATCGGTCCAGATCTCCCACATCCGGGCGCTGATGTCGCGCGCCTGCGCCTCGCCTTTGGCCGCCTGAAGGTCGGCGACCAGCGCGTCAAATTCTGCCGCGCGGTCGGGCACCGGCGGGCAGTCGCCCGCCCGGGCCGGGGCGGCGACAAGAAGACAGAGCGCGAATAGGACGCCGATACGAGCCATGGCGCAAAGACTGGTCCGATCGGCGCGGGCGTCAAGTCCCCTTCGCGCTTGACCGCCGCCTGACTTCGCCCCAGCTTGCGCAGCATGTTCCCGATCCGCGATCACAACCCCTCCGGCCGCACGCCCTATGTGACATGGGCGCTGATCGGGCTGAACGTGGCCATCTTCCTTCTGATGCTGCCCGCCATGGGGGATGACCGTGCGCTGTTCGGCCTCTACGTCACCTGGGGGATCGTCCCGCGCGACATCACGGGCGGCGCGGGCTACGGCACGCTGGTCACCTCCATGTTCGTGCATGCGGGCTTCATGCATCTGGCGGGCAACATGCTGTTTCTGTGGATCTTCGGCGACAACATGGAGGACGAGATGGGGCATCTCCCCTTCCTTGGCTTCTACCTCGCCTCGGGGATCGGGGCGGGGCTGATCCACGTTCTGGCCGCGCCTTATTCGCTTGTGCCGACGGTGGGCGCATCGGGTGCGATCGCCGGGGTGATGGGGGGCTACCTGCTGCTTTTTCCCAAGGCGAAGGTCGATATCCTTCTGATCCTGGTCGTCTTCTTCAAGATCTTCCCGGTTCCGGCCTGGATCATGCTGGTCGCGTGGTTCGTGATGCAGTTTGTCGGCGGATGGGGTGCCAACCCGGATGAAGGCGGCGTCGCCTACTGGGCGCATGCGGGCGGCTTCATCGTGGGGTTCTTGCTGACCCTGCCGCTCTGGCGGCGGCTGGGCGGGACCGGCTTCTGGGCGCGCACCGACGGTCATCCGCCCCACCCCGAGGCGGCCTATCCCTTGGTCCAAAGCCGGATGCCGAAGATCAGAAAGTGATCAGCCCCGGATCGCCTTCGCGAAGGGATCGAAGATCGACGGGTTCGCCGCGATGATTTCGCCATCCTCGATCACGTTGCCCTTGGGGTCGATGGGCTGCACGAAGCCGCCCGCCTCGCGCACGAGAATGTCACCCGCAGCCAGGTCCCAGGCATTGAGCCGCCGTTCCCAGAACCCGTCATAGCGGCCCGCTGCCACATAGGCGAGGTCGAGCGCCGCCGACCCCCAGCGCCGCACGCCCGCGCAGGCGGGCAGAAGCCGCGCCAGATCCTGCAGCGTCGCAGGCAGGTCCGACCGCCCGCCATAGGGCAGCCCGGTCGCGAAAATCGATTCGATCATCCGCGACCGCCCCGACACCCGCAGGCGCGTCTCGTTCATCCAGGCGCCCTGACCCTTCTCGGCAAGGAACATCTCGTCTTTTGTCGGGTCGTAGATCACACCCGCCACGATCTGACCCTTGTATTCGAGCGCGATCGAGATCGCCCAATGCGGCAGCCCGTGCAGGAAGTTGGTCGTCCCGTCGAGCGGATCGACGATCCAGCGGCGGGTTGGATCGGTGCCCGCGATCTCGCCGCCTTCCTCCGCCAGCCAGCCGTAGTTCGGACGCGCGCCGACAAGCTCTTCCTTCAGGATCGCCTCGGCGGCGATATCGGCCTTCGACACGAAGTCGCCCGCCCCCTTCATGGAGACCTGCAGGTTCTCGACCTCGCGGAAATCCTTGACCAGCGACCTTCCCGCGCGGCGGGCGGCCTTGATCATGACGTTGAGGTTCGCGCTGCCTACCATCGCCCCGGCTCCTGTCGTTCAGGCCGCGCGTATAGGCCGCGCGCAGGCCCTTGCCAAGGGCGCAAAGCGCGGCCAGCCTGCGGCGGCAAACCGGAAGGAACCCCCGATGTCCCAGACCATGACCCGCATCACCCTTGCACGCCGCCCCGACGGCGCGCCCGCTCCCGAGGATTTCCGGCTGGAGGATGCGCCCATGCCCGCGCCCGGGCCTGGCGAGGTGCTGGTGCGCGTGCTCTGGCTTTCGCTCGACCCCTACATGCGGGGCCGGATGGATGACGCGGCCTCATATGCCCAGCCCGTGCCCATCGGCGGCACGATGGAGGGCGGCGCGGTGGGCGAGGTTCTGGTCTCGAACGCCGAGGGCTTTGCCCCGGGCGACACCGTCTTCGGCATGTTCGGCTGGGCCAGCCATGCCGTGGCGCGGGCGCGCGATCTGCGCAGGCTCGACCCCGGGCTTGCACCCCTGTCCACCGCGCTGGGTGTGCTGGGCATGCCGGGCTTCACCGGCTGGCACGGGCTGAACGAATATGGCCGCCCCAAGGCGGGCGAGACGCTGGTCGTCGCGGCGGCGACGGGCCCGGTGGGGTCGATGGTTGGGCAATTGGCGCGACTTGCCGGGCTGCGCACGGTCGGCATCGCGGGCGGACCCGACAAATGCGCGCTGGCCACCGGCACCTTCGGCTTTGACGCCTGTCTTGACCACCGCGCCTTCACTGACGCGAAAGACCTGCGCGCGGCACTGGGCGAGGCCTGCCCCGACGGCATCGACATCTATTTCGAGAATGTCGGCGGACAGGTCATGGAAGCAGTGCTGCCCCTGATGAACGTGGGCGGGCGCATCCCGGTCTGCGGCATGATCTCGTGGTACAACGCGGGCGGACTGGGGATGAACGCGGGGGGCAGCCGGGACATGCTGCCGCGCACCTGGCGCATGATCCTCGTCAAGCGGCTGGCGGTGACGGGCTTCATCATCTCGGACCACTGGGCGCGGTTCCCCGAGTTTCTGGCCGAAGTCGGGCCGCGCGTCGCCTCGGGCGAAATCGCTTGGCTCGAGGACGTGGCCGACGGTTTGGCCGCTGCGCCGGAGGCCTTCATCGGGATGCTGCAGGGCCGCAATGTCGGCAAACAGGTGGTCCGGGTCGGCTGAGGGGGCTCTGCCCCCTCGCGCCTTGCGGCGCTCACCCCCGGGATATTTGTGAACCCGAAGAAGCAGGGGACGGGTTCACTGGGCCTGCAGGCGCGCCGCCTCGCGGCGGGCCAGTTCGATCAGGCGCTGAACGAAGGGTTTTTCGGCGTCATCCGCGCGGATCGCTGCATAGAGCGTGCGGGTGACGCCTCGGGCAGTGAGCGGTCGCGTCACATAGTCCGAGCTGTACTTCACCTCGCGCACGACCCAGTCGGGCAGCACCGCGACGCCGCGGTTCGAGGCGACCAGAAGCAGGATCACGGCGGTCAGTTCCACCTGACGGATCGCGGCGGGTTCGACCTTCGCCGGGATCAGCAACTGGCTGAAGATATCGAGACGTGTGCGTTCGACCGGGTAGCTGATCAGCGTCTCTTCGCGGAAATCGGCCGCGTCGACGAAGGGTTTGGCCGCCAGCGGATGCTGGGCCGAGGCGACGAAAACCGGGGCATAGTCGAACAGCTTGATGAAACGCACTCCTGGCAAATCCTCGGGGTCGGAGGAGACGACGAGATCGACATCCTCCTTCTGGAGCGCAGGAAGCGCGTCGAAGGCAAGCCCGGGGCGAATGTCGACATCGACATCGGGCCAGGATTTGCGGAAGGCTTCCAGCACCGGAAACAGCCATTCGAAACAGGCATGGCATTCGATGGCGATATGCATCCGGCCCGCGCGGCCCTCGCGGAGCCCGGAGAATTCCTCCTGCAGCGCCTCGACCTGGGGCAGGATCTGGTCGGCCAGCCGCAACAGCCGCATCCCCGCCGCCGAAAGCCGCATCGGTTTCGACCGACGGATGAAAAGCTCCACCCCCGCCTGATCCTCGAGCCCCTTGATCTGGTGGCTGAGCGCGCTTTGCGTGATGTGCAACTGGTCCGCCGCGCGGGCCAGACCACCCGCTTCGTGGATCGCCTTGATGGTTCTTAGGTGACGGAATTCAATGTGCAACTTGCGGTCTCGCTCATGTCAGACTTGAATATTATGAAATTGTCTCACCTTGCTGCGCATGCGACAAGAGGGAAATCGTACAATACAGGTGACCCATGCCCGCACCCGCCGTGTCCTTCGAGTTCTTCCCGCCGCAGAGCCTCGAGGCGTCGTTCCGCCTGTGGGACACCGTCCAGGTGCTGGCGCCGCTGGCGCCGCGCTTCGTGTCGGTCACCTATGGGGCGGGCGGCACCACGCGCGACCTGACCCGCGACGCGGTCTCGACGCTGCACAAGGCATCGGGTCTGAACGTGGCGGCGCACCTCACCTGCGTGAACGCCTCGCGCGCCGAGACGCTTGCCATCGCCGAAGGCTTCGCCGAAGCCGGTGTGCGCGAAATCGTGGCGCTGCGGGGCGATCCGCCCAAGAGCGCGGGCCGGTTCGACCCGCATCCCGACGGGTTCGCCAATTCCTGCGAACTGATCGCGGCGCTGGCCGAAACCGGCCGCTTCACGATCCGCGTCGGTGCCTATCCGGATCGCCACCCCGAAGCGGCGAGCGCGCAGGCCGATATCGACTGGCTGAAGCGCAAGATCGACGCGGGCGCGTCCGAGGCGATCACCCAGTTCTTCTTCGAGGCGGAGACCTTCTTCCGCTTCCGCGACGCCTGCGCCAAGGCGGGCATCGACGCGCCGATCATCCCCGGCATCCTGCCGATCGAGAACTGGAACGGCGCGCGCCGCTTCGCCGAACGTTGCGGCACCGCGATCCCGGCCTGGCTGGCGGATGCCTTCGAGACGGCCCAGCGTGACGGGCGCGCCGATCTGCTGGCAACCGCGGTCTGCACCGAGCTTTGCAGCGACCTGATCGAGGGCGGGGTCGATTCGCTGCACTTCTACACGCTGAACCGCCCGGAACTGACGCGTGACGTCTGCCATGCGCTGGGGGTCGTGCCCCACGTCAGCCTGCGCGACGTCGCGTAAGGATTGCGCCCGCCTGACACGCGGCCCTAGCCTTTCCGCATCAATCTCCAGGCGGAAAGGTGTCCCATGCCGCGTGTCGCCCTCAGCCCGGCCGATCTTCCCGATCAGGCAACGGTGCTGTCCATGTCCGGTCTCGACTTCATGCGCGCGGTGCTCGACGGGCGCCTGTCCGGCCCGCCCATCGGGCAAACCATGGGGTATCGGCTGCACAGCGTGGAGGAGGGGCGCGTCATCTTCCGCGGCACGCCGGAATTCGGCGTCACCAACCCGATGGGCACCGTGCATGGCGGCTGGTACGGCACGCTTCTCGACAGCGCGATGGCCTGCGCGGTGATGACGATGGTGCCGAAAGGGTCGGTCTACACCACGCTCGAATACAAGGTGAACATCACCCGCCCCCTGCCGCTCGGGGCCGAGATCGAATGCACGGGGCTGGTCGATCACGCGGGCCGGTCCACCGGCGTCGCGCATGGAGAGATCCGGGGGCTGAGTGACGGCAAGCTCTACGCCACGGGTTCCACCACCTGTATCATCATGAAGATCGGCTGAGGCGCTTTCACCGGCACGCGATCAGGGCGCGGCGACCGGCAGGGCCACGGGCCCGGCCCCCCGGACCGTCACGGCGGAGGGGTGGAGGCGTTCGGACCGGTCGCGGCCCACGACACGCGCTTGGCGCAGCACGAACAGCTTGCCCCAGCCGCGCCATGTGCCGACAGACGGCGCATCGGCGTCGCAGGGAAAGCGCGCCTGCCAGTCTGCCGGCAGGGCCAGGCCGCAGCCTTCGGCCTTTTGCAGCATCCAGACCAGCGACAGGTTGGCGCGCGGGCGCGCGGCCTCGAACCCGCCCAGCTGACCACCCACATCACCATGGGTTCCGGCAAACCAGACCTGCTCAACCACATGACCCGACCAGTCGTCGCGACATTCCCAAAGTATCGGTTCATAGATCTGCCGCGTCTCGTCCAGCGCCAGCGCGTGGTATCCGTGGCGGATGCTGTCACCCAGATGCGGGCTGTGAAAGGAATGGCGCGCCTCGAAGAGCCGCCACAGGAGCGGCAGCCTCAGGCCCAGCGCCTTGACCGTGTCCCAGACGCCGACCATCTCGATCGGGGCCTGCGCGTGGCAGAACCGGGCGCGGAAGGCCTGCGCGCCCCGGCTGTCGGGGCTGAATTCGTAATGGCGATAGGCGGTCTGAATGTTGCGCTCGGTCGCGTGCTCGGCCCGCAGCAAGCCCACGCGGTCAATCACCCCCGCCAGCGACCTCACTGCATAGGCGCCCCGCGAATAGCCGAGCAGGAAGATCGCGTCGCCGGGCCGGTAGCGCGAGGCCAGCCAGCCATAGGCGCGCCTTATCTGGCGGTTGATACCGCGCCCCATCAGAACATCGGCGGTCCGCGCCCAGCTGGGCCACTGCACGCCCGCCTCATAAAAGACCGACACGCCCGGTCCCGCTTCACGGCAGAGCTTGTAGGTCAGGCCCGCGTGGGTTTCAGTTCCGGGATCAAGGCTCGACATCGTACCGTCGAGGATGACAACATGCGCCTGCGGTCCGCGTCGGCGCAGCGGTGCCGACTGGCCGGTGCGAAATCGCTGCCCCAGCCAGCCGAGAAGTCGTTCACTCAGCCGCGATTGATCCATCTCTCATCATGCCCCAGACGCGAAGGGGCGTGAAGGGCATGTCGGCCTGCCGCACGCCATGCGGCCAGAGCGCGTCCTGCACCGCGTTGGCCACCGCCGCCAGCGCGCCCACGGTCCCAGCTTCGCCGCAGCCCTTCATCCCCATCAGGTTAGAAGTCGACGGCACGGGTTCGGACGTGAAGGCGATCATCGGCACATCATCGGCGCGCGGCAGCGCGTAGTCCATAAAAGATGCCGTGAGAAGCTGCCCGTCCTCGTCGAAGACGACGTGTTCGGTGATCGCCTGCCCTATCCCCTGCGCGATGCCGCCATGCACCTGACCTTCGGCCAGCATCGGGTTGATCAGATTGCCGAAATCATCGACGACCGTATAGCGGTCGACGGTGACGACGCCGGTATCGGGGTCGACGACCACCTCGGCCACATGGGCCCCGTTGGGGAAGCTGCGCGCATCGAGCTTGATGCGCGCCTCATGCGTCAGAAACTCCGTGCGGCCCTCTTCGCGCGCCATCTGGGCGAGTTCGAGGAAGGTGGGCGTCAGGTTCGATCCCGGCGCGCGGAAGCGTTCGTCGTCGAAGCTGATCTGCTCTGCCTCGACACCCGTCTTTTCGGCCAGATAGGCCGCGCCGGCCGCGATCATCTTCGACACGGTGGCCAGCGTCGCGGTGTTCTGCACGGTGACCGAGCGCGACCCGCCGGTGCCGCCGCCCTGCGCGATGCGGTCGCTGTCGCCCTGCACCACGCGGATCAGATCGGCCGGGATGCCGGTCTGGTCAGACAGGAACCTGGCATAGACGGTTTCGTGCCCCTGCCCGTTCGACTGCGTACCGACATGGATGCTCACCGTGCCATCCTCTTCGAAAACGACCTTCGCGCTTTCCGAAGGATCGCCCAGAATGCTTTCGATATAATAACACAGGCCCTGCCCCCGCAGCAGCCCGCGCGCCGCATCCGCATCGGCCCGTGCAGCGAAACCGGCCGCATCCGCCTCATCCGCTGCGCGCGCCAGCACCTTGTGGAAATCGCCGGTGTCATAGGTCTCGCCCGTGGCGGTGAGATAGGGGAAGCGGTCACGCGGGATGAAGTTGCGCCGCCGCAGCTCCCACGGATCGATGCCCAGCTCGCGCGCTGCGCGGTCCATGATGCGTTCCAGCACATAGATCGCCTCGGGGCGTCCTGCGCCGCGATAGGCATCGACGGGCGTGGTGTTGGTATAGAAGCCCTGCACGCCCAGCCACGTCGTCTGCACGTCATAGACCCCCATCAGGACCCGGCTGAACAGCTGCGTCTGGATCGGCTGACCGAACTGCGAATTATAGGCGCCGAGATTGCAGCGCGTCGTCACGCGATAGGCGGTGATGCGGTGATCGGCGTCGAAAGCCAGTTCCGCCAGCGACACCAGATCGCGCCCGCCATTGTCGCTCAGCATCGCTTCGCTGCGGTCCGACATCCAGCGCACGGGACGGCCAAGCGCGCGGGCCGCGAAGGCGACGCAGTAATATTCCGGATAGGTCATCGCCTTCATGCCGAAGCCGCCGCCCACGTCCGGGATCGTCACGCGCACGTCGTCGGGTTCCATCCCCAGCGCCTTGGCCAGCCGCGCCTTCATCACCCAGACGCCCTGACCACCGAAGGACAGGTGCAGGCGGTTGCCCTCCATCGCGGCCCAGCAGCCGCGCGGCTCCATCGAATTGACGATGACGCGGTTGTCCGCGATCTCAAGCGACACGGTGCGCGCGGCGGCGACAAAGGCGGCCTCGGTCGCGGCCTCGTCGCCCATGCCCCAGTCGAAGGCAAGATTGCCGGGCGCCTCGGGGTGGATGGTCGGCCCGCCCGCGGCCAGCGCAAGGCTGACCTCGAGATCGTCCGTGTCGAACCCGATCAGCTCGGCCGCGTCGCGCGCAGCAGACAGCGTCTCGGCCACCACCATGGCGACGGGTTCGCCCACATGCCGCACGCGCCCCCGCGCGAGAATCGGGCGTTCGGGCGCGGCACCATCCGTGCCGTCGCGGTTCTTCACGGTCGCGGCGAAGATGTTCAGATCGACGCCGGCCGCCGCCAGATCTTCGGCGGTGACCACGAGATGCACGCCCGGCGCCGCGCGCGCCTCGTCGATGTCCAGCGCGGTGATTTCGGCATGCGCGACCGAGCTGCGCAGAAAGATGGCATGCAGCGCGCCTTTCGGTGCGGTGTCGTCCACGTAGCCCCCCTGACCGGTCAGAAACCGGACATCCTCAACCCGCTTGACCGGCTGGCTTTTCCCGAACTTGTCCATCTGTCGCCCTCGTCTTCTGTCTTGCCGCGACACTAGGCCCGGGTTCGCGGATGTCCAGTCACCCCGACGAGCAACCCGACGGTCGGGTGTTCCCCCCTTGTGGCGACGCGCGGGAATCAGGCAGGCTGTCCGGCAAGAGCCGCAAACGCAAGGACCCCGCAATGGACCGCGTCAGTTTCACCCGGATGAAGGACGGCACGAAGGAAGACTACGCATTCCTCATCGCGCACGAGATCGAATACACGAAAGGCACCGCCGACAGGCTTCTGCGTGCGCTGGTTGAGCTTGATGAAAGCCTCTCGGGCTATCAGGTCACGCGGCTTGGCCATTCGCTGCAATCGGCCACGCGGGCCTGGCGCGACGGGGCGGATGCCGACTGGATCGTCGCGGCGCTCCTGCATGACATTGGCGACATCTACGCCCCCTACAATCACGACGAATACGCCGCCACGATCCTGAAACCCTTCGTGCGCGAACAATGCGCCTGGGTCGTGCAGACCCATGGCGATTTCCAGATGCTCTATTACGGCCACCATGTGGGCGGGGACCGGCACAAGCGCGACCGCCACCGCAGCAGCCCCTATTTCGACGACTGCGCGGAATTCTGCGAACGCTGGGATCAGGCAAGCTTCGATCCCGCCTACAACACGCTGCCGATCGACTTCTTCGTGCCTATGGTGCGCGAGGTCTTCGCGCGACAGGCCTATGATGCAGCCGTGATCCGTGCAGGGGAACGGGTGGCGCTGGTCGATGCGCAGGTGGCGGCGTCACGCACGGGCTGAGACGACAGAGCCCATGTCTGCGTCGGGATTTGGGTGTTTTTGCCCCCAAAGAAGCAGGGTCGAAGCGCCCTGACCTTCCGCCGTCCGCAACAGCCGCGGTGCCACTTGGGCCAGGGCCGCTTCTTCGGGGTGCGGTCATCGGCTCCCCAGCCTGTACCGCACGACCACAATGCCCCGATTCCGGTTAAGAAAGCGTTTGCGCTTCTTTGGGGTCACAAATACCCAAATCCCGAAATGACCGCCGCCGCGAGGCCCGGGGTCACAAAACGCCCCTTCCGCCTTCCCCTTCGCCGCACGCTTCGCTAGATCAGCGCTCGACAGCCCAAGAGCCGAGCGAGACGATCATGGACAAGACCTTCAACGCCGCCGAGGCCGAAGCCCGCATCACCCGCGCCTGGGAAGACGCGGGCTGCTTCAAGGCCGGCGCGAATGCGAAACCGGAGGCGGACAGCTATTGCATCATGATCCCGCCGCCGAACGTGACGGGATCGCTCCACATGGGGCATGCGTTCAACAACACGCTGCAGGACATCCTGATCCGCTGGCACCGGATGCGCGGGTTCGACACGCTCTGGCAGCCCGGCACCGACCACGCGGGGATCGCGACCCAGATGGTCACCGAACGCGACATGGCGGCGAAGGGCGAACCCTCGCGCACCGAGATGGGCCGCGACGCCTTCACCACCCGCGTCTGGCAGCAGAAGATCGCCTCGCGCGGCACGATCATCGGGCAATTGAAACGCCTCGGCGCCTCCTGCGACTGGTCGCGCGAAGCCTTCACCATGTCGGGCGCGCCCGATGCGCCCGAGGGCGAAGAGGGCAATTTCCACGACGCGGTGATCAAGGTCTTCGTGGACATGTACGAAAAGGGCCTGATCTATCGCGGCAAGCGGCTGGTCAACTGGGACCCGCATTTCGAAACCGCGATTTCCGACCTGGAAGTCGAGAACATCGAGGTGCCGGGCCACATGTGGCACTTCAAGTACCCGCTGGCGGGCGGCGAGACCTATGACTATGTCGAGCGTGACGCCGATGGAAACGTGACGCTCCGCGAGGTGCGCGACTATATCTCGATCGCCACGACCCGGCCCGAGACGATGCTGGGCGACGGCGCGGTCGCGGTTCACCCGTCGGATGAACGATATGCGCCAATTGTCGGAAAGCTTTGCGAAATCCCGGTCGGGCCAAAGGAACACCGCCGCCTGATCCCGATCATCGTGGACGAGTATCCCGACCCCGAATTCGGGTCTGGCGCGGTCAAGATCACCGGGGCGCATGACTTCAACGATTACGGCGTGGCCAGCCGCGGCGGCATTCCCTGCTACCGCCTGATGGACACCCGCGCGCGCCTGCGCGACGACGGCGCACCCTATCCGGAAGCCGCCGAAATCGCGCTGGCGGTGGCGCGCGGTGAACGCACGCTGTCCGAGACCGAGACCGACGCGCTCAACCTCGTGCCCGATCACCTGCGGGGCCTCGACCGGTTCGAGGCGCGCGCCCGCGTGGTGGACGAGATCACCGCAGAGGGCCTCGCCGTGATGACCCGCGCGGACGATCCGCGGCTGGGCAAGGCGGCGGTGAAGTCCGATGCCGAAGGGGCCGATGCCCTTGTCCCTCTCGTCGAGGCGAAGGCGATCATGCAGCCCCATGGTGACCGGTCGAAGGTGGTGATCGAGCCGATGCTCACCGACCAGTGGTTCGTCGACACCGCGCGGATCGTCGGCCCGGCACTGGATGCCGTCCGCAACGGCACGGTCGAGATCCTGCCCGAAAGCGGCGAGAAGACCTATTACCACTGGCTCGAGAACATCGAGCCTTGGTGCATTTCCCGCCAGCTCTGGTGGGGGCACCAGATCCCGGTGTGGTACGGCTTCGACCTTTCCGCGCATGGTTTTGTCGATGATGAAGGTGACGATGCGCTGGACGCGGTCGAGATCATGCGCCTTCTGTCGCGCCAGACGCTGTTGCGCGGGGACGAGGTGCATCACTGCGCGGCCGATTTCGCCGCCGTGGAAGGGCAGTTCGCCGATGGTCTGGCGGGCCTGCCGTCGCCCCTGAACCACGCCCGCGTGATCGAGGTGGCAGGCCGCGACGCCGCGGCCGAGACACTGGCCGAAAGCCTCGCCACCTATACGCTCAGCCAGGACCCGACTGATCTGGTCTATCCGGTCTGGCGCGATGCGGATGTCCTCGACACCTGGTTCTCCTCCGGGCTCTGGCCCATCGGCACGTTAGGCTGGCCCGACAACACCCTGGAACTGCAGCGGTATTTCCCGACTTCTGTTCTGGTGACGGGTCAGGACATCCTGTTCTTCTGGGTCGCGCGGATGATGATGATGCAGCTTGCGGTCGTGGGCGAGGTGCCTTTCCGCAAGGTCTATCTGCATGGCCTTGTGCGCGACGCCAAGGGCAAGAAGATGTCGAAAAGCTTGGGCAACGTCGTCGACCCGTTGGAAATCATCGACGAATACGGCGCCGACGCGCTGCGTTTCACCAATGCGGCAATGGCCTCGCTCGGCGGTGTGCTGAAGCTCGACATGGAGCGGATCAAGGGTTACCGGAACTTCGGCACCAAGCTCTGGAATGCGGCGAGTTACGGCAATCTGAAGGGTGTCTTCGACGTGCCCCATGCGCATGCCGCGCCCGAGGTCACGCTGCCCCTCAACCGCTGGATCAGGGGCGAGGTCGCCAAGACGCGCGAGGCGGTGGACGCGGCGATGGAGGCCTTCCGCTTCAACGACGCCGCGCAGGCGCTTTATGGCTTTGTCTGGAACACCTTTTGCGACTGGTATCTCGAATTCACCAAGCCCATCTTTGACGGCGAGGATGACGCGGCCAAGGCCGAGACGCGCGCGATGTACGCCTGGGCGCTTGATCAATGCCTGATCCTGCTGCATCCGATCATGCCCTTCGTCACCGAAGAAATCTGGGGCCAGAAGGCGCGGCCCAAGATGCTCGTCCATGCCGACTGGCCGACCTATACGGCAGCGGACATGGTCGATGCGGACGCCGACCGGGATCTCAACTGGGTGATCCGCCTGATCGAAAGCATCCGGTCGGCGCGCGCGCAGATGCATGTCCCCGCCGGGGCCTATGTTCCCTGTGTCGTCAAAGGGTTCGACGACCGGGCCAAAGCGGCCTATGAGGCGAACGCAGCCTTTATCCACAGGTTCGCGCGACTCGAGTCCCTGACCGAAGTGGCCGATTTCCCGAAAGGCACCGTGGCGCTTGCGGTGCCGGGCGGGGCCTTCGGGCTGCCCTTGGCCGATGTCATCGACGTGGCCGAGGAAAAGGCGCGGCTGGACAAGACCCTGGGCAAACTCGCCAAGGAAATCGCGGGGCTGAACGGGCGGCTTTCGAACCCCAACTTCGCGGCGAATGCTTCGGAAGAGGTGGTCGAGGAAACCCGCGCCAATCTCGAAGCCCGCCGCGACGAGGAAGCCAAGCTGCAAGAGGCGCTCGCCCGGCTGTCCGAGATCGGCTGACCGGGGCGCGCGATTTTTCGCAGTAAAATCAGCTCTCAACCCCGCGAAGCTGATCTACTTGAAAACCGTCGCGCGGCCCTGCATCTGGGCCGCGATCACTTCCATCTGGTCGGCCTTGCCCACCAGATCGGCCTGTTCGCGGCTTTCCGCCATCAGCACTTCCTCGCGCGGCGCACCACTTTCGGCGACACCGATCAACCGCTTGGCGGCGCGCATCGCGCTCGGGCTCTTGCCCGCGATCTCGGCGGCCAGCGCGCGTGCCTCGGCCAGCGGATCGGCGGAAAGCGTCGTCACCAGCCCCCAGCGTTCGGCCTGGGCCGCATCGACGGGGCGCGCGGTATAGGTCAGCTGGCGCAGCACGTCCGACCGCACCAGATGCGGCAGCAGGACCATGCCCCCCATGTCGGGGATCAGCCCCCATTTCATCTCCATCACGGCGAAACGGGTGTCGTGCGCCGCGATGCGGATATCGGCGCCCAGCGCCAGTTGCAGCCCCGCGCCATAGCACACGCCGTGGATCGCCGCGATCACCGGCACCGGCACGCGCCGCCAGACCAGCGCCACCTCCTGCCAGCGGTTGGCGTCATGATGGGTGCGCGGCGCGATCAGGTCATGCGGGTCCTGGCCTGCCATCGCGGCGAAGCTCGCCACGTCAAGACCGGCGCAGAACCCCTTGCCCTCGCCCGACAACACGACCGCGCGCGCCCCGCTCTCCGCCACCTGTTGCCCGGCGTCGATGATCGCCTCGATCATCGCGGGGTCCATCGCGTTCATCTTGTCGGCGCGCGTCAGGGTGACATGGGCGACATGATCGGCATGGGTGACGGTAACACGGGACATGGGCGGCCTCCTTCTCTCTCGCGCGCAGCATCGCCCGACAGCCCCCGCGCTGGCCAGCGGAACGTCGCGGCATCTTGCGGGCGCGCGCGGGATCGGTATCACTCGCGCCATGACACACGGACCCCGCTTTTCCCGTCTCGCCCTCGGCCTGCCCTCGACCGTGCCCTTCGTGGGCCCCGAGGCGCAGGAACGCGCCATGGGCCGCCCCTTCGCCGCGCGCCTCGGTGCCAATGAGAGCGTCTTCGGCCCCTCGCCCGCGGCCATCGCCGCGATGCAGGCAGCATCGGGGGACATCTGGAAATACGGCGACCCCGAAAGCCACGACCTGCGCGCGGCGCTGGCCGCCCATCACGGGGTGACCCCCCCCCATGTCATGATCGGCGAAGGAATCGACGGGCTTCTGGGATACCTCGCGCGCCTGCTGATCGAACCGGGCGACGCGGTGGTCACGTCCGAGGGGGCCTATCCGACCTTCAATTATCACGTGGCGGGCTTCGGCGGCGTCCTGCACAAGGTGCCCTACCGCGACGATCACGAAGACCCTGCCGCGCTGTTCGCCAAGGCGGCCGAGGTCGGCGCGAAGCTCGTCTATCTCGCCAATCCCGACAACCCGATGGGCAGCTGGCACCGCGGTGCGGACATCGTCGCGGCAATGGATGCGCTGCCCGAAGGCTGCCTTCTCATCCTTGACGAGGCCTATGTCGAATGCGCCCCCGAAGGCACCGCCGCGCCGGTCGCGGCGGATGATCCCCACGTGATCCGGATGCGCACCTTCTCCAAGGTCTATGGCATGGCCGGCGCGCGGGTGGGCTATGCGCTGGGCGCACCGGGCCTGATCGACGCCTTCAACAAGATCCGCAACCATTTCGGCATGAACCGCGCGGCGCAGGCCGGGGCGCTGGCCGCATTGGCAGATGCTGAATGGCTCGCCCATGTGCAGGCGCAGATCGCCACGGCGCGCGACGGGATCAGCGCCATCGCCCGCGACAACGGCCTGACGCCCCTGCCATCGGCCACCAATTTCGTCACCATAGACTGCGGCGGCGACGGGGTCTTCGCGCGCGCCGTCCTCGACGGGATCGTCGCGCGCGGGGTTTTCGTACGCATGCCCTTCGCCGCACCCCAGAACCGCTGCATCCGCGTCAGCTGCGGCCTGCCCGCCGATCTCGACGTCTTCGCCGAGGTTCTGCCGCAGGCGCTGGCCGCCGCGCGGGGCTGACACTGCTCACGGCGGTTTGATGGCGGGGCTGGGGCCCTCGTGCTATCGCTCTACGGTAGCCTTGTGAAAGCGAACATCATGACCCCCGCTCTCCCGATTGTCCTCGTCCTGTCAGTTCTTGCGACCCCTGCCCTGGCGCAGCAGTCGCAAAGCCACGCCGGTCACGCGATGGCCACGTCCGACAGCCCGGCCGCCCAGGCCTTCGCCGAAGCGAATGCGCGCATGCATTCCGCAATGTCGGTCGAGATGACGGGCGATGCCGATGTCGACTTCGTCCGCGGCATGATCCCTCACCACGAAGGCGCGGTCGACATGGCGCGGATCTTGCTTGAACATGGGACCGATCACGAAGTGCGCAAGTTGGCGGAAGACATCATCGCCGCGCAGGAGGTCGAGATCGCCTGGATGCGCGACTGGCTGGCGGCGAAGGGATACTAGACGCCCCCCGCGATCACCCGCGCCGCCGCGTCCACCGCGCCGCGCCCATGCGGCACGCCGATGGCGGTCAGCCCCGCCTCGATGCCGCCCAGCATCCCCAGCACCATCTGGCCGTTCACATGGCCCATGTGCCCCAGCCGGAAGAACCCGTGCCAGGCGGGATCAGAGGGCGGCGCCATCCCAAGCCCGATCCCGAGGGTGAGGCCAAGCTGCCCCTCGACCCACGCGCGCAGTTCGGTGCCGTGCGGCGCCCCGATCCGGAGCGAGGTGACCGCTCGCGAACGATGCGCGGCATCCGCGACGTTGAGCCGGAGCGGCCCCTCCTCGGCCCAGACATCGCAGGCCGCCCAGATCGCGCGTGCAAGGCGTTCGTGGCGGTCCCAGACCGCCTCGATCCCCTCGTCGGCGATCATGCCCAGCGCGGTGCGCAGGCCATAAAGGTGATGCGTCGGCGCGGTGCCGTCGAAATACTCCCAGAACTCGGTCGGTTCGGCGCGCGGCGTCCAATCCCAGTAGCGGCTGACGCGCGGCATCTTCGCCCGCACTTTGGCGGCGCGGGCGTTGAAGAAGACGAACGCCATGCCCGGCGGCACCATCAGCCCCTTCTGGCACCCCGTGACCATGACATCGACGCCCCAGGCGTCCATCTCGAACCGGTCGCACCCAAGCGAGGCGATGCAATCGGCCATCAGCAGCGCGGGATGCCCCAGATCGTCGAGCAGCCTGCGCAGGCCCGCGATGTCGTTGCGCACCGAACTCGACGTGTCCACATGCACGGCAAGCACCGCCTTGATCCGGTGGCCGGTGTCGGCGCGCAGGGCGTCGGCGATGCGGTCTTCGTCCCACGGGCCCGACTTTCCGAAATCGAGCACCGCGACCTCGGCCCCGAGCCCTTCGGCCATGTCGGCCCAGCCATGGCCGAACCGGCCCGTCGCGGGCACGAGGACGGCGTCGCCCGGCGCGATCACGTTGGCCAGCGCCGCCTCCCAGGCCGCGTGGCCGTTGCCGATATAGATCGCCACATGCCCATCCGTGCGCGCGACGCCCTTCAGCCCGGCGACAAGGCCGGGCATCATGTCGATCAGCTCGCCCGCATAGATGTTGGGTGCCGCGCGGTGCATCGCCTGCAGCACCGCATCGGGGATGACCGACGGGCCCGGAATCGCCAGATAGCTGCGCCCGCCCGCCCCCGGAAACCTGTTCGCCATCGCCCGTTCCTTTCGCCCTGATCCGGGCGAACCCTATCGCGGCCAGCCGCCGCGTCAATCCGGCCCGCACCGCGCTTTCGCTTGTCAAGACCGGGCCCCGGCCTTACACCCGGCGAACGACGAAGGAAACCGCAGCCGGACCTGAATGGCGCAGGATACATCACCGACCGCCGCCCGGGCCGATACGCCCCCCGCAAAATCCGGCGTCCTCATCGGCTGGGTCTGGCGTGGCTATCTGCGCCACCATTGGCGGCTTCTGGCCGTCGCGCTTGTCTTCATGGCCATCGAAGGATCGACCCTCGGCGCGCTCAGCTACATGATGCAGCCGATGTTCGACAACGTCTTCGTGGAGCGCAACGAAGGCGCGCTCTGGACGGTAGCACTCGTCATTCTGGCGATCTTCGTGATCCGTGCGGTCTCGGGCGTCATCAACAAGCTGATCCTGACGCGCGTCGCGCTGCTGACGGCGGCGCAGCTGCGCTTCGACCTGCTGGCCCGGCTGGTGCGCCAGGACGGGGCCTTCCATCAGGCGCATCCGCCGGGCTTTCTGATCCAGCGCGTGCAGGGCGATGTGGAGGCGGTCAATTTCATCTGGCGCGTGCTGATCACCGGAGCCGCGCGCGACTCCATCTCGTTGATCGTGCTGCTGAGCGTGGCGATCAGCATCGACTGGCGCTGGGCGGCACTGGCGCTGATCGGCGTGCCGGTCATGCTGCTGCCCGCCTTCGTCGCCCAGCGCTACGTGCGCAAGAAGGCGCGGATGGCGCGCGATATCGGCGCGCAGCTTGCCACACGGCTGGACGAGATCTTTCACGGCATCGTCCCGGTCAAGCTGAACCGGCTCGAGGATTACCAGATCAACCAGTACAAGGCGCAGACCAACCGCTACGTCTATTCCGAGACACGCTCGGCGCTTGGCACGGCGGCGATCCCGGGTCTGGTCGATCTGATGGGCGGACTTGGCTTCATGCTGGTGCTCCTCTTCGGCGGGGCCGAGATCATCGCGGGGGAAAAGACGGTGGGCCAGTTCATGGCCTTCTTCACCGCCATGGGCCTTGCCTTCGACCCGATGCGGCGGCTCGGCGCGCTGTCGGGGTTCTGGCAATCGGCCGCGGCGGCGATCGAACGGGTGAAGGAACTGATGGACGAACCGCTGCGGATGGTGTCGCCGGAAAACCCCGTGCCCCCGCCCAAGGGCCTGCCCGAAGTGCGGCTTGACGGCGTCACCTTCGGCTATGGCGACGCGCCGGTGCTGCGGGAGCTGAGTTTTACCGCCGAGGCGGGCAAGACCACCGCTCTGGTGGGCGCCTCGGGCGCGGGCAAGTCCACGGTCTTCAACCTGCTGACGCGGCTTGTCGATCCGCAGACGGGCAAGGTCACGGTGGGCGGCGTGCCGGTCTCGGCCATGTCTCTGGAAGACCTGCGGGGCCTGTTCTCGGTGGTGACGCAGGAGGCGCTCCTTTTCGACGAGACCCTGCGCGAAAACATCCTTCTGGGGCGGACCGACGTCTCCGACGACCACCTGATGCGTGTGCTGAAGGCGGCGCATGTCGCAGACTTCCTGCCCAAGCTCGCCTCCGGGCTCGAGACCGCGGTCGGTCCCCGGGGCAGCGCGCTGTCGGGCGGGCAGCGCCAGCGCGTGGTGATCGCGCGCGCGCTTCTGCGTGACACGCCGGTCCTGCTTCTGGACGAGGCGACCAGCGCGCTTGACGCCCAGTCGGAGAAGGTGGTGCAGGACGCGCTCGACCGGCTGGCGGGGGGGCGGACGACCATCGTCATCGCGCACCGGCTGTCCACCATTCAGGCGGCCGACAAGATCGTGGTCATGGACCGCGGCCGCGCGGTGGATGAAGGCACCCACGAAGAGCTGCTGGCGCGCGGCGGCATCTATGCCGATCTCTACCGCCTGCAGTTCCGCGACGGCAAGGCCGTGGTCGATCCCGAAGGCACCCGCGCCCTTCAACCCCGCCCCGAAGGCGCGCGACCCGAAGGCGCATCCGGCTTCCTTGGCCGTCTGCGCAGGATCTTCACGACCTAGGGGTCAGCGGTCCGGCGGTGCCCTCTTGCGCGGCGCGGGCACCGGGTTATCTCATGTCCCGCGGAAAAGGAGACGCGCCATGGCCAGCCGCCGCATCCTGCGCCTGACAGGACCGGACACCGAGGACTTCATGCAAGGCCTTGTCACCAATGACATCCGCCGTCTCGACCGGGGTCTGGTCTATGCGGCGATCCTGACGCCGCAGGGCAAGTATCTGGCAGACTTCTTCCTCAAGCGTGACGGGGACGGCGTGCTTCTTGACGTGGCCGAAAGCCTGGCAGACGCCATTGTGAAGCGGCTGAGCATGTACAAGCTCCGTGCGCAGGTCGCGATCGGGGACAGCGGCCTTCACCTGCAACGCGGCACCGGCCCGGCACCCGAAGGCGCGCAGCCCGATCCGCGCCACCCGGCCCTTGGCTGGCGCGCCTATACCCCCGCGCCAGAGGCGGACGACGGCACCGACTGGGACGCGGTCCGCGTGGCCCATGTGATCCCCGAAACCGGCATCGAGCTGACGCCCGAGACCTACATCCTCGAAGCGGGGTTCGAGGCGCTGCACGGCGTCGACTTCCGCAAGGGCTGCTATGTCGGGCAGGAGGTGACGGCGCGCATGAAACACAAGACCGAGCTGCGCAAGGGTCTCGCCCGCGTACGGATCGACGGCGACGCAGCAGCAGGGACCGAGATCACCGCCGACGGAAAGCCGGCGGGCACGCTGTTCACCCGCTCGGGCGGGCGCGCCATCGCCTGGCTGCGCTTTGACCGCGCGCAGGGTGCGATGCAGGCGGGCGACGCCACGCTGCACCTCGACCCCGACTGACATGGCACGACCGCAATCGGGCTTGTCGCGGCGCGGCGCGGGGCCTAAGCACGCTGCATGAGACTTCTGTTTCTGGGTGACGTGATGGGCCGCGCGGGTCGCGCGGCGGTGTCCGACAGGCTGCCGGGGCTGCGCGCCGACTGGGGTCTCGATTTCGTCGTGGTGAACGGAGAGAACGCCACCTCGGGCATGGGGCTTTCGGGCGAACATGCACAGGCGCTGCTGGCTGCGGGGGCCGATTGCTTGACGCTGGGCGATCACGCCTTCGACCAGAAGGACATGCTGCAGGTCATCGAACGCCAGCCGCGCATCCTGCGCCCGATGAATTTCGCCAAGACCGCTCCCGGCAAGGGCTTCCGCGTCTTCGAGGCGACCGGCGGGCGCAAGGTGCTGGTGGCGCAGGTCCTCGGTCAGGTCTTCATGAAACGCGCCTTCGACGATCCGTTCTCGGCGCTCGACACCGTGCTGCGCGCCCATCCGCCGGGCGGCCTCGTGCAGGCGGCGATCATCGACATCCATTGCGAGGCGACGTCCGAAAAGATGGCCGTCGGTCATTACTGCGACGGGCGCGCCAGCCTTGTCGTCGGCACCCATACCCATGTGCCCACCGCAGACGCGCAGATCCTGCCGAAGGGCACCGCGTATCTGAGCGATGCGGGCATGTGCGGCGACTACGACAGCGTCATCGGCATGGACAAGGCCGAACCGATGCGCCGCTTCATCACCGGCATGGGCCGCGACCGCTTCACCCCCGCGCTGGGCGAGGCGACGCTGTCGGGTGTCTTCGTGGAAACCGACGACCGCACCGGGCTGGCGAAGCGCATCGTGCCGGTGCGGCTGGGCGGGCGGCTGCAGGGTTCTGCCCCGTGACAACCGGGCGTCTGGCCTTTCTGACCCTGATCCTTGTCGGGATGGGCGCGGGCTGGGGCCTGACGCAGCCCCTGTCGAAGATCGCCGTCAGCACGGGTCACGGCCCCTGGGGTCTGATCTTCTGGCAGGTGGTGATCGGCGTCGTGATCCTCGGTACCATCGCGGCCGCCACGGGGCGCGGGCTGCCGCTGACCCTCCCGGCGTTCAAGGCCTATGCGGTGATCGCGGCGGCGGGCACGGTCCTGCCCAACGCGGCCTCCTACGCGGCGCTGGCGCATATCCCGGCGGGCGTGCAGTCGGTGCTCATGTCGCTCGTGCCCATGGCGACCTTTCCGATCGCGCTTGCGCTCGCACTCGAACGGTTCGAGGCGCGGCGCTTCCTTGGCCTCGGGCTGGGGCTTGCGGGCGTTCTCGTCCTTGTCCTGCCCGAAGCAAGCCTGCCCGACCGCAGCATGCTGCCTTGGGTCGCGCTCAGCGCGCTGGCCGTGCTATGCTACGGGTTCGAAGGCAATTATGTCGCGCGCTGGGGGCTCGGTGGGGCCGACGCGATCCAGGTGCTTCTGGGTGCCTCGCTGGTCGCGGCCGTCGTGACGCTGCCGCTCGCGCTTGCCACGGGGCAGTTCATCTGGCCCACGGCCGGGCTCGGTGCGCCGGAATGGTCGCTGATCGTGTCCTCGGCCATTCATGCGGTAATCTATGCGGGCTATGTCTGGCTGGTGGGTCAGGCCGGATCGGTCTTCGCAGCGCAGGTGGGCTATCCGGTGACGGCGACCGGTGTTCTGTGGTCCATGGCGATCCTAGGCGAAAGCTACTCGCCCTATTTCTGGGCAGCGGCGGCACTGATCCTTCTGGGGGTCGTGCTGGTCCAGCCGCGCCGTATCCGCGGCCTTGCCGCCGCGGTGCCCATCGCGGAAGATGGCCCGCGTCACTGAACCGAGGGTTTCGCGGCAATGGATCTGATCGAACTGACGCAGATGCAGGCGGCCTTGGTCACGCTGGTCGTGCTCGCCGTCATGTTCGCGCTCTTCATCCGCGAGGTCTTCCCGACCGAGGTCGTGGCGCTCCTTGGTGTCTCGATCCTCCTTCTGACCGGTGCGCTTGCCTATGACGACGCGGTCGCGGTGCTGTCGAACCCGGCGCCGTGGACCATCGCGGCCATGTTCATCACCATGGGCGCGCTTGTGCGCACCGGCGGTCTGCATGCCTTCACCAAATATGCCGAACGCCAGGCCATCACCAACCCACGGCTGGCGATCGGGATGCTTCTGGGGTTTGTCGTCGTTGCCTCGGCCTTCGTGGCCAACACGCCCGTGGTCGTGGTGATGATCCCCGTCTTCGTGCAATTGGCGCGCGCGCTCGGCGTGTCGGCCTCCAAACTCCTGATCCCGCTCAGCTATGCCGCCATCGTGGGGGGCATGCTGACACTGATCGGCACCTCCACCAACCTGCTGGTCGACGGCGTCGCGCGGGCGCGCGGGCTCGAACCCTTCGGCATCTTCGAGGTGACACCGGTCGGCGCGGTCGTCGTCGTCGTCGCCATGCTCTATCTCTGGCTGGTGGGGTCGCGCTTTCTGCCCGAACGCGACAGCATGGCGATGCTTTTGAGCGGCGACAAATCGAAGATGAAGTTCTTCACCGAGGCCGTGATCCCCCCCGACAGCAACCTCATCGGGCGCGAGGTGCTGGGCGTGCAGCTTTTCAAGCGCGACGGCGTGCGTCTGATCGACGTGATCCGGGGCGACCTGTCGCTGCGGCGCGCTCTGGAAGGGGTGACGCTGCAGGTGGGCGACCGGGTGGTCCTGCGCACCCACATGACCGAACTTCTCAGCCTGCAGCGCAACAAGGAACTCAAGCGCGTCGATCAGGTCTCGGCGGTCGAGACGACGACGGTCGAGGTCCTCATCACCCCGGGCTGCAAGATGGTCGGGCGCAGCCTCGGCTCTCTGCGCCTCCGGCGGCGCTTCGGCGTCTACGTGCTGGCGGTCCACCGCCGCAACCAGAACATCGGCACCGCACTCGACGATCTGGTGGTGCGGGTGGGCGACACGCTGCTTCTAGAAGGCGCGCCCGCCGACATCCAGCGATTGTCCCAGGAAATGGACATGGTCGATGTCTCGAAACCTTCGGCGCGCGAATACCGCCGGTCGCACGCGCCCATCGCGCTGATCGCCCTGCTTGGCATCGTGGCATTGTCGGCGCTGGGGGTGGCACCGATCCTCGCACTGGCGGTGCTGGCGATGGCGCTGGTCCTCGTCACGCGCTGCATCGACGCGGACGAGGCGTTTTCCTTCGTCGACGGGCGGCTTCTGGCGATGATCTTCGCCATGCTCGCGGTGGGCGCCGCGCTCGAATCCTCGGGCGCGGTGCAGCTGATCGTGAATGCCATCGCGCCCGCGCTGCGGGATCTGCCGCCGGTCCTGCTGGTCTGGGCGGTCTACATGCTCACCACGATCATGACCGAGCTTGTCTCGAACAACGCCGTCGCCGTGATCGTCACCCCCATCGCCATCGGTCTGGCCGAAGCAATCGGCGTCGATCCGCGCCCGCTGGTCGTGGCGGTGATGGTCGCGGCCTCGGCCGCCTTCGCCACGCCCATTGGGTACCAGACCAACATGCTGGTCTACGGCCCCGGCGGCTACCGCTTCAGCGACTTCCTGAAGGTGGGCATCCCGATGAACCTGCTTGTCGGCATCGCGGCCTCGGCCACGATCCCGGTCTTCTGGCCATTATGACCGGGCAAACCTTCGAAGGTTTGCCCCATCATCCGGCCTCTGTGACAGGTCAAACCTTCGAAGGTTTGACCACCCCCGCCTCAGGCGATCTCGCGCGACAGACCCGCCGCCCGGCCCGAGAAGATGCAGCCGCCGAGGAAGGTTCCTTCGAGCGCGTTGTAACCGTGATAGCCCCCGCCGCCGAAGCCTGCCACCTCGCCGGCCGCGAACAGGCCCGGGACGACAGCGCCGTCGGCGCCGATCATCCGCCCGTCGAGATCGGTCTGCAGCCCGCCCAAAGTCTTGCGCGTCAGGATCGACAGCCGCACGGCGATCAGCGGCCCGTTCGCGGGGTCAAGGAAGCGATGCGGCTTGGCCGTGCGGATCAACCGGTCGCCGCGATAGTTCCGCGCCGCAAGGATCGCCATGATCTGCGCGTCCTTGGAGAAAGGATTGTCGACCTGCGCGTCGCGCGCCGCGATCTGCGCCTGCAGGATCCCTGCGTTGATCAGGTCGGCCCCCGCGATCCGGTTCATCCCCTGAACGAGCGTCGGCAGGTCACCCGCCACAACGAAATCCGCCCCATGGGTCTTGAACGCCTCGACCGCGCCGGTGGCGCGGCCGCCTGACAGCAAGCGCTCGCGCAGCACCGCGCCCCAGGACTTGCCGGTCAGGTCGGGATTCTGTTCCGATCCCGACAGGGCGAATTCCTTCTTGATCACCTTCTGGGTCAGCACGAACCAGCTGTAGTCATAGCCCGTGGCCAGGATCGTCTTCAGCGTGCCCAGCGAATCGAAGCCCGGCAGCGCGGGGGGCGGCAGGCGGCGGCCTTCGGCGTCGAACCACATGGAGGACGGCCCCGGCAGGATGCGGATGCCGTGATCGGGCCAGATCGGGTCCCAGTTGCGCAGGCCTTCGGTATAGTGCCACATCCGGTCGCCATTGATGACATGGCCGCCCGCGGCCTCGGAAATGGCGATCATGCGCCCGTCCACATGGGCGGGCACGCCCGCCACCATGCGTTCCGGCGCGGGGCCCAGACGGTCGGTCGGCCAGGCCTTGCGGACAAGATCGAAGTTACCCCCGATCCCGCCCGAGGCAACCAGAACCGAAGGCGCGCGCAGCTCGAACTCACCCGTCGCGGCGCGGTTGGACGGCGCGCCGCGCGGGGCGCGGTCATCGGCCAGTATCGTGCCCGCGACACCTTTCGCCGCGCCCGCCTCGGTCACGATGCGGTCGACGCGGTGGCGGAAGCGCAGGTCGACCAAGCCCGCCGCCGCTTGCACCTCGACCCGCTTGACGAAGGGCTCCAGCACCCCCGGCCCCGTGCCCCAGGTCAGATGGAACCGCGGCACCGAATTGCCGTGTCCGCCCGCGAAGCCGCCGCCGCGTTCGGCCCAGCCCACCACGGGGAACCAGCGCATGCCCATCCCGTGCAACCACGACCGCATGCCCCCCGCCGCGAAGTCGAGATAGGCCTCCGCCCAGCGGCGCGGCCAGTCGTCTTCGGGGCGGTCGAAGCCGGCGCTTCCCATCCAGTCGCCTTGGGCGAGGTCGCGGCTGTCGCGGATGCCCATGCGCCGCTGTTCGGGCGTATCGACCATGAACAGCCCGCCCAGCGACCAGAAAGCCTGACCGCCCAGGTTCTGGGGGCCCTCCTGATCCAGCATGACCACACGCTTGCCCCGGTCGCCCAGTTCCGCCGCCGCGACCAGCCCCGCAAGGCCGCCGCCCACGATGATGACATCCGCCTGATCCATCCCGCGCCCTCCCCTGACCGGCCCAGTCTAGGCGCGCCGCGCCGCCTGCGGCAATCGGCAAGACCCCGCCCTGCCGCGGGGTCAGCCATGGCGGACGGGAACGCCGCACGACAAGCGCCGCGCATGGCTTGATCCGCCCAGACGCGCCGGTCTATAGGGACGTCCTGAGGGCAAGATTGAAAAGGCGCGCGCCATGGCAGGCCATTCCAAATGGGCGAATATCCAGCATCGCAAGGGGCGGCAGGACCAGCTGCGCGCGAAGCTGTTCTCGAAGCTGTCCAAGGAGATCACGGTCGCCGCGAAGATGGGCGACCCGGACCCCGACAAGAACCCGCGCCTGCGCCTTGCGGTGAAAGAGGCGCGCGCCGCCTCCATGCCCAAGGACAACATCGAACGCGCGATCAAGAAATCGCAGGGCGGCGATGCGGATGCCTATGAGGAAATCCGCTACGAAGGCTACGGGCCGAACGGCGTCGCGGTGATCGTCGAGGCGATGACCGACAACCGCAACCGCACCGCGTCGAACGTGCGGTCGACCTTCACCAAGAACGGCGGCAACCTGGGCGAGACGAACTCGGTCGCCTTCATGTTCGACCGCAAGGGCGAGATCACCTATCTGCCCGCGGCGGGCGACGCCGACACGGTGATGATGGCCGCGATCGAGGCGGGCGCCGAAGACGTCGAAAGCACGGACGAGGGTCACGTGATCTGGTGCGCGGTGGGCGACCTGTCCGAGGTGGCCTCGGCCCTGGAAGCAACCTTGGGCGAAAGCGAGACGACGCGTCTGGTCTGGAAGTCAGTGACCACGACGGAACTGGGTCTCGAGGACCTGCAGAAGCTGATGAAGCTGGTCGAGGCGCTGGAAGACGACGATGACGTGCAGCACGTCACCACGAATTTCGAAGCCTCGGACGCGGTGATGGCGCAGCTCTGAGCGGCGTCGGAGGGGGGCTCTGCCCCCCGCGGCCCGTGCCGGACCGCCCCCCCGGGATACTTGTGAACCCGAAGAAGCAGGGGACTTGCGCGCAGGCGGGGGCGTCTATTCCCGTGGCGGCGCGATGACGCTGCGTTCGGTGATGATGAGGTCGAGGCTCTGGTCCGTCATCTCGAGCGGCAGCGACGCGTCCTCCTGCGCGGCATAGGCGAAGCCGAAGGCGCGGGTGGGCCGACGCGCGCGCAAGGCCTCGAGCGTGCGGTCGTAGAACCCCCCACCATAGCCCAGCCGCCCGCCCCGCGCGTCGAAGGCCACCAGCGGCACGATGAGGATTTCCGGCTCCATCCAGCGCGGATCGGCCGGGATCATCGCGCCGAAGGGGCCTTCCACCAGCGCGCAGCCCGGCTCCCACAGGGCGAATTTCAGCGGCAGGCCGTGGCCTTCGATCACCGGCACGCCCACGGGGCCGTGGGCGGCGGCCTCTTCCATCGCCGGGGTCGGGTCGATTTCCGTGCGGATGGGCAGATAGCCTGAGATCGGCACGCCGCGATAGCCCGCCAGCACCGCCGAGAGATGCGCGGCGGGCGCGGGCGGGCGGGCGGCATGCGCTTCCTTGCGGCGGGCGAAGGCGGCGCGGCGCGCCTCGGCCTTGATCTGGGACAGGTCGGTCACAGCAGCACCGCCGCAGCGAGCCCGAGGAAGGCGAAGAAGCCCACGACATCGGTCACCGTCGTCACGAAGGGCCCGGATGCCAGCGCCGGGTCGATGTCGAACCGGTCGAGCAGGATGGGGATGACGATGCCCCCCAGCGCGGCCGCGACCAGCGTCAGCACCATGGCGATGCCGATCACCGCCGCCAGCATCGGCACCCCGAACCAGAAGCCCGCCACCAGCGCCATGACAAGGCCGAAGAGAAGCCCGTTCAGCGCCCCCACCGACACTTCGCGCCAGAGCACGCGCATCGCGTTCTGTGCGGTGAGGTCGCGCGTCGCCAGCGCCCGTACCGCCACGGTCATCGTCTGCGTGCCCGCATTGCCCCCCATCGAGGCGACGATGGGCATCAGCACGGCCAGCGCCACCATCTGTTCGATCGTGTCGGCGAAAAGCGAGATCACCACCGAGGCGAGGATCGCCGTCAGAAGGTTCACGAACAGCCACAGCGCCCGGCCCTTCGTGGCCTCGAGGATGGTGTCCGACAGGCTCGACTCCTCGCTGACGCCAGCCAGGCGCAGGATATCTTCCTCGTGTTCGTCATCCAGCACGGTCATCGCGTCGTCGATGGTGATCTGGCCGATCAGGCGGCCTTCCTCGTCCACCACGGGGGCCGAGATCAGGTGATACTGGTTGAAGGCATAGGCGACGTCGTCGGTTCCCTGCGTCACCGGGATGACGCGGAAGATCTCTTCGGTCAGGTCGCGCAGCGCCACGTCGCGGCGCGAGCGCATGATGGAGCCGAGCGCCACCTTGCCCACCGGATGCAGGCGCGGATCGACCAGCACCACGTGATAGAAGGTGTCGGGCAGGTCGTCCGAGCCGCGCAGGAAGTCGATCGCATCGCCCACCGTCCAGTGTTCGGGGGCCATCACCACCTCGCGCTGCATGAGGCGGCCGGCGGTGTATTCGGGATAGGACAGCGCCTTTTCCACCGCCACGCGGTCGATTTCGCCCAGCGCGCCGAGGATCGCGCGCTGCTGGGGTTCGCCCAGGTCCTCGACCAGATCGACGACATCGTCGCTGTCCATCTCGCGCACGGCCTCGGCCAGCACCTGCGGGGTGAGAAGGTCGATGACCTCTTCGCGGATGGATTCGTCAAGTTCCGACAGGATCTCGCCGTCGAATTCGCGGTCATACAGGCGGATCAGGTCCTGGCGGTCCTGCGTGCCGATCTGCTCCAGAAGGTCGGCGATGTCGGCCTGATGGAGCGGCTCCATCAGATCGATCAGCCCCTGCTGGTCGCCCGCCTCGACCGCCCCGAGGATCGCCGCGACCATGCGCCGGTCAAGGCTGTAGGCGTCATCCCCGGACGCGGCGTCCATCACGATGTCGTCGGTCTGGGTCATGCCTTCCTCCGCGCGCGTCCGGTGGGTGATTGGCGCAAGTCTAGGCGAAGCACCTGTCGGGAAACAGGTCAAATCCAAGGATTTACCCGGCGGCGGCGGCGGGGATAAGCTGGCGCCCGGCGCAAGGCGGAGAGGGCGGCGATGACGGGCACGACGATCCTGACGGGACAGGTCCTGAGCCTGGTGCGGGACCCGTTCGCGGGGCCGCCCGAAGAGGCGATTCGTCTCGACGGCGCGATCGCGGTCACGGCTGGGCGCATCGCGGGCACCGGCAGCCGCGCAGAGCTGGAGGCGGCGCATCCGGGCGCGCAGGTCGTGTCCTGCGGCGAAAGGGTGATCCTGCCGGGCTTCGTCGATGCCCATGTGCACTTCCCCCAGACCGCCATCGTGGCGAGCTGGGGCAAGCGCCTCATCGACTGGCTGAACACCTATACCTTCCCCGAAGAGATGCGCTTTGCCGATCCTGCCTACGCCGCCGATGTGGCGGCGCGCTATCTCGACCTCGCGCTCGATCATGGGACGACGGCGATGTGCAGCTATTGCACGATCCACCCCGAAAGCGTCGATGCCATCTTCGCGGCGGCCGAGGCGCGCGGCATGGCGATCGCCGCGGGCAAGACCTGCATGGACCGCAACGCGCCCGAGGCCCTGCGCGACACCGCGCGATCGGCCCATGACGACAGCGCGGCGCTGATCGTGCGCTGGCATGGGCGCGGGCGCGCGGTCTATGCGATCACGCCGCGCTTCTCGCCCACCTCGACGCCCGACCAGCTTGCGGCACTCGGCGAGCTCTGGGCCGCGAACCCCACCTGCCTCATGCAGACGCATCTGAGCGAACAGACCGACGAGATCGCCTGGGTCAAACAGCTTTACCCACAGGCGCGCGACTATCTCGACACCTACGAGGCGCATGGCCTTCTGGGCGCACGCGGGATCTATGGCCACGCCATCCATCTCGACCCGCGCGAGATCGACCGCCTGGCCGAGACCGGTGCCTCGGTCGCGCATTGCCCGACGTCGAACACATTCATCGGCTCGGGGCTTTGCGATGTGACGGGGCTGCGCGGGCGGGGCATCAATGTGGGGCTCGCCACCGACACCGGCGGCGGGTCGAGCTTTTCGATGCTGCGCACCATGGCCGCCGCCTATGAGGTGGGCCAGCTGCGCGGCACCGCGCTGCATCCCGCGCAGCTTCTGTGGCTGGCGACCGAAGGGGCCGCGCGCGCGCTGAATCTGGGCGGGCAGATCGGCACGCTGGCGACCGGGGCCTGGGCCGATCTGGTGGCGCTGGATCTCGCCTCGACGCCCGCCATCGCGCAGCGCAGCGCGCGGGCGAACGACATCTGGGAGGCGATCTTTCCCACGATCATGATGGGCGACGACCGCGCTATCGCGGGGGTCTGGGTGGCCGGGCGGCGCGTCCGGGGCTGAGCGGTTTGCGACGCGCAAACCGGACCGGACCCCGACGCGGGGTCCGAAGCTTTCGGTCGGCGCCTGTTTTCCGCGTCGGAAAACAGGCCGGAGCCTGCGTCAGGCTCCGGTCCGCCGCAACCGCTCAGTCCGCGAAGGAGGAAAGACGCGCCAGCGCCGCGGCATGGATGTCGGAATTCGCCGCCGCGAGCACCTGCCCGCCCTGATGCGCGGGCCCGCCGCGCCAGTCTGTGACGATCCCGCCCGCGGCCTCGATCACCGCAATCGGTGCCTGAACGTCATAGGCCGCGAGCCCCGCCTCGATCACCAGATCGATCTGGCCGGCAGCCAGCAGAGCATAGGCGTAGCAGTCCATCCCGTAGCGTACGAGCCGCACCCCGCGCGCGACCGCCTCGAAACCTGCGCGGTCCCGCTCCGAGCCCACTTCGGGGAAGGTGGTGAAGAGGATCGCCTCGCCCAGCGGGCGCGGGGCCCGGGTGCGGATCGCGCGTTCGCCATGCGGGCCGCGGCAGAGCGCCTGCCCCTCCGCCCCCCAGAAGCGTTCCCCGATATAGGGCTGGTCGATCACGCCGAGCACCGGGGCATCGCCCCGGTTCATCGCCACCAGCACGCCCCAGGTCGGCGTGCCGCTCAGAAAGCCGCGGGTTCCGTCGATCGGGTCAAGCACCCAGTGCCGCCCCGAACGGCCCGCAACGCAATCGTATTCCTCGCCCCGGATGCCGTCATCCGGGCGCGCTTCGGCCAGAAGCGCGCGCATCGCGTCCTCGGCGGCGCGGTCAGCCACGGTCACGGGATCGAAGCCGCTCGCTTCCTTGTTGTCGGCAAACAGGTCCGGAGTGCGGAAATGCGGCAAGATCGCCCGGCCAGCCGCGTCGGCCAGCCGGTGCGCCAATATCAGGTCATCGGAAAGATCGAAGGAAGCGTCCATGGTGCATGGTCTGCCGCAGGACACGCGCCGTTGCAAGCGCGTGCCGCAGGTCTCAGGCCATGTGCATTCTCCGCGGGATCAGGCGACGTCCGACAGAACCCGCGCCAGTTCGAACAGGCGCCGACGCTGGTTTTCGGGAATGGCGTAATAGGACCGGACAAGGTCCAGCGCCTCTTTGTCGCCCATCAGGTCGGCAGGCACCGCCACTTGAGCAGATGCGCTCGAGCGGTCTTCTTCCAGCCCCTCGAAGAAGAAACTGACGGGAACCCCCAGCGCCTCGCCGATATCCCACAGGCGCGATGCACTGATGCGGTTCGCTCCGGTTTCGTATTTCTGGATCTGCTGGAACTTGATCCCAACCTTTTCGGCCAGCTGCTGCTGCGTCATACCGATCAGCCAGCGGCGGTGGCGGACACGTTTACCAACATAAGTATCAACCGGATGTACCATACTGAACCTCCTTTTCGAAGGGGCGGACTCTCGTGGTCCGCGGGGTGTATTCCGTGCTTGGACGTATCGAGCCTATCGCTATTCACGCGGCAGCGCCACTCAACCCGGGCACCTCTTCTCATGACCGCAGTTGTGCGTGAATTCAAGGTTGAAAACAAGGAAATTGATACATCCAAAGGGTGAATCCAATCTATCGATTAACGAAAGACCACGGTAATCGGGCCTCCCGCATGCCGAACGGGCGCGCGCCCGGCATCGGTTCCGTTACGTCAAAAGGGCGACTCCGGGGTTTGACAGCGCGCGGCCCGACACGGCTTACTTCCGGCAAACTCAGAGGCTTGGACATGAAAGCTTATCATATCGCGACCGCCGGTGCGGCCCCCGTTCTGACCGACCTCCCCGCCCCCGACCCTGCCCCGGGAGAGCTGCGCCTGCGCATCCGCGCCTGTGGGCTGAACTTCGCCGATCTGCTCATGCAAAACGGGACTTATCAGGACACGCCCGCTGTGCCCTTCACACTCGGCATGGAAGTCGCGGGCGAAGTCGAGTCGCTTGGGCCGGGTGTCACCGGCTTTTCGCCGGGCGACCGGGTGGCGGTCTTCGCGGGCAAGGGCGGGCTTGCGGAACATGGGGTCTTCGACGCAAGCCGCGCCGTCGCCCTGCCCTACGCCATGAGCTTCGAACACGCAGCCGCCTTCCAGATCGCCTATGGCACCAGCCACGTGGCGCTGGCCCACCGCGCCCGGCTGCAACCGGGCGAAACGCTGGTCGTGCTCGGCGCGGCGGGCGGTGTCGGCCTGACCGCGGTCGAGATCGGCAAGCTGATGGGCGCGACCGTCATTGCCGTCGCCCGCGGGGACGACAAGCTGGCCGTTGCGCGCGCGGCCGGGGCCGACCACTTGATCGACGCAGATCACCCCGACCTGCGCGGCGCCTTGCGCGATCTGGGCGGCGCGGATGTTGTCTATGACCCGGTCGGCGGCCCCGGCTTCACCGCCGCCTTTCGCGCCTGCCGGCCCGAGGCGCGCATCCTCACCATCGGCTTTGCCAGCGGCGAGGTGCCGAACATCCCCGCCAACCACCTTCTGGTGAAGAACATCAGCATTCTGGGCTTCTACTGGGGCGGCTACATGGCCTTCCGCCCCGGGGTGATCACCGACAGCCTGAAGACGCTGACCGGCTGGTATCTGGAAGGCCGCCTGCACCCCCATGTCAGCCATGTCCTGCCTCTCGACCGGGTGGCGGAGGGGATGGAGCTGCTGCGCAGCCGCAAATCCACCGGCAAGGTCGTGATCACGCCCTAGGTCAGACCGCCTTCAGCCGCGCCATCGCCCCCGTGTGGACCGCGAAGGACTTGCGCAGAAGCTCGGCCAGATCGCGCACCACCGGGTTGCCCGCGCCAGGCATGCCGTAGAGGTTGATCAGCTGCTCGGGCAGGTCGGGCAGGGCGCCACCATGGTCGATCCGCGTCAGGTGCGGCGGCTCGGTCCCCTCGATCATCGTGTGGACGGCCAGATCGGCGCTCACCGTCGCCTCGATCGTGCGGTCGCTTTCGGTCTCGACCACCATCTCCCACGGGATACCCGCACGGTCGAGCGCCTCGATCACCCGGGGCCGGAAGACGCAGAACCGCCCGAAGGCGAGCCGCAGCGGACGCTGCCGCCAGGCCGACCCGCCCGGCGCGCCGATCCAGCACAAGGGCCGCGTCGTCAGCGCCTCGGCGCCTTCGGGGGTCGTGGTCTCGGTCGTCAGGATCAGGTCGCATTCGCCCTTGTCGAACTGCGTCTTCAGGCTGCGCGTCACCGACGAGATCAGGTGCACCTTCACCCGCGGATAGGCGACGTTGAACTGCTGCAGCACCCGCGGGATCGCCGGATAGACGATGTCATGGGGCACGCCCAGGATCACCTCGCCCTCGAAGGCCTCGTGGGTCAGCCGCGCGATCACCTCGTCGTTCAGCGCCACCATGCGGCGCGCATATTGCAGAAGCTGTTCGCCCGCCGCCGTCAGCGCGATGCCGCGCCCGCTGCGGTCGAGAAGGTCGATGCCCAGCATCTCCTCGAGCCGCTTGATCTGCATCGACACAGCCGATTGCGTCAGGTGCAGGAAGCCCGCCGCCCGCGTCACGCCGCCGGTATCGGCGACCGCCACGAAGGACCGGAGCGTGGTGATGTCGAGATTGCGCATATATCACGAACCCTGATGAAAGCGGCCACAAACATTCGTTTCAACCATAGTCAAGGAACCCCATATACATCAAGCAGATTGATGAACACGCCTGAAATCATCAGGAAACAGGAGATACACGATGACCCAGATCGCAACCGCGCTCGGCATCGCGCTGGGCCACCGGCGCGGCCGGGCCTTCGACCTTGACGCCATGGCCTCGCTCTGGCGACAGCGCCGTGCGCTGGCGGCTCTCGACGACCGCGCGCTCGACGACATCGGCATCACCAGGGAGGCGGCGCGGGCGGAAGCGGCGCGCCCTGTCTGGGACGTGCCCGCGACCTGGCGGCGATGACCGGGCTCAGCCGCCGTCGCGGCCCGCGAACATCGACCGGCGCCCGCGGATATCCAGCGGGCGCTGCGTCGTCGTGACCACGCCGTTGCGCGACACGAACGACGTGGGCCTGTTCGCGCGCAGCCGCTTTTCCAGCACCACGATCGAATCGTAGAACCGCACCGCCTCGATCGCGCGCGCCCGCGGATCGACGGGAAAGACCGCGTCGTCCTCGGTATACCAGGAATGCATGACGTCGATCAGGCCCTTGGCATATTCGATGAAACTGCCCGGGGCGCGATGGCCGCCCCCGAAACCGGGCCAGTAGGACGTGTGGCAATCCTCCACGACGTAAAGCCCGCCATCGGCCAGATGCGGCCAGAGGCCTTCGCAACTCGCGATCTGGTGGTGGCAGAGATGGCTGCCGTCATCGAGTACCACGTCGAAGGGCCCGAATTCCTCGGCGAGCGCGGACAGGAAGGCGGGATCGGCCTGGTTGCCGATGCGCACATGGGTGCCGGGGATCTCGAGCGCGGCGCAGGCCGGGTCGATGTCGGCAAAGACAAGGCGGCTGCCCGGGGCAAAATACTCGGCCCACATGGGGATCGACCCGCCGCGGAAGATGCCGATTTCCAAAAATGTCAGGGGCCGGCCGCGCAAGCGGCCCAGTTCGCGGTCGTAGACGTCGAAATAATGCAGCCATTTCATCAGCGACCGCTCGCCCGTGCGGGTGATGTAGTCGGCGAAAAATCCCTGCGCTGCATCGGTCATCAACATGCCCCCTGCCCCATGATGGCAGCCTGCCGCAGCGCTGCCCGCCGGACAAGGCCGCGATCACGGCGGCGCACCAATCCTACGCGCCCTGCGCGTATTGTCGCAGCGTCTGCAACGCAGCCCCCCTGCGGCGCGCCTCCGGACAGAAAGCCTTACGGAAATACTTGAAAAAGACGCATCCAGAACCGATATTTCGGTCAATGCCGCCGCACTGACACGCGGCGCCCCGTAACGTCGTCTGATGGAGAGCTTGATGGCTGAATTCGACACTATCCGCACAGTTGCTGGTGCACGCGCCGCCCAGATCGACGAAGGCCTGCGCGCACACATGAACAAGGTCTACGGGACGATGTCGGTCGGCATGCTGCTGACCTTCGCCGTCGCATGGGCCGTGGGCACCTCGCCCGCGCTGCTCGGCATCTTCCGCGATCCGATCACCCTGTCGCCCAACATCCTGGGCTGGATCGTCATGTTCGCGCCGCTGATCATGGTCTTTGCCTTCAGTGCCGCGATCAACCGCCTGTCGGCCGCCGCTGCGCAGCTTTTCTTCTATGTCTTCGCCTCGGTCATGGGCCTGTCGATCTCGTGGATCTTCATGGCCTTCACCGACATGTCGATCGCGCAGGTCTTCCTTGTGACCTCGATCGCCTTCGCGGGCCTGTCGCTCTGGGGCTACACCACCAAGAAGGACATCTCGGGCTGGGGATCGTTCCTGATCATGGGCGTGATCGGCCTGATCGTCGCTTCGATCATCAACATCTTCCTCGGCTCGCCCGCGATCATGTTCGCGATCTCGGTCCTTGGCGTCCTGATCTTCGCGGGCCTCACCGCCTTCGACACCCAGAACATCAAGAACACCTACATCGCGCATGCCGCGCATGGCGATCAGGAATGGCTGGCCAAGGCGGGCATCATGGGCGCGCTGAGCCTCTACCTGAACTTCATCAACATGTTCATGATGCTGCTGCAGCTGTTCGGCAACCGCGAATAAGCGCCGCACATACGGGCAAACAGGAAGGCCGGTCCCTGCGACCGGCCTTTTTTCTTGTCCCCTCAGCAGGAAAGCGTGGCGACCGATCCCGCCTGCGGATCGCTGCCGAAGGCCCCCGCCTGCCGGCAATTGGTCAGCGCCGCCGCATTCAGCGCGAAGATCCGCAAGGCCTGCGCACTGACGGCACCCGCGCCGCCGGGCCGCGTGATCACCGCATAGACCCCCTCGCCCAGCGCGACGCGGCGGATCACGACCGGTTCCCCATTCAGCGACGTGGCGAAGCCGTCCAGCGGCGGAGCCGTCAGCGCCGCGCGCAGCGTCACAGCGTCGGGCGCGGGCCCCGCGAAGGCTGCCTGCGTATAGGCCTGCGTCACCGCGCCCCGGCCAAAGCCCACACCTTCCGACCCGATCCCGGTGAAGCCCACGCTTTGCGACTGCGCGCAGCCCGTCAGAACAAGGGCGGCGCCCAGCATTGCAATCATCCTGCGGCTCATGGCGGTTCCCTCCCCGGGTTGGCGCGACTCGCCCCAGTATAGCGTCATTCCCGCGCGGCGCCGCATACCGCAAATGCAAAAGGCCACGCGCGCGGCGTGGCCCCGATCACATGCCCGGGAGGTGAGGCTTACTTGATCTTGCCTTCCTTGTATTCGACGTGCTTGCGCACGACGGGGTCGTATTTCCGGACCACCATCTTTTCGGTCATGGTGCGGGGGTTCTTCTTGGTCACATAGAAGTGCCCGGTGCCCGCCGACGAATTCAGGCGGATCTTGATGGTGGTCGGCTTCGCCATGTCGTGTCTCCTGCATCCGAAAAGGCAGCGCCTTTCGGGGAATTCCTCTGAGCGCCCGCTTTTACCCGTCGCCGGGGCCGAGTCAACCCGGTTTCGGTGCCCGGCGGGGCGAAGATGCGCGGAAGGCCTGTAAGCCGGATTCTGTCCCCGGCGGTCGCCCGCCGGTGGATGGCCATTCCTCTGGACACGCGGTTGCCCGCGCATCTCAAGCTGCCTACCCGACCCCCTCAGGCCGAGGCTGCCTTGCGGCGGTATCCCCGAAGGGACCAGCCCGCGCGGGGGTCCTATATGGCATTGCTCCCGGTGGGGCTTGCCGTGCCGCCCCTGTTGCCAGGGGCGCGGTGGGCTCTTACCCCACCGTTTCACCCTTACCCGCGCAAGCGCGGGCGGTCTGTTCTCTGTGGCGCTTTCCGTCGGGTTGCCCCGCCCGGGCGTTACCCGGCACCGTTTCCTCGGGGAGTCCGGACTTTCCTCGAAGGTTGCCCTCCGCGGCCATCCGGCCTTCCACGCATCGCGGCGACATAGTCATGCGGACCCCGGCGGGTCAAGCCCCGCTGCCAGCGCCGCGATCACGCGCGCTTCCTCTTCCCCCACAGTCCCCGTCGCCCAGGGGCGGTGGCGCAGGCGGAACGCGGCAAGCCGGTCGGCATCCGTGGCCTCCGCCGGATAGCCAGCCGCGACCAGCGCCGCCTGCACATCGCGGGGGGCCCGTGCGGCAGGCGCGGGCGTCGCCGCCGCCAGCCCCTGCCGCGCCAGCCGCGCCCAATCGAAATGCCGTCCCGGATCGTCCTTGCGCCCCGGTGCCATGTCGGAATGCGCGATCACGCCTTCGGGCACGATTCCCCAGCGCGCCATGACCTCGCGCAGAAGACGTTCCAGCACCGCCATCTGTGGCGCGGCAAAGGGTTGCCCCCGGCGGTTGTCGAGCTCGATCCCGATCGAGCGCGAATTGACGTCCCCCCGCCCCATCCACGACCCCGCCCCGGCATGCCAGGCGCGCATCTCCTCCTCGACGAGGTGCCAAAGCCGCCCGTCCCGCGCGATGAGATAATGCGCCGAGACCTCGGCCCGCGGATCGCAGAGCCGGTCAAGCGCGGCCCCCGCGCTCTCCATCTCGGTGAAGTGCAGGACGATGAATTCAGGCCGCAGCCCGTCCCGGCGCGGCCCGCAATTGGGCGAAGGATGCAAGATCGCGCCGGTCAGTTCCGGACCGCGGCGCGGAAGGGCGCAGGATCCCAGGCGCAGGCATAGCCGTCGCCATCGGGGTCGAGGCCCCTGCGGTCGCGCTGCGGGCCGCCCGAGGCAAGGAAGTCGATCTGTGCCTGATCGGGCGACGGATAGCCCGCGCAGGCCCGCTGCGTGCGGCCGGCGAAGTTCAGCCCGATGCGCTGCCAGACCCGCGTGCCGCGGGGGTGATCGGTCTGCAGGGCATACTGGACAATGTTGGGTTGGGTGGCGACACCTGCGCGGCTGGGCACGGCGGTGGGTGTGATGACCTGATACTGCGCGCTGTTCTGCGCAATGCGCTCTGCGTCGCTTTCGATCGATTCCCGCTGCGCCACGGCGCCGAAATCGTTCTCGTCCGACAGGCTAGGATTGCCCACAAGAACCGGCGCGGGGTTCGCCGGGCTCGCCTCGACGGGGGCGACACCGGAATTCTGGCTCGCCGCGTCCAGTGCGGCGGCCGCGTCGCGGATGATGTCCTGCTGACCCTGCGGCGGTGTGCCCAGCGCCTGCGCCGCAGCCAGCTGCACCGGATCGGCGGGGCCCGCTGTGGGCGCCTGCGGCAGCACTTCGCCCGAGATCGCCTGCGGCGGCGGCAGGGCCGAAGCGCTTGGCCCCAGCGGCGCGGTAAGCGAATTGTCAAAGCCGACACCCGCACCGCTGTCGGGAAGCGTGGCACAGGCGCCCAATACGCAAAACGCGCCAAGCGCGGTCATCATCGAAACGAAACGCATGTCCTGCCGTCCTGCCTTGCAGATCTTGTTATTGACGGCAGTTTACCACCATTTCGCGGGCTTGGCCACAAACCCGGCCGCGCGTTCCAGCGCATAGGCGGTGTTCAGCAGATCGGCTTCCTCCCACGGGCGCCCGATCAGCTGCAGCCCCAGCGGCAGCCCCTGCGCATCGAGCCCCGCGGGCACGCTGATCCCCGGCAGACCGGCAAGGTTCACCGTCACCGTGAAGACATCGTTGAGATACATCTCGACCGGGTCCGACATTTCCTTGCCCAGCTCGAAGGCAGCGGACGGCGTTGCGGGCGTCAGGATCGCGTCGATCCCTTGCGCGAAGACCTCGTCGAAGTCGCGCTTGATCAGCGCGCGCACGCGGCGGGCCCGGTTGTAATAGGCGTCGTAGAAACCCGCCGACAGCACATAGGTGCCCACCATGACGCGGCGGCGCACTTCGGGCCCGAAGCCTTCGGCGCGGGTCTTTTCGTACATCTCAGTGATGCCGTCGCCCTGCGCCAGCTTGGCGCGATGGCCATAGCGCACCCCGTCATAACGGGCGAGGTTCGACGACGCCTCGGCCGGCGCGATCACGTAATAGGCGGGCAGCGCGTATTTCGTGTGCGGCAGGCTGATGTCGGTGATCTTCGCGCCCGCATCCGCCAGCATCTCGCGGCCGCGGGTCCAGAGCGCCTCGATCTCCGCGGGCATCCCCTCCATCCGGTATTCGCGGGGAATGCCGATGGTCTTGCCGCGGATATCGCCGGTCAGCGCCGCCTCGAAATCGGGCACGGCCAGCTCGGCGCTGGTGGAATCCTTCGGATCATGCCCGCACATCGCCTGCAGCATGATCGCAGCGTCGCGCACGTCGCGCGTCATTGGCCCCGCCTGATCGAGGGACGAGGCAAACGCTACGATCCCCCAGCGCGAACAGCGCCCGTAGGTGGGCTTGATCCCGGTGATGCCGGTGAAGGCGGCAGGCTGGCGGATCGACCCGCCGGTATCGGTACCGGTCGCCGCAAGACACAGGTCCGCCGCCACCGCGGCGGCCGAGCCGCCCGACGATCCGCCCGGCGTCAGGGCAGCCCCATCGGCTCCGACCCGCCAGGGGTTGATCACGTTGCCGTAGCAGGACGTCTCGTTCGACGACCCCATGGCAAACTCGTCCATGTTCAGCTTGCCGAGCATGACCGCGCCCGCGTCGATCAGCTGCTGGCTGACGGTCGACTCGTATTCCGGCCGGAACCCTTCAAGGATCCGGCTCGCCGCCTGGCTCGCCACGCCCTTGGTGCAGAAGAGGTCCTTGATCCCGATGGGCAGACCGCACATCGCGGGCGCGTCGCCCGCCTGCAGCCGCGCGTCGGCGGCCTTTGCGCGCTCCATCGCGATATCGGGGGTCTTGTGGACAAAGGCGTTCAGCAGATCCGCCGCATCGATGGCCTTCAGGCAGGCCTCGGTCAGCTCCACGCTTGTCGTGTCACCCTTTCGCAGCGCGTCGCGCGCGGCGGCCAGTGTCAGCTTGGTCAGATCGCTCATCGGCTCACTCCACCACCTTGGGGACCGCGAAGAAGCCTTCGCGCGCATCCGGCGCGTTCGACAGGATCTTGTCCTGCATGCCGCCATCCGTGACCACGTCTTCGCGCCGTTTCAGCCGCATGGGCGTGACCGACACCATCGGCTCCACGCCTTCGACGTCGACCTCGCCCAGTTGCTCGATGAAGCCCAGGATCGTGTTGAATTCCTGCGCGAGCGCCGGCAGCGCGTCTTCCTCGACCTTGATCCGGGCGAGCTTGGCGACCCGGCGGGCGGTGTCCTGATCAATCGACATGGGCGGTATCCCTTTTCGTTCCCCGGGCATCTACAATCCCCGTGCCCGCCCTGCAAGGCCGCCCGCAGGCAAGGGGCTTGCGGCGCGGCGGCGGGCGGGCGTCAGGCCGACGCGGAAACACGCGCCCGCGGTCAACACATGCGCATGCCGGAAACTGCGTCAGTTTCCGGCCATGTTCTGCGTCAGAACATGGCGGCGATAGACCTCGATCATCCAGCCCAGCATCACCGCGTTCAGGATGTGCCAGAGGAAATGCGTGCCAAGCGGCACCTGCGCGCACAGCGTCCCGTCGACACTGCGCGCCAGAAGCGACAGCATCAGGATCCCCGCCCCGATCAGGAAGCCCCGCGCCAACGCGGGCGCCCTGCCCCACAGGAGACCCGCGTAGATGACGATCAGTGCAGGCACCGGCATGTAGCCCGCCGAGATCCCGAAGACCGGCACGTTCTGCCACAAGGGCACGGTCAGCGCGGCATAGGGCAGAAACAGTGCCGTCGCCCCGGCGGCCACCCAAGGCCGCATCCCCCAGACATCGCGGTTGATCGCGAAGATATAGAGAAGGATGAACGCCGCGATGGGAGCCACGTCGGCGATGGCCGACCAGACCTGCGCATGGGTGTGGAACAGAAAGCTGCCCACCCCGATCACGGCCAGCACCGCGCAAAGCGCGCGCGCCAGCGCCAGCCCGCCCGTCCGCCGCCACATCACCGCAGCGGCGATCACGAAGGCCGCGTTCGTCACCGCGTTGACCGGTTCCGCCCAGTATCCGGCATCGAGCCGTTCGCAATAGGCGTCGATGAAACGCGTCAACTCCATGGATTTCCGTCCTGTCCGCAGCTAGCTTTCGCGAAACATCTAGGGAGGACGACATGAAAATCATCTGGCTCGGCCATGGAAGTTTCCGGATCGAGGTCGCGGGGAAGACGCTTCTGATCGACCCATGGCTGTCGGGCAACCCCGCCCTGCCCGAAGACCGGCACGGCGACGCCATTGCAGGCGCGACACATATCCTACTGACGCATACCCATTTCGACCATGTCGTCGATGTCCTGCCGCTGGCCAGAAAGCTCGGCATCCCCGTCGCCGGCCAATACGACCTGATGAGCCACTGGGCCGAACATGAAGGGGTCGAAACCATCGGTTTCAACAAGGGCGGCACGGTCGATCTGGGCGGGCCAAAGGTGTCGATGGTGCCCGCCAGCCATTCCTCGACCTTCCCGACGGCGGACGGCCTGCGCAGCGGCGGGTCGGAAGTGGGCTACGTCATCGAGGGCGACGGGCGCACGCTCTATCTCTCGGGCGATACCGGGCTCATGGCCGACATGGACTGGATCGGCGATTACCACAAACCCGACATCGGCATCCTGTCGGCGGGCGGGCATTTCACCATGGACATGAAGCAGGCCGCCTATGCGGCGAAGCGGTATTTCCGCTTCAAGGCGGTGATCCCCTGCCACTACGGCACTTTCCCGATCCTCGAACAATCCGCCGCCGATCTGATCGCGGGGCTCGAAGGCACGGGCACGCAGGTGATCGAACCGCAGGTGATGCAGCCGATCGAGGTGTGATGACGCGCGGCCTGTGCACGCCCTGTGCACAGGCCGGCATACGCCCGTTTCAGCCCCGTTTCCCGGCGAAGAACGCCTTCAGCAGCGCCTCCGATTCGGCGGCGCCCAGGCCGTCATAGACCTCGGGCGCATGATGTGCCTGCGGGTGCGAGAACACCCGCGCCCCATGCGCGACCCCCCCCGATTTGGGGTCGGCGGCGCCGTAGTAGACCCGCGCGATCCGCGCCGCCGCGATGGCCGCGGCGCACATCGCGCAAGGCTCCAGCGTGACGTAAAGATCGTGTCCCGGCAGGCGCTCCGACCCCGCCGCGGCACAGGCCGCGCGGATCACCAGAACCTCGGCATGCGCCGTGGGATCGGCCAGTTCCCGCGTCCGGTTGCCCGCCGCCGCCACCACCCGGCCGCCTGCATCGACCAGCACCGCGCCCACCGGCACCTCGCCCCGCGCGGCTGCGGCGCGGGCTTGCTCAAGTGCCTGATTCATATGGGATTTGAACACCATGCCCCACCCTGCCCCGCATTCCCCGCTTTCGCAAGCGCCCGCACTCGTGTAAGCCCCGCGGGATGAGCACGACCCCACCCCCCGGCGACCGCATCGCCAAGGTCCTCGCCCGCGCCGGCATCGCCTCGCGCCGCGAGGCCGAGCGCATGATCGAAGCGCGCCGCGTCGCGGTCAACGGCAAGCTCATCGACAGCCCCGCGCTGAACGTGACCGCGAAGGACCGCGTCACGGTGGACGGCAAGCCGGTCTCGGAACCCGAACCCGCGCGGCTCTGGCTCTATCACAAGCCGCCGGGCCTCGTGACCACCGCGCGCGACGAAAAGGGCCGGGAAACCATTTTCGACAAGCTTCCCGAGGACATGCCCCGGGTGATGAGCGTCGGGCGGCTCGACATCAACTCCGAAGGCCTGCTGCTTTTGACCAATGACGGCGCGATCAAGCGCCGCCTCGAACTGCCCAGCACCGGCTGGCTGCGCCGCTACCGCGTGCGCCTCAAGGGCACGCCGAAGGACGAAGATTTCGCCCCCCTGCGCCGGGGCCTCGTGATCGACGGCGAACGCTTCCTGCCGATGACGGTGACGCTAGACCGGCAGCAGGGCGCCAATGCCTGGATCACGGTCGGCCTGCGCGAAGGCAAGAACCGCGAGATCCGCCGCGCGGTCGAGGATATCGGGCTGATCGTCAACCGCCTGATCCGGGTCAGCTATGGCCCCTTCCAGCTCGGCAATCTCAAGCCCGGCGAGGTCGAAGAGGTGCGCCGCAAGATCCTGCGCGACCAGCTGGGCCTTGACCCCGAGCCGCAGCAAGCAAAGCCCGCGGCGGCGAAACCGCGCCGCAGAAACACGGCTTTGCGCTAGCAACAGACGCGATCATCGCCTACCTTATCCCCAGTAACGAGGGGAGCGACCGTCAACATGACCGCCAGCGGTATCCGGAACCTTGCCTACGTGGCGCTGCTGATCGTTCTGTTTGGCGTCTCGACCGGCTGGCTTGGGGGCCTCTGACGCCCATGGCCAAGCGTTTCGGCGGAAAATACAGCCCCGGTGACGGCACGACGCCCGAAGCGGCCCCGCCGCGCGGCGGCTTCGACGGGGCGCGCGTAGATCCGGTGGGCGCGAAAGCGAACCTTCTGTTCCTGCCCCCGGTGATCCTTGGGTTCTTCTCGCTCAACGACGGGGCGCTCGGCATGGCGCTGGGCCTGTCGGCGGCGGCGGTGCTGATCCTCGCCGCGTGGCTCCTGCGCGACGGGCTGCGGGCCGAGGCCGCCTATGACGACCGCAAGGTCGCCCGCCGCCCCGCCCTGCCGCGCAAGATTCTGGCCAGCGCGCTGACAGGCATCGGCGTTGCGATGGCCTCCTATGCGTCGGAACCGGGCATCGTTGCCCCGGCGATCTTCGGCGTGGTCGCGACGCTTCTGCATGGCGCGGCCTTCGGGATCGACCCGCTGAAGGACAAGGGGATGGAGGGCATAGACACCTTCCAGCAGAACCGCGTTGCCCGAGTCGTGGACGAGGCGGAGACCCATCTCAAGGCGATGACCGACGCGATCAAGCGGGCCGGCGACCGCACGGCCGAGGCGCGGCTGGAACGCTTCCAGACCACCGTGCGCCAGATGGTCCGCACGGTCGAGGAAGACCCCCGCGACCTGACCGGCGCGCGGCGCTACCTGGGCGTCTATCTCTTCGGCGCGCGCGACGCGACGGCCAAATTCGCCGACATCCATGCCCGCACCCGCGACGCCAAGGCGCGCGCGGACTACATGCAACTGCTTGACGATCTCGACGCCGGATTTTCGGCCCGCACGCGCAAGATGCTGCTTGAGGACCGCAGCGATCTCGATGTCGAGATCGGCGTCCTTCGCGACCGTCTCGCACGCGAAGGCGTGCGCCTTGATCCCCAGTCCCCCGAGTAACCAGCGAGGAACCCATGTCCGAGAATGTTCGCAAGAAAGCCGAAGAAACCCTCGCCATGGTCGAGGAAGTCTCGGCCGTCATCCTGCCCGAACCCAAGGGCGAGATCGTGCCGCTTGAGGATGCCCCCGCACCTGTCGGCATCGAAATCCGCAAGCGGATGAGCGAGATCGACATGGGCGACACCAACTCGATCGTGTCCTTCGGGTCGTCCGCGCAGGCCGAGCTGCAGCAGATCAGTCAGGCCATGCTGGCCGACGTGCGCAACAAGGATGTGGGCCCCGCGGGCGACAGTCTGCGCAACATCGTCACCACCATCCGCGGCTTTTCGGTGAGCGAACTTGACGTCCGGCGCGACCGCACGTGGTGGGAAAAGCTTCTGGGTCGCACCGCGCCCTTCGCTCAGTTCACTGCACGTTTCGAAAAGGTGCAGGGCCAGATCGACCGGATCACCGACGACCTGCTGCGCCACGAACACACGCTTCTGAAGGACATCAAGTCACTCGATCTGCTCTACGAGAAGACGCTCGCCTTCTACGACGAACTGGCGCTCTACATCGCAGCGGGCGAGGCCAAGCTCGCCGAACTCGACAGCACCGACATCCCCGCGAAGGAGGCCGAGCTGCACGCCGCCTCCGAGGCCGACCAGGTCATGACGGCGCAGGAGCTGCGCGACCTGCGCGCCGCGCGCGACGATCTGGACCGCCGGGTGCACGATCTCAGGCTGACGCGGCAGGTGACGATGCAGTCGCTGCCCTCGATCCGGCTGGTGCAGGAAAACGACAAGTCGCTGGTGACCAAGATCAACTCGACGCTGGTCAACACCGTGCCGCTTTGGGAAACGCAGCTGGCGCAGGCCGTGACGATCCAGCGCTCGGCCGAAGCAGCCGCCGCCGTGCGCGACGCCAACGATCTCACCAACGAACTCCTGACCGCGAACGCGAAGAACCTGCGCGACAGCAACAAGCTCATCCGTCAGGAGATGGAGCGCGGCGTCTTCGACATCGAGGCGGTGAAGCAGGCCAATGCGGATCTCATCGGCACGATCCAGGAAAGCCTGCAGATCGCCGACGAAGGCAAGGTCCGCCGCGCCGCCGCCGAGCAAGAGCTGAAGAAGATGGAGGCCGAACTGCGCGACACGCTGGCCGCCGCCAAGGCGCGTCGCGACGGGCTGGGCGACACCGCCAACACCGCCATTCCCGGTTGATGCGGCATGCAGCGCAGGCTTTCATATGCCGCGCTGATCGGGGCGGGCGCCTTGGTCCTGTCCGCCTGTGCCGCCCCCCTGCCGGCCCCCGAGGCGCCGCGGCCCGAACCGGCTGCGGCCCCTGCCATCCCGGCGCCGGTCAAACGGTCGGCCAGATCGGAACAGCTGGCGCAGTATTATGCGCGTCTGCAGGCCGATCTTCTGGTGCAGGGCCTGCTGCGTCAGGACGGCGGCGGGCCAGACACGCCCTATGACAGCGACACGCTGGCGCGCAATTTCGAAACCATCGCCTTCTTCAACGAATATGCCGAAGGCGCGCTCATCCAGTCGCGCCGCCGGCAGCCCAGCCTGCTCAGCCGCTGGGTCGCACCGATCCGTATCGGTGTGGTCTTCGGGGCTGCGACGCCGCCCGCACAGATCGAAACCGACCGCAGCGCCGTCAGCGATTTCGCCGGGAGACTGGCGCGCGTGACCAATCATCCGATCACGGTGAGCAACCGCAATCCGAACTTTCACGTCCTGTTCATGGGCGAGGACGACGCCAAGGACCTGCCCGCCACCATCGCGCGGCTGATGCCCGAGATGCTGCCATCGACCCGGACAGTGCTGACGACCTTGCCGACGTCGATCTACTGCGTGGTGGTCGCCTTCGCCGACGGCCCCGACCCGCAGGTCTATACCCGCGCGCTTGCCCTGATCCGGTCGGAACACCCCGATCTGATGCGACTATCGTGCATCCATGAGGAAATCGCCCAAGGCCTCGGGCTTGCCAATGACAACCCCGGCATACGCCCCTCGATCTTCAACGACGACGACGAATTCGCCCTTCTGACCAGTCATGACGAAAAGCTTCTGACGATGCTCTACGACCCCCGCCTGCGCCCCGGCATGACCCTGGAAGAGGCCCGCCCCCTTCTGCGGACCCTTGCGCGCGACGCAATGGGTACCGGACGATAATCCCGACACCAGCCACAGGACCGTTTCCCATGCCGATCTTCGATTTCCTCTCGGGCCAGTTCATCGACGTCATCCACTGGACCGACGATACCCGCGACACGATGGTCTGGCGTTTCGAACGCCACGGCCATGAAATCAAGTACGGTGCCAAGCTGACGGTGCGCGAAGGTCAGGCCGCCGTCTTCGTCCACGAAGGCCAGTTGGCCGACGTGTTTATGCCCGGTCTCTACATGCTCGAGACCAACAATATGCCGGTCATGACCTCGCTCCAGCACTGGGATCACGGGTTCCGGTCGCCGTTCAAGTCGGAAATCTACTTCGTCAACACGACGCGCTTCGCCGACCTGAAATGGGGCACCAAGAACCCGGTGATCTGCCGCGATCCCGAATTCGGCCCCGTGCGCCTGCGCGCCTTCGGCACCTACTCGGTGCGCGTCACCGACCCCGCGAAGTTCCTGCGCGAGATCGTCGGTACCGACGGCGAATTCACCATGGACGAGATCAGCTTCCAGATCCGCAACATCATCGTGCAGGAGTTTTCGCGCACCATCGCGCGGGCAGGCATTCCCGTCCTCGACATGGCGGCCAACACGCGCGAACTGGGCCAGCTTGTGGCGCGCGACATCGCGCCGACGCTGGCCGAATACGGCCTCTCCATCCCCGAGCTTTACGTCGAGAACATCTCGCTTCCCCCCGCGGTGGAAGAGGTGCTCGACAAGCGGACCTCGATGGGCGTCGTGGGCAATCTCAGCCAGTACATGCAGTTCCAGGCGGCCGAGGCACTGGGCCGCGACGGCGCGGGGGCCGCCGCGATTCAGGCCGGTCTGGGCGCGGGTCTGGGCATGCAGATCGGCCATCAGGCGGCGGCACAGACGGGCCCCTGGGGCGCGCGCCCCGTGGTCGAGGCGGCACCCGCCGCCATCGCGCCCCCGCCGCCGCCCGTCGAACATGTCTGGCATATCGCCGAAAACGGCCAGACCCACGGCCCCTATTCCAAGGCGCGGCTGGGCCGCATGGTCAGCGAAGGCGGCCTGACGCGGGACACCTTCGTCTGGACCGCCGGTCAGGACGGCTGGAAGAAGGCCGAGGATGTCGCGGAACTGGCGCAGCTGTTCACCGTGCTGCCGCCGCCCCCGCCGGGAGCCTGAGTGCGCGCCCATGGCCCGACGCCGCGCCACGATCCTGTCGCATTGGGCGGCCTTCCTGCTGCTGATCCTTCTGGTGGCGGGCGGTCCCATTCCCGCGCTGGCCTGGGCCTATGTCGCGGCGTCGGCCCTGATGTGCGCGCTGGCACTGGTCTTCGGGCTCCTGAACGGGCCGGGGTCGAAACTTGACGGCGCGATGCGCGCGCTTCACCCGTGGCAGTCGCGCGCCATGTATTTGGTGCTCGGGCTGACCGGGGCTGCGACGCTCGCCCATCTGCTGGGGCGGTGGACGTTCGACCTGCGCCTCGAACAGGTCTGGTTCGTGGCACTGTCGGTCTCGTCCCTGCATGCGGTCTTCCACCTCTGGCGGCACACGGCGCTGGGCGACGGCGCGCTGCGGCGGATCACGCCGCGCGCGCTGCACGGCATACTTTGACCCTTCAGCGCGGCAAAAGCCCCGCATCGCGGATCGCGGCCAGATTGGCGCGGCTGACGGGGATGACGGGGCCTGTCGACATGGTCAGCACCGCCCCGTCACCCCGCCGCGCGGCCCCCCGCACCTGGTCGAGCGCGACCCAATGCGACCGGTGCACCTGCAGGCCGACCACGCCGCGCGTCTCGCGCACCGCGTCGGCCAGCCGCATCAGCACCATCTCCTCGCCCCGCAGGGTGCGGATGCGGGCGTAATGATCCTCGACCGACAGCGACACGAGCGGGCCGCGCTTGGCCAGCGGCAGACGATCCAGCAGATCGGGCGGGGCCGCTGCGGGGGTCTCTGCCTCGGCGGTGGCGACCTGGAAGATCCCGGCCAGAACGAAGGAAATGAGGCAGATATTTCCCGCAAGCACCAGTGCCGCGGCCCCGGCCGGCCAATGGCCCAGCGCAAGGCCGTTCAGGGCGAAGACCAGTGGCACGACCCCCAGCGAGGTCAGCGCACCCGCAAGCCCGATCCGCCGCACAAGCCCGCCCGAGGCGACCGTGTTCGCGCCGTAGCCGATGGAATAGGAGGCGAACACCACCACCGCCCAATAGCCGAAGCGCAGCAGGGTGCGCATCGCCTCGTCCGTGCCGAAGGGCGCCATGATCGTCAGAATCAGCGCAACCCCCGCGAACGCGACCAACCGCGCCGGATAGACCATGTGCATCCGCCATTCACGTAGCGCGACTTGCGCCGCCCGGGTATTCACGACGAGGTTCCGTCCTTTGCCCATCCACGGTGGCGCGATGGCGCCGCCTGCACCCAAAGATAGGAAAACCCCGGCAAATCGCAAAGGAAAGGAACGCTTCCCGTGACACTCGACCCGCTTCTGACCGCCGCCCCGGAAATCCGCCTGCACGTAGCCTTCGCGCTGGTGGCGATGATCTTCGGCCCCATCGCGATCTTCCGCCGCCGCCGCGACCGGGTGCACAAGGTGCTGGGCTATACCGGCGTCGCGGGGATGGCGGGGTTGGCGGGAACCGGGCTCATGATCGAAAGCGACTTCCCGCTGCTGGGCCCCTACGGGCCGATCCATCTTCTGTCGCTCTATGCGCTCTGGTCGGTCGGCGCGGGCGTCTACTGGGCCTGGCGGCGCAAATTCGGCCGGCACGAGGCCTGGATGAAATCGCTCTGGTTCACGGCCATCGGCGTGACGGGGCTGCTGACACTTCTGCCCGGGCGGGTGATGAACCGGATGATCTTCCCCGACGCCCCGGATGCAGGCTTCGGGCTGATGGCGGTGGGGGGCGTCGGCCTTGCCCTGCTCTGGCTCTGGCAGCGCAAGCCCGCGAAGGCTGCACGTCGCGCCTGAGCCGCGCCCTTGCGCCGCGCAAGCGGACTTGCCATCCTGCCCGCGACTGACAGCCGCCGCGCAGGCCCATGACCGAAACGCCCCCCGCCGCCCCTCTCGAAGAGCATCGCTTTCCCTGCGAACAATGCGGGGCGGATTACCGGTTCGATCCCGGCCAAGGGGCGCTGGTCTGCGATCATTGCGGCCACACACAGGCGGTGGCCGCGACATCCGCCCGGGCGGCGCTGCGCGAACTCGACTTCGACGCGGGCCTCGCCCAGCACCTGCCCGAGACCGAGATGGAGGAGACGCGCGTCCTCTCCTGCCCCAATTGCGGCGCGCAGGTGGAATTCGACCCGGCGCTGCACGCCAAGGAATGCCCCTTCTGCGCGACGCCCGTGGTCACCGACACCGGCACGCACCGCCACATCAAGCCGCGCGGCGTTCTGCCCTTCGCGCTGGATGAAAAGGCGGCACGTCAGGCGATGACCGACTGGCTGGGAAGCCTGTGGTTCGCGCCGAACGGGCTGCAGGACTATGCGCGCAAGGGGCGGAAGATGCAGGGCGTCTATGTCCCCTACTGGACCTTCGATGCCGACACCAAATCGGCCTATTCGGGCGAACGCGGCACGGTCTACTACGAAACCCAGACCGTCATGCGCAACGGCAAGGCCGAACGCGTGCAGGTCGCGAAGATCCGCTGGCGCCGCGTGCAGGGCCGGGTGGCGCGGTTCTTCGACGATGTGCTTGTGCTCGCCTCGACCAGCCTGCCCAAGACCTATACCGACAATCTCGAACCCTGGGATCTGCCCGCGCTTGTCCCCTACAGCCCACAATACCTTGCCGGGTTCCGGGCGGAGGGTTACGCCGTGGACCTTGAACAGGGCTATGAGGAAGCGCGGCAGAAGATGGCGCGCCAGATCGAACGCGACGTGCGCTTCGACATCGGCGGCGACCAGCAGCGCATCCATGCGCTCGACACCGACATAAGCGACGTCACCTTCAAGCACATCCTGCTTCCCGTCTGGCTGGCCGCCTACAAGTATCGCGGCAAGACCTACCGTTTCGTCGTCAACGGCCGCACGGGCCGGGTGCAGGGCGAACGCCCCTGGTCGGCGATCAAGATCGCCATTGCCGTGGTGCTGGGCCTGATCGTGGCGGCGGGCATCGGTTATGTGATGGCCCAGAACCAGTGATCGCCGCCGCCCGAGACCGCTTCAGCCCTTGCTGATCGCCACCTTGCGCGCCGTCTCCGCCGGGGCGGCGGCGCTTTTCAGGACGGTGATCTTCAGCACGCCATCCTTCATTTCGGCGCTGACCGCATCGGCATCGGCATCCGCCGGCAGGCGGAAGGACCGCCGGAAGGCGCCGTACTGGCGTTCGCTGAAATACCAGGTGTCGCCCTTCTTCTCGGTCTCGGTCTTCTTCTCGCCGCGCACGGTCACGACGCCGTCCGCGACGGTCAACTCGATATCGCCCTCGTTCACGCCGGGCAGTTCCATGTTGATCGTATAGGCGTCCTTGCCGCCCGAGGCTTCGGTCGCCGGGCTGAGCCAGTCGTGCAGCCGCGCCCCGAAGGCCCGGAACGGATCATAAAGCGACGGCCATAAACCCGTGTTTTCGGTTTTTTCCACCATGGGGAACTTCCTTTCCATATTTCACATTTGGAAAATCGCATACGACTCGGCGCGCTGCCTTGATCAGGCTCAATTTCGCGCCCCCGCCCTTGCACAGACGTCGCCTCTGCGGCCATTGTCGCGCCGCCACCGACAGGAGAGACCCGGCATGACCCAGGCCTATGACATTCTTTCGCAGGTCTTCGCCGCGCGCTATTCCTGCCGCGCCTACCGGCCCGACCCCGTGCCGCGCGCCGACATCGCGGCCATCGTCGATGTCGCGCGGCGCAGCCCGTCGTGGTGCAACGCGCAGCCCTGGCAATTGGTCATCACTTCGGGCGGGGAGACCGACCGCTTCCGCCACGCCCTGCGCGCACAGGCCGAGGCGGGCGGTCATGCCCCCGATCTGCCCTTCCCGAAGGGCTATTCCGGCGTCTACAAGGACCGCCGCAGCATCTGCGGCTGGCAGCTTTACGGCGCGGTCGGCATCGAGAAAGGCGACCGCGCGGGATCGGCGGCGCAGATGATGCGCAACTTCGATCTGTTCGGCGCACCCCATGTCGCCATCGTGACCAGCCCCGCCGAACTCGGGCCATACGGCGCGCTTGATTGCGGGGCCTTCGTCACCGCCTTCTGCATCGCCGCGCAAAGCCTTGGTGTGGCGACTATCCCGCAGGCGGCGATCGCCTCCTTCGCGCCCTTCGTGCACGACCATTTCGGGATTGCGGACGACCGTCTGGTGCTGTGCGCGATCTCGTTCGGCTATGCCGAGGTCGATCACCCGGCCAACGCCTTCCGCACCGACCGCGCGGGCGTGGACGAGATCGTCGACTGGCGGGGATGACCGGCCCCGCGATCCTGTGCGCGGGCGAGGCGGTGATCGACCTGATCCCCGACGGCGATCTTCTGCGCCCCGTGCCCGGCGGCGCGGCCTTCAACGCCGCGCGCGCCGCCGCGCGGCTCGGGGCCGAGGCGGGGTTCTTCGGCGCGCTGTCGCGCGACGGCTTCGGCGACAGGCTGGCGGACGCGGCGCGGGCCGACGGGGTGGACCTGTCGCTCGCCCTGCGGGTGGACGCGCCGACGCCGCTGTCGGTGGCTGACCTCACCGAAGGTGACGCCCGCTACACGATCCACGACGCGGGCGGCGCCGGGCACGAGGTGACGCGCGACCGCCTACCCGCCCTGCCCGGGTCGGTGCGGGCGCTGCTGGTGGGCGGCTTTTCCCTGATCGCTCCGCCCGAGGCGGATGCGTTCGAGGCGCTGGCGCTGACCCGTCCCGGGGGTGTTGCGCTGATGGTCGATCTCAACATCCGCCCCGGCCTGATCCGCGACGCCACCACCTATCGCGCGCGGCTTTCCCGGCTGATGGCGGCGGCGGACGTCGTCAAGGTCTCGGACGAAGACCTGGGCTGGCTGGGCTGTGCGGCGGAAGATGTGGCACCCCACGCGCTGGTCCTGCACACACGGGGCGCGGCGGGCGCGCGCGCCCTGCGGCCCGGCCTGACGGTCACCGTTCCCGCGCCACGCATGCCGGTCGCCGACACTGTCGGCGCAGGCGATGTCTTCGACGCCGCATGGCTTGCCTTCGGCCTTGGCGCGGGCCAGTTTGCGCCCGACACCGAGGCCGCCCTGCGCGCCGCGCTCGACTTCGCCTGCCGCGCCGCAAGCCTCAGCTGCACCCGCCCCGGGGCCACCGGCCCGACCAGACAGGAGATGACATGCGCGCCCTCATCCAACGCGTGACCGAGGCCAAGGTCGAGATCAATGGCGCCACCGTAGGCGAGATCGGCCCGGGTCTCCTGATCCTCGTCTGCGCGATGCAGGGCGATTCTGAGGCACAGGCCGACGCGATGGCGGCGAAGATCGCGAAACTCCGCATCTTCCGCGACGAGGATGGAAAGATGAACCGGTCCATCCTCGACACCGGGGGCGCGGCGCTGGTCGTGTCGCAGTTCACGCTGGCCGCCGATACCTCGCGCGGGAACCGGCCCGGGTTTTCACAGGCCGCCGCGCCGGACCTCGGCGAACGGCTCTACGACCATTTCGCGGGCGCGGTCGCTGCCTTGGGCATTCCGGTCGCGACCGGGCGCTTCGGGGCCGACATGGCGGTGTCGCTGGTCAATGACGGCCCCGTGACGATCTGGATCGAGGGATGAGCGCGCGCGACGCCGCCCTTTCCGCCTGGCGCGCGGGCGTCGCGGCGGTGGACGGCCATGCGGCGACCCGCGCCGCGCTGCAAGGCCCCGCGCCCGACGCGATCCTGGCCGTGGGCAAGGCGGCCGGGGCCATGGCGCGCGCGGCGCTTGACGCCTACGGCCCCCTGCCCTGCCTTGTCGTCACGAAGGACGGCCACGGCGCGGGCCTGCCCGCCGATGTCCGCCTGATCGAGGCCGCGCACCCCGTCCCCGACGCCCGCAGCCTCGAAGGCGGCCGCGCCCTGCGTGAAGCGGTCGGGGCCATGGCACCGGGATCGCACCTTCTGCTGCTCGTCTCGGGCGGGGCCTCGGCGCTGGCAGAAGACCTCGTGCCCGGCGAAACGCTGGGCAGCCTTGCCGCGCTGAACCGGCGGCTTCTGGGCACCGGCGTCGAGATCGGTGCCATGAACGCCGAACGCCGCAGGATCAGCCGGGTCAAGGGTGGCGGGCTTCTGTCGGGGTTCCGGGGGGCGAAGGTGACGGTGCTGGCGATCTCGGACGTGCCGTGTGACGACATCGCGGTGATCGGATCGGGGATCGGGGCGGTGCCCGACGGCGCGGCCTTCGCCCATGACAGCCGCGTCGTCGCGTCGAACGCCATCGCGCGGGCGGCCGCGGCGGGGGCGCTCGACATGCCCGTTCACGGCAACGAGGAAACGCTGCACGACGATATCGAAGCCCTCGCCCCCCGGATCGGCGCACGGCTCCGCGCCATGCCGCCCGGTGCGCTGATCCTCGGCGGCGAGCCGACGGTGATCCTGCCTGCGCATCCCGGGCACGGCGGGCGCAATCAGGCGCTGGCGCTGGCACTCGCGCGCGAGATCGCGGGCCTGCCGGGCCTTGCCGTCGTCGTCGGCGGCACCGATGGCAGCGACGGGCCGACCGACGCGGCGGGGGGCATCGTCGATGGCGCGACATGGGGGCCGGGGGCGGCCGAGGCGCTGGAGCGCGCCGACAGCGGGACGTTCCTTGAGACGCGCGGCGCGCTTCTCGTGACCGGACCGACCGGGACCAATGTCATGGACCTTCTTGTCGCGGTGAAAGACCCCGCTTGACACAAGCCCCCGCGCCGCCCGACCGTGCGTCCATGAAAAACTCCCTCCGCGACATCGAAGAACACCCCGACGAAGGCATCATCCTGTCGGACGGCACCCGTCTTTCCGCCCGCATCTGGCGGCCCGTCGATTCCCCCGACGACCCGGTGCCCGCGATCCTCGAATACCTGCCCTACCGCAAACGCGACGGCACCTGCGCCCGCGATGCGCTGACGCACCCCTACTTCGCGCGGCGCGGCTATGCCTGCATCCGCGTCGACCTGCGCGGCAACGGCGACAGCGACGGGCTGATGGAGGACGAGTATTCCCCGCAGGAACTCGCCGACGGGGTCGAGGTCGTCAACTGGCTGGCCGCGCAACCCTGGTGCAGCGGCACCGTGGGCATGATGGGAATCAGCTGGGGCGGCTTCAACAGCCTGCAGGTGGCCGCGCTGCAGCCCGAACCGCTGAAGGCGATCATCACGCTGTGTTCGACCGTCGACCGCTTCGCCGACGACATCCACTACAAGGGCGGGTGCCTCTTGAACGAAAACATGGGCTGGGGCGCCACGATGTGGAGCTATTCCTCGCGCCCGCCCGACCCGGCGCTGCGCCCCGACGACTGGCGCGAGGTCTGGCTGAGCCGCCTGCACACTGAGCCCTTCCTGCCCGACACATGGCTGCGCCACCAGACCCGCGACGCCTACTGGAAACACGGATCGGTCTGCGAGGATTTCGGCGCGATCCGGGCGAAGGTGCTCGCCATCGGGGGCTGGGGCGACGCCTACAAGAACGCGGTGCCGCAGATCGTGGCGAACATCCCCGGATCGAAGGGCATCATCGGGCCTTGGGTGCACAAATACCCCCATTTCGCCGTGCCCGAACCGCGCATCGGCTTCCTGCAAGAGGCGCTGCGCTGGTGGGACCGCTGGCTGAAGGGGCAAGAGACAGGCGTCGAGGATGACCCCGATTACACCGTCTATCTCATGGACGGGGTGCGCCCGCAGGCTTGGTATACCGAACGCCCGGGCCGCTGGATCGACGCCGACGCGCAGGCGGCTGCAACCCATGTCCTGCATCTTGGCCACGGCACGTTGGGGGCCGAGCCCGCGCCCTTCGCGCTGCCCGTCGCCTCGCCGCAAGATACCGGGGCCGCTTCGGGGGAATACTGCGCCATCTGGCTTGGACCCGAGATGCCCGACGACCAACGCGGCGACGACGCGCGGTCGGTCTGCTGGGATACCGGCGCGCTCGACCGCGATCTGGCCATCGTGGGCGCGCCCGAGGTCACGCTGACGCTGGCGTCGGACGTCGCGCAGGCGCAGATCGCGGTGCGGCTGTGTCATGTGCATCCCGACGGGGCCTCGACGCGCGTCACCTATGGCGTGCTGAACCTAAGCCACCGCGACAGCCATGCCGACCCGGCACCGCTGATCCCGGGCCAACCGGTCACGGTGCGCGTGCGGCTCGATCACATCGCCTACCGCGTGCCCAAGGGCCACCGCCTTCGGCTGGCAGTGTCGAACGCCTATTGGCCGCTTCTGTGGCCTGCGCCGCAGGCCGGCACGCTGACGGTGACGGCGGGCAGCCTTGGCCTGCCGCTGCATGACGGGTCAGGCCCCGAACGCGCCTTCCCGCCGCCCGACGCCGACGCGCCTTGGGCGACGGAAACGCTGCGACCCTCCGCCCATGTGCGGCGGACCGAAACCGACCACGTCACCGGCACCGTGACGCTGGTGATCGAGGACGATTTTGGCGAACTGCGCGATCTCGACCACGGGCTGATCAACGGATCGGTCGCGCGCGAACGCTGGTCCATCCACCCGGGCGACCCGCTTTCGGCGCGCGGAGAATGCCACTGGACCGACGAGACAGAACGCGACGGCATCCGCATGCGGACCGAGGCGCGCTGCGCCATGTGGGCGGACGAGACGACATTTCACCTCGAAGCGCGCCTCGAAGCTTTCGAGAACGACAGCCTCATCTTCGAAACCGGAAAGACCAGCGCGATTCCGCGTCACCAGATGTAACGGCAGTGACATCCTTGACGCGGGTAAAAAGTCTTGCGGGCATCGAGCAAATGCGCAAACGTTGACGCATCAGTCAATAACCGCGCGCCAGATGCGGACCTTACGACAACCAACGGGAGACCACCATGAAAGATCAACTCGATTACTACGCCAAGCGCGCCGCGCTCGGCCTGATGAGCCGTCGCGAATTCGTCGGCCGCGCCATGGTGCTGGGCGTCAGCGCGGCAGTTGCAGGCTCGATGTTCGGACAGGCCGTGCAGGCCGCCGAACCCCGCAAGGGCGGCACGCTGAAGATGGGCCTTGTCGGCGGCGAAAGCACCAACTCGCTCGATCCGGCGGCCGCGGCCAGCCAGGTGCCCTACCACAACCTCGAACCAGTTCGGCGAAACCATCGTCAACGTGAACGAGTTCGGCGAGATCGACTATCGTCTCGCTGAAAGCGCCGAGGCCTCGGCCGACGCGAAGACCTGGTCCTTCAAGATCCGCAGCGGCGTCGAATTCCATAACGGCAAGCCGCTGACCGCGATGGACGTGATGCGCACGCTCGAGCGGCATTCGAACGAAGACGCCAAGTCCGGCGCGCTGGGCATCATGCGCGGCATCACCGGCATGAAGGTCGATGGCGACACCGTCATCCTCGAACTCGACACCGGCAATGCCGACCTGCCCTTCCTGCTGGCCGACTATCACCTGATGATCCAGCCCGACGGCGGCTTTGACGCGCCCGCGGCCGGTATCGGCACCGGCCCCTACATGCTGGTATCGGACGAACCCGGCGTGCGGACGCTCTGGAAGCGGAACCCCAACTACTGGGATTCGAGCCGCGGCCACGTCGAAGAGGTCGAGATCCTGACCATCAACGACTCGACCGCGCGCATGTCGGCGCTGCAGTCGGGCCAGGTGCACCTTGTGAACCGCGTCGATCCCAAGATCGCCGAGCTTCTGAACCGCGCACCGGGCCTCACGGTCAAGAACGCGTCGGGCCCCGGGCATTACGTGTTCATCATGCACTGCGACACCGCGCCCTTCGACAACAACGACCTGCGGCTCGCGCTGAAATACGCGATCAACCGCGAAGAGATGGTCGAGAAGATCCTGCGCGGCTACGGCACCGTCGGAAACGACTTCCCGATCAACGCGGCCTATCCGCTCTATGACGCCTCGATCGAGCAGCGGAAGTACGACCCCGAAAAAGCGGCCGAGCACTACAAGAAGTCCGGTCATGACGGCAGCCCGATCATCCTGCGTGTGTCGGACGTGGCCTTCCCCGGCGCGGTCGACGCGGCGGCGCTGTTCCAGCAATCCGCTCAGGCAGCAGGCATTCCGCTCGAGATCAAGCGCGAACCGGGCGACGGCTACTGGTCGGAAGTCTGGAACGTGCAGCCCTTCTGCGCGTCCTACTGGGGCGGCCGTCCGGTGCAGGACCAGATGTATTCGACGGCCTATCTGTCGACCGCGGACTGGAACGACACCCGCTTCAAGGACGCCGATTTCGACGCGCTTCTGCTGCAGGCGCGCGCCGAACTGGACACGGACAAGCGCAAGGCGCTCTACAGCCAGATGGCCATGAAGCTGCGCGACGAAGGCGGCCTGATCTGCCCGTTGTTCAACGACTATGTCGAAGGCGTCAGCGATCAGGTGCAGGGCTGGGTCTAGCGATCCGACCGGCGAACTGATGGGCGGCATCGCATCGCACCGCGTCTGGCTCGCGTCCTGATCGGACCGGCGAGGGGATGCACCCGATCCTGAAACTCGTGTCCCAGCGCATTGCGCTGGGACTTCTCCTGCTCGTGTCGTCTTCGGCAATGATCTTCGGCCTGACCGAAGCCTTGCCGGGCGATGCGGCGCAGGCCGTTCTGGGACAGTCGGCGACGCCCGAGGCGCTCGAGAACCTGCGGCGCGAGATGGGCCTCGACCGGCCCGCGCTGGTGCGGTACGTCGAATGGCTGGGCGGCATCGTGCAGGGCGATCTTGGTACCTCGATCACCAACCGGCTTGATATCGCGACAAGCATAGGATCGCGGCTGAGCAACACGCTGTTCCTCGCCTTCTGGGCCGCCGTCGTTTCGGTGCCGCTGGCGATCTTTCTCGGCCTTCTCGCCGTGCGCTATCAGAACCGCTGGCCCGACAAGGCGATCTCGGGCGTGACGCTGGCGACGATCTCCATTCCCGAATTCCTGATCGGCTACGTGCTGGTCTATTTCCTGGCCGTGCAGATGGGCTGGTTCAGCCCGCTGGCGCTCATCAACGACACCATGACCTTGGGCGAAAAGCTCCATTCCATCGCGCTGCCCGTGGCGGTTCTGACCATGGTCGTGCTCGCGCACATGATGCGCATGACGCGCGCCGCCATCCTGAACGTGATGCAGTCCGCCTATATCGAGACCGCGGAACTCAAGGGCCTGAGCAGCTTCGACGTGATCCGCAAGCACGCCTTCCCCAACGCGATCGCACCGATCGTCACCGTCGTCATGCTGAACCTCGCCTATCTGGTGGTCGGCGTCGTCGTGGTCGAGGTGGTCTTTGTCTATCCCGGCATGGGCCAGTTTCTGGTGGATGCGGTGGTCAAGCGCGACGTGCCCGTGGTGCTGGCCTGCGGCGTGATCTTCGCGGCCATCTACATATCGCTGAACCTTGCGGCCGACGTCGTTTCGATCCTGGCCAACCCGCGTCTGCGGCACCCGAAATAAGGAGGCACGCAGATGTTCAGATACATGCCCGTCTCCGCCATGATCGGCCTGACCCTGACCGGTCTCTATTTCCTCGCCGCGATCTTCGCGCCGCTGATCGCGCCCTATGGCATGGCGCAGGTCGTCGGCGACGTGTGGGAACCTTCGTCGCGCGAACACCTGCTGGGCACCGACAATATCGGGCGCGACCTGCTCACGCGGATGATCTATGGCGGGCGCACGACGATCTTCATCGCCACCATGGCCACGATCCTGAGCTTCGTGACCGGATCGATCCTTGGCTTTCTTGCCGCGGTCCTCGGCGGCTGGGCGGATCAGGTCCTGTCGCGGATGGTCGATCTGCTGATGGCGATCCCGTCGCTGATCCTCGCCCTCGTGGTGCTTGCGGTGCTGCCGGTCACGGTGACGACGCTGATCGTGGTCATGGGGCTTCTTGACGCGACGCGGGTCTTCCGTCTGGCGCGGGCTGTCGCCGTGGACATCAACGTGATGGACTATGTCGAAGCCGCCAAGCTGCGCGGCGAAGGCCGCGGCTGGATCATCTTCCGCGAAATCCTTCCCAATGCCCTGTCGCCGCTGGTGGCGGAACTGGGCCTGCGGTTCATCTTCATGGTGCTCTTCATCTCGACGCTGTCCTTCCTTGGCCTTGGCGTCCAGCCGCCGTTGGCCGACTGGGGCGGCATCGTGAAAGAGAACAAGGACGGCATCATCTACGGCATCGGCGCAGCTCTCTATCCCGCCATCGCCATCGCCACGCTGGCGATCAGCGTGAACCTTGTCGCGGACTGGGTCCTGAACCGCACCACGTCGCTGAAGGGAGGGCGCGGATGACCGAACCCCTGCTTCGGGTGCGCGGGCTGAAGATCGGCGCCACCGTCTATCCGCCGGGCGAGAAACCCCGCGACATCGAGATCGTGCATGGCGTCGATTTCGACCTCGAACGCGGCAAGGTCCTGGGCCTGATCGGCGAATCCGGCGCGGGCAAGTCCACCATCGGGCTGGCAAGCATGGCCTATGGCCGGGGTGGCGTGCGCATCACCGGGGGCGAGGTCTGGGTCAATGGCCGCGACATCCTCAAGGCGGGGCTGCGCGACATCCGCCGCCTGCGCGGCGGCGAGGTAACCTACGTCTCGCAATCCGCCGCGGCGAGCTTCAACCCCGCCAAACCGATCATGGAGCAGGTGACGGAAGCCGCCATCTCGCAGGGCAAGTTCACCCGGCGCGAGGCTGAAAAACGCGCAATCGGGCTGTTCCGCAAGCTGGGCCTGCCCGATCCGGACAATATCGGGCGGCGCTATCCGCACCAGGTGTCGGGCGGGCAGTTGCAGCGCTGCATGACGGCGCTGGCGCTTTGCCCCGAACCCGATCTTGTCGTCTTCGACGAACCGACCACCGCGCTTGACGTCACCACGCAGATCGACGTGCTGGCCGCGATCAAGGAGGCGATCCACGACACCGGCGTCGCCGCGCTCTACATCACGCATGATCTCGCCGTGGTGGCGCAGGTCAGCGACGACATCATGGTGCTGAAGATGGGCAACATGGTGGAATACGGCCCCACCGACCAGATCATCAATGCCCCGCGCGAAGAGTATACCCGCGCGCTCGTCTCGGTGCGCCAGATCGAACATCCCGAGAAGCTGCACCGGCAGGCGAGCCCAGTCCTGTCCTGCGAAAACATCACGGCGCGCTACAAGGGCACCAAGTTCGACGTTCTGAAGGACGTGAGCGTTCAACTCTACCCGGGCCAGACGCTCGCCGTCGTGGGCGAAAGCGGCTCGGGCAAGTCGACGCTGGCCCGCGTGATCACTGGGCTTCTGCCGCCCAGCGGCGGGCGCATCGTCTTCAGCGGGCGCGAACTGACCCCGGACCTGAAGTCGCGGCCGAAGGAAGACCTGCGCGAATTGCAGATGATCTACCAGATGGCCGACGTGGCGATGAACCCGCGCCAGACGGTGGGCACGATCATCGGGCGCCCGCTCGAATTCTATTTCGGGCTGAAGGGCGAGGCGAAACAGCGCCGCATTCAGGAACTGCTGGACGAGATCGAACTCGGCAAGGGGTTCCAGGATCGCTATCCGGCGGAACTTTCGGGCGGACAGAAGCAGCGCGTGTGCATCGCGCGCGCGCTGGCGGCGAAACCGAAACTCATCATCTGCGACGAGGTGACCTCGGCGCTCGACCCACTGGTGGCGGACGGGATCCTGAAGCTGCTTCTGAACCTGCAGAAGATCGAGGACGTGGCCTATCTCTTCATCACCCATGACCTGGCCACGGTGAGGGCCATCGCCGACAGCATCGCGGTGATGTATCAGGGGCGTTTCGTGCGATACGGCACCAAGACCGAAGTCCTGTCGCCGCCTTTCGACGATTACACCGACCTGCTGCTGAGTTCGGTGCCCGAGATGAAGCTCGGCTGGCTCGAACAGGTGCTGGCGACACGGAAGATGGAAAGCGCAGGGAACTGATGCAACCGGCACGTCGCCCGAACGTCGTCCTGATCTTGGTCGACGACATGGGCTTTGCCGACCTCGGGATCACCGGGTCCGAGATCCGCACGCCGAACCTTGACGCGCTGGCGCGGGGCGGCGCGCTGCTGACATCGATGTACAACTGCGCGCGCTGCTGCCCGACACGGGCGGCGCTGCTCACCGGTCTTTATCCGCATGCGGCGGGCATCGGGCATATGGGCACGGACCTCGGCACGCCGGCCTATCAGGGGTTCCTGCGCAACGATGCCGCCACCATTGCCGAGGTGCTGCGCGCCGACGGCTATCGCACGCTGATGTCGGGCAAGTGGCATGTCGGTGGAGATTTCGAACCCCGGGCCTACGACACATGGCGGGTGGGCGATGTCGGCCACCCCTCGCCCCGGCAGCGCGGGTTCGACTGGTTCTACGGCATTCTCGACGGGGCCACGCATTTCTGGTCGCCCCATTTCGTGATGGAAGATGACCGCCGCGTCTCTGCCTTCGACGACGGCTACTATTTCACCGATGTGATCACCGACAAGGCGATCGGCATGGTCGAAGATGCGGTGGACACGGGGGATCCCTTCTTACTCTACCTCGCCCATGCCGCGCCGCACTGGCCGCTGCATGCCCTGCCCGAGGACATCGCACGCTATGACGGCGTCTATGCCTGCGGTTGGGACGCGATCCGCACCGGACGGCACGAAACGCTCAATGCCACCGGCGTCCTGCAGGCGCCTTGGGACATCTCGCCCCGTGACGCGGACGTACGCCCTTGGGAAAGCGAGACTCACAAGGACTGGGAGGCGTCAAAGATGGCCACCTATGCCGCCATGGTCGACCGGATGGACCAGTCCGTGGGCCGGATGGTGGCGGCGCTGAAGCGGCTGGGCGTCTTCGACGACACGCTGATCCTGTTCCTGTCCGACAATGGCGGCTGCGCCGAGTTCATGGCCGAAGATGGCTGGGCCGCCTATTACCCGGATGTCACCCATGACGGGCGCAAGATCCGCATGGGCAATCAGCCCGGCCTGCGCCCCGGCGATGCCCAGACATACCAGAGCTATGACAAGCCCTGGGCCAACGTGTCGAACGCGCCGTTCCGCCTGTACAAGCACTACGTCCACGAAGGCGGCATCTCGACCCCGCTCATCGCGCATTGGCCGGGGCAGATCGCGCGGCGGATCATTCACGAACCGGCGCATGTGGTGGACATCCTGCAGACGATCCTCGAGGCGACCGGTTCGCCCATGCTGAGCGAACTCGACGGACACGCCATCCAGCCGCCGCAGGGAGAATCGCTCATGGACCTGCTGCAGGGGCGTGACCGCGCCCGCGAACAGCCGATCTTCTTCGAACACGAAGGCAATTCCGCGGTGCGGATGGGCCGCTTCAAGCTGGTCCGTCAGCACGGCCGCCCGTGGGAGCTGTATGACATGGAACGCGACCGGACCGAGTTGCACGATCTGGCCGGGCGCGGCGGGGCCGAGGAAGCGGGGCTCATCCGTCTTTATGACGATTGGGCGCGGCGGGTGGGCGTGATCGACTGGACGGTGCTGGAGCCCAGACTTCTGGCAGCGTGGAACCTGACAAGCGTGGAGGGCTAGATGGACCGCAAACTGCTCTTGATCATCCTCGACGGGGTGCCCTGGCGCAACTGGCGGCGGCTCTTCGGCAATCTCGAAGGCTGGGTCGCCAGCGGAGAGGCGCGCGTCTGGCGCCACCGCGCGGTGCTGCCGTCGATCTCGGCCTCGTGCTATGCCTCGATCCATACGGGCGTGACGCCTCAGGTCCATGGCAGCACCGGCAACGGCAACGTCTTCCGCATCGACATGCCCGACATCTTTTCCGAGGTGCGCCGCGCGGGCGGCGTGACGGGGGCGGTCACCCATTCCTTCTGGTCGGAATTCTTCTGCCGCCATCCCTTCGACGTCGTGCGCGACATCGAGTATGACGAGCCGGACAGTCCCGCGATCAACCATGGCCGGTTCCACACGATGACCGGCTATGGCCGGATCAACCAGATGACGCCGTCAGACATCGACCTGTTCGGCACGCTCACCAATCTCTGCCATCGCTTCGGGCTGAATTACGGCATCCTGCATACCTGCACGCTCGACAGCATGGGGCACCGGTTCTTCCATGATTGCGAAGAGATGGACCATGCCTGCGCGGTGATGGACGAGATGCTCGCCCCCTTCATCCCGCGCTGGCGCGCGATGGGCTACGAAGTGATCGTGACCGCCGACCACGGTCAGGACGAGCGTGGCCATCACGGCGGCACGGGCGAATTGCAGCGCGATGCGGCGCTCTACTGGTTCGGCGCAGGGGAAGGACCGTCCCCCGACACGGTGATCGATCAGCTGCAGCTGGCACCGACGATCCTGTCACGGCTTGGGGTGCCGGTGCCGTCGACCATGAAGGCCGCGCCCTTTCTGAAGTGACAAGCGAGGGGCTGTCTGCCCCGTCGCCATTGCCGCTCGGACCAATGGCGCGACAATGGCGACCCCCGAGGATATTTGCAGCGAGAGGAAGACCCTTTCAGTCGTGGGGCCAGAGGCCCTGTCCCAGGCACTGGATGCCCGCGACGATCCGGGCGAAGCTGTCGCGCGCCTTCGCCGACATGAACCGCGCGCGCAGGTATCCGTGGATCAGGCCGTCTTCGTTGATCCATTCGGCGCGGCCGCCCGCGGCGCGGATCGCATCGCGGTAGTCGCGCCCGTCATCGGCGAGCGGATCGCAGGCGGCGCTGATGATGATGGTGCGCGGCAGGCCGGTGAAATCGGTGTCGCGCAGCGGCGCGAAGGTCGGATCGTCTTCGGGCGCGGGGCCTCCCGCGCGGATGTCGCGGTAGAACAGGACATCGGCCGTGCTGAGCCCCGGCGCCCTGGCGTGGTCGACATAGGAGCCCCGCGTCATGTCCCCGCCAAGCCCCGGGTAGATCAGCATTTGCCCGGCGATCCGACCGGCGTGCGGCGTTGCGCGCAGCGCATGGGCCACGGCCGCCGCCAGATTGCCACCCGCGCTGTCGCCTGCGAGCACCACCGCCCCGTCGTGGCGGCCAAGCGCCCAGTGCGCCGCCGTCACGGCGTCATCGAAATGCGCAGGGTGCACATGTTCGGGCGCGAGCCGGTAGTCCACCGAGATGACGCGATAGCCGGTGCCTGCGCAGATCTCGGCGCAGATGCTGTCGTGGCTGTCGCGCCCGCCGACCACGAACCCGCCGCCGTGGAAGTAGAGAACCGTCGCCCCCGGTTCCCCCGCCGTATAGATGCGGACCGGAACGCCATCGGCATCCGCGTCATGCACCGCGACCCCGTCGGGGCGGCCCACGTCGAATTCGCGGCAGAGCGCGTCATAGAAGCCGGCGCTGTTCGGCCACCGTGAAATCGACCGCCTCGGGCGGATAGAAGGCGTCGGTGCGGGCGATGAAGGCGCGCACCTCGTCGTCGAGAAGATCGTCGTAGCTCATGCCGCCGTCGCCCATCCGGCGCCCGGTTGGACCTGGGCGCGCGCGTTGTCTTGCCGTCAGGATGGGGGCAAACGGTGCAGCGCGCAAGATCGCGCGGGCGATCACTCGGCGGCGATGCCGTCGGTGAATTGCAGCCGCGCGAGGCGTGCGTAAAGTCCGCCTTCGGCGACCAGCTTGTCATGGGGACCGGTGGCGACGATGCGCCCCTGATCCATGACCACGATACGGTCGGCCTTCTTCACCGTGGCAAGGCGGTGCGCAACCACAAGCGTGGTGCGTCCTTCGCTCAGCCGTTCCACGGCATCCTGCACCGCGCGTTCGCTTTCGGCGTCCAGCGCGCTGGTCGCTTCGTCCAGCAGCAGGACCGGCGCGTCGCGCAGGATCGCGCGGGCGATGGCGATGCGCTGCTTCTGCCCGCCCGACAGCATGACGCCGCGTTCGCCCACATAGGTGTCATAGCCTTCGGGCAGGGCGGCGATGAAATCATGCGCGGCGGCGGCGCGGGCGGCGTCCTCAACCTCGGCATCGGTGGCGCCGGGGCGGCCAAAGCGGATGTTCTCGCGCGCCGAGGCGGCAAAGATCACAGGGTCCTGAGGGACAAGCGCGATGTGGCGGCGGTAATCGGCCCGTGCCACGGCTGACAGATCCGTTCCATCCAGCAGGATGCGCCCCGAGGTCGGATCGTAGAAGCGCAGCAGCAACTGGAAGATCGTCGTCTTGCCCGCCCCCGAGGGACCGACGAAGGCCACCGTCTCGCCCGGCTCGATCCTCAGCGTGACGGCGTCGAGCGCGGCGACGCCCGGCCGCGCGGGATAATGGAAGGTCACGTCCTCGAACGCGATGCGGCCTGCGATGTGTTCGGGCATGGGCAGCGGTGTCTCGGGGTCGGCCACCGTGTCGATCGCGGTCAGCAGATCGACCAGCCGTTCGGTGGCGCCGGCCGCACGCTGCAATTCGCCCCAGATCTCGGACAAGGCCGCGACCGATCCCGCCACCATCACCGAGTAGATGACGAACTGCACCAGTTCGCCCGACGACATGCCGCCGCTCCGGACGTTGTTCGCCCCCACCCAGAGAATACCGACGATCCCGGTGAAGACGAGGAAGATCACGATCACCGTCATCACCGCCCGCGTCCAGATGCGGCGGCGCGCGGCGTCGAAGCTTTTCTCGGTCACATCGGCGAAGACACGGCGGTTCACGGCCTCGTGCGTGAAGGCCTGGACGGTCTGCACCGACAGCAGCGCCTCGGAGGCGTTGCCCGACGACGCCGCGATCCAGTCCTGGTTCTCGCGGCTGAGAACGCGCAGGCGTCGCCCGAGCACGAGGATCGGCACGATCACCGCGGGCACCAGCAGGAAGGCAAGGCCCGTCAGCTTGCCCGAGGTGAGCAGCATCAGCACCAACCCGCCCACAAGGATCAAGATGTTGCGCAGTGCGATGGAAATCGACGACCCCAGCACCGACAGGATCAGCGTGGTGTCGGTGGTGATCCGGCTCAGCACCTCGCCCGTCATGATCTTTTCATAGAACCCGGGGCTCAGCCCAATGACGCGGTCGAAGACCGCCATGCGGATGTCGGCGACCACCCGTTCGCCCAGCCGCGTGACCAGCGCGTAACGCAGGCCCGTCCCGATGGCGAGAAGCCCCGCGATCCCCAGTGCCCCCAGGAAATACTGGTCGAGAATCGCGCCCTCCGCCCGAAAGCTGTCGACCACGCGGCGCACAGCGATGGGCAGCGTCAGCGACACGATGGCCGTGAGCACGAGCGCGGCCAGCGCCCCGCCCATCAGCCCGCGATAGGGCAGGATAAAGGGCCAGAGCGCGCGCAGCGCCCCGATCCGTTTCGATGTTTCGCGCTCCTCGCTGCCCTGTAAAGGGCTGGGCGCTGCGGTGTCCATCCGTGCCATGCGACCTGTTTCGTCGTGTTTTGCGTGTTTGAACCGGGCAGCGGCCCGGGGTCAAGCGGCCAGATGCCGCGTCCCTGCGTCAGTCTGTCAGTCGGATGGGAGTGGAGCGGGCGGCGGGAATCGAACCCGCGTCTCCTGCTTGGAAGGCAGGGGTCTTACCATTACACAACGCCCGCGAGCGATCACACGCCTAGGCCAAGCCGCGGCGACGGTCAAGGGCAAGCGAACATGCGCAAGCCTTTGGACAAGACCCCGCCACCATGTTACGGGGCGCGGCCAGCAACATGGAGGGTTCGCCCATGACACAGTTCCCCTGTCACGGCCGGATCGACGGCCCCATCGTGATGATCGGCTTCGGGTCAATCGGGCGCGGCACGCTGCCGCTCATTGAACGGCATTTCGAATATGACGCGAAGAAGGTCTACGTGATCGAACCGGAACTGTCCGATCACACCTTCCTTGCGCAGCGTGGCATTCACCATATCGAAAAGGCCATCACCCGCGACAATTACCGCGAGGTGCTGGGATCGGTCTTCGAACGCGGCCGCGGCTTCTGCGTCAACCTGAGCGTCGATACCTCCTCGCTCGACATCCTGCGGTTCTGCCGCGAGATGGGCGTGCTGTACATCGACACCGTGGTCGAACCCTGGGCGGGCTTCTATTTCGACACCGAAGACAACGCCGCGCGCACCAATTACGCGCTGCGACAGGCGGTGCGGGATGAAAAGGCGAAGACCCCGGGCGGTACAACGGCGGTCAGCTGCTGCGGTGCGAACCCCGGCATGGTGTCATGGTTCGTGAAAGAGGCGCTTCTGACGCTGGCGCGCGACACCGGGGCCGACGCGACGATGCCCGAGAGCCGCGAAGGCTGGGCGCGGCTCATGCAGTCCTTGGGCGTCAAGGGCATCCACATCGCCGAACGCGACACCCAGAAATCGACGCGCCACAAGAAGATCGGCACCTTCGTGAACACATGGTCTGTCGAAGGCTTCATATCCGAGGGCTTCCAGCCCGCCGAGCTTGGCTGGGGCACGCACGAGACGTGGTTTCCCGAAGACGGCAACCGCTTTGACACCGGCTGTCAGGCGGCGATCTGGCTGAACCGGCCCGGCGCGATCACCCGCGTGCACACATGGTGCCCGACGCCGGGGCCGCAATTCGGCTTCCTTGTCACCCATAACGAGGCGATCTCGATCGCCGATTACTACACCGTGGGCGACGGCGCGGCCCCCGAATACCGCCCCACCTGCCACTATGCCTATCACCCCAGCGACGACGCGGTCCTGTCGCTGCACGAACTGTTCGGGTCGGGCAAGATACAGGCGCGTCACCACATCCTCGACGAGAACGAGATCACCGAGGGCAAGGACGAGCTGGGCGTGCTCCTCTATGGGCACGCGAAGAACGCGCTGTGGTTCGGATCGCGCCTGTCGATCGAGGAAACCCGCGATCTGGCCCCGTTCCAGAACGCGACGGGCCTGCAGGTGTCGTCGGCGGTGCTGGCCGGCATGGTCTGGGCGCTGGAGAACCCGCAGGCGGGGATCGTCGAGACGGATGAGATGGACCATGTCCGCTGTCTGGACGTCCAGCGCCCCTATCTGGGCCCGGTCGAGGCGCATTACACCGACTGGACGCCGCTGACCAACCGCTGGACCCAGTTCGCCGAGGATATCGACGAGAGCGATCCTTGGCAGTTCAGGAACGTGCTGGCCAGTTGAGGGGGGTGTGGGGTGGATGGTAACCCACCATCCGTCCCCACCACACGCAACGTCAATGGTGGGTTTCGGCCGGCCTACTATCACTAGTTTTGAAGGTGCAAAGGCGCGATACTCAAACATGTCTTGAACGGATTGGGGTGGTTCACGGTGCTAGGTAGGTAAATGAATGACAAATTCTAACCGCCAGAGAGGGCAAGGCGTTCGACCGGTAGGCGATAATGAGATTTCACCCTACCAAGGTGTTGGAGGCCCCAAGCAGATGAAACGGGCGCAGTCTCGAAAGCGACGCCAGGTCAGGAACGCTGAACGCAGTATTTGGGATAACTTGGCCCCCAAGGAATACCACGGCATACTTTCAGCGGCATTGTTTGCCGTTTTTCTCTTGGGCATGGTTGGCATAGCAGCCATCAACGGATTTTTTTAGGCTCAGGACCCATTGATTTCAGGGAATGGCGCTGATTCAGCAAGCGTAGCAAGCGTAGGGTGGGTGAAACCCACCATCTGCCCCCACCATCAGCGCCGTCAATGGTGGGTTTCACCCACCCTACGGCCACCCCTACCCCACCGGCACCAGCGCCAGCGCCCGGATGGGTGACCCCGTCCCGTTCGCGATCTTCAGCGGCGCCGGGATCAGGAGCGCGCCCTTGGGCGGCAGCTGATCAAGGTTGGTGAGCGAGGCCAACCCGAAGCAATTGTCCCGATGCAGGTAGTTGTGCGCCGGGTAAGGCGGGCTGAACTTGCCTGCCATGCCGGCATCCGTCCCGATGCACTGGCTGCCCCAGCCGACGATGCCCTTGGACAGAAGGTAATCCATGCAGTCGGTCGAGGGCCCGGGGCTGTGCGATCCGTCCTCGTGCGGGTCGGGGTCTGCGTTCAGGAACAGCTCTTCGTCATGGGACCGCTTGTCCCAGTCGGTGCGCATGACGACCCATTCGCCGGGGTTGATCTCTCCGTGCTCGCGCTCCCACGCCTTGACGTGTTCGGCGGTCAGCAGGAAGTCAGGGTCCTCTGTCGCCTCGCGCGAGCAGTCGATGACGTTGACCGGTGCGACGAGCCGCTGCACGTCGAGCGTGTCGGTAAAGCCATCGGGGAAGTCCTTGCCCGACAGCCAGTGATGCGGCGCGTCGAAATGGGTGCCGGAATGTTCACCCAGCTTCAGCCAGTTCCACGCCCAGAAAGGGCCGTCGCCGTCGTATTCGCTGATGCGGTGGATTTCCACCTTGGGCGTGTCGACGGCGATGTCCTTGGGCAGGCGCAGGATCGGGGTGTCTGGACCCAGCGGCGCGGTGCAGTCGACGATGCGCACCTTGCCCGACAGAAGCAGCGCGGCGAACTGGCCCAGAATCTGCGCGGGATCGCCCGCAGCGGCCCGCGCCGCGCCGCGCCCGGCAAAGCGGCGGCTGCGGCGGGCCAGCGTTTCGCCCACGATGTCGAAGACGGTGTCGATTGTCTCCTCTCGCGTGACGACACCGGGCGACAGCCGCATGAGCTGGCCGCGGAAATCGACCGAATAGCCCTCGACGCCCAGCGCGCCTACCGCCGCCGCCGCCTCGGCCTTGTCGGGGAAGCGCAGCATGATCGACCCGCCCCGCCTTTCGGCATCGCGCGGGGAGTGCAGAGGCAGGTCCAGCGCATCGGCGCGTGCGATGATCCGGGCCGACAGCTTGCGGTTCCAGCGGGTCAACTCCGCGTGATCCTGCCCCGCATGCCAGCGCAGCGCGGGCAGGGACGCGATGGCCGCCATCGACCCCGGCGTGCCGCCGTCGAAGCGGCGGATATCGGGGGCGAATTCGAAGCGGTCGAGATCCCATGAGAAGGGGTTGTTCTGCGAAAACCAGCCGCGCCCTTCGGGCTCCCACGTCTGGGCGAGCGGCTTGTCGATATAGAGGATGCCCGCACCCGGTGTGCCGCACATCCACTTGAGGCTGGTGGACAGCACGAAATCCACCTTGGGGTTCTGCGCGTCGAAGGGGATCAGCCCTGCGGCCTGCGTGATGTCGACGCCGATCAAGCTGCCCATCTCGCGGCCATGGGCCACCAGCGGGCCAAGATCCACGCGGGCCGATGCGGTCGACGTCACCCAGGTGATGAGCGCAAGGCCCACGTCGCGGCCCCATGCGGCAAGGTAATCTTCGGGTTCGACCCAAGGGCGCCCTTCGCTCAGCGGCACGGTGTGCAGGGTGAAGCCCATCTTGGGCGCAAGGCCCGTCAGCAGGAAGTGGAGCGAGGGAAAGCAGTCGGCCGCGATCAGCACGCGCTTGCCCTTCAGCATCCCTTCGGGCAGCGCGCGCATGACCTTGTGCAGGCCTTCCGTCACGCTTTCGCAGGTGGTGGCGGAGCCTTTCGGCACATTGATGATGCGCCGCCAGTAATCGACGAAATCCTGCCGCTTGAGCAGGACATAGCCCCACTGCCTGTCGTTCGGGGCCGACCAGATTTCGGCGAATTCGGACATGGCAGAGGCAAGGTCTTCCTCCTTGCCGGGATACATGCCGATGGAGTGGTAAAGGAAGTAACCGGCGTGTTTGGTGTTGGTCAGCATCGCGCGCATCCTGTGTTCGGGGTCAAAGCTAGGCCGCACGCGCGGCGGGGTCCATGGCAAAGAGGTCTCACCAATCGGCCAGCAGCCGCGCCATCCGGTCGAGCCCGACATCGAGGTTGGCCGCCTGCCCCCCGCCCACGCCCAGACGGATGTGGTTCGGCCGGTGATAGGCGCTGCCCGGCAGAAGGAAGGTGCGGTAGGGATCGGCAAGCAGGCGGCGCGCGAAGGTGTCGCTGTCGATGCCGGGGGCAAGGCGCGCGAGCCCGATCAGCCCCGCCTGCGGCGGCGTCCACGATAGCTTCGGTTGCCCCGCGACATAGGCGTCGAGCTTGGCAAGCGTCGCGCGCCCCGCTGTCCGCGCCGCCTCCATCGCAGGGGCAAGGCGTTCGGGACGGAGCGCGATTTCGGCGATCACCTCACCGAGGATGTTCATGATCTCGCTCGCGTTCTCGCGCAGGATGAAGGCGTCGCGGATGAGGGTTTCATCGCGGCAGATCATCCAGCCGGTGCGCAGCCCCTGCAGGCCCAGCGCCTTCGACACGCTGCCCGTGGTGATCCCGCGCGGATAGATCCCCGCAATCGACGGCGCGCGCGCGCCCTGCCATTCGAGACCGGCATAGACCTCGTCCACGATCAGCCACGCGCCCACCCGGTCGGCGGCGCGGGCAAGGCGCGCGAGGTCCGCCTCCCCCATCAGGGCGCCGGTCGGGTTGTTGGGATTGGACAGGAAGACAAGCCGCGTCTTCGGGGTGATCGCCGCCTCGACCGCGTCGATGGGCAGTGTCCAACCATCGCTTTCGTCGCGGTCGATGATGCGGAGCGTCGCGCCCACGGCTTCCGCCAGAACCTCGGCCTGCGGCCAGCCGGGCCGTTCCACGATCACCTCGTCGCCTTTCTGCACAAGCTGCATGAAGGCGAGGTAATTCGCCTCGGCCGCGCCTGCGGTGACGAGCACGTCATCGGGCGAACAAAGCCCGTCCAGCCCCGCCTGTCCGATGACCCTGTCGCGCAGTTCGGGCAGCCCCCGGAAGGACCCGCCGTTCCAGTCGAGCGACAGTCCCGGGTCGAGATCGGCCAGGAAATCGCCCAGCTTGGGCGATTGCGACAGCGAAAAGCCGACGAAGGCTTCCGGTTCCGCCTCGGTCGTGTCGAGCAGGTATTGGAAGAGGGTGTGTATCTTGACTTTCATCGCCCTGACCGAAGGATGGGGGTGTCTTTCAGGGGGAAGGTGCGTGCAGGCGGAAGGATTTGTCAAAGGAAAGCCGGTCGCGCTCCATGTGCTCGACTATGGGCTTTTCCGCGTGCACGAGAACGGGCGCGTCATCGGGATCTGCGGCTTTGTCATCCGGACGGATGCGGGCGAGGTGATCCTGATCGACACGGGCTTTCCGCCGAAATACGCCGCCGACAAGGACGCGGCGACCGCCGAGGACGGTCTTGGGAGCTTCGGCGAGGTGCTGGTCTGCGGGCCCGAAAACCTGCCCGAAGCGCAACTGGCGCGTCTCGGCCTGCGCGCGTCGGACGTGACGCTGCACATCTGCACCCATACGCATATCGACCATATCGGGAGGTTGGGGGACTTCGCCCATGCGCCCCTTCTGGTGTCGGAGGCCGAGCGCGCGCTGCCGAAGCCGCTCTACTGGAGCGGGGGCCAGCCGATGGACTGGCCCGATCTCGACTATCTCACGGTTGCGGGCGACGTCGATCTGGGCCCGGGCCTGCAGATTCTGGCCGCGCCCGGCCACGCGCCGGGACAGATCGCGCTGATGGTCGATCTGCCGGACACGGGCGCGGTTCTGCTGACAAGCGACGCGATCTCGCGGCCCTCCGAGATCGACGAGAAATTCGCAGGCTCCTGGGACGCCGGTTTGGCCATCTCGAGCGCGGAGCGGCTCATGCGGCTGGCCGGGGAGCGCGAGGCCTTCGTGATCTATGGGCATTGCCCGGCGCAATGGGGCGCGCTCAGGAAAGCGCCCGAGGGGTATTTCTGAGGGGGGCTCTGCCCCCCGGCCTGCGGCCTCCCCCCGGGATATTTGGGGCGAGAGGAAGACAGGGGCAGTTCCTCAGCGCACGTCGCGGCCCTGGTTGAGGATGATGACGTTGCCGCTTGATATGTCGCCCGCGGGCGAAATGAGGAAGCCGACCCAGGCCGCGACTTCGTCCGCCTTCATCGCGCGGCCATGGGGCATGGCGGCGATGGCGCGTTGCAGGACGTCTTCGGTCAGCACACCGAACAGCGGCGTTTCGGTCATGGCCGGGGCGATGGAATTGACCGCGATCTGTTCGCGCGCGTAGCGGCGGGCGAGGTCCTTTGTGAGCGTGTCCATCGCGGCCTTGGAGGCGCGGTAATGCGGCGGGTCGAAGACGTCGAAATTGTAGGCGCCGTTCGACGAGATGTTGACGATCTTCTTCACGCCGGGGCGCGCCAGCATCAGGGGCACCGCCGCCTGGCAGCAATGGAAGGCGGAATGGAAGTTCACCTCCATCTGCCGGGTGAATTCCTGCGCCGGGATGTCGGGGAAATCGGACATGAAGCAGGTGCCCGCGTTGTTCACCAGCGCATCCACTCCGCCATGGCGTGCGGCGATGTCGGCGAAGACGGTCTTCACCGCATCCGCGTCGGTAAGGTCGAGCGCATGGAAGGTGAACCCCTCTCCGAGGGACGCGGCCACCTCCTCCAGCCCGCCCGCGTCGAGATCGAGCCCGACGACATGCAGCCCGTCGGCCGCAAGCCGCGCCGCGATGGCGCGGCCCATGCCGCCCGCGGCGCCGGTGACGACGGCGATGCGTGTCATGTCATCCTGCCTTTCATGAAAATGCCCCGGGCGGACCCGGGGCATTTTCGTTGATCGCGGTTCAGCGGAAGCGCACGGTCTCGAACTTGCCGTCCTTCACCATGACCTGACGGTAATTCCCGCCCGATTCGCCGCCGCCGATCAGTTCGACCGCCGAAGCGCCGACATAGTCGATGTCGCCGCCGTCCTTCAGGATCTGCAGCGCCTTGGCCAGTTCGCCGGGATAGATCGGCTCGCCGGGGGCGTTGGCGACGTCGAAGACCTTGTCCTTGAAGTCGGCGCTGTCGGAAGACCCCGCCGCCTGCATCGCCAGCAGGATCAGCGCCGCCGCGTCATAGCTTTCCGGCACGAAGGGGGAGATCGGGTCGAAGCCCGCCGCCTCGCCCAGCCCCTTGAAGATGTCGGTGCCGGGGCTGTCTGTGCCCGCGACCTGGCCGAACGAGCCGTTGAGCCCCTCGCCGATGGTCAGGATGTTTTCGCCGATCATGCCGCCGGGCAGCACGAAACGGTCCCACGCGCCGGTGTCGAGCGAGGCCTGAATGATGCCGCGCCCGCCCTGATCGAGATAGCCCGCGACGACAAGGATATCGCCGCCCGCCGACGACAGCGTCGCCACTTCGGCCGAATAATCGGCCTTGCCGTCTTCATGGGCGATATTGACGGTGACAGTGCCGCCCGCCGCGGTGAAGGCCTGCACGAAGCTGTCGGCCAAGCCCTTGCCGTAATCGTTGTTGGTGTAGGTGAGCGCGACGGACTTGAGACCTTCCTCCATCAGGATGTCGGTCATCACCTGGCCTTCACGCGCGTCCGAAGGCGCGGTGCGGAAGAACAGGCCGTTGTCCTCAGCCGTCGACAGTGCGGGCGAAGTCGCCGAGGGCGAGATCATCACGATGCCGTTGGGCAGCGCCACGTTCTGCAAGATCGCGCCGGTCACGCCCGAACAGTCGCCGCCGACGATGGCCTTGACCCCGTCCGCGGTGATCAGGCGTTCCGCCGCGACCACGGCCGCCGCGCTGTCGATGCAGGTCGAGTCGCCCCGCACCGAGGTCACGGTCGACCCGTCGAGGAAGAGACCCGAGTCGGTGACCTCCTTCATCGCCAGCTCAGCGCTGGCCGCCATGGGCTGGGTCAGGCTTTCGATCGGCCCGGTGAAGCCGAAGATGATGCCGAGCTTGACCTCTTCCGCCTGCGCCGCGGGGGCAAGCAGGGCGAGGGCCGCGGTGGCGGCCAGATACTTCTTCATGGGAACCTCCCCTGTGGGTTTGTTATGCGACCAGATTAGGCAGCGTTATGCCCGTGTAAAGGGATGTCGCGCTGCGCGGGGATGGACTTCGCTGTCGGCTGCCTGCAGGTTCACCTGCAGACCACCTTCTTCCCTGTCACCCAGAGTTCCGGCCCATGCGCACCTATTTCTCCGAAGACCACCGCAAGCATTTCCCGCAGGCCGAACTTTATGGCGGCGAATTCGTCACCCCTTTTGAGCGGCCAAGCCGCGCGGAATATGTGCTGGCGCGCCTGAAGGACCGCGGGCTGACCGATATCGTCCCACCCGCCGCCCCAGACCGCGCGGCCATCACGGCGATGTGCGATGCGGGCTATCTCTCGTTCCTCGAAACCGCCTGGGCCGAATGGAAGGCGGCAGGTTATGCGGGCGAGATCATCGCCAATTGCTGGCCCGCCCGGCGGATGCAGGACAACCGCCCGCCCAGCCATATCGACGGCAAGGTGGGCTATTACGCGCTGGCGGGCGAAACCGCGATCACGGGGGGCACATGGGATGCCGCGCTGGCCTCGGCCGCCTGCGCGCAGTCAGCCACCGCGCATGTGCTGGGCGGGGCAAACGCGGCTTTCGCGCTGTGCCGCCCGCCGGGGCATCACGCGACCGCCGACATGTATGGCGGATATTGCTTCATAAACAACGCGTCGCTGGCAGCCGAACAGATGCGCGCGGGCGGTGCGGCGCGGGTTGCCGTACTCGATATCGACTTTCACCACGGCAACGGCACGCAGGACATCTTCTATGACCGGGGCGACGTGTTCTTCGCCTCGCTGCACGGCCAGCCGCAGAATGCCTATCCGTTCTTCCTCGGCTTCGCGGATGAAACCGGCAAAGGCGCGGGCGACGGCACCACCGCGAATTTCGCCATGGCACCCGGCACCGGCTTCGACATCTGGGGTCAGGCGCTGGACGAAGCCATCGCCCGCATCACTGGCTTCGGGGCCGAGGCGCTGGTTGTGTCGCTGGGGGTCGACGCCTACAAGGACGACCCGATCAGCTTCTTCAAGCTCGACAGCCCCGCTTTCCTTGAGGCAGGCCGCCGGATCGGCCGCATGGGGCTGCCCACCGTTTTCTGCATGGAAGGTGGATATGCGATCGAGGCGGTGGGCGTGAACACCGTGAACGTGCTGGAAGGCTTCCTCGCCCCGTGATCGGGGTCAGAGGCTGCGCATCGCCTGATTGGCGGCGAAGGCCAGCGCGTAGAGACGCTCCATCACCGGGGCAGTGGCGACGCGGACAGGTGAGCTGACCGGCAGCGGCAATTCGGACGGGTCCATGTCGGTCAGCAGATCGGCCATCGCCTGACCGAAGACCGTGCCGGTGGTGATGCCGCGCCCGTTATAGCCGATGGCGGTATAGACGCCCGGCGCCAGCACGTGAATGCGCGGCAGGTGATCGGGCGTCATCGCGATGTCGCCGTCCCAGCCTTCGACGAAGTCCACGGGGCCCAGATCGGGGAACATGGCGCGCATCTGCCGTGCCGCCCAGCGCCGCGACAGGCCCGCCTGCGCGGTGCCGATCATGCGCCCCATCGACCCGATGACCAGCCGCCCGCCCGCATCCTTGCGCAGCGACCGCATGATGGTGCCCGTGTCCCACAGCCCCTGCCCGCCCGGCAGGATGGCGTCAGCCTGCGCGCCCAGCGGTTCGGTGGCCAGCTGGAAATACCCGATCCGCGTGTATCCCCCCGTCAGCCCGGGCCAGAGCCGGTCGGTATAGGCATTCGTGCCGAGCACCACGTTGCGCGCGGTGATCGCGCCCCGGTCCGTGTCCACCCGCCAGTGATCGCCGTCGCGCGCGATCTTCGTGGCCCGCACCCCGGTGCTGATCTTTGCACCCGCCGCCAAGGCCGCCCGCGCCAGCCCGCGGACATAGCCCATCGGGTTGATCGTGCCCGCCCGGTGATCCCAGAGCCCGCCATGGAAGGCCGGGCTTCCCGTCATGGCCGCGACCTCGGCAGGGCCGAGCAGATCGACCGGTTCGCCCAGACGCTGCCATTCCGCATGGCGCGATTGCAGGTCGCGGAAGCCCGACGGCGCGTGGGCCGCGTGGATCGTGCCCTCGCGCCGGGCCTCGCAGCGCATCTGGTGGCGTTCGATCAGCGAAAAGACATAGGCCGGCGCGGCGCTGAAACGTTCGACGAAGCGCGGGCCATAGGTGCCGCCCAAAGCGGCGCGCACCTGCGCGGGCGGCAGCCATGCGGCGGCATTCACCAGCCCCACGTTGCGCCCCGATCCGCCATGACCCAGACGCTCGGCCTCGATCACATGGGCCGACAGCCCCTTTTCCGCGCAGTGCAGCGCCGTCGAGAGGCCGGTGAAGCCGCCGCCGACGATCGCCACGTCCACCACGCGCCCGGTGTCGAGCGGGGCCTCGACGTCGCGCTCCTCTGCGGTGCGGTCCCAGAGCGAGATCGGTTCAGCCGCGGTCACAGCACTCTCCATAATCAGGCGTACCGTGCCTTCATGTAAGGCGGCGGGCGCGGCGTCAATGGCCGCACTCAGGCCGCCAGCGGCGCGATGAGCTCCGGCCCCGTCGCGCGATTCGAATTCACGCGCGGATCGACCCGGTGCCAGACGAGCGCGCCCTCGGGCCCAGGCCGCATCAGCCGCGCCGCGCCATGTCCCGCCTCGCCCAGCCAGAGCGGCCAGTCCCCGGGGCCAAGGATCAGCGGCATGCGGTGATGGATCACCGACAGATCGGCGCTGGCCGCGGTTGTCACGATGGCGCAGGTCTCGACCGGGTCTTCGCGGCCCCAGCTCTGCCAGACGCCGGCGAAGGCGAGGGGCGTGTCATCGGCCTGCCGGATGTACCACGGCAGGCGCTGGCCATTCTCGCCCTTCGTCCATTCATAGAAGCCCGACGCCGGGATCAGGCAGCGCCGTTCGCGCGCAGCGGCGCGGAAGGCGGGCTTCTCGGCCAGCGTCTCGGCCCGCGCATTGATAAGAAGCGGGCCATCGGTCGGCGACGTGTACCACTGCGGCAAGAACCCCCAGCGCATCGCCGAAAGCTGCCGCGCGCCGTCGCGTGTGCTGACCGCATGCACCCGCGTCGTGGGGCAGATGTTGTAATTCGGCACATCCGGCAGATCGTTCGCCGGGCGCGCCGCGAAAAGCTGCGCCATCGCATCCGAAGGCAGGGTCAGGGCGAAACGTCCGCACATGCGCCACAGTCTAGCCTGCCCGCCCGCGTCGCGCGACCCCGTCTTCCCCCCTTCCGTCGCCGCGCGCGACTTGCCATAAGTCGCGCATGTCCCCAGTCCTCACCGCCCGCGACAGCATCCTGGCCCATCTCAATCAGGGCCGCCCCAAGGCCGCCCTGAAGGAGGCCCGCGTCGCGATGAAGAAATTCCCGAAAGAGGCGGGCTTCGCCAATCTTGCCGCGATCGCGCTGAACCGTCTCGGCCAGCAGACCGAGGCGGTGCGCCATTTCGCTCTGGCCGCGAAGATGGCGCCGGGCGATCCGGTCTACGAGGTGAACGTCGTGCAGGCGATGGTGCAGGCGCGCATGTACGACAAGGCGCGCGCACTGATCGACCGGCTTCTGACCCGCCACACCGACCCCGCGCCGCTGCTGTATCAGGCCGCGGTGATGGGCCTTCAGGAAGGCGATATCGACACCGCGCGCGCCGCCGCCGACCGCGCGATCGCGGCGGACGAAGCCGCGCTTGCCGCCAATCCGGGCGACGCGCGCCGCCTTAGGCCGGCGCTCGCCCGCAGCCACAACCTGCGCGCGGTGATCCGCATGGCCGCAGGCCTGCTCGCCGAGGCCTGCGCGGATTACGAAGCCTCGCTCGCCCTTGTGCCCGACAATGCCGAGACGCTGTCGAACTATGCGCAGCCCCTGTCGATGATGCTGCGCACCGACGAGGCCTTGGCGGCGCTGGAAAAGGCACTGACGCTGCAGCCGCGCAGCCTGATGGCGCTGGAACGCTATGCCATCCAGCTCAACGAGGCCGGGCGCACCGACGAGGCGCGCGACATCTACGACATCGCGCTGCAGATCGACCCCGCGCATGCCGACCTCCTGCGCGCCGCGGCCCGGATCGCGACGCCCGGGCGTATCGCCGCGCTGCGCGGGCAGATCGACGCCGCCTGGCCGAAGGTGCAGCGCGGATCGCTCGATCAGGTGCGGCTCGCCTTCGGGCGCGGGCATCTGGCCGAAGCCGAGGGCGACCGCGACGCGATGCTTCACTGGTACGAGACGGCGAACCGCCTCGCCTTCGCGCAGAGGCCCTGGCCGACCGCCGACCGCCGCGCCGAGGAAGAGGCGATCCTCGCCCGTTTCCCGGTGGGCCATGCGGCGCCCGAAGGCGACGTGACGCGGCCCCGCCCGATCTTCGTGCTGGGGCAGCCCCGGTCGGGCACGACGCTGACCGAACTCGTGCTGTCGGCGCATCCCGGGCTGGTCGGGATGGGTGAACAGAACGCCGCGGGGCGGCTGGCCGACCCCTATCTGTCGGGCGATCTGCCCTTCGACGCCGACGCCGCCCGCGCCTATGCAAGCGGCTATCGCGCCGCGGTGCCGCAAGTGCCGGACGGCAGCCTTGGCATGATCGACAAGATGCCTGCGAATTATCGCTATGTCGGCTTCATCCTGACCGCGATGCCCGACGCCGTGATCATCGACACGCTGCGCGACCCGGGCGATGTCGCGTGGTCGATGTGGCGCAACTGGTTCCCCAACGCGCCGATGAACTATACCTTCGACATGACGGCGATGGCGGAAGAGGCCAACGCCTATCGCCGCTTCATGCGCCACTGGGCCGCCGCCTTCCCCGGCCGCATCCACGACATGCCCTATGAGGTCCTGGTGCGCGACATCGAGGGCGGGAGCCGACGTCTGGCCGAATGGTGCGGCGTTGACTGGGTGCCCGACATGGCCGCGCCCGAGCGCAACACCGCCGCCGTCCGCACCGCGAGCGTCAATCAGGTGCGGCAGGGTGTGCACACGAAATCCATCGGCGGCTGGCGGTCGCAGGGCGCGCTGTTCGACGCGTTCAACGCGGCACTTGACCCCGATCTCTGGCCCGGGCTGGACCTTCAGGGCTGAGATGGCCCGCCGACAGGACTGCCGGCAGGCCGGGGCACGTCACTTCCGCGCGATGCGCCCGTCGGTATAGGGCGTGTAGACGCCGCCGCCCGACTGGATGAAGGCCACCGTCACTTCGGCAAGGTCGGGGCCGAAGTCATAGGCGTTCTTGTCGTCGCCCGCGAACATCGCATAGCCGTCGCCGCCCTTGCGGACGAAGTTGTTGGTCACGACGCCATAGGTCTTCGCCGGGTCGATGGGGACGAAGCCGTCGCCCTCGGCCACCTCGACCGAAACGATGCGCGCGCCCGGTTCCGCCGCCGGATCCCAGACAAAGCGCATCCCCGCCACCTGCGGGAAGCGGCCCGCGCCTTCCTCGACCTGGGCCACCCCGTTTTCCAGCGCGTCGATCAGCGCCTGCCCGGTGACCTCAAAGGTCGACAGCGTGTTCTGGAAGGGCAGGACCGAGAGCACTTCGCCCATGGTGATCTGCCCCGCGTCGATGGACGCGCGCAGGCCGCCGCCGTTCTGGAAGGCGATCTGGATGCCCTGATCCTTCACCCGGTCGAGCATGGCATCGGCGACAAGGTTGCCCATCGCGCATTCCTCGGCGCGACAGACCTCGCGCGCGCCGATGATCTCGGCCGCGGCCTCGCCCACGGGGCGCGCTTTCAGCTCTTCGATCGGGCCCGCCAGTTCGGCGATGCGGGCAACGATGTCGGGGTCGGGCGTGACGCTGGCATCCAGAACGATCGTGTCACCGCCGGCATAGGCCAGATTGCCCGCATCGTCGAAGGTCAGCGTCAGATGGCCCACATATTTGGCATAGGCATAGGCCTGCACCACCGGCACCAGCGTGCCGTCCCCGCGGCTGACCCAGACGGGATAGGGCCCTTGCCGCTTCGGATCGCTGGCTGACAGGTAGGTGTGGCTGTGCCCGCCCACCACGGCGTCGATCCCCGGCACCGTCGCCGCGATCTCCATGTCGCGGGGCAGACCCACATGGGTGAGCGCGATGATCTTCGTCACGCCGGCCGCCTCGAGCGCGGCGACATCCGCCGCAAGCGCCGCCGCCTCGTCCCCGAAGATCACGTCCGGCCCGGGCGAGGAGGTCTCGACCGTGTCCGTGGCCAGCGCCGAGACGATGCCGATCTTCTCGCCCCCCACGTCAAGCACGACGGTATCGGCGACGCGCCCCGCCAGCAGGTTCGAGGCCGAGACGTCGATATTGCCCGACAGGACCGGGAAGCTCACCTTGTCGAGGAAGGTGGCAAGCGCTTCGGGGCCATCGTCAAATTCATGGTTTCCGACCGCCATGGCGTCGAAGCCGATCCGCTCCATCATCTCGGCCTCGACCGCGCCCTTGTAGGTCGTGTACATGAGCGAGCCCTGGAACTGGTCGCCCGCATCCAGAACGATCACATTCTCGCCCGCGGCGCGCAGGCTGTCGCGCAGTTCGTTGACCTTGGTGGCCAGACGCGCGGCGCCGCCAAAGCACTTGGCCTCGGCCTCGTCGGCGGCGCTGCAGGTGGAATCGAAGCGATTGATCGATTCGATCCGGCTGTGCATGTCGTTGATGTGCAGGATATGCAGCGTGTAGTCGGCCTGCGCCGCCGTGGCGCAAAGGGCGGTGGCGGCGGACAGCAGAAGCAATCGTCTCATGGCACGTGTTCCCCAGTTGATCCTGCGCAGGATGCTGCGCCGCTTCGCCCGTGCTGTCAAAGGTCGAAGGGCGCTTGACGACGGATCGGCGCGCGGGCAACCGTGGGGCATGTTCGTCTTCAAGATCTTCCGCAGCGGGGAATGGTCGGCTTTCGAAGCCGCTGGCACCACCCCAGGCGCACCCATCGACCTGGCCGACGGGTTCATCCATCTCTCGACCGCCGAACAGGCGCCCGGCACGGCGGCGAAACACTTCGCCGGGGCCGAGGGGCTGATGCTGGCCGCGCTCGATGCAACCGCACTTGGCGATGCGCTGCGGTGGGAGGCGTCGCGCGGCGGCGCGGCCTTCCCGCATCTCTACCGCGACATGCAACTCGCGGACCTTGTCTGGGCACTGCCGCTGCCCCTGAGGGACGGCGTGCACCGTTTTCCCGCGCTGATGACCGACGCCCATGTCGATCCCACGCGCGCGCAGTTCGAGGCATTCAAGACGCTCGACCGCGATAATCCGATCGAGATGCTGAACCTTGTCCGGGTCCGCGACCGCGCCGCCTATCCCGAAGGTCACGTGCTGCACGGCGCGGGCCTGACCGGCGGCGCGGCCTATGCGGAGTACGGCCGCGACAGCGCGCCGGTGCTGGCGCGTGTCGGCGGAAGGGTCCTGTGGCGCGGTCGGTTCGAGACGATGCTGATCGGCCCGGACGGCGATTACTGGGACCATGCCTTCATCGCGCGTTACCCGTCGGCGCATGCCTTCCTCGCCATGGTGACCGACCCGGAATATCGTAGCGCGGTGGTGCACCGGCAGGCAGGGGTGCTGACCTCGCGCCTGATCCGCTGCGCGCCGTCAGACAGGGGGGAGGCCTTCGGATGAAGCGTATCCTTGAGAAAGCGGGGCTTGCGTTCCTGCACAACATCGACCCGGAGACGGCGCATGGCTTCGCCATCGAAGCGTTGAAGGCGGGCCTTGCCCCTGCGCCGGGGCCTGTCAGCTCGCCCCGGCTGTCCACCACGCTTGCGGGCATCGCGCTGCCCAATCCGGTGGGTCTTGCCGCCGGGTTCGACAAGAACGCGGAGGCCTTGGCACCCCTGTCGCGGGCGGGCTTCGGTTTCATCGAAGTGGGCGCAGCCACCCCCCGCCCCCAGCCCGGCAATGCGCGCCCGCGCCTGTTCCGCCTGTCGGCAGACCGCGCCGCGATCAACCGCTTTGGCTTCAACAATGAAGGTATGGTGGTGATCGCCGACCGTCTCGCCCGCCGCCCCGCGGATACGGTGATCGGCCTGAACCTCGGCGCCAACAAGGACAGCGAGGACCGCGCCGCCGATTTCGCCGGCGTTCTGGCGCGCTGCGGGGTTCTGGTGGACTTCGTGACGGTCAACGTCTCCTCCCCCAACACAGAGAAACTGCGCGATCTGCAGGGGCCTGCCGCGCTCGCCGCGCTGCTGGCGGGCGTGATGGAAACGCGCGCGAAACTCGCCACACAGGTTCCGGTCTTCCTGAAGATCGCGCCGGATCTGTCCGAAGCCGATCTGGCCGACATTGCCCGCGTCGCGGGGGATGCGGGGATAGACGCGATCATCGCCACCAACACGACCCTGTCGCGCGAGGGGCTGAAAAGCCGCTTCAAGGGCGAGGCGGGCGGTTTGTCGGGCCAGCCGCTGTTCGAGCGCTCCACCCGCGTGCTCGCGCGGCTCTCGACCCTCACCGACATCCCACTGGTAGGTGTGGGCGGCGTCGGGTCGGCCGAACAGGCCTATGAAAAGATCCGCGCGGGCGCATCTGCCGTGCAGCTTTACACCGCGCTTGTTTATGGGGGCCTTGGCCTTGTCACCGAGATCGTGGCGGGCCTCGACCGGCTTCTCGAACGGGACGGTTTCGCCAATGTGGCCGATGCCGTCGGAACGGGACGCGGGGACTGGTTGCGGTAGGTCGCCTGCCCGGGCCGCGCGCGTCAGAAGGCGTCTATGCCGCGGCCCTGACCGCCGCGCGTTCGAGCGCCGGGTATCGCAGGCCCAGCGTCAGCCCCCGTGCGATGAAGGAAACCGTGAGCGCCATCCACAGCCCGTGATTGCCGAAAGGGTCGATCAGCACCCAGACCGCGGCGAAGTAGATCGCCGCTGCCACCGCCATCATGTTGCGCATGTCGGCCGTGCGCGTCGCCCCGATGAAGATGCCGTCGAACATCACCAGCGCGAGGATCAGAAGCGGCGCCGCGATCATCCAGGGCAGAAACTCCCGCGCTGCCAGTTGCACGGCGGGGTCCTTCGTCATCACGTCGATGAGCATGGGCCCCAGCGCCCAGAAGACCCCCGCCATCAGCACCGCCAGCACCAGCCCCCAAAGGCTCGTCATCCAGGCCGCCCGCCGCAGCCGCGCAACCGCGCCCGCGCCGAAGGCCTGGCCGACCAGCGCCTCGGCCGCGAAGGCGAAACCGTCGAGCGCATAGCCCACGATATGCACGAATTGCAAAAGGACCTGGTTCGCCGCCAGCGTCACATCGCCGAAGCGGCCCCCCAGCAGAAGGAAGCTGACGAAGATCGCCTGCAACAGCATCGACCGGATCAGGATGTCGGTGTTCACGACCGCCATGCGCCTGAGCCGCGCGGCGTCGAAGACGGAGGCCCAGTCGCGCCAGCGCGGGTTGGAAAAGGCATCGCGGCAAAGCCAGAGCCCGAAGACCAGCCCAGTCCATTCGGCAAGGAAGGTGGCGAAGGCCACGCCATCCACCCCCCACCCGAGGCCGAGCACGAACCACAGATCCAGCCCGACATTCAACCCGTTCATCCAGAGCTGCAGAACCAGCACCGCCCGCGTGCGTTCCAGCGCGATCAGCCAGCCGGTGATACCGTAGATCGCGATGGCCGCGGGCGCCGACCAGATGCGGATGGCCATGTAGCCCTGCGCCAGCGCCTCGACCTCGTCGCTCGCCGGGCTGACGGCGAAGGCGCCCCACATGATCGGCACCTGCAACGCGATCAGCACGAAGCCGCCTGCCACCCCGATCATCAGTGACCGGGTCAGAAGCGCCGCGACCTCGCCCGCCTGCCCTGCCCCATGCGCCTGCGCGGTCAGACCGGCGGTGCCCATGCGCAGGAACCCGAAGATCCAGTAGATCGCCGACAGAATGATCGCGCCGATGCCGACGGCGGCGATGGGGGCTGCCTGCGGGATCTGGCCCACCACGGCGGTGTCGACCGCGCCCAGCAGCGGCACGGTCATGTTGGCCAGCATGATGGGCAGGGCGATCTTCAGCACCCTTCGGTGCGTGATCTCTCCGCGCGCCGCGGCCTCCACCCTATCCGCCGTTGCGGTCGGGCATCAGGAAATGCCCCGTCGCCTGCGCGAAGAGCTTGCCACGGTGATCCTGCCACGCCTCGACATGGACGCTGGCATAGCGGCGCCCCGACCGGCTGACCGTCGCCCGCGCATAGGCGTCGCGCGGCAGGCCCGATCGCAGGTAATCCACCGTGAAATCGATGGTCTTCGGCAGGCGCGGCAGATTGCCCTCGGCCAGCGCCTGCACGTCGATCCGGCCCGATTCGATATCTTCCCACAGATAGGACCACGACAGCGAGATGACCGAGGTCACCTCGAGAAACGCCGCCGTCACGCCGCCATGGATCGCGGGCAGGAACGGATTGCCGATCAGCTTGTCATCGAAGGGCAAGACGCCGGTCAGCTCGTCCCCCCGCCGGTCAAACCGGATGCCAAGGAACTGGATATAGGGAACACCCTCGACCAGCGCGGCAAGGGCGCCGTCGCGGCGCTGCTTGACCACCTGCACGGGTTCGGGCCGCTTGCGGGTCATGGTTTCAGCGCTCCACCGTGAAGGCGCCCGCGGCGCTGGCGACGGGTCGGTCGCGGTCGTCGTCGAAGGCGACTGCCCGCACGAAGGCGACCGACCGCGTGACGTGATAGCAGGTGGCCCGCGTGGTGATCGCCTGCCCCGGCGTCGCCGCGCGCATGTAGTCAATGCGCAGATCGATCGTGGCGGTGCCTGCGGGCGCGTCCGGGTGGCTCATCACGGCCGCACCGCAGCAGGTGTCCATCAGCGCGCTGACCGCGCCGCCGTGTAACACCCCGGTCTTGGGGTCGCCCACGAAACGCGCATCGTACGGCATCGTGATCTCCGCCACGCCATCGGCGATCTCGGTGAGCATCATGCCCAGCGCCTTGGCATGCGGGATCGCCTCGATGAACTGCCGCGCCAGTTTCGCCTTGTCGACCATGCCTGCCCGAACCCCAAGAAATCGCACCGCCTTTATGCGCAGCCCGCGCGCCACGGTGCAAGGCCGGCGGTTGAAACCGTCACACGCCCGGCATACCCTTGCAGCCGGGGAAGTGAGGGTAAGGCATGCCGGACGACCGCTTGTCATTCAAAGAGATGTGCACAGCCTTCGACGTGACGCCGCGCACGCTGCGGTATTACGAGTATATCGAGCTTCTCAAGCCCGACCGCGAAGGGCGCGCGCGCTTCTACGGCCCGCGCGAACGGGCGCGGATGAAGCTGATCCTGCGGGGCCGAAAGTTCGGCTTCCAGCTCGAAGACATCCGGCAATGGCTGCTCATCTATGAAAACGAAGGCAACGCGGCGCAGATGCGCGCCTTCGTGGAGATGGCCGACCGCCAGATGAAAGAGCTCGAAGACCAGAAGCGCCAGCTGCAGGAGGCGATGGACGCCCTGCAGGACCTGCGCAACCAGACCGCCACCGGGCTGGCCTGAGGTCAGGGAACCGTCAGAACGATCTTGCCCACATGGGTCTTTGACAGGAACGACGCCTGCGCGGCGGCAATGTCGCGCAGATCATGCGTTGCGGCAACCAGCGGGCGGATCGCGCCGGTTTCGATCCGCGCGACCAGCCCTGCGAAAACGCCGTCGTCCAGCAATGTGCAGCCGAAGAGGCTCAGGTCCTTGAGATAGAGCGTGCGCAGGTCCAGCGTGACGAGCGGCCCTGCGATCGCGCCCGACACCGCATAGCGCCCACCGGGGCGCAGCACGTCGGGCAGCGCGGGCCAGCCCGGCCCGCCGACGAAGTCGATGACCACATCCACGCTGTCGCGCCCCAGAAGCGCGACGAGATCGCCGTCGCGCGGGGGCGTGGCGGCCGCCCCCAGATCGCGCAGGAGACCCGCCTTGGCGGGGCTTGTCACCGCGATCACCTCGGCGCCGCGCGCCCGCGCCAGCTGCACGGCCGCCGACCCGCCCCCGCCCGAGGCGCCGGTCACCAGAACCCTGTCCGCGCCGGTCACCCGGGCCCGGGTGAGAAGATTCTCGGCGGTCGAATAGGAACAGGGAAAGGACGCGAGTTCTGCGTCCGTCAGCGGGCTGTCGATCACATGCGCATGGCGCGCCGCAACCCGGACATATTGCGCGAACCCGCCGTTCACGTCCGACCCGAGATAGAGCGGCTGCGCACAGACCTGCCCCGCCTCTTCGCGCAGGCAGGGCTCAATCAGCACGCGCTGCCCGATGAGGCCGGGATCCACGCCCGCGCCCACCGCAGCGACACGGCCGCAGACATCGGCCCCCTGAACCAGCGGCAACGGCAGGGGCGACCCGGTCCAGCCCGCATCCGCCGCCTCCGCGTCGCCCTTGGAGTACCAGCCGATCCGCGCGTTGATGTCTGTGTTGTTCACCGCACTGGCCGCGACGCGGATCACGACATCGCCCGCGCGGGGGCGCGGCACCGGCAGATCATCGCGCCAGTCAAGACATTCGGGTCCGCCATGGCCGGTCAGGACCACACCGCTCATGATGTCTGGAAGGGTCATCGGGCACCTCCTTGCCTTTGCCCCCTGCTAGCCCCGGCAGGCGCGCCCGACAACCTCGGATTGCACCGGGAATCAACCCCGGACCGGCCGCTCCGCAGGCCCCGCCACAGGGCCGGGGACCGCGCGCCGCCCGCAGAAAGTTTCATTCGCCCCCGGATTACGCGACCGGAAGATACGTCAACTGATAAGTGACGTGACGTCCCGCTTACGTCAACGTCAAGCCAGTGTTGTAAATGCATGTCAAGCTGCGCACCTCATCGTCAACCTGACGACGGAGACGACCGATGACCGACGACACCATGACCATCCGCGAGATGTGCGACGCCTACGAGGTGACGCCCCGCACCCTGCGCTTCTACGAGGCGAAAGAGCTTCTGTTCCCCATCCGCGAAGGCCAGAAGCGGCTGTTCACCAAGCGCGACCGCGCCCGGCTCAAGCTGATCCTGCGGGGCAAGCGCTTCGGCTTCAACCTCGAGGAAATCCGCCAGCTGCTCGACCTTTACCACATGGGCGACCAGCAGATGACCCAGCTGTCGCGCACCTACGACATCGCCTGCGAGCGGCTTGCCGACATGGAACGCCAGCGCGCCGAACTGACCGAGGCGATCGACGAGCTGAAGCAACAGATCAAGTGGGGCGAGAAGATGATCTCGTCCCTCAAATCCCCCAAGCGGGCCGCCGAGTAACCCGGCGCCCTCCGCAACAGATCCGACCCACCACGGAGAAAGACATGCCCAGCTACACCGCCCCCATCAAGGACATGCAGTTCATCCTTCATGACGTGCTGAACCTGACCGAGGCCGGAATCCCCGGCTATGCGGACCTCGAACGCGACTTCACCGGCGCCATCCTCGAGGAAGCGGGCAAGATCAGCTCGGAAGTGCTCGCGCCGCTCAACCCGGTGGGCGACACCGAAGGCTGCAGGCTGGAAAACGGCGTGGTCTATACGCCGACCGGCTTCAAGGCGGCGTTCGAGCAGGTCAAGGAAGGCGGCTGGCCGGGGCTCGACATGCCCGAGGAATATGGCGGGCAGAACATGCCCTATGTCATCGGCACCGCCGTGGGCGAGATGTTCTCGTCGGCCAATCAGGCCTTCACGATGTATCAGGGCCTGACCCATGGTGCGGCGAGCGCCATTCTCGCCCATGGTTCGGACGACCAGAAGAACACCTATCTGCCGAAGATGGTCGCCTGCGACTGGACCGGCACGATGAACCTGACCGAACCCCATTGCGGCACCGATCTGGGGCTGATGCGCACCAAGGCCGAACCGCAGGCCGACGGCAGCTATCGCATCACCGGTCAGAAGATCTTCATCTCGTCCGGCGAACACGACATGGCCGACAACATCATCCATCTCGTGCTGGCCAAGATCACCGGCGGCCCCGAAGGGATCAAGGGCGTCTCGCTCTTCATCGTGCCCAAGTTCGTCGTGAACGAAGACGGCTCGCTCGGCCAGCGCAACGCGCTCTCCTGCGGCAAGATCGAGGAGAAGATGGGCATCCACGGCAATTCGACCTGCGTCATGAACTATGACGGCGCGACGGGTTACCTGCTGGGCGAAGAGCACAAGGGCATGCGCGCCATGTTCACCATGATGAACGAAGCGCGACTTGGCGTGGGCATGCAGGGCCTCGCCCAGGCCGAGATCGCCTATCAGAACGCGCTGGCTTACGCCAAGGACCGCCTGCAGGGCCGCGACGTGACCGGCGTGAAGAACCCCGACGGCCCCGCCGACCCGTTGATCGTGCATCCGGATATCCGCCGGTCGCTGATGGACCAGAAAAGCTTCGCAGAAGGCGCGCGCGCCTTCATCCTGTGGGGTGCGACGCTCATCGACCGGGCCCATCGCGGGCAGGACACGGCAGCCGATGGCCTCGTCTCGCTCCTGACCCCGGTCATCAAGGGGTTCCTGACCGATCAGGGCTATGACATGACGATCAAGGCCCAGCAGGTCTATGGCGGCCACGGCTATATCGAGGAATGGGGCATGTCGCAGTATACCCGCGACGCCCGCATCGCGATGATCTATGAGGGCGCGAACGGGGTGCAGGCGCTCGACCTCGTCGGCCGCAAGCTGGCGCAGGACGGCGGCAAACACGTCATGGCCTTCTTCGACCTCGTCAAGACCTTCATCAAGGACAACCAGGGCCAGGACGACGCCTTCGACCGCGACTTCCTCGAGCCCCTGAAGAAGGCGTCGAAGGACCTGCAGTCGGCGGGGATGTATTTCATGCAGAACGGCATGAAGAACCCCAACAACGCGCTCGCCGGGTCCTATGACTTCATGCACATGTTCGGCCATGTCTGCCTTGGCCTGATGTGGGCCAAGATGGGCCGCGCGGCGATGCAGGCGCTGAAGGACGGCGCTTCCGACGCGGCATTCTACGAGACGAAGATTGCCACGGGGCGCTATTACATGGCCCGCCAACTGCCCGCGACCGCCCTGCACCTGAGCCGCATCGAAAGCGGCGCGGATACGGTGATGGCGCTGGAGGCGGCGAATTTCTGAGGATGATGGGTGCCGAGCGCCCATCTTACGGTGACCGAATGCCCAAACGCTTCCGCCTGACCCGTCGTTTCCCGGTCGCCATGACCGAAGACGGCTATCGCAGGCTGAAGCGTTTCGCGGCGGAAGCCGGCCTCGACGAAGGCGAGGCGCTGTCGTTCCTCTTCGAGAACTTCGACAGCATCACGGACGACGACAACCTTGCGCACCGGCTGCGGCTCTTCAATGCCGGGCTGGATGACCGCAAGCGATAAGAACAAGGGGAGGAGACCGATGAAAGACGCATTTTCCGCCAGTTCCGCCTGGATGAGCGACGAGCACCGCATGCTCACCGACCTCACCGCGCAGTTCATCGAAAACGAATGGGCGCCGAAATACGAGAAATGGCGCAAGCAGGGCCAGATGGACCGCGAGATCTGGCAGCAGGCGGGCGAACTGGGCCTGCTGTGCCCCTCCATCCCCGAGGAATATGGCGGGCCGGGCGGCGATTTCGGGCACGAGGCGGTGATCTGCATCGAACAATCCCGCGCCAACATCGCGTCCTGGGGTTATCCGATCCACGGGCCCATCGTGGCGCATTACATCCTGCATTACGGCACCGAGGAACAGAAACAGCGCTGGCTGCCGAAACTCGTTACCGGCGAGATGGTCGGCGCGCTGGCCATGACCGAACCCTCGACCGGGTCGGACGTGCAGCGCATCCGCACGAAGGCGGTGCGCGAGGGCAACGTGTACCGGCTGTCGGGGCAGAAGACCTTCATCTCGAACGGCCAGCACGCCAACCTGATCATCGTCGCGGCCAAGACCGATCCCTCGCTGGGGTCCAAGGGCGTCTCGCTCGTCGTGCTGGAAACCGACGGGGCGCAGGGCTTCACGCGCGGGCGCAACCTCGAAAAGGTGGGACTGCACGCGGCGGACACGTCGGAACTCTTCTTCGACAACGTCGCGATCCCGCCCGAGAACATCCTCGGCGGCGAGGAAGGGCGCGGCTTCTACCAGATGATGCAGCAGCTTCCGCAAGAACGCCTTGCCATCGCCTGCGGCGCGGTGGGCGCGATGGAAGGTGCTGTCGCCCGCACCATCGCCTATTGCCAGGAACGCGAGGCCTTCGGCGGCCCGCTGACCCAGTTCCAGAACACCCGCTTCAAGCTGGCGGAATGCAAGACCAAGACCGTCGTTGCGCGCGCCTTCCTCGACCAGTGCATCGCCGAACACCTGCGCGGCGAACTGAGCACCGACCGCGCTTCGATGGCGAAATACTGGCTGACCGACACGCAGGGTGAAGTGCTCGACGTCTGCGTCCAGATGCATGGCGGCTACGGCTACATGCAGGAATACGCCGTGGCCGAGATGTGGGCCGACGCCCGGGTGCAGCGCATCTATGGCGGCACGAACGAGATCATGAAGGAACTGATTGCGAGGTCGTTGTGACAAAGTCCCGGCGCCGCGCCGGCCTCACCTGCGGGAGCCTCCGGCGGGAGTTTATTCAGCAAAGTGAAGCCACGGGATCCACCCCGCCCCCGGCGCTGGCCAAACGGCATCCGGCCCGGGGACAGTGCTTCACTTCGCGACCTGCTCAGCTCTCCAGCCTGCAGGCTGAGAGGGACCCTGCCGCAAAGGGGTTAAGGCCGGGTAAAGCGCGCCGCGATCCTGCTTCACTTTGCGAAATAAACTCTGCGGGGGTGCGGGGGTGCAAAACCCCCGCGGCGCAACACCACCACGATCGCCACGGGAGGGGCGTGAGAGAATGACCATCAAGCTGTACTGCTTCGGCGAAAGCGGCAATGCCTACAAGGCGGCGCTTGCGCTCGAACTTTCGGGCCTCGACTGGGAGCCCGTCTTCGTCGACTTCTTCGGCGGCGCCTCGCGTACGCCCGAATACCGCCGCGACGTGAACGTCATGGGCGAGGTTCCCGTGCTGATCGACGGGGATCTTCGGCTCACGCAATCTGGCGTGATCCAGCACTACATCAGCGACAAGTCCGGCCGCTTCGGCGGCGCGGGCGCCGATCGCTACGAGGTGCTGCGCTGGGTGCTGTGGGACAATCACAAGCTGTCGTCGATGGCGGGGCTGGCGCGGTTCCTGATGAACTTCCTGCCGCCCGACAAGCGCCCGGCCGAGGTGATCGGCTTCGTGCAGGGCCGGCTCAAGGCTGCCTATTCGGTCCTCGACGCCCATCTCGCGGGGCGCGACTGGATCGTGGGCGACGGGATCACCAATGCCGATCTGTCGTGCTGCGGATACCTCTTTTACCCCGAACCCTTCGGCTTCGACCGTGCCGACTGGCCGAACATCGACGCATGGCTCACCCGCCTGTCGCAAACGCCCGGCTGGAAAGCCCCCTATGACCTGATGCCGGGCAGCCCCGCTGACCGCGCCTGAGAAGGAGAAGACCAGATGACCGACGCCTATATCTACGACGCCGTGCGCAGCCCGCGCGGCAAGGGCCGCAAGGACGGCAGCCTGCACGAGGTGACATCGCTGCGCCTGTCCGCCCAGATGCTGAACGCGATCAAGGATCGCAACAATCTTGACGGTCACGCGGTCGAGGACGTGATCTGGGGCAACGTCACCCAGGTCGGCGAACAGGGCGCCTGCCTTGCACGCTCGGCCGTGCTGGCGTCGGATCTCGATGAACGCATCCCCGGTCTAGCCATCAACCGCTTCTGCGCCTCCGGGATGGAGGCGGTCAACCTCGCCGCCAATCAGGTGCGGGGCGGCGCGGGCGACGGCTATATCGCAGGCGGGGTCGAGATGATGAGCCGCGTGCCCATGGGTTCGGACGGCGCGGCCATCGCCGCCGACCCCTCGATCGCGATGGAGACCTATTTCGTGCCGCAGGGCATCAGCGCGGACCTTATCGCCACCAAATACGGCTTTACCCGCGATCAGGCCGATGCGCTGGCGGTGGAAAGCCAGCGCCGCGCCAAAGCGGCCTGGGACGACAACCGCTTCGCGCGCTCGGTGGTCGCGGTGAAGGACCAGAACGGTCTCACCATTCTCGATCATGACGAATACATGCGCCCGGGCACCGACATGCAGTCCCTTGGCGCGCTGAACGCGTCGTTCCAGATGATGGGCGAACAGATGCCCGGCTTCGACAAGGTGGCGCTGCTGCGCTACCCCGAGATCGAGCGCATCAACCACATCCACCATGCCGGCAACTCGTCCGGCATCGTCGACGGATCGGCTGCCGTTCTCATCGGCAACAAGGACTTCGGCGAGAAATGGGGCCTGAAGCCCCGCGCCCGCATCCGCGCCACCGCCAAGATCGGGACCGAGCCCACGATCATGCTGACGGGCCCCGTGCCGGTGACGGAAAAGATCCTGCGCGACAGCGGCATGGCCATCGGCGACATCGACCTTTTCGAAGTGAACGAGGCTTTCGCCGCCGTCGTGCTGCGCTTCCAGCAGGCGTTCGACGTGGACCCGGACCTTGTCAACGTCAACGGTGGCTCCATCGCGATGGGTCACCCGCTGGGTGCGACCGGCGCCATCATCATCGGCACATTGCTTGATGAACTGGAGCGGTCCGACAAGGAAGTGGGGCTCGCCACGCTTTGCATCGCGTCGGGCATGGGCGCGGCAACGATTATCGAACGGGTCTGAACGATGCAGACTGCGCGCGACATCTATCAGTACAATCTCGACTGCGTGTCGCGCGCTCTGTTCGAGGGCGATCTGGCGACCATGCTCGATCACCTGGCCCTGCCGCACCTGATGATGACCGCTGACACCGAGGTCGTCATCGCGTCGCCGGACGAACTGCTGATCGGGATAACCGACTACCGCGAGTACCTCGCGGCGACGGGGGTCACCGGTTACAGCCGGGTCTGCCGCCAGGCGTCTTTCGTGCCCAGCCGCAACGATCTGATCGTGGGACGGCACGATTCGGTCCTCGTGCGGAAAGGCCAGCGCGAACCCGTGCTTTACGCCAACCGCATGACTCTCATGCGGATCGAGGGGCGGTGGATGAGCGTGCAGATCGAAATGGACGGATGCAACGCGGACAACCCCGTGATCGCCGACGACATGGCCCATGCCCAGCGACGCGACCATGACCGGAGAACAGGCGGCGACGCCAGATGACATCACCCGCGCCCGCCGCGCAAAGGCGGGCCTGCGCAACACGGACAAAGACGGGAAAGACGAAAATGACCGATTTCACCATGACCAAGGACGCCGACGGCGTCGCCATCATCACCTGGGACGTGCCGGGCAAGTCGATGAACGTGATGTCCTTTCAGGGCATCGAGGAGCTCGATGCCGCCATCGACGCGGCGCTGGCCGACGAGACGGTGAAGGGCATCGTCATCACCAGCGGCAAGGATGGCTCGTTCGCGGGGGGGATGGACCTGAACCTTCTCGCCAAGATGAAGGAAGCCGCGGGCGACGATCCCGCCAGGGGCCTCTTCGAGGGCACGATGCGGATGCACGCCCTTCTGCGCAAGATCGAACGCGCCGGCATGGACCCCAAGACCAACAAGGGCGGCAAGCCCGTCGCCGCCGCCCTGCCCGGCACCGCCGCGGGCATCGGGCTCGAACTGCCGCTCGCAACGCACCGCATCTTTGTCGCCGACAATCCCAAGGCCCGCATCGGCCTGCCTGAAATCCTCGTCGGCATCTTCCCTGGCGCGGGCGGCACCACGCGGCTGGTGCGCAAGCTGGGCGCGATGGGTGCTGCCCCCTTCCTGCTGGAAGGCAAGATGGTGGAACCGGCCAAGGCCAAGGCAGCGGGTATCGTGGACGAAGTCGTGGCCGATCCGCTGGCCGCCGCGCGCGAATGGGTGCTGAATGCCAAGGACGCCGATATCGTGAAACCATGGGATGCCAAAGGCTACAAGATGCCCGGCGGCACGCCCTATCACCCGGCGGGCTTCCCGACCTTCGTGGGCGCCTCGGCCATGGTGACGGGCAAGACCAAGGGCGCCTTCCCCGCGGCCAAGGCGCTCTTGAGCGCGGTCTATGAAGGCGCGATGGTCGATTTCGACACGGCGCTCCGGATCGAAGCGCGCTGGTTCACATCCGTCCTCTTGAACCCGTCCTCGGGCGCGATGATCCGGTCGCTCTTCCTCAACAAGGAAGCGCTGGAAAAGGGCGCAGTGCGCCCCGATGGCATCCCCGACCAGCGCGTCAAGAAGCTGGGCGTGCTCGGCGCGGGCATGATGGGCGCGGGCATCGCGCTTGTCTCCGCGCAGGCGGGGATGGAGGTCGTTCTCATCGACCGCGATCAGGAAGCCGCCGACCGCGGCAAGGCCTATACGGAAACCTATCTCGACAAGGGGATGAAGCGCGGCAAGGGCACGGCCGAGGGCAAGCAGGCGATGCTAGACCGCATCACCGCGACGCCGGACCTTGATCACCTCAAGGGCTGCGACCTGATCATCGAAGCCGTCTTCGAGGACCCCGCCGTGAAGGCCGAGATGACGAAAAAGGTGGAAGCGATCATCCCGGATGACTGCATCTTCGCCTCTAACACCTCGACGCTCCCGATCAGCGATCTGGCGAAGGCCAGCGTCCGGCCCGACCAGTTCATCGGCATCCACTTCTTTTCGCCGGTGGAAAAGATGCTGCTGGTCGAGATCATCAAGGGAGAGAAGACCGGCGACCGCGCTGTGGCCAAGGCGCTCGACTATGTGCGCCAGATCCGCAAGACGCCAATCGTCGTCAACGACGCGCGCTTCTTCTACGCCAACCGTTGCATCATCCCTTACATCAACGAAGGCGTGATGATGGCGGGCGAAGGCGTCAGCCGCGCGCTGATCGACAATGCCGCGCAGATGCTGGGCTTTCCCGTGGGGCCGATCCAGCTGGTGGATGAAACCTCGCTTGACCTCGGCGCCAAGATCGCCCGCGCGACGATGGCGGCGATGGGCAACGCCTATCCGAAATCCATCGCCGATGACGTCACCTTCTGGATGGTGGACGAGGGGCGTCTGGGCCGGAAGGCCAAGGCGGGCTTCTTCGATTACGACGCGGCAGGCAAGCGTCTGGGCTACTGGAAGGGCTTCAACGACAAGTGGCCGCTGCTGGAAAATCAGCCTGACGTGATCGAAGTGCAGCACCGCTTGATGTTCTCGCAGGTGTTGGAGGCGGTGCGCGCGCTGGAAGCGGGGGTGCTGGAGGACATCCGCGAAGGCGACGTCGGCGCGATCCTCGGCTGGGGCTTTGCGCCGTGGTCGGGCGGGCCGTTCAGCTGGCTCGACATCGTGGGCGCGCCCTGGGCGGCCGAGAAGTGCGACGAGATGCAGGCAACATACGGCGACCGCTTCGCCTGCCCGCCGCTTCTGCGCGAGATGGCCGAGAAGGGTGAGACGTTCTATGAACGCTTCGGGCCCGAGGCGAAGGCTGCCTGATATGTGGCGGAGGCGGGGGGCCAGCCCCCCGCACCCCCCGGGATATTTGTGAACCCGAAGAAGACCCGGGCGTTCAGCCCGTCATCGACCAGAGGCGGGTGCAGGCGGGCGGGATGCGCGCCTCGATCGCCGCCATGGCGTCGACGATCAGATCCTCGCGCCAGCGGCGGCCCGCGATCTGCACGCCGATGGGCTGGGGGCCTGACGGCAATTCGGCGATCCGCGTGGGCAGGTTGCCCGCCGGCAGGCCGGTATAGTTGAAGACGAAGGACCACAGCGACCGGCCCAGCGCCTCGGCCGCGCCCTCGGCCCCTTCGGCGTCGCGCCCCGCAGTGAAGAAGGGCTGCAGCAGGAAGGGCGTCAACACCAGCGGATAATCTTCCATGAAGACCGACCAGGCGCGGGCGTAGAAGCTGCGCTTGGCCATCATCTGCAAAAGCTCGGTTCCCTGATAAGGCGGGAAGTGGCGGTAATACTCGTCGAAGACCGCATTCAGCGTGGGCGAGCCCAGCTTGCGGATATCGGGGCCCATCAGCGCCTGTACCTCGCCCATCAGTGCGCGGTAGCCCACCTCGCCCGCCTCGCGGGCCATGGGCGGTTCGACCCGTTCCACCGCATAACCCGCATCCGACAGCGCATCCGCCGCAGCGTCGAGCGCGGCGGATACATCGGGGTGCATGCCGAAGCCCAGATCGTCCTTGGTGAAGGCCACACGGATGGGGCCGTCGATGGGCGCACCGCGCCAGGGCAGCGGGACATGGAAGGGATCGCGCGCGTCCCCGGCGATCAGCGTCGGCATCGACAGGTGCAGGTCGGCGGCGTTGCGCGCAAGCAGCCCCTGCACCGACATGGCCTGCGCCAGCATGCCGCGTTCGGCCTTCTGGCTGGGGTTCCAGGCGGGCACGCGGCCCATGCCCGGCTTCACCGTGACCGCGCCATTGGCCGAGGCCGGGAACCGCAAGCTGCCCCCGATGTCGTTGCCATGCGCCAGCGGCCCCATGCCCGCCATCACCGCCGATCCCGCCCCGCCCGACGATCCGCCCGCCGACAGGTGCCGCCCCCAGGGGTTGTGGGTGCGCCCGTACAGCGGGTTGTCGGTATCGGCGCGGAAAGAGAACTCGGGCGTGTTGGTGCGCCCGATCACCACCGCGCCCGCGGCCTTGAGGTTCGCCACCAGCGGCGCGTCATCCGGCGCGATCAGGTCGCGGAAGGCGGGCACGCCGTTCGTCGTGGCATGGCCCGCCTGGTCGACGTTCACCTTGATCGTCACCGGCACGCCATGCAGCGGGCCTTTCGGCGCATCGCTCGCGTCGAGCGCGGCGGCTTGCGCGCGCGCCTCGTCGCTCAGGCTTTCGACCACGGCGTTGAGGTCGGGGTTCACCGCCTCCATCCGGGCAAGCGCGGCCTCGACCGCCTCACTGGCGGTCAGTCGGCCGGCACGGGTGGCGGCGGCGATGTCGGTGGCACTCCATTGCCAGAGGGGGACGTCGGTCATGGTCTTAGGTCTCACGCTGCAGGTTCCACCCGACCCTAACGGCACGGCGGCGCGGCGCAAGACCTCAGCGGATCTCGATCCGGGCGATGGCGAGGTCGGCTTCGTGATCGCGGCCATAGGCGAGAAGCCCGATCGACCGGATGCGGTCAAGGCGCAGCGGCGGCATCCCGTCGCGCGTCGCCTCGAAGGCCGCAATGGGGATGGTGACCTGCGTCCAGTCGGCCGGCGCGGTGAAGGCGGCACGCCAGCTCAGCCAAGGCCGCGCGACATCGGTCGTGCGCAGCGCCGCGTAGTAGGTCTGGCCATCGCCGCGCACGGTCAGGATGACCTCGCGTGTGTCTTGGGGCCATGGGTCCAGATCGCGACGGACCTGAATGAAACCGCCGTTATTGTCGGTGCTGACGCTGCCCGTCAGGCGGATATTGGCGGGGTTCGACCCGACCTCTGCCTCACCCGAAGACACCCCGCCCATGACGCGGTCCGAGACGAAGCGCCAAGGCGAAGGGTCGGACAGATCGTCGATCAGCATCTGGGCATAGGCCGGAACAGGGGCAAGAAGAAGGGCGGCAAGGGCGGCACGGATCATATTGGTTGATCTAGCGCGCGCGCCGTCCCCGTCACGCCTTCGCGTAGCCGATGGTGCGCAGCGCCGCCCGGATTTCATCGAGGATCGCGGGATCGTCGATCGTCGCGGGCAGCTTGAAGTCCTGCCCGTCGGCGATCTTGACCATGGTCGCACGCAGGATCTTGCCGGACCGTGTCTTGGGCAGGCGGTCCACCACGACCGCCAGCTTGAAGGCCGCGACGGGACCGATCCGGTCGCGGACCAGCTTCACCACTTCGGCGACGATCTCGCCATGCGGGCGGTTGCAGCCCTTGTTGAGGCAGAGGAACCCCAGCGGCATCTGGCCCTTCAGATCGTCGCTCACCCCGATCACCGCGCATTCGGCGACATCGGTATGAGAGGCCAGAACCTCCTCCATCGCGCCGGTGGACAGGCGGTGGCCCGCCACGTTGATGACGTCATCGGTGCGCGCCATGATGTAGAGGTAGCCGTCCGCGTCGATCATCCCCGCATCGCCCGTCTCGTAATAGCCGGGGAAGGTGGTGAGATAGGATTTGCGGAACCGGTCCTCGGCGTTCCAGAGGGTGGGCAGCGTGCCCGGCGGCAAGGGCAGTTTCACCGCGATGGCGCCCAGTTCACCCGGGGCCATGGGCCGCCCGCCTTCGTCGAGGATCTGCACGTCGTATCCCGGCATCGCGACGGAAGGCGAGCCGATCTTCACCGGCAGCGCCTCGATCCCCATGGGGTTCGCGGCGATGGACCAGCCGGTTTCGGTCTGCCACCAATGGTCGATCACCGGCACCTTGAGCGCGCGCTGCGCCCACTCGATCGTGTCGGGATCGGCGCGTTCGCCGGCAAGGTAGAGCGCGCGCAGCGACGACAGGTCGTAATCGGCGATCATCTCGCCCTTCGGGTCTTCGCGTTTGACCGCGCGGATGGCGGTGGGGGCGGTGAAGAAGCTTGCCACCTTGTGGTCGGCGATCACCCGCCAGAAGGTGCCCGCGTCTGGAGTGCCGACGGGCTTGCCCTCGAACACGATGGTGGTGTTGCCGTGGATGAGCGGGCCATAGCAGATATAACTGTGGCCCACGACCCAGCCGACGTCGGACGCGGCCCAGAACACCTCGCCGGGGTTGACGCCGTAGATGTTCTTCATCGACCAGTTCAGCGCGACAAGGTGCCCGCCGGTGTGGCGCACCACGCCCTTGGGCGCGCCGGTCGTGCCCGAGGTATACAGGATGTAGGACGGATGATTGCCCGGGACGGGCACGCAGTCGGCCGGTTCCACGCCGGACTGAAACTCGTGCCAGTCCACATCGCGGCCCGGTTCCAGATGCGCCACTTCCTGTTCGCGCTGCAAGATCACGCAAAACTCGGGCTTGTGTTTCGCGATGCCAATGGCGCCGTCCACCAGCGGCTTGTAATGCACGACGCGGCCCGGCTCGAGCCCGCAAGAGGCCGCGATGATCGCCTTGGGCTGGCAATCGTCGATGCGCACGGCCAGTTCGTTCGCGGCGAAGCCGCCGAAGACGACCGAATGAATGGCCCCGATCCGCGCGCAGGCCAGCATCGCCTCGAGCGCCTCGGGCACCATGGGCATGTAGATGATGACCCGGTCGCCCTGCTCGATCCCCTTGGCGCGCAGCGCGCCGGCCAGCCGCGCGACACGGGTCTGCAGTTCGGCATAGGTGATCTTGTGGACCGTTTCCGTGATCGGGCTGTCATGGATGATGGCGATGCGCTGGCCGTGACCGGCCTCGACATGGCGGTCGACCGCATTCCAGCAGGTGTTCACCATGCCGTCGGCGAACCATTCGTACAGATCGCCGCCCTTGTCGGTGAGCGCCTTGGTGGGCGCGACGTCCCAGTCGATGGCCCGGGCGGCCTCCATCCAGAACGCTTCCGGGTCCGCCTGCCATGCGGCATAGACATCGTTGTAGGTCATGATCGCACCTCCTCCTCAGGCCTTGGCGACGGGGATAGGGATGCCCATGCGCGGCGGGCAAGGGTGCTGGCGCGCTCAGCGTCACAATATCGCAATTTATTTGCAGATTCAGGGAGGCAGACCCTGCAAATATCTGCAAATCCAGTCCGCATGACCTGATTTCGGGGAAACTTCGCCCCGCTTTGCAAATACCTGCAAAGCACGCGCAGCTTTCCCCGCCTTGTGCGGCGAATCGTGTGTCTCAGCCGTAATGCGCCACCGGCGTGCCCGCGATGGCGCCCATGTTCAGCAACCCCCGCGCGGTGATCGACGGCGTCACGATATGGGCGCGGTTGCCCATCCCCATCAGGATCGGCCCGACTTCGAGGCCCCCCGCCCGCATCTTCAGGATGTTGCGCACCCCGCTTGCCGCGTCTGAATTGGCGAAGATCAGCACGTTCGCGGGCCCCTGCATGCGGTTGCCCGGGAAGATGCGGTCGCGCAGGTCGGGGTCGAGCGCCGCGTCGATATGCATCTCGCCCTCATAGGCGAAGTCGCGCGTCTGCGCGTCGAGGATGTCGAGCGCCGCGCGCATCCGCCGGCCCGTGTCGCAATCAAGATTGCCGAACTGCGAATGCGAACAGAGCGCGATGTTGGGCACCAGCCCGAAGCGGCGCACATGCCGCGCCGCGCCGATCGCCGTCAGCGCGATCTGGTCGGGCGTCGGTTCGGGATGCACCTGCGTGTCAGCGATGAAGAGCGGCCCGTCCTCAAGGATCATCAGCGACAGCGCGCCCACCGGCTGCAGATCGTCGGTGCCCAGCACCTGCTGGACATAGTTCAGGTGCCACAGGAACTGCCCGAAGGTGCCGCAGATCAGGCTGTCGGCCTCTTCCCGGTGGACCATGACGGCCCCGATGGCCGTTGTGTTGGTGCGCATGATCGCGCGGGCCAGATCGGGCGTCACGCCGCGCCGGGACATGATCGAATGATAGGTGCCCCAATAATCGCGGTAGCGGGGGTCGTTTTCGGGGTTCACGATCTCGAAGTCGCGGCCCGGGCGGATGGCAAGGCCATGGCGTTCGCAGCGCGCGTCGATCACCTCGGGGCGGCCGATCAGGATGGGGCTGTCGGTCGTCTCTTCGAGGATCGCCTGCGCGGCGCGCAGCACGCGTTCATCCTCGCCCTCGGCAAAGACGATGCGGCGTGCGGCACTGCGGGCCGCGTCGAAGACAGGCCGCATGAGCATCGCAGACCGGAAGACCGATCCGTCAAGCTTGTCGCGATAGGCCTTGAGGTCCGCGATGGGCCGCGTCGCCACGCCCGTTTCCATCGCCGCCTTGGCCACGGCGGTCGACACGACGCCGATCAGCCGCGGGTCGAAGGGTTTGGGGATGAGGTAATCGGCCCCGAAGGTCATCTGTTCGCCGCGATAGGCCGCTGCCGCCTCGGCGCTTGTCGTGGCGCGGGCAAGATTGGCGATGCCGTCGATGCAGGCCAGCTTCATCTCGTCGTTGATCTCGGTCGCACCCACGTCGAGCGCACCCCGGAAGATGAAGGGAAAGCACAGCACGTTGTTGACCTGATTGGGAAAATCGCTGCGCCCGGTCGCGATGATCGCATCGGGCGCAACCTTGCGGGCCTCGTCCGGCATGATTTCGGGCGTCGGGTTGGCCAGCGCGAAGATGATCGGCCGCTTCGCCATCCGCGCGACCATGTCGGGCGTCAGCACGTTCGGCCCTGACAGGCCAAGGAACAGGTCCGCGCCGTCGATCACGTCGCCCAGCTTGCGCAGGTCGGTCTTCTGCGCATAGGCGGCCTTCTGCGGGTTCATGTCTTCAGCCCGGCCTTCATGGACCAGCCCGTGAAGATCGCAAAGCCAGACATTCTCGCGCTTCACCCCCAGCTTAAGGAGCATGTCGAGGCAGGCGATCCCCGCAGCCCCGCCGCCCGTGGACACGATCTTGATGTCCTCGAAGGCCTTTCCCGCGACGTACAGCGCGTTCTTCGCCGCCGCCCCCACGACGATGGCGGTGCCGTGCTGGTCGTCATGGAAGACGGGGATGTTCATCCGTTCGCGGCAGATCTTTTCGACGATGAAACAATCGGGCGCCTTGATGTCTTCAAGGTTGATCGCGCCGAAGGTCGGCTCCAGCGCGCAGACGATATCGGCCAGGCGTTCGGGGTCGGATTCGTTCAGCTCGATGTCGAAACAGTCGATATTGGCGAATTTCTTGAAGAGAACCGCCTTGCCCTCCATCACGGGCTTGGACGCCAGCGCCCCGATATTGCCAAGGCCCAGAACCGCCGTGCCGTTCGTCACCACCGCGACAAGGTTGCCCCGCGTGGTGTAGCGTGCGGCATTCGCCGGATCGGCCTTGATTTCAAGGCAGGCTTCCGCCACGCCGGGCGAATAGGCGCGCGCCAGATCGCGGCCGTTCGCAAGCGGCTTGGTAGCACGGATCTCGAGTTTTCCGGGCTTGGGGAATTCGTGATAGAACAGCGCGGCCTGCCGCAGGCTCTGGTTGTCGGACATGTTGCCCCCTCTTGGAACGCCGCTCCGGAAAACTGGTTTAATGTTAAACCAATTCCCGCGCCTTGGAAATGGCCGCCTTGCGCGTCAAGGTCGCAGGCGCTTCTTGCAAAAGCGCCCCTCCCCCGCCACTCTTATCTTCGCAGACGGGAGCTTGCACCGACATGACACGCGCCGAAATCCGCCTTCCGACGTCCGAAATCCGCGACGACATCCCCTTCTACACGAGAACGCTGGGGATGCGCATGGACATGATCTATCCCGCAGACGACCCTCAGGTTGCGGTCTTTTCCGGCCACGGCCTGCGCCTGCGCATCGAGAAGGGCGCGCCCGAGGCACCCGGCACGATCCGCATACTCGCCGACGACCCCGACACCTTCGCGGGCGGGCAGCGCGAGATCACGGCCCCCAACGGCACGAAGATCGAAATCACCGAGGCAAACCCGCCGCTTGTCCTGCCCGCGACCGTGCATTCCTTCGTCGTTCGCCGTCTGGCCGATCAGGCACCCTGGGTCATTGGGCGCGCGGGCATGCATTACCGCGATCTCGTCCCCGACCGTCTGGGCGGCGCGGTCATCGCGAGCCATATCCGCATCCCCGATGGCGGGCCGGTGCCCGACATGGTCCATTACCACAAGGTGGGCTTCCAGCTCATCTTCTGCGTCAACGGCTGGGTCGATGTTCTGTATGAAGATCAGGGCGGCCTGCGCCGTCTGACGCCGGGCGACTGCTTCATCCAGCCGCCGGAAATCCGCCACCGCGTCGTGGAATCGAGCGACGATTGCCAGGTCGTGGAAATCGGCGTGCCGGCCGAGCATGTGACCGAGATCGACCACGACATGACGCTGCCCACCCCGCACCTGCGGCCCGACCGCGAATGGCAGGGCCAGCGCTTCGTGCACAATCTGGCGAAGGATGCAGACTGGGCGCCCGCGCATCTGCCGGGCTTTGTCGCCCGCGACACCACGATCAATGCCAACACCAAGGGCGTCGCTGGCGTGCAGGTCCTGCGCCGGGGCGACGGCGCCACGGAATGGACCAGCCACGACGCCGACATCCACTTCACCTTCGTCATGGCGGGCACGATGACGCTCGAGGGCGACGGGCGCGCGCCCTACCCGCTGACCACCGGCGACGCCTTCGTCATCCCGCCGGGCATGAAGACGCGGCTTTCGGACGTGAGCGCCGACGCCGAACTCCTCGAAGTCACGCTGCCCGGCACCTTCGCCACAAGGATCGAGGCATGACGCTCAAGTCCGAAGCCCTTGCCGTCATGACCCGCGCCTATGCGCCCTATTCGCGCTTTCAGGTGGGCGCCGCGATCCGCGGCGCATCGGGCGCGGTCTATCGCGGCTGCAACGTGGAAAACGTGGCCTACCCCGAAGGCACCTGTGCCGAAGCGGGCGCCATTGCCGCCATGGTCGCGGCCGGGGAAACGCGCCTGACCGAGGTCTATGTCACCGCCAGTGGCCCCGCCCCGGTGCCGCCCTGCGGCGGCTGCCGCCAGAAGCTGGCCGAATTCGGCGCGGGCGACGTGGTGGTCACGATGGGCTGCGCGGGCGACGCTGAACTGCGCATGACGCTCTCCGAGCTTTTGCCCGGCGCCTTCACAGCGCAGCATATGGGTGACTGAGGCTTGGACGCCCGAAGCCTGATCGCCGCCCTGCGCCGCGGGCAGGACATCGCCCCGGAAGACCTCGCGTGGTTCGCGCGTGGGCTTGCCGACCGCAGCGTCAGCGACGCGCAGGCGGGGGCCTTCGCCATGGCGGTCTGCCTGAAGGGTCTGGGCGATGCCGGGCGCACCGCGCTGACGCTTGCCATGCGCGATTCCGGCGATGTGCTGACATGGGACAGCGACCTGCCGGTGATCGACAAGCATTCGACCGGGGGCGTCGGCGATTGCGTGTCGCTGATCCTTGCCCCCGCGCTGGCGCAGGCGGGGGGGCTGGTTCCCATGATCTCGGGCCGGGGGCTTGGGCATACGGGCGGCACGCTCGACAAGCTCGAAGCGATCCCCGGCGTGGCAACGCAGGTGCCGCCCGACCGCCTGCGCGACATGCTTGCGCGCGCAGGCTGTGCCATCGTGGGGGCGACCGCCAACATCGCGCCCGCCGACCGGCGGCTTTACGCAATCCGCGACGTGACGGCGACGGTCGAAAGCCTTGATCTCATCACCGCGTCGATCCTGTCGAAGAAGCTGGCGGCGGGGCTGCAGGCGCTGGTGCTCGACGTCAAGACGGGCTCGGGCGCCTTCATGAAATCGCCTGACGACGCGCGTGCCCTCGCCCGAGCGCTGACCGACACCGCGAACGCAGCGGGCTGCCGCACCAGCGCCGTCATCACCGACATGAACCAGCCTCTCGCGCCGTCCTTGGGCAATGCGCTGGAAGTGGCCGAGGTCATGCGCGTGCTCACGGGCGAGGTTACGCAATCGCCCCTGATCGAAGTCACGGTGGCGCTGGGCGGCGTGCTTCTCGCGAATGCCGGGCTTGCCCCGGACGTGCAGGCGGGGGCCGACCGCATCCTTGACGATCTGCGCGCGGGCCGCGTCGCCGACCGCTTCGGTCGCATGATCGCGGCGCAGGGCGGGCCGGTCGAATTCCTGAGCAACTGGGCGCGCTTCCTGCCCGAAGCCAACGTGATCCGCGAGGTGAAAAGCCCCGCCGCCGGTCACGTCACCGCCATCGACGGCGAGGCGCTGGGCCTTGCCGTGGTCGCCATGGGCGGCGGGCGGCAGGTGGAAACCGACAATGTCGACCCGTCCGTCGGGCTGTCCGGCGTGGTGCGGCTGGGCGCGCAGGTCGCGGTGGGCGATCCGCTCGCCGTGATCCACGCCGCGCGCGAAGACACTGCCCGCAGGACCGAGGCGGCGGTGCTGCGCGCCATCACGCTGGGCGACGCGGCCCCTGCCCTGCCGCCGCTCATCCACGACCGGATCGACTGATGCCGCGCGCCTTCCTTGTCGTGATGGACAGCGTCGGGATCGGCGGCGCGCCGGATGCGGGCGACTTTTTCAACGGCGACCTGCCAGATACCGGGGCCAACACGCTCGGCCATATCGCGCAGGCGCGATGGGCGGCGGGCGCGCCCCTGCGGCTGCCGACTTTGGCCCGGCTGGGGCTGGGGCATGCGATCCGGCTGGCCTCGGGGCTGGACGCACCGGGCCTCATGGCCGACCCGCAGGGCGCATGGGGGGCGGCGACCGAGGTGTCGCGCGGCAAGGACACGCCGTCGGGGCACTGGGAACTGGCAGGTCTGCCGGTGCCATGGGACTGGACCTATTTCCCCGACACGACGCCTGCCTTTCCCGCCGACCTGTCGGCTTTCGTGGCGCAGGCGGCGGGCACCGAAGGCATCCTCGGCGACTGCCACGCTTCGGGGACCGAGATCATCGCCCGGCTTGGCGCCGAACACCTGCGCTCGGGCTGGCCCATCTGTTACACCTCGGCCGACAGCGTCTTCCAGATCGCCGCGCATGAAGGGGCCTTCGGGCTTGACCGGTTGATCGCGCTCTGCCGCACGGTCGCGCCACGTCTGCACGCGATGAAGGTGGGGCGCGTCATCGCGCGGCCTTTCACCGGCACGGCAGAAGCGGGCTTCACCCGCACCGCGAACCGCCGCGACTTCGCCATTGCCCCGCCCGGGCCGGTGCTGACCAATTGGGTGCAGGACGCCGGCGGCAGGGTGCACGCCGTGGGCAAGATCGGCGACATCTTCTCGATGACCGGCATCGATACGCTGGCCAAGGGCGACGACGCGGCGCTGATGGGGCACTTGTCCGATCTCGTCGACGGGGCCGGGGACGGCAGCCTGACCTTCGCCAATTTCGTGGAATTCGACAGCCTTTATGGCCACCGCCGCGATGTGGCGGGCTATGCCGCCGCGCTGGAATGGTTCGACGCCGGCATCGCGCCCCTGATCGCACGCCTGCGCCCGGGCGATCTGATGGTGCTGACCGCCGATCACGGCAACGATCCGACCTGGCCCGGCACCGACCACACCCGCGAACGGGTGCCCGTCCTGTGCGCCGGGCCGGGGCCGCGCGCGCTGGGGCAGATCGCCTTCGCCGATGTCGCCGCCGGCATCGCGGCCCATCTGGGCGTGCCGACGCAAGGACCGGGGCGCAGCTTTCTCTAGACGCCCCCTTGCCCCCGCCCGCGTCACGCCGCAAGAAGACCACAAGGAGACGCCAGCATGACCCAGCACCTGACCATCGTCGATCACCCGCTTGTTCAGCACAAGCTCACCCTCATGCGCGACAAGGGCACCTCGACCGCCGGGTTCCGCCAGCTCCTGCGCGAGATCAGCCAGCTTCTCGCCTACGAGATCACGCGCGAACTGCCGCTGACCACCACCACCATCGAGACACCGCTTGAGGAGATGGAGGCACCCACGCTGGCCGGAAAGAAGCTCGCGCTCGTGTCGATCCTGCGGGCGGGCAACGGGCTGCTTGATGGGGTTCTGGAACTGATCCCCTCGGCCCGGGTCGGGTTCGTGGGGCTTTACCGTGACGAAAAGACCCTCCAGCCGGTGCAGTATTACTGCAAGCTGCCCGACGGCCTGGAAGATCGCCTCGCCATCGTGGTCGACCCGATGCTGGCCACCGGAAACTCTTCGGTCGCGGCGGTCGACCTGCTGAAACAGAAGGGCGCCAACAACATCCGCTTCCTGTGCCTGCTCGCCGCGCCCGAGGGCGTCGCGCGCATGAAAGAGGCCCATCCCGACGTGCCCATCGTCACCGCAGCGCTCGACCGGCAGTTGAACGACGTGGGTTACATCATGCCTGGCCTGGGCGATGCGGGAGATCGCATGTTCGGCACGAAATAGGCGCATCGCAAGACTTTACGTGGCCTGCCGATTGTTGCATCCTGCCCCTATAACTTGTGGGGGCAAGTAATGAGTTTGACCAGATTTCTGGCCGCCGGCGTCTGTGCCGCGGCCATCGTGACCGGTGCGAATGCACAGACGCTGAACCAGAATCCGCAACCCGCAGAATTCCCGCCGGCAAGCTATGCGGGAACCCAGTATGTCGACAGCCGCGGCTGCGTCTTCATCCGCGCGGGCGTCAACGGCATGGTGACATGGGTGCCGCGCGTCAGCCGCGACCGCCGTCTTGTCTGCGGCGCGCAGCCAACACAGGTGGCAGGCACCACCGCAGCGGCCCCGGCGCGCACCGCGTCCGCCGCCGCCCCGGTCCAGATCGTACCGACCCAGACCGCGCAGGCTCCGACCGCCGCGCAACAGGCCGCCGCACCGCGGGTGACCGTGACGCGCCCGGCGGACCCTGTGCGCACCACCCGGGCACCGATCCCCACGGTGGCGACAACCCTGACCCGCCCCGCGGCACCGGCACCGGTCGCAGTGACCAAGCCTTCGTCCGCACCCGCCCCGGTCGCCACCGTCGCGGCACAGCAGCGCGGCGGCAAGTGCCCCAATGCCTCGGACTTCTCGAACCGCTGGGTCAATGACGGCTCCTACGGCCCCGTACGCTGCGGACCCCAGCAATTGGCGCAAGGCGGCGGTTCACTCGGCAGCGGCGGCAGCGTCGCGGCGGGGGGCGAACGCATCCTGCCCGCCCATGTCTACCGCAACCGCTTCAACACGCAGAACGTGGCGGTGCCGGACGGCTATGTCCCGGTCTGGGAGGATGACCGTCTCAACCCGCGCCGCGCCGAACAGACGGCGCAAGGGTATCGCCAGACACAGCAGGTCTGGACGAACACCGTCCCCAGCCGTCTCGCAAGCCCCGCGCGCGAACCGCGCGTGACGCAACCTCGCGTCGTCACTCCGCAGCAGGCCGGCGTGAAACGGGCCGAAGCGCCCGTCATCGCCACCCGCAGCGCAGCGCCGCAGGCCACCGCTCCCCGCGTCGCGGCCAAGGCGCAGCCCCCCGCGGCGGGCGAGATCTATGTGCAGGTCGCAATGTTCGGTGTCGCGTCGAATGCACAGGCCACGGCGCAGCGGCTGGCAGGTTCGGGCCTGCCCGTTCGCACCGGGACCCTGACCCGGGGCAGTTCGTCCTATCAGCTGGTCCTCGCCGGTCCCTTCGCCAACCGCACCGATGCGCAGGCCGCGCTGGGCGTGGCGCGGCGGCTGGGCTTCGCCGACGCCTATATCCGCTAACCTTCGCAGATCGACTGCAAGATCACCCAGTCCCGGTCCGGCAAGACCGGGACTGATGTCTTTCCGGTCATCGGATCGCCCTCGATCAGCGCCAGCACCGTCTCTCCGGTGATATCGCGGGCATAGGCATAGGGCGTCGACCGGATCTCGGCCGCGGCGAAGGTCTCCAGGAGCAGCTCGTCCGGCACCGCCGCCCGCGGCAGCGACACCACGCTTTCGGCATAGGCATCCAGAAGATCGACCGGCAAAGCCCCCGTGGTGATGAGCCGGAACGACGCGACGATCCCCCCTTCGCGCAGCATCACCGCCAGCGGGTCGGCCATCTGGCGGCGGGCGCGTTCCTCGATCACATAGCCCGCGGCGACCTCGGGGTCCTCGTGATCCTCGATCAGCGCGCGGTTGAGAAGGACCAGCCCCCCCGGCAGCGCAAGGCTGTCCTGGATGCCTGCAGGCAGGACGGCGATGCGCCGCACGCCCGTGCGGTCTGCCAGAAGCTGCAGCGCCGGGCGCGCGGGGCGCGCGGCGCAGACCGGCCCGCCCACCCGTTCGATCCGGGTCAGCAGCGCCTCGCCGATCGAGACACGGGTGATCTGCGGCACCACCTCGGTCGCATGCCGCAGCATCGCGCCCGGCAGCCAGAAGACCGCCAGCGCCGCGACCGCCAGACAGGACAGGCCGACCGACACCAGCCGCAGCCGCCCGGGATGGGGACGCGACCGCTCGATGGCGTTGCGCAGCTTCTCGATGGCGCGGATCATCTGGTCTTCGCCCTCGGCCAGCTCCAGCGTCTCGCCCGGGTCGCCGTCGGGGGAATAGATCGCGGGCTGTTCGCCCGGGTTGTGCCGTTCGATGGCCGCGAGCGACCAATGCGCCAGCGGCTGATCCTTCATGTCGGTGATCACCAGCGTCGCGTCGCCGACCGACACGATCACCTCGCGCCGCTGTTCCCCGGGCGCGGGTCGCCAGAGGCCCGTCGCCTCAAGTCGCTGGTATTTCTTGAGCGCGGTCATGACACGGGCTGCTCTGCCTCGGCTGTTGCGGGCAGACTACCTCAACGCGCAGGCAGGTCGCAACCTGTCAGAGATCGGCGGCCAGCTTTCTCAGCTCGAACTTCTGGATCTTGCCCGTCGATGTCTTCGGCAATTCCCGGAAGACCACCTTCTTGGGCGCCTTGAACCCGGCAAGCGTTTTCCGCGCGAAAGCGATCAGGTCGGCCTCGGTCGGGCTGGTGCCCTCCTTCAGCTCGATGAAGGCGCAGGGCACTTCGCCCCATTTATCGTCTGGCTTGGCAACAACGGCGGCCAGCAGCACGTCCGGGTGGCCCATCAGCACGCCCTCGACCTCGACCGAAGAGATGTTCTCGCCGCCCGAGATGATGATGTCCTTCGCGCGGTCGGCGATCTGGAGATATCCGTCGGGATGGTGCAGCGCGATGTCGCCGGAATGGAAATAGCCGCCCTTGAAGGCCTCGGCCGTGGCGTCGGGGTTCTTGAGGTAGCCCTTCATCACCCCGTTGCCGCGGAAGATGATTTCCCCCTGCGCGATGCCGTCGCGGGTAATCTCCATCATCTGGCTGTCGACGACGGTGATGTCCTCCATGAAGGGCATCGCCACGCCCTGCCGTGCCTTCCGGGCGGCGCGGGCATCGCCCTGCAGCGCCTCCCAATCCGCTTTCCAGTAGCTTTCGGTCGCGGGCCCGTAGGTTTCGGTCAGGCCATAGACCTGGGTCACGTTGAAGCCCATCGGTTCGATCTTGGCCAGCGTCGCGGGCGCGGGCGGCGCGCCGGCGGTGAAGACCTCAACGATGTGGGAGAACTCCCGCTTCTCGCCGGCCTTTGCGTTGATCAGCATGTTCAGCACGATGGGCGCGCCGCCGAAATGGGTCACGCGCTCGTCCGCGATTGCGTCGAAGATCGCCTTCGCGGCGATGTCGCGGCAGCAGACCAGCGTGCCGCCCAGAACCGGCATCATCCAGGTGTGGCACCAGCCGTTGCAGTGAAAGAGCGGCACGATCGTCAGGTAGCGCGGGTGCAGCACCATGCGCCAGCTGATCACCTGCCCCATCGCATTCAGATAGGCGCCGCGATGGTGGTAGACCACGCCCTTTGGCCTGCCCGTCGTGCCCGAGGTGTAGTTGAGCGCGATGCTCTCCCATTCGTCCTCGGGCATCATCCAGACGAAACCGGCATCGCCCTTGGCGATGAAGTCCTCGTAGGTCTCGTGCCGTCCGCTGGCCGGGTATCCGGCGGCCGCATCGGGAACTTCGATGATAAGGGGCGGGGTATCCTGCGCCGCGGCGGCCTGTTCGGCGAGGTCGAGGAACTGCGAATCCGCCAGCACAACCTTCGCGCCGCCATGGCCGAAGATGTAGGTCACGGTATCAAGGTCGAGCCGCGTGTTGATCGTGTTCAGCACCGCGCCGCAGGCGGGCACGCCGAAATGCGCCTCGGCCTGCGCCGGAATGTTGGGCAAAAGGGTGGCCACCACATCGCCGGGCGCGACACCCGCCGCCGCGAGCGCCGAGGCCAGGCGCGAACACCGCGCGTGATAGGTTCGGTAATCCACCCGGTGATCGCCGTAGACGACCGCCGGGTGATCGGGAAACACTGCCGCCGCGCGGCGCAGGAAGGACAGCGGCGTCAGCGCCACATGGTTGGCCGCGCATTTGCCCAACCCCGTTTCGTCCGCCAACCAGCCCATTGATCTCCCCCTCTGAATCGCGTCTTGCTGTCCCCGTGACCCGCAATAATGGGTCGGAGGCTCGGCAATGGGAAGGGTCATGTCGCAGGATATCGCAACACGGCCCCTTGCGGCGGCTGCCTACATGGTCGCGGCGATGGTGATCATCGGCGGGATCGACAACACGATCCAGCTCGTCGCCCGCGACATCGGCCTTTGGCAGTTCCATTTCGTGCGCGCGCTGATGGCCGCACCCATGGTGCTGGCGCTGTCGCTGATCGGGCTGGGCGTCCTGCGACCGCAGCGGCTCTGGGCGGTGGTGCTGCGCAGCGTCGTGCTGGCGGTATCGATGCTGTTCTATTTCTCGGCGCTGGCACTCATGCCCATCGCGCAGGCGCTGGCGGGGCTGTTCACCTCGCCCATCTTCATCCTGATCATCACCGCGGTTTTCCTGCGCCAGAAGATCGGGCCCTGGCGGATCGCGGCGGTGTCGGTCGGTTTCGTGGGCATCTTGCTGGTGCTGCAGCCAGACCCGGCGAACCTCAGCCTCGTCACGCTGGTGCCGGTGGCGGCGGGCTTTCTTTACGCGCTGAGCGCGCTCATCACGCGCCACCTCTGCGCGAACGAGAGCACGATGTCGCTGCTGGCGGGGATGTGGCTGACACTGGGCACGATGGGCGCGCTGGGGCTTGTCGCGCTGTCCATCTGGCCGCTCGAGGCGGTACCGGGGCCGGACGGGTTCGTCACGCGCGGCTGGGTCTGGCCGATGTGGGGCGCGATGCCCTGGGTTCTGCTGCAGGCGGTGGGATCGGTCGCGGGCGTCTACATGATCATCAAGGCCTACCAGCTGGGCGAACCGAGCCAGGTCGCCGTTTTCGAGTATTCCGTGATGATCTTCGGACCGCTTTACGCGCTCGCGTTCTTCGGCCAGACGCTCGGACCCTTGCAGATGGTGGGCGTGGGGCTGATCATGGTGGCGGGCGTCATCATCGCGCTGCGCTCGGGGGGCGGGCGGTGATCGTGTCGCCGGGCCGGGGATATGTCTTCGTGCATATCCCCAAGACCGGCGGAACCGCGATGGCGCTGGCGCTGGAAGCGCGCGCCATGAAGGACGACATCCTGATCGGCGACACGCCAAAGGCCCGCCGCCGCCGCCGCCGCATCGACGCCGCACAGGCGCTCGGGCGGGTCTGGAAGCATTCGACGCTGGCCGATATCGACGGGCTGTTCACCTGCGACGAGATCGCGGCGCTCTTTGCATTCACGCTGGTGCGCAACCCCTGGGACCGGGTCGTGAGCTATTTCCACTGGCTGCGCGCGCAAAGCTTCGACCACCCCGCCGTCGCCACCGCGAAGGCGCAGGATTTCGAAGGCTTCCTGCGTGATGACGCCATGCAGGCGGCGCTTTCCGCGCATCCGGCGGCGCGCTACATGACCCGCGCCGACGGCGTGGAACAGGCGCAGGCCTATATCCGGCTGGAACACTTCGCCGAAGACGCCGGGCCGCTTTTCGCGCATCTGGGCTTCCGGTTCGACCTGCCGCGCGCCAATGCGACTGACCGCACGCGCGACTGGCGGCCCTTCTACACCGACGACACCGCCGCGATCGTCGCCCGGGTCTGCGCCGCCGACATCGCGCGCTTCGGCTATGGCTTCGATGTCTGACACGCGGCCCGCCTTCCGGCCCAAGGCGGAAAGCCCGGCCCTTGCCGCCGCGATGATCCTTGTCGCGACCGCCTTCATCGCGGGCACCACGCTCATCGCCAAGGCGCTGGGCACCGGCGTCCTTGGCCCCGCGCTGCATCCCTTCCAGATTTCCTTCGGGCGCTTCCTTTTCGCCTTCCTCGCCTTCTCGTCCGCGATGGCGCTCCTGCGCCCGCGCCTGACCCCGGCGCATCCCGGGCTGCATCTGGGCCGCACGCTCTTCGGCTGGGGGGGCGTGACGCTCATGTTCGCGGCGGTGGCGCATGTGCCGCTGGCCGACGCGACCGCGATCAGCTTTCTGAACCCCGTCTTCGCCATGGTGCTGGCGATCCCGTTGCTGGGCGAACGGGTCGGGCGCTGGCGCTGGTCGGCTGCGGCCATCGCGCTGGTCGGGGCGCTGATCCTGCTGCGCCCCACGCCCGACGCGTTCCAGCCCGCGGCCCTTCTCGCGCTGGCGGCGGCGGCGCTGATGGGGATGGAGCTGATCTTCATGAAGAAGCTCGTCCGGCGCGAGGGGCCGTTCCAGATCCTCTTCATCAACAATTCCATCGGGCTGTGCATCGCCGGATTGGCGGCCGTCACGATCTGGCAACCGCTTCTGCCCGCGCAATGGGCAGCACTCGCCGCGCTGGGGCTTCTGATGGCCTGCGCACAGGTCTTCTTCATCAACGCCATGGCGCGCGCGGATGCCAGTTTCGTGGCACCGTTCAGCTATGCGACACTGGTCTTCGCCGCCGCCTATGATTTCGCGGGCTTCGGCGTGGCACCCGATGCGGTGACCCTGCTGGGTGCGGGCGTGATCCTTGCGGGTGCGGGACTGCTGGCGTGGCGCGAAGGGCGGCTCAGGGCTTCAGCCGGTAGCCTGTCCGGAACATCGCCCAGGCCACCGCTGTGACCGCCAGCGTCGCCACGGCGACGATGACAAACCCCTTGTCGGGCGCGCTGTCCGACACGCCGATCACCGACCAGCGCAGCCCGTCGATCAGGTAGAAGACCGGGTTCCAGTGGATGATGTCGTCAAGAAGCGGCGGCAGCGCCTGGACCGAATAGAAGGTGCCCGACAGGAAGGCGAGCGGCGTGACCACGAAATTGGTGATCGCCGCCATCTGGTCGAACTTGTCCGAGAAAACCGCCGCCACGATGCCCAGCGCCCCCATGAAGGCCGCGCCCATGACGACGAAAAGAAGTGCCGCGCCCGGATGGGCCGGCACGAGACCCAGACCCAGCCACATCGCCGCGATCAGACCCAAGGCCACCATCACTCCGCGCAGGATACCGCCCACAAGATAGCCGCAGACCAGTTCCCCCGCCGACAGGGGCGGCATGAGCGTGTCGACGATATTGCCCTGCACCTTCGAGATCACGATGGAAGACGAAGTGTTGGCGAAGGCATTCTGGATCACCGTCATCATCACGATGCCCGGGGCAAGGAAGGTCAGGAAGGGCACGCCCATCACCTCGGCCCGCTGGGTCCCGATGGCGAGAGAGAAGATCATCAGGAACAGACCCGCCGTCACCAGCGGTGCCAGCAGCGTCTGGGACCACACGACCGCAAAGCGCAGAACCTCCCGCTGGCACAGCGTGTAAAGCCCCAGCCAGTTCACCCGCCCGAAGCGCCGCACGCCCGGTCCGTCCGTCATCTGCATCGCAATCCCTTCCCGCGGCGCATGGGACATCCCGACACGCCTTGTAACTGCCGTCCGAGTGTCTAGAATAGGGGATCGGGAATGAAAATGCAGGCGGCGGCAGATTTGCGGCCGCCTTTTGGCTGGGAAGGATGTCCATGTCCTGGACTGACGAACGGGTTGAGCTCCTCAAGAAGATGTGGGGCGAAGGGCAATCTGCCAGCCAGATCGCCAAGGAACTGGGCGGCGTCACGCGGAATGCGGTGATCGGCAAGGTGCATCGCCTTGGCCTGTCGAACCGCACCAACGGAGCGCCCGCCCCGGCAAAGCCCGAGGCGCCCAAGCCTGCGGCCAAGGCCGACCCCAAGGCGCGCCAGAAGCCGCCCGCCAAGGCCGACGCCGCCCGTCCTGCGGACGACCCTGCGCCGGAACCGGAAGAGGCCGAAGACAGCGCACCGAAGAACGTGACGCCCCTGCGCCGCCAGATCATCCCGGCCGGCCAGCCCCTGCCACCCCAGCCCTCGGCGAACGAAGTCAGCCCCGAGGCGCTGGCCAAGGTGAGCGAGATCGAGAAGAAGGCGCGCAAGCTCACGCTCATGGAACTGACCGAGCGGACCTGCAAATGGCCTGTGGGCGACCCCGCGACCGACAATTTCTGGTTCTGCGGCCTACCCGTCCAGCCCGGCAAACCCTATTGCGAAGCCCATGTCGGCGTCGCCTTCCAGCCGATGAGCGCACGGCGCGACCGCCGCCGCTGAGTGCTCCTAGCGCAGGCGCGGCGGCCGCTCCGGGTCGCTGCCCGGGACCGCAGGCAGCACGGGCACGGGCTGGGGAAGGTCGAACCGCAGGCCGACGCGCGCAAGCGTCGCGGCCACCGGGCCGGTCGCGGGCAGGAAGGCCACGTCGATCGACCCCGCTTCGATGCCCGAGAAACTCAGCGCCTCGGCCACCGCTTCGGTCAGGGCTGCTTCGGCGCCGGGCAGGGCATCGATAAAGGCCAGAAGATGGCCCGCGCCACCGCCCGCGTAATCGACCCCCGCGAGATAGGCCGCCCGCGCCAGCCCGTCCGCCGCCGAAAGCTTGCGGTCAAGCGCGGTCAGCACCGCCTCGGGCAGGCCCTGCGGCGGGGAAAGTCGGTCGATGCGCGCCTCGATCGCGTCGGCGCCCTGCCCCAGCGTTCCGGCCAGCCAGTCGACGGCTTCCGCCGGCAAAAGCATCGCCGACGGTGCGACGTCCAAATTCAGCCCCAGACCCAGCCCCTCACCAGCCAGCATCGCCGCCAGCCGCCGCCCCGACAGCGCCGCATAGGGCGTGGGCCGGCCCAGAAAGGCGGCCAGCCGGTCTTCCCGGTCGAAGGCGAGCACGACCGGGCCGCTTTCCAGTTCGAAGAGCTCGGGCGTGATACGGTCGCCTTCGGCCTCAGCCTCCAGCAGCAGGAACAGTTCCGCACCGGCGAGACAGTCATAGAAAGCCAACCGCGCGGATTCCGCACCGGGATCTGCCTCCATCGCGGCATGGGCACGGTCGAGCGGGGTGTCATCGATCATCGCAAAGCCTGTGTCACGGCCTGGCGCAGATGGGGCAGAAGCTCCTCCGCGAACCAGGGATTGCCTTTCAACCACGCGGTATTGCGCCAGGACGGATGGGGCAAGGGGAAGACCTGCGGCGCGTGATCGCGCCAGCCGCGCACGGTCTCGGTGACGCCCGCGCGGGTGCGCAAATGCCAGCGCTGCGCATGCCCGCCCACCAGCACCGTCAGCCGCACCTCGCCCAGCGCCGCCAGCACCTGATCGCGCCATGTCGCCGCGCATAGGGGCGGCGGCGGCAGGTCGGCGCCCTTGGCGTCATAGCCGGGAAAACAGAAGGCCATGGGCAGGATCGCCACGCGGTCGCGGTCATAGAAGGTGGCGTCGTCCATCCCCAGCCAGTCGCGCAGCCTCTCGCCCGACGGATCGGAGAAGGGCCGCCCCGAGGCATGGACCCGCGCGCCCGGCGCCTGACCCGCGATCAGGATGCGCGCGCTGGGACGGAACCAGACCACGGGCCGCGGCGCATGGGCCGTCGCCGTCGCGGCAAAGCGCGGCGCGCACAGCCTGCAGGCCCCGATCCGGGCGACAAGATCATCATGCACCATGCCCGGACCCTAGCCACGCTGGCCCTGCGCGCAAGGGCGCAGCACCACAGGCCGACACTAGCAGGCGGCAAAACCGGCGCACTTATCCGAACACTCCGGAAACGACCCGGCGCCAACGGCGATTTTGTTTCCGCGCGGGACATAATCTCGCCCAAGTTCGGGGCTAGAAGTGGGCTTGCCTCTGGAAATCCCGGGGCAAATCGGGCACCTATAACGTGTAACGAGGTCCTGGTCGACAAGGCCGGAGCGGTAAATGCTTGAGTTCAGGGAAGTCAGCAAGTCCTTCTGGACAGGATCGCACCGCAAGGTGATCCTTGACCGTGCGTCGTTCCGGGTCGAAATCGGCAGGTCCATGGGCATCCTCGCCCCGAACGGCACCGGCAAGACGACGCTTGTCAACATGATGGCCGGTCTCGAGAAACCCGACGAAGGCCGGATCATCCGCGGCGCCAAGACATCCTTCCCGCTGGGTTTCATGGGCGGCGTAGTCGCCCGTGTCTCGGCGGTCGAGAACAGCCGCTACATCGCGCGGCTCTACGGGCTCGACCCGGACTATGTCGAAAGCTTCTGCCGCTGGCTCTGCGATCTGGGCGAGTATTTCGAACAGCCCCTTGGCACCTACTCCTCGGGCATGCGGGCGCGCTTCACCTTCGCGCTCATGCTGGCGCTCGATTTCGACATCTACCTCGTGGACGAAGGCATGCCCGGTTCGACGGATGTCGAATTCAACAAGCGCGCGGGCGCCGTGCTCGAGGAACGCATCCGCAAGACGACACTGGTGATCGTGTCCCACAGCCCCAAGACACTCGAACAATACGTGCAGCAGGCAGGCGTGCTGATGGACGGCAAACTGCACGTCTTCGACACGCTGGAAGAGGCAAGGCAACTCTATGACTACCAAACCCAAGGCCACGCGTTTCCGAATTCGGCGTAGCACGCCGACTGCGTCCGAGACCCCGACGGCGCGCCCGGTCGCGACGGCGATGATCACGCCCGCACCGCCCCCCCGCATGCCCGAGGCGGCGGCGGCTCAGTCGCGCCCGTCGATGACACAGGCGCTCGCCGCGCGCGCGGCCGCGGCCTCGCCGCGCACGGTCACAGCTCTCCAGCATCCCGCACAGGCGGTCGCGGTCGCGCGTCCGGTCGCAGCCCCCCAGCAGGCCCCGCGTCCCGCCGATCCCATGCCGCTGCAAAGGGGCGAAGTCGCCAGCGCCGCCGAAACGCAGCTTGACGCCGAACTCGACGCGATCCGCCGCGAAGGCCTGACGGGGCGCCAGCTCCGCCTTGCGCGCCGCGTCGCGCAAAAGCACGACCTGCCCGCGACCTCGGATTTCGACGCCGTGCGCCTTCTGCGCAAGGCCGGGATCGATCCGTTCCAGCGCTCGAACATCCTCGAACTGGTGGTGCCGCGCGGCAAAGCCGACCCGGTGCCCGAAGACCGCGACACCGATCCCGCGCCCCGCGTGCAGCTGCCCCAGACCGTTCCGGTGCAGAAGCAGACGCTTCCCTCGACCGAGCTGAACCCCGCCCGCCAGCGCGAGAACGAGATCAGCCGCATCCGCATCGAACTGGCCCAGCGCCGCCGCCGCAAGATGGCGCTGCTCATGGCACGGCTGGCCTTCTTCGTCTTCCTCCCGACGATCCTCGCGGGCTACTATTTCTACGCTGTGGCGACGCCGATGTATTCGACCAAGTCCGAGTTCCTGATTCTGCAGGCCGACGGCGCCGGGGGCAGCGTCGGCGGGCTTCTGTCGGGCACGCAATTCGCCACCAACCAAGACGCCATCGCCGTCCAGTCCTACCTCCAATCCAAGGACGCGATGCTGCGGCTCGACGATGATCAGGGCTTCAAGTCGCATTTCCTGCAGGACTGGATCGATCCGATCCAGCGGCTCGAACCCGAGCCCACGAACGAACAGGCCTACAAGATCTACAAGAAACACGTGAAGATCGGCTTCGACCCGACCGAAGGCGTCATCCGCATGGAGGTGATCGCCGCCGATCCGCAGGTATCCAAGGACTTCTCGGAACGCCTGATCTCCTATGCCGAGGAACGGGTGAACAGCCTGTCCGAGAAAAAGCGCATCGACCAGATGCGCGATGCGCTCGCCGCCTTCGAGGAAGCGCAGGAAGAACGCCGCGTCACCCAGCAGGCGCTGGTCGATCTGCAAGTGCAGGGCTCGATCCTTGACCCCGAGGCGGTGATCGCCTCGATCCGCAGCCAGATCAACACGATCGAGATCCAGCTGCAGGAAAAGCAGCTGCAGCTGGCAGCCCTTCTCGACAACGCCCGCCCGAACCAGAGCCGCGTGGAAGGCGTGCGCGGAGATATCGGCAGGCTCGAGGAACTGCTGGCCGATCTCAATGGCCGCATGACCGACATGAGCCAAGGCGAAAACTCGCTCGCGCAGCTGGCCGTGCGCATCCAGATGGCGCAGGCCGACCTTCTGACCCGCGACATGCTGCTGCAATCGGCGCTGCAGCAGGTTGAAACCGCCCGGCTCGAGGCGAATCGTCAGGTGCGCTACCTCACGATCTCGGTCCAGCCGGTGGCAAGCCAGGAACCCGCCTATCCGCGGTCCTTCGAGAATACGCTGCTGGCCTTCCTCGTCTTTGGTGGTATCTATCTGCTGTTTTCCCTCACCGCGTCGATCCTGCGCGAACAGATCAGTAGCTGATGAAACATGTCACCGTCGCCGGTCTGACGATCGGAAACGACCTGCCCCTCACCGTGATCGCGGGCCCCTGCCAGCTGGAAAGCGAGGGGCACGCGATGATGATCGCCGAAACCATGAAGGCCGCCTGCGACCGGGCGGGCGCGCAGTTCGTCTTCAAGGCAAGCTACGACAAGGCGAACCGCACCTCGCTGTCGGGCCGCCGCGGTCTTGGCCTCGACGAAGGGCTGCGCGTGCTCGACAATCTGCGCGCGCGGCTCGGCGTGCCGGTCCTGACCGACGTGCATTCCGAAGCCCAATGCGCCGCCGCCGCTCAGGCGGTCGACATCCTGCAGATCCCCGCCTTTCTGTGCCGCCAGACCGACCTTCTTCTGGCCGCGGGCGCGACAGGCGCGGTGGTCAACGTCAAGAAGGGCCAGTTCCTCGCGCCATGGGACATGCCGAACGTCATCGCCAAGATCGAAAGCACCGGTAACACGCGCATCCTTCTGACCGAACGCGGCACATCGTTTGGCTACAACACGCTGGTGGCCGACATGCGGTCGCTGCCGCAGATGGCGCGCACGGGCTACCCGGTGGTGATGGACGCCACCCACAGCGTGCAGCAGCCCGGCGGACAGGGCGGATCGTCCGGCGGCCAGCGCGAGTTCGCGCCCGTCATGGCCCGCGCCGCCGTCGCCCTTGGTGTGGCGGCGGTGTTCATCGAAACCCATGAAGACCCCGACCGCGCCCCGTCGGACGGGCCGAACATGATCCCGCTGGACCAGATGCCGCGCCTTGTCGACAGCCTCATGCGGTTCGATGGGCTCGCCAAGTCGGACCCGATCACGATCTGAGAGAGCGATGAAAGCACCCCGCCCTGACGTCACGCCCAACACCTGGGAATTCCTGCGCGATGCGATGATCGCGCCCACGGGCTTCCGGGAATACGATGCGCGCTGGAAATATCCCGAAGGCATCAACCTGCCCGGCGTTCAGGCGCTCGGCCTTGGCCTTGGCACGCAGATGCACCGGCGCGGGATCGACCCCGTCATCGCGGTCGGCAACGATTACCGCGACTATTCGCTGGCCATCAAGCAGGCGCTGATCCTCGGGCTGATGCAGGCGGGCATCCGCGTCCGCGACATCGGCCCGGCACTGAGCCCGATGGCCTATTTCGCGCAGTTCCACCTTGACGCGCCTGCGGTCGCCATGGTGACGGCAAGCCACAACCCCAATGGCTGGACAGGCGTGAAGATGGGCTTCGAGCGCCCCTTGACCCATGGCCCTGACGAGATGGCGGAACTGCGCGACATCGTCCTGCAGGGCGAAGGCGTGGCGCGGCCGGGCGGGTCCTACGAATTCGTGGACGGTGTCCGCGAGGCCTATCTCGACGACCTCGTTGGGGATTTCCGCATGTCACGACCCCTGAAGGTCGTCTGCGCCACCGGCAACGGCACGGCATCCGCCTTTGCGCCGGACCTCTTCCGCCGCATGGGCGTCGAGGTGATCGAAAGCCACAACCGGCTCGACTACACCTTCCCCCATTACAACCCCAACCCCGAAGCGCTGGAAATGCTGCACGACATGGCCGCCAGCGTGAAAGCGAGCGGAGCAGACTTCGCGCTCGGCTTCGACGGCGACGGCGACCGCTGCGGCGTGGTGGATGACGAAGGCGAAGAGATCTTCGCCGACAAGGTGGGCGTGATCCTCGCGCGCGATCTGGCCAAACTGTACCCCGGCGCCACCTTTGTCGCCGACGTTAAGTCGACGGGCCTGTTTGCATCCGACCCGGAACTGAAGAAGCGCGGGGTGAAGGCCGATTACTGGAAGACCGGCCACAGCCACATGAAGCGCCGGGTCAAGGAACTCGGCGCGCTCGCGGGCTTCGAGAAATCGGGGCACTACTTCCTGTCCGAACCCATCGGGCGCGGATATGATTGCGGCATGCGCGTCGCAGTCGAGATCTGCAAGCTGATGAACCGCAACCCGACGCAGTCCATGTCCGACCTGCGCCGCGCGCTGCCGCGCACATGGTCGACGCCCACCATGTCGCCCTTCGCCGCCGATACCGAGAAATACGGCATCCTCGCCCGTCTTGTGGACAAGCTGGTGGCCCGGCACGCGGCGGGCGAACCGCTGGCAGGCCGCGCCATCCGCGAAGTCGTCACCGTGAACGGGGCGCGCGTCATCCTCGACAATGGCGGCTGGGGCCTCGTGCGCGCGTCCTCGAACACGCCGAACCTCGTCGTGGTCTGCGAAAGCCCCGAAAGCGAGGCCGAGATGCGCGCGATCTTCTCTGACATCGACGCGGTCATCCGCACGGAACCGGGCGTGGGCGACTACGACCAGACGATCTGAGCCAAAAGGTCAGAAGCGGGGAGCCAGCCCCCCGCACCCCCCGGGATATTTGCAAACCCGAAGAAGAACAGGACCCTTGCTTCTTCGGGTTCAAAAACATCCCGGGGGTGAGCGCCGCAAGGCGCGAGGGGGCAGAGCCCCCTCAGTTCCCGCCCAGAAGCTTTCGCAGCTGCTCCTTGGCCTTCTCCTCCAGCGCGTCCTTCACGGCATCCTCGGTCGATTGTCCCTCCTGCACGGTGACGCCCAGCTCCTCCTGCAGCTTGCGCTCGATCCGCTCTTCCGCCTCGCGCCTGACCTCCTCGACCTTGCCGCTGGCATCGAGCTTCAGGGCCTGTTCCAGATCGGGCACGATGCGCGGGCCCGACCAGGGCCCGGTGATCCGGATCGGGATGGCAAGGCCCTGGCCCGAATTGGCGCGCAGCGCGATCGGCGTGAAGAGATAGTCGATGTCGCGCGCGCCAAGCCCGATGCGCCCTGCCCCTTCGGCGCGGAAATTGGCCAGCAGGATCAGAAGGTTATCGTTGCGCAGATCGCCGCGCTCCATCGTGAAATCGGCGCTCATGCTGTCGAAGACGGTGGTGCCGCCGCTGCCCGTCCCGGTGCGGATCAGCCGGTCGAGATCGATCCCCGCAATCACGCCCCGCCCCATCGACAGCGATCCGCGCCCCGACAGCGATTTCATGATCGCATCGACCGACTGGCCGACACCGAGGAATTCGATCCCGGCCTCCGCCTTGCCAGACAGGCGCGTCACCCCGGCCAGCGCGGAGAGCGCCGATTGCGTCTCGATCCCTTGGGCCGTCAGCGCGCCGCCCACCGACAGGCCGCTGCGGTTGTTGGCGACAAGCTGCCCGGCGACCACGCCGTCGAAGATGCCCGCCCGGTCGATCTGCAGCACCGCCCGCGCGCGGTCGATGCTCAGCGCCAGCTGCGGATCGGCGATGGTCACATCGCCCAGCAGGATCGCCGCGGCCGCCAGCGCGATCTGCGCGTCCAGCAGACCCAGCGCCGAGGCGTCGATGGGGTCGGTCGGCCAGCCTCCGCCCGCGCCGGGCGCGGGCGCGGAGGCGCCGCCGCCGGGCCCCGGACAGCCCCCCAAGGTCGAGCGCCCCCGCCGCCAGCCGCGCCGTGACGCGCGGCTTGCCCGACAGGTCGATATCCGCATCCCCCGTCAGACGGTTCTCGTCCAGCCCGAGGACGAGGTCGCGCAAGGACAGGCGGCGGTCGGTGGTGAAGGTCAGGCTGCTCTGCGCCTCGATCGCCCGGCCCAGACCCCGGGGCAGGCTGACGCCGCCCGCGCCCAGCGCCGCGAGCATCGCTCCGGTATCCCCGGCCGACAGCGTCAGATCGCCCGACGCTTCGCCCGCAAGGCTGGCGCGCCCGGTGAAGGACGCCTCGCCCCCCCGCGTGCTCAGCTGGGCCGCCACCGGCGCCACCGCGCCGTCGAGGAAGGCGGCGAACGTGTCGATCCGGCCCGAGAGGGTCACCGGCTCTCCGGTCAGGCGCAGCGTGCCGTCGAAGCGCGCCGCCCCCCCCGCCTCGGGCCAATCGAGCGTCAGGGACACCCCCGAGATGTCGACCGGCGCGCCGCCTGCGGGCGCATAGACAAGCCGCGCGTCGGTGATCTTCAGGCGTTCGAGCGTGAAGGGCGTGGGCGCGCCCGTGCCGCCCGGAGTGGAGGGCGCGGCCCCTTCGGCCTGTCCGAAGACCCAGTTCCCGGTCCCGTCGGCACGCGTGGCCAGCCGCACGACCGGGCGCAGCGCCTCGATATGCCGGATGCGGATGTCGCCGCCCAGAAGCCCGCGCGCATCTATTCCGATGGCAACGCCTTCGGCCTCGACCATGGGCGCGTTACCCGCCCAACCGGCGTTCGAGAAGGTCACAGACCCCGTGCGCACCCCCAGCACCGGCCAGAAACTGAGCGCGACCTCGCCCTGCACATTCAGGTCACGGCCGGTCTGCGCACGGACCTGATCGGCGGCGATGGCCGCGATCCGCTCCTTCGGCAGGAAGAAGACCGCGCCCACCGCGAAGGCGGCGACAAGGATCAGCGCGCCCAGAAGCCGGTAAATCCATCGCATGACCATTACCTCACAAGATCGGCGGCAGGATCAGCTTACCGGGGTTTCGCTGCCGCGCAACGCCGACGCGGGCCTCTGGGCAGCAGAACGCGCTTGGCCTATATGCGGGGCGATGAGCACGAACCCACCGAATCTGCGCCCCGACATCGCGCCACAGGCGCGTATGGGCGATGCGCCCCGCCCGGGCCAGCCGACGATCGGCATGGTCAGCCTTGGCTGTCCGAAGGCGCTGGTCGACAGCGAACGCATCCTGACGCGCCTGCGCGCCGAAGGCTACGGCATCTCGCCCGACTATGCGGGTGCGGACGTCGTGATCGTGAACACCTGCGGGTTTCTCGACAGCGCCAAGGCCGAAAGCCTTGACGCCATCGGCGAGGCGCTGCGCGAAAACGGGCGCGTGATCGTCACGGGCTGCCTCGGGGCCGAGCCCGAGTATATCACCGGGGCGCATCCCAAGGTGCTGGCGGTGACGGGCCCGCATCAATACGAGCAGGTGCTGGATGCCGTGCATGCCGCCGTGCCGCCCTCACCCGATCCTTTCGTCGATCTGGTCCCGGCTTCGGGCATAAGGCTGACGCCGCGCCACTATGCCTATGTGAAGATATCCGAGGGCTGCAACCACGCCTGCCGCTTCTGCATCATCCCCGACATGCGCGGGAAACTGGTGTCGCGCCCCGCCCATGCGGTGCTGCGGGAGGCGGAAAAACTGGTGGAGGCGGGCGTGCGCGAGCTTCTGGTCATCAGCCAGGACACCAGCGCCTATGGTCTGGACCGCAAGTACGACGTGAACCCCTGGCAAGGGGGCGAGGTGCGCAGTCATATCCTCGATCTGTCGCGCGAGATGGGCAAGCTCGGCGCTTGGGTGCGGCTTCACTATGTCTACCCCTATCCGCATGTGCGCGATCTGGTGCCGCTGATGGCGGACCCGGAGAACGGGCTGCTGCCCTATCTCGACATCCCCTTCCAGCACGCGCACCCCGATGTGCTGCGCCGCATGGCGCGGCCCGCGGCGGCGGCGAAGACATTGGATGAAATCCGCGCCTGGCGCGCGGTCTGCCCGGACATCACGCTGCGGTCGACCTTCATCGTGGGCTATCCGGGCGAGACCGAAGCGGAATTCCAGACCCTGCTCGACTGGCTGGACGAGGCGCAGCTCGACCGCGTCGGCTGTTTCAAATACGAAAACGTGGCAGGCGCGCGGTCGAACGCGCTGCCGGATCATGTGCCAGAAGAGGTCAAGCAGGATCGCTGGGACCGCTTCATGGAAAAGGCGCAGGCCATTTCCGAGGCAAAGCTTCAGGCCAAGGTCGGGCGGACCCTGCAGGTGATCGTGGACGAGGTCGATGCCGAGGCTGCGACCTGCCGCACCATGGCGGATGCGCCGGAAATCGACGGGAACCTGTTCATCGACGACGGCTTCGAAGGCTTGGCGCCCGGCGATATCGTCACGGTCGAGGTCGAGGAAGCGGGCGACTACGATCTCTGGGGACGGCGCGTCTGACGCGGCAGAGCCTGACGCAGGATTTGGGCGCATGCCACCAAGGGTAAGCGCCCGGAAACCGCGTCGGTTTCCGAAGCAAGGTCTGCGTCAGACCTTGCCTGCCAGACGCAGTGCCAGACCCCAGGCCTCGGGGTCGACCTCTATGGGATCCGCAAGGACACGCCCCTGCCCCGGCATCCGCGCGCCCGGGTCCTCTGCCACCGCCGCTGCGACCTTGGCGAAGGTGTCGGCAAAACCGTCCGCGGGATCGATCAGCAGGTAGAACTGGCCCAGATCATGCGGCTTGCCCTCGGGTGCCTTCAGCGCCGACACGCCGCGCGACGTGACGCTGCCGGTCATCCCCGCCGCCAGCAGTTCCACCATCAGGCCCAGACCCCAGCCCTTGTAGCCGCCGACCGAGACGAGCGAGCCCTTCAGCGCCGCATCGGGATCGGTCGTGGGGTTGCCTTCAGCGTCCACCGCCCAGCCTTCGGGTATCGCGCGCCCGGCGGCCTTGGCCATGGTGATCGCCCCCAGCGCCACGACCGTGGTCGACTGGTCGAACTGCATCGCGACGCCCCCCTTGCCGTCGGGGACCGAGAACGCCACCGGGTTCGTCCCGATCACCCGCGTCCTGCCGCCAGGCGGCGCCACCACGGGCGAGGCGTTCGTCATGCCAAGGCAGATGAACCCCGCGCGTGCCGCCTGCGCCGTGAAGAAGCCCACCGCCGTGCAGGTATGGGTGTGTCCCACCGCCAGCCGCGCCACCCCGCACTCCCGCGCGGCCTCAAGCGCCGGGGCAAGGCCGCGCGCGAAGGCGGGCTGCGCGAAGCCGAGCTTGCCGTCCACGTTCACCTCACCCGGGCGGGGGCGGGTCACCACCGGCTCCACATCCCCCTTCACGCGGCCCGAGACCAGCTGCAGGCAATAGCTTTCGAGATAGTACAGACCGCAGATGCGGTTGCCGGTCGCCTCGGCCTCGGTCACCGCGTCGGCGACGCTGGCGGCGATCCAGTCCGCCGCGCCATGCGCCACCAGCGCGGTCTTCGCGACGCCGTGCAGTTCGGCTTGTGTCACCCGCATCGTGCTATTCCCCTTGTTTGCCTCAGACCGTCAAGCGCCCGGCATCGAGCCGTAGAACCCGGTCCATCCGCGCCGCAAGGTCAAGGTTATGCGTCGCGATCAGCGCCGCAAGCCCCTGATGCCGCACAAGATCCATGAGCGCGGCAAAGACCCGGTCCGACGTGGCCGGATCAAGGTTGCCGGTCGGTTCATCCGCCAGCAGCACGCGCGGCGCATTGGCGAGCGCGCGCGCAAAGGCGACGCGCTGCTGTTCGCCGCCCGACAATTGCGCGGGCCGGTGGGTCATACGGTCCGACAGGCCGACGCGGCCCAGAAGATCGGCGGCGCGCGCCTCAGCCGCCGCGCGGCCCACGCCATTTGCCAGTTGCGGCAGGATCACGTTTTCGGCCGCGGTGAATTCCGGCAGAAGGTGATGGAACTGGTAGATGAAGCCCACCTCGGCACGCCGCACGGCGGTGCGGGCGCGGTCGCCCTGCCCGCCCATGTCGCGCCCGCCGATGATGACCGACCCAGCGTCCGGCGTGTCGAGCAGACCCGCGATGTGCAGAAGTGTCGATTTCCCCGCCCCCGACGGCGCCACCAGCGCCACGATCTCGCCCGGGGCAAGCGTCAGGTCGATGCCGCGCAGCACCTCGACTTCGCCCGGGCGGCCCCGGTTGTAGGTCTTGACGATGCCCGACAGGACCAGCGCCGCCTCACTCATAGCGCAGTGCCTCGACCGGGTTCAGCCGCGCGGCGCGGCGCGCCGGGAAGATGGTGACCACGAAGGACAGCCCCAACGACAGCGCCACCGCCGACAGCACGTCCGACAGGTGCAGCTGCGCGGGCAGCGCATAGATGCCGCGTATCGACGGGTCCCAGACCCCGCCGCCCATGACGTAATTCACGAAGGAAAAGATCGGATCGATATAGATCGCGAACAGACAGCCCAAGATCACGCCCATGACCGTGCCGATGATGCCCGTGAACGCCCCGCAGATGAAGAAGACCCGCAGGACCGACCCTTGGGACAACCCGATTGTGCGAAGGATTCCAATGTCGCGGCCCTTGTTCTTCACCAGCATGATGAGGCCCGAGACGATGTTCATCGACGCGATCAGGACAAGGATCGACAGGATCACGAACATCACGTTGTCCTCGACCTCGAGCGCGCGGAGAAACCCGCCCGATGCGTCGCGCCATGTCCAGACCTGCACCTGATCGCCGCCCGCGCGCAGAAGCGGCAGGATCATCGCCTCGACCGCTTCGGGTTCTTCGACCATCACTTCAATTTCGTCCGCCACGCCCTCGCGGTTGAAGAAGGACTGCGCCTCGGCGAAGGGGAGATAAACGCGGGTGCGGTCGATGTCCCAGCGCCCGGCGGAAAAGATGTAGACCACCTCATAGGCGTTGACGCGCGGGCTGGTGCCCAGCGCCGTGCGCACCCCGTTGGGCGAGATAAGCCGCACCCGGTCGCCAAGGCCCACGCCCAGATCCTGCGCCACGCCCGACCCGATCGCGATGCCCCGGTCGAACTGCGCCAGATCGCCGATAGCGGTTTCGGGGTTCGCGATCCCCGGCAGGGTGGCAAGGTTTTCGGCAGATATTCCAAGGACCTGCACACCGGAATTGCGGTCGCGGTGGTTGACCATAACCTGCCCGCGGACCAGCGGCGCCGCCCGCGTCACACCCGGCACCGCTGCCAGCCGGTCGGCCAGCGCCTCGTACTCCGCGATGCTGCGGTCGATCCGGCCCTGCGCCGTCACCTGCCCCGCGTTGTAGACCGTGAAATGGGCATTGGCGCCCAAGATCGTGCCCACGAACTCCGCGCGGAACCCAGACCGCACCGCCAGCGTCGCGATCAGTGCGAAGACGGCAAGCGTGATGCCGATCAGGCTGATCCATGTCATCACGCTGACCCCGCCTTCGGCGCGGCGCGCGCGCAGGTATCGCCACGCGATCATCCATTCGAAGGGGGCAAAAGGCGGGGGCGTCGCGGTCATCCGGCGGCTCCGGGATGAGGGTTCGGGCGGGACCATGCGGGCTGGTCTCTCTGGCGTCAAGCAGCGCTGGCGATGACCGGCGCCTCATGCCCGCGCAGCACGGGCCGCGCGGTGGGCCAAGGCACGGTCTGGCCCGCAAGCTCAGGAAACAGCGCCGTGATCTCTTCGCGCAACGCCGGGTCGGCATCAAGGATTCCGCAGCCCGGATGCAGGCTTTCGGTCGCGACCCCTTCGGCCCAGAGGATTTCGTGGCAATCGAACAGCAAGTGCAGATAGGTCGTGTCACGGTTCGGCGCGACGCGGATCGTTTTGCCGTTCACCAGATGCTTTGCGGCGACCAGCACCTCGTCCTGCCCGAAATGCAGCTCGGCCCGCCAGCCGGTCAGCAGCATCCGGTGCTGGGGCGACACGGTCAGCGGGCGCGCATTGCCGATGGCACCCGGTTCGAACCGCACCGGCGCGAAGCTGCCCACGCCAAGAACGCGTTTGCGCCCGATCCAGCGTACGGGCTGCAGACCGTGATCCATCGTATCGACCAGATCGCCCGCGCGCAGGGTCTCGACCGGCTGCGGGCCCAGCCCCGTCGCGATCATCGTGCCGACGGTGAAACAGGGGATCACCTCCATCTGTGCAGGGGTGACCGGTTGTTCGACGGTGACGAAAGTCGTGCTGACCAGCGTGCCGCTTTGCAACGTCTGCCCGTCGATAGGCGAAAACACCTCGACCCCGTTGGCCAGATAGAAGGTCACGCCGGTATAGGTCACCAGGTTCCCGTTCGGCAGCTCTATGGTCACCGTGTCGCCGGGATAGACCTGGGTGATGTCGACGTTCTGGATGCGGTCGCCACCTTGGCGGGCGATCAGGCCGTTGTCGTTGCGATCGGTCACGACCAGTGTCACTGCCGTAAGGAACGTGCCAACGGGCGGCGGATTGGCCGGGTCCATGATGAAGAAGATATCGTTAAATGATGTCGGCAAACCCGATCACCCGCCCTCGTAACTGCCTCATGGCTGCCCGGATCGTGATCTGTCCGGTGCTTCGCCCTGCGCGTAACCCTACACGTCAAAGATCTTAACGTGAAGACTCAAGGTCTTGTGGGTGCCTCTTCCAGTGCAGGATTGTCACAGGCAGCCCGACTCAGGAAGATACCCAGAGGATCTAGCAGGCCCATAATGCAAAAAGACCTGTGGATATCAGTTATCCACAGGTCTTCTAATGCAAGATTGCAAGTTCCGCTTACAGCCAGGTGTGGAAACTGCGACCCGCCATCGGTTCGGGATGCAGGTCCAGGTTCGGATGATGCGGCGCATAGATCTCGGCGATCTTCTTCACCGCGTCCAACGGCGTCATCTCGACGCTGTCGCCGGTGCGGCGGCTGGTGACTTCCACCACGCCGTTCTTCAGCCCGCGCGGGCCCACCGTGATCCGCCAGGGCAGGCCGATCAGGTCCATCGTGGCGAACTTGGCGCCCGCGCGTTCGTCGCGGTCGTCGTAAAGCGGCTCGAGCCCCAGCGAGGTCAGCGCCTTGTATAGCTTTTCGCAGGCCGCGTCCGCCTCGGCATCGCCCTGCTTGAGGTTCACGATCCCGCAATGGAAGGGCGTCACGCCTTCGGGCCAGATGATCCCGTTCTCGTCATGGCTCGCCTCGATGATGGCGCCCACCAGACGGCTGACGCCGATCCCGTGCGAGCCCATGTGCACCGGCACGGGCTTGCCGTCCGGCCCCTGCACCGTCGCGCCCATCGGTTCGGAATACTTCGTTCCGAAATAGAAGATCTGCCCCACCTCAATGCCGCGCGCCTGACGGCAGCGCGCCTCGGGGATCGCGTCGAAGACCGCCTGATCGTGGGTTTCGTCGGTGCGGGCGTAAAGCGAGGTGAACTCCTCGAGGATCGCCTGGCACTGGGCCTTGTCGTCGTAGTCGATCTCGCGCGCGCCAAGGCTGATGTCGGTCACGGCGCTGTCGTAGAAGACCTCGGATTCACCCGTCTCGGCCAGCACCAGGAATTCATGCGTGTCGTCGCCCCCGATCGGCCCGCTGTCTGCGCGCATCGGGATCGCCTGCAGGCCCATGCGTTCATAGGTGCGCAGGTAGCTCACCAGATGGCGGTTATAGGCGTGCAGCGCGTCTTCCTTGGTGAGGTCGAAGTTGTAGCCGTCTTTCATGTAGAACTCGCGCCCCCGCATCACGCCGAAACGCGGGCGGATCTCGTCGCGGAACTTCCACTGGACGTGATAGAGCGTGAGCGGCAGATCCTTGTAGCTGCCCACATGCGCGCGGAAGATGTCGGTGATCATCTCCTCGTTCGTGGGGCCATAGAGCATGTCGCGTTGATGCCGGTCGCGGACGCGCAGCATTTCCTGCCCGTAATCGTCATAGCGCCCGCTTTCGCGCCAAAGGTCGGCGGGTTGCAGCGTCGGCATCAGCATCGGGATATGGCCGGCGCGGATCTGTTCTTCGTGCACGATCTGCTCGATCCGGCGCAGCACCTTGAACCCCATGGGCAGCCAGGAATAAATCCCCGCCGCCTGCTGCTTGATCATGCCCGCGCGCAGCATCAGCCGGTGGCTGACGATCTGCGCCTCGGAGGGGTTTTCCTTCAGGACTGGCAGAAAATATCGGGTCAGGCGCATCTTCGCTCTCGCATCCGTCGAACTGCCTTGCGGTCTATGCCAAAGGGGCGGCGCAGGCAATCGGTGGCGCGCGGCCCACGGCCCGAAAAAGCGGACGCCGCCCCGACGATGCGGGGCGGCGTCGCATGTGGTGCCGGTCAGGCCAGCTTTTCGGGGTTGTACATGAACCGCTTGCCGCCGGAAATCACCGACCGCTTCGTGCGGTGGGCCGAGAGGCGCTTGCCCGGCCAGAACGAGGCCGAAGAAAACCATCCCGACGACGCCGACCGCGACGTGCGGTGCTTGGACAGAAGCGGCCAGCCCATACCCTGCGACAGCAGGCCGATGCTGCTGGTGGCATAGGGCCCCATGCGGCTGGTGAGAAACAGCGGATGATCCCTGAGAATGCTCAGGAACTGGCCCATCTTCACCTCTTCCCGGATGTACCGGTTGGGGTTGCGCACGGCGCCGACGGGGATCGCCTCGACCGTCTCGACGATGTCGATGGCGGCACGGGCGGCGCCGAAGGGCGTCACCGGGGCGCGCACCACCAGCAGGGCGTTGCCCGGCTGCATCTTCGCGGCATAGGCGGCGGCGTCGTCCTTGTGCACGCGCGTGGCCGCGATGGCCGCCGCATCGGCCGCCGTCACGATGTCGGTCGTGGCGGCGGGAAAACCGGCCTTGGCCAGCGCCGCCGCGACGCCCTGCGCGGTCGCTTCATCCGGGTAAAGTCGGGATACTACTGTGGTCATGATACCTCCTGCGTTCTGGGAGCGGGGTGGGTTATACCGCTGTCGGGCCCGTTCCCATGACCAGCGGACGACATCCTGGGAACAAAACTAGAGGGCTTCGGCGCCAAATCCAGCGGGCGCAGCGACCAGGCGGCGATGAGCGCCATGGCCAGCACCACCGCTTCCAGCGCGAAGACGGCAATATAGGGGGTTGCGGCGCTCAGCGTCGAGGCGATGGGCAGGTGCAGCACGATGTCGCGCAGCACGCCACCCAGCGCGACACCGATGCCCGCGGCCGTCGCCTGCACCGCGCCCCAGGCGCCCAGCGCAAGGCCCACCTGGTCGCGCGGCGCGCGCCGGATGGTGGCGGTCAGGGTGCCGTGGCCGAACAGGCCCGCGCCGAAACCCACCGCGCAGGTGCCGGTGACGAAGACGACCAGATTGCCGCTCTGCGCCGCAAGAATGATCAATCCGAATCCCGGCATGCCGATCAGCGCGCCGGTGCGCGCCAGCCGAACCGCCGACCCGCCGCGCCCCAGCAGATGCGAGGCCAGCGCGAAGCCCAGCAGGCTCCCGCCCGCCAGAACTGCGGTCAGGCGCGTGGTCTCGGCCACGCTCATGGCGAGCACCTGCCCGCCATAGGGTTCAAGAAGCACATCCGCCATGCCGAAGGCGAAGGTGCCCAGCCCGATCACCACCAGCAGCCGCAGCGCGCCATCAAGGCGCATGAACTGCCGCCAGCTGTCGGAAAAGCGTGGCGTCTCGGTGCGTTCGCGCATCGCCTTCGCCCGCACGCGGTCGCGCGGTTCCTGCTGCCAGAGCGCGATCAGGTTGACCGCGATGGTAATCACCGCCGTGCCCTGAATCACCTGGATCAGGCGCCCGGGCGTATAATCCTCAAGAAGCGCGCCATAGACAAAGGCCGCCCCCACCATGCCCAGCAAGAGCATCACATACATCAGCCCCACGACCTTGGGGTGATCTTCCTCGCGCACGAGGTCGGTCGCCAGCGCGAGGCCCACGGTCTGCACCGTGTGCAGCCCCGCGCCCACCAGCAGGAACGCCAGCCCGGCCGAGCCAAGGCCCATCCAGCGCGGCGCATCCACCGCCTCGCCATAGCCCGACAGGACCAGCAGCGCGAAGGGCATGATCGCGAAGCCGCCGAACTGCCACATCGTGCCCTTCCAGATGAAGGGCACCCGCCGCCAGCCCAGCGCGGACACGAAGGTATCGGACTTGAACCCGATCAGCGCCCGGAACGGCGCGAAAACAAGGGGGAGCGAGATCATGACCGCGACCAGCGACGCGGCGACACCCAATTCCACGATCATCACGCGGTTCAGCGTTCCGACCATCAGCACAAGCGCCATGCCGACCGTCACCTGAAACAGCGACAGCCGCAAAAGCCGCGACAGCGGCACATCCTCGGTCGCCACATCCGCGAAGGGCAGATAGCGCGGTGCGATCTGCAGGATTCTCGAATAGGCGAATTGCTTGTAGCTGGACATATTCACCTCCCGCCGGACGGGCGACAGGCGCCGCCGGGGCAGACGGTTCGGTCAGGACGCCCGACCCGGACCCTTTGTGCGGGCCGGACGTCCGTTGGTTGCAGCAAGCCTGCGGTCCCCCGGAACGGCGTCAGCCGTCCGGAAGTGCCTTGCCATCGATCGCAGCCAGCGTCTTGGGCATTTCGATCACGGCGCGCGCGATGGTTCCGTCCGGCAGCGTCACGAGGATCGCCTGTCCGTCCAGCCCCTGCTGTGCCGTGAAGGCAGCATGCTTGGTGGCCGCGTCGTTATCCAGCGATGCCTGCGCGGACGTTCCCATCGGGTTGCCCTTCAGGAAGTCCGAGACCCAGCCGGTGTTGGTCAGCACAGCGACGTGCACCGCGAAGGACCCGATTGCGACAGCGCTCAGGAACAGCGGAATGCCGACGGTGGGTTTGACCACCAGCCACATTTTGGAGTTGTTCATGGTCTGCCTCCTCAGCCCAGCCAGGGCGTCGTTGTCGCGACGAGGATGTGCGCAAGAAGCGCGATCACCCCAAAGACGCGGGTACCGTCGATGAGATAGCTGTGGACTTCCTCAGCCTCTCTCAGGGTCAAGCCGGTCGGCCAGACCTTGTCGGGATCGTTATTGGACATGTTTATCCTCCGTGTCCTTAGGCTGTTCCTGCGTATTTCGAGGGCACTGGATCGTCTCGCTCCCACCGGTACACCCAACCGATCCAGGGCCGACAGCCGACAGCACTGGAGCGGAATCTCTCACTGTCATTTTATATTGACATATCAATCTGTCAATTAAATTTGACAGTTTCCCAAAAGGATTCCCGAGGCCGCTCTTGAATCCCCACACCACATGCGCAATTTCTGGCTCAGCGCCGCAGCAAGGATCGTCCGATGGCCCTGCCCGTTCGGGAACAGCTGAAATACTGGGGGCTTGCCGCGGCGGTTTTCATCGCGCTGCTCTGGCTTCTGGGCGATGTGCTGCTGCCCTTCGTGATGGGCGGCGCGATTGCCTATTTCCTCGACCCGGTCGCGGACCGGCTTGAACGCACGGGCCTGTCGCGCACCGCCGCGACCGCGATCATCACGTTGTGCAGTGTCATCGCCTTCGCGATCCTCGCGCTGATGGTCATCCCGTCGCTGGTGTCCCAGGCGATCGACCTCATCAATCTCGCGCCGCAGCTTTTTCAGGACCTGCGCTCTTTCCTTGTGACCCGCTTTCCCGACCTGCTCGACGAAAGCTCGACACTGCACCAGTCGCTCCTGTCGGTGGGCGAAACGATCCGCCAACGCGGGGGAGAACTGCTGAACTCAGTCCTCAGCTCGGCCATGTCGGTGCTCAACATCGTCATCCTGCTGGTCGTGGCGCCGGTGGTGGCGGTTTATCTGCTGCTCGACTGGGACCGCATGATCGCCCGCATCGACGGGCTTGTGCCGCTCGACCATGCGCCGGTGGTGCGCCACCTTGCCCGGGAGATCGACAACACGCTCGCCTCGTTCATCCGCGGCATGGGCACGGTCTGCCTGATTCTCGGGACCTATTACGCCATTGCGCTGATGCTGGTGGGGTTGCAGTTCGGCCTTGTCGTGGGGTTCATTGCGGGGCTGATCACCTTCATTCCCTACCTGGGGTCGCTGATTGGCGGCGCGCTGGCGATCGGCCTCGCGCTGTTCCAGTTCTGGGGCGACTGGGTGACGATCGGGCTGGTCGCCGGCATCTTCGTGCTGGGTCAGGTGGTCGAAGGCAACATCCTCACGCCGAAACTCGTGGGCAGTTCAGTCGGCCTGCACCCGGTCTGGCTGATCCTCGCGCTCAGCGTCTTCGGTGCGCTTTTCGGGTTCGTCGGCATGCTGGTCGCGGTGCCGGTGGCCGCCGCGCTGGGCGTTGTCGCCCGCTTCGGCGTGGACCAGTATCTCGACAGCCGCCTCTACCGCGGGACCACCGGGCGGCGGGACGGCGACTGATGGCCGAACAGCTCAGCTTCGAACTGCCGGCGCGGACCGCGCTGGGGAGGGGGGATTTCTTCGTTGCCTCCTCGAATGCGCTGGCCGTGGCTATGATCGACACCGACACCGCCTGGCCCGGCGGCAAGCTGGTGCTGACAGGCGAAGCCGGATCGGGCAAGACGCATCTGGCCCATGTCTGGGCTGCCCGCACCGGTGCCGAAATCGTCGCTGCGCGCGATCTGACCGACGAAGCGGTGCCCGAGCTCGCCGCAGGCCCCGTCGCAGTCGAAGACGTGCCCGACATCGCTCCGAACGCCGCCGTGCAGACGGCGCTGTTCCACTTGCACAACCTCGTGCTTGCCAATGGCAACCGCCTGCTGCTCACAGGGCGCAGCGCGCCACGCGCTTGGGGCCTGACCCTTCCCGACCTGCAAAGTCGCGTCGAAGGCGCTCAGGCTGCTGCCCTGCAGCCGCCCTGCGACCGGCTGCTCACCGTGCTTCTGGCCAAGCTGTTCGCCGACCGCCAGATCACGCCACGCCCCGATGTCATCCCCTATCTGTTGCGGCGGATGGACCGGTCATTTGCCAGCGCGCAGGACATCGTCGCCCGGCTTGACCGCGAAAGCCTGTCGCGGGGCCGCGCGGTGACCCGCGACCTTGCCGCGACGCTGCTTGGCGGCAACGAGAAAGAACCCTAACCTGTCACCAATCCGTCATATCGCCCGGTGCATAAGCCCATCATGAACCTTGCAGATTTCCTGAAGTCCCCCTTCCCCGCGCCGGAAGTCGTCGAAGACCTCGACGTCACCGGTCCGGGACGTTTCTACAACCGTGAACTGAGCTGGCTCGGCTTCAACTGGCGCGTGGTTGAAGAGGCGCAGAACCCCCGGGTGCCGCTGCTCGAACGGCTGCGCTTCCTGTCGATCAGCGCCAACAACCTCGACGAATTCTACACGGTGCGCGTCGCGGGCCTGCGCGAACTGGCCCGCGCGGGCAACACGACGCCCGCCGCCGACGGGCTGACGCCCGCAGAACAGCTGGTTCTCATCAACGAGAACGCGCGCAAGCTGATGCTGTCCCAGCAAAGAACGCTTGCCGGCCTCAAGGCCGAGATGGAGGCCGCGAACATCTCGGTCCTCGAACCCGAAGGACTGACCGACGCGGACTGCGCCCATCTCGAAGACGTCTTCATGAAGCGCGTCTTCGCGGTCCTGTCGCCGCTCGCGATCGACCCGGCGCATCCCTTTCCCTTCATCCCCAACAACGGCTTTTCGCTGGCGCTGCAGCTTGAACGCACCAGCGACCACCGCCCGCTGCAGGCGCTGCTGCCCATCCCGGCGCAGGTCGACCGGTTCATCCGCCTGCCGTCGGAACCCGGCACGCACCGGTTCCTGCCGCTCGAATCGCTGCTGCTGCTGCAGATCCAGCGGCTGTTCCCCGGCTACACTGTCCGCAGCCACTTCGCCTTCCGCGTGCTGCGCGACAGCGATCTCGAAGTCGAGGAAGAGGCCGAAGATCTCGTGCGGGAATTCGAGGTCGCGCTGAAACGCCGCCGCCGTGGCGAAGTCGTGCGCATGACCCATTCCGCGGGCGCCCCCGAAAAACTCAAGACGCTCATCATGCGCGAACTGGGTGTCTCTGGCGCCGAAGTGGTCGAGATCGATGGCATGATCGGGGCCGCCGATCTCAAGGAACTCGTGCTCGAAGACCGGCCCGACCTGCTTTGGCCAAGCTTCACGCCACGCGTGCCAGAACGCGTTCAGGATCATGACGGCGACATGTTCGCGGCGATCCGCCAGAAGGACATGCTGCTGCACCACCCGTACGAGACCTTCGACATGGTGATCCGCTTCCTCGCGCAGGCCGCGCGAGATCCGGACGTCGTGGCGATCAAGCAGACGCTCTACCGAACCTCCAAGAATTCGCCCATCGTCGAGGCGCTGTGCGAAGCGGCCGAAGACGGCAAGTCGGTGACCGCGCTGGTCGAACTCAAGGCCCGCTTCGACGAAGCCGCCAATATCCGCCAATCGCGGCGGCTCGAACGCGCCGGCGCGCATGTGGTCTACGGCTTTCTCGACCTCAAGACGCATGCCAAGATTTCCACCGTGGTGCGCCGCGAAGGCGAGGATCTGGTCACCTACACCCATTTCGGCACCGGCAACTACCACCCCATCACCGCGCGCATCTATACCGATCTCAGCCTGTTCACCTGCGACGCGCGGCTGGGGCGCGACGCGACGAAGGTGTTCAATTACCTGTCGGGCTATGCCCAGCCCGAGGAACTTGAAAACCTCGCGATCTCGCCGACCACACTCAAGCCGCGCCTGATCGAGATGATCGCGGGCGAAGTGGCCCATGCCGCCGCGGGCCGCCCCGCCGTGATCTGGGCCAAGATGAACAGCCTGATCGATCCCGAAGTGATCGACGCTCTGTATGCGGCAAGTCAGGCCGGCGTGAAGATCAGCCTTGTGATCCGCGGCATCTGCGGCCTGCGCCCCGGCATCAAGGGCCTGTCCGACAATATCCGCGTGAAGTCGATCATCGGGCGGTTCCTCGAACATTCGCGCATCGTGTGCTTCGGCAACGGCGCGGGCCTGCCGTCGAAGAAGGCGCGCGTGTTCATTTCCTCCGCCGACTGGATGGGCCGCAATCTCAACCGCCGGGTCGAAACGCTGGTCGAGATCGACAACCCCACCGTAAAGGCACAGATCGTCGGTCAGGTCATGGCCGCGAATCTGGCTGACGTTGCGCAAAGCTGGATCATGCGCCCCGATGGCACCTTCACCCGGGCCGAGGTGGAGCAGGGAACCTTCGCCTTCAACTGCCACCGTTTCTTCATGGAAAATCCCTCATTGTCGGGCCGCGGCTCGGCGGGGGCGTCGGACGTGCCGCAACTGACGCATACCGACGACGGATGATTGACCCTGCCTGCGGCTTTGCGCATGGTGGCGCCGGATCATGGCCGGGGATCACATGAACGTCCGACACGACAGCGCATCCCATGAGTGGGGGCCGTTCGGTCGCCCCCTGTTCGAGGACCCCAGCGCCCGCGCGCTGGCCCGGGTCGGCGTGATTGACGTCGGCTCCAACTCCGTGCGTCTTGTCGTGTTCGACGGCGCCGCACGCAGCCCGGCCTATTTCTACAACGAAAAGATCATGTGCGCTCTGGGCGCGGGCGTTTCGGAGACGGGCCGCCTCAACCCCGAAGGCCGCCTTCGCGCGCTGGCCGCGATCAAGCGGTTCAAGCTTCTGGCAGAGGGAATGGGCCTGCCGACGCTGACCGCCGTCGCCACCGCCGCCGTGCGCGACGCCGAAGACGGTCAGGACTTCCGCGAAGAGGTCCTGCGCGAGACAGGCCTGCGCATCTGGGTCATCGACGGCGAGGAAGAGGCCCGCCTGTCGGCGCAGGGCGTGTTGCTGGGCTGGCCCGGGGCCTACGGACTCATCTGCGACATCGGCGGATCGTCAATGGAACTGGCCGAAATCCGCGACGGCAAGGTGGGGCGGCGGGTGACATCATCGCTCGGGCCGCTCAAGCTGCGCGCGCTGCCGGGCGGCGATGCTGGGCGCAAGACGCATATCAAGTCAGTCATGGAAGAGCTTGAGAAAAAGCTTGGCCCCCAGCGCGACCGTCTGTTCCTTGTCGGCGGGTCGTGGCGCGCCATCGCGCGCATCGACATGGAACGGCGCGGCTATCCGCTGCACGTGCTGCACGAATACCGCATGACCGCGACCGCCGTGCAGGAAACCGCCAAGTTCATCGAGATGTCGGACCTCAACGTCCTGCGGTCCGCCTGCGGCATATCCGACGCGCGCATGGTGCTGGTGCCCTACGCGATGGAGGTGCTCAAGCGCCTTGTGCGCACGTTCAAACCCAAGGACATCGCGCTGTCCTCCTACGGTATCCGCGAAGGCATGCTGTACGAACAGATGCCCCAGCGCCTGCGCGACCGCGACCCCCTGATCGAGGCCTGCCGCTTCATCGAAGCCAAGGACGCCCGCCTGCCGGGCTTCGGCAAGACGCTCTACAATTTCGTCACACCGCTTTTCCGCAGCGCGCCCGCCACCAAGCTGCGCATTATCAAGGCCGCGTGCCTTCTGCATGACGTCAGCTGGCGCGCCCATCCCGATTACCGGGCCGAAACCTGTTTCGACAATGCCACCCGCGCCAATCTGGGCGGGCTGACCCATTCCGAACGCGTCTTCCTCGGGCTTGCCCTACTGCACCGCTACCGCAACAGCCGCGCTGGCACCCGGTTTGAGGCGCTCTATGACCTCCTGTCGCCCGAAGGCCAGAAAGAGGCCGAAATCCTCGGCAAGGCAATGCGCTTCGGCGCGATGTTCTGGATGCAGCCGGGCGAGCCGATGGGCGAGTTCCGCTGGTTCCCCCAGAAGAAGAAGCTGGAATTCCGCATCCCCGACTCCGCGTTGCCGCTTTACGGGGAAGTGGCGCAGGCGCGGCTTATGTCGCTGGCCTCCTCGCTGCAGGCCGAGGTCAGCGTGAAAACGATCCGACGCTGACCGTTACAGGTCGATCTGGCCTTCGGGCACGGGGTCCTGCTGCGCGTCGGGGGTCACCTTGCGGCGGATGATGATGTCACCGTTGGGCAGCATTTCGGGTGGATGATAGACCGACCAGTCCTGCACCTGCTCCAGGATATCGGCCATGGCGGGGCCCATTTCCTCAATGAATCCGCGCATGGCGGGCCCGAACTGTTCGGCCAACCCCGCCAGATCGTCAAGCGCGGGCGCCATTTCGCCCCGCAGCCCCTCAAGGAACATCTCGGCCCCGCGCTGCATCAGGCTGCGCGGATCGCTCTCCGCCTCCTGCGCGGCGGCGGGCAGGGCAAGGAAGATCAGAAGCGGCAAGGCGATGCGGGTCATGTTCCGGATATAGTCGGTCGGGGCGGGTTTTGTGAGTCCCCCTCGTCGAGATCGAGCGTGACCGGGAAATGGTCCGAGGCCGCCAGCAGCGCCTCGCGAAGCTCCGGGTCCGACCAGCAGTGCGGGTCGTCAAACGGATGCCAGATGCGCCAGGCCGGACGTCGCGCCATCAGCCCGGGCGACACGAAGATGTAGTCAAGCAGCGCCTGCAGAAAGCGCTTTTCCGGTTCGATATAGAACCGCGCGGTGGTGGGCATGACCCCAAGCCGCTGCCGCAGCGCAAGCCGGGCATGGGGGTCTAACAACGCATGCTCGCCCTCGCCCATCACGATCTCGACCGAAGATCGCCCGAACAGCCCCTCATAGGCGTCCAGACCGGGGCCGTCGTTCAGATCGCCTAGCACGATCAGCGCCTCGCCCGCGTCCAGATGCGCCTCGATCCGCGCCCGCAGCCAGATCGCCTGCGCCAACTGCTTGCGCCGGTTCTGGATCGCCATGCGCATCATCTGGTCGTGCCCGCGCGCACCATGGGGCGCCTTCGATTTCAGATGCGCCCCGATCCAGCGCATCCTCAGGCCGCCCGCCGTCACCACCTCCAGTTCCAGCGGCGGCTTGGAGAACCGCACCACATCCGCCGTCGCGTCGATGTCGAGATCGATGCGGAACGATCTGTCGAAGCGCGGCGCGCCGTCGCCGCCCTGCGGATCGTGCCGGGCCGACAGGCGGTCGGGGTCGAACAGCAGCGCGATCTCCTGTTGGGTGTCGTTGGCGAAGCCCATGACCGCGCGCCGCGTGCGCAACCCGAAAACCGCCGCGAAATGTTCCAGCGCGCGCACCGTGTCGCGCCGCCGGCTCCGGTCGGGCGCTTCCACCACCAAGACCGCATCGGCATCCAGCGCGACGAAGACCTTGGCCACCGCCTCGGTCTGCTGCGCCCGGCTCACCCCGAACCGCGCCGAGGGTACGTCATCGACGATCGGCCGGTCATGCGCGTCGAAAAGCGCGTTGAACCATTCGATGTTCCACGTGGCGATCCGCATCAGGCCCGCGCCGCCCGGATCTCCTCCCAGGCGCGGTTGATGTCGACCATGCGCCGTTCGGCCAGCCGGATCGCCTCTTCCGGCACGCCACGCGCGAGCATGCGGTCGGGGTGGTTTTCGACCACCCGCGCCCGCCAGGCGCGGCGGATCTCCTCGAGTGCCGACCCGGGCGCCACCCCCAGCACCGCATAGGGGTCGGGCGCGGCATCCGGCACGAAGCGCGCGCGCAGCGCCCGGAAATCCGGCTCGGGCAGGCCGAAAATGTCGGCGACCGTCTCGAGAAACCGGTTCTCGCCCGGGTGATAGAACCCGTCGGCCATGGCGATGTGAAACAGCCCCTCCATCAGGTCGCTCAGCGTCCCGCGGTCATCGGCGAACATGGTGCGGATGCGCCTTGCATATTCCTCGTACCCCGCCACGTCCTGTCGGGCCAGGTTGAAGACCCGCGCCGCGCCCGCCTCGTCCTCGCGCGCGATCTCGAAGACCTCGCGGAAGGCGGTGACCTCGTCGCGCGTCACCTGCCCGTCGGCCTTGGCCATCTTCGCGCCCAGCGCGACCACGGCGATCGCGAAGGCGACGCTGCGCTCGGGCGGGGTGCGCAGACGGTCGAAGACCGCGGCCAGGCTTTCGCCCTGGGCCAGCGCGGACAGCGCGTCGGTGATGCGGGTCCAGATTGACATGGGCCAGAGCCTAGCGTGCGACGCGTCCCGTGTCAGTGCGGCATCACAGGATTTTCTGCATCAGGACAAGATCGAGCCATTGCCCGAACTTGCGCCCCACCTGGGGCATGCGCCCCACCTCGCGGAACCCCACCGCCCGGTGAAAGCCGATGCCGCCCGGGTTCGCGCTGCTGATGCAGGCGACGAGCACATGCACGCCCTCGCGCCGCGCCTCCTCCTCGAGCGCACGCATCAGCGCGCGGCCCACCCCCCGTGCCCGGCCCGCCGGCGCAAGAAGGATCGAATGCTCCTTCGTCGCGGCATAGCCCGGACCCGCGCGGAACTGCGCGAAGCTCGCAAAGCCCAGCGCCTCGCCCTCGTCCAAGGCCAGAAGGCAGACCGTCGCGCCGGTTGCGAGCGCCTGCGCCACCGCCTCGGGCTTCCGTTCCTCGGTGGTGAAGGTGACCAGCGTGTCATGCACGAACGGGTTCGCGATGGCACAGATCGTGCCCGCATCCTGCGGCGTCGCGCGGCGGATGATCATGCGAGGGACCGCAGCCCGTGGGGCGTGTCGATCTCGGCCAGAAGGCGGCTCTCCTGCGCCGTCTCGAAGACGACCCGCGCGTCACGCAGATGCGGTGCCAAAAGTGCTGCCAGATCGCGCGCCTGCGGATGGGCGACCACCAGCCGCCGCAGCGCGCAGCCCGCATCCGCCAGCCGCGTGGCGGGATGCACGGCGCAATCCCACTGGATCAGCGCGGGAAAGCGGTTGTCGAAGGGCAGGATGCCATCGGCCGGCACAGCCATCCGCCAGCGCAGATCGCCGCGCGCCAGCGCGACGGTCTGCCCGACGCCGGGCGGCAGGGCGGCCAGCAACCCGTCGATATCCCCGGTCCGGCAGATCCAGTTGGTGAGCCGCGGCGGCCCCGAAAAACGGTCCAGATCGAACCAGCGCGGCCGGTCGGGGCGCGGGGCATCCGGGTTCGCCGCGATCGCCTCGAGGTACAGCCCGTCCGCCAGCCCCAGAAGCCGGTTATGGGTGTGAAAGACGTCGTGCTGCCCGCCGGGCTGCAACGCGACGCCCAGCGCCGCCTCGACCGCTTCCGTCGCCGCCTCCAGCGTCTCACCCGCCACCGCGATGTGATCGAGTTCCATCATGCCCACACCCTGTTTTCCTCTCGCCCGAAATATCCTCGGGGGGTGAGCGGGCGCAAGCCCGCGAGGGGGGCAGACAGCCCCCCTGCCCGGCATCACGCCCGCGCGTCGCGGATCAGTCCCAGGATGTGCTTGGCCGCCTCGGGGATGTTGGTGCCGGGCCCGAAGATCGCCTTCACGCCGTGGCTGTAGAGGTATTCGTAATCCTGCTGCGGGATCACGCCGCCGCAGATCACGATGATGTCGCCCGCGCCCGCGTCCTTCAGCGCCTGTACCAGCTGCGGCGCCAGCGTTTTGTGCCCCGCCGCCTGGCTGGAAATCCCCACCACATGCACATCGTTGTCGATGGCGTCCTGCGCAGCCTCGTCCGGCGTCTGGAAGAGCGGCCCCACATCCACGTCGAAGCCGATATCGGCAAAGGCCGTCGCGATCACCTTCGCGCCCCGGTCATGCCCGTCCTGCCCCATCTTCACGACCAGCATGCGCGGGCGGCGGCCTTCGGTCCCGGCGAAATCCTCGATCTCCTTCTGGATCGCGGCAAAGCCCTCGTCGCCCTCGTAGGCGGCGCCATAGACCCCGGCCAATGTCTTCACCTCGGCGCGGTGCCGGCCGAATACCTTTTCCATCGCCATCGAAATCTCTCCCACACTCGCCCGCGCCCGCGCGGCTTCCACCGCCGCGTCCAGAAGATTGCCGCCCTCGCCCGCGCGCCGCGTGACCTCGGCCAGCGCGGCCTGGCAGGCGGCCTCGTCGCGGGTTTCGCGGATGCGGGTCAGCCGTTCGATCTGCGACAGGCGCACCTTGGCGTTGTCGATCTCGAGGATGTCGATCGGGTCTTCGCGGTCCTTGCGGTACTTGTTGACGCCGACAATCACCTCTTCGCCGCGGTCGATCATCGCCTGGCGGATCGCGGCGGTTTCCTCGATGCGCAGCTTGGGCATGCCTGAGGCCACCGCCTTGGTCATGCCGCCCATCGCCTCGACCTCTTCCATCAGGGCCCAGGCATCCTCGGCCAGCTGATGCGTCAGCGCCTCGACGTAATAGGACCCCGCCAGCGGGTCGACGACGGCGGTGACGCCCGTCTCCTCCTGCAAGATCAGCTGCGTGTTGCGCGCGATGCGGGCGCTGAAATCGGTGGGCAGCGCAATGGCTTCGTCCAGCGCGTTGGTGTGCAGCGACTGCGTGCCGCCCAGAACCGCCGCCATCGCCTCGTAGGCGGTGCGCACGACGTTGTTGTAGGGGTCCTGCTCCTGCAAGGACACGCCCGACGTCTGGCAATGGGTGCGCAGCATCATCGACTTGGGGTCCTTCGGCGCGAATTCCGACATGACCCGGTGCCACAACAGCCGCGCCGCGCGCAGCTTGGATGCTTCCATGAAGAAATTCATGCCGATCGCGAAGAAGAACGACAGCCGCCCGGCAAAGGCATCCACATCCATCCCCCGCGCGATCGCCGCACGCACGTATTCGCGCCCGTCGGCCAGCGTGAAGGCCAGCTCCTGCACAAGGTTCGCGCCCGCCTCCTGCATGTGATAGCCGGAAATCGAGATCGAATTGAACTTCGGCATCTCGGTGGCGGTGTATTCGATGATGTCCGCCACGATCCGCATCGAAGGCTCGGGCGGATAGATATAGGTGTTGCGGACCATGAACTCCTTCAGGATGTCGTTCTGGATGGTCCCCGACAGAAGCTTGCGGTCGACGCCCTGCTCTTCCCCCGTGACGATGAAACTGGCGAGGATCGGAATGACCGCGCCGTTCATCGTCATCGACACGGACACCTGGTCGAGCGGGATGCCGTCGAAGAGGATCTTCATGTCCTCGACGCTGTCGATGGCCACACCCGCCTTGCCCACATCGCCCACGACGCGGGGGTGGTCGCTGTCATAGCCCCGGTGGGTGGCCAGGTCGAAGGCCACGCTGACGCCCTGCTGACCGGCGGCCAGACCCCGGCGGTAGAAGGCGTTCGATTCCTCGGCGGTGGAGAATCCCGCATATTGCCGGATCGTCCAGGGACGGCCCGTATACATCGTGGCCTTCACCCCGCGGGTGAATGGCGCAAGACCCGGCATGCTGTCCAGATGCGGCAGGTCGGCCGTATCCTCGGCGGTATAGAGCGGCTTGACCTCGATCCCTTCGAGCGTCTTCCACGTCAGGCTCTCAACCGGCTTTCCGCGCAGTTCCTTCTCGGCCAGCGCGCGCCATTTCGATATGTCGGCGGTCATGGTGTCTTCCTCTTGTCAGGTCGGTCCGGGCGGGGTTGACCCCGTCCCTGTTCTGGATTTCCGGGCGCGCCAGCCGCGCAAGGCCACCGGCCCCCGCGGTCAGCCACATCATGTCGTCGGCATGCGCCTCGCGCAGGGCGGCGCGCTGGGTGTCGTCAAAGGGCATCCATGGCCCTTCACCCGCGGGCAGGCGGGCAGCGTCGCGCCCTGCCAGCGCGCGCAGGGCGGGCAGGTGCGGCGTCGCGTTCAGCCGGTCGCGCGCGCGCCGCAGGGGCGCGGGCCGTCCGGTCAGCGCGGCCAACTGCGCCTCGGGGCGGCCGGCGAAATCCTCGTGCGGGAGCACCGTCAGCGCCACGCCGGGTGCCGCGGCGGCGATGTCGGCGATCACGTCGCGCCAGCTGCGCTTGGCCGCGGCCAGCCGCGCGGTCAGCCCCGCGGGCGCCACCCCGCGCCCGCGCAGCACCGCATAGCCGAAAGCCGACGCCCAGTAGGCGTCCAGCCCCCGGACGTTCAGAGCGATGCCTGTCAGGCGGCCATCGAAGGCTTCAGCCAGCCGGGCGACACGTTCGCCCGCACCTGAATAAAGATCGCCCAGCCGCAGGTTGGCAGGCATCGTGCCGATCATGTTTTCGTCGCTGACGATCAGGCACGCGACGCCCGCATCGTTTGCCTGCGCGCAGCGCTGCGCGATCCGCGCCCGTGCGCGGGTGGCACGTGCCGCCTGCCCGCGCTGTCCCGGCACCGGCGTGATGCCGTCGAGCAGCCCCGACCGCGTGCGCACCGGCCCCCAGAACCCGGTGCCATCCGCGCGCAAAGCGTCGGAATTCGCACGCAGATAATGCTGGAACGACGTGGTGGCGCAGCGATGCGCACCGATATGCAGGATGACGTCCATCGCCCCGATTGCCTTCCGGATCAGCGCCGCCCCGTCCGGCCACGTCCCGGGGAATGCGCCGATCCTGACGCGATAGTCCTGACAAAGGGTTGAGACGCGGAAAATCCCGGGCCGGGCCGCTGCGGAATTCTTCGCAAAGCCTTGCGCGCCGCCTATATCTGGCATCGGAGGTCGCGTCATGAAACATCTGCTCGCGCTTGTCATCGCAGGCTTTTTCCCGCTGCAGGCCCTGGCCGGCGATGCAGCGACCGATCCCCTTGCCGAGCTGATCCGCCCCGCAGGCGACAGTGAGCGGTCCGAGTTCAAGTGGATCAATCGCCTGATCGTCGTCTTTGCCGACACGCCCGCCGATCCGCGCTTCGCCGACCAGATCCAGCTTCTGGAACGCGATCTGCCTGCGCTGGCAGACCGCGAAGTGATCGTGCTCACCGATACCGACGCAGCCGCGATGTCGCCGCTGCGCCGGGAACTGCGCCCGCGCGGGTTCATGCTGGTGCTGATCGCCAAGGACGGCACGGTGAGCCAGCGCAAACCCTTCCCGTGGAGCGTGCGCGAACTCACCCGCTCCATCGACAAGATGCCGTTGCGCCAGCGCGAAATCCTCGAACGCCAGAGAGGCGGCTGACCCCTTTCGGGGCGCGGTATCTGGCGGGTTCCGGTCATCGTGTGGCGCGCCGCGCCGTCCCCCTCACTCGAACTCCATGATGACGGCGTCCACACCCATGCTGTCGCCCGGTGCGGCGTTGATCTTCGTCACCACGCCCTTGCGTTCGGCGCGCAGGATGTTTTCCATCTTCATCGCCTCGACCGTGCAGAGCGCCTGACCCTCCTGCACCTCGTCGCCCTCGGCCACGTTGATCTTCACGATCAGTCCCGGCATCGGGCAAAGGAGCATCTTCGACGTGTCGGGCGGCAGCTTCTCGGGCATCAGCAGGGCAAGCTCGGCCTGACGCGGGGTGCGCACATGCACCTTGATGTCGGCACCGCGCGTGCGGATGCGGAAGCCCCCGGTGATCTTCGTGGCCTTGAGAACGACAGTTTCGCCGTTCACGTCGAGCCGCGCCAGCGATGCGCCGGGCGTCCAGTCGCTTGTGACCCGCAGGGCCTGACCGTCGGCGAAGGTCACGGTCGATCCGTCGTGATCGGCCGCGATCGTCACGTCATGGCGGTCGCCCTGCAGCGTCACGACCCAGTCGGTGCCCACCTTGCGTTCATGGTTGTCCATCCGGCCCGACACCCGGGTGCGCCGGATCTCGGCCACCCGGTGCATCGCGGCGCAGGCCGCCGCGATCCGCCGCAGATCGTCCGAGGCCAGCGTGACGCCGGTGAAGCCTTCGGGATATTCCTCGGCGATGAAGGCGGTCGTGATGTCGCCCGAGACGAAGCGCGGGTGATCCATGACCGCCGACAGGAAGGGCAGGTTGTGGCCGATCCCCTCGACCTCGAAACTGTCGAGCGCAACGCGCATCGCCTCGATCGCCTCGGCGCGGGTGGGCGCCCAGGTGCAGAGCTTGGCGATCATCGGGTCGTAATAGATGCTGATTTCGCCACCCTCGAACACGCCGGTGTCGTTGCGCACCGCCGCATCGCCCGCTGGTGCCTCGCCCTGCCATTTGCCGTTTTTCAGAAGCGGCCCGGCGGCGATTTCGGCAGGCGGGCGATAGCGCGTCAGACGGCCTGTCGAGGGCAGGAAGTTGCGATAGGGGTCTTCGGCGTAAAGCCGGTTCTCGATCGCCCAACCGATCAGCTTGACGTCGTCTTGCGTGATCGACAGCGGCTCACCGGAGGCCACGCGGATCATCTGTTCGACCAGATCCACCCCGGTGATCAGTTCGGTGACGGGATGTTCCACCTGCAGGCGGGTGTTCATCTCGAGGAAGTAGAAGTTCTTCTGCCCGTCCACGATGAATTCCACCGTGCCCGCGCTTGCATATCCCACCGCCTTGGCCAGCGCGACCGCCTGTTCGCCCATCGCCTTGCGCGTCGCCGCGTCAAGGAAAGGCGACGGCGCCTCTTCGACGACCTTCTGGTTGCGGCGCTGGATCGAACATTCACGCTCGCCCAGATAGATGCCGTTGCCGTGGCTGTCGCACAGGACCTGGATCTCGATATGACGGGGCTGGGTCACGAACTTCTCGATGAAGATGCGGTCGTCGCCGAAACTGCTCGCCGCCTCGTTCTTCGACGACTGGAAGCCCTCGCGCGCCTCTTCGTCGGACCACGCGATGCGCATGCCCTTGCCACCGCCGCCGGCGCTGGCCTTGATCATCACGGGGTAGCCGACCTCGCGGCTGATCTTCACCGCCTCTTCGGCATCGCCGATCAGGCCCATGTATCCGGGAACCGTGCTGACGCCCGCCTCCTGCGCGATCTTCTTCGAGGTGATCTTGTCGCCCATCGCCTCGATCGCTCCGACCGGGGGGCCCACGAAGATCACGCCCTCGCGCTCCAGCGCCTGCGCGAATTTCGGATTCTCGGACAGGAAGCCATAGCCCGGATGCACCGCTTCGGCGCCGGTCTTGCGGATCGCTTCCATCACCTTGTCGATCACGATGTAGGACTGGTTCGCCGGCGGCGGGCCGATATGCACCGCCTCGTCGGCCATGCGCACATGCAGCGCATGCGCATCGGCGTCGGAATAGATGGCAACCGTCGAAATCCCCATCTTGCGGGCGGTCTTGATGACGCGGCAGGCGATTTCGCCACGGTTGGCGATCAGGATCTTCTTGAACATGCGGTGTCCCTTGTCTTGAAAACGTGCAGACGCAAAACGCCGCGCGCAGGCTTGTCCCCGCACGCGGCGCATGGCATCAGATTTCGGTAAGACCGGGCGCGCGGCCCGGTCAGATCAGCATTTGCCCGGGTTCTGCTGGCAGAACAGGATGTTCGCGCCCGCCCCGATGGCCGCCCCGGCCAGAAGGTTACCGTTGATGACTGCAGCCGTGCCCGCTCCGGCCACGCCGCCCACGATCGCCTGTTCGCCGACGGTGTCGCCGCAGGCGGCAAGCCCGCCGCACAGCGCCAGCCCAAGCACGATTTTCCTGATATACATGCCGCCCATCCTTGTGTCGGTTCTTCGCGTGATGCCACAACCACTGCCATGTCGGCGCGAATACGCAAGCAAAATGTAGTTGATTGGCGGATTTCCGCGACCCGCCCCCGGGTCACGAGACCCACGAAGGCGGCGGACGGAACGACGAGAGAGAGGCCGCTCCGCCCGCCCAAGGAAGGGGTAGGGATCGGGTTACGCGTCGCCCCGTCAGGAAGGGAACGTCGGGGGCTGACAGACACACTGACCTGTGGCGCGCCCCGCGCCAAGCGGCACCGCCGGACTTGGCCATTCTGGGCCAATTCGCGCCGATCCGCGCGGGTCATGTGCAGAAAACCGCCCATCAGTCCGCGAACGCATCCGGAAAGGACGCCCGCGCGGCCTGCTCATCGATGACGAGAAGTGCGTCATAACTCAGCGGATCGAAGGGGTCTTCGGCCGGGAGCACCTCGCGCCCGAAAAGCCAGCTCAGCCGCCCGGCGTCGAGATTGCCGCGCTCGAAGGGTTCATCGCCGAACTGCGCCCAGAGGGCCGCCATGAACGCGGTGTCGGCCATCCTGTCCACCGCCTTGCGGTCGGCATAGCGTTCGCGCCGGATCAGCGGCGTGACCCCGCGCGGGTTGGCGCGGCGGATGGTGAACTGGAAATCGGTGCCTGTCAGGCGTCCGGGAAAGCCGCGATGCTTCAGCATGGGCGCACCCCGGACAGGTGCGGGGCCGGGACGGGCCGCGGGGCCCGTCCCGGTCTTTGATCACTTGAATTTGCCCAGGTGGACCGGCTCGACCGAGATGGGTTCGGGGTCGACGACCACGAACTCTTCCGTCTGCCGGGCACAGGCCGACACGGCGACCAAGAGGCCGACCATGGCAACCAGCTTGAGGGTATTCGACATCTGTTTCTCCTGACGTCCGTTTTACTGATTAACGGGCCCATGGGCCCGCCCTGCCTCAACTTCGAGGTAAGGTTCACTTGGGTAAACCTTGGGCGCAAACTACAGGAAAACGCAGAGAAAAGATATCCACAGCCCGCACCCTGCGCGGGATGTGGCGCGGAAGCCGCAACCAGAGCGCGATCTGAGCTTCGCGGCGCAAGATGTTGTGGCATCGTCAGAATTCCTCCCAGATGCAGAGCCCGTCTTCCAGCCGGAAGACGTCGAAGAACTGTGTCGCATCGGGGTTCGTCTCGCCGAAAGCAAGATCGCGGTCCGACAGCGATATGACGACACGCTCGGGCGTCAGCCCCTGCGCCTCGGCATAGGGCGCCGCGATCTCGCGGCACAGATGGTCCATGTCCTGCGCCGCCGCGACCGGGGTCACCGCGCCACCCGCACGCGCGATGGCGGGCGCCCGAAACCGGAACCGCAGCCACGTCGCACCCGTTGCTTCGTCGATCAGGATTTCCCGCAGCGTGACCACCTGCCCCGACGGCACAGAATAGTCGTTCTGCGCCACAGCGGGCGCGGCGGTCAGCAGCAAGAGGGCGGTCAAGACGCAGCCCCGGCCCCGCAAGCGGGCTCCTCCTGCCGGGGCTGCGAATCGCGTGCGCGCGGCACGCGTGTCCTGTTGACGCGGCGTCATCATGGGGCGGATTCGTCGCTCGTGTCAAACTCGGCCGGAGACGTGATCTCGATCAGCTCCATGTCGTCGGAATGGCGCACCTCGCGGTGCTTTATCCCCGGCGGCTGCAGCACGCAGGACCCTTCGCGCAGGACATGTTCGCCCTGCCCTTCGTATTCGAAGACGACCCAGCCCTTGGTCACATAGACCATCTGGAAATCCAGTTCATGCGAATGCCACGCGCCGGGGGACTCCATCCCCGGCACGGCGCGGATCACATGCGCGCCGAAGCGTCCCCCGGTCGCGTCCCGGATCCCCAGATCGCGGTATTCGAAGAAGGCGCGCAGGCCCATGCCCACGAAGCGGCCCGCATCGGCATGGGCGATGGTGAAGGCCTGGTTCTTCCACAATGTGGACATCTCGGAATTCCCCCTGGATTCAACGCCTCAGAGCGGAATGTTGTCGTGCTTCTTCCACGGCATCTGACCCTGCTTGTTGCGCAAGGACGCAAAGGTCCGCGCCACGCGCTTGCGGGTCGACCGGGGTTGGATCACCTCGTCGATGAACCCGCGTTCGGCCGCGACAAAGGGGTTGGCGAAGCGGTCCTCGTAATCCTTGGCGTGCTTGGCGATCTTTTCCGGGTCGCCCAGGTCGGCGCGGTGGATGATCTCGGTCGCGCCCTTGGCGCCCATCACGGCGACTTCGGATGTCGGCCAGGCATAGTTGATGTCGGCGCGCAGGTGCTTGGACGCCATCACGACGTAAGCCCCGCCATAGGCCTTGCGGGTGATCACGGTGACCTTCGGCACTGTCGCCTCGCCATAGGCGAAGAGAAGCTTCGCGCCATGCTTGATGACGCCGTTATATTCCTGCGTCGTCCCCGGCAGGAAGCCCGGCACGTCGACCAGCGTCAGCAGTGGGATGTCAAAGCAGTCGCAGAACCGCACGAAGCGCGCCGCCTTGCGCGCGCTGTCGATGTCGAGAACGCCCGCCAGCACCATCGGCTGGTTCGCCACCACGCCGACGCTGCGCCCTTCCAGACGGATGAAGCCGGTGATGATGTTCTTCGCAAAATCCTCCTGGATCTCGAAGAAATCGCCCTCGTCGGCGATCTTCAGGATCAGCTCCTTCATGTCGTAGGGCTGGTTGGGGTTCTGCGGGATCAGCGTGTCAAGGCTTTCCTCGATCCGTTCGGGATCGTCGAAGAAGGGCCGCACCGGGGGCTTCTGCCGGTTGTTGAGCGGCAGGAAATCCACCAGACGCCGCACCTCGGCCAGCGCCTCGACGTCATTCTCGAAAGCCGCGTCGGCGACCGAGGATTTCTTCGTATGCGTCGACGCCCCGCCCAGTTCCTCGGCGGTCACCAACTCGTTCGTCACCGTCTTCACCACGTCGGGGCCGGTCACGAACATGTAGGACGAATCCTTCACCATGAAGATGAAGTCGGTCATGGCCGGGCTGTAGACCGCGCCACCCGCGCAGGGGCCCATGATCATGCTGATCTGCGGCACCACGCCGGATGCCATGATGTTGCGCTGGAAGACCTCGCCGTAGCCTGCGAGGGAGTCGACGCCTTCCTGAATGCGCGCGCCACCCGAATCGTTGATCCCGATCACGGGCGCGCCGTTCTGCATCGCCATGTCCATGATCTTGCAGATCTTCGCGGCATGGGTGGCCGACACCGACCCGCCCAGAACCGTGAAATCCTGTGCGAAAACATAGACCTGACGGCCATTGATCGTGCCCCAGCCGGTGACCACGCCGTCGCCCGCCGGTTTTTGCTTTTCCATCCCGAAATCGGTGCAGCGATGGGTCACGAACATGTCGAACTCCTCGAAGCTGCCTTCGTCCAGAAGCAGTTCGATCCGTTCGCGCGCGGTCAGCTTGCCGCGTCCGTGCTGCGCGTCGATGCGCGCCTGTCCACCGCCCAGCCGCGCGCCCTTGCGGCGGTTTTCCAGCTCGGTCAGGATATCTTTCATGGTGTCTGTCCCCGGATTGGTCTGGCTGGCTTATAGAGGGGCGCCGGACCAGACCAAAGCCGTTTTCAGCTAATTTGCAAATCATCTGCAAGACAACTTGAGAATACTGCAATATTGCTAATTAACACATGCAGCGCCCCGCCTGCATGGACAATCCCGCCCCCCGGAATACTTTTGGCACCATGGCAGACACGCCCGCCCCCCGGTTCCTTGACCGCACGACGCCGCCCCATGTGGCGACCCTGATCCTGATATCGGGTCTGTCGGCGTTGGCCATGAACATCTTCCTGCCCAGCCTTCCGGCCATGGCCGCGCATTTCCAGACCGACTACAGCGTCATGCAATTGTCGGTCGCGGTCTATCTGGGCTTCAACGCCGTGCTGCAGATCCTGATCGGCCCGATCTCCGACCGGTTCGGGCGGCGGCCCGTCCTCCTCTGGGGCATGGCGCTCTTCATGGTGGCGACGCTGGGCTGCATCCTCGCGCCCAACGCGGCGGTCTTCCTCGCCTTCCGCATGGCGCAGGCGGTGGTCGCGGTGGCGCTGGTGCTCAGCCGCGCGGTGGTGCGCGACATGTATCCGCAGGACAAGGCCGCCTCGATGATCGGCTATGTGACCATGGGCATGGCGGTGGTGCCGATGATCGGCCCGGCGGTGGGCGGCGTGCTGGACGAAGTCTTCGGCTGGCAGGCGAATTTCTGGCTTCTTCTCGCGCTGGGCGCGCTGTGTTTCTGGCTGATCCGCACCGATCTGGGCGAAACCGCCCGTGTCAGCGGCAAGACGCTGGTCCAGCAATTCCGCGAATACCCTGATCTGCTGAAGTCACCGCGCTTCTGGGGCTATGCCGCCGCCTCGGCCTTCACCTCGGGGTCGTTCTTCGCCTATCTCGGCGGCGCCCCCTTCGTCGGAACGCGGGTCTTCGGGCTTGACCCCTCGACGCTGGGGCTGGTCTTCGGCGCGCCCGCGGTGGGTTACTTCGTCGGCAACTTCCTGTCGGGCCGCTTTTCGGTGCGCTTCGGCATCAACCGCATGATCCTCTGGGGCTGCATGGTGAACGCGTCGGGCCTTGCCGTGTCGCTCACCGTGTCGCTGCTGGGCTATGGCTCGGTCGTGACGTTCTTCGGCTTCATGACGATGGTGGGGCTTGGCAACGGCATGACGATCCCCAACGCGACCTCGGGCATGCTCTCGGTTCGTCCGCGGCTCGCAGGCACCGCCTCGGGCCTTGGCGGTGCGATGATGCTGTCGGGCGGCGCGGCGCTCTCGGCGCTTGCGGGCTGGGCGCTCACCGAAGGCGGCACCGAAATCCCGCTTCTGGTCATCATGCTGATGACCTCGCTTATGGGGGTTGCGGCGATGATGGTCGTCTATGCCCGCGAACGGCAGATCTCCAGATAGCCCTTGCCGCCGCGCCTTAGCAGGGTTAGCACCAAGCGGCCCGAAGATTTGCAAAGGCATCCGCCATGGCCGCGCGAAAACTCTATGCCGGCGCCAAGCTGCGCGAAATCCGCACCCGCATGGGCCTGACCCAGAAGGATTTCGCCGTCAAACTGGGCCTGTCGCTGCCCTATCTCAACCAGATGGAGAATAACAACCGCCCCGTCAGCACCACCGTCGTGCTGGCCTTGGCGCAGGAATTCGGGATCGACGTGACCGAGTTGTCCTCGGGCGACAGCGAACGGCTGGTGAGCGACCTGCGCGAGGCGCTGTCAGACGCGGTCTTCGCCGACGCCATGCCGCCTTTGGCCGAACTGCGGCTGGCCGCGTCGAACGCGCCCGCGCTGACGCGCGCCTTCATCGAACTGCACAAGGCCTACCGGCAGGGGCATGAACGGCTTGCCTCGCTCGACGAGGCACTGGGGCGCGAGGATGCGCGCAGCCAGTCCAGCCCCTGGGACGAGGTGCGCGACTTCTTCCATTACTGCGACAACTACATCGACGCGGTCGACCGCGCCGCCGAAAACCTCGGCGCGCAGGCCCGTGGCGATATCCGCGCGGCGGCGGAAACGCGGTTGAGCGATCTGGGTGTCAGGGTCGAGCGGCACGGATCGGGCCCGGTGCGCCGCTATGACGCCGCGGCAAAGGTGCTGCACCTGTCGGCGCGCGCCGCGCCGGAAACCCAGACGTTCCAGATGCTGCTGCAGATTGCGCTGCTGAGCCAGGACCAGCTTCTGGAAGCCACGCTCGACCTTGCGCGCTTCCACAGCGACGAAGCCCGCGCCATCGCGAAGATCGGGTTGGCCAACTATTACGCCGGGGCCGCGATGATGCCCTATGGGCGCTTTCTGGCGGCAGCGCAGGAGTGCAGGCATGACCTCGAAGTGCTCTGCGGGCGCTTCGGGGCGTCGATCGAACAGGTCGCGCATCGCCTGTCCACGCTGCAGCGTCCGGGCGCCAAGGGCATTCCCTTCTTCTTCGTCCGCGTCGATCAGGCGGGCACGATCACCAAACGCCACAGCGCCACGCGCCTGCAATTCGCCCGTTTCGGCGGTGCCTGCCCCTTGTGGAACGTGCACCGCGCGTTCGAGACCCCGGGCCGCTTCCTGCGCCAGCTGGCCGAAACGCCCGATGGCGTGCGCTACATCAGCCTTGCGCGCGACGTGTCGAAGTCGGGCGGATCATGGGAAGCCCCCGTGCGCCGCTATGCCATCGCGCTGGGCTGCGAGGTGCGGCATGCCGGATCGCTCGTCTATGCCGACACGCTCGATGTGTCGAACGACGACGCATACGAACCCATCGGCATTTCCTGCCGGATTTGCGAACGCAAATCCTGCCACCAGCGATCGGTGCCGCCGCTGGAGCGGCGGCTGTCGATCGACGTGCATGCCCGTGACGTGCTGCCTTACGAAGTGCGTTAGGCCGCCGTCAGCATCGCATAGATCTGGTCCTTGAGAAGCGCGCGCTTCTTGCGCAGCTCGACCTCGGCCAGTTCCTCCATCGGTTCGACATTCGTCTCGGCGCGGTGCACCTGACGGTTGATCATGTGGTATTCCTCGGCCAGCCGCGCGAAATGCGCATCCTCGGCCTTGAGCTTGTGGATCAGGTCGGCCTTGTCCGGAAATTCGGCGGCCAGTTCATGCGGCGTGTTGGTCATCTGCGCTCCCTTTCGTGTACGAGTCGCACCGACCTTAGGCAGAGCGCCGGGCACGAACCTTGACCCGGATCAAACCGGGCTACCGCCGCGCCCGCCGCCAGCCCGCCGCGCGGGCCTCGGTCTCGCTGCAAAACCAGCGTTCGCCCTGCCCGGTGTTGATGCGGGTGCGGTCATAATGCTCCTGCCCCGGCATGTGATAGATACGCTCGCCCTTGGACGAGACATTGCCCTTGATGACGCAGCCGCCCGTCGGGACAGGGGCCGGGGCCGCCTGACGCTGCGCGCGGAAGGCGGCGGGGTCCTGCACCTGCCCGCGATGCAGGCCACGCCCCTGCACTGCGGCGGTCTTGTCATCGAGATCGTAATCCATCGAATAGCGGCGGAAGGCGAAAGCCCAGCCTTCGCTCACCATGCGGCGGCCGACATCTTCGCCGCCGACGCTGCAGCGGGCCACGACGCGGCCATGACGGTCGGTCGTGACCGGGGCGCAGACGGCCCGCGCCCCCTGATAGGCGCGCCGCGTCTGTTCGGTCGCCCAGACGCCACACTCCCACGCCCGCCCATCCAGCAGGCAGGGCTGGTTCAGCTCGGGCGCGTCGATCCCGAAAAGCCGCACCTTGGTGCCGCCAACTTCCCAGGTGTCCGCATCGATCACGCGCACGCGGCCCGACGGATCGGCCAGCGCGGCAAGCGGCAGCAGGCACAGAACGAAGGCGGCACAAATCCTTAACATCCGGTTAACCTGCGCGACGCGCCAAGGGCGCGCAAGCCCGCAGTCCGGGACAAGTTAACGCTGCGCGCGCGCCCAGTCCGGGTGCACCCATGGCGCGGCATTGTCGCGCGGCAGGGGATCGCGGCCCAGGATGTGATCGGCCATCTTTTCGCCCACAAGGATCGAGGGCGCGTTGAGATTGCCGTTGGTGATGCGGGGAAAGATGCTGCTGTCGGCCACGCGCAGGCCGTCCACCCCGATCACCCGTCCTTCCGGATCGACCACCGCATGGCGGTCGTCCGCGCGCCCCATCCGGCAGGTGCCGCAGGGGTGATAGGCGCTTTCGGCATGGTCACGGATCGCGCCGTCAAGATCGTCGTCGCTTTGCAGATGCGCGCCGGGCTGAAGTTCGGCTTTCACGTAGGGGGCCATGGCAGCCTGCGCGAAGATCTCGCGCGTCAGTCGCAGGCAGGTGCGGAATTCGTCCCAGTCATCGGGATGCGACATGTAGTTGAAGCGGATCGCGGGTACCTCGGCCGGATCGGCAGACCGCAGCGACACGCGCCCCCGGCTTTTCGACCGCATCGGGCCGACATGGGCCTGAAATCCGTGCCCGCCCGCCGCGACCTTGCCGTCATAGCGCACGGCAAGCGGCAGGAAGTGGAACTGGATGTCCGGATAATCGACGCCGGGCTTCGACCGGATGAAACCGCAGCTCTCGAAATTGTTCGACGCGCCCAGCCCCGTCTTGGTGAACAGCCACTGCGCCCCGATCAGAGCCTTCGACACGAGGTTCCAGTGCTTGTAGAGCGTGATCGGCTGGCGCGAGGAGAACTGGACATACATCTCCAGATGATCCTGGAGGTTGCCGCCCACGCCCGGCCGGTCGGCAACGACCGCGATACCGTGCTCGGCCAGATGCGCCGCAGGCCCTATGCCTGACAGCATCAGGATCTTGGGCGAATTGATCGAGGACGCCGCCACGATCACCTCGCGCCGCGCGCGGATCACTTGGCCGCCCGCCAGCGCCACGCCCGTGGCGCGGCCCTCTTCGATCACGACGCGCTCGACCAGCCCGCGCACCAGATCGCAGTTCGCCCGCTTCAGTGCGGGCCGCAGATAGGCATTGGCCGCCGACCAGCGCCGCCCCTGCCAGACCGTCTGCTCGAAGGCGCCGAAGCCTTCCTGCTGCTGGCCGTTGTAATCGTCGGTGACGGGATAGCCCGCCTGCCGCCCGGCCTCGACGAAGGCGTGATAGAGCGGGTTCTTCCGTGGGCCCCGCGTGACATGTAAAGGCCCGTCCTTGCCGCGCCAGTCGGGGTCACCCCCATGGCCGCCATCGTGCCAGTGCTCCATCCGCTTGAAATAGGGCAGCACGTCGGCATAGGACCAGCCTTGCGCGCCGGTCTCGGCCCAGTGGTCGTAATCATGCGCGTGGCCGCGCACATAGACCATGCCGTTGATGCTTGACGATCCGCCGATCACCTTGCCGCGCGGGCAGGCAAGGCGGCGTCCCCCCAGATGCGGCTCGGGCTCAGACTGATAACCCCAGTCGTAGCGCGCCATGTTCATCGGATAGGACAAAGCCGCGGGCATCTGGATGAGAGGGCCCCAGTCGGTCCCGCCATGTTCGATGACCAGCACGGATTGTCCGGCCTCGGCCAGCCTGTAGGCCATGGCGCAGCCTGCGCTGCCTGCGCCGATGATGACGTAATCTGCTTCCATCACCGCGCCCTGCCCGACCCCTTCGCGCCAGCGTAGGGCGCGGGATTTGCGTATTTGTGACCAGAAAGAAGCGGCATCATTCCCCACGCGGAAAGCGTTTGCTTTCCTCCAGAACGTTCAGATCCATGTGATTGCGCATGTAGCGTTCGCTGGCCGCGCGCAGCGGCTGATGATCCCAGGGGTAATAGCCGCCCTGACGCAACGCCTCGTAGACGACCCAGCGGCGCGCCTGGCTGGCGCGCACATCGGCATCGAAGCCTTCCAGATCCCAGCGCGCCGCCGCCTCGACCCGGAAGGATTCGAGCGTGGCGGCATGGGCGGGGTCTTCGGCGAGGTTTGTCAGTTCGTCCGGGTCGGCCTTCAGATCGAAAAGCTGTTCGGGATCGACCGCGCAATTGGTGTACTTCCACCGGCCCTTGCGCAGGGCGATGAGGGGTGAGACCGAAGCCTCGGCCGCGTATTCCATCGCGACGGGCTCGCTCCGCGGCCGGCCATGGGCCTGCGGCACCAGCGATTGCCCCGTGGTCCAGGGCATCACCTCGGCCATCGAGACACCCGCAAGCTCGCACAGCGTCGGGCAGACATCGATGGTGGACACCGGATCGGTCACGCTGCGCGGGGTCAGCCCCGGCGCGGCGATCATCAGCGGCACCCGGGACGAGCCTTCGAGGAAGGTCATCTTGTACCACAGGCCGCGTTCGCCCAGCATGTCACCATGGTCGGACACGAAGACCACGATGGCCTCTTGCCGCGTCGCCTCCAGCACCTCGAGCAACGCGCCGATATGGTCGTCGAGATAGGAGATATTGGCGAAATAGGCCCGCCGCGCCCGCGCGATCATGTCTTCGGTGATCGTGTAGCTGCGCCAGTCGTTGGCATCAAAAATGCGCTTCGCATGCGGGTCGTGATCCGCATAATCCATCGCAGGCACGCGCGGTTGCAGATGGGCGCAGTCCTCGTAGAGATCCCAGTATTTCCGCCGCGCGACGTATGGGTCATGCGGGTGGGTGAAGCTGACCGTCAGGCACCAGGGCCTGTCGTCGGCCCCACGCGCGAGGTCATAGAGCTTCATCTTCGCGTGATGGGCGACCTCGTCGTCGTATTCCATCTGGTTGGTGATCTCGGCCACGCCCGCGCCGGTGACCGACCCCATGTTGTGATACCACCAGTCGATGCGTTCACCGGGTTTGCGGTAATCCGGTGTCCAGCCGAAATCGGCGGGGTAGATGTCGGTCGTGAGCCGTTCCTCGAAGCCGTGCAGCTGATCGGGCCCGACGAAATGCATCTTGCCCGACAGGCAGGTGTGATAGCCCGCGCGGCGCAGGTGATGGGCGAAGGTGGGCAGGTCGCTGCGGAATTCGGCGGCGTTGTCATAGACGCCGGTGGCCGACGGCAATTGCCCCGTCATGAAAGCCGCCCGCCCCGGGGCGCAGAGCGGCGAGGCGGTATAGGCATTGGCAAAACGTACCGACCGCGCGGCGAGGGCCTTGAGGTGCGGCGCATGCAACCAGTCGGCGGGGCCGTCGGGGAAGAGCGTCCCGTTCAGCTGGTCCACCATCACGATCAGGATATTGGGGCGCGTCATGGGCGCGTGTCCTTCAGCCGGTCGACGGCCCGCAGGATCAACCCGATCGCTTCGGCATTCGTCATCGCGTCAGACCGCAGGACCTGCCGCAGATAGACGCCGTCGATCAGCGCGCTGACGGTCTCGGCCGCCTGCTCGGGGTCAGCCACCAGCGGGCGGAAGGCGAAGACGAGATTCGACCGCAGCCGCCGGTGATAGACGCCAAGAAGCCGACGCGTCGGTTGGGAGGTCTGCGCCTCGACATAGAAATTCAGCCAGGCCGCCGCCGTTTCGGCCCGGAAGTTCTGCGATGAAAACGACGCGCGCACGATCGCCTCGACCCGGTCGGCGGGTGTTTTCGCCATCGCCAGCGCGCCACGCACCTCGGCCCCGAAGAGCGTCAGGATATGGCGCATCGCGGCCACCATCATCTGCTCTTTCGACCCGAAATAATGATGCGCCAGCGCGCTCGACATGCCCGCGCGCCGGGCGATCTGGCTCACGGTCACGTCCAGCGATCCGGCCTCGCCGATCTCGGCGATTGCCGCTTTGACGAGCGCATCGCGCCTGATAGGCTCCATTCCGATCCTGGGCACCTTCTCGCCTCCGCAAGACACCGGCCCCGACGCTATTCGGGGTTTATTGACTCGTCAATCAAGAAGCGGGAAGCTGACGGGAAAGCAAAAGAATACAACCAAGGGAGACCCGTATGACCTTCAGAACCACCCTTTCCGCCCTGGCCCTCATGGCCACCGCCGCAACGCCCGCCTGGGCGAATTGCGAAACGGTCACCTTCTCGGACGTGGGCTGGACCGACATCACCGCCACCACCGCCGCCACGACCGTCGTGCTCGAGGCGCTGGGCTATGGCACCGACATCAAGGTTCTGTCGGTTCCGGTCACCTATGCTTCGCTCGCCAATGGCGACATCGACGTCTTTCTCGGCAACTGGATGCCCACGATGGAGGCCGATATCGCCCCCTATCGTGACGCGGGCACCGTGGACACCGTCCGCACCAACCTTGTGGGCGCCAAGTACACGCTGGCCGTGAACAAGGCTGCCGCCGATCTGGGCATCAAGGATTTCGCCGACATCGCCGCGCAGAAGGACGCGCTTGACGGCAAGATCTACGGGATCGAACCGGGCAATGACGGCAACCGCCTGATCATGGACATGATCGCCGCCGACGCCTTCGGCCTGTCGGGTTTCGAAGTGGTCGAAAGCTCGGAACAGGGCATGCTGGCACAGGTCGAACGCGCCGATGGCCGCGGCGAGCCGCTGGTGTTCCTCGGCTGGGAACCCCACCCGATGAACGCCAATTTCGACATGTCGTATCTCACCGGCGGCGATGACTGGTTCGGCCCGGATCTGGGCGGCGCGATCGTCGCGACCAATACCCGTGCGGGCTATGTCGCCGAATGCCCCAATGTCGGCAAGCTGCTCACCAACCTCGAATTCTCGCTGGCGATGGAGAACGAGATCATGGGCGCGATCCTGAACGACGGCACCGACCCGGAAAAGGCCGCGCGCAGCTGGCTTGCGGCCAATCCCGACACCTGGGCCGCCTGGCTTGACGGCGTGACCACCAAGGATGGTGGCGATGCGGCGGCCGCCGTGGCGGCGGCGCTGCAGTAGCATCGATCGGGGCGGCCCCGCGCCGCCCCAATACCTTGCGAAAGGAACAGTCCGCGACAGACGGGCGACAAGACAGGGATGCGGCCATGCTCGACTGGCTGACCGAAACGAAACTGCCCGTGGGCCAGACGGCGGACGCCGCCGTCAAATGGCTCAAGACCAACGGGCGGGGGTTTTTCGACTCGCTCTCAGACCTTCTGGGCGGGCTGATTTCCGGCGTCACCTCGGGGCTCGAGGCGCTGGGGCCGATCGGCCTGACGCTTGTCTTCGTGGCGCTGACCTGGGTCTTGCAGCGCAGCTGGAAGAAATGCCTCGTCGTCGCGGCGGGGATGCTGTTCATCCTCAATCAGGGCTACTGGGACCGTACGATGGAGACGCTGTCGCTGATCCTCGTGTCCTGCCTTGTCTGTATGGCGGTCGGCGTGCCGGTGGGCATCCTCGCGGCGCACCGGCGCTGGCTTTATTCCTTTCTGGAACCCGTGCTGGATCTGATGCAGACGCTGCCGACCTTCGTCTATCTCATTCCAGCGGTCATCTTCTTCGGCCTGGGCCAGGTGCCGGGGCTGATCGCGACGGTCATCTTCGCCATCCCCGCGCCGATCCGCCTGACCTATCTGGGCATCACCGCCACGCCACTGGCGCTGAAAGAGGCCGCAACCGCCTTCGGCGCGACGCCGATGCAGCGGCTGGTCAAGGTCGAACTGCCCTCGGCCTTTCCGCAGATCATGGTGGGGCTGAACCAGACGATCATGCTGTCGCTGTCGATGGTGGTGATCGCCACGCTTGTGGGCGCAGGGGGGCTGGGCCAGCCGGTCCTGAACGGGCTGAACCGCATGCAACCGGCTTTGGGCTTTGAATCCGGCTTCGTGATCGTGGCGCTCGCCATGGTGCTGCGCCTGATGCTCGAGGTGCGCAAGGCATGACCCGGCCCGCCGTCGAATTCGACAATGTCTCGATCGTGTTCGGCGACCGCCCGGACCGCGCGTTGCCGCTGATGGACAAAGGCCAGTCGCGCGCCGAAATCCAGACCGCCACCGGACAGATCCTCGGCGTGCATGATTGTTCGCTCACCGTGGCCGAAGGCGAGATCCTCGTGCTCATGGGTCTGTCGGGGTCGGGCAAGTCCACGCTCCTGCGCGCGGTGAACGGGCTGAACCCGGTGGTGCGCGGGGCGGCGCGGGTCTGGGACGGCGAAGGCATGGTCGACGTGACCCATGCCGACGCGGCCACCTTGCGCCGCATCCGCGCCCATCGCGTGGCCATGGTGTTCCAGCAATTCGGCCTCCTTCCCTGGCGCAGCGTGCGCGACAACGTGGGGCTCGGCCTCGAACTCGCCGGGATGTCCAAACCCGAACGCGCCGCGAAGGTGGATGCGCAACTGGCCCTCGTCGGCCTGTCCGACTGGGCCGAGCGCAAGGTGGGCGAGTTGTCGGGCGGCATGCAGCAGCGCGTGGGCCTGGCCCGCGCCTTCGTGACCGACGCGCCGATCCTGCTGATGGACGAACCCTTCAGCGCGCTCGATCCGCTGATCCGCGCCCGGCTGCAGGACGAACTTCTCGAACTGCAGCAGAAACTGCAGCGCACCATCATCTTCGTCAGTCACGATCTGGATGAGGCCTTCAAGCTCGGCAACCGCATCGCCATCATGGAAGGCGGCCGCATCGTGCAATGCGGCACCCCGCAACAGATCTTCACCGCCCCGGCCACGGGTTACGTCGCAGAATTCGTCGCCCACATGAACCCGCTGGGCGTGCTGTGCGCGCGCGACGTGATGGAACCGGCTTCGGGCCGGACGGCGGGTCAGGTCGGCCCCGACGCGACCATTAAGGAAGTCATGCAGGCCGCCATGGGCGACGACGCGCCCGTTGCGGTGATCGAGAACGGCGGGGTGATCGGCCAGATCTCGAATGACGGGATCCTCGCCAAACTGCTCGACCCGCGGGGAACGGCGAAGACTTAGACCTTCGTCTCGGGCACCGTGGGCGTGATCCGGCGGCGCAGCACCGCCTCGCGCCAGGTGATGAAGCTGACGGCCGCAAGGATCACAAGGCCGCCCACCACGACCCAGATGTCGATGGGTTCGGCAAAGACGACCAGGCCCAGCAGCGCCGCCCAGACCAGCTGCAGGAAGGTCACGGGCTGCGTCACCGTCACCGGCGCCATGCTGAAAGCCACCGTCATCGTGTAATGCCCCGCCGTGGCAAAGAACGCGACCGCGAACAGAAGCCCCAGTTCGCCCCAAGTGGGCGTCACCCAGACCGCGAAGGCGAAAGGCGCCAGCACCACCGTCACGATGATCGACAAAAGCGCCACCACCACCGCCGCGCTGGCCTGCGCCGACAGGACCTTGGCCAGAAGATAGCTGCCCCCGAAGACGACCCCCGCCACCAGCATCGCCAGATGCCCGGGATCCACCTCGCGGAAGCCCGGACGCAGGATGATGAGCGCGCCCAACAGCGCCGCGCCCACCGCAAGCAGACGCCGCGCGGCAAGCTTTTCGCCCAGAAACAGCGCCGCCCCCAGCGTCACATAGACCGGCGCAAGGTAGTTCATCGCCGTCACCTCGGCGATGGGAATGCGCGTCATGGCGAAGAACCACAGCATCACGCCGAAGGCATGGAAGGTCCCGCGCCCGAGGAACAGCCACCAGATCCGCCTCGGCAGGCGCACCGCGAAAAGCGACTTCAGCATGGGGATCAGGAAGACCAGCCCCAGAAGATAGCGCAGGAAGGACGCCTGCTGCGCCGGGATGCGGTCGCCGGTATATTTCACGATGGCGGTGACCGCGACAAAGCACAGCCCCGTCACCAGCATCCAGAAGATGCCCATCAGGGGGCGGTTCGGCGCGGGATCGGTCATGCCGTCATCAACACCCGAAACCGCCCGGCCCGCAAGCCCTTCACATGACAAGAAGCTTGACGGCCAGCCCCCACATCACCAGCCCCACGACCGCATCGAGCACCCGCCACGCCAGCGGACGCGCGAAGACCGGCGCCAGCACCCGCGCGCCGTAGCCCAACGCGAAGAAGAACACCACGCTCGCCACTGCCGCGCCCGTGCCGAAGGCCATGCGGTCGGGGTATTGGGCCGCCACCGACCCGATGAGGACAACGGTATCCAGATAGACATGCGGGTTCAGCCAGGTGAGCGCGAGGCAGGTCGCCAGCGTCCGCGCCAGCCCCGTGGGTCCGCCCCGCAATGCCTCGAGCGCCGCGCCCCCGTGCCAGGCGGCCCGGAGGCTGCGCGCGCCATACCAGATCAGGAAGGCCGCCCCGCCGAAAAGCATCACATCGCCGAACCACGGCGCCTGCGCGGCCAGCACCGACGTGCCCGCCACGCCGCCCGCGATCAGAACCGCATCCGACAGCGCGCAGACAAGGCAGACCCAGAACACATGTTCCCCCCGCAGCCCCTGCCGCAGCACGAAGGCGTTCTGCGCCCCGATGGCGAGGATGAGGCTGAAGCCCAGCGCGAAGCCGGGCAGGAACGAGGTCAGCATGCGCGCGCAACTCCTTCTGGCGGAAAGGCCTCGCTACCGCCCGGCGCGACACATGTCGAGTGGCCCGTCTTGCGCCGCCTGCCCCTTTCGCGCGACAAGACCGCGACCGGAAGAGGAGCTGACGATGTTCTCGCGCGATGCCATGTCCTATGCCCCGATCCCCCTGCCCGACCGGATCGAGATGACCGATGAAGACCGCAGCGCCGCCGCGCGCGGCTTCCTCGACCGCATGCGCACACGACATTCGGTGCGCGACTTCCTCCCCACTCCCATTCCCCGCGAAGTGATCGAGGACTGCATCCGCACCGCCGGGTCTGCCCCCTCGGGCGCGAACCACCAGCCATGGCATTTCGTGGCCATCGGTGACCCCACACTCAAGGCGCGCATCCGCGAAGAGGCGGAAATCGAGGAACGCGCCTTCTACGCGGGCGGTGGCGGGGACGAATGGATCAAGGCACTGGAACCCATCGGCACCACGGCGGAAAAACCGCATCTCACCATCGCGCCGTGGCTGATCGTGGTCTTCGCCCAGCGCTGGGGCGAATTCGCTGACGGCACGCGCTACAAGAACTACTATGTGCCTGAAAGCGTCGGCATCGCCACGGGGTTCCTTATCGCCGCGCTGCACCATGCGGGCTTGTCCACATTGACCCACACGCCCAACCCGATGAAATTCCTGAACTCGGCCTTGGGCCGACCGGGGTCGGAAAAGCCCACGATGATCATCGTGGCGGGCCTTCCCGCAGAGAATGCGACCGTACCCGCCGTGGCCAAGATGAAAAAGCCGCTGGAGGAGATTTCGACGTTCTTCTAGGCACTTGCCCTGTGGAACGTACCGTCAGTTGAACTGTTCGGAGATCAGCCGCTCTTCCAGCCCGTGGCCGGGATCGAACAGGATGCGGTGGCGGATCGACGGGTCGGACTTCACCTCGACCCAGACCACCCGGCGCACCGACTGGCCGTCGCCTTCGGCCATGACGGGCCGCTTGTCGGGTTCCAGCACGTCGAAGCGCACCTCGGCCGTCTTGGGCAGAAGCGCGCCGCGCCAGCGCCGGGGCCGGAACGCCGCGACGGCGGTCAGCGCCAGCACGTCCGCGCCGATGGGCAGGATCGGCCCGTGCGCCGAATAATTATAGGCGGTCGACCCCGCGGGCGTCGAGACCAGCGCCCCGTCGCAGACCAGCTCCTGCATGCGCAGCCGCCCGTCGACCGTGATGCGCAGCTTGGCGGCCTGCGGACCCGCGCGCAGAAGCGACACCTCGTTGATCGCGAGCAGCTTGTGGCGGTTGCCGTCCGGGTCCATCGCGCGCATCGACAGGGGGTTGATGACCTCTTCCTCTGCCGCCTCCAGCCTCTCGGCCAGATCGGACTCGGAATAGGTGTTCATCAGGAACCCGATCGTGCCCCGGTTCATGCCATAGACCGGCGCGGGCAGGTCCTGCGTCGCATGCAGCGTCTGCAGCATGAACCCGTCGCCGCCCAGCGCCACGATCACCTCCGCCTCGGCAGGGGGCACGTTGCCATAGCGGCCCACAAGCACGGCCCGCGCCGTCTGCGCGACCGCGGCGGGGCTGGCAAGAAAGGCGATTTTCTTCGTCATCGCAACGGTTTCCGGAACGCGGGCGGCTTGCGCGACACAACCACATGTTTCCCGCCTTGACCAGCCTTGCCGCGGGGCGTTCTGGAATCGTCGTATTGACACCTTCCCCCGACGCGCTTCTTCCAGTAGGAACGCGCCCAATCCTGACGCATCTGGCCGGAGGTCTGCCCATGAACGCCCCCCACCGCGAAACCGGGTTCTTCACCGAACCGCTCTCCTCCCGCGACCCCGAGCTTTACGCCTCGATCACCGACGAACTCGGCCGCCAGCGCGACGAGATCGAACTGATCGCGTCCGAGAACATCGTGAGCCGCGCCGTGATGGAGGCGCAGGGCTCGGTCATGACGAACAAATACGCCGAAGGCTATCCCGGGCGGCGCTATTACGGAGGCTGCCAGTTCGTCGACGTGGCCGAAAACCTCGCCATCGAACGGGCCTGCAAGCTTTTCAACTGCGGCTTCGCCAACGTGCAGCCCAATTCCGGCAGCCAGGCAAACCAGGGCGTGTTCCTTGCACTCCTGCAGCCCGGCGACACGATCCTGGGGATGAGCCTCGATGCAGGCGGCCACCTGACCCACGGGGCGGCACCCAACCAGTCGGGCAAGTGGTTCAACGCCGTGCAATACGGCGTGCGCCGCGAAGACAACCTGATCGACTATGATCAGGTCGCGGCCCTTGCGGCAGAGCACAAGCCCAAGCTCATCATCGCGGGCGGCAGCGCCATTCCGCGCATCCTCGATTTCAAGCGCTTCCGCGAGATCGCCGACAGCGTCGGTGCCTACCTGCTGGCCGATGTCGCCCATTTCGCAGGGCTGATCGCGGCGGGCGAATACCCCTCGCCCTTCCCGCATTGCCATGTGGTCACCACCACGACCCACAAGACCCTGCGCGGCCCGCGCGGCGGCATGATCCTCACCGATGACGAAGCGCTGGCCAAGAAGTGCAACTCAGCGATCTTCCCCGGCATTCAGGGCGGCCCACTGATGCATGTGATCGCTGCCAAGGCGGTGGCCTTCGGCGAGGCGCTGCGCCCGGACTTCAAGACCTACATGCAGCAGGTCGTGAAAAACGCGCAGGCGCTGAGCGATCAGCTCATCAAGGGCGGTCTCGACACCGTGACCCACGGCACCGACACCCATGTCCTTCTGGTCGACCTGCGGCCCAAGGGCGTGAAGGGCAACGCGACCGAAAAGGCGCTGGGCCGCGCGCATATCACCTGCAACAAGAACGGCGTGCCCTTCGACCCCGAAAAGCCCACCGTCACCAGCGGTATCCGTCTGGGCAGCCCCGCGGGCACGACGCGCGGCTTCGGCGAGGCCGAGTTCCGCCAGATCGCCGACTGGATCATCGAGGTCGTCGATGGCCTTGCCGCCAATGGTGAAGACGGCAACGGCGCGGTTGAAGACAAGGTGAAGGCCGAAGTCGCGGCACTCTGCGCGCGCTTCCCGCTTTACCCGACGCTCTGACGCGGGTCCCGGCGCGGCTCAGACAAAGCCGCGCCAGATCAGCACAGCGAGGACGAGCACGAACACCGCGATCAGGTTGGCCGCAATGCGCCCCGCCAGCGCCAGCCGCCGCCCATGGCGGCGGTCGGCCACGTCGATCCCCCGTAGATAGGCACTCAGCTCCCGGACCGCCCGCGCCAGCGCGGCGATGTCCAGCGTCACCGCCAGCCGGGGATGCTGCGCCATGACCTGAGCCTCGGCCAGCAGCAGCACCTGCCTGCGCAACCCCCGCGGCAATCGCGGCGCGGCCTTGTGCGCAAGCGTGGCGAAGGGTGCGGGGCGCAGCTCCAGCCGCTCGGCCATAAGCCGGGCAAGGTCGTTCAGCGTCTTGTCGAAAGGTTCGGTCTGCATGGCGGAAATCACGATAGCCCGGTGCATGCCGCGGCTCAATGGGGGCTGGCGGCACCGTCCCGGCCCCTGTATCACCGCGCCCATGCTGACCACGATCGTCCATGACGGCCCCGACACGGCCCCGCCACTCGTCATCGCGCATGGCCTCTACGGGTCAGGCCGCAACTGGGGCGTGATCGCCAAACGCCTCTCCGACAGCCGCCGCGTCATCGCCGTCGACATGCGCAACCACGGCACAAGCCCCCGGACAGACAGCCATTCCTACACCGACATGGCCACCGATCTGGCCGAGGTCATCGCCGCAGAAGGCCGCGACTGTGACCTTCTGGGCCATTCCATGGGCGGCAAAGCGGCGATGGTGCTGGCGCTGACGCAGCCCGGCAACCTGCGCAAGCTGGTCGTCGCCGACATCGCGCCCGTCGCCTACACCCACAGCCAGCTGCCCTTCATCCACGCCCTGCGCGCGGTCGACCTGACCCGCGTCACCCGCCGCTCAGAGGCCGAGGCGCAACTGCAAGCCCGAGGCGTCGACCCCGCGCTCTGCAGCTTCTTCACCCAGTCGCTCGACATCGCGGGGGGCCGCTGGCGGCTCAATCTCGACACGCTCGAGGCCGAGATGTCCAAGATCATGTCCTTCCCCGACCTTGCTGCCACCTGGCCCGGCCCAGCGCTGTTCCTGACCGGGGCGCTGTCGGATTATGTCCGCCCCGAACACCGCGACCGGATCAGGGCGCTGTTCCCGGGCGCGCGATTCGCGAAAATCCCCGGCGCGGGCCACTGGCTGCATGCCGACGCGCCCCGCCTGTTCGAGGCGGCCGTGCGCGTCTTTCTCGACGCCTGATCACATCCCGGGATCGGTGCCCTCGATCGCCGGGCCGCCTGCCTCGACCCAGTCCTTGAACCCGCCCAGGTTGTAGACCTGCGCATAGCCCATGTCCTTCAGCAGCTTGCCAGCAAGCGCCGCGCGCCCGCCGCTTGCACAATGCAGCACGATCGCGCGGTCGGCGCGGAATTCCGGGTCATGGAAGGGCGACGCCGGATCGGCGCGGAATTCCAGCATGCCGCGTGGCACGTGATGGGCCGCCACCGCGCGGCCGGTGCGGTCAAGCTCCGGCGTGTCGCGGATATCAAGCAGTAGCGCCCCTTCGGCCACCATACGCTGCGCCTCGGCACCGTCGATCCGGGGCACCGCCGCATGGGCGGCCTCCAGCATGTCCTTCACGGTCAGCGGCATCGCGGTATCCTTTCCTTGCATCCGATCCACCTACGATAGCCCCTCGCCCCGGCAGCGCAAGACAGCGCTGTTGCGCGCGACCCGCGCCGCTTCTACTCTGACCCCGTTCCGCCTACCCACAACGGAGTCCCGCCATGCCCCGCAAACACCTCGTTGCCGCAGCCTGTGGTCTTCTGATCTGGGCCGGTTCCGCCATCGCCGGTCCGCTCAAGCTGGAACCGGCCAGCCCGCAGCCGGGGTCGGTCAAGCCGGGCCTCGCCGTGACCTACGCCTTCCCGCCCGAGGTCAAGACGCTGGCGCAGGCCGAATCGGCACTGAGAAAAGGCCAGCCCGGCGCACCCCTCACCGGGCTCGATTATTGGGAGACCGAAGAAGGCCAGCCCACGCTCACCTCGGGTCAGGCGCTGCGTGTCGCCGCCCGCATCAAGGGCTATGTCCGCTTCGACGCGGCCGGGGTCTATGTCATCGACTTCCTGTCCAATGACGGGCTGCGCGCAGAGATCGGCGGCCAGACCGTCGCCGTCATAGACGAACGCCGCCCCTGCGAACCCGGCGACGCGGTCGAGGTGGAGGTGCCTGTCGCGGGCTGGTATCCGGTCGATCTGGTCTATTTCCAGCGGCTCGGCACCGCCTGCCTGCACATGCGGGCAAGCCCCAAGGGCGGCAAGCTCGACTACATGCCCGACCGCGCCTTCGGCTACTGATCGCGCCGCGTTGACAGCCGCTGCGCCACCACCCAGGACAGCGGAAAGGCCACGACGAACCCCACCGCCGCGCTCAGCAAGATCGCCTGCGCGGTGACGAAGCCCATGCTCAGCGCCACGATCACCCCCACGCCGGCCAGCGTGGAGCCGATGAAGATATGCAGGATCAGAAACAGCGTCATGCCGGACACTCCTTGATGCGGATCGGTTATGATCAGTCTGCCACGGCCCGCCTCGCCGCGCCTTGATCTGGCTCAGATCGCGCGCCGGTCAGGTGACGCGCGTCCGCCCCGGCGGGGCCGGCGCGTCGGCCAGCATGTCGAAAGCCTGTTCGCCCGGGCACAAGGACGGCCTGCCGAAAGGCCGTCGGGGCACTACGTCGCGCAGCGCACCGGCATGTCCGGTGCATGCATCTTCTTCATCGTGGCGCTGGCTTGCCGGGGCGGTGACCTGCTGGTGCGGGAAGTCGGGGCGCCGCGTGACGCCCTGCGCCAGACCCGCGCTGATCATCCCTTCGCGATCGAACCCTGCGTCGTTCTGCCCGATCACCTGCACTGCATCTGGCAATTTCCCGCGGGCGACCGGGACTACAGGCGGCGCTGGGGGCAATCAAGGCAGGCTTCACGATGGCGGCGCGGAAGATATACGGGCGCGGCGATAATGCCGGGTTTAGGCCCGGCTTGAGTAGGTCTCAACGCCACAAACCTTAACGCCCGGTAAATCCGCCCCCGTAACCCCTTGATTTCCCAGAGGCGAACAGGCGTCCCATCATGGGACGCCCCCTGACGGACGCGTCAGCTGTCCATCTTGAGCGCGTTGATGAAGGCCTCTTGCGGGATGTCGACCTTGCCGAACTGCCGCATCTTCTTCTTGCCGGCCTTCTGCTTGTCCAGCAGCTTCCGCTTCCGCGTCGCGTCCCCGCCATAGCACTTGGCCGTGACATCCTTCCGCATCGCCGACAACGTCTCGCGCGCGATCACCTTGCCGCCGATCGCCGCCTGGATCGGGATCTTGAACATGTGGCGCGGGATGAGATCCTTCAGCTTCTCCACCATTGCCCGGCCCCGCGTCTCGGCCCGGTCACGGTGAACCATCGTCGAGAGCGCGTCGACGGGTTCGTCGTTCACGAGGATCTGCATCTTCACGAGGTTGTCCTCGCGGTAGCCCACCACCTGGTAATCGAAGCTGGCGTACCCCTTCGTCACCGACTTGAGCCGGTCGTAGAAGTCGAACACCACCTCGTTCAGCGGCAGGTCATAGACCACCATCGCGCGCGAGCCCGCATAGGTCAGTTCCTGCTGGATGCCCCGCCGGTCCTGGCAGAGCTTGAGCACGTCGCCGAGGTATTCGTCGGGCACAAGGATCGTCGCCTTGATGCGCGGCTCTTCCATATGGTCGACATAGGTAAGGTCGGGCATGTCGGCGGGGTTGTGCAGCTCGCGCATCTCCCCGTCCTTCATGTGGACGTGATAGACGACCGAGGGCGCCGTGGTGATCAGGTCGATATCGTACTCGCGCTCGATACGGTCGCGGATGACCTCGAGGTGCAGAAGCCCAAGGAACCCGCAGCGGAAGCCGAAGCCAAGCGCCGCCGAGGTCTCCATCTCGAAGGTGAAGGAGGCGTCGTTCAGCGCCAGTTTCTCGATCGCGTCGCGCATATCCTCGAATTCGGAGGAATCCACAGGGAACAGCCCGCAGAACACTACCGGGATCGACGGCTTGAAGCCCGGCAGGGGTTTGTCGGCGCCCTTCTTCTCGTGCGTGATGGTGTCGCCCACGCGGGTGTCGCGCACCTGCTTGATGGATGCGGTCAGAAACCCGATCTCGCCGGGGCCAAGCTCGTCGACCGGCTGCATCGCCGGGCGGAAGACGCCGAGGCGGTCCACGCCATAGCGCGCGCCGGTCTGCATCATCTTGATCTGGTCGCCCTTGCGCAGGACGCCGTCCATGATGCGGACAAGAACGACAACGCCGAGATAGCTGTCATACCAGCTGTCCACCAGCATCGCCTTGAGCGGCGCCGCCGCATCGCCCTTGGGTGCCGGCAGGCGGTGCACGATGGCCTCGAGCGTCTCGTGAATGCCGATCCCGGTCTTGGCGGACACCAGCAGCGCATCCTTCGCGTCGATGCCGATGACGTCCTCGATCTGTTCGCGCACGCGGTCGGGCTCGGAGGCGGGCAGGTCGATCTTGTTGAGGACCGGCACGATCTCGTGGTCGGCGTCGATCGCCTGATAGACGTTGGCGAGGGTCTGCGCCTCGACCCCTTGCGTGCTGTCGACCACCAGCAGCGATCCCTCGACCGCGCGCATGGACCGCGACACCTCGTAGGCGAAGTCCACATGGCCCGGCGTGTCGATCAGGTTCAGCACGTATTTCTCGCCGTTGTCGGCGGTGTAATCGATGCGGACGGTGTTCGCCTTGATGGTGATGCCGCGTTCGCGTTCGATATCCATCGCGTCGAGCAACTGCTCTTTCATATCGCGGTCCTGCACCGTCCCGGTCGACTGGATCAGCCGATCGGCGAGCGTGGACTTGCCGTGGTCTATATGGGCCACGATGGAAAAGTTGCGGATGTGCGAAAGCGGTGTCATGAGCCGCATATGTAGGGGTTTCAGCGTGCGGTCAAGCGTCCGTCAGGGCCGCCTGCCCCGGGCAATCGTGAATTGCCGTGACGGGTCTTTTCGACCATAGTCTTGCCTTGAGCAGACAGGCCAGAAGACCGCATGACGCGGCGGCGGCACGATGGGAAAGCAGGCGATGATCCGGGCGATTGGACTATGCGCGATACTGATCTTGGCGGGCTGCGGCGGAAGCCGGTCCGACCGGGGCTCTGATCCTGCGCGCTTCGCCTCGGCCAGCGGCCCGATCGCCAGCGCCTGCATGTCGTCGCGGCGTCCGGGGGCGAACCGGCAGATCTGCGGCTGCATCCAGACGGCAGCCGACCGGACGTTGTCAGGCGCAGATCAGCGACGCGGCGCGTCTTTCTTCGGCAACGAGGAACTGGCCCATTCCGTGCGCCTGTCCGACACGGAACGCGACGACGCCTTCTGGAAACGCTGGACGGAGTTCGGGCGCGCGGCAGAGCAGCTCTGCCGCTAGGGCCTGTTCTGCGCCACGATGGCGCGGACGAGACAGTCGAGACTGTCGGTCCAGGGCATGTCCGCCGGCAGATCGCCGGTCAGCAGCGACAATTCGGTGCAGGCGATCAGGACGTGATCGGCGCCTGAGGCGAGAAGCCCGCGCGCCGCATCCGCCACAGCGGTGGCCGGAGGGCGGCGTCCGGCCTTGACCGCGCGGATCATCTCGAGCACGCCGCTGTCGCTCTCCGACCAGATCGCCGTCAGCCCGTTCGCCGCGAAATCGGCGTCGAATGATCGTGTGAGCCGCACCGCTGGCGAGGCCAGCATCCCGATCCGCCGCGCGCCCAGATCCGCCAGATGCCGGGAGGTGAGCGCGACCATGTCGAGAAAGGGCAGGTCCGTCGCCGCGCGGATCGCTTCGCGGTAATGATGCGCCGTGTTGCACGGCATGGCGAGCGCCCCTGCCCCCGCCGCCGCCAGATCGCGGGCCATCTGCACGAGAACCGGCGCCGGGTCGGCGCCGGTGCCGTCGATCAGCGCCGCGATGCGGCTGGGCACACGCGGGTTCTGGTGCACGATGAGCGGAATATGGTCGGCATCATCGCGGGCGGGCACGGCGGCGAGCACCTTCTGCATCAGAAGGATCGTCGCCTCGGGCCCCATGCCCCCCAGGATGCCGACGGGTTTCATCGATGCGAAATCGCGCTGCGCGCGATGCCTCCGGCGGGGATATTTGGGGCGAGAGGAAGACGCATTATGCCCTCAGGCTTTTGAGGCCACATCGAATTCATGCGTATAGCCCGTGAGGCCGATGGCGCCCCCGGTGTGGAGGAAGACCACGCGTTCGCCTTTGCGGAAATGGCCCTTGCGGATCAGATCGATCAGGCCCGCGGCCCCCTTCGCCGAATAGACCGGGTCGAGAAGAATCGCTTCGGTCCGGGCGAAGAGATCGATCGCCTCGAGCGTGTCTTTCGCGGGCATGCCGTAGCCCGGGCCGACATAATCGGTATTGGCGACCACGTCTTCGCGCTGCACCACACCGGGGCAGCCGAGTTTTTCGGCCGTCTTCACGGCAAGGGTGAAGACGTTCTCTTCCTGCTTCGCCTTCGGCGCGCGCACGCCGATGCCCAGAAGGGGGATTCCTGCGTTCATCGCCTTCAGCCCGGTGATCAGGCCCGCCTGCGTGCCCGCGCTGCCGGTGGCGTGGACGATGTGATCGACGTTCAGCCCCATGTCGACGAACTGCCCCAGCATTTCCAGCGCGCAATTGACGTATCCCAGCGCCCCCGTCGCGTTCGACCCGCCGCCCGGGATCGTGTAGGCGCGGCGGCCATCCGCGCGCATGCGGTCCGCCACCGCTTCCATCTCGGCATTCATGTCGAGCCCGCCGCCCCGGTGTTCGATGCTGGCCCCATGCAGGACGTCGAGCAGTACGTTGCCGTTGTAGCGGTAGTTTTCGTGATTGTAGCCGGTGCGGTCTTCCAGAAGGATATGGCAGTCCATGCCCAGTTTCGCGGCGGCCGCCGCCGTCTGGCGGGCGTGGTTCGACTGGGTCGCGCCTTGCGTCAGCACGATGTCGGCGCCCTGTTCAACCGCCTCGGCCATCAGGAATTCAAGCTTGCGCGTCTTGTTCCCGCCGGTGGACAGACCCGTGCAATCGTCACGCTTGATCCAGATTTCGGGTCCGCCCAGAAGCGCGCTCAGCCGCGGCAGCGGTTCCAGCGGTGTCGGCAGATGGGCAAGGCGGATGCGGGGAAAGCGGGCAAGGTTCATGGTCTATCCTTGGTGATGTGGCGCCAGCATCGCCAGTTGCGCCAGATTGGCAAGGCGGATGTCGGCGGTGCGGGCATGGCCCTCCATCCCCTCGAACCGCGAGATGCAGGCGGTGGCGGCGGCAAGATCGGGCAGCGCCTCGGGCGCGACTTCCTGCCAGGTGACGGTCTTGAGGAACTTGTGCACCGACAGCCCCCCGGTATAGCGCGCAGCCCCCGAGGTGGGCAGCACATGGTTCGGCCCCGACGCCTTGTCGCCGAACGCGACCGTGGTCGTGGCCCCGAGGAAGAGCGAGCCATAGGCGCGCAGCCGGTCGCGCCACCAGGGCAGGTCCGCGGCCTGCACATGCAGATGTTCGGGGGCATAGGTATCGGCGGTGTGGGCCATGTCCTCGCGCGTGTCGCACAGGATGATCTCGCCCAGCCGGTCCCAGGCCGCGCGGGCGGAGGAGCCGTTCGGTTCAGGCAGATCATTGATGCAGAGGGGGATGAGGCGCAGCACCTCCGCCGCCAGCACGCGGTCGGTGGTGGCCAGCCAGACGGGGCTCGTCGGCCCGTGTTCGGCCTGCCCCACGAGGTCCCAGGCGACGGTCAGCGGATCGGCGGTGGCGTCGGCAAGGATCATGCTGTCGGTAGGGCCCGCGACCATGTCGATGCCTACGGGCCCGAAGAGCTGCCGCTTGGCTTCCGCCACGAAGGCGTTCCCGGGACCGACAAGGATATCGGCAGGCGGTCCGCCGAAGTGACCGAAGGCCATGGCGGCCACCGCCTGCACGCCGCCCAGCGCAAGGATGCGGTCGGCGCCCGCAAGGTGCATGGCATAAAGGATCGCGTCGGGTATGCCGGCCCCGGGCTTCGGCGGCGAACAGGCGATGACATGAGGCACCCCCGCCGCCCGCGCCGTCGTGATCGTCATGAGCGCCGAGGCGATATGCGCATAACGTCCCCCCGGCACGTAGCAGCCCGCGGTGCCGATCGGGATCGCCCGCTGCCCCGCCACCAGCCCCGGGCGCAGTTCGATGCGGAAATCGCTGATGCTGTCGCGCTGCGCCTGCGCGAAGCGGCGGATGTTGTCATGGGCATAGCCGATATGCGCCTTCAGATCGCCGGGCACCCGGGCGCAGGCCTCGGCGATCCGGTCCTCGGGCACGACGATGTCGCCCGACCAGCCGTCGAGGCGGCGCGCATAATCGGCGACCGCCGCCTCTCCGCCCTCGCGGATGCGCGCCAGCATCCCGCCCACCACAACAGGGGCGTCGCCCTGCGCTTCGGGCAGCAGGCCCGGCGCGGATTTCATCAGTTCGGCTGACATGGCGACCTTCTTCCCCGGTCGGGGGCTTGACGGGCCGGGTGCGCAGTTTCACAAATCGTGAAACTGAGAAAGACCCGGCCATGGTTATGAAAGGTGTGACGCTGCGCGGGCTCGAAGTGTTCGAGGCGCTGGCGGCAAGCGGATCGGTGGCGCAGGCCTCCGAGATGACGGGCCTGTCCCAGCCCGCCGTGAGCCAGCAGATCCGCAACCTCGAAACCGCTTTGGGGGTCGATCTGGTCGATCACGGCAAGCGGCCGATGACGCTCACCGCGGCGGGGCGCAGTTTCCTTGCGCGGACGGAAAGGGTGCTGACCGAACTGCGGCTGGCACAAAGCGAACTGACGGTGATGGATCTCACGCATCTGAGCACGCTGTCGATCGGGCTGATCGACGATTTCGACAACGATCTGACGCCGCGGCTGGTCACGATCCTCGCCGACAGCCTGACGCGGGCGCGCTTCAAGCTGATCACCGCCCCCAGCCACGAGATCAGCCAGGCCATGGTCGACCGCAAGCTGCATATCGCCATCGCCGCGACCACCGGGCAGATGCGGGACGGGATCGTCGAATACCCGCTGGTGCGCGACCCCTTCATCCTTGTGACACCGAAAGGGTTCGATCTCGATACAGGCAATGTGATTGCCTCGCTCCGCACCATGCCGCTCCTGCGCTACGAACGCCAGCAACTGATCGGTCGCCAGATCGAGGCGCATCTGGCGCGGCAGAAGCTGGTTTTCGACGAACGCTTCGAGGTGGGCAGCCATCTGGCACTCATGGCGATGGTGGCGCGGCGGATCGGCTGGGCGATCACGACGCCCTTGGGCTACATGCGCGCGGCGCGGTTCCATGACGACATCGTCGCCCACGCCCTGCCGTTTGCGGCCTTCGCGCGCACCATCTCGCTGTTTGCGGCATCCGACTGGGCTGACCGCGTGCCGCGCGACGTGGCCCAGACCATGCGGCGGCTGGTGCAGGCCCACATGATCGACCCCGCGCTGACGCGGCTGCCATGGCTGGGCGGGCAATTGCGGGTGATCGAGGAGTGAGACCGGGCGCATGATCGGGGCGGGACGGGGCATTGCCCCCCTGCTTCCCCCGGGCGCGGGGCGGCGCGCAAGGCCCGCCAGCGACCTTCCGGAAGAAAAATCCGCCGATTTCGAAATCCGGAATTCAGCGCCCGCCTTGAGCCTTGCGCAGGCTGGCGGCAAGGCCCGCGGCGCAGGTTTCGATCAGGTCGAGCGTACCGTCGAAATCGCGGGTGTAATACGGGTCGGGGACGTGATCTGCAGCGCTTTCGGGCGTAAAGTCCGTGAACAGACGCACCGGCGTTTCAGAACCGTACGGGCGCAGCGCCTCGAGCCGCGCCATGTTCTGCGCGTCCATGCAGAGGATCAGATCGAACCTCCCGAAATCCGCCGCGCTCACCTGTCGGGCCCGCAGGCCGGATATGTCGATACCGCGCGCGCGGGCGGCTGCTTGCATCGGGGAATAGGGAGGCTCGCCCATGTGCCAGTCCGAGGTGCCGGCGCTGTCGATGACCGCATCGGGCAGGAGGGCGCGCAGCACGCCTTCTGCGGCGGGTGAGCGACAGATGTTGCCCAGACAGACACAGAGGATACGAATGGTCATGGCGGCCCCTTTCCGGTCGCAGAGCTAACGCATGGGGGCGGCATGGAAAAGATCGTGATCCTGACGGGCGCGGGGCTGTCGGCGGAAAGCGGGCTTGGCACCTTCCGCGATGCGGGCGGCCTCTGGCAGCAGCACCGGATCGAGGATGTGGCCACGCCCGAAGGCTTCGCCCGCGATCCCGGGCTGGTCCACTGCTTCTACAATGCGCGCCGCAAGCAGGCCGCCGCCGCGCGGCCCAATGCCGCCCATAAGGCGCTGGCGCGGCTGCAGCGCGACTGGCCCGGCGAGGTGGTGATCGTCACGCAGAACGTCGATGCCCTGCACGAGGCGGGCGGCGCCGCCCGGGTCATCCACATGCACGGGGAACTGGCGGGCGCGCTCTGTGCCGACTGCGGGCATCGCTGGCCCGCGCCCGAAGAGATGGCGCCCGGCCACCCCTGCCCCGCCTGCGCCGCGCCCGAGGCCCGTCCCGATGTCGTCTGGTTCGGGGAAATCCCCTAGCGGATGGACGAGATCATGGCGCATCTGGCCGGCACCGATCTCTTCGCCGCGATCGGCACGTCGGGTCAGGTCTATCCGGCCGCCGCCTTCGTGCAGGAAGCAGCCTTCGCCGGGTCGCATACGGTCGAGCTGAACCTCGAACCCTCGGCGGTGGTGTCGGATTTCGCCGAGACCCGCTTCGGCCCGGCGACGCGCGTCGTGCCCGTCTGGGTAGACGGGCTGCTGTCCCGCGCGGGCTGACCCCGCGCGGGACGGGTGGCAGGTCAGCCGCCCGATTTCATCTGGCCGTGGGCATGGCCATGCCCGCCTTCGGGCTTGCGTTCGAGATCGACGGGAATGGTCACCGCGATTTCGCCCGCCTTCTCGAAGACCAGCGTGACATCGACATTGTCGCCATGGGCCAGCGACCGCTTCAGCCCCATGAACATTACATGGTCGCCGCCGCGCGCGAGCATGGCCATGCCGCCCGCGGGCACGACGAATCCGTCCTTGACCTCGACCATGCGCATCACGCCGTTGGCGTCTTGCAGGTGGGTGTGCAGTTCCACGCGTTCGGCCACGTCAGACCGGGCCTCGATCAGGCGGTCATCTTCAGTGCCGGTGTTCATCAGGTCCATGAAGGCCGCGCCGCTCATCGCGGTAGCGGTCGAGACGCGGGCATAGGGCTCCTTGACCATGATGTCGGCCATCGCGGATCCGGCGAACAGGGCGGTTGCGGCAGCCGCCGCGAGAATCATCTTGAAAGACATGGGTGTTTTCCTTCGGTGTCTTGCATTGGAGTTTCGGTCTGCAGTCTCAGACCGCGACCGGAGGACCCCGGGGCAGGACAACAGCAGGCGCGGCTTGGCCCGCCGTCTGCGCGCCCGCAGCCACCGTCGCCGCGCGGCATCCGGCAGAGGGGAGCGCCAGTGAAGCATCGGGAGGCGCAAACCCTGCAAGCAGCGCCAGCGTGCAGTCAGGACACAGATGCGGTGCCGTGACGGCTTGGCCGTCTTCGTCGGTGAAAACGATCACGACCCCCTGCCCAATGCAGAGCGTCATGGTCCCCGTGACCGGGTTTGCCCCTTTCGATGCCGCAGCTGCCTGCCCTGCAATGGACAGCGACAGCGCCAGACAGACTGAGAGCAGGATGCGCGACAGGCGGAACATGAAGGCGATATGAACGCAGGGCGCGCGCGCTGCAAGCGGTGCGACGTCGCAGGCGCGCAACAAAAAACCCCGCGCTGGACAGCGCGGGGTCATCCGAAATCCGTCTTGGACAGGGTCACGCCGTGGCGGAAGCTGCCTTGGCGATGTCCTTCTTGATCTTCAGCGCGCCGGCCGACAGTTCGTCGTCCTTCGCCTTGGCCAGGAAGGCGTCGAGCCCACCGCGGTGATCCACGCTACGCAGCGCATGCGCCGAAATGCGCAGCTTGAACGTCCGGCCCAGCGTTTCCGACTGGAGCGACACGACGTTCAGGTTCGGCAGGAACCGGCGTCTGGTCTTGTTGTTGGCATGGCTGACATTATTGCCGCTCATCGGGCCTTTTCCGGTCAGTTCGCAAACGCGCGACATGGGGTTCGTCCTTCGTCTGGTGGTCCGCTGCGTCGCGGCCAAATGTGCGAGGGCGCGGCCAACGGCTGCGCCCGGAAACTCGTGGAGCGTGCTTTAGGAGGAATCGCGGGGATGGTCAACCCGGTTTGGCGCGCTCAGCCCCCGCGCAGACGCAACAGCATCTCTTGCGCGGCCGCCGCCGGAGCCTTGGCGCCCTGCGCAACCTCGCGGCCGAGCGCCTCCATCGCCGCGCGGGCGTCAGGGGCATTCAGCCGCGCAAGAAGGGCAGCGCGCACTTCCTCCTCGAACCAGTGGCGCGCCTGCTCGGCGCGGCGCGCCTCCCAATGGCCTTGGGCGCGCCGCCAATCGGTGAGGCCCGTAATCTCGTCCCAGGTCCGGGTCAGCCCCTCTTCCGCCAGCGCCGAGACCATCATCGCCTTGGGAAAATCGGGCGGATCCTGCGGCCGTCTGCGCAGAAGGCGCAGCGCACCGGCATAATCCGCGCAGGTCCGCGTCGCCGCCGGTTTCAGGTCGCCATCGGCCTTGTTGACAAGGATGAGGTCGGCCATCTCCATGATCCCGCGCTTGACGCCCTGCAATTCGTCGCCCCCCGCGGGTGCCAGAAGCAGCACGAACACGTCCGACATCTGCGCCACCACGGTTTCTGACTGGCCGACGCCCACGGTTTCGATCAGCACGACATTGAAGCCCGCCGCCTCGCACAGCGCGACCGCCTCGCGCGTGCGGCGGGCGACGCCGCCCAGATGCGTCTGGCTGGGCGAGGGCCGGATATAGGCGGCCTTCTCGCGGGCCAACCGGTCCATGCGCGTCTTGTCGCCAAGGATCGAACCGCCCGACCGCGCGCTCGACGGATCGACCGCCAGAACCGCCACGCGCAGGCCCTGCGCGACCAGCATCATGCCGAAGGCTTCGATGAAGGTGGACTTGCCCACGCCCGGCGTTCCCGACAGCCCGATGCGCAGCGCCTGCCGCCCCGTCCCGGCGAGTTGGTCCAGAAGTGCGGTCGCCTGCGCGCGGTGATCGGCGCGGCCGCTTTCCACAAGCGTGATCGCGCGGGCCAGCGCGCGGCGGTCGCCGTTCACGATGCTGTTGCCTAGCTCTGCGATGTCCATGCGCCTATCCTTTGTGCGCTTCATGGCTTGGGAGGGTCCGGCTTGTCCAGTCCGCAAGGCTTGCAGCGCTCGGTCGTGGCGCTGATAGCGATGCTTGTCGCGCCTCCTGCGGTGGCCTTCGACGCGCAGTTCGACGTGTTCTATCAAGGCGTTCGCATCGGCGTCTTCGCCCAGACCGGCGCGGTGGACCCGCGCGCCTATACGACCTCGGTCGCTTTCGCGGGGACCGGGCTTGTCGCAGCGCTGGCCGAGGTCCGGGTGTCGATGCAGGCGGCGGGCCGCGTCCGGGGCGAGGCCTTCCTGCCGGACCTGTTTCAGGAGGATGTGACCTTCGGCGCGCGCCGGTCCGATGTTCAGATGAGTTATGAAGACGGCACGCCGCGCCTGTCGGGCGGCAAGCTCGGGACCGAGGAGGCCCAGAGCCTCGATCCCGCTGACCAGACCGGCACCGTTGATCCCGCAACCGTCCTGCTGATCGCCGCCCGCGACCAGCCGCGCGCAGGTTTGTGCCGTATCGATCAGCCCGTCTTCGACGGGGCACGGCGCACCCGGCTGATCCTGGACACCGCGCAGACCGACGGGGACCGCGTCATCTGCCGGGGCCGGTTCCTGAGGCTGGGCGGCTATTCCGAACGCCAGTTGCGGCAGGGCCGCGTGGTCGAGGTGACCCTGACCTATGCGCCTGGGGGCGATACCATGCAGCTGGTCGAGGCGCGGCTGAACTCACCCCGCGGGAGGATCGACGCGGTGCGCCGCTGAGGGGGGCCGCTGGACGCCCCCGCCGCTTCCGCGATAAGGCGGCCATGACGCCGCTGCCCATCGACGCCGCCCTGCCCGACCTGATCGCCGCGCTTGACCGGCGGGGCCGCGCCGTGCTGCAGGCACCGCCCGGCGCGGGCAAGACCACCCGCGTGCCGTTGGCGATGCTGGAGGCCGGGTTGACCCCGGGCCGCATCGTCATGCTCGAACCCCGCCGCCTGGCCGCCCGCGCCGCCGCCGCGCGGATGGCCGCGACTTTGGGCGAAGAGATAGGCGCAACGGTCGGCTACCGCATCCGGGGCGAGGCGAAAGTGTCGCCCGCGACGCGGATCGAAGTGGTCACAGAAGGCATCCTGACCCGGATGATCCAGTCGCAGCCCGACCTGCCCGGCATCGGCGCGGTGATCTTCGACGAATTCCACGAACGCTCGCTCAACGCCGATCTGGGGCTGGCGCTTTGCCTCGAGATCGCGGGCGCGCTGCGCGACGACCTGATCCTGCTGGCTATGTCCGCCACGCTCGATGCCCAGCCGGTGGCCGATCTGATGGAGGCGCCGGTGGTGACGTCCGAGGGGCGCGCCTTTCCGGTCGATCTGCGCTGGCTTGACCGGCCGCTCGGCCCCGGCGCGCGCTGGCAGGATGCGCTGCACGATCTGGTGGTGGTGGCCGAGGCCGTGACCCGGTCCTTGGGCGGCGGCATCTTGGTCTTCCTGCCCGGCGAAGGCGAAATCCGCCGTGCCGAGGGGGCGCTGAAGACCCGCCTGCCGGGCGATTGCCGGTTGCAGCCGCTGTTCGGGGCGATGGACTTCGCCGCGCAGCGCGCAGCACTCGAACCGCTGGCGCAGGGGCGCAAGGTGGTGCTGGCGACGTCCATTGCGGAAACCTCGCTCACCCTGCCCGACATCAGGGTCGTGGTCGATGCGGGCCGGGCGCGGCGGGCGCGGTTCGATCCGGGGTCGGGGATGTCGCGGCTTGTCACCGAACGGGTGACGCGGGCCGAGGCCACCCAGCGCGCGGGCCGGGCGGGGCGCGTGGCGGAAGGCGTCTGCTATCGGCTCTGGACGAAGGGAGAGGAAGGCGCGCTCGCCCCCTTCCCCCCGGCCGAGATCGAGGCAGCCGATCTGGCCAGTCTGGCACTCGACCTCGCGCTCTGGGGGGCGGGGCCAGATGATCTGGCGTTCCTCACGCGCCCGAATGCGGGGGTCTATTCGGAAGCGCAGGCGCTTTTGCGGATGCTGGGCGCGCTTGATGCGCGGGGTCTTATCACCGCGCATGGTCGCCTGTTGGCCGCACTGCCGCTGCACCCGCGGCTGGGGCACATGCTGGCCCGGGGCGGCAGGCCCGCCGCCGATCTGGCGGCGCTGTTGGGCGACCGCGACATCCTGCAGGGCGCGCCGGTGGACATGACGCTGAGGCTCGAAGCCTTGCGCGACACCGCGCGCTTCCGCCGGGAGCGCGGGCTGGGTCTGCGTGACGCCACGCTGGCGCGGGTCAGGGACGAAGCACGCAGGTTGCGGCGCGATGCAAGAGAGGCGGCAGAGCTGTCGGACGCGGAGCTTGCCGCGTTGGCCTATCCCGACCGCGTGGCGCAGCGCCGCAAGGGGGATCAGCCGCGCTATGTCCTGTCGGGCGGCAAGGGCGCGGTCCTGCCCGAAGGTGATCCGCTGGCGACGGCGCCCTTCCTTGTCGTCACCGATACCGACGGCGACCCGCGCGAGGCCCGGGTGCGCGGCGCCTTCGCGATCTCCGAGGGCGAGATCCGCGCGCTGTTCGCCGACCAGATCATGGCGGTCGAGGTGGTGGAATGGTCGCGCCGCGACAACCGCGTGACCGCGCGCAGGCAGGAGCGCTTCAGCGCGCTGATCTTGACTGACCGGGCCTGGACCGACGCACCGCAGGACGCCGTCGCGCGCGCCATGTGCGAGGGCGTGCGGGCGCTCGGCCTGCGGCTTGACGGGGCCGCGGCGCGGCTGGCGGCGCGGGTGGAGCTGGCGCGCGGCGGCGGCGCGGAACTGCCCGATTTTTCCGAGGTCGGGCTGCTTGCGACGCTGGAAGACTGGCTGGCCCCGATGCTGGGCGGCGTGCGCAGCGCCGAGGATTGGCGGCGGTTCGACCCCTACCCGGCCTTGGCCGCGCGGCTGACATGGGACCAGACGCAGATGCTCGACCGCATTGCGCCCGCGAAGTTCGAGACACCCTTGGGCCGGTCCGTCGCCATCGACTATTCCGGGGGCCTCCCGGAAATCGCCGTCCGCCTGCAGGAGATGTTCGGTCTTTCCACCCATCCGACCAGCGGCGGCGTGCCGCTCAAGATCACGCTGCTGTCCCCGGCGGGCCGCCCGGTGCAGGTCACGCAGGACCTGCCGGGTTTCTGGGACACGTCCTATGCGGATGTGCGCAAGGACATGCGCGGGCGATACCCCCGCCATCCCTGGCCCGAGAACCCGCGCGAAGCCGACCCGACGCTGCGCGCAAAGCCGCGCGGGACCTAACCCCAGTCCCCGTGCTGCACGCCGTCGCGGTCGCTGCGGCGGAACCCGTGATGGCCGAAGAAATCGCGCTGCGCTTGAATGAGGTTCGTGGTGCCGCGCGCCTGCGCAAGGCTGTCATGCCACTGCAGCGCCGCCGACAGCGCGGGCACCGGCAGGCCGGCGGTGACCGCCGCCGCCACGGTTGCGCGCAGCGCAGGCACCGTGCGGGCCAGCGCATCGCGTATCGCGGGGGCAAGGATCACCTGCCCCTCCGGCGCCGCGCGCAGCGCCACCGCCAGATCGTCAAGCAGCGCCGAGCGGATGATGCAGCCCGCGCGCCAGATCTCGGCAATGCGGGGCAGGTCGAGCGACCAGCCGAATTCGTCCGACGCGGCAGCCAGAAGGCGGAAGCCCTGCGCATGGCCGATGATGCGCCCCGCCAGCAGCGCATCATGCAGCACCCCGGGCGCGAGCGCGACCGCAGGCACGGGCCGCGCCAGCACCCCCGAGGCGCGCAGCGCGCGTTCCGACGACCAGGCGCGCGCGGCAACGGCGGCCTCCATCGTGCTGGCGGACTGGCCAAGGCGCAGCGCCTCGATCACCGACCAGCGGCCGGTGCCCTTCTGCCCGGCCTCGTCCACGATCAGATCGACCAGCGCGCGGTCACCGTCGGTCGCCCGCAGCACGCGCGCCGTGATCTCGGTCAGGAAACCCTGCAGCGGCCCGCCGTTCCAGTCCGCGAACAGCGCGCCGATCCGGTCCGCGCCCCAGCCCGCGCCGTCGCGCAAGACGCCATAGGTTTCGGCGATCATCTGCATGTCGGCATATTCGATGCCGTTATGCACGGTCTTCACGAAATGCCCCGCCCCGTCGGGGCCCAGATGCGCGACGCAAGGGTCACCCCGGAAGCGGGCCGCGATGGCCTCGGCCATCGGGCGCAGGCGCGCCCAGGCCTCAGCGCTGCCGCCCACCATCATCGACGGGCCATGCCGCGCCCCTGCCTCACCGCCCGACACGCCCATGCCGACGAAATGCAGGTTTGAGTCTTCGAATGCGGCGGCGCGGCGGCGGGTGTCGTGGAAGTCGGCATTGCCGCCGTCAATGATCGTGTCGCCCGGATCAAGATGCGCCCGCAGCTTGGCGATCACCCCATCCATCGCCGGACCAGACGGGATCATGCACAGGATCACCCGGGGCGGCACCAGCGCAGCGACGAAGTCCGCGACCGTGTCGGCTGAGGTGATCCGGTCCGACAGCGACCCCGCCTCGGCGACAAAGGGCGCGATCCAGTCGGTTTCGCGGTTAGTGACGGCGACGCGAAAGCCCTTGTCGGCGAGGTTCAGCGCCAGCGCGCTGCCCATCGTGCCCAGACCGTAAACGCCGATATCGGCTGTCGCCATGCGCGCGCCCTTTCCTCTGCCCCCCAGACTTACGCCCTTGGCCGCCTTGTGCAACCCGGCTCAGCCCCCGCGGATGTCGCGGGGCGACAGCGGGAGCAGGACTTTGCCCGCCTCGGCCCGCTGCACCGCCTGGGTGATCGCGACCGTGACTGGCAGGTCGCGCCCCTGCGCACGGGCAAGGCGCAGCACCTCGCCCTGCAGGTGCTCGATCTCGGTCCTGCGGCCCGCGTCGAGGTCCTGCGCCATCGAGGCACGCGCTTCGGGGTCGATCATCAGCATCCGCGCGGCCACGCGGACATAAAGCGGCGTCGGCAACCGCAAGATCGCGGGCACTAGGCGCAGCGGTACCGGCGCGGGGCTGTGCAGGCTCAGGCCCGCGGCGCGGAAGACCGAGAGCGCCTCGTCCATCTGATCGGCCAGAAGGCGACGCCAGTCGCGCTCCATCAGCATGGCGCGGATCGGCAGGCCCGACAGCGCGTTGACCGCGTTGGCGAGGTTGAGAAACAGCTTGCCCCATTGCACCGCGTCGATGTCCGCGTGCTCGGCGACCGGCAGCGCGGGCACCGACAGGCGCGTGGCCAGCGCCCCGGGACCGGACGCGATCAGGATGTCGCCGCTGGTCGCGCGGTGCAGATGCGCGGGCCCGCGCGGCACGACGTTGAAGGGCACCATGCCCGCCCGCACGTCGCGCCCGGGCAGGCCCGCGCGCAGCACATCCGCGTTGCGCACCCCGTTCTGCAGGCTGACAACGACCGCGTGATTCGGCGCATGAGCAGCGATCACCTGCGCCATCTCTGCCGTCGCGCCCGACTTCACGCAGACCAGCACGATATCCGCCCCTGACAGAAGCGCCGGGTCAGACCCGGTCACACGCGGCGTCACGGTCAGATCGAGCCCGGCGAAATCCGTCAGCCGCAGACCATCGCGCAAGGGTCCGAGCACGCGGTCGCGCCCCAGAAAGACGACGTCATGGCCCGCCGCCAGCAGGCAGCCGCCGACGAAGCAGCCGATGCTGCCCGCGCCGGCGACCGCGATGCGCGTCACATCGCTTCCTGCGTGTACTTCTTCAGTTCGGTCCGTGCGACCTGACGGCGATGCACCGCGTCAGGCCCATCGGCGAAGCGCAGCGCGCGCTGCCAGGTCCATGCCATGGCAAGCGGCGTGTCCTGGCTGATGCCCTGACCGCCATGCATCTGCATCGCCTCGTCCAGCACCTTGAGCGCGACACGCGGCGCGATCACCTTGATCTGGCTGATCACGGGGGCGGCGGCGCGCGGATCGCCCTGATCCATCATCCAGGCGGCCTTCAGGCACAGAAGGCGCGCCATCTCGATCTCCATCCGGCATTCGGCGATGATGTCGAAATTCGCGCCAAGCTGGGCCAACGGCTTGCCGAACGCCTCTTTCTGAAGGCTGCGGCGGCAGAGTTTCTCGAGTGCGATTTCGGCCTGCCCGATGGAGCGCATGCAATGATGGATGCGCCCGGGCCCGAGCCGGCCCTGCGCGATCTCGAACCCACGGCCTTCGCCGACCAGCATGTTCGCGGCGGGCACGCGCACATCGGTGAAACGGATATGCATGTGCCCATGCGGCGCATCGTCATGCCCGAAGACCATCATGGGGCGCAGGATCTCGATCCCCGGCGTGTCGGCGGCCACCACGATCATGGAATGTCGCCGGTGCTTGGGCGCGTCGTCGCCGCCCGTGCGCACCATCACGATATAGACCCTGCAACGCGGATCGCCCGCGCCGGACGCCCACCACTTCTCGCCGTTCAGGACGTAGTCGTCGCCGTCGCGCACGCAGGACATGGAGATGTTGGTCGCGTCGGACGAGGCCACGTCGGGTTCGGTCATCAGATAGGCCGACCGGATGCGCCCGTGAAGAAGCGGCTCGAGCCAGTCCTTTTTCATCTGGTCGGACCCGTATTTGTGGAAGACCTCCATGTTCCCGGTGTCGGGCGCGGAACAGTTGAACACCTCGGCCGCCAGCGGGGTCTTGCCCATCTCTTCGGCGAAATAGGCGTATTCGACGGTTGTCAGCCCATGGCCCCGGTCACCGTCGGTCAGCCAGAAGTTCCACAGACCCGCCGCCTTGGCCTTCGCCTTCAGCCCTTCGAGGATCTCGGCCTGGCGTTCCGTATAGGTCCAGCGGTCGCCCTTGCCGACTTCCCCGTGGTACTCGTCCTCGAGCGGCATGATCTCGTCGCGGACCATGGCCGCCACGCGGCCGAGCAGGTCGCGTTTCTCGGCGCGCATGCCAAAGTTCATGTCCATCTGGTGTCCTCCCTGCCCCGGCGCGCAATGACGGCGCGTCCGGCTTTACCTTTGGGCGGCAGGATTGCTTAGATGCGCCGACATTGTCCACGGGGAGCGACGCAGCGTCATGCACCAATTCGATCATGGTGAGCTCGAGGCCTATCTACAGGCCCATGTCGAGGGATTCGGAAGGTTGGACCGGGTCGAGAAGTTCGGCGACGGCCAGTCGAACCCGACCTACAAGGTCACAAGCGGCGAACGCGCCTATGTGCTGCGAGCGAAGCCTCCGGGAAAGCTGCTGAAATCAGCCCATGCGGTGGACCGCGAATACCGCGTGATGAAGGCGCTGGGCCAGACCGACGTGCCGGTGCCGCATATGTATCACCTCTCGGGCGAAGAGACGCCGCTCGGCACCCAGTTCCTTGTCATGGAGTTCAAGACAGGCGTCATCTTCTGGGACCCCGCGCTGCCCGACCTGACACGAGAGCAGCGCGCACAGGTCTACGACCAGATGAACCTGACGCTGTCGCGGCTGCATTCGGTCGACCCGCAGGCGGTGGGCCTTGGCGATTACGGGCGGCCCGGAAACTATTTCGAACGCCAGGTCGGGCGCTGGTCAGGCCAGTATCAGGCGTCGGAAACCGACCCGCTGCCCGATGCCGACTGGGTGATCAGCTGGCTGGCGGGCAACATGGTGGCCGATGACGGGGCGTCTTCAATCGTGCATGGCGATTACCGCATCGACAACATGATGTTCGACCCGGACCGGCTCGAGGTGATCGCGCTGCTGGACTGGGAATTGTCGACCTTGGGCCATCCGCTGGCCGATCTGGCCTATCAGTGCATGCACTGGCGGCTGCCGCATGAGGGCCATTTCCGCGGCTTGGGCGGGCTTGACCGCGCGGCGCTGGGCCTGCCTTCGGAAGAGGAGTATGTCGCCCGCTACTGCGCGCGGCGCGGGATCGACCGGCCCGACAACTGGACCTTCTACCTGGTCTTTTCCTATTTCCGGCTGCTGGCCATCCTGCAGGGTGTGCTGAAACGCGCGCTGGACGGCAATGCGTCGAACCCGCGCGATCTGGGTCAGATGCGGACTGTGATCGAAGTGATGGCGCGGGAAGCGCGTGCGCTCGCGACGGCCTGACGGCAGGGCCGAGGGGGCCAGCCCCCTCGGGCTCCCCCGGGATATTTATGAACCCGAAGAAGGGGTGGGGGCACGCCCCTGCTTCTTCGGGTTCACAAATATCCCGGGGAGTGTGAGGGGCAGAGCCCCTCACCCGAAACGAAAAAGCGTGCGCGCGCCAGCGCGCTCCGCCTCATTCGGCCGCCTCCGCGTAGGCCTCCATCGGCGGGCAGGTGCAGACGAGGTGCCGGTCGCCATAGACGTTGTCCACGCGGTTCACCGGCGGCCAGTACTTGTCGACCCGGAAGGCACCCGGCGGGAAACAGCCCTGTTCGCGGGTATAGGGACGGTCCCAGTCGCGCACGAGATCTTCCATCGTATGCGGCGCCAGTTTGAGCGGGTTCACCTCGCGGTCGATGCGGCCTTCCTCGATGTCGCGGATCTCCTGACGGATCGCCAGCATCGCGTCGCAGAAGCGATCAAGCTCGGCCTTCGTCTCGCTCTCGGTCGGCTCGATCATCAGCGTACCCGCCACCGGCCAGCTCATCGTCGGCGCGTGGAACCCGTTGTCGATCAGACGCTTCGCGATATCGTCCACATTGACGCCCGCGCTGTCCGCGAAGGGGCGGGTGTCGATGATGCACTCATGCGCCACCCTGCCCTGCCGGCCACGATAAAGCACCTCGAACGCGCCTTCGAGGCGCTTGGCGATGTAGTTGGCGTTCAGGATGGCGACGCGGGTCGCCTGCGTCAGCCCCTCGCCGCCCATCAGGAGGCAATAGGCCCATGAGATCGGCAGAAGCGAGGGCGAGCCGTAAGGCGCGGCCGAGACCGGCCCTTCGGCGCCGCCCGTCGCGGGGTGGCCCGGCAGGAAGGGCACGAGGTGGTCCTTGACGCCGATGGGTCCCATGCCGGGGCCGCCGCCGCCATGAGGGATGCAGAAGGTCTTGTGCAGGTTCAGGTGGCTGACATCGCCGCCCAGATCGCCGGGCCGCGACAGTCCCACCATGGCGTTCATGTTGGCCCCGTCGATATAGACCTGTCCGCCATGCTGATGCGTGATGGCACAGACCTCCTTCACCGTCTCCTCGAACACGCCATGGGTCGAGGGATAGGTGATCATGCAACCGGCAAGGTTCTCGGCATATTGTTCCGCCTTGGCGCGGAAATCCTCCACATCGATGTCGCCGTTTTCGGCCGATTTCACCGGTACGACCTTCCAGCCGACCATCTGGGCGCTGGCCGGGTTCGTGCCATGGGCGCTGACCGGGATCAGGCAGACATTGCGGTGCGCCTGCCCCAGTGCCCGGTGATACGCCGCGATGGTCAGAAGCCCCGCATATTCCCCCTGCGCGCCTGAATTGGGCTGCATCGAGATGGCGGCATAGCCCGTGATCTCGCACAGCTTAGCCGATAGATCGGCGATCAGCTCATGATAGCCCTGCGCCTGATCGGTGGGGCAGAACGGGTGCATGAGCGAAAACTCGCGCCAGCTGACCGGCATCATCTCGACCGCCGCGTTCAGCTTCATCGTGCAGGACCCCAGCGGAATCATCGCCCGGTCAAGCGCGAGGTCGCGGTCGGCAAGGCGGCGCATGTAGCGCATCATCTCGGTTTCCGCCCGGTTCATGTGGAAGATCGGGTGCGTCAGATAGTCGGATCTGCGCAGGCAGTCTTCGGGCAGGCGGTAGGTCGGCGTGAAGTCATCGTCATCCATGATGATCCCGAAGGCGCGCCAGACGGCTTCGATCACGCGGGGGCGCGTCGCCTCGTCCAGCGTGATGCCGATCTTCGTCTCGCCCACGCGGCGCAGGTTCACGCCTTCGCGCACCGCCGCCTGCAACACGCCCCGCTGCAAAAGGCCCACATCCACCGTGATCGTGTCGAAGAAGGTCTTCGGTTCCACCTTGAAGCCTGCCGCCTCGAGGCCCCGCGCCAGACGCACCGTCTTGCGATGGATGCGCTGCGCGATGGCCTTGAGGCCTTCGGGTCCGTGGAAGACGGCATAGAAGGACGCCATGACCGCCAAGAGCGCCTGCGCGGTGCAGACGTTCGACGTCGCCTTTTCGCGCCGGATATGCTGTTCGCGGGTCTGCAGGCTGAGGCGATAGGCCCGGTTGCCGTGGCTGTCGACGCTGACGCCCACAAGCCGGCCCGGCATTGACCGCGCATATTGCTGTTTCGTCGCCATATAGGCCGCGTGCGGCCCGCCATAGCCCATGGGCACGCCGAAGCGCTGCGCGCTGCCCACGGCGATGTCTGCGCCCATCGCGCCCGGCTCTTTCAGCAGCGTCAGCGACAGCGGATCGGCGCTGATGACCCCGATGGCCCCCGCCCCATGCAGCGCGGTGATCGCATCGGTGAAGTCGCGCACATGCCCATAGGTGCCCGGATACTGGAAGATCGCGCCGAAGACGCGGGCTGCATCGAGCGTCTCGGGCGCGCCCACGATGACCTCGATCCCCAAGGGGGCCGCGCGCGTCTGCATCACCGCGATGTTCTGCGGGTGGCAGTTTTCATCGACGAAGAAGGCCGTCGCCTTCGATTTCGCGACGCGCTGCGCCATGGTCATGGCTTCCGCGCAGGCGGTCGATTCGTCCAGAAGCGAGGCATTGGCGATCTCGAGGCCCGTGAGGTCCGAGATCATCGTCTGGAAGTTCAGCAGCGCCTCGAGCCGGCCTTGGCTGATTTCCGGCTGGTAGGGCGTGTAGGCCGTGTACCAGGCCGGATTTTCAAGGATGTTGCGCTGGATCGCGGGCGGCGTGACCGTGCCGTGATAGCCCTGCCCGATCAGGCTCACGAGAACCTGGTTGCGGTCGGCCACCTTGCGCATGTGGTGGAGCACCTCGCGCTCGGACAGCGCCTTGCCAAAATCGAGCGGCTTTTCCTGCCGGATGGATTTCGGCACCGTCTCGTCGATCAGCTGGTCAAGGCTGTCGACGCCCAGAACCTTCAGCATCCCGGCCATTTCCTTCGGGCTTGGCCCGATATGGCGGCGATTGGCGAAGTCGTAGGGCAGATACTCGGTCGGGGTGAAGGTCATCTCAGGTTCTCTCCTGATCGGCATGGGTGAGGATATTCAGAAGCCGCCCGCCCGGATCGCGCAGGAAGAAGCGGCGCACGCCCCAGGGCTCGTCCACGGGGCCGTACTCGATCGGCACCATCATCGCACGGGCGCGGGCCAGCACGTCGTCGAGATCGTCGACCTCGATCGAAAGGTGCGGCAGGTCAGTGCCGTTGCCGCCTTCCGACGCGCAGGTCAGCTGCACCGGCGCGGAGCGGGCCGTGCCCAGCGTCACGATCCAGCCCATATCCATCAGGATATCGAGGCCCAGGAGGTCGCGGTAGAACCCGGCGAGTGCGGCCGGGTCCCCGGACCACAGATCGGCGACGATGCGGCGGACGGCCATGGCGTTTATCCTATGAATTCCTTGTACTCGGCCTCGGTCATGTAATCGTCCATGGGCTTGAGGTCGGTCGTACGGATCTTGAAGAACCACGCCTCGCCTTCGGGGTCGTCGTTGACCATCGCGGGGTTGTCGACGATCGTCTCGTTGATCTCCACGATCTCGCCGTCGAGCGGAGCAAGGATGTCGGACGCCGCCTTGACGCTTTCGATCACGACGATCTCGTCGTCCTTGCTGACGGTGGTGCCCACTTCGGGCAGGTCGACGAAGACGACATCCCCCAGTTGTTCGGCGGCATGCGCGGTGATCCCGACGGTCACCACATCGCCTTCGACCAGCAGCCATTCATGTTCTTCAGTGTATTTCATCGGGTCGCCAACCTTTGTTCTCAGCGTTTGAAGCGGGCTGCCACGAAGGGCAGTGATGTGACTGTGACGGGCAGCCGTTTGCCGCGCAACTCTCCAAAGAGCGCGGTGCCGGGCTGCGACAGTTCGACCGGGACGTGGCCCATCGCGACGGGTCCTTCGACGCTCGGGCCGAAGCCGCCCGAGGTGATGCGGCCGATGGCTTCGCCCCCGGCCTCGTCGGTGAACAGCGCCACGCCTTCGCGCATGGGCGCGCGGCCCGTCGGTTGCAGGCCCACCCGGCGCATCGGCGCGCCGTGGTCGAGTTCAGCGAGAATGCGCGCGTCGCCCGGAAATCCGCCCGCGCGCGCGCCGCCATGCCGCCGCACCTTCTGGATCGCCCATTCAAGCGCGGCGCTCACCGGCGTGGTCGTCACGTCGATATCGTGGCCGTAAAGGCAAAGCCCGGCCTCGAGCCGCAGGCTGTCGCGTGCGCCAAGGCCGATGGCCTCGACCGCCGGGTGGGCCAGCAGCGCCTCGGCCAGGCCCTCGGCCCGGTCGGCGGGGAGCGAGAGTTCATAGCCGTCCTCGCCGGTATATCCCGACCGCGACGCCCAGACCTCGACGCCGCCCAGACGCAGGGTCGCCACATCCATGAAGCGCATTGCCGCCGCGGCCGGGTCCATCGCGGACAGGACACTTTCCGCCGCGGGCCCCTGCAGCGCGATCAGCGCGCGGTCGGCATGTTCGGTGATGGTGAAGCCGGGCAGACGGTCGCGCATATGGGCGATGTCGGCCTCCTTGCAGGCGGCGTTGACGACGACGAACAGGTCCTCGCCCCGGCGCGCGACCATCAGGTCATCGGCGATGCCGCCGGTGTCCGTGGTGAAGAAAGCATAGCGCTGACGCCCGTCCGCCAGCCCGAGGATGTCCTGCGGCACAAGCCGCTCGAACGCGGTCGCCACAGACTGCCAGCTGTCGCCCGAGACGGTCACCTGCCCCATGTGGCTCACATCGAAGAGGCCCGCCTGCGCGCGGGTGTGCAGGTGTTCCTTCAGCACGCCCAGCGGATACTGCACCGGCATGTCATACCCGGCGAAGGGCACCATCTTCGCGCCCAGCCGGTGATGCAGCGCGAAAAGCGGTGTGGTCTGCAGATCGGTCATGCCCCTGTCCTTCCGACCGAATGTGCTGTCTCTGGACATGCATCCGGCATCGTTGTGCCGCGCATGCGCGGCCTTGCGATGCCCCCTCTGTCCTTTCGCCTGAGATCGTTATCCCTTCGGCGTCCCGGTCTCCCGGGCTCTCTCCAGAGTGTCGTGGCGCAGTCGGTCCTTGGGCCTGAGAGTTTCCGGGGCGGTTGCTCCTTCGGCACCGGCTTGTCGCCGGTTCTCCCGTCTGCACATCGGAAGGAATAGCCGAGCTCCCGAATCCCGGCAAGCGACAAACGGACGCGGTCAGAGAAGGGTGAAATACTCCGCCTGTTCCCAGTCCGACAGGGCGGCGACATAGCGCTCCCACTCCGCCCGCTTGAGGCGGGACAGGTAATCGACCGTCTCGTCGCCCAGCACGTCACGGTAGAGCGCCGATCCCTCGAACGACGCGACCGCGTCAAGAAGGGTCTTGGGCAGGGGGGCTGCGTCGTTGTCATAAGGTGTTTCGCAAGGCGCGGGGGGTTCCAGCCCTTCAGTCAGGCCGGCAAGGCCCGACAGCACCTGTGCGGCGAAGGCGTAGTAGGGATTGGCCGCCGCATCCGGCGCGCGGTTTTCCAGCCGCGAGGCCCCGTCGCCCGGTGCCAGAAGCGCGCGGATCATCGCGCCGCGATTGTCCCAGCCCCATTGCACCCGGTCGGGCGCCAACTGGTAGGCGGAATAGCGTTTGTAGCTGTTGACCGTGGGCGCGATCAGAAGCTGGCTTTCCGCCGCATGGGCCAGCAGGCCCGCGATCCATCCTGCCGCCTCGATCGTCAGTTCATGCGCGCCCTCGGGCGTGAAGAGATTCGCGCCCGTCGTGCGGTCTTCCAGCGATTGGTGGATGTGCCAGCCGCTGGCGCCGATGTTGGGCAGAACGGGCTTCGGCATGAAGGTGGCATGCAGGCCCTGCCGCGCGCAGACTTCCTTCACCATGGCGCGGAACATCACCATCTGCCGCGCCGCCGTCATCGGATCGGACGGCGCGAAGGTCGCCTCGAACTGGCTGGGACCCATCTCGATCTCGAGCGACCGGATCGGCAGGCCGAGACCTTGCGCATTGCGCCGGATGAGGTCGAGCACCTCTTCCGCCTCGCCATAGCGGGCATCGGTGAGAAACTGGTAGCCATGGGTCAGCGCGCGGGTGGCAGGCGGCTGGCCCGGCATCGTCGTCTCGTCATGACCCAGCGCGGGGTCGGTCACATCGAAGACGTGGAATTCCACCTCGAGCCCGAGCTTCGCGGCATAGCCCTGATCGGCCAGCCGGTCGATCGCGGTCTGAAGGACCGTTTCGGGGGCAAAGGGAATGGCCGCGCCCGACCGGTGCACGGGCCGCGCGAAGAGCCAGGCGGAGTGCGGCGACCATGGCAGCGGCATGAGGCTGCCCGGATCAGGGACCAGCAGCATGTCGTTGGCCCCCTGCATCGGCCCAGACGCGATGCCTGCGTCCTTGCCCCAGACGGGAAAGACTGTGCGGTGCGACGTGTCCTTGAGAAGAAGCGTCGACGGCGCCGCGATGCCGGACCGGAAGAACGAGGGCAGCGCCTCGGGCATCAGGGTCTTGCCGCGCAGGATGCCGTGCTGGTCGGCAAAGACCACCCGGATCGTCTCGATCCCCGATGCGGGCAGGCGCGCCAGAAGATCATCGGCGATGTCGCAGTCTTCTGCGTCCAGAAGCCCCAGCGCCGCCAGCTTGCCCCCCGCCGTTCCCGCCATCACCTAAAGCCGCGCGTCCCAGGGGCAGGCGTCACGGCGGCTTGCATCGCTGGCCGCGTTCACCTCTTCCCAGTTTCCGTCAGGCGCGATGGCGTCGTTGGACAGCGGCCCCGATATCGTCGCGGGGTCAACACCGTTGCGCATGGGCAATTCCGACAGACGCCCTTCCTTCACCTTCGCGATCGCGTCGCGCAGCATCCGGCGATAGCGGATGATGCCCACGTCGGTCTTGCCCAGATGCTCCTGCGTGCGGTCCTGGATCGCGCCCATGCTTTCCACCGCCCACTGGTCGTGGACGTTGATGTCGAGGCCCATGCCGGTATAGGTCGCCGCGCGCTGTTCGTCCGGGTCATAGCCGTAATTGTTGCGCGCGTTCTTCAAGGGCGCGTAATCCGGCAGGCGGTGTTCGCGCAGGCGCTGGTCGCGCATCTTCGCCTTGTCGACGGGCGCGCCGAAGCTCGTGAACATCGAATACCAGTAGCAATGGGTGTCGTCGATCGGGACATGCCACTGGGTGATCGTCATCTCGCGGCTCATCGGGATGCAGATGGCGTGCGGGAAGATGTGGTTGGTGATGCGCACATGGGTGCGGCCATCCTCCATCCGGCGCAGCGCCGTCAGGCGCATCCCGTGCGGCGCTTCGTCGACCATGATGTCCGGGCGCGGATAGTCGCGCAGCAGCTTCGTCATCGGTATTTCGGTGTTCCCGGCCTTGTCGCGGAACTGCTTGCCGTAGCTGTCGGCCGGGTCCTCGTCCTGCAGGAAACGGTGCAGGAAGGACGCATGCGCGGGGTCAATCCCAACCTCCATCGCCTGCAGCCAGTTGCATTCCCAAAGCCCCTTGAAGGCGAAGACATGGGTATCCGGCGCGCGGAAGCAGTCGAAGTTGGGGAAAGGCGGCGGATCGCCCGGCCCCATATAGGCCCAGACGATGCCGTTCCGTTCCACCACCGGATAGGACACCGACCTGATCTGTTCGTGCATCCGGCTGCCTTCGGGTTCGCCCGGCTGTTCGAGGCATTGGCCGGTGCGGTCGAAATGCCAGCCGTGGAAGGGGCAGCGCAGGCCGTTGTCTTCCAGACGGCCATAGCAGAGGTCCGCGCCGCGATGCGGACAGTGCCGCCCGATGAGGCCAAGCGCTCCATCCTCGTTACGGAAGAGGACCAGCCGTTCCCCAAGAAGCGTCACCGGCACCACGGGCCGCGCGGTCATCAATTCGTCCGACAGCGCGGCGGGCTGCCAGTAAAGGCGATGGACCGCGCCCGCATCCGTGCCCGGCCCGATCCGGGTGAGGGTATCGTTCAGTTCCTGGCTGATCATGGGCGCGCCTCCGGTTGGTGGTCAGGGTGCAGGGGCGGTGTGGTCCGGTCAAGGACCGTCATAGGGCTTGGGCGCGGGCAGGATGACAGCGGTCGCCTCGATCTCGACCAGGGCTGCGTCCTCGACCAGACCGGCCACCACGACCATGGTCATGGCGGGGAAATGGCGGCCCAGAACGCGGCGATAGACCTCGCCCATCTCGCGCTGGTGGGCGAGGTATTCGCGCTTGTCCGTCACAAACCAAGTCAGGCGGGTGATGTGCTCGATCCGGCCGCCCGCCGCTTCGACCACGGCGACGATGTTCTTCAGCGCCTGTTCGCACTGGCCGAGGAAATCATGCACCTCGAAGATCTGGTCGGCGGTCCAGCCGATCTGGCCGCCCACATAAAGCGTGCCGTCGCTGGCCAGGACCCCGTTGGCATAGCCCTTCGCGGGCGCCCAGCCTTCGGGATGGATGATACGGTGGGCCATGACTTACTCCTTCGTGAATGTCTCGAGGGCCGCGCGCAGGGGCTCGGGCCAGGGTGCGGGGCGGCCGTCCTTGCTCACATGCACGAGGGTCGAGCGCGCGAGAAAGCGCGTCTCGTCGCCCGCGCGGGCGTGAAAAGACAGGCCAAGCGAGGTGCGGCCCAGCTTCGTCACCTCGATCCCGATGATCAGGTGATCGCCGTGGCGGCTGGGCGCGGTGAACTGAGCGGTGATCTCGACGGTGGGGATGTTGCCGGTTTCGTGCAGCACTTCCCACGGGCAGCCGAAGGCATCTTCGAACAGCGCCTCGGTCGCGTCGTTGATCATCTCGAAATAGCGGGGATAGAAGACGATCCCGGCGGGGTCGCAATACTTGAAGATCACCTTCAGCGGATAATCGAAGCGCATGTCAGACCCCCAGATATTGTTCGGTCGTGTCATGGGTGAGATCAGCGAAGGCCCCGGCCCAGACGCTGCGCCCGCGTTCGATGATCGTCACCCGGTCGGCGATGGCGGACAATTCGCGCAGCGACTTGTCCACCACCAGAAGGGCAAGCCCCGTCTCGGACTTGAGCCGCGCGATGGCGGCCCAGATTTCCTGCCGCACGATGGGGGCCAGACCTTCCGTCGCCTCGTCGAGGATCAGAAGGCGCGGATTGGTCATCAGCGCGCGTCCGATGGCGAGCATTTGCTGTTCGCCCCCCGACAGCGACGCCGCCATCTGCCCCGCCCGCTCGCCGAGCCGGGGAAAGAGAAGCGACACGCGCGCGAAATCCCAGTCGCCCGGGCGCGCGGCGGCGATCAGGTTTTCCTGCACCGTGAGGTTCGGAAAACAGCGCCGCCCTTCGGGGACAAGCCCGATGCCCGCGCGCGCCGCCTGATGGGACCGGAAGCCCCCGATGTCGCGGCCCGCGAATTCGATCCGGCCCGCGCTGTTGGCCAGCATCCGGCAGATCACCTTGATCGTCGTGGACTTGCCCATGCCGTTGCGGCCCATGAGCGCCATCACCTCGCCCTCGGCCAGATCGAGATCGACACCGAAAAGCGCCTGTGAGGGGCCATAAGATGCCTCGACGCCGGAGAGTTTCAGGAAGGCCATCAGGCGTCCTCCCCCAGATAGGCGGTGCGCACGTCCGGGTTGGCGCGGATCTCGGCCGCCGTGCCCGTCGCGATCACCTCGCCATAGACCAGCACGCTGATCCGGTCGGCGAGCGCGAAGACCGCGTCCATGTCATGTTCCACCAGAAGGATCGGCGCCTCGGCCCGCAGCCCGTCAAGAAACCCCGTCAGCCGCTTCGATCCGCTCGCGCCCAGACCCGCCATCGGTTCGTCCATGAGAAACGCCTTGGGCCGTAGCGTCAGCGCGACCGCGACTTCCAGCTGGCGGCGCTGGCCATGGCTCAGATCGGCGGTGCGGGTCGATTTGAGGTCGATCAGGCCCACGCGTTCCAGCGCGGCCTCGGCCTCGGCCACGAGGGCCTTGTCCTTCATGGCAGGCCGCAGGAAGCTCATCACCCCACCGTCGCGGCCCAGGGCGCCCAGCACCACGTTCTGCAGGACGGTGTACTCCATGGCGAGCGACGAGATCTGGAACGTGCGCCCCAGCCCCGCCCGCGCGCGTGCTACTGTGCCCAGCTGCGTCACGTCGCGCCCGTCGAACCAGATGCGGCCCGCGTCGGGCGTCATGTTGCCCGCGATCTGCTTGATCAGCGTGGACTTGCCCGCGCCGTTGGGCCCGATCAGGGCATGGATCTCGCCCGGGCGCAGCTCGATCGACACGTCCTGACTGGCCTTCACCGCGCCGAAATACTTGGTGATGCTGTCGGTTCTCAGGATCGGCTCAGTCATGGGCCACCTCGCGTCCCGACAGCGCGCCGATCAGCCCGCCGCGCGCGAAAAGGACCACGCCCAGCAAGATCGCGCCCACATAGATCAGCCAGAATTCCGACAGCCCGCCCAGGAAATGTTCCAGCAGGATGAAGAGGCCCGCCCCCACCACGGGGCCAAACAGCCGCCCGATCCCGCCGAGGATGATGAAGATGATGAGTTCCCCCGACAGGTGCCAGGAAAACATCGTGGGCGCCACGAAGCGGTTGAGATCGGCGAAGAGCGCCCCGGCAAGCCCCGTGATCGCGCCCGAGATGACGAAGGCCACCAGTTTCACCCGCATCGGGTCAAGCCCCACGGTCTGCACCCGTTCCGCGTTCTGCCGCGCGGCGCCCAGCGCGAGGCCAAAGCGCGACCGCGCGATCAGGTGCGACAGGGTCAGCGACAGCGACAGCGCGACAAAGGCGATGGCGAAGAACTGGATGGGGACCAGCGTGTTCAGCCCCGGAAAGTCGTTGCGCACGAAGATCGACAACCCGTCCTCGCCGCCATAGGCGGGCCAGGAGATGGCGAAGTAATAGAACATCTGCCCGAAGGCGAGCGTGATCATGATGAAATAGACCCCACCGGTGCGCAGCGACAGCGCGCCGATGGCCAGCGCGACCAGCGCGCTGACAGCGACGGCAACCACCCAGATCACCGGCATGAACTTGGTGCCCTCGATCAAAAGCGGCACCTCCATCAGCGGCGTGAAGGTCTGCGCGTGGTGCGCAAGGATGCCCATGGAATAGCCGCCGATCCCGAAGAAGACCGCATGTCCCAGCGACACCATCCCCCCCAGCCCCAGCGCGATGTTGAGCCCCACGCCCGCCATCGCAAGGATCGCGACCTTGGTCGCCAGCGTGATGGTGAAGGGCTGGCCCGCGACATGGGCCCAGACCGGTATCCCCAGCAGCAGGAGCATGATCGCGGCGTTGACGTAGGTTTCCCGGATCATCGTCATGCCTTTCCGTAAAGCCCGGTGGGCCGGAAGATCAGAACACCCGCCATCAGGATGTAGATCAGCATCGACGCCAGCGCCGAGCCGACCGAGTTGGCCGAGGCAGGCTCCATGAACGCACCGAACAGGACCGGCAGCAGGAAGCGGCCCAGCGTGTCGGTCAGCCCCACGAGGATCGCGCCGACGAAGGCACCCTTGATCGACCCGATGCCGCCGATGACGATGGTGACGAAGGCAAGGATCAGCATCGGCTCGCCCATGCCGACCTGCACCGACTGGATCGCCCCCACCAGCGCGCCCGCGAAGCCGGCAAGGCCCGCGCCCAGCGCGAAGACCAGCGTGTAGAGCTTCGAGATATCGACGCCCAGCGCCGCGATCATCTCGCGGTCGCTTTCGCCCGCCCGGATGCGGATGCCGACGCGCGTCTTCGCGATCAGCAGGAACAGACCCGCCGCGACCGCCAGCCCGATCAGGATGATCGTCAGCCGGTAAAGCGGATAGGGAATGCCGCCCGGCAGCGTGACCGCGCCCGACAGGAAATCGGGCACGTCGAGGTAAAGCGGAAACGACCCGAAGACCCAGCGCGTGCCCTCGGAGAAGATCAGGATCAGCGCGAAGGTCGCCAGCACCTGATCGAGGTGGTCGCGGTCATACAGGCGGCGGATCACCAGCACCTCGACGATCACGCCCGCGATGGCAGCCGCCATCAGCGCGGCGGCAAGGCCCAGCACGAAAGACCCCGTCGCCGCCGCTCCGGCGGCGGCCGCGAAGGCCCCCACCATGTAAAGCGATCCATGGGCCAGATTGATGATCCCCATCACCCCGAAGATCAGCGTGAGACCGGCCGAGATCAGAAACAGCATCAGCCCGAATTGCAGCCCGTTCAGGATCTGTTCGATGAGAAGAAGAATGCTCATGGCCCCACATCCCGGATCGTGTGGTCGATCAGATCGCGCGCGCAGGCCACCAGCGCCGCGTTCGACGGCGCGGGCGTGCCGCCGGGCAGGTCGAGCACGTCCTCGAACCCGATGCGGGTGTCGAAACCAAGCCGCGCGGCCTCGATCACGCAGGGCCAGGCGCTGCGCTCCTGCCCGTGCAGAAGGATCGGCGCGGTCACGCCACGGTCGCGCAGATAGGCAATGCAATGCATCGCCTCAGCCCGCGCCTCGGGGCCCGGGACATCGCGCATCTCGATCAGGACACGCAGGATGTCGGACTTGTTCGCCTCGCGGCACAGCTTGCGCGCCTCGGCCAGCGACCAGACGCCCGCCTCGATGCCCACATCGCGGTCATGCATCATCTTCATCACCTCGATGCAGTCGGGCTCGTTCAGGTTGACCGACACGTAATCGGGCAGAACGTCCCAGGCCTGCATCTGTTCGTGCCTCTTCCGCCCGCCGGGCCCGATCCAGGCGCCGGTGCCGATGCCAACCTTCATGCCCGGCACGGCGGCGCGGATCGCGGTCAGCGCCGCGGAAACATCGGCGGGCGCGAGACTTTCCGCGCCCGCCAGGTTGCGGGGATGGACATGCAGTTCCTGCGCCCCGGCCTTGCGCACGGCGACAGCGTCGCGCGCAAGGTCCTTCGGCGTGAGCGGGACGCCCGGGGCTTCCGCCCCGGTGCGCCCGCCGTTCAGGCAGGCCTGCAGCATGTCACCCGGTGCCCCGTCGCTTACATCTTGCAGTCAGCCGCATAGACATCGGTGTGCCCGGTCAGGGCGGTGCCGATGATGCGGTTGGTGAAGACGTCGCCTTCCTGGATCACTTCGCGCACGTAGATGGTCTGCACCGGGTGATTGTTCGGCCCGAAGGCGAACTCACCCCGGGTCGAGGCGAAGTCGGCTTCCTTCAGCGCGGCGCTGAAGGCCGCAGTATCGGCGACATCTGCCTTGCCCATGGCCGAGATCATCAGGTTCGCGGTATCGAACCCCTGGCTGGCGTAAAGCGACGGCAGACGCCCGTACTCGGCCTGGAAGCTTTCGACGAAGGCCGCGTTGGTCGGATTGTCGATGTCCTTGCCCCATTGCGAGGTGTTCTTCACGCCCAGCGCCGCCGCGCCCACGGCCTGCAGGATGCCCTGGTCGAAGCTGAAGGCGGGTCCCACGAGCGGCAGGTCGACGCCGCTGTCGGCATATTGCTTGAGGAATGAAATCCCCATGCCGCCCGGCAGGAAGAAGAAGACGCTGTCGGCGCCCGAGGCACGGATCTGCGCGATTTCCGCCGCGTAATCGGTCTGGCCCAGCTTGGTATAGATCTCGCCCGCGAGATTGCCCTTGAAGAACCGCTTGAAGCCCGTGAGCGCGTCCTGCCCCGCCGGATAATTGGGGGCGAGGATGAAGGTGTTCTTGAAGCCCGCGTCATTGGCATAGGCGCCCGCGCCTTCATGCAGGGCGTCGTTCTGCCATGCGACGTTGAAATAGTTCGGGTGGCAGCCCTTGCCCGCCAGCGCCGACGGCCCGGCGTTGGGCGACAGGTAGATCTTGCCCTGCGCGGTCACCGACGGCACTACCGCCATGGCGAGGTTCGACCAGATGATGCCGGTCAGGATATCGACCTGTTCGGCCTGCACCATCTTGTCGGCCAGCTGCACCGCGATCTCGGGCTTCTGCTGGTCGTCCTCGATCACCACTTCGATGTCGCTGCGGCCCGACTGCTTGACCGCCAGCAAAAAGCCGTCGCGCACGTCGATGCCAAGGCCCGCGCCGCCGCCCGACAATGTCGTGATCATGCCGACCTTCACGCCTTCGGCCTGCGCCGCAGCCGCCAGCGCCACCATCGATGCGGCAGCGAGCAATGTTCTGAGTTTCATATTCGTCTTCTCCCGTGTCTCGTGTTGTTCTGGGCCGTGTTGGTTTGCGGCGCCGCCCGTGCCCTCTTCCGTCACGACGCCCTGATGTCAGTCTGCGGCCTGCCCGACCGCTCCGCAAGTCATCCCTGCCCGTCCTGCCGCAGGCGGAAGCGCTGGATCTTGCCGGTCTGGGTCTTCGGAAGCTCGGTGCAGAAGATGACCGAGCGGGGATACTTGTAGGGCGCGATCACCGCCTTCACGTGGTCCTGCAGCGCCTTGACCAACGTCTCGTCGCCCGCAATGCCCGCGCGCAGCACCACATGGGCCTGCACGATCTGGCCGCGCGCCTCGTCCGCGACGCCGACGACGGCGCATTCGGCGACGTCGGCGTGTGCCAGAAGCGCCGCCTCCACCTCGGGGCCGGCGATGTTGTAGCCCGCCGAGATGATCATGTCGTCATTGCGCGCGGCGAAGTGGAAATAGCCATCTTCGTCCATCGTGAAGGCGTCGCCGGTGATGTTCCAGCCGTTCTGCACGTAGGCCTTCTGGCGGTCATCGGCGAGGTAGCGGCACCCGGTCGGCCCGCGCACGGCAAGACGGCCCACCGTCCCCGGGGGCACGTCGCGCCCGTCCTCGTCCACGATCTTCGCCTCGTAGCCCGTGACCGGGCGGCCGGTGCAGGCCGGGCGGTGATCGTCGAAGCGGTTGGTGATGAAGATATGCAGCATCTCGGTCGCGCCGATCCCGTCAAGCATCGGCTTGCCGGTCTTCTTCATCCAGTCGTCATAGACCGGCGCGGGCAGGGTTTCCCCCGCGCTGACGGCGGCGCGAAGCGAGGACAGGTCCGCGCCTTGCTCCATCGCCGACAGCATCGCGCGGTACGCCGTGGGCGCGGTGAAACAGACCGTCGCGCGATAGGTCTGGATGATCTCGACCATGTTGGGAGGCGTCGCCTGTTCCAGAAGCGTCGCCGCCGCCCCGAATCGCAAGGGGAAGATGGCAAGGCCGCCAAGACCGAAGGTGAAGGCCAGCGGAGGAGACCCGACAAAGACATCCTCCGGCGTCACGCCCAGCACTTCCTTCGCATAGCCGTCCGCGACGATCAGCAGATCGCGGTGGAAATGCATCGTGGCCTTGGGATTGCCCGTGGTGCCCGAGGTGAAGCCCAGAAGCGCCACGTCGTCGCGCCCGGTCTTCACCGCCTCGAAGCGCACGGGTTTCTGCAAGGCCAACCGGTCGAGTTCCGCATCGTGGTTCGAGGTGCCGTCGAAGCCGATCACCTTCCTGAGGAACCTCGAATCCTTCGCGCAGGCGACGATCTCGTCCATGAGCCGCGTGTCGCACAGCGCGAATTCGATCTCGGCCTTGTCGACGATCTGGCCCAGTTCGCCCGCCCGCAGCATCGGCATGGTGTTGACGACAACCGCGCCCACCTTGGTGGCGGCCAGCCAACAGGCGACCATGGCGGGGTTGTTGGCCGACCGGATCAGCACCCGGTTGCCCGGCTTCACGCCAAGGTCTTCGACCAGCGCATGGGCGAGGCGGTTGGTCCAGTCCGCCAGTTCCTTGTAGGTGCGCCGCCGCCCGTTTCCGATCAGCGCAGTGTGATCGCCGAAGCCTTTCGCGACCATGGCGTCGGTCAGTTCGACGCCTGCATTCAGGTAATCGGGATAGGGAAACCCCTCCATCAGGAAGTCGGGCCATTGACCCGGCGGCGGAAGGTTGTCGCGGGCGAAGCTGTCGGTATGGCCGGTCGGTCCCAGTGTCATGTCCTATCCCCCTGAAAGGGCCCCCAAGGTCTGCCGCGCGATCACCACGCGCTGCACGTCGGACGCGCCTTCATAGATGCGCAGCGCCCGGATTTCGCGGTAGAGGCTTTCGACCATCTGCCCCGTGCGCACACCGTCCCCGCCATGCAGCTGGACGGCGGCGTCGATCACCCGCTGCGCAGCCTCCGTCGCATAGAGCTTGGCCATCGCCGCCTCGCGCGTGATCCGGGCCGCGCCCTGATCCTTCATCCAGGCCGCGCGATAGATCAGCAGCGCGGCGGCATCGATTTCCAGCGCCATGTCGGCGATATGGCCCTGCACCATCTGCAAGTCAGAGAGCGGCGCGCCCTGCACCTGCCGTGTCGTCACCCGCGCCACCGCCTCATCGAGCGCGCGGCGGGCAAAGCCCAAAGCCGCCGCCGCCACGGTCGACCGGAAGACGTCGAGCACCGACATCGCGATGCGGAAGCCCGCACCGGGATCGCCGATCATCGCGTCGGCCGGCACCCGCACATCGGTAAAGCGCAAGGTCGCCAAGGGATGCGGCGCGATCACCTGCAACCGCTCCACCACCTCGAAACCCGGCAGATCGGGCGTCACGATGAAGCACGACAGCCCCTTCGCGCCCGGGGCCTCGCCCGTGCGCGCGAACAGCGTATAGACATCCGCGATCCCCCCATTGGAGATCCAGGTCTTCTCGCCGTTCAGCACGAAGTGGTTGCCGTCGCGCGTCGCGGTCATGGTGGAATTCGCCACGTCCGAACCCGATTGCGGTTCGGTCAGGGCAAAGGCGGAAATGGCCCGCCCCTCGCGCGTCTTCTCAAGCCAGCCTTTCTGCTCGGCCGACCCGAAAAGCGAAATCGCCCCCGTCCCCAGCCCCTGCATGGCAAAGGCGAAATCGGCCAGCCCGTCATGGCGCGCCAGCGTCTCGCGGATCAGGCAGAGCGTGCGCACATCCAGAGAGCCGCCGGAATGCCGCAGGAACCCCGCCTTGCCCAGGTCCGCCACCAGCCCCCGGCAGGCCGCATCCACGTCCGCATGATCCACCGGCAGATGCGCGGCGGCCCAGCTGTCCAGATGCAGGGCCAGCGCACGATGGCGATCCTCGAAGAACGGCCAGTCAAGAAAGCTGCGGTCAGGCATCAGCGCGCACCCCTTGCTTCATCTCGTCCCAGAACGCCAAATCCGCCATCAGTCGCCCTCGAACACGGGTTTTTCCTTGGCGACGAAGGCCTTGTAGGCCCGCACGAAGTCTTCCGTCTGCATGCAGATCGCCTGCGCCTGCGCTTCCGCCTCGATCGCCTGTTCGATCGACATGGACCATTCCTGCACAAGCATGGTCTTCGTCATCATATGCGCGAAATTCGGCCCCGCGACGATCTTTTCGGCGAGGCTGCGCGCCTCCGCCTCCAGCGCGTCGCCGGCCACCAGCTTGTTGAAGAAGCCCCAGCGCTCACCTTCCTCGGCGCTCATCGACCGCCCGGTATAGAGGAGCTCCGCCGCCCGCCCCTGACCGATGATGCGGGGCAGGATCGCGCAGGCGCCCATGTCGCAGCCCGCAAGGCCGACGCGGGTGAACAGGAACGCGGTCTTGGCCTCGGGCGTGCCGATCCGCAGATCCGACGCCATGGCGATGATGGCGCCCGCACCCACGCAGATGCCGTCGATCGCGGCGATCACCGGCTTGCCGCAATTGACCATCGCCTTGACCAGATCCCCGGTCATCCGGGTGAAGGCCAGAAGCTCCTTCATGTTCATCTTCGTCAGCGGCCCGATGATGTCATGCACATCGCCGCCGGAGCTGAAATTCCCCCCGTTCGACGCGAAGACCACCGCCTTCACCTCGTCGGTATAGGGCAGCGCGCGGAACCAGTCGCGGAGTTCCGCATAGCTGTCGAAGGTCAGCGGGTTCTTCCGGTCGGGCCGGTTCAGCGAGACGGTCGCGATGCCCCCCTCGACCCGGCAGAGAAAATGCGTCGTGTCGGCCAGGCCCATGCCCTACCCCTCCCTTTTCGTCAGCGCGCCGAGGCGCCATGTTATTTCGCCCGCATCCTCGGCGCTGATCGCCGACAGCGCCGCGTCGATCCACGCCTCGTGCTCGGCCGCCTGCCGCGCGAATTCCGCGCGGCCCTTGTCGGTCAGGCGCACGGAAAACGCCCGCCGGTCGCCATCGACGGCCGATCGCGTCACATGTCCCTCTTCCACCAGCCGTTCGATGATGCCGGTCACGTTGCCGTTCGACACGCGCAGCACGCCCGACAATTCGCTCATCTTCAGCCCGTCGGGGTTGCGCGACAGGGCCGACATGACGTCGAAGCGCGGCAGCGTTGTGCCATGTTCGACCCGCAGCTTCTCGCGCAGCGCCCCCTCCACCTCGCGCGTCACCCGCAGAAGCCGCAGCCACAGACGCAGCCGCGCCTTGCTGGCGGGCTCCACCGCGGGTTTCTCGCGGGTCAGCGTCATACCTCGCCCCCGGAGACGGCCAGAGCATGACCGTTGACCATGCTGGCTTCCGGCGAGGCGAGGAAGCGCACCGCCGCCGCGACCTCGTCGACCGAGATCATGCGCTTCATCGGGTTGCGCGCCACGATCTTCGACGCCGCCGTGTCGCGGTCGAGGCCCGTCGCCTCCATCACGTTGCGGATCGCGCCTTCGGCCATCTCGGTCTCGACGAAACCGGGGCAGACCGCGTTGCAGGTGATCCCCTTGCGCGCCACCTCGATCGCGACCGACCGCACCAGCCCCAGAACCCCGTGCTTGGACGCGACATAGGCCCCGATCCCCGCGCCCCCCTGCAAGGACGCGGTCGAGGCCATGGCGATCAGCCGCCCGCCCGGTCCCATACCTTTCAGCGCCGCGCGGAAGGTCAGGAAGACTCCGGTCAGGTTGATCTTCATGACGTCGTCCCAGTCGGACAGGCTCATCTTCGCGATGGGCGCAGACGGCGCGATCCCGGCATTGGCCACGACCACGTCGAACGGCTCGGCGAACAGCGCCGCCACCTGCGCCTCGTCCGTCACGTCGGCGGTCACACAGGCCATGCCGCGCCCGCCATCAGTCTCGTGCAGCGCCTCCAGCCGCCGACCCGTGATGGTCACGTGATCGCCTGCGCCCGCGAAATCCCGCGCCACGGCACGCCCGATGCCCGATCCGCCGCCCGTGACCAGAACCCGACGCATCAGCGCACCCACCTTGTCTTCCTCTCGCTCCAAATATCCCGCGGGGGGTGCGGGGGGCGCGAAGCCCCCCGCTCCGACAGCGTCGCCGGGCTCACGCCCGGATCTCCTCAGCCTGAGACGCGCGGTCCGACAACCGCCAAAGCTGGTCGCGCCCCGCCTCGTAGGGTGCGGGCCAATGCTCCAGCCGGTCGCCGATCTGCGCGCCCGCATGCAGCGTCCAGTAGGGGTCGGCCAGATGCGGCCGGGCAAGGCAGACCAGATCGGCGCGCCCAGCCAGCAGGATGGAATTGACGTGGTCGGCCTCGTAGATGTTGCCGACCGCCATTGTGGCGATCTTCGCCTCGTTGCGGATGCGGTCCGAGAACGGGGTCTGGAACATGCGCCCATAGACGGGCCGCGCCTGTTTGCTGGTCTGGCCTGCCGAAACGTCGATAATGTCCGCGCCCGCCGCCTCGAACAACCGAGCGATCTCGACCGCCTCGTCCGGGGTGACGCCGTCCTCGCCCACCCAGTCATTGGCGGAAATGCGCACCGACATGGGCTTGTCCTCGGGCCAGGCGGCCCGCATCGCGCGGAACACTTCCAGCGGATAGCGCATCCGGTTCTCCAGGCTGCCGCCATATTCATCTTCCCGCCGGTTCGAGACGGGCGAGATGAAGGATGAGATCAGATAGCCATGCGCGGCGTGCAGTTCGATCATGTCGAAGCCCGCACGCTCGGACATCTGCGTGGCCGCGACGAATTCCGCCGTCACCGCGTCCATGTCGGCGCGCGTCATCTCGCGCGGGACGGCGTTCTTCGCCGACCATGGGATCGGGCTGGCCGAGATCAGCTCCCAGTTGCCGTCCTTCAGCGGCGCATCCATCTCTTCCCAGCCCAGCTGGGTCGAGCCCTTGCGCCCCGAATGGCCGATCTGGCAGCAGATCTTCGCCTGCGTCTCGGCATGGACGAAATCCACCAGCCGCCGCCACGCGGCCTCGTGTTCGGGCGCGTAAAGCCCCGGGCAGCCCGGCGTGATCCGGCCCGTGGGGCTGACGCAGGTCATCTCGGTATAGACAAGGCCCGCGCCGCCCTTGGCGCGTTCGGCGTAATGCACGAAGTGCCAGTCGGTCGGGCAGCCATCGACCGCCTTGTACTGCGCCATGGGCGAGACGACGACGCGGTTCTTCAGGTCCATCCCGCGCAGCCGGAACGGCGCGAACATCGGCACGCGCACGGGCTCATTGGGGCCCACGCCCGCTTGGCTCTGGAACCAGCCTTCGGCAGACCGCAGCCAGTCGGGATCGCGTTGGCGCAGGTTCTCGTGGGAAATCCGCTGCGACCGGGTCAGCAGGGAATAGTTCAGCTGCACCGGATCGAGGTCGAGGTAACGCTCCACATCCTCGAACCATTCCAGCGAATTGCGCGCCGCCGATTGCAGGCGCAGCACTTCCAGCCGGCGTTCCTCCTGATAGCGCTCAAAAGCGCGTTCCAGCGTCGGTTCGGTGGTGACCAGTTCGGCCAGCGCCACGGCGCTTTCGACGGCCAACTTGGTGCCCGACCCGATCGAGAAATGCGCGGAAGCCGCCGCGTCGCCCATGAGGACGACGTTCTTGTGGTGCCACTTTTCGCACAGCACGCGCGGGAACCGGATCCAGGCCGACCCGCGGATGTGGTTGGCATTCGTCATCAGCGAATGCCCGCCCAGGTATTCCGCGAAGACCTCTTCCAGCGTGGCGATGGACTCCTGCTGGGTCATCCGGTCGAAGCCGAAATTCTCGTAGGTCTCGGGCCCGCATTCGACAAGGAACGTCGCGGTGTCGTCGTCGAACTGATAGGCATGGACCCAGATCCAGCCATGTTCGGTCTTCTTGAAGATGAAGGTGAAGGCGTCGTCGAATTTCTGATGCGTGCCCAGCCAGACGAAATGGCACTTGCGCACGTCGATATCGGGCTTGAAGGCACCGGCGAATTCGGTGCGCGTCTTGGAATTCAGTCCGTCCGAGGCGACGATGATGTCATAATCGTCCATATAGGCGCTGGCGCTGTCCACGTCGGTTTCGAACTTCAGCTCGATGCCCAGTTCGCGCGCGCGTGCCTGCAGCAGGAGCAGAAGCTTCTTGCGACCGATCCCGCAGAAACCATGTCCGGTCGACACCAGCTTCTGCCCCTGATGATAGAGCGCGATGTCGTCCCAATAGGCGAAATTCGCCCGGATTTCCGCCGCACTGACGGGATCGTTGGCCTCGAGGTTGTCGAGCGTTTCGTCCGACAGAACGACCCCCCAGCCGAAGGTGTCGTCGGGACGGTTGCGTTCCAGCACCGTCACCTGCGCATCGGGCTGGCGCAGTTTCAGCGAGATCGCGAAATAGAGGCCCGCAGGACCTCCGCCAAGACACAGTGCCTTCATCGGATCACCTCTTTGCCGGAAAAGACTCGGGTATGAGGTTACCCCGCCGGGATCATATTTCAAGCCTGAAATTTCAAGCTTGAAATATATTTCGCGGCGGACTTACCCGGCCTCGGTCCGCCCCCTGCGATCCGACCGCAGCGCGGCATAAAGCACATGCGTCCGCCAGCGCCCGTCGATCTGCAGATAGGACTGCGCGACACCTTCGTACTTGAAGCCCGTCGCCTCGAGCAGACCGCGCGACGCCTTGTTTTCGGGCAGGCAGGCGGCCTCGATGCGGCTCAGGTCAAGCCGGGTGAAGGCGTGGTGGACGACGGCGACCGCCGCCTCGCGCATGAAGCCATGGCGCGCGAAAGGCTCGCCCACCCAATAGCCGAGCGTGCCCGCCTGCGCCGGGCCCCGCCGGATGTTGTCGAGCGTGATGGCGCCCACCAGAGTCTCGTCCGCCCGCCGGATCAGGAAAAGCGGCAGGGCCGAGCCGCTGGAGACTGAGCGTTGCGCCCAGTAGACGCGATTGGTGAAGGCCTTGCGCGTCAGGTGGTCGCTGGACCACGCCGGTTCCCAGCGGGTCAGAAATTCGCAGCTGTCGCGGCGCAGCGCAGCCCAGGCGCGGAAGTCGGAGTGGGTCGGTGGACGCAGCGTGAGCCGTTCGGTCTCGATCTTCAGCTTGCGTTTCGACAACAGCATCGGGGCGGGAACTCAGGCGGCTTGCCGCTCCCTCAGAGCGGCAAGGCTGGGTGCGTTGCCAACGGGGCCGTAAAGCGCGAGTGCCGCGGGTGCCGAATGGGCGATCTGTCCGGCCATGTCGCGCACATCGGCGGTGGTCACTGCGTCGATGCGCGCGATGGTGTCTTCCAGCGGCGGAATCTTGTCCCAGATCTGGATCAGACGCGCCAGCCGTTCGGACCGGTTCGACGGGCTTTCAAGACCCATAAGCATTCCCGCCTTCATCTGCGCGCGGGCGCGGGCGACTTCCTCGTCCGTCATGGTATCGGCGGCGCGCTTCATTTCGTCTATGGTTATGTGCGCAAGCTCGCCCAGCTGGTCACCACTGGTGCCGGCATAGATCGTCGTTGTGCCGGTGTCGGCATAAGCGCCGGTCTGGGCGAAGATCGTATAGCACAGGCCCCGGCGTTCCCGCACCTCCTGGAACAGACGCGAGGACATGCCGCCGCCCAGCGCGCTCGAATAGATCTGCGCGGTATAGATCGCGTCGTCACGGTAGCCGGGGGATTCGAACGCCAGCGCGATATGGGCCTGTTCGAGGTCCTTGACGCGCCGTGTCTCGCCCCCGGTGAAGCGGGCGGGGTCCGCTTCGCGCAAGGCGCGCGGGGTGAGGTGGCCAAACAGCGTCTCGGCCAGGCGCACGATGGCCTCGTGATCAACCGCGCCCGCCGCGGACAGGATCATCTGGCCCGGCCCGTAATGTTCGGAGACGAAGGACATCAGGTCCTCGCGGGTGAAGGCGCGCACCCGTTCGGACGGGCCGAGGATCGTGCGGCCCAGCGGCTGGTCGCGGTAGCTGTCTTCCTGCAGCCAGTCGAAGATGATGTCGTCAGGAGTGTCGTTGGCCTGCCCGATCTCCTGCAGGATGACGCCGCGTTCGATCTCGATCTCTGCGTGGTCGAAGACCGGGTTCAGCACGATGTCGGCGACCACATCGAGCGCAAGCGGCACGTCCGCTTCCAGCACCCGTGCGTAATAGGCTGTGCATTCGCGGCTGGTATAGGCGTTGATATAGCCGCCCACATCCTCGATCGCCTCGGCGATCTGCAGCGCGCTGCGCGTGGTCGTTCCCTTGAACGCCATGTGTTCGAGGAAATGCGCGATCCCGTTCTGGTCGAGCCGTTCATGGCGTCCGCCCGCCGTGATCCAGATGCCGATGGCGGCCGATTTCAGGCCGGGCATGTTCTCGGTGACGATGCGGAAGCCGTTGGACAGCTTGTGATACTGGACGCTCACTTGGCGCGTTTCTCCCTGACATGGGTTTCAAGCGTGGCCAGATCATTGGCGATCCGCGTCACGCGTTCGGGCCTGTCATACAGATCGGCCATGCGGGGGGGAAGGGGCGGTTCGACACCCGTCGCCGCGGCGACGGCGGCGGGGAATTTCGCGGGATGGGCCGTGGCGAGCGTGATCATCGGCACGCCCGGGTCGCGCAGGTCTTCGCCCACCTTCACGCCGATGGCGGAATGGGGGCACAGAAGTTCGCCGCTGGCCCGCAGCCAATGAGCGATGGCGGTGGCGGTTTCCTCTTCCGACACGCGCCCCGAGGCATAGATGCCGCGCAACGCTTCCAGCGCGCCCTGGCTTACCTCGAACCCGCCCGCTTTCAGCTCGTCCATCAGCTGCGCCACGGCGCGCCCGTCGCCGCCATAGGCATGGAACAGCGCGCGCTCGAAGTTCGACGAGACCTGGATGTCCATCGACGGGCTGATCGACGGGATCGTCTGCCCCTTGTGGTATCCTTGGCCACTCAGGCAGCGGTGCAGGATGTCGTTCTGGTTCGTGGCCACCACCAGCCGGTCGATGGGCAGCCCCATCGCCCGCGCGATGAAGCCCGCGAAGACGTCGCCGAAATTGCCCGTGGGCACGCTGAAGCTGACCTTGCGGTGCGGCGCGCCGAGGCTGACGGCGGAGGTGAAGTAATAGACCACCTGCGCCAGCACCCGCGCCCAGTTGATCGAATTGACGCCGGCCAGCCGCACCTCGTCGCGGAAGGCGAAGTCGTTGAACATGTCCTTGAGCCGGGCCTGACAATCGTCGAAATCGCCGTCCACCGCCAGCGCATGCACGTTGGCGGCCTGCGGCGTGGTCATCTGGCGGCGCTGCACCTCGCTTACCCGGCCATGGGGGAAGAGGATGAAGACATCGACATTGTCGAGCCCCTGAAACGCATCGATCGCCGCCGATCCGGTGTCGCCGCTGGTGGCGCCCACGATGGTCACACGCTCGCCCCGGCGGGCGAGTTCGGTCTGGAACAGCTGGCCGATCAGCTGCATCGCGAAGTCCTTGAAGGCGAGCGTGGGTCCGTGGAACAGTTCCAGCAGGAAATGCCCTTCGTTCAGCTGCACCAGCGGCGCGCGCGCGGCATGGCCGAAACCCGCATAGGCGCGGTCGATGCAGGCGCGGAATTCGGCATCGCTGAAGGTGTCGCCGATGAAGGGGCGCATGACGCGGAAGGCGGTTTCCTCATAGCTCAGACCGGCGAGGGCTGCGATATCCTCTGCCGTCATCCGCGGGATGTCGGCAGGTACGTAAAGCCCCCCATCGCGGGCCAGCCCCGTCAGCATCGCATCGGCAAATGTCAGTTCGGGCGCCTGCCCGCGTGTCGAGATGTATTTCATGCTCTCATGCCCCGGCTGCGGCGCGGCTGCGCCTGAGGAACGCCCCCGTCATCGCCAGCCATATCGCGGCAAGCGAAAACCACGTAATCGCATATTCGAGGTGATCGTTGGGAATGGTGCTGGAGTCTACCGGTAAGGGCGTCACGCCGGGGTCGGTCTGCGACGCCGCGATCAGCAGCACCGGTTCTGTATCGAGCGCCATCGCCATAGACGCCACGTCGCGGGCGAACCAGGTGTTGGTGGCCAGATCGGTCTCGGGCGTGAAGCTGTCGGTCTCGTCCGGCCAGTGCAGGTTTCCGATAACCTCGGTCGCGCCCAGATAACGCTGATCGTTCTTAGCCTCGGTCGGCACGAACCCGCGGTCGATGAGGATGCGGCGGCCCTGAACCGTCTGGAACGGTGAGATGACGCGATAGCCCGGGCCCACCCGCTTGACCGAGACGAGAACATGGATTTCACCCGGCAGGAAGCTGCCTTCAACGCGCACCGGGGCGAAGCGGTCGGTCACAAGGGCGGGCGATTGCGGCAGTGGCCCGGGTTCGGCGGCGATGCGGGCATCGATCTCGGCCACCATGGCGTCTTTCCATGCAAGGCGCTGAACCTGCCAGACGCCAAGCGACACCAGAATCGCGGCACCCATCACGCCGAAGATCAGAAGAAAGGCTAGTCCGCGCATGGATTGGCAGGCACCCGGCCGGGAATGAAAAGGCGCGCGGGTGTCACCCCGCGCGCCGTGCTTGATACGTCACCTTGGCGGTTTTGCAACCGCAAAGGCGCGGGGCGCGTCAGACCACCTGGCTCACGCCGTAGAGATAGACGCCGAAGAAGAGGAACAGCCACACCACGTCGACGAAGTGCCAGTACCAGGCCGCCGCTTCGAAGCCGACATGCTTTTCGGGGGTGAAGTGGCCTTTCATCGCGCGCACCCAGCAGACGGCAAGGAAGATCGTCCCGATGATGACGTGCAGGCCGTGGAAGCCTGTTGCCATGAAGAAGTTCGAGAAGAACTTGTCGTTGCCGAATTCCCAGCCCTTGTAGAGCAGGTAGGCGTATTCATAGGCCTGCAGTGCGGTGAAGAGCACGCCCAGCACGATGGCGATGCCGAGACCCCAGACAAGGTCCTTGCGGTCGTTCTCGTGCACCAGCGCGTGGTGCGCCCAGGTGACCGCGCAGCCCGACAGAAGCAGGACCAGCGTGTTGATGAACGGCAGGTGCCAAGCATCGACGTGATAGATTTCCGGCGGCACGTAGGTCGAGCCAAAATACTCGTTCATCGGATACATGGCGTGCTTGAAGAACGACCAGAACCACGCTGCGAAGAACATCACTTCGGACATGATGAAGAGGATGAAGCCGTATTTCAGGCCGATCCGCACGACGGGAGTGTGATCGCCCTGATGGCTTTCCACCACCACTTCGGACCACCAGGCGAACATGACGTAGAGCACGCCGATGAAGCCGATCCAGAACATATAGGGCGTGATCTCGTGGAGCCAGAGCACCGCGCCGAAAAGCATCACGAACCCCGCCAGCGCGCCCAGAAGCGGCCAGATCGAGGGGCTCAGGATATGATAATCATGGTCTTTTGCGTGTGCCATTTGCGTGTCCCTCAGCTTTCGGCATCAATTCAGGGTCGTATCCTGCCCGGTAGTGTCGAGGGCGGCATGGCCCTCGGGCAGGTCGATTTCGTAAAATGTGTAGCTCAGTGTGATCGTGTGAACGAACTTGCCGTCGCGATCGGTGACGATCTCGGGATCGACGAAGAAGGTGACCGGCATCTCAACCCGTTCGCCGGGCTGCAGCACCTGCTGTTCGAAGCAGAAGCACTGGATCTTGTAGAAGAACCCGCCCGCCTCGTACGGCGTAACGTTGTAGCTGGCCGATCCCGCCACCGGTCGGTCGGTGGGGTTGTAGGCCTCGTAGAAGGCAAGCCCCGTCTCGCCGATGCGCAGTTCCATCTCGCGCTGGAGCGGGCGGAACTGCCACGGCATGTCGCGTTCGATCGACGCGTCGAAGCGGACCTTGATGGTCTGGTCGAGGATCTCGTCGGACGGTGCCTCGGCCACGTCGGTCGCCCCGCCGAAGCCGGTTACGCGGCAGAACCAGTCATAGAAGGGAACCGACGCCCAGGCGAGACCGCCCATGAAGACGACCAGCGACACGGCCTGCACAACGGTCTTCGTCTTGGCCTGCATCATCGGTTGATCACCTCTCCTTGTGCGTTGGCGACAGGGCCCGAGGACAGTTTGACGATCGTCACGCCGAAGATCACGGCAATGAAGAAGGCCAGTGTCAGGCCAACACCCAGATTGCGGCTGAACCGGCGGCGGTGCAGTTCATGTTCGACCCGGATCGCCATCACCAGCCTCCCAGCCCATAGGGTTTCATAACCGCCTCGGCGAGGATCGCACCGAAGTGCAGGAAAAGATAGAGCAGCGACAGCTTGAAGAACGCCTTCTCGACGGCGAAGTTGTCGGCTTCGGACGCGGCCTCGTCACGGCGCCAGATATCCAGCGCGCCTTTGAGGAACAGCGCGTTCAGGACCACCGCAACGGCAAGATACACCGGCCCGCCGATGGCCGTGAAGCCCGTGCCCACGGCAAGGACGGCCAGCGCCACGGTATAGCCAAGGATATGGTTGCGGGTCACCCGGCGGCCATGGGTCACCGTCAGCATCGGCACGCCCGCATCATCGTAATCCGACCGCATGAAGAGCGCGAGCGCCCAGAAATGCGGCGGCGTCCACATGAAGATCAGCGCGAACATGAGCCATGCCTCGACGCTCATCGCGCCGGTGGCGACGACCCAGCCGATGACCGGCGGGAAGGCCCCGGCGGCACCGCCGATCACGATGTTCTGCGGCGTCGACCGCTTCAGCCACATCGAATAGACGACCGCGTAGAAGAAGATCGTGAAGGCCAGAAGGGCCGCCGCCATGAAATTGGCCACCAGCGCCAGCAGAACGACCGACATCCCCGACAGCGCGAGGCCAAGGCCCAGCGCCTCGCCGGCCTCGACCTTGCCGGCAGGAATCGGGCGGCGGCGCGTGCGCTTCATCACCCGGTCGATATCGGCGTCCCACCACATGTTGAGCGCACCGGACGCGCCCGCGCCCACCGCGATGAACAGGATCGCGGCGAAGGCCACCATCGGGTGCACGGCGACGGGTGCGGCGAGAAGCCCCACAAGTGCCGTGAACACCACAAGCGACATAACCCGCGGCTTCAGGAGCGCGACGTAATCGCCGAACTGCGCCTCGTCGGTCATCGGCGTGGCGGTCTGGCCGGGCTGGTTGATCGTCGCGTCGCTCATCGTTGTCCGTCTGTTTGCGTGGCGAACGGGGGGCGCGACGGCGCGCGCTCCCCGATATCGGCTTGGCTGTCAGGCCCGGGCGGACGCGGTCCGCCCTGCCCCGGTCATCAGTTGGTCAGCGCCGTCAGCGCGACATATCCTTCTTCGGCGATCGCCGCCTCGAGCCAGCGGTCATAGACCTCCTGGCTCACGACCTTCACCGTGATGGGCATATAGGCATGGTCCTTGCCGCAGAGTTCCGAGCACTGGCCGAAATAGATGCCTTCCTTCTCGGCCGAGAACCACAGTTCGGCCAGACGACCCGGTACTGCGTCTTGCTTCACCCCGAAGGACGGGATCGTCCAGGAATGGATGACGTCGGCGGCGGTCACCTGCATCACCACGATCTTGCCGACCGGCACGACCACGGCGGTGTCGGTGGCCAGCAGGAATTCGTCGGGCGCATAGCCGTGGCTTTCGAGATCTTCGCGCGCCAGCATGAAGCTTTCGAAGCCGAAATCGTGATCGACATATTCGTAGCCCCAGTACCACTGGTACCCGGTGACCTTGATGGTGATGTCCGCCTCGGGGATTTCTTGCTGCTTGAACAGGACGGGCAGCGAGAAGGCGCCGATGAAGACGAGGATCACGATCGGGATCACCGTCCACGCGATTTCGATGGGCGTGTGATGGGTGAACGTCGCGGGCTTGGGGTTGGCGCGGCGGTTGAACCGCACGATGCACCAGATCAGAAGCCCGGTCACGAAGATGCAGATCGCCGTGATGATGATCAGGATCAGCCAGTCGAGCGACTGCAGATCACGCGCCAGTTCGGTCGCGGCCGGCTGGAACCCGATGCCCCTGTCGATCGGCTTGCCGATCGTCTCGAGGTTCTGCGCGGCCGCGGGAAGCGCGCTCAGCGCGGCGAAAAGCCCGGAAAGCTTGAATGCGTTCTTCATCTGTTGTCCTGGTCGGTTGTTGCGCGGGGCGCTGTCGAACCCGAAGGCCCGGCGGCACCCATTGTCTTTGAACCCGGTAAAAATCATATTCCAAGGATCAGATAAAGGCCTGCGCTTGCGTCAAACGGACGCTCTTCTTGATATAGATCAACCCCGAGGACCCCGGTTCATGTCAGATGCCCCCTTCCGCCCCTTCGAGTCCTCCCTATCGCGCGACGACGCGCTGTATGTGCTGCGCGCGGCGACCCAAGGGGCGGATGACGGCGAAGTCTTCCTCGAACGCAGGCGATCCGAGACGCTGGTTTTCGATGACGGGCGGCTGAAGACCGCCTCGTATGACGCGTCGGAAGGCTTCGGGCTGCGCGCCGTGCGCGGCGACGTGACGGGATACGCCCATTCCACCGACATCAGCCTGCCCGCCCTGCGCCGCGCGGCGGAAACCGCGCGCCTTGCCGTGGGCGATGGCGGCGGCACATGGGCCGATGCCCCGGTGGCGACGAACCGCCGTCTTTACACCGATGCCGACCCGATCGCGGGCCTCGCCTTTCCGGTAAAGATCGACACCCTGCGCGAAATCGACGCCTTCGTGCGCGATCTGGACGCCCGCGTGGTGCAGGTGTCCGCCTCTCTCGCCGCGAGCCTGCAGGAGGTGGAAATCCTCCGCCCCGACGGCGTGCAGGTGCGCGACGTGCGCCCGATGACGCGGGTCACGATATCGGTGATCGTGGAGGAACAGGGCCGCCGCGAACAGGGCAGCGCGGGCGGCGGCGGGCGCGTGGGGCTCGACGGGCTGGTCGATCCGACCGACTGGCAGGGAAAGGCGCGCGAGGCGCTGCGCATAGCGCTGGTCAACCTGCGGGCCGAACCCGCACCCGCGGGCGTGATGGATGTGGTCCTTGGCCCCGGCTGGCCGGGCATCTTGCTGCACGAGGCGGTGGGCCACGGGCTGGAAGGGGATTTCAACCGCAAGGGCACCTCGGCCTTCGCCGGGCTGATGGGCCAGCAGGTCGCGGCGAAAGGCGTCACCGTTCTGGACGACGGCACGATCCCCGACCGCCGGGGATCGATCAGCGTGGATGACGAAGGCACGCCCTCGGGCCGCACAATGCTGATCGAGGATGGCGTGCTGGTGGGCTACATGCAGGACCGCCAGAACGCCCGGCTGATGGGGGTCGCGCCCACGGGCAACGGGCGGCGCGAAAGCTATGCCCATGCGCCCATGCCGCGGATGACCAATACCTACATGCTGGGCGGCGAAGCCGACCCGGCCGATCTGGTGGCCGAGGTCAAGGACGGCATCTGGGCCGTGGGCTTCGGCGGCGGGCAGGTCGACATCACCAACGGCAAGTTCGTCTTTTCCTGCACGGAAGCCTACCGGGTGAAGAACGGTAAGGTCGGCGCGCCGGTGAAGGGGGCGACGCTGATAGGCGACGGCGCGACGGCGCTGAAACAGGTGCGGGGCCTCGGCCGGGACATGGCGCTCGACCCCGGCATGGGGACGTGCGGCAAGCAGGGTCAGTGGGTGCCGGTGGGCGTGGGCCAACCGTCGCTTCTGATCGGGGGGCTGACGGTGGGCGGATCGGCGGCGTGATCCGGTCACCGATTCAGATCATGTTAACCAGCACGCGTTAGAACCGATTCTGCAGCAGGCGGAGTCGCGGATGACCGAAGAACCCCAATCTTCCACTCACCCCCCACTCCCACCCACCACGGAAGAGGACCGGTTTTCGTGGCTTCGCCTCCTGCGCTCGCGCCGGGTCGGGGTGGCGACGTTCCACCGCCTGCTGGCCGAACATGGAACCGCGCAGAACGCGCTGGACGCGCTGCCCGAAGTGGCGGCACAGGCCGGGGTCACGGGTTACGAAGTCTGCCCGCCCGGCGTGATCGAAGCCGAACTCGCGGCTGCAAGGGCCGCCGGTGCGCGGCTCTTGTGCCTCGGGTCGGCGGAGTATCCGGTCTCGCTCGCCGGACTGGAGGATGCGCCGCCGCTTCTGTGGTCACGCGGCGATCCGGGGATCTTGAGCCGGGACTGCCTTGCCCTTGTGGGTGCGCGCAATGCCTCGTCGCTTGGCGTGCGGATGGCGCGCGTACTGGCCGCCGATCTGGGCGCGCAGGGCTTCACCATCGTTTCGGGCCTGGCCCGCGGGATCGACGCCGCCGCCCATGAGGCCGCGCTGCCCACCGGGACGGCAGCAGTCATGGCGGGGGGCATCGACGTGATCTATCCGCCCGAACATGCCCGCCTTGCACAGGACATCGCCGCGCGTGGCGTGCTTTTGTCGGAACAACCCATGGGGCTGCAGCCGCAGGCGCGGCACTTCCCGCGCCGCAACCGGCTGGTGGCCGGCCTGTCGCGGGGTGTCGTTGTGGTCGAGGCCGCGCCCAAGTCGGGCAGCCTGATCACTGCGCGCGAGGCCGCCGATCTGGGACACGAAGTCATTGCGGTGCCCGGTCATCCCTTCGACGGGCGCGCGGCGGGCTGCAACCTTCTGATCCGGGACGGGGCGCATCTGGCGCGCAACGCCGCCGACATCATCGCCGCGCTGGAGACCGCGCGGCCTGCCCCGCGCCCTGCCCCGCCCCCGCGCCCGCCCCGCCGCGCATGGCGGTGCCCGCCGCGACCAAGGCGCTGCATCGGCGCATCCTTGACCGGCTTGGCCCCTCGCCCTTGGGCGAGGATCAGCTGATCCGCGACCTCGGCGCGCCGGCGCAGGCGGTGGGCGCGCTGCTTGTCGAACTCGAACTTGACGGGCGCATCCAGCGCCAGCCGGGGGGCCTTCTGTCGCGTCTGAACTGAGGCGGGCATCCTCTTGCCGACGTGGCTGCCGGAAGACCGGCGCAGGGGGCCGCTGAGACGACCTCGGCCTGCGCGAAAGGGCGGGATTGAGGCCCGGACCATCCCCCGCACGCCGGCCTGAGCGGCCCTGCCCGGGCAGCCCCGGCAGCCCCGCTTGACAGAACCCCCTTGCGCCCCACGTCTTGCGCGGTCATACCACCCCGCGATCCCGGAGCCAGAGGTTTTGAGTTAAATGCCTGTTGTCGTTGTCGAATCCCCGGCCAAGGCGAAGACGATCAACAAGTATCTCGGTCCCGAATACACTGTTCTCGCCTCATACGGCCATGTCCGCGACCTGCCGCCCAAGGACGGGTCGGTCGATCCCGACCAGGACTTCGAGATGATCTGGGAGGTCTCTGCGGACAGCCGCAAGCACGTCAAGGCGATCGCCGATGCGCTGGCGACCGACGACGCGCTGATCCTCGCCACCGACCCCGACCGCGAAGGCGAGGCGATCAGCTGGCACCTGCAGGAAACGCTGACCAAACGGAAGTCCATCAAGAAGACCACCGCCGTCAGCCGGGTCACCTTCAACGCTATCACCAAGTCAGCGGTGGAAGAGGCGATGAGGAACCCCCGACAGGTCGACCAGCCCCTGGTCGAGGCCTATCTGGCGCGCCGCGCGCTGGACTATCTGGTGGGCTTCAACCTGTCGCCGGTGCTCTGGCGCAAGCTGCCGGGCGCAAAATCGGCCGGGCGCGTGCAGTCGGTCTGCCTGCGCCTTATCGTCGACCGCGAGATGGAGATCGAAGCCTTCCGCCCGCGCGAATACTGGTCGGTCAAGGCGATGCTGGCCACCCCGCGCGGACAGGACTTCGAGGCGCGGCTTGTCAGCCTGGCGGGCAACAAGCTCGACCGCTACGACATCGGGAACGGAACGCAGGCCGAACTGGCCGTGCAGGCCATCGCCAGCCGCGATCTCACCGTGCAGTCGGTCGAGGCGAAGCCGGCCAGCCGCAACCCGTCGGCGCCCTTCATGACCTCGACCCTCCAGCAGGAGGCGAGCCGCAAGTTCGGCATGGGCGCGCGCCAGACGATGAGCGCGGCACAGCGCCTCTACGAGGCCGGGCACATCACCTATATGCGGACCGACGGCATCGACATGGCACCCGAGGCGGTCATGGCCACCCGCGACGCCATCGCCAAGCGGTTCGGCCCGGAATACCTGCCCAAAAGCCCGCGCATGTACAAGAACAAGGCCAAGAACGCGCAGGAAGCGCATGAATGCATCCGGCCCACCGACATCTTCCGCGACGCCGCCGCGCTGAAGCTGAAGGACGACGATCAGCGCAAGCTTTACGACCTGATCTGGAAGCGCACCATCGCCTGCCAGATGGAGGCTGCGCGCCTTGAACGCACCACCGTCGAGATCGGCAGCCGCGACGCCCAAGTGGGATTGCGCGCGACCGGACAGGTCGTTTTGTTCGAAGGCTTCCTCGCCGTCTACGAGGAAGGCCGCGACGACAGCATTCTCGATGACGAAGAAGGCCGCCTGCCCCAGATCGTGGCGGGCGAGGCGGCCGACAAACGCGCCGTCACGCCCGAACAGCATTTCACCCAGCCGCCGCCCCGCTATACCGAAGCCACCCTCGTGAAACGGATGGAGGAATTGGGCATCGGGCGTCCGTCGACCTATGCCTCGATCGTGACGACGATCCAGGAACGCGAATATGTCCGCAAGGACAAGAACCGCCTGATCCCCGAAGACAAGGGGCGTCTGGTGACCGCGTTTCTCTCCAACTATTTCCCGCGTTACGTGGGCTATGACTTCACCGCATCGCTGGAAGGCGAACTCGACGACATCTCGGCCGGCGAACGCGACTACAAGAGCGTCCTGGCAAGGTTCTGGCGCGACTTCCGCGCGGCACTGGACGAGACGTCGGAGCTGCGCATCACCGATGTCCTCGACAAGATCAACGAGGTTCTGGAACCCCACCTGTTTCCGCCGACGGAAGACGGCAGCGACCCGCGCGCCTGCCCCAATTGCGGCGCGGGCCGGCTTTCGATGCGCACGGCGCGGTCGGGCGGGGCCTTCATCGGGTGTTCGAATTATCCCGAATGCCGCTACACCCGCCCCTTCGGCCCGCCGGGCATGGAAGAGGGCGAAGTCGGCCCCGACGGCAAGCTTCTGGGTCAGGACGGGGGCGACGAGATCCGGCTGTTCAAGGGCCGCTTCGGCCCTTACGTCCAGCGCGGCGCAGCGACCGATGCGACGCCCAAGCCACCGCGCGCCTCGGTCCCGAAGGGATGGGAACTCGACAGCGTCGATCTCGACCGCGCGCTCAGGCTTCTGAACCTCCCGCGCGAGATCGGGCCGCACCCCGAGGATGGCGAGATGATCGAGGCCGGGATCGGCCGCTATGGCCCCTATGTGCGCCACGGCAAGACCTATGCCAACCTCAAGTCGGTCGAAGACGTGTTCGAGATCGGGATCAACCGCGCCGTGGACGAAATCGCCCGCAAGGCGACCCGCGGCGCCGCCCGCGGCGCTGCCGCTGCCCCCCTCAAGGAACTGGGCGATCATCCCGACGGCGGCCCGATCGTGGTGATGGATGGCCGCTACGGCCCTTATGTCAAATGGCAGAAGGTGAACGCCACCTTGCCGAAGGACACGGACCCTGCCGCCGTGACACTGGACGTGGCGCTTGCCCTGATTGCGGAAAAGGCGGGCAAGAAAGGCAAGGCGGGCAAGGCAGCGCCCAAGACAGGCAAGGCCGCGCCCAAGGCGGGCAAGAAGACCACGCGCAAACCGGCCAAGGCGGGTTGACCGCCCGCCCCTGTCCCTTTGGGCTTTTCACCGCATGCTGTTGCATACGGCGTCGATTGACTCGCACCGCGCCAGCGGGCAAATAATTCGTGCCACAGGGAGGGAAGCTTGTGATGAGGAAAGTCTACGGGTCCGCCGCCGAGGCGCTGGACGGTCTGCTGCATGACGGCATGTTCATCGCGGCGGGCGGCTTCGGTCTGTGCGGGATTCCGGAACTTCTGCTTCAGGCGATCAAGGATGCGGGCACGAAGGATCTGACCTTCGCGTCGAACAACGCGGGCGTGGACGATTTCGGCATCGGCATCCTGCTTCAGACCCGTCAGGTGAAGAAGATGATCTCGTCCTATGTGGGCGAGAATGCCGAGTTCATGCGGCAATATCTGTCGGGCGAACTTGAGCTTGAATTCAATCCGCAAGGCACGTTGGCAGAACGTCTGCGGGCGGGCGGCGCAGGCATCCCGGGCTTCTACACCAAGACCGGCGTCGGCACCGTTGTGGCTGAAGGCAAGGAACTGAAGGATTTCGACGGCGAAACCTATGTGCTGGAACGCGGGATCGTCGCGGATCTGGCCATCGTCAAGGCCTGGAAGGCCGACACGACCGGCAACGCCATCTTCCGCAAGACCGCGCGCAACTTCAACGTGCCCGCCGCCACCTGCGGCAAGATCTGTGTGATGGAGGTGGAAGAGATTGTGGAGCCCGGCACACTCGACCCCGACGGTATCCACCTGCCCGGCATCTATGTGCACCGCCTGATCCAAGGACAGCACGAAAAGCGGATAGAACAAAGGACGGTGCGCGCGGCGTAAAGCAGAACAATATGGCAGACAGCGTCACGAAACTTCTGGACGACGACAAAGCCCTCGAGGGGTTCTCGCGGGCGCAGGTGTCGATGATCCTGACCAACCCCAATCTGGACGACAATCCCATCGTCTATGTGAACGAGGCGTTCCAGCGGGTCACGGGCTATGCCCGGTCGGCCACGATCGGGCGCAACTGCCGCTTCCTGCAGGGCAAGGACACCGACCCCGAGGATGTCGCCCGCCTGCGCACCGCGGTCGCGCGCGAAGAGGACATCACCGTCGACATCCTCAACTATCGTGCAAATGGCGAACCCTTCCTGAACCGTCTCATCATGGCACCGGTGAAGGATCAGAACGGGCGCTGCCAGTATTTCATCGGCATTCAGAAGGAAATCGGGACCGGCGATCTGGACGCGTCGGCTGACAAGATCAGCCGCCAGCTGATGGAGGTGCAGAACCGCGTGCGCGCGGACCTCTCCATGGTCATCGGCATGATCCGCCAGCAATCGCGCGAAACCACCGCGCCCGAGGATTTCGTGGCATTGTCGCGCCGGATCGAAACGCTGCAGATCCTCTACGAGGAGATGAAGCTGTCGGATTCCCGGTCGAACCGCGACCAGATCGAACTGGGCAGCTTTCTCAGCCGGGTGGCATGCGCCATCGCCCATATCGACGGGCGCCCCGGCATTCGCCTGACGCTGCAGATCGAACCCCTGGCGGTGTCGATCGAAACAGCGACGCGCGTGGGGCTTGCCCTGTCCGAGGTGCTGACCAACGCCTTCCAGCACGCGTTCGAACGGCTCGATTCCGGGCTGGTCGAGGTGCGCATGTCGCGCCTGTCGGAAGGGGGCCTGCGGCTTATCGTGGCCGATGACGGCGTGGGAATCCCGCGCGAACAGAAATGGCCCGACACGCGCACCGTGGGCGGGCGCATCATGAGCGGCCTGATCGAAGGGCTGGAAGGCACGCTGCAGCTGGGCCGCGGCGCGGCCGGATCGGTCATCACCATCGACGTGCCCGCAGGCGCGGGCGAAAGATAGAAAACGCAAGAGAGGCACGACGCATGGCTTGGGACCGCAACCAGATGGCCGCGCGCGCAGCGCGCGAACTGAAGGACGGGATGTATGTCAACCTCGGCATCGGGATTCCGACGCTGGTGTCGAACTACATCCCCGAAGGCATGACGGTGACGCTGCAATCGGAAAACGGGATGCTGGGCATGGGCCCCTTCCCGACCGAGGACAAGGTCGATCCCGACCTGATCAACGCAGGGAAACAGACCATCACCGAACTTCCCCACACCGCGTACTTCGACAGCGCGACCTCCTTCGGCATGATCCGGGGCGGCAAGATCGCCATGGCGATCCTTGGCGCGATGGAAGTGGCGGAGAACGGAGACCTTGCCAACTGGATGATCCCGGGCAAGCTGGTCAAGGGCATGGGCGGCGCGATGGACCTTGTCGCGGGCGTGGGCCGCGTGATCGTCGTGATGGATCACACCAACAAGCACGGCGAATCGAAGGTGCTGAAGGAATGCACGCTGCCTCTGACCGGGCGCGGCGTGGTCGACCGGATCATCAGCAATCTCGGCGTGCTTGACGTGGTCGAGGGCGGGCTGATGCTGATCGAGACCGCCGACGGCGTGACCGAGGCGGAACTGCGCGCCGCGACCGAGGCGATGATCGTCAACTGACGCCTGCCCGGGGACAGCTCCCTATTTCATCGCCGCGAAGACGCAGCCGTCCGAGACAAGCTCGGGCGGCGTGAGGCACAGGCCCTTGGCGACCTGGAAGGCGGCCAGCACCTTGGGCACGTAGTCGCGCGTCTCGGCATAGGGCGGCACGCCCGCATGCTCGCGCACGGCGCCTTCGCCGGCGTTGTAGCCCGCCAGCACGAGGATCGGATCGCCTCGGAAATGGGTCATCAGCCAGTCGAGGTACTGCACGCCTCCGGTGATGTTCTGGACGGGTTCGGTCCGGTCGGTCACGCCGAACCGCGTGGCTGGGAACGGCGGTGCAAAACTGGGCCACGGTAGCGGCGGGATCGTCTCGCTGCGGGCGGAGTAAAATCCTGCCACTTTTCCCTTCTTGCGGCGGCAGGGAGGGTGGGGAGATCTATACCGTGGAGCTTTACAAGAAGGTTCGCCTCGCATGTGCCGAGGGCATGAGCAGGCGTGCAGCAGCGAAGCATTTCAACATTTCGCGCGGGACGGTTGAGAAGATGTTGGCCTTCTCGGTGCCGCCTGGCTATCGGCGGGACAAGCCGATCAGGCGGCCGAAGCTGGACGGGTTCACCGAGTTGATTGACGCCTGGCTTGAAGCCGACAAGGCCGTGCATCGCAAGCAGCGTCATACGGCCAAGCGGATATGGGAACGGCTTCAGGCTGAGCATGGCTTCACCGGCGGCTATACGATCGTCAAGGATTACGTGCGTGAGCATGAGCGGCGGACCCGGGAGATGTTCGTGCCGCTAGCCCATCCGCCAGGCCATGCGCAGGCAGATTTTGGCGAAGCGGTTGTCGTCATCGGCGGTGTCGAGCAGAAGGCGTATTTCTTCGTCATGGATCTGCCGCACAGCGATGCCTATTTCGTGCGGGCCTATCCGGCAGCGACGGCGGAGGCCTGGATAGACGGGCATGTCCGTGCCTTTGCCTTCTTTGGCGGGATGCCGCAGTCGGTGCTTTACGACAATGATCGCTGTCTGGTCTCGAAGATCCAGCCAGATGGCACGCGCATCCGCGCCGCGCTGTTCAGCGGCTTGCAGTCGCATTACCTGTTTCGGGATCGCTATGGTCGGCCCGGGAAGGGGAACGACAAGGGCGCTGTCGAGGGGATGGTCGGCTACGCCCGCCGCAACCACATGGTGCCGATCCCCCACTTTGCCAGTTGGGACGATTTCAACGCCGACCTTGAAGGGCAGTGCTGCGCACGCCTAACGCGCATTCTTCGGGGTCACAAGGAGACGATTGGTGAGAGGATGCAGCGCGATCTGGCCGCGATGCGCCCCCTGCCTGCCGCCCCGTTCGACGCCTGCGACCAAGCGGGCGGCAGGGTCAGCTCCCAGTCGCTCGTGCGCTATGACACCAACGACTACTCGGTCCCGGTCGCCTATGGCTATCAGGAGGTCTGGATCCGCGGTTATGTTGATGAGGTCGTGATCGGCTGTCGCGGGGAGGTGATCGCCCGACACCCGCGCTGTTACGATCGCGAGGACATGATCTTCGACCCGGTCCACTACCTCCCGCTGATCGAGCGCAAAATCAATGCGTTGGACCAAGCCGCACCCTTTGCGGAATGGGACCTGCCCGAAGAGTTCCATACCCTGCGCCGCCTGATGGAGGCGCGCATGCTCAAGATGGGGCGCCGCGAGTATGTGCAGGTGCTGCGGCTGCTTGAGAGCTTTGGCATGGATGACTTGCATGCCGCCGTGAAGAAGGCCCTGAAGCTGGGCGCGGTCGGCTTCGACGCCGTGAAGCATCTCGTGCTTTGCCAGGTCGAGAAGCGTCCCCCGAGGCTCGACCTCGACGTCTACCCCTACCTGCCGCGGGCGAATGTCGAGACGACGCGTGCGGCCAGCTACATGGCCTTGATGTCGGAGGCGGCAGAATGACCGAGACCCCGAAGATCCTACTTGCCCACCACCTGAAGACGCTGAAGCTGCCTACATTCTTGCGGGAGCACGAGAAGGTTGCGCGCCAATGTGCCGCCGAAGGGCTGGACCATGTGCAATTCCTGTCGCGCCTCGTGGAACTGGAACTGATCGATCGGGAGCGGCGGATGGTCGAGCGACGCATCAAGGCCGCAAAGTTCCCGGCTGTCAAAAGCCTCGATAGCTTCGACTTCAGGGCCATCCCGAAGCTGAACAAGATGCAGGTGCTGGAACTGGCGCGCTGCGAATGGATCGAACGGCGCGAGAACGTGATCGCTCTCGGCCCCAGCGGAACCGGCAAGACCCACATTGCCTTGGGCCTCGGGTTGGCGGCCTGCCAGAAGGGCATGTCCGTCAGCTTCACCACCGCCGCGGCCCTGGTCAACGAGTTGATGGAGGCTCGCGACGAACGTCGACTGCTTCGCGTCCAGAAGCAGATGGCCGCCGTGAAGCTGCTGATCATCGACGAACTGGGCTTCGTGCCTCTGTCCAAGACCGGCGCCGAGCTGCTCTTTGAGATGATCTCACAACGTTACGAGCGCGGCGCCACGCTGATCACCAGCAATCTGCCCTTCGATGAATGGACCGAAACCTTCGGCACCGAGCGGCTGACCGGCGCGCTTCTCGACCGATTGACCCACCATGTCAACATCCTCGAGATGAACGGCGAAAGCTATCGCCTCGCTCAAAGTCGCGCACGCAAGCCCGGCGACAACACCTGATCCAAGGCATCATACTTGGACCTGACGGTCCAAGGCGGCCAGTCACCCGCCAGCTAAATGGAGGGCGCGGCTGCCTGGCCACCGCTCATCCCCCACCTCCCGCTCAAATCCAAAGTGGCCCAGTTTTGCGCCGCCTCGTGGCCCAATTTTGCTCCGCCGTTGACACCGAATACTACGGGCCGATGCCCGTGCCGCTCGACGTCTACCGCGAACAGGTGGAACGCCAGTCCATCCGCAACATCCGCGTCACGCGCGATCAGCTCATCAACGCGATGGGCCATCTCATTCTGCCCGACGACCTGCTCGACAATCTCGGCCCCGCCGTCAGCGCGGGCCGGTCGATCCTGATGTATGGCCCACCGGGCAACGGGAAATCCTCGATCTCGAACGGGATCCGCGACGCGCTGGGCGACAAGATCTTCGTGCCTTTCGCGATCGAATATTCCGGACAGGTCATCACCGTCTATGACCCGATCGTCCATTCCAAGGCCATGGTGCAGGAGGACGACCCCCATTCGCTGCGCCGCACCGGAAACCGGTTCGACAGCCGCTATGTGCTGTGCGAACGGCCCACGGTGATCACCGGGGGTGAATTGTCGCTGTCGATGCTCGACCTTGTCTACAACCCGAACGCCAAGACCTACCAGGCGCCGCTGCAGCTGAAATCGACCGGCGGCATCTTCATCGTCGACGACCTCGGCCGTCAGCAGGAACCGCCGCAGGCGCTGGTCAACCGCTGGATCGTTCCGCTGGAAGAGGCCAAGGACATCCTTGCCCTGCAATCGGGCGAGAAGTTCGAAGTGCCCTTCGACACGCTGGTCATCTTCTCGACCAACTTCCACCCGAACGAGATCTTCGATCAGGCCGCGCTGCGCCGCATCTTCTTCAAGATCAAGATCGACGGCCCCAGTCAGGAGAACTTCCTGAAGATCTTCGCGATGGTCGCGCGCAAGAAGGGCATGCCGCTGGACGAAAAGTCGTTGGTTCACCTGCTGAAGGTGAAGTACCCCACGATCAACAACGTCTACGCGAATTATCAGCCGGTCTTCCTGATCGACCAGATGATCTCGATCTGCGAATTCGAAGGCATTCCCTTCCAGATGACGCCGCATCTCATCGACCGCGCCTGGGCGAACATGTTCGTGAAGGACGAGATCATCGTGAAATGATCGGTACCGCAGGTCGCAAGCCGTTTTTCGCATGACGAAAGATAAAATAGCTGCGCCAGTAAGCGAAAATCCGCAAATCCATCCCTGTGCGGACAGTGTCAGAGGCGCTTTTCCCCGCTGGTGTCGGCCGTCAACCGATGCCTGACAGCGAGCCCGATTTCGTTCCATAAAATCGCACAAAACATCATGCAGAATATATTTTTATGACGCTTGCTCTTCCCCTATCTGGCAACGGAACGCCCCGTTGCCAGAGGAAGAGACACCATGGAGCTTGCCGCCCATATCGCCGGCACGATCATCGCCCAGCTGCAGACGCCCACGCTCGCCTTTCTGATCGGGGGTATGGTTCTGTCGGCCATGGGCAGCAAGCTGGAAGTGCCCGAACCGGTCTACAAGTTCATCGTGCTTCTGCTGCTGCTGAAGGTGGGCATCAGCGCGGGCATGTCGGTGCGCGAAGCGAACCTTGTCGAACTCGCCGTGCCCGCGCTGGGGGCAGCCCTTGTCGGGGTGGCCATCGTGGTGCTGGGCGGGCGGACGCTGGCGCGGATGCGGGGCGTGTCGCGGATGGATGCGATGGCGACGGCGGGTCTGTTCGGGGCGGTGTCGGCCTCGACGCTGGCCGCAGGGATGGCGATGCTCGATGATGCGGGCGTGGCCTATGAAGGCTTCATCGGCGCGCTTTATCCGTTCATGGACATCGCGGCGCTGGTCACCGCCATCGTGCTGGCGCGGCTGGCGGCCGAACGCAAGCGGGCCGTCGTGGCGCAGGGCGGTGCGGCGACGGTGACGCTGGGCGGCGGAACCGGCCCCGGCCCGGTGGAACCCGGCCTGATCCGGGGCATCATGGGCGACACGGTGCGGTCGGCGGCGATCTCGGCGCTGCTCCTCGGCCTTGGCCTTGGCCTTCTGGCACGGCCCGACAGCGTCTATCAAAGCTTCTATGAACCGCTCTTCCGGGGCCTTCTGTCGATCCTGATGCTGATCATGGGGATGGAGGCCTGGGCGCGGCTGTCGGAACTGCGCAAAGTGGCGCATGCCTATGTGCTCTACGGTCTCACCGCGCCCTTCGTGCACGGGATGATGGGCTTCGCCGCGGGTCTGGCCGCGCATGAACTCACCGGCTTCTCGGCGGGCGGGGTGGTGCTTCTGTCGGTGATGGCGGCGTCGAGCTCGGACATTTCCGGCCCGCCCACCCTGCGCGCCGCCCTGCCCGAGGCGAACCCCTCGGCCTATGTCGGCACATCGACGGGCATCGGCACGCCGGTCGCGATCCTGTCGATCCCGGTCTGGATGGCGCTGGCCGATGTCCTGATCGGGTTCTGATCCTGCTGTTCTGCCCCGGGGGCCACGTGCCGTTGCGCGTGGCCCCTTCGCCTTGCGCCGCAACCCGGCTATGTCCCGGGGCATGCAGCTTCCGCAGACAATATCCGACTGGTTCACCGCCAAGGGCTGGCAGGTCCACCCGCATCAGGTGCAGATGCTCGACCGGGCTGACGCCCCCTGCACGCTTCTGATCGCGCCCACCGGCGGCGGAAAGACGCTGGCGGGGTTCTTGCCGACGCTGGCCGATCTGGCGGACCACCCGCGCGACGGGTTGCATACGCTCTACATCTCGCCGCTCAAGGCGCTGGCGGCCGACATCAAGCGCAACCTGACGACGCCCGTGACCGAGATGGGCCTGCCCATCCGGATCGAGGACCGCACCGGCGACACGCCTGCCAGCCGCAAGAGGCGCCAGCGCGCCGACCCGCCGCATATCCTGCTGACGACGCCCGAAAGCCTGGCCCTGCTGGTCAGCTACGAGGACGCGCCGCGCATGTTCGCGGGTCTGCGCCGCGTGATCGTCGATGAAATCCACGCGCTGGCGGAAAGCAAGCGGGGCGATCAGCTCTTCCTCGCGCTGTCGCGACTGCAGGGGATCTGCCCCGACCTCAGGCGCGTCGGCCTGTCGGCGACGGTCGAAGACCCGCCCGCCATCGCGCGCCTGCTTGCCCGCCATCCCGACCCCTGCGAGATCCTTCTGGCCGATCCCGGCCCGGCCCCGGACATCGCGATGCTGACCACCGATCAGGCCCCGCCCTGGGCCGGGGGTGGTGCCGCCTATGCCATCCCTGCCGTGCTGGAACAGGTGAAGGCCCACCGCACCACGCTGATCTTCCACAACACCCGCGCGCAGGCCGAGCTGTTCTTTCACAACCTGTGGCTGGCCAACGAAGACAGCCTGCCCATCGCCATCCATCACGGCAGCCTCGACCGGCAGCAGCGCGAACGGGTCGAGGCGGCCATGGTGCGCGGCGACCTGCGCGCAATCGTCTGCACCGGGAGCCTTGATCTCGGGATCGACTGGGGGGATGTGGATCTTGTCATCCAGATCGGCGCGCCAAAGAACGTCAAACGGCTGGTGCAGCGGATCGGCCGCGCGAACCACCGCTACAACGCGCCGTCCAAGGCGCTTCTGGTGCCCGCCAACCGGTTCGAGGTGGTGGAATGCGTGGCCGCGCTCGACGCCGTGCGGGCGGGCGCGCTTGACGGCGACCCGCGGGGCCCCGGGCCGCGCGACGTGCTCTGCCAGCACATCCTGATCGCCGCCGCCGCGGGCCCCTTCGACGCGGACGACCTGTATGCCGAGGTGACAGGGATCGGCGCCTATGCAGCCCTGACGCGGGACGCGTTCGACGCCTGCCTCGATTTCTGCGCGACGGGGGGCTATGCGCTGCGCGCCTATGACCGCTGGCAGCGCCTGCAGAAGCGCGCAGACGGGCGCTGGCAGCTGCGCGACCCGCGCGCCGCCCAGCGCATCCGCATGAACATCGGCACGATCCAGGACACTGACACGCTCAAGGTGCGGCTGAAGGCGTCGCGCGGCGGCAAGCCCTTGGGCGAGATCGAGGAAGGCTTCGCCGCCTCGCTCAGCCCCGGCGACACCTTCCTGATCGGGGGCGAGATCGTGCGCTATGAAGGCCTGCGCGAGATGGTGGTCGAAGTCACCCGCCGCGCCGACCGCAAGCCCAAGATCGCGACCTTCATGGGCACGAAATTCGCCACCTCGACCCAGTTGTCGGCCCGCATTCTGCACATGTTCGCCGAAGACGACTGGCCCGACCTGCCCGCCCATACCCGCGATTGGCTGCACCTGCAGCGGAAGGTCTCGCGCCTGCCGCAGGCGGGGCGGCTTCTGATCGAAAGCTTCCCCCATGACGGGCGCGAGAACATGGTCGTCTACGGCTTCGCGGGCCGCAACGCGCAGCAGACGCTGGGCCTGCTGCTGACCAAGCGGCTGGAAGAGATGGGACTGAACCCGCTGGGCTTTGTCGCCACCGACTATGCCACGCTGATCTGGGGGCTGGACCGGCTGACCGATCCCGCGCCGCTGTTCGACATTGCCGCGCTGCGGGCGGGTGTCGACACCTGGCTTGCCGGCAACGCGGTGATGAAACGCACCTTCCGCGCCAGCGCCACCATCGCGGGGCTGATCGAACGCAACACGCCCAGCGCACGCAAATCGGGCCGGCAGGCGACGTTTTCCTCCGACATCCTCCACGACACGCTGGTGAAATACGATCCCACCCACCTGATGCTGCAGATCACCCGCGACGAGGCGATGCGCGGCCTTGTCGATTTCGGCCGGATCGAAGAGATGGCCGCCCGCGTCGGGACCCGCATCGACCACGTCACGCCGGGGCGCATCACGCCGCTGGCGGCGCCGCTGTTTCTCGAACCCGGGCGCGTCCCGATCAAAGGGCTGGCCGAGGAACGGCTTCTCGCGGAAGAGGCAGACCGCCTGCTTGCCTCCGCCGGGCTTGACCCCGCGCCGCCGCGCAGGCCCGGATGGCGCGTGCCTTACTGAACGCCCTTGATTTCGCAAGCAACCCGCGTCAGGAGAATTGCATGAACGGCCACATGTTCACCCTCGCAGGAGCCGAGCTGATCGCGATGGGCACCGGTGCTCTCTGGTGGCCCGAGAGATCGCTTTTGTGCGTGTCCGACCTGCACCTCGGCAAGTCCGAGCGTGTGGCCCGACGGCAGGGCACGATCCTGCCCCCCTATGATACCCGTGACACCATGACCCGCCTTGCCGCAGACGTGGCCCGCAGTCAGGCGCGGGTCGTCGTCTGTCTTGGGGACAGTTTCGACGACCTCGGTGCCGCCGGGTCGCTGCCGGAAGAGGAGCGCCTGTGGATCGCGCGGCTGCAAGCCGGGCGCCGCTGGGTCTGGATCGAAGGCAACCACGATCCCGGTCCCGTCGATCTGGGGGGTACGCATCTGGCCGAACTGCCGCTCGCGCCGCTCACCTTCCGCCACGTGGCCCGTGCGGGGGCAAGCGGCGAGATATCGGGCCATTACCACCCCAAGGCCGACATCCTGACACGGGCGCGCCTGATCTCGCGCCCCGCGTTTCTTGCCGACAGCGACCGGGTGATCCTGCCCGCCTACGGGTCCTATACCGGGGGTCTGCGGTCGACCGCGCCCGAGCTGTCGCGCCTGATGCGATCAGAGGCCATCGCGATCCTGACCGGGCCTCAGCCCCATGCAGTGCCGATGCCGCGCGGTGCGATCTAGGCGACTCCCGCCTCTTCCAGCATGCCGCGATAGGTGCGGCTGACCGGAACGGTATCGCCGTTACGCAGGCGCAGCTGTGCCTTGCCGGCCACCGTCTCCGACGCGACGATCGCCTCCTGCGCCACCCAGTGGCTGCGGTGAACCAGAAGCCCCGGCACGCTGTCCATCTCGTCCACGGCGTCCGACAGGCGCATGCGGATGCGTTCGGTTCCCGCGTCGCTGACGATCTCGACAAAATGCCCCTGCGAGGTGATGCGGATCACCTGCGCATCGATCAGCCGGGGCACACGCTTCAACAGCCGCGGGCGCTTGCTGTCATGCGTGCGGGGCAGGTAGTTGCGTTTCTCGATCCCGGGGATCAGACGCCGCCCCGTCATGACCGCCATGGCGACGGCAAAGACATAGAAAGCCATCTCCGAAAGCGAGGGCACTTCCACCCCAGGCACAACCAGCATCGCCTGTGTCAGCAGCCACGCAATCGGCGCGAAGATGATCGTGATGCCCATGGATGACACCAGGTCCGAAATGACAAGCGGCAGCGACGGCCAGATCATTTCCACAAGGTAACTGACCTGGAACCCGATCAGCGCCGAGACCGGCACGACCAGTATCCAGTAGACGAACCGCGTGCCGATATCGACCGTCTCATAGGTCCCGAAGGGTCCGCCGATCGTCAGTGCCAGAGCAAGAATACCCCACAACGCAAGATTGACCGGCTTCCGACCCGCCCGCCAGGCCGCAATCATGGTGCTTTTGACTGCCATCTGTCCCGTCTTTCGTTCCCGGTCTTCCGGCCATACCTCCCGCGTGCCGAGGTCTTGGATGCCCCGGCTTTCTGCCAGAAAGTGACACAAAATGTATCAGGAACAAGGGATTTTTTCAATGCCGCGGGTGTCCCGGCACCGCCATGAAGCGGCTTGCGCACCGGGCTCCGACCGGCACGCACCGCGCAAGACTGCGCGCAGTCGGACCCTAGGCTGTCAGACCCTCAGGCTCGGCCAGACCATTGGCGCGGCAGCAGGCCGTCAGGGTATTGGCCAGCAGGCAGGCGATGGTCATGGGACCCACGCCGCCCGGGACGGGGGTGATGGCACCGGCGACCGCCGCGCAGCTATCGTAGTGGCAATCGCCCACCAGAACAGTCTTGCCGTCGCGTTCAATCCGGTTGATGCCCACGTCGATCACGGTGGCACCGGGCCTGATCCAGTCGCCGGTCACCATCTCGGGCCGGCCCACGGCGGCCACGACGATGTCGGCCCGGCGCACGACGGCAGGCAGGTCCTTCGTCCGGCTATGGGCGATGGTCACCGTGCAGCTGTCGCCCAGCAGAAGCTGCGCCATGGGCTTGCCCACGATGTTCGACCGGCCGATCACGACCGCGTCGAGCCCCGACAGGCTGCCCAGGTGATCGCGCAGCATCATCAGTGACCCCAGCGGCGTGCAGGGCACCATGGCCTTCTGACCGGTTCCCAGAAGCCCGACATTCGAGATATGGAACCCGTCCACATCCTTGGCCGGGTCGATGGCGTTGATGACCAGATCCGCATCGAGATGCTTGGGCAGCGGCAGCTGGACCAAGATGCCATGCACCGCCGGATCGGCATTCAGCCGCGCGATCAGCGCCAGCAGGTCGGCCTCGGACGTCGCGGCATCAAGCTTGTGCTCGTAGGAGTTCATGCCGACCTCTACGGTCTGCTTGCCCTTGGACCGGACATAGACCTGGCTTGCCGGGTCTTCGCCCACAAGCACCACGGCCAGACCCGGCGTGATCCCGTGATCCGCCGTCAGCCGCGCCACATGGGCCGCGACCTTGTCCCTGATCCCGGCCGCGAAGGCCTTGCCGTCGATCACCTGGGCTGACATGCCGTCTTCCTCTCGCCAGAAATATCCCCGCCGGAGGCAGGAGCCGCAAAGCGGCGACGCGGGCGGGCGGGGCTCGATGCCCCGCCCGCCCGCCGCTTCGTTCTCAGAACAGGCCTTCGATCTGGCCCGCCGCGTTCAGGCGGATCGTCTCGGCCGCGGGCACGCGCGGCAGGCCCGGCATGGTCATGATCTCGCCGCAGACCACCACGACGAACCCGGCCCCCGCCGACAGCCGCACTTCGCGCACGGGCACGCTGTGCCCGGTGGGCGCGCCGCGCCGGTTCGGGTCTGTGGTGAAGGAATACTGCGTCTTCGCCATGCAGATGGGCAGATGGCCATAGCCCTGCTCTTCCCAGACCTTCAGCTGGTCGCGGATCTTCTTGTCGGCCAGCACCTCGTCGGCGCGGTAGATGCGCTTGGCGATGGTCTCGATCTTCTCGAACAGGCTCATCTCGTCGGGGTAGAGCGGCGCGAAATTCGCGCTGTCGGCATCGGCCAGCTCCGCCACTTTGCGCGCGAGTTCGGCCGATCCTTCCGACCCCAGCGCCCAGTGCTTGGACAGGACAGCCTCGGCACCCTGCGCCTTGACGTAGTCCTTCACCGCCGCGATCTCGGCGTCAGTGTCTGTCACGAAATGGTTGATCGCCACGACCACGGGCACGCCGAAGCTCTTGAGGTTCTTGATGTGCCGGCCGAGGTTCGCGCAGCCCTTCTTGACCGCGTCCACGTTCTCGGCGCCCAAGTCCGCCTTGGCGATCCCGCCGTTCATCTTCATCGCGCGCACGGTGGCGACGCAGACCACCACCGACGGGGCGAGCCCAGCCTTGCGGCACTTGATGTTCATGAACTTCTCGGCGCCGAGGTCCGCACCGAAGCCCGCTTCGGTCACCACGTAATCGGCGAGTTTCAGCGCCGTCGTCGTCGCGATCACGCTGTTGCAGCCATGGGCGATGTTGGCGAAGGGGCCGCCATGCACGAAGGCCGGGTTGTTTTCCAGCGTCTGCACGAGGTTCGGCTGCATCGCGTCCTTCAGAAGGACGGTCATCGCGCCGTCGGCCTTGATGTCGCGGCAGAAGACGGGGGACTTGTCGCGGCGATAGGCCACGATCATGTCGCCCAGCCGCTTCTGCAGGTCGGTCAGGTCCTTCGACAGACACAGGATCGCCATGACTTCGGACGCCACGGTGATGTCGAAGCCGTCCTCGCGCGGGAAGCCGTTCGAGACACCGCCGAGGCTTGACGTGATCTGGCGCAGGGAACGGTCGTTCATGTCGACGACGCGGCGCCAGACGACGCGGCGGATGTCGATGTCAAGCTCGTTGCCCCAGTAGATGTGATTGTCGATCATCGCCGACAACAGGCTGTGCGCGCTGGTGATGGCGTGGAAATCGCCGGTGAAGTGAAGGTTCATCTCCTCCATCGGCACGACCTGCGCATAGCCGCCGCCCGCCGCGCCGCCCTTCATGCCGAAGTTCGGCCCGAGGGACGCTTCGCGGATGCAGACCATCGCGCGCTTGCCGATCCGGTTCAGACCGTCGCCAAGGCCCACGGTCGTCGTCGTCTTGCCTTCACCCGCGGGCGTGGGGTTGATCGCGGTGACAAGGATCAGCTTGCCGTTCGGCCGATCTGCGACACCGTTGATGAAGGACTGGCTGACCTTCGCCTTGTCATGACCATAGGGAAGCAGGTCTTCGGCCGGGATGCCGAGGGCCGCGCCGATCTCCATGATCGGCTTCTTCTTTGCTTCGCGAGCGATTTCGATGTCGGATTTGAAGGCCATGGCGGTTCCGGTTCTTGTGTCCCTGTCGACGGCGCGGGGATCGCGCCGGTCCCGGCCTTGGCATAGCGCCGCCCGCGCCGGGCGAAGCATTGGAATCCGACATATTCGCGACGTGTTGCGTCGCCCTTGGACAGGGCGGTTTCGGATCGGAAACGGCCGGCGCGCTCAGGCCCCGGCCCAGGCACGCTGGTCGGGCACGAAAAGCCGCATCCGGTCGCCCAGCGCCAGAAGGCCCGGCCGTTCGACCCAGGCCGTGACGCCGCGCCGCCCCTGCGCGGCCGTCTTGAAGGCCGTGCCATGTCCGGGCTCATCGGCCTCGATCTCGCGGCCCGGCAGGTGGCAGGGGCGGTTTTCCATGTCGATGGTCAGTGTCACGCCCGACGGCCCCTGCAGCCGCGAGGACGGCGGCACATGGGTGAAATCGGGAATGCCGCGCAGCACGACCGACGCGCCAAGAAGCCCCGGGTCCAGCCGGCCGAGCCCGATCTTGGCCGCGATCTGCTCCAGTTCCTCGGCCGACAGGACCGACAACTGGCGCACGTTCCGGATCGTCGTCTTGCGGGGGTAAAGGTTCGTGACACGCGAACAGGAGGGGCGGCTCTCGCCCTCGTGGCGTCCGCCCGCGACCCCGGCGAAGCCCAGTCCAAGCCGCTCCACGGCCCCGGCGCGCAGGGACTTGCCCGCAGGCACATGGCCCAACCAGACGACTTCGCCCACCGCGCCACTGTCCTTCATGGTCGGCATGTTGCATGCTCCCTGCGCTGCCCTGTCCCGCGCAGGTCACCGGGCAGGGCCGGGTTTGTCAACGGCCCCAAAGCAAACGGGCGGCCCTGCGGCCGCCCGTTGCACGAAGCCCCGGCCGTCAGACCGTGGGTTCGGGTTCCATCCCGCCCGCCGAAGGGGTCTTGGGCGCCTTGCGCGTCTTCGGGATCGCGGTGACGCTGGGCGCGCTGCCCGCGTCGGACCCGGTGTCGCTGCCGTCGCTCGAATGGGGCGGTTCGCCCTTGATGACGCGCTTGATCTCTTCGCCGGTCAGGGTTTCGTATTCCAGCAAGCCCTGGGCCAGACGATCCCATTCGTCGCGACGCTCCACGAGGAGTTCCTTGGCGCGGGAATAGGCCGTCTCGATGAAGCGCTTAACCTCTTCCTCGATCAGTTCCTTGGTGTGGGCCGACACCGAAAAGCCCGGGGTCTGGCCGTTATAGCCTTCATGGGCCTCGGCATAGTCGATGTTGCCGACCTTGTCCGACATGCCCCAGCGCAGCACCATGGCGCGCGCCAGTGCGGATGCCTGCTGGATGTCGCCCGCGGGGCCGTTCGACACGTTGTCCTCGCCGTACTTGAGAACCTCGGCCGCCTTGCCCGCCATGGTCATGGTCAGCTTCTGTTCGCATTCGGCCCGGTGCCAGTTCAGGCGGTCGATCTCGGGCAGCGACACGACCATGCCCAGCGCGCCGCCGCGCGGGATGATCGTGGCCTTGTAGACCGGGTCGCATTCCGGCAGCGCAAGACCCACGACCGCATGACCGGCTTCGTGATAGGCGGTCTTTTCCTTCTGTTCCGCGGTCAGGACCATGCTGCGGCGTTCGGCGCCCATCATGACCTTGTCCTTGGCGTTCTCAAAATCGTCCATAGTGACGAAGCGCCGACCGACCCGCGCGGCCATCAGCGCCGCTTCGTTCACGAGGTTGGCGAGATCCGCCCCCGAAAAGCCCGGCGTGCCGCGCGCGATGATGCGCAGGTCTACATCGGGGCCCAGCGGCACCTTGCGGGCGTGCACGCCCAGAATCTTCTCGCGGCCCTTGATGTCGGGGTTGCCCACCGTCACCTGCCGGTCGAAGCGGCCGGGGCGCAGCAGCGCGGGGTCCAGCACATCCTTGCGGTTCGTGGCCGCGATGATGATCACGCCCTCGTTCGCCTCGAACCCGTCCATTTCCACAAGAAGCTGGTTCAGCGTCTGTTCGCGTTCGTCGTTGCCGCCGCCATAGCCCGCACCCCGGTGCCGGCCCACGGCGTCGATTTCGTCGATGAAGACGATGCAGGGCGCGTTCTTCTTGGCCTGTTCGAACATGTCGCGCACGCGGCTGGCGCCGACGCCCACGAACATTTCCACGAAGTCAGACCCCGAAATGGTGAAGAAGGGCACGCCCGCCTCGCCCGCGATGGCGCGGGCCAGCAGGGTTTTACCCGTGCCCGGAGGGCCCACCAGCAGAGCGCCTTTGGGGATCTTGCCGCCCAGGCGCGAGAATTTCTGCGGGTTGCGCAGGAATTCCACGATCTCTTCCAGTTCCTCCTTGGCCTCGTCGATGCCGGCGACGTCGTCGAAGGTGACGCGGCCGTGCTTTTCGGTCAGCATCTTGGCCTTCGACTTGCCAAAGCCCATGGCACCGCCGCCACGCCCACCCTGCATCCGGTTCATGAAATAGACCCAGACGCCGATCAGCAACAGGAACGGCAGAAGCGACAGCAGGAAGGCCTGGAAGCCCGATTGCTGCTGCTGTTCGGCGCGCACGGGGATGTTGTTTTCGATCAGCAGGCGCGTGATCTCGGCATCCGCCGGCTTGATCGTGATGTATTCCTGACCGTCCGCGCCGCGGAACCGGACCTGTTCGCCATCGAGCGTGACCTGCGCCACGTCTCCGTCACGGACAGAGTCCACGAAATCGGAATAGCTGATCTCACGGCTTTGCATCGTGGTACCCGGACCACTGAAGAGGTTGAACAGCGCCAGGATCAACAGGAACAGAACGACCCAGAAGGCGATATTGCGTGCATTTCCCAAGGAAGGATCTCCTTTGAAGGCGCGGCGGAGGGGGGCCGCGCGTTGTCTGTAAAGATAGACACCTTCCGGCGGGGTTCAATGCGATAAAATCGAAGCGAAGAAACCCTCGGGCCCGTCGGCAAGCTCTGGCCCGTATCCGCTATCAAGCCCCGCAAGCGGCGCAGACAGAAGATCGCCGCCCGACCACAGGCCCGGCGCGGCCAGAAGGGCCGCCCGCGGGCGGCCCGTGTCGCGCCAGTGCGGGGCCTGCCGCAGGCCCGCTTCGCCCAGCGGCCGGATGACGCAGCCAGGGGCGGCGCGCCCGCGGCTCTCCACCTGCCATCCCAGGGATCGGGCGGGGTCGCGGACAGGTTGGCGACGGCGGCCGCCTCGCGGCCGATCCAGATGAGCCCCTGCCGGTGCAAGATCATGCAGCCCTGCAGCGTCATGGCCCGCCCGCGCCGCACCGCCTCCAGCGCCCCGGCCAGCGCGGCGCGGCGCGGCGGATGGGCGCCGCCGCCGATCCAGACCAGCGCATAGCCCAACAGGCGGCGTGCAATCTCCTGTGGCAAGATGCGGAAGGACCGCCGGTCGATCAGCACGTCGCCGCCGTCGACCTGCACCGTGTCGCGCGCGGCGAGGAAGGTGTACCAGTCCAGCGCCTCGCGCACGTCGGCCATGTTGGCAGCGACATCGGCCAGCGCATCGACCCCGATGCCAAGCGTTTCAAGCACCGGCATCGCCTGGCGCACACGCACCCGGTCGAACCGCGGATCCTCGTTCGACGGGTCGTCGACCCAGGCGATGCCCTGCCGGTCGAGATAGGCACGCAGGTCGGCGCGGCGCAGTCCAAGGCAGGGGCGCAGGAAGACGATCCCGTCATGCAGGCGGCGGCGCGGAATGCCCGACAGGCCGTTCGCCCCGGCCGCACGGCCCAGCCGCATGAGCACGGTTTCCGCCTGATCGTCGGCAGTATGACCAAAGGCCAGAACGGAAATGCCTGTCGCGGCCGCCCAGCGCGTCAGCAGGTCCTGCCGGGCGCGGCGGGCGGCGTCCTGCAGGTTCCCCTGCCCGATCCAGCCCCGCCAGTCCAGCCTGTCATGCGACACGCCAAGGTCCGCCGCGACGCGGGCGACATGGGCAGCTTCTTCTGCCGCTTCGGGGCGCAGGCCGTGATCAACAGTGGCGGCATGGAGCGTGGTCTGCGTTCCCCGCGCCAGCGTCGCCAGCGCATGCAGCAGCGCGAGAGAGTCGCTTCCACCCGATACGGCGACACCGATCCGGGATGGAAGTTGGCCGGAAAAGGCGGCGCGGACAGCGTCGAGGATATCCGCATCGCCCGGGGTCAACTACATCCCAGCCGCGCCATTTCGGCCTGCGCCAGCGCGACCTCGGGCGTGCCGGCATAGCGCACGGCGATTTCGCCCAGCGTCAGGCAGGCCTCGCGCGTGCTGCCGAGCTGGCCGAGCGCCGAGCCCAGCGCCAGCACTGACTGCGGCGCAAGCGGCCCGGTCGGATCGACCGAATAGCCTTCGAGAAAGGCGCGCGCCGCCTCGCGCGTGTCGCCCAGCTGGTTCAGCGCCAGCCCGCGCTTGAGGCTGGCCTCGGCCGCGACGGGGCTGCCGGGATAGTTGCGGTTGAAATCCTGCAGAAGGGTGACTGCGGTCTCGTAATCGCCTGAGGCGAAGGCGTCGTTGGCGGCCTTGAAATCCTGCGCCTCGCCCACGGCCAGTTCGCCTGCGGCACTGCCCGGCGTGGTCGCTCCGTCACCCGGCGGCACGACGGCCGCAACCTGCGGCAGATCGCCTCCGCCCAGCGTCGTCGTTTCGCCCAATGCGCCGACATCGCCGCCTTCCAGTTCGACCAGACGGAATTCGAGGTCTCCGATCCGGTTCGTGCCATCGCGCACGACGCGGTCGACGCGGTTCTCAAGCTGCTCTGTCCGGGCGGTCAGGCGGGTCAGCTGCGCCTCGATCGCGTTCACGCGATCCAGAACGCTGCCCCCGCCCACGGCGGCCGAGGGACTGCCCGTGGTCGACAATTCGCGCTTGAGCCTTTGGATCTCGACGAAAAGCACGGTCAGCTCTTGGCGGATATCCGCCAATGTCTGCTGGTCCTGCGCCGCCGCCCGCAGGGGCGAGAGCGCAAGAACCAGACCAAGAACGACGACAACCGACCGCATCGCTTGGATCACCCCGTCAGACCCACCCGCAACACGGTCACGCCGCGGCGGTTCTGCGAATAGCAGCTTTCATCGCTGCAGACCGCGACCGGGCGTTCCTTGCCGTAGCTGACGGTTTCGATCCGGCTGCCCGGCACCCCGCGCGAGATCAGGAATTCACGCACCGCATTGGCCCGCCGCGCGCCAAGCGCGACGTTGTATTCCCGCGTGCCCTGTTCGTCGGCATGACCTTCGATGACCGCGTTGTAATCTGCGTTTGCCATCAACCAGTTGGCCTGCGCCGACAGCGTCGCCTGCGCATCTTGCGTGAGCGTCGACTGATCGACCTGGAAGAAGATGCGGTCACCCACGACCTGCTGGAAATGCGCCACGCTCGTCGGATCTGACGGCGATCCGAGCGCGCCCGTCGCACCACCCAGCGTCACGTCGTTGGTGCCCTGATCGTCCAGCGCACTGCGGCTGCAGGCGCCAAGGACCAAGAGCAGCCCCAGCACTGCGAGTTTCGGGAAAGTCATCATGCCTCTTGCCTCATTTTCTTGGTGTTGTTTTTCGATCTTTTACCACAAGGGCCGCGCCTTGTGAACGCGCCTTGCCAGTGGTCACTGCTGCAGCGGCGACCACGCGGGGTCGGACGCGCCTTCGGGTGTGCGCACCGGCCTCAGGTTCCGCCCCGTGATATCGACCGAGAACAGCGACGTGGTCCCGTCCGCGCCGCGCGTCTCGCGCGAGAACATGATCACACGCCCATTCGGCGCCCAGGTCGGGCTTTCGTCGAGGAAGGATGCCGTCAGCAACCGCTCCTCGCTGCCGTCGATGCGCATCACGCCGATGTGGAACCGGCCCGCATGCTGCTTGGTGAAGGCGATCAGGTCACCGCGGGGTGACCAGACCGGCGTGCCGTAGCGGCCCTGCCCGAAGCTGATCCGCCGCGCCTCGCCACCCGAGGCGGGCATGATGTAGAGCTGCTGCGTGCCGGAGCGGTCGCTCTCGAAGACGATCTGCCGGCCGTCGGGGGAAAAGCTGGGCGCGGTTTCGATCGAGGGCGCGTCGGTCAGCCGCCGCGTCGCCCCCGCTCCGAGGTCGAGCGACCAGATGTCGGTATTGCCGCCCTGTTCCAGCGAATAGACGACGGTGCGCCCGTCGGGGCCGAAGCGGGGCGCGAAGCTCATCGTGCCGGGCTGGCTTTGCAGGACACGCCGCTGCACCTGGCCCACGTCGAGCACGTAGATGCGGGGCTGCCCCGTCTCGTAGCTGGTATAAAGCACGCGGTCGCCCGTGGGCGAAAAGCGCGGGGCAAGCACGATCGCACCCCCGTCGGTCAGATACTGCACGTTGGCGCCGTCGTAATCCATGATCGCAAGACGCTTGCGCCGGTTGTCCTTCGGCCCGCTTTCCGCAACGAAGACGACGCGGCTGTCGAAATAGCCGCCTTCGCCGGTGATGCGGCTGTAGACGGCGTCGGACACCTTGTGGGCAATGCGCCGCCAGCCATCGGTCGGCCCCGCGAATTGAAGGCCGCTGCCCATCTCGGCACCCGAGAAGACGTCGTAAAGTCGGAACTTCACCACAAGCTGGTTGCCCTGAACCGACACCGCGCCGGTGATCAGCGCCTGCGCATTGATCGCCTTCCAGTCGGCATATTGCACCGGCGCGCCGAAATCGGCGACCCGACTGATGAAGGCCGTGGCGGGGATTTCCCGGAACAGACCCGTTCCCGTGAGATTGTCCGAGATCACCCGCGATATCTGCGCGCCGAATTGTCCTGCGGCGGCGTTTTCGGCGATGAAGTCGGGCACCGCGAAGGGCAGCGGTTCGATCACGCCCTCGGTGATCTCGATCCGCAAGGGACCGGTCTGGGCCTGCGCAAAGCCCGGCAGGGCCAGCGGCAGCGCGAGGAGGAGTGCAAGAAGGGTCCGGATCAGTCGGGTCATGGTCACTTGATCCTCATCCTTTCGGGATTGAATGTCATTTCAATTTCCCGCCAGTGGTCGAACTTCTCGACCGGCAGGCCGAAACCGTTGGTGCCACAGCGGATGATGGCGCGGCGCGCAGCCTCGAAAGCCTGCCGCGCGGCCGCTTCCGAACCGCCCTCGAAGGACAGCATGCGGATCGCGCCCTGCACGGGGCGCGCGTCCTCGGTCATGGTGACACCAACGACGACGGTGGTGCCCAGCGCCTCGGTCGACAGCGACCCGACATTCCAGCAGGACGAAACGGCGACGCGCAGCCCTTCCTTTTCGCCCGCCGACAGCGGCGGGCCGCTGGGCGCGGCTGTGGGCGCGGTTTCGGTCAGCGCCTCGGCCAGTGCCGCGTTGACCGCGTCCCGTGTCGCCGACGGGGCGGGTGTCTCGGGGGGCGGTTCGACCGCGGCCTGACGCTGCGGCCGGGCCAGCGGGCGGATCGACTGCTGCGGCGCGCCTGCGGGCGTTTCGGCCTCGGTCACGATCTCGGTCGCAGCCTCCTCGGGGGCGGTCGCCTCCTGCGGGGGCACAGGCGTCGCGTCTTCGGCTGAGGGGTCCTCGCTCACGGCCTCGCGCTCCACCGGATCGGGTGCCGCGTCAGGCGGCGGCGGGGAAACGGCCTCGGGGGCGACGCGGTCGGACGGGCGCGGCTGCGGCCGGGTTGAGGGTGGCACAAGCGCCGCCTGCGACTCGGCCGGTGGCAGGGGTTGCGGCACGGCATCGACGATTTCCGCCGCGGGGGGCGGTTCGGGCGTGGACTGCGGCACCGGGTCGGGCGGCGGCGCCTCGGCCTGAGGCGGCGTGACAGGGGTGGGGGCCACATCAGTGGCGGGTGCCTCGGGCGGGGTTTCCGCGGGCGTCACGGGTAGGATCAGCGCCGTGGGTTCCGCCACCGTGAAAGGCGGCCGTTCGGCGGCCATGATCGCCTCGAACTCAGCCCCTGTCACGATCGAGACGCTCTGCACCTCGAACGGCAGGGGGTCAGGGTTCGGATGCACCCCGAAAAGGGTCCAGCCGATCAGAAGAAGATGGCCCGCCCCCGAGATATAGGTCCCGGTGTGCACCGCGCCTCACCCGTCCGATCCGTCCAGCCGCGGACCGCCCGCATCCGTGACCAGACCGATGTTGGAAAAGCCGCCCGCGTTGAGCGCGCCCATGACCTGCATCACCAGCTCGTAGGGCACCGCCCCGTCGGCGCGCAGGAAGACGCGGTCGCTCTCGCGTTCGGCGGCGATGCCGCGCAGCCGCGCCACGAGATCCTCGCGCGCGACATCCGTTGTCTGGATCTGGACCACCCCTTCGGCGGTGATGGTGACGGTCAGCGGTTCCTCTTCATCCGTGGGCAGGGCATTGGCGGCGGTTTTCGGCAGTTCCACCGGCACGCCCACGGTCAGCAGGGGGGCTGCCACCATGAAGATGATGAGAAGCACCATCATGACGTCGACGAAGGGCGTCACGTTGATTTCGGACATGGGCCGGGTGCGCGACCGCCGCCGCCTGCGGCTGCCGCCCCGGTCCGAACTGACAACGCCCGCGCCCATCTCAGCTGTCCAACTGACGCGACAGGATGGTGGAGAATTCGTCGGCGAAAGCCTCGTATCCGCCGATCAGGCGGTCGGAGTCGGCAGAGAGCGAATTGTAGAAGATCACCGCCGGGATCGCCGCCAGAAGCCCCAGACCGGTCGCCAGAAGGGCCTCGGCGATGCCGGGGGCGACGACGGCAAGACTGGTGTTCTGCTGCTCGGCGATTTCGATGAAGGCGTTCATGATGCCCCAGACCGTGCCGAACAGCCCGACGAAGGGCGTCACCGACCCGATGGTGGCAAGGATCGCAAGTCTGCTTTGCAGTCCCTCGGCCTCTTTCGCGATGGCCACGTCCATGCTGCGGTCGATCCGCGCCTGCGCGCCCGCGATCAGACCGCCGTCATCGCGGTGCGACCGCCGCCATTCGGTCATGCCCGCGACGAAGACACGCTCGGCCCGGCCCGACGGGTCGGCACCGATCTCATCGAACAGAACGTCGAGCGGTTCGCCCGACCAGAAGCGGCTGTCGAAACGGGCTGCTTCGGCGCGCGCGGCGCGGAATACGAGGAGTTTCTGGATGATGATGGCCCAGCCCCAGAAGGACGACAGGACCAGCATGATCATGACAAGCTTCACCGTCAGCGTGGCGCGCGCGTAAAGCCCCCACAACGTGTAATCGGCCCCATGGGCCTGCGCCAGAAGTTCGGTTTCCATATGCCTGCTCTGCCTCTCGGCCCTGTTTCGGCCTTATTTGGAGACAGATTATCCGATCACCAAGGGGAATGCCAATGAAACCGCCGTGACAGACTGCGTCTTCAGGGCCGCGATGCGCGAATCTCTGCCGGAAGGCGCAGGGGTCTGCCTTCGGCCGTCATGGTGACGGCGCTCACGCGCGCGCGGAAGATCACCGTATCGCCCCGCAGCACGCGCTGGTCCCAGACCCAGCGCACGGGGCCTTCGGCGCCATGGGTCGTCTCGACCGTCAAGCGGTCGCCCAGCCGCGCGGGCGCGATGTAATCCGCCTCGACCCGCGTCACGGCAAAGACGATGCCGCGCGCGCGCATCGCGTTCTGGTCAAGCCCGAACTCCTCCACGATCTCGGAGCGCGCGCGTTCGATATAGCGAAGGTAATTGGCATAATAGACGATGCCCGCCATGTCGGTGTCTTCGAAATAGACACTAATGTTAAGTCAGTAAGCGCCAGAAAGGTTTGACACGACCTTCTCGGACGCCATTTTTTATTTATTTTCAGCTACTTCTTGACATATCTACCCGAAACCTCGTCCGAAAAGTTAAACAGGGGTTAACAAAGACCTCTGATTTCTGGTAACAAATTGGTAATATCTACCAAAACACACCTGGAACCCACTAACATGCCTGAAAACAAGCGAAAACTGTCCGACCACCTTGTTACCACAGTGAAGGCACAGGACAAAACTTACAACATCTGGGATACAATGCAGCCAGGCTTGTTCCTTCAGGTCAGTCCGAAGGGTAAGACCAGCTGGCGGGTGAAGTATCGTATCGGGAAGGGCAAATCAGCCCTTCAGAAAGTCGTTACCCTAGAAGACCCTCGTTACCTCACTTGTGATGAAGCACGAGCAAAAGCTGCTGAACTGTATTACGAGGGGAAGAAGGGCATTGATGTTGCTCATCTCTGGAAGCAAGAGGAACAAGAACAGGTCAAAGCCAGCATCACACGTGCGCTGGATGAAGACTACGGGGTAGCAGACACAGACAACCCAGCATTTCTCAAGTCTGCCTGGCTGAGTGCTATTGATCGCAAGCCCAAGCTGGATCCACGTTATGAACGAAATTTATACCGTCTGTGGAAGCATATTGCAGATAGATATGGTGACAACATCAGAACTAAAGAATTAACGGTCGAAAAAATTGTACGCATCAAACGAGAGATGGAAAATACGAGGTCTGAGTTCAATAATTTTCGGGCAATGCTTTTTAGTACTATGCGAAACGAGATCTATGAGGAAAGAATTCAGAAAAATCCTGTTGAGCAAGTGACCGCTTACACTGCCAAAGTAAGAAAAGTCTTTCTTTCACAAAGAGGTATCAAGCAGTTTAAGGAATTCTATTTGAATTACGGCAACGTTCAACCCTACCAAGTGAATATTGCCAGATATTTCGTTTGCTTGCTGATGACCGGTCAGCGCCCCACAATGTTGCGAACCGTTGAAAGGGAAGATGATGGGGAAAACAACTTTGTGGATTTTAAAAGAAATTGCCTTGTTTTTAGAAAGCATAAAACTGACGAAAAAAGCGAAGAACAAGCGGTTGTTATTCCTGTTTCTGAAGAAGTGATTGAAATTATGCATCAGGCAAAGAACGTGAACCCAGAAAACCCCTACATTTTTTGTTCACATGATAAACGAAAAAGGTTTAATATGATGCCGATTTCTGAAACAAGAGCGCAGCAACTTTTTAAGAAAAATGCACATCATTTCGATGTGGAGGGTTACGGTAATTTTGAAATGTATTGCTTACGTCATACATTTGGAACACACCTGACAGATCAGGGCGTTCCTATCACAGTGGTTGGCAAGATGATGCTTCATTCCAGCATCACTACAACAATGAAATATGCAAAAGCGACCGAGCAGGGCAAGCTGAACGCAGTAGAGGTGGTTCGTAAGGTTTTGTGACAAAGCCTGCACAAGCAGGCTTCAAAACCCTACACTCTTATGGTAAGGCCCAATTATGGTTTATGCACTGCTCATATCCTTCGAGATGACCCTCAACATCTCTGTAAACCTCTCGAAGGATATGAACAGCTATGCCCAAAAAGCACTCTCAGAAGCCAACACAATCGATTGACGAACTCCTGCAAGAATTCTTGGGGAGTTCTGAGGATGAAGTTCTCAATCCAAATAAACCCTTCAATAAAGTGATCTTTCTTGAGAAGCTACCAGACAGCTTCAACAAGGAAAGCAAAGCCGCTCACGATAAATTTGCCCGCCTTCAGGGCGTGGGCATTCCGCTTTTTCATAATGATGGGCTCGTTGAAGTAAGACAAGCGCTCGTCAAAGAGTTTCCTTACGCAGCGCACATTATCGACAACCTGTTAAAGCCCACCTTCCGCCGCATGAGTGCTGGGAAAGAAGGCATCGTATTCGAGCCCACCATCCTTGTTGGCGAACCAGGTCTCGGTAAGACAAGACTACTGTCACGGCTTCTTGAAGAACTCGACATCTATCATCGCAAGATTTCTGTTGCAGGCATGCAGGACGACCAAATTTTTGGCGTCTCAAAGGGCTTCAACACTGCCATGCCAAGTATCATGTCAACAGTCATCCACGATAAGGAAATCGGGAACCCAGTGTTCATCCTTGATGAGATCGACAAAGCCCAAAAGAGCAAGTTTGCGAACGTTCAGCACAAGCTCCTTGGTTTACTTGAGAAGGAAGAAGCCATGAACTGGCATGAGCCCTATCTACAGGTCCCTGTGAACCTTTATTATGTCGGCTGGCTGATGACAGCAAACACGCTGACAACCATCAGTGAGCCCCTCAAGCGCAGATGTCACATCATGCGCATGCCCACACCTGCCCCAGAGCACATCCCTCAAATTCTGAACACTATCCGAACAGACCTTGCGCTCGATGATGGGTTGGACCCAAGATTCATTCCTGGGTTTGACGAAGCCGAACGAACTGCACTCATTGAAAGCTATGCACAGCACAAATCTATTCGAGTTCTCAAAAGACAGGTGAAAGAGATCTTGTCACTTCGAGAGCTTACTGTGCAATAAACTGAGCGTTCAACTTGCACGCGCGCCGAATATAGAAAAGGGAGCCATCCCCGTGTAGCCCCCTTAAAGACAAATACGAAACCAAATAGACAAACGTTTTCATAATAATAAATCGGTAAAATTTCCCAAAATGGTTAAGAAAAATTAATGCAGCGCCGAACAACTACCCCTGTCATTTCTGATAAGGGTAACGACCAACCCGAATCTTTTCTTTGTATTGGATGCGAAGGGGCAAACCAAAGCGCGCCGGATCGTTCATCTATGATCGGTAGGGTTCCCAGAGGCACTGTGTTGGACGCTGGGCGGACATTCGCTGGCTACATAAATGCTAATTTCGTTTTTTGGCAACATTTGCAATCTGATCTTGCATAAAATTTATTGTCATGGACTGTCGGGAAGTAGCCACCTAATCCCATTTGTGGAAACATAAATACCTTGTTCCATTGGAATTTGTATATCTAGCGCCTCGCCTCTTACATCCTGAAGAAATGACAAACGACCCGAGTAGTGCCCATAGGAGTTATGAAGAAATAATGCATTATCTGAACCTGCCAGGGCAGAATTCACAGTTAAGTAGTTGAAAAAATATTCGACAATCTCTTTCGCTCTATTTAATTCAATCATATTACTTGTGATTGCCATTTTTTTATCGCCAATTGTCACGTGAAGCCTCTCACCGCCGAAAAAATTCCTAACAAAGTATTTATCTGAAACTTGATGAAAGTTATTCAAAATCAAGATATCGTTAAGGTCCATAAGCCAAGAAAAAGTTACTAGGTCATTCAATAGGTTCAGGTAGGACCTCTCTAGTCCACTTAGCGGGTAAGATGGCATATCGAACGCAAGAATAGCGCCCCCACCGTTGCTCAATTCAGAAATTGGGATAATGACTGGAGGAATAGCATCGTATATCATGAGATACTGGCTCCCCGCCGAGGCAACGCTCCATCCCGAAATTTCTGACAAACTGCTTCTGAGTTCAGAGAAGCTTGCTGCTTCAATAAATAAAGTATTTTCAATGGCTGTAAACTTAAGTGAAACGTCTGTTGATCTGTAGGTATATTCAAGGTATTCAAAATTCTCAGCAGGCACTGTCCGTTTGGACATCAACGCTTCGTTCTGGTGATACATCTGTTCTACTGCATCAGAGGCGGAAGAATAGGTAGGAGCCATTATCCCATCAAATAAACCCTGAAGAATGCGTCGCTCACCTTCATCAGCAATAGCTAGACCAGGCATGACGAAGCCCAATAGAAAAATCCTGATAAGAGAGAGATACCTGAGCATCTTCATAATTTCCTCATTTTTTGATGATTTTTCTTTCCGATCAGCCCTCTTGTCCAAGGCACGATGACTTACCTAAACCTTGCATCACTCAGCGCCCAGTAAGCGTTAGTGCCTCTGAGGCCTTCGTTTTCTTCTGCGAGATCGAAGGGTGTTTCGCTGTCTTCGTTTGCGGCAGTGCCATCTGCTCCTGCTTCAAGAAGGGTTATGATGGTCTCTGGTGTCGCCCAACGTGCAGCTCTGTGAAGAGGTGTTGTGCCATCCAGAGCCATCGCATTCACGTCAGCGCCAGCTTCAAGGAGGATTGAGATTTTCTTCAGGGTTCCATGTTCTGCAGTATGGCGAAGAGGTGACCCTGCAGCATAGTAAAGAGGTGTTGCGTCGTCCAGAGCCATCGCATTCACGTCAGCGCCAGCTTCAAGCAGGATTGTGACGCTCTTTGGGGTTCCACTGGAAGCAGCAGCGTGAAGGGGTGTTGCGCCAAACTCATCCTCAGCATCCACGTTAGCGCCAGATTCAAGCAGGATTGCGACGCTCTCTGGAGTTCCACTGGAAGCAGCAGAGTGAAGAGGTGTGTAGCCCATCCAATTCCTAGCATTCAAGTCAGCGCCCGCTTCAAGCAGGATTGTGACGCTCTCTGGGGTTCCACTGGAAGCAGCAGAGTGAAGAGGTGTGTTGCCAAGCACAGCTCTTGCATTCACGTCAGCGCCAGCTTCAAGCAGGATTGTGACGCTTTCTAGGGTTCGACTGGAAGTAGCAGAGTGAAGAGGTGTGTAGCCATTCTCAGCTCTTGCATTCACGTCAGCGCCAGCTTCAAGGAGGATTAAGACGCTCTCTGTGGTTCCACTGGAAGCAGCAGAGTGAAGAGGTATTTTGCCATTCTCAGCTCTTGCATTCACGTCAGCGCCAGATTCAAGCAGGATTGTGACGCTTTCTGGGGTTCGACTGGAAGCAGCCCGATAAAGAGGTGTTTCTCCATACATATTCCTAGCATTAACGTTAGCCCCAGCTTCAAGGAGGATTAAGACGCTCTCTGGGCTTCCCCAACGAGCAGCATAGAAAAGAGGTGTTTCGCCAGCCCAATCCCTAGCATTCACACCCACTTCGCGGTTTGCTGCCGTGATTTCTGCCGGCGTCGAGTTGAGCCAAAACTCACTTGTGCAGAGCTCCCCACACGTGCTTTGCGCGTAAGAAAGTGTCCCTACAAAGAGCAGGAGGACGAAGGCGGATAGAGCGAGGTATTTCTTCAACATGGAGAAACTATTATAACCTAAATCGACAGCTGTAAAACCACTTATGGGCATAAACGCTTTCGGTTCATCAGTGCCCCTTACATGAATAAATTGCTGCATGGGAGCTTTGGAGGTATTTGACTTGAATTTTACTTTCTTGCGTATCCAATCAGCGCATTCGCGGGCAACGGCTCTTTGCGTCAGTTTATTTCGAAGCTGAATTTCAAATTCAGTGCCGTAAAGTCCAGCGGCAGAGCCATTTTTAGGTATAAAGAACTCTCGGCGCTCTTTCCTAACGCGGTCGGTAACTTCGCTAGGAACAAAAGTGGGGGTTGTGAATATGAATTGAACCGCGTCAACCTTCGCGAGTTCGGCTTTCAGTGCCTCGTATGCATAGATTGAAAAGCAAGACGCAGCGATCTTCAGCCTTGATCCACGGACCAAGCTGGCTTTCAGCTCATTGCCAAGCAGGGATGATGCGTTGTCGATGATCTTCATGGCTCAACCTTGAACTATGACCGCCCGCTAGGCAACAAGGTATGATGGGTCAACCTGTTGCAACTGCGATATTTTCCCTTCTAAAAGGCATCAAGCTGGTTTCAGATCACGTCAAGGGAGGGCGGGTTAGCTTAACCAACCCGCGCTCCCTGATGTTGATCTGCCAGTTCGATCTTGGCGCTGCTTCTGATCTTCAAAGTGGTAATAGCCCCACAACCTTTTAACTATCTGGCAGTAGGACTGATTTTCTTGGTCTGGCAGCCTGTGACCTTCATCTCCGAAGCCAAGGGGGATCCTGTCAGCGAAGAAGCGGCTGTTGATCAGTCCAATTTCTAAATTCGGTGGACTGATCTCTAGGAATAGGTAAATTCGGATAATTCATAAGTTCATGAATGAATGCGAGTCTTAGATCTACGGTTCGAGCAACTGCGCCATCGGATGGGCCATATTTGAGAACTAGCGCAGCAACTTTGTCTAGATAATGACGAATTTGACAAAGCGCACTCTCTTCCTCAGACACTTCAATATCGAAGTCTGGTCCAAGTCTGAAGTAATTATGTAAGCAATCGCCATCAAAAATTGATGTCAACACTTTCGTAAATGCCTCATACTGATCTTGCGTAGTGATTGATCTTTGCTCAATTTCAGGTGGGCTCGTGGGATCAAAGGTCACGAAATCCGTCCACCCCAAATCCTTCGGGCAGAACATCATATAACCCCAACACTTATCTTTAAATTTGTCCACATCACTATTAAAGAAGCCTGGGGACTTAGCCTTTTCTCCAAAAGTATTTTCTAAGATCCACTCACCATACGTCAATTTATTCATTTTATTCATTTTTAATACCTTTCATGAAAAATGTGAAAACTATTTATCAAAGTTATTAAAAATTATCAATATTTATTTTAGTGCATTTTAAAATTATTTAAAAACAGCTTTGAAATATACCTTCAGGTCTACCAAGCTAAGAATGAGCCTTCATGAGTATGTGTTCTACCAACAAATACCTCAGCAAGCTTATGCTATTTGTGCGCTGAGCATTCATCATCTGGCAATCTCCGTGGTGAAGCGATGCTCGCCTGCGCTATCTTCCCAAGAGCGATTTTGTGAGCTACTCCCCAACTCTTGGACAGATTCCCGGGTTGATTAAGCTACTGCCTGCACCTGCTGATCGGTTTCAATGCGGTTAAAGTAGGCCACGGCGGGCGGCTGTCCGCCATGGGCAGTGTGAGGGCGTTGGTGGTTGTAGAAGGTGATCCAGCGCCCGATGCCGACCCGAGCCTGCGACCCCGTTTCCCAGGCGTGCAGATAGACGCATTCATACTTCAAGGACCGCCACAGCCGCTCGATGAAGATGTTGTCGATGCAGCGTCCTTTGCCATCCATCGAGATCCGGGTGCCGACCCTTTTCAGCCGGTCGGTCCAGGCGAAGGACGTGAACTGCGACCCTTGATCGGTGTTCATGATCTCGGGCGGGCCGAACTTGTGGATCGCCTCGTTCAAAGCCTCCACGCAGAAGTCGGCTTCCAGCGTGTTCGATATCCGCCAGGCCAAGACCTTCCGGGTATACCAGTCCATGATGGCGACCAGATAGAGGAATCCGCGGCGCATCGGGATGTAGGTGATGTCGGCACACCAGACCTGATTGGGCCGCTCCACACGCAGACCGCCGAGCAGATAAGGGTAGGTCTTGTGCCCCTTCGCGGGCCTGCTGGTATCGGGCGACTGGTAAATCGGCATCAAGCGCATGAGCCGCATCAGTCGACGAATGCGCTTGTAGTTCACAACATACCCCTCGTTCCGCAGGTGCCACGTCATCTGCTGGACGCCGTAAAACGGCGTTTCGAGGAACTGCTTGTCGATCACCACCATGAGGTCGAGGTTCATCGCCGTCTCGCCCATCAGTTCGTAGTAGAACGATGACCGTGCGATCGACAGCAGGCGGCATTGCGCCCCGACCGACAGGCTCGGGTGGTTCTTCTCGATCATCCCGCGCCTCACTTGCCGGTCCAGGGCTTGAGCTTTCTGGACAAAAAATCGTTGGCCACAGCCAGCTCCCCGATCTTTGCATGCAGCGACCGCACCGTGTCCTCGTCGATCTCGGGCGCTCTCTTGCCACCACGCTCAAAGATGTCAGCCGCGCCCTCCAGAAGAGCCTTCTTCCACTGATGGATCATCGTAGGATGCACGCCATATTCGGCGGCCAGCTCCGACACCGTGCGCTCGCCCTTCACGGCCTCCAGCGCCACGCGAGCTTTGAACCCCGCGTCATGGTTCCTGCGTTTCTTCATGTTCTGATCTCCTCGTTCTCGGAGACCAGCAGACGTCAGATCATAGCTTGCGTCACTGTCCGATTTTCGGGGAGCAGCTCATTTGAACTTGCCCTTCCAAATAAACTAAACTGCCCCTTTTTAGATAGTTGCGGGCGAAACTGGCAGCATTCTGCTCGAACACGACGACCCGGTGCCACTGAACTTCCTATTTCCGTTCGCCTGTCAAGGGATTTACCCCGCGCAGACCTCGGCTAACGCGCGACGATTTCTGCGCTATCCGGAGCGCGCCGCCCTGATGAAGCTCGCCGCCCGAGTACTGACAGACAATGCGTCTAGTTCGCCGAGCAACCCCGCAACAGTAGCACCAGCCTCTCGCGCCATGCGGTTTGACATAATCTGCAAGGCCAACGGCATCGAGCATGGGCTGACCAAACCCAATCATCCGTGGACCAACGGCCAGGTTGAGAGAATGAACCGGACGATCAAGGACGCGACCGACAAACGCTACCAGCACGACAGTCGCGAACAGCTTCTCAGCCATCTCGCGGACTTCATCGATGCGGATAACTTCGCCCGACGCCTCAAGACCCTCAGCGGCCTCACACCACACGAGAACATCTACGGAATCTGAACTTGAGAGCCAGATCGAGTCATCCTCGATCCGATCAACCAGATGCCGGGACTGAACACCTAGCCCGAAGTGGATCTGGGCGAGCACATTATCATCTTCGCACCCAATATGCTGTTTTAGATCAGCGTTTATTGGCTGATCATCATTTGAACTTCTATTCTTCGCTCCGCTAAATGAGGAGAAGCTGTTTAGGGTCAGGATGCATTGATTTCTTGAGCGCTGCGTGATTCACGGCTCCGAAAACGGAGCGATGACATGAGCGACCTTTATTGGCTGAGCGATGCGCAGATGGCAAAGCTGGAGCCCTTCTTTCCGAAGTCCCACGGCAAGCCTCGTGTCGATGACAGGCGGGTGTTGAGCGGCATTATCTTCATCAATCGCAATGGCTTGCGGTGGCGAGACGCGCCTGCAGAATACGGACCGCACAAGACCCTATACAGTCGTTGGAAGCGTTGGTGCGAGAAGGGTATCTTCGCGCGGATGCTTCTCGAACTGGCCGATCAAGGCGGCGGAACTGATACGCTGATGATCGATGCAACGCACCTGAAGACACATCGCACGGCCTCCAGCCTGGGACTGAAAAAGGGGGGCGTGGCCGCCTGATCGGTCGCACCAAGGGCGGGATGAACTCGAAACTGCACGCGGTCACCGACGCGACAGGTCGCCCGCTGCGGATGTTTTTGACGGCAGGCCAGCGCAGTGACTACATTGGCGCGCGAGCATTGCTGGATGGCCTGCCTGCCGCCGACCACCTGCTGGCAGACCGTGGATACGATGCGGACTGGTATCGCGAAGCACTTGAAGACAAGGGGATTAAACCCTGTATCCCGTCGAGGAAGGGCCGCAAGGTCCCGATCCCGCATGATGAAGCGCGCTATCGAAAACGCCACAAGATCGAAAACAGCTTCGCCCGCCTCAAGGACTGGCGACGGGTTGCAACCCGCTACGACAGGTGCCCAAAGGTCTTCCTTTCCGCGTGCGCCTTGGCCGCCGTGGTCATGTTTTGGTTATGAATCCTGACCCTAGGAGCCCAAAAGATGTGCTAGCTCGACAATGTCGGCTGCATCAGCGCCCGTGGACACTCTGTTGCTCATCATTTGGCCTATCACATATCTTAGCCGATCTACATCACCGGCCTTAGCAGCTTCTACGCCAGCAGCGACAAGTTGTTCGTGCAGTTCCTCGTCAACGACCAGATGCTTCTCTGTTGCAAAAAGTTTCAGAATCTCAATCAAGAAATCTGGGGTTTCCGCCAGGACTTTCATTCGGATGCCATGCATTTCGCCCAACGATCTTCGCGCGGAATCGAAATTTTTCTCACGAATTGCCCGACGCGCCGTGACAAGCAGCTTGTCATGTCGTTCTGCATCGACGGGCTGTGCCATATTCCTCAACTCATCAAACGACAGCTCGGCCTTGGCAGCCCCATCCGCCAGCACACGTTCTTCATTCTGAGGGGACATCTTCAGTAAAGCAACGTCTTGGCGCAGCTTCCGGGCTTCCTCAGCGACGGAACGATGGGTGTCAGCATCCACAGAGGTGGATAGTGCCGCATGCTGCCGCTCAATACGTTTCCGAAGGCTACCCGATGGGTCAGGGTCGCTCTCCAATGCACTTTCAAGCTCTTGCATATCGCTTTCCACCCGAGCAAGCATTGTCGCCGCGACCTCTGCACCCCGTTCACCTTCATAGTTTATCCCACCGTCGTCATGGCGATAAAGATTTGAAGCGTCAATTATCCTGCCAAGAGCAGGAAGTTCGACAGCAAAGCTCAGCGTTCCGTTGTCACTCATCTTCCAGTCAATAATGAACTCGTCGCCGCGGTTGATCCGCTCGCCCCGGTCCAACTCATCGAGGCTGTTTAAGCGGAAGTTGCCGATGTGAAGATTATGCTCAGGGCTGTCTACGTCATCCGCCATGTCAAAGAATTCTACCGCAATGAAGTCATCTTCCCCGCCAATGAGCGTTTTGCCAGAACGAAACTTCCGCCGACCTTGCGCTGGCAGCGCCGTTCCCTTCTTGACCAATATGTCCAGTTTGTTTCGTTCGTACCCAACCATGCCATGTTGAACCTTGACGGCCAGGTTGTAGGTCATGGGGACGCTAGCCGCGCTGGCTTCGGCTCGCGAAATACTGATTTCTCGTGAAGCGCTTTCAACCTTGCTACCGGTCTGATCGAAAACGTTGACCATGTATCGGTTCTGGCCGTTTTTCCGAACGCTAACACCAACGTTTAGCGGCCCGTTCAACGGTATCCGGCCAGAAGATGCCCCCTCTTCATCAAGGATTTCAAGTTCAAATCCGCTGGGAATATCACCCGCAGGTTTCACGCGAATTTTTGTGCTTTCGGACGAGACCCGAGACTTAAAGTCCAACGAAAGGTTGATATCACCCGTGACTGTTTCCCGGTGCTTTGACGTTTTCTGCGTGGAACTGTTACCTTCCCATTCTCGGCTCTCAGCAAATATTGCCGCACCGGTGGCAACGGCGGTCATTGGGTCCAGTCCGCTATCTACAGCAATAGCAAGTTCCGCTTCCAGCATCTCCCGGATGATGGGCATCTTCGAAGGTCCGCCGATCGGCACAATCTTCGAGATATCTTCGTTCTTGTAGCCGTTTGCGGCGATGATCTTCCGGCACAAAGCAATTGAGTCTTCGATCCGGTCGCGAACCAGTTCAGTCATCTCGTTGCGGGAAAGGTCGATAGAGATGTAAATCTCTTCGCCGTTTTCATCTTTAGCACGCACCTCATCTTCAGTAGCAAAGATTGAAGCTGTTTCGGATGCAGACAATTGGATTTTTGCCTTTTCAGCTGCATGTTTGCTGACATCAGCAAGATGCTTGTATCTCTCGTCGGCCTGAAAATTGGCTGGCAGGCTGAAATTCTGCGAAAGCCATGGCCGGACGACGCTATCGAAAATAATCCTGTCGAAGTCTCTGCCGCCGAGCATATTAATGCCCTCGTGGGCGACAACGTTCACAACGCCGGCCGTACTCATCACGAGGGCGAGGTCGAATGTCCCGCCACCAAGATCATAGATAAGGAAAACGCCGTCCTTCTGCTTGCTGTTGGAGATTGCGGCCAAAGCAGCAGCAACCGGCTCTTGCAGCAGGCTGACCTTTTCCAACCCTGCGAGCCGCGCAGCTGAAATGGTGTCCTCGCTTTGCATTTGGTTAAACGCCGCCGGGGTCGTAATGACCACACCTTCGATTTCTTGCGAACCGGCTTCGGTCATGGCCTGACCAACCAACGTTTTGATGATTTCAGCCGAGCATGCCACCGGGGTCCATGCCTCCCCAGCTAGGGAAATTGGATTTTTGGTTCCCATGGAGCGCTTGAAGCCATGCGCGACGTTCTTTGGCGCAGAGACCAACCGGTCATAGGCCGTCTTTCCGATGAACCGATGTCCGCGCTTATCCAGGTAGATAACACTTGGCAGGACATCAGTGCCGTCGGCAGTTTTGAAAAGACGGAGCACCCCATCAACATGCCCGACAACAGCAGAATTCGATGTTCCGAGATCGATACCTAGATACACAGCCTATTCCTCTTCTTGTTCAACTGGCGCAACGATCACGCGCCCTAGCCGGATTACAGTCATGTCGGACATGACTGTAGGTTCTATCGTCTTGCCAACGACAAGTGCTTCATTTTCTTCAAAATCGCCTGGGTTATCGACCGATACCGCCAAACCAGGATGGAAACGCTCGCCTGAAAAGTCGACTAGTCGCAGCCCCAAATCTTGGAGGAGCACGTCCAACTGGCGTTTCGAGAACTTCAACTGCGCCTCTAAACGCTTTCCATCGCTGGCAAGAACACTCCTCAACGCTTTCTCAGTCGCGGCCGCAAGCTTCCAGTATTCAACACAAAGCTGAGCAACACTTTCTATGTTCAATTCGTTTTTTCTGCTTTTCACCATGAGGCAACAATCCTTCGGGCATCCGCGGTGAACTCAGCAGTTTTCCCTTGAGCTTCTCGGCGTACTGAACTCAGCACACCGCTTGTATACCGATAATTTGAACACCTCGAATTGTAATCATCAATTAGCACATTAAACCTGCTGATCTGATAGTTAGTTGTGGTCATCGACCTAATGGTCTCGAGCCGCTCACCCTGGAAAACACAGTAACGTACTTGGGCTCTGTTCAGAGCGAGGCCTTGACCAACGGGTGGCCTTGTTTCGGCGGTTGTATTTGAACTTGGACTAATTGTGGTCTGCCTTGGTGTCGAAGGCTGATATGAGGTTGTAGGCTGGTACGGTGTTCTTGAGGTGGACCTGTCAAGTTCATCAGAAATAACAAAGAAGCCAATGACGGCCGCAATGCCGCCGTAGATCAGCCACTTCACCTTTTTGCCAGCTTTCTTGCGCTCGATCCGTGACTTCAGCTGCATCAGTTCGGTTCGATCATTGCCTTTTGCGTATTCAAGCATTTCATCGACGACCTTCGCCATTCCGCCGAGATTGCCCGACTGCCGATCTAATTCGGGCATTTTCCAGTTGCGATGAAGCACAGACCGCTCTTCATCAAGTTTACTACTCACATCGTGGGACGGTTTCGCACCTCGATAAGTGATCAGCCCGTCAATCAACCTGAAAGCCGTTTCAGGGTCATTCCGATCATTATTCACGAACAACGCAAGGTCTCGAACGACGAGGAACGCAGCATCCCCAATTCCTGGGGCTTTGGCAGCGTTATCGAACGCTGCAAAAATATCCTTCACGCCCCCCCTGCGCGCTAGCGCAAAGCCTGAGCTTTGCAACGCTGACTTCAACTGCGGAACTTGTGATTTGGCGGCCTCACAGGCGGCAACGAGCGGCTCCAGCACTGAAAACTGCTTTTGCTGTTTATCGAGGGTCTCCAGTGCCTCGACATCACCCTTGAGCACCTCAGCAACCGATTCCAGCTCTGGAAACGTGTTCAACAGCGCTTCGGACAACCGCTTTGCGTGACGAAATTCGCCTCTTTCGTTCGCGAGTTCGAGGCATAGTGATCGAAGCTTTTCGTAGATTTTCTTTGACCGGCCTTCTTCATGGCCTTGATGCTGCTCAAATACTTGGACTGGCTGGTTGACATCATCCCACTGCTGCAGGAGTTCAGCGATTTCACTCGTCACGGCCTCCAGCTGATATGACGGCTGACGAGCAAGTTCGATCTGCTGATCAATACCATCGCTAATTTTCGCTAGGCGCGGTTCACTCAAGATGTCGTATTCACGAACAAACTTGGCCAAAATTCTGCTTGCCCGGTCCTTCTTTAGCTCCGCCTCAACCAGACTCTCCATCACCTTTCCGGGTTCATCCAATCGCCAAACGGACAGCGCAGCGCTTCGCGCATGAGTGCTTTCTAGAACTTTGATCGACGCCGCAAGTTGGCTTCTTTCGATTTGTGGGAAGCCAGCCGCTTGGCGATTGGAGTTTAAGAATTCCAGTAGACCCAACTGGTCAACATCATCCCAAGCACGAAGTAGATCTTGTAGGAGCGTTTCATCCGCCGATTCGGTGCCACACAAATGCGCGAGAACGTTGGCCTTTGGCAAATCAGGGAGAAATGCAATTGTTTCACGGAGATCGTTTGTCTTTCCCACTTCCAATAAGGAACTAATCTCATTAATTTGCTTTTCACTAAGATCTGGCAGCCAACTTAATTCTTGATCCAGGCGGGCAATTGGGGATAGCAGGTTCTGTTGAGATCGCTGAACGATTTCTTGAGAATGATGTTCATCGAACTCAGCATTCTCGACTAGATGGGAAATCTCGGCGTGGTTTGATGCATAACCGGCCTTCAGAACTGAAAATGCGTTCAAGAAAAGACTGAAATTCGCACTTTCCAATGTAGTATCCTTCAAATTCAAGACCACGCCCAGCTGGCAGGCTCCCCCAAAGTGGTCCGGTTTGGTTGTAGTGCTCGGCATTCCCCAAGTGGCCTGCCGTCTGATGCCAAGTTCACCTGATTTTGCCAGTTGAACAAGCGTTTTTCGCCCCGAGCGGCGTCTGTGGCCGCGCAAATGCCCGAAGTTGGGCGTATGGGCCCATAAACCCGTAGCATCCCGGCCCGGCAGCGACGTTTTTCAGCGCATCGGGCAGACTTGTCCTGCCGCTTTCGTTCAGTTTGGGCGTGGATCGGACTCATGCGCATGACGGTGGCGCTCGCAATCGGAGGATGGCAGCGAGGATGACCGGATCGAGGGCCAGCCGCACGCTAGGGTCGAAATCGACCCGATCTGCCCTCTGCGAGCCCGCACCCACTGGGTGATACATGAAACCCGTTTCTCGCAGCCATCAACACCATGATTTATATCAGAAATAGCATGGTCATGACAGCTAAATCACCGGATTACTTGGGAAATGCGGGATGAAAAACCAATGGACTGTTTCACTCATCCTGCAGCGCACGGAGTGCGAGCGTGTACTTTGTCAAACGCGCCACATCACGATCAGTGATCTCGCTCAGACGGGTTAGATCAAGATTGTCGCGGATGTCGGCCATCTTGACCCGGCGGGCGACTGGGTTGGATAGCGCCCGGCGGACGAACCGGAGATAGGTGTCGATGTCCTTGCCTTCGTCTTCAGGGCGCTTGGTCACCAGACGCAGCGCATCGATGACGTCAGCGCCGAACCCCTCCCCTTCGAGACGTTCGAAGGTCCATCCGGGGCCGTCTTCGACAACGTCGTGAAGAACACCAACAATGCGCTCAAGGTCGGTTTCAAGCGAGTGCATGATCCTGAGCGGATGCAGGATATAGGGCGCACCAGCCTTATCTGTCTGGCCCCTATGGGCCTCCACGGCAATCGCTATGGCTGTTTCAAGGTTCAAAGTTGGTTCCTCCTTAGAGCGAAAATTCTTGGGTTTGCATTGAAGGTTGTGCGAGTATCGCTTCGCTAATGCCGGCAGGACCGAACCCCGACCGACAGGATGCCACCAGCGCTACAAGTTCTCCCGAAAGAATTCTGTCATGAACCGCTCGGTTGCCTTTTCAGTCGCTCCTGACCGTTTTGCCTTACGAGTAAGAATATCAAATACAGCATTCTGTACTTGTCGTGACGTTCCGAGGTCTTCGTTTGCCTTCAAGATGGCAAAGTCACACCGCCTGAAGAACTCGTCGAGCGCATGTCGTGGTACACTAGGCAAAGCCCGTATAACCGTTTCGGCCCAATCCACATACTCCAACCGCCGCTCGCGGGACCAATCGGCAGGCGGCGAATGATTAAGAGCCCCCACGTTGGAGGTCTTGTCGGCCAACTTTACGAGTGCCGCCGATGCAGATTTCTTTGAAGCATTTGCGACTTGCAGTCGCTTGCGTTCTTCCTTCGGCAACGACTTGTCATCGGTCAGTTCACGCACAACCCCAGCAACATGTAATCCGAATTCTACCTCAAGGTCTTCGAAGGAAGTTGGTGGGCAGTCTTCGACTGTATCGTGCAGCCATGCGGCTGCAATTTCAACTTCGGCACCTCCCCACTTCGATACTAATCCGGCAACTTCTTCGAGATGCACTGTATAGAGTTCGCGCGCCGCGCCCTTGCGGATTTGCCCCGCATGACATCGACGTGCGAACGCTTCCGCGTTTGCAACAAGGCTCATGGCCTAAACTCCAATTTTGAGGAATCGCAACCTACGTTGCGCGACCATGCTGCAAGTGATGCGACAGAATTGTCAATCCCCTAAATTTGCTTTTTGTTACAAGTGACTTCAGACGACTCCCACTCCGCCAATCCTCGATCATACTCCTCATAAGAAATCAGCCCCGACAAGAACTTGAATCCAAGCAAATCATCAGGCGTCACTTCGTTGAACATACTGAACTTTAAGAAATCGACACGATAGTAAAGTCTCTTGAATTCATCTTGGTCCACGGGCCCATGTCTGGACGCATAAGACAGCGCAATGCGAACTAAGAGATCTATCAGCTCAAGTGTTCTGTTGCCTTTAAATGGACCATCATCAAAGTATTCATATTCTTCGATGCCGGAAACATGGAACTCCATATCGTCTTCTTCATCATCATAATCGAAGTCGTCATCGTCATCGTCTGTCAGACTTTTCAAAAACTGATCTACTGCATCGACATCTTTTTGTTCAGAAGAGCTATTTTCCTTTGATGGTCGTAAAGTGTCCTCTTGTTCAGTGGTCGTAATTTGTGAATTTACGCCCATGCTATTTTCAGTGGGAATGACCCCAGGTCGTATTTCAAAATTTTCGGCATCATTATCAGAATGCGATTTACGACCTTTCTTGGGGAAATGTGGAAGATCCAATAATTCTTCCTCTTCTTCGCCACCATCCCAGCAGGTACGTTCGGGCACTTCTTGATTGAAGAGTTCTTTATCTAGCTCCTCGGGGTCGTAACCTCCCAGTGCATGCAACACATTTGTCATTACTTTTGTCTCCATAATTTTATCCTTAATGTAATATTAACCAAAACTCACAAATTAATTTAGTGGGGGTAGATTGCAAAAAGGTTAAAGGTGATGGAAAGGCAAATTACGACCACCCCACGGGATGCAGTATTTAAGCAAGCCGTTCATTTCACACCCATCATCCATGATGATGTTTCATGAATCTTGTTGGGGAAATCCCGCAAACCCCTTTGATAAAAAATTGGAGAAAATAATGGAAGAAAAGAAAAAGCTAAGAGATATAAAAATAAGGGTCACAGAAGAAGAATATGAAGAAATCCGACAGAGAAAAGATGACCACGGATTATCGTTCACTGACTATGCCCGCTTCACAATGATAGGGCCTGAAGCAGCTCAGAAGTTTCCTGATCGAAAAGCACTCGCTGCTATGCTGGGGGAACTTGGAAAAATTGGCTCAAACGTCAATCAGATTGCACGAGCATACAACTTAAGCCCCATGACAGCGCACCTGCCAGAGAGGGATTTTCAGCGTATCCAGCAGAATATCCAAGCTGTCAGAGACTACATCGCCAAGGCAGTAAAGCTGTGATCCTGAAGCAGACACGTGTGCAAGTGGGCGGTGCAGGCAGCTTGTTTGCGCACATCACCAACGAAGAAGACAATGACCTCGTGACCGTGCTGCATGGCAACGACAGCATCCCAGGAGATGGCGACATCATCGCCCGCATGAACAACCGCAAGTATGGCAACAGGCATATTGTCATCAGCCCACAGTTTGCCCTGACAGATGAACAGCTAAATTTCGTTCGTGCGCTGATTTTTGACGAGCTCGACCCAGAAAACGGCATAGGTGATGATTACTTGCTGATACAGCACAACAAGCGCCGTCACGACGAGCTGCATGATGCGCCACATTATCATCTAGTTATCAACGAGAGCACGACAGCCGGACATCAGCTCAATCAGCAGATGATGTACCTCAAGAACGAGAAAATCGCTCGCTTGTGTGAACTCGAATTTGGGCATCCGCTCACGAAGGGCAAACACAACACAGCTGTTGTGAAACATCTCGAAGAAAATGGCTATCGCGCGGAGGCAGAAGCCCTGCGTGACCTGACCGCTGGGTCACCTGCACTCGCAGCATTCAGCAGCAAGCAGCTCAGAAGAGCAGAACGTCTCGATGTAGATTTGCCGGGGATCTACTACCAAGTGCGAGACATTTCAGACCCTGAGCAGCTAGCAGAAGCGCTAGCAAACATCGAGGAAGAGCACGAAGTCACCGTCCGCTTGGGCGACACACGCAACGTGCTCATCATTGAAAAAGACGGTCAGATTATTGCTGACTTGCGTAAATTATTCAAAAACAAGGATTTAAAGCATGAATATATCAACGAACATATCACCAAAATCAGAACTGAACGACACGGAGTTCAAGACAATGGTCAGCGAAATGTTGAGCAGAATTTTGGACAATTTGATAGACTTGAGCAGTCTCGACAACATGCCAGCCGAAGAACATCCGTTCAACAAACTGGTGGCCGCAATAGCAGAACTAGAAGCGTCACATGTGAACACACATCAAGAAATCGTCAATCATATGATAAATTATCACGAAGTCTTGCAAAACATTTTGAACGACACTTTCAAAATGAAAGAGTCGATCTATCATCTCGCTTCTGCAATGCGAGAATTCTCAGAGAAGTTCGAAAAAGCGATGAGCGCCAGAACAGCGTGAATTTTGAAAGGGTGGTGCAAGGTTACCAGGATACAGTGAACCTTGTATTTTCCATCCCACCTTTGGACCACCCTGAGTTACTCAGAATTCTAGCTGAGCAGAACAGGTATCTTGGCATCAAGCAATCCTGAAGAAATACAGATAACGTCTGCCTTGCATCATATTTATACATTAAAATTTAAGATCTCGAAATCTCTTTCAATCTTGGACAAGCGTTTAAGGATATTTTCTGAAAGCGGTCACTTTTGGTGCGGTTTTTTAAAACTTCCTTAACCGCTATAACCTAAAATAGCTATTACTTAAGATACCTAATAAATGGCAGTTAATAGGTTGGCGCAGAGACATTATGATTAAACAGATATTACATAAAAATATTTTTCTCTGTTTCTTGGGGGCTGTATCACAGCTTGCACTAGCCAAGAAAGTCGCTGGTATGAGTGTCTAGTCAGAATCTAAATCTTCAGTCTCCCCATCAAAACCTCCCCGAAGTCTTTTGGCATGACGTATCTCCGCTTGAACATGTAAGAATTCTGCATGGGGATGCTTTCAATCATGAATATTTCACCATTGGTCAAGCTGTAGTTACGACTGATATCGATGAATTCGAAAAACTGACAATGGATGAAATATCATCTTTGTTACTTAATCAGACAGATTCACACGCTGAATTCTCCAGAATTATGTCTTCCGCTGAGAGGTCAAACTGGGTGAACACTTCCCTTTCACCTCAAAACGGGTGCTACGAGGGCATCATTAGAGCCAAGACAAAGCAGCAGGATGTGTATGTTTCCATGCAAAGGTTCTACACAAGACGAAGAACTGCCGAGCAGACATCTTCGATAAGTTCTTTCTTTGTAGACATTGACCAGCTGCCGCCAGGTGTTGACCCCTTAGATTATACCACAGACTTTGTAGAAATGGTCTATGGCATAGGTTTCCCACCACCCTCCTACATCCTGTCATCTGGACGTGGTATCCATGCAGTGTGGCTCTTCAATAAAATCGGTATCAAGAGGAACTCGACCTACAATGCCACAGCAAGATGGAAAGTTATCCAGAACAAGATAGTTTCTGAAATTCAGGAAAAAATTTGTTCTGTGCTGGGTGGGCAGGTTGATACTTCTGTCAAAGACTTGGCAAGAGTTCTACGTCTTTCCGGAACCATCAACTCGAAGACAGGTGATAACGTAGATATCATTTGGACACCTTTCTCCAACAAGAGCAACATCCTGCGTTATGCAAGCTTGGATGACCTGCAGGTAGGTTTTGGTCTCAAACCTCGTGAAGAATATCTTATAGAGAAGCAGATTATTTCCTTGTCTCTGGAGAAATCCAAAAGGCAGAAGGAAGCCGGTGAATATTCTGCTGGTAAGAATTTCGTCACCCTCAACCAAACCATCATTTCAGACTTGTGGAAGGTCTACCACAATATCTGGAACGGAAATATTCCGGATGGTAAATGGGACTTATGGCTCTTCTCAATGACTGTAGCATTATCCCACACAACCCACCCAGATGCTCTTGGATCTTCTGTAAGAGATATCTGCAATCAGGTTGGTTGGCTAAACCAAAAAGAAGCTCTCGGCATGATGGGAAGTGCCATCAGGAGAGCGAAAAAATCGCTAGAAAACCAAAAAGATGAAAGATACAGACTTTCATCTAATTATTTAATGAAGGTCCTCGACATCAGTGATGATGACGCTGAAATTCACAATTTAAGATACATTGCATCCGCTACCCTCAGAAATAATCGTAAGGCAGCAGCTAAAAGAGAAAAGAATGGATGGAATGAATACAAATCACGTGAAGATTATCAACGTCACAGAGCAGCTTTAAAAGCTCACAAGGAAGCAGAAATTATAAGGATGATAGATTTTCAAGGGATGAGACGCAAACATGTCTCTGACATGCTTTCTATTGCTCCAAAGACTGTTTCCAACATCATGTCAAAGGTTAGACGAGAAAGGGTGGAGAATGAATGTCCGTTCTAAAGTTCCCGTGACTGCTCTGGTAATAATGGTCTATGACTGTCATCCGCCGAACGGCATGTTCAATATTTATTATCTACTTACTCTTTAATTCAACCAGCTTCAGGGGGTCTGGGAGATTTTGCGGAATTCACAGCTCATCCCCATTAAATTTATTTCTTATATTTTTCCATCAGTTCGTAAACTTCTGGATCTTTCAGGCTAACCGTTTCCCGGTCCAATGCTTTCTTCACCCAGTTGGGGCATCTACCCTTGCCACTCCACCCATCAGTCGGGTCAGCTGGGTTAAAGTAGATTTCTGGTGCCTTGGATTTGGTCGCTGAGGAGGATTTTTTCCAGAATCTTTGACGGACATTTTTGCCAGAACTTCTGGTAGGGTAAATCCACTTTTATTGATGAATGCGTGAACATCAGCGGCAACTTTGCTGATGGCTTCATCTTTCTGCTTAAGTAGCTCTTCTTCAACTTTCTTGATGTGCTCACGAAGTTCTTAGTAAGACATTTCCTTGATATTTTTTGCCATAGTTTTTCCAGCCCCGTTTACAACATTTTCGGAAAGCTATGAGAATTCACCTTAACTGTCCATAGTCTGCCGGACAGGCCGGATTCTGCACCAGATGCCAGGGCCTGCCATCGGCTTCGGATTCCGGACCAAACCGCTCAGAACGGCCGAAAACCCTCGTTTTGACCGCTGAAAGGTTAAGCCAAGGTTAACAAAGATCTCAGCTTTGTGGTAGCAATATGGTAACAAGCTTGATTGGTGAAAAAATGAAAAACATCTTATTACTTGATAATAAATAGTAATATGCAAGAAAGACCTCCTAAGTTTGTGTCTTCGTAATAGACGGTGACGGGAAAGCGGTGCGGATCGGTCATGGTCTGTCCCTTCCCGGGGTCTGGGGTCACGACGGCCGCGCCATCCGGGCCGCGATGCGCAGCGCATGGGCCGGATCGGTGGCCGCAGGCGGCAAGACGGGATCGTAGGCCGCGCGGATCACCCCGGCAATATCTGGGCCAAGGATGGTGCGGTCCCCCGCCCGGACAAGGGGCGAGGCGTCCCGGAAGGCCGCGTCCGACCACAGGAGCATGGTCTGCACCGCTTGGCTCAGCGCCAGCGTTTCGGCGGGCACGGCAGACAGGTGTTCATCCATCCGCAGAAAGACGAAGGCGGCGCGGATCGCACCCGCGTCGTCGCTGCGGAAAATGCGGTACTGGTTGGCCCCGGCCGCCTGCAGCCGCGGCACCAGCGGCCCGAGATCGGGCACCAGCCTGTCCAGCCCCGGCACAGCGGTCAGTTCGTCCCAGTCGCGGAAGAAGAAGACCATCAGGTTGGCGCCAAGCTCGGGGTCGGTGTCGGCCATCTCGTGCCCGGCCAGCGCGCAGACCGCCTCGATCGCGCCCTTGACGACCGACAGCGTCGCGTCTTCCACCCCGAAGACCACGGGCGCGATGGGCCGCCCCCAGCGCGCGAAGAAGAACGTGCCGTCGCTGCGGGTGAAAAGGGCCTCGATGTGCTCCGCCTGCATCTTCTTCTCGTCCCAAATACGCAAATGTCCGACGCTCAGTCGAACAGACCGCCCTGCCCTTTCGGCGCGGGCAATCCCAGATGATCCCAGGCCTTCTGGGCCAGCATGCGGCCCCGCGGCGTGCGCTGGATCAGCCCCTGCTGGAGGAGATAGGGCTCGATCACTTCTTCGATCGCATCGCGGCTTTCCGAGAGCGCCGCCGACAGCGTTTCGACACCCACGGGGCCGCCCGCGTAATTCTCGGCGATCAGGCGGAGATACTTGCGGTCGCCCGTGTCAAGGCCAAGGTGATCGACCCCCATCCGCGTGAGCGCGTTGTCGGCCAGGGCCCGGGTGATGTGCCCGTCGCCTTCCACCACGGCGAAATCGACGACACGCCGCAGAAGCCGCCCGGCGATGCGCGGCGTACCGCGCGCGCGCCGCGCGATCTCGCGTGCGCCGTCATCGTCGGCGGGCGCGCCCAGACGCCGGGCATTGCGGGTGACGATCTCGTGCAGTTCGGCCTCGGTATAAAATTGCAGGCGCACGGGGATGCCGAAGCGGTCACGCAGCGGCGTCGTCAGAAGCCCCATCCGCGTCGTCGCCCCCACCAGCGTGAAGGGCTGCAACTCGATCCGCACGGTGCGCGCGGCGGGGCCTTCGCCGATCACGAGGTCAAGCTCGAAATCTTCCAGCGCGGGGTAAAGCACCTCTTCCACCGCCGGGTTCAGGCGGTGAATCTCGTCGATAAAAAGAACATCGCGCGCCTCGAGATTGGTGAGGATCGCGGCCAGGTCGCCCGCGCGCGCCAGCACGGGGCCCGATGTCATGCGGAAATTGACGCCCAGTTCGCGCGCCATGATCTGCGCCAGCGTCGTCTTTCCCAGACCGGGGGGGCCATGGAACAGCGTGTGATCCATCGCCTCGCCCCGCTGACGGGCCGATTGCAGGAAGATGCGCAGGTTCGCCCGTGCCTCGGCCTGCCCGATGAAATCGTCAAGCGTCTGCGGTCGCAGGGCGCGGTCGTTGTCCTCGGGCAAGGGTTCGGGCCGCAGGGTGGGGTCGGAACTTGTCATGTCACGCCGGGGCCAGAAGCTTGAGCGCCGCGCGGATCAGCTGCGCGGCGTCTGCCCCCGGCAGGTCAGTGGCGACGCGCGCGATGGCGGCGGCGGCCTCGGACGGGGCATAGCCCAGGTTCGAGAGCGCAGACAGCGCATCCGCCTGCGCATTGGCGTTCGTCATGACGGCAGGCGCGGCGGGGGCTTCGATCACCGCATCATCGTCGTCCCGGGGGGCAGGCGCCGGCGCGGGCGCACCGCCCATCGCCATGACGGCGGGGGCCTTGTCCTTGAGTTCCTGCACCACGCGCTGCGCGATCTTGGGGCCGATCCCCTTGGCCGCCTTGACCGAGTTCCAGTCGCCCAGGGCGATGGCGCGGCCCAGACCTTCGGGGCCAAGCGCGCCGAGAATGGCCAGCGACGCCTTGGCGCCCACGCCCTGCACGCTCATCAGGAGCCGGTGCCATTCTTTTTCGACCGGGCTCAGGAAGCCGAACAACTGCAGAAGATCCTCGCGCACCAGAAGATCGGTGAAAAGCGACACCGCCGCGCCCGGTGCGGGCAGGGCCGCGCGGGTGCGGTCCGAGACATGCACGATATAGCCCACCCCGCGCACGTCGATCAGGACATGGTCCTCGCCCTTGTAGTCGAGCCGCCCGGAAATCCGCCCGATCATCGCGCCGCCCCCGCGACGCGCGCCATGGACTGCGCCGATTGCAGGTGGAAGGCATGGCAGATCGCCACCGCCAGCGCATCGGCCGCGTCGGGGCCTTCGGGCACGGCACCGGGAAGCTGCATGCGCACCATGTGATCGACCTGCACCTTGGCGGCGTGACCGACACCGACCACCGTCTTCTTGACGGTGTTCGGCGCGTATTCACCCACCGCAAGCCCGAACTGCGCCGGCACCAGAAGCGCGATCCCCCGCGCCTGCCCCAGCTTGAGCGTCGCGGCACCATCCTTGTTGACGAAGGTCTGTTCGACCGCTGCCGCGTCGGGCGCGTGGGTCTCGAGCACGTCGCGAAGCTGGCGGTAAAGCGCCAGCAGGCGCAGGCTCAGATCGCCCTCGCCGCTCCGGCACAGGCCGTTCGCGACATGCGACAGACGGCTTCCACGTGATTCGACGATGCCCCAGCCCAGGGTTCGCAAGCCCGGATCGATCCCCAAGACGCGCATGCCTGCCGACTGCCCTGCCGTTTGTGTTGCTTTTCTGACGCACTAGCACGAAACGCGAACACAATCCAAGCGTTTCACACCTCCGGTCAAAAGCGACATCCCGTGAGCCGACCCCGACAGCAGCACCCGAAAGAGACGCCGGCGAACCTGGAAACGACAGGGAATTGCGCCAATTTTCGTTTGTTTTTAAGGAAGTTACGCCGGAACAGAGTCATGCTGCAGCTGCAAGGGTCCCATGCGTTTTCTGCGCTTGCAGCATAGTCCGAGGCCGCCTATCTGCCGGTCATCATCGGAACGTTCAACCTGCAACGCTAAGGAAGGAGACTGGACATGGCCGTTTTCGACACCACTCGGACGACCTATGGCGCCGTTGGCCTCTTCGGCCGCATGGGCGCTGCAATCACCGCAATGGCATCTGCCATCATCGCATGGAATGATGCCCGCGTGACCCGCAACGCCCTGTCGAAACTGTCCGATCGCGAACTCGAGGATATCGGCCTCGTTCGCGGCGACATCGACGAAGTGGCCCGGGGCCTTCGCCCCTACTGAGGTTTGACTGCGAGACATGAAAAGCGCCGCGCGTCCCCGAGGGACTGCGCGGCGCTTGACGTTTTGCCAATGTACTTGGTTTGAATGGGTTTGCCCGAGAACCGGGGAGAAACTGGTCAGCGTGACTGATCTGCTGGCGGGACCACAGGGCGCCGGGATCGTCGTTACCGGCCGCTGTCGCCTGATGGCAGCAGCGGACCGATGATGTCGGCCAGATACGCCGTGACGGGATCCACTTGCATGATCATCGCGCCGATACGTTCGACAGGGGTGCCGGACTGCAGCAAAAGAACGCGGTCCTCGTAGCCCTGCACTCCGATCTGGGCCATAAGCACCGCCTTCATCAGAAGGAACAGGCCCAGGAAGGTGGCGATGGCGGTCAGCGAAACGCCTTTCGACCGCCGCTTGGGCGTGACGATCAAAAGGCCGTCGCGACGGATCCGCGTTTGATACCCGTAAGACAGCGCCTCGTGCCGACGCACCAGCCGGCGCAGACGCTTCCTGAATGCCGTTTGTCCCGTAGTCATGGCAGTCACTCCAAACTGGCCCCCACCAGCGGATGCGACGGGTCTAGGTCCGGAATGTGGCAAAATCTGGGCAAGTGCCCAAAGTTCCCTTCAAAGCCGACGCATTCATGCCTTCTTCTGCAAGACTATCGTCGTCCAGTCGCCGATGACTTCACGCGACACCGGATTGTTTCCAAGCTCCGCATAGGTCTGCGTCACCTGATCGGCCTGTTCATTGAGAATCCCCGACAGAATCACGACACAATCCGGCGCCGCATGGGCCGTCAGATCGGGGGCAAGCGCGATCAGCGGGCCCTTGAGGATGTTCGCGAAGATCAGGTCATAGGGCGCCGCGGCGGCCAGATCGGGGTGATCGAAGCCCGCGGCTTCGATGCAGGCGACGCGTCCCGCCAGCCCGTTGGCGTCAAGGTTGGCCTGTGCCACCTCGACCGCGACGGCGTCGATGTCCGACGCGAGGATCGTCGCGGGCCAAAGCCGCGCCGCCGCCATGGCAAGGACGGCGGTGCCACAGCCGATATCGGCCACGCGCGCAGGCGCGAAGCCCGTCTCGGCCAGCCGGTCGAGCGCGCGCAGACATCCCAGTGTCGTACCGTGATGGCCGGTGCCGAAGGCCATCGAGGCGTCGATCAGCAAAGGCTCAACCCCGTCGGGAACCTTGTCGGCGTCATGGCTGCCGTATACGAAGAAGCGGCCCGCCTGCACCGGCGCCAGATCGCGGCGCACCTTGGCAACCCAGTCGGTTTCGGGAAGCTGCGACACCGCGAAGGGCTTCGCCCCGAAGGCCGCCGCCAGAAGCGCCAGCGCCGTTTCGTCGGGGCTTTCGGTGAAATAGGCCCCCACCTCCCACAGGCCCGAGCCGTCTTCGATCTCGAAGACGCCGATTCCCGCCGGTTCGGGGTCAAGCCGTTCAAGCGCGTCGCCCAGCGCCTCGGCGGGCTGTTTGCCGGGCAGCGTGGTCAGGGCGGTGAAGGTGGCCGTCATCAGCGCCTCCGATAGGAATTAGGGTCAAGCCAGCCACGGCGGACGGCCGGTTCCACCTCGAGCCTGGACGGGTCGAGATTGCGCACGAAATGCCAGCCCCAGAGCGCCGAGACAACCCCGATCAGAACCCCCAGCACCGCCTGCGCATAGATCACGCCCACCGCGCCGAAAATCCCGGCCATCCATGTCGCCACGGGCCATGTCAGCGCCCCGTCGCGGATCCAGGTCAGAACGGTCGCCCGCGTCGGACGGCCGAGGGCGTTGAAGGCGGCGTTCGAGACGAAGAAGGCGCCGGTCAACAGGAAGGCCCCCGCGCCGACATGGGTGAAGGCGTGCAGCACCTCGGCCCCGCCCGGCGTGAGCCCGAAGGCGCGGCCCACCGCATCGCCGGCCAGCACCAGAAGCCCCCAGACCACAAGCGTATAGCCGAAGCAGAAGATCATCGCGTCGCGATAGGTCGTGATCAGCCGGTCATAGCGGCCCGCGCCGAAATTCTGACCGAAGATGCCGCCGATCGCGCCGGACAGCGAGAAGATGCCGCCGAAGGCCACGACCGTCAGCCGCCCCACCACCGCCCAGCCTGCCACGGCGTCATCGCCGAAGGGCGCAAGCACGGCAGTCAGGACGTAGTTGCCGAAGGGCGTGGCCATCTGCGTCAGGATCGCGGGAAATGCCACCATCATGTAGGGCCGCAGGTCTGCCAGCGTGTCGCGCAGCGACGGCACCGCGATCAGGTCGTGCACCCGCGTCGCCCAGATCAGCGCCGTGGTCATCAGCACGATCCGCGACACCGTCAGCCCCAAAGCCGCGCCGTCAAGGCCAAGGCCCAGCACGAGGATGAACAGCGGATCGATGAAGACCGACACCCCGCCCGAAGTCAGGGTGACATACATCGCGCGCTTGCCGTCGCCCTCGGCGCGCAGGCAGCCGCTGGCCACCATGCCGATGACCATGAGAGGCAGCGAGGGCACCGTGAACAAGAGATAGCGTGCGGCAAGATCAAGCGTTTCGCCCCGGGCGCCCGCCAGTTGCAGAAGGTCGTATCGGAAGGTGATAACCGCCGCCGCCATGGCGGCCTGCACCACACAGGCCACGACGATGGCGCTGCCCGCCAGCCTGCGCGCCGCGTCGCGCTGCCGCGCCCCGATGGCGCGCGACACCAGAACCGTCGCCGCGATCATCAGCCCGATGCCCGAGGAGACAGAAAAGAACTGGATCGCGAAGGCGAAACCGATGGCCGCGACCAGCCGCGCATCCCCCAGAAGCGACACCCAGAACAGGTTCGTCGCGTCGACAAGGAAGACAAAGGTGATGCCCGCCGCCCCGGTCATCGTCATGCGCACGACGTGACCCATTGTCGACCCGGACAGGAACCTACCGCTGCCGCTCATGGCTCACTCCGCCGGGGCGGGCGCGAAACGCGAGAAGATGGTCTCGTTTCCCGGTTCGGGATGGCGCGGGATCATCAGCGCGAGCGTGAGCGACGTCGCCGCCATGGCCGAGGCCAAAAGGAAGACCGACCCGGGCGAAACCAGCCACAGATAGCCCAGCGAGGCCGGCAGGAACACCGCCGCGATGTGGTTGATGGTGAAGGCGACAGCGGCAGTGGGGGCGATGTCGCCGGGATCGGCGATCTTCTGGAAATAGGTCTTGAGCGCCAGCGCCAGCGCGAAGAACAGGTGATCGAGGACATAGAGCACCGCAGCCAGCATCACGCCCCAGCCGAAGTAGTAGAGCCCCCCATAGGCGAGGAAAACGCCCACAAGCCCCGTGTATTCGACGCAAAGCGCGTTGCGTTCGCCGAACCGCGCCACCACGCGGCCCATGATCGGGGCGAAGATCATGTTGGCCACCAGCGTGATCATGAACAAAGCCGCCACGTCGTGGACCTTGAAGCCGAACTTCTCGACCATCATGAAGCCCGCGAAGACGACGAATATCTGCCGCCGCGCGCCCGACATGAACTGCAGCGCATAGTAAAGCCAATAGCGCCGCCGCAGGACCATCTTCTTGATCTGCGGGTGCGGGGCCTCGAACTGGCGGAAGAAGAACAACGCGAAGATGGCGATGGCCAGCGTCGCGCCCCCCGCGATCATGTAGACGATGTGATAGGTCAGCCCCAGCGGGTCCCACAGCAGCACGATCAGACCATAGGCCACCAGCGTCGCCCCCGACCCCGCCGCCATCAAAAGGCCGAGGATCTGCGGCGCGCGGTCCTTCGGCAGCCATTGCAGCTGCAGCGACTGGTTCACCGTCTCGTAGTAGTGAAAGCCGATCGAACTGAGCAGCGTCACAAACAAAAGCCCGCCCAAGCTCGGGAACAGGGCGGTGATCGCGGTCGCCGCGCCCAGAAGCATCAGCGACACCAGCGCCAGCACCTGTTCGCGCACGAAGATGATGATGAAGATCACCCCGATGGCCAGAAAACCGGGGATTTCGCGCACCGTATGCAGCCAGCCGATATCCGAACCGTCGAAGGCCGCGACCTCGATCACGAAGTTGTTGAGCAGCGCCGACCACGTGGCGAAGGACAGCGGCATCGCCATCGCCATGAGAAACAAAAGCGTCATGGGCCGCCGCCAGACAGGGAGCGACGCCGCATGGTGCAGAGGAAGTGGGCGGAACATAGCGAGTCCTTACGCCTGTCCCGCGGACTTGGCGAGTGGGAATCTGGCACCACAAGACGCGGCGCGGTGGTCACATTCCAGACAGTCCCGGGAACGGGTTCTTGGCGTTCGGGCGGTTTTGCGATATTCATATAAAAAAATAATGCATAACGAGCTGGTTCGACACATGACGATCAGAATGACAGCCGCGGCGCTGGCCTTCGCCGCGCTTGCCTTGCCCCCACTTGCCTTGTCCGCGCAGACGCGGCCGGACCGGATTTCCTTCCTTCTGGGATCCGAACATATCGGGGCTTCGGGATACGAGGAATTCAACCCCGGCGTCTTTGCCACCTGGACGAACGGTGCCTTTCAGGGCCGCGCGGATGTGAGCGTGGGCGGCTTCCGCAACAGCTATGGAGACGGATCGCTGGCGGTCTCGCTCGCCCTGCCCCTGATCCGGCGGGAAACATGGGGTATCGACGCCTTCTCGGCGCTCGCCTGGTATCCGGGCAACGGCGACCGGTTCAAGTATCATGCGGGCGATATCGTGCCGCTGATCGGTCTGCAGACACGGATCGGGCCGACCTTCATCCAGTATGTCCCGGGCGGCGACCGGGGGGTAGACGCGACGCTGGGCTTCGGCCTGACCTTCCCGCTGGGGTATTGAGGGGACGGCTTCCACCCGTCCCGCGGCCCCGTCAGTAGAAGCTCTGCGGGTCGATATCGACGACAAGGCGCAGGTCGCCCTTCAACCGATGCGGCGCGATCCAGCGCGCGATGGCGTCCTGCAACGCCGCACCCTTGTCGGCCTTGACCAGAAGCCGCACGCGATGCCGTCCGCGGATGCGCGCGATGGCCGCGGGGGCCGGGCCGAAGACCTGCGCGCCGATCCGTGCAAGCGGCCCCGCCTGCCGCGCCAGCGCATTGCCCAGATCGAAGACCTGCGCGACATCCGTGCCCGACAGGATGATCCCCGCCATGCGGCCATAAGGGGGCACGCCCGCCTGCCTGCGCTCTTCCGCCTCGGCGCGCCAGAAGGCTTCCTCGTCCCCGCCGAGGATCGCGCGGATCACCGGATGTTCGGGTTGGTGGGTCTGCAACAGCGCCTCACCCGGTCTGTCGGCGCGCCCGGCCCGGCCCGCCACCTGCCGCATCAGCTGGAAGGTGCGTTCGGCCGCGCGCAGGTCGGACCCCTGCAGCCCCAGATCGGCGTCGATCACGCCCACCAGCGTGAGCAGGGGAAAGTTGTGCCCCTTGGCGACAAGCTGGGTGCCGACGATGATATCCGCCTCGCCCGCCGCGATCGCCTCGATCTGCGCCTTGAGCGCGCGGGCACTGCCGAACAGGTCTGACGACAGGACCGCGACGCGCGCGCCGGGAAAGACTTCGGCCGCTTCTTCGGCCAGACGCTCGACCCCGGGGCCAACGGCCGAGAGTTTGCCCTCGACCCCGCAGGCGGGGCAGGTTGTGGGCACCGGTTCGGTCTCGCCGCATTGGTGGCAGACCAGACGCTTGAGAAAGCGGTGTTCGACCATGCGCGCGTCGCAATGGTGGCAGCCCAGCTGGTGCCCGCAGGCGCGGCAGATCGTGACCGGGGCATAGCCGCGCCGGTTCAGGAACAACAGCGCCTGTTCCCCCGCGGCAAGCCTTGCCCCGACCGCGCCGATCAGCGTGGGCGATATCCAGCGCCCCGCGGTCAGCGCCTCGGCCCGCATGTCGATGGCGCCCATGCGCGGCAGGACTGCATCGCCGAAGCGCGCGGTCAGATCGAGGCGGGCATATTTCCCCGCTTCGGCATTCGCCCAGGTTTCAAGCGCAGGCGTGGCGCTCGCCAGCACCACCTGCGCGCCCGCGATGGCCGCGCGCAGCACGGCCATGTCGCGCGCGTTGTAAAGGACACCGTCCTCCTGCTTGTAGGAGGTGTCGTGTTCCTCATCCACGACGATCAGGCCGAGATCCCGGAACGGCAGGAACAGCGCCGAGCGTGCGCCGACGACCAGTTCCGCGCCCCCCTCGCCCAGCATGCGCCAGATGCGGCGGCGTTCGGTCAGGGTGACGCCCGAGTGCCATTCCGCCGCCTTCGCGCCGAAGCGCGCCTCGACCCGCGTCAGGAACCCCGCCGTCAGCGCGATCTCGGGCAGAAGGACCAGCGCCTGCCGCCCCTGTGCCACGCATTCGGCCACCGCTTCGAGATAGACCTCGGTCTTGCCCGATCCGGTGACCCCCTTGAGAAGGGTGGTGCCATAGCCGCCGGTCCGCAGCGCGGCGCGCAACGCTTCGGCCGCGGCCGCCTGATCGGATGTAAGCGGCTTGCCCGGGCGGCGATGGTCGAGCGGCGGGAAGGGCAGATCGCGGGGGCTGTCCTCTTCCCGGATCGCACCCTGCGCGACCAGTCCCTTGACGACCGACGGCGTGACGCCTGCCATCTCGGCCAGTTCCCCCAAGGTGAATGACAGGCCGTGATAGTCGCGCAGCACCGCCAGCACCCGGGCGCGCGCATCGGTCAGGCGGTCAGGCACCGCATCGCCCAACCGGTAGACCTTGCGCATCGAGGGCGGATCGCCCAGCCCCGGGGCCCGCGTCGCCAGCCGCAGCATCGCGGTCAGCGGCGTCAGCGTGTAATCCGCCGCCCGCGCGAGAAAGCTGCGCATCTCGTCCTGCATGGGAGCGGTGTCGAGCACCCGGATGGCCTGACGGACCTTGGCGATGTCATAGCCACCCGTGCCCGGACCCCAGACCACGCCCAACACCTTGCGGGGCCCGAGCGGAACCTCGACGAAGGCGCCGATCGCACAGCCGCCTTCCGGCGCGCGATAATCGAGCAGCCGGTCCAGCGGCTGCGTCGTCAGAACGCCCACCAGATCGCCTTCGCGAAATTCCGCCTGCTGCGTCATCGCGCCCGCCTTCGTTTCACCGGGCCTTTCGGCCCCCTGCCGTCCGGGGTATAGCCAAGCCAGACCAAGGCCAAGCCATCACAGAACGGACCCCACTCATGAAATTCTTCGTAGACACCGCCGAGATCGACGCCATCCGGGAACTCAACGACCTTGGCATGGTCGATGGGGTGACCACCAACCCCTCGCTCATCCTGAAGTCGGGGCGCGACATCCTCGAAGTCACGAAGGAGATCTGCGATCTCGTCTCCGGCCCCGTCAGCGCCGAAGTGATCGCCACCGAAGCCGATGTCATGATCGCCGAGGGCCGCAAGCTGGCGGCGATCGCGCCCAACATCGCGGTCAAGGTTCCGCTGACATGGGACGGTCTGAAGGCCTGCAAGGTTCTGACCGGCGAAGGGCACATGGTCAATGTCACGCTTTGCTTCTCGGCCAACCAGGCGCTGCTGGCAGCCAAGGCGGGTGCGACGTTCATCTCGCCGTTCATCGGGCGGCTTGACGACATCAACATCGACGGGATGGACCTGATCGCCGACATCCGCACCATCTACGACAATTACGGGTTCGAGACGCAGATCCTCGCCGCGTCGATCCGCACCGTCAACCACGTGCTGGAAAGCGCGCGGATCGGTGCCGACGTCATGACCGCGCCACCGTCCGTCATCAAGGCGATGGCCTCGCATCCGCTGACGGACAAGGGGCTGGACACCTTCCTCAAGGACGCGGCAAAGGCGGGCATCCGGATCCTCTGATCCGGCGGGGCAACAGGCAAAACCCCGCGCGCTGGCCGATTTTTGGGGCGCAATACGTGAAAGCCGTGCTATAAGCGCGGCCAACAAAGACGAGGCTGAAATGAGCAGTAGCCCGAAACTGGAAGCGCAGCTACGCGAAGCGATCATCGCCAAGCCCGAGACGGTGCTTGACGACAAGGACGTCATGCAGGCGCTCATCGCGGCAAACGAAAAATCGATGGGCGGCAATATCGTCGATCTGCGCGGCATCGCGATGGAACGGCTCGAGTCGCGGCTGGACCGGCTGGAAGACACCCATCGCAGCGTGATTGCCGCGGCCTATGAAAACCTTGCCGGCACGAACCAGATTCACCGCGCCATCCTGCGGATGCTGGAACCTGTGGATTTCGAGGTCTTCCTGCGCGATCTGGGCGGGTCGGTCGCGGAAATCCTGCGCATCGATGCGGTGGTGCTTGTGCTGGAATCGGCCGACGGCGACGCCGACGGCGTGGTCAAGCGTCTGGGCGACGTGCTGCGGGTCACCAATCCGGGCTTTGTCGACGATTACCTGACCCATGGGCGCGGCGGACAGGTGCGGCAGGTCACGCTGCGCCAGGTGCAGGGCGCGTCCGAGGCCGTCTATGGCCGTTCCTCCGACTGGATCCGGTCAGAGGCCTGCCTGAAGCTCGATTTCGGACAGGGTCGCCTGCCCGGACTTCTGGTCATGGGCGCCGAGGACCCGCACCAGTTCTCGCCCCAGCAGGGGACCGACCTTCTGATGTTCTTCGCGGGCGTCTTCGAACGCGCCATGCGCCGCTGGCTGTCGTGAGCCTGATCTCACCGGCACAGGCGGATGCGCTCGAAGACTGGCTGACCCACACGCGCGCGCTGCGCGGCGCGGCCCCGGCGACTCTGATCGCCTATGCGGCGGATGTTGCGGGCTTCTTGCGGTTTCTGGCCGCGCACAAGGGTGGTGCCGCAGGTCTGGCCGCCCTGCGCGAAGTGACAGTGTCGGACATGCGGGCCTGGATGGCCGAGACGCGGCGCGGGGGCGTGGCGTCGCGGTCGCTCGCGCGCAAGCTGTCGGCGGTGAAGTCCTTCTTTCGCTGGCTGGGCACGCGCGAAGGGTTCGAACCCTCTGCCGTTCTGGCCGCCCGTCCGCCGCGCTTCCACCGGAACCTGCCGCGCCCGCTTGAGGAAGAGGCGGCGCAGGCCATGCTCGATCAGGTGGGCAGCGATCACGACCTGCCTTGGATCGCGGCGCGTGACGCGGCTGTCCTCACGCTTCTGTGGGGCTGCGGGCTTCGGATATCCGAGGCGCTGTCGCTGCGCGCCTGCGACCTGCCCTTGCGGGGCAGCCTGCGGATCACCGGCAAGGGCGGCAAGGAACGGCTGGTTCCTGTTCTGCCCGCCGCGGCAGACGCGGTCGAGGACTACCGGAAACTTTGCCCCCATCCCTTGACCGGCACGGGGCCGCTGTTTCTGGGCCTGCGGGGTGGCGCGCTGAGCCCGCGGCTTGTCCAGAAGGCGATGGAGCGGGCGCGCCAGACGCTCGGCCTGCCGGCGACGGCCACACCGCATGCTATGCGCCACAGCTTCGCCACGCACCTGTTGCAGGCGGGAGGTGATCTGCGCGCGATCCAGGACCTGCTGGGTCATGCCTCGCTCTCGACGACGCAGGCCTACACGGCCGTCGATGCAGCGCGCCTGATGGAGGTCTATGACCGCGCCCATCCCGGTGCGCGCCGGTCCTGACGGCGTGATCCGATTGCACCTGTCGCGGCTTTGCGCCATGACACTTTCATGACACCACGTACCAAAGCCCTGGCCGTTCACCTGTTCACCGCTTCGGGGGCGGTCTTCGCAATGCTGGCCATGCTGGCCGCGATCGAAGCGAAGTGGGATCTGATGTTCCTCTGGCTGGTCGTCGCCTTCTTCGTCGACGGCATCGACGGCCCGCTCGCCCGCCGCTATCACGTGAAGGACCACGCGGCCGAATTCGACGGCGTGCTGCTGGACCTGATCATCGACTATCTGACCTATGTCTTCATCCCGGCCTTCGCCTTGTTCAAGTCGGGGCTGATGGACGGCTGGTCGGGCTGGGTCATGATCATCCTGATCACCTTCGCCAGCGCGCTTTACTTTGCCGACACCCGCATGAAAACGAAGGACAATTCCTTCTCGGGGTTTCCGGGGTGCTGGAACATGGTGGTGATCGTGCTCTTCGCACTGAGCCCACCCTGGTGGGTCTGCCTTAGCCTTGTCACCGTGCTTGCCATCGCGATGTTCACGCCGCTCAAGTTCGTGCATCCCGTGCGCACCGAACGCTGGCGCGCTGTGACGCTCCCCATGGCGCTGGCCTGGACCTTCTTCGCCGGCTGGGCCGCCTGGGTCGATTTCCACCCTGAAAGCTGGGCGCACTGGGGCCTTGTCTTGACAAGCGTGTACCTGCTTCTGGCAGGCATCGCCCAGCAGATGTTCCCGGAGCGGGGCTGAACTCAGGCCCCGCGCGGGTCAGAACACCTCGTCCACCTTCACGCTGCGGCCGTTGAAGTCGAACTCCTCGCCTGCCTGCAGACCGTCCATCGCCTTGTAGATCGGGCTTTGCTGCGAGATGCCCATGTAGGTCGCCCCGTCGAAGTCGAATTCCGTCGTCGCGACCGAGACGACGAAGCGCCGCTTGCCCAGCCGCACCACCGCGCCCGGCCCGATCGTGTCGCGCACGGCGAAGTCGAGGTTCTCCAGCATGTCGATCTTGGCGTGATGGTCCTTCACCGGGTGGTCGAAGGCGGCGGCCAGATCGGCATTCTCGCGCGCCTCGGCGATGTCGGAATTGTCGTGCTGTTCGCGGTCGCCCAGCTTCGCCTCGGCCAGAAAGCGCGCGTAATGCGCCTGTGCGCTGGCCAGTTCGGCGGCTTCGAGTTTCAGCATGCAGGCCTGCAGCGCGGTCTTGAGCGCCGTGCGGTCGGTCTTGGCCATGGTCTTTATCATCCTCGCGCGGTGGTGTCAGGATCATCCTGCACCGCTGCGCGCACCCCGGCCTTGACACAGATCAGACAGGCCGGGCCGACGGGGGATCCCTGTCCGGGATCGCCCCTTTGCTTTGGTCAGCCCAGCGCCGCGTCGCAGCGGCCACAGACGCCCTCATGCGCGTGCGTGCCCACATCGGGCAAGATCTTCCAGCAGCGCTGGCACTTCTCACCCTCGGCCTTCTCGAACACGACGCCGATGCCCTCGATCTCGGGCAGGCGGAAAGCCTCGGCCGGGACCGGATCGCCGGTCAACACCACGTCCGAGGTGATGCAGACATCCTCGAAATCAACCGATTTCAGCGCCTTGAGCACGTCCGCGTCGCGCACATGGACCACGGGAGCCGCTTCCAGCGAAGCGCCGATGACCTTGTCCTGCCGCTGGATCTCCAGCGCCGCCGTCACCACGCGCCGCGCCCGCCGGATGCCCGCCCACTTCGCGGCCAGCGGTTCATCCAGCCAGTCGCCGCCCGTCGTGGGGAAGTCCTGCAGGTGAACCGAACTGTCCGCCCCGGGAAACCGTTCGAGCCAGACCTCCTCCATCGTGAAGACGAGGATGGGTGCGAGCCAGGTGGTCAGGCGATGGAACAGCAGGTCGAGCACAGTGCGCGCGGCGCGACGGCGCGGCGTGTCGCCGTCGCAATACAGGACATCCTTTCGCACATCGAAATAGAAGGCCGACAGGTCGGTCGTCGCGAAGGTGAACAGCGCCTGGAACACCCCCTGGAAATCGAAGGCGGCGTAGCCCTTGCGCACCTGCTGGTCGAGTTCGGCAAGACGATGCAGAACCCAACGTTCCAGTTCCGGCATGTCGGCGGGCGCGACGCGGTCGGCTTCGGTGAAGTCGGCGAGCGAGCCCAGCATGAAGCGCATCGTGTTGCGCAGCCGGCGATAGCTGTCGGCGGTGCCCTTGAGGATTTCCGGCCCGATCCGCTGGTCGGCGGTATAATCGGCCTGCGCCACCCAAAGCCGCAGGATATCCGCGCCATACTGGTCGATCACCGCCTGCGGCGCGATGATGTTGCCCAGCGACTTGGACATCTTCATGCCCTTCTCGTCCAACGTGAAGCCATGCGTCACCACGTTGCGGTAGGGTGCCTTTCCTTGCGTGCCGACCGATTGCAGGAGCGAGGAATGGAACCACCCGCGATGCTGGTCGGTGCCTTCCATGTAGACGTCGGCGATGCCGTCATCGGTGCCGTCAGGACGATCCCGCAGGGTGAAGGCATGGGTCGAACCTGAATCGAACCAGACGTCGAGAATGTCCATAACTTGGGTATAGTCATCCGGGTTCACGATGCCCGACAGGAAGCGGTCCTTGGCGCCGTCCTCGTACCAGCAATCCGCCCCTTCGGCCTCAAAAGCCTGCGCGATGCGGTCGTTCACGGCGGCGTTGCGCAGCAGGAAGTCCGGGTCGGTGGGCAGCGCGCCCTTCTTCGTGAAACAGGTCAGCGGCACGCCCCAGGCGCGCTGGCGCGACAGAACCCAGTCGGGCCGCGCCTCCATCATGGAATAAAGACGGTTGCGGCCCGATTGCGGGGTCCATTTGACCTTGTCGATTTCCTGCAGCGCGCGCGCGCGGATGGTGAAGGTGTCGTCGCCGATCGACATGGGCTTGTCGATCGCGGCGAACCATTGCGGCGTGTTGCGATAGATCACCGGCGCCTTCGAGCGCCATGAATGCGGGTAGGAATGTTTGATCTTCCCGCGTGCCAGCAGCCCGCCCACCTCGGCCAGCTTGTCGATCACCGCGGTGTTGGCCGTGCCCTCGCCACCCTTGCGCGACAGGATGAAATGCCCGCCGAAAAAGGGCAAGTCATCGCGGAACTTGCCTTCGTCGGTGACGTTGTAGGTCAGGACCTGCGTGAGCATCCCCAGATCGCGGTAGAGCTCGTATTCCTCCATCCCGTGGCTGGGGGCGCAATGGACGAACCCTGTGCCTTCCTCGTCGCTGACGAAACCGGCAGCGCGGAAATCGCGCGGGTCGTCCCATTCGCCACCTGCACCGTCCTGCCCGGCGAGCGGGTGGATGAGCGAGACGCCCTCGAACTCCGCCACATCGACGGCGCGCAGGCGGGTATACATCCCCTCGTCCAGCCGCGCGCGGCGCATCACCTCGGGGGCCATCTTGTCGGCGAGGATGAACTGGTCACCGACCCGCGCCCAGCTTTCCGCAGGCGTGCCCGTGATCTCGTAAAGCCCGTAGGCGACGTCCTGTCCGTAAACCACGGCCTTGTTGGACGGCATGGTCCAGGGCGTCGTGGTCCAGATCACCACATAAGCGCCGTCAAGCGATCCTTCGAAGGATCGCTGATCCCCGTCCGGGCGCGTTTTCGAAAACGCGCCCTCCCCGGCCACCTTGAACTTCACCCAGATCGTGAAGCTTTCCTTGTCGTGATATTCCACCTCCGCTTCGGCCAGCGCGGTCTGTTCGACCGGCGACCACATCACGGGCTTCGATCCCTGATAGAGCGTGCCGTTCATCACGAACTTCATGAATTCCTCGGCGATCACGCGTTCGGCGTGGAAATCCATGGTGAGGTAAGGCCGGTCCCAGGACCCGGTGATGCCCAGACGCTTGAACTCCTCGCGCTGGATATCGACCCAGCCTTCGGCGAACTTGCGGCATTCGGCGCGGAACTCGTTGATCGGCACCGCGTCCTTGTTCTTGCCCTGCTTGCGGTATTCTTCCTCGATCTTCCATTCGATGGGCAGACCGTGACAATCCCAGCCGGGGATGTAACGGCTGTCAAACCCCATCATCTGGTGCGACCGCACGATCATGTCCTTGATCGTCTTGTTCAGCGCGTGACCGATATGCAGGTGGCCGTTCGCATAGGGCGGGCCGTCGTGCAGGCAGAAGACCGGGCGGCCCGGCTTTTCGCGCAGCCGGTCATAGACGCCGATCTCCTCCCACCGGGCCAGCCAGGCGGGTTCGCGCTGGGGCAGGCCCGCGCGCATGGGAAAATCGGTCTTGGGCAGGTTCAGCGTGTCTTTGTAGTCGGGCGTGTCGGCGCACATCACGGGCGTCCTTCGGATCGTCGCAAGGAATGAAAGGGCGAGGGGCGGTGCGGCATCGCGGACACCTTGGCCCGGCGTCTCTGTCGGTCAGAGCGCCGGGGAACTAATTCGAATGCGGATCGGCCTCGTCATGGCGCGGGTTATAGGCGCGGGCGTCGGCGCGGGCAAGGGGCCGGGAAGACCCATCCTTCACCCGTGAAAGAACGTGCCCACCACATAGGCCAGCGCCGCAGCCGTCCCGCCGATGGCCAGCGTTTCAGCCCCCGACCGCCACCACGGCGTCAGCGACCAGACGGACTTGGCCGCCCCGATCCCGAAGAAGACGCACAGAGTGAGGCCCACCGACCATGTGAACGCCGCCTCCCCCATGCCCAGAAGAAACGGCAAAAGCGGGACCATCCCGGCGGCGAGAAAGGCACCGAAGGTGGCCAGTGCCGCGCGCATCGGCGCCGGATCGACGCCTGCGATACCGTATTCGCCTTCCATCATCAGATCGATCCAGACGTCGCGGTCGGCAGTCAGCGCTTGCGTCGCCTGTTCAAGAACGTCCCCCTCCAGCCCCTTGCGGCGCAAGATCTCGCGCACCTCGCGGCGTTCGCCGTCGGGGTTGCGGTCGATGTGGCGCGCTTCGACCGCGCGCAGGCGCGTGGCATTGTCGCGTTCGGCCTTGGTGCCCGAATAATTCCCCGCCGCCATAGAAAACCCGTCGGCCAGCACATTGGCGAGCCCCAGCGCCACGATCACGAAGGGCGACAGCCCCGCCCCCGCGACACCCGCGACGATGGCGAAGGTGGTCACCGATCCATCGATGCCGCCATAGACCAGATCGCGCAGGACACCGCGCCCGGGGCGCGCGTCAAGTCGTTTGCGGATCGCAGTCTCGTCGTGGCTGTGTTCGGTCATGGCGGGCGCTTGGGCTGGCTGGGACCGGCCCAGACTGCCCGCACATGCCCAAGACCGCCTTGCGGTGGATCAAGCCGACGTCCGCCCCGGGATCAGCCCCGCCAGCGCGTTGCGCACGAGCCCCCGCACCGACGGCCGGTGGCGCGGCGAGAAGGGCAGCGGGCGACAGACCTCCATCGCGGCCACGCCCACGCGCGCCGTCAACGCGCCGTTCACCAACCCCTCGCCGAAGCGCCGCGACAGTTTGGCAAGGATCGACCCGCCCAGAAGCGGCTCCAACAGATCATCGCCCACGGCAACCGCGCCCGTCGCCACCAGATGCGCCATCACCGCCCGCGTCAGCCGCCATGACCCCAGAACCCCCGACCGGCCGCCATAGATTTCGGCCACCCGGCGGATCATCCGCAGGTTCGCGGTCAGCGCGGCGGCCACATCGGCCAACGCCAGCGGCACCAGCGCCGTGACGGTAGCGACCTGCCGCGCCGCCGCCTCGACCTCGCGCGCGGCCTGCGCGTCGAGGGGCGCAAGAAGCTCGGCCTCGGCGAGATCAAGCAGGGCATCGGCGTCGAAGGCGTCGCCCTGCCGTTCGGCAAGCCGGTCGCGGCCCCAGCGCGCATCCTCGCGCCCCGCGTAGTGGCGCGTCAGCCGCGCGACCACCGCGCGCGCCGCACCCAGATCACCGCCCGCGCGCGCGGCATCGCCCGCCTGCCGCAGATCGTCGAGCCGCGACAGCCGCCCGAAGGCCGCCACCTCGCGCAGCGCGATCGCGGCCAGCACCACCAGAAGCGCCCCGATCAGCGCGGTCACGGCCCAGCCCAGAACCGGCGCCCGGGCCAGCAGGTCCGCCACGAAATCCCACGCCGCGACCGAGACGACAGCGCCGATCACCGACACGAGCAACCCCCAGAACAGCCGCGCAAGGCGCGAGGGCCGCCGCGCGGCAAGCCGCGCCGCCGCCTGCATCGCGGCCCCGTCGGGCAGCGTCACCGTGTCGGGGACGGGCGGCGCTTCGGTCACGCGGGGGGCGGGGGCTTCGCCGGGGCCAAGGTCGATGACCACGGGTTTCCTGCGCGTCTCGGTCATGCCGGTGGTCTTTCCCAAGTGAAGAGGATGTCAGGCAGGCCTTCGTCATTGCCCGCGCCGTCGCCGCGCCCGGCCTCGGCAAAGCCATGGCGTTCATAAAAGGCGCGCGCGCGGAGATTGGCTTCGAATGTGCGAAGGCTCAGCGACGCCTCGGCCTTCTGCGCTTCGGCCAGAAGGCAGCTGCCGATCCCCTGGCCGCGCGCCCCGGTCGCGACGTAAAGCGCCAGCACCTCTTGCCCGCGCCTTGCAATGAAGCCGACGATCCCGCCGTCATCGGCCACCCGGATGATGCCTTCGTCGATCAGCCTCCCACAGAAGGCGATGCACTCCGCACCCGTCCAGAGGTTCGGCATCCAGGGCGTGTCCGCCTGAAACCCGGCCAGGATCGCGCCAAGCCGTCCGGCATCGGTTGTGCGTGCGTCGCGCAGGATCACAGCCGGTCCCCGATCAGGAACTGCGCGGCGCGGTCCAGCCGGACATGCGGCGGGCCATAGCCCGGCTTGAGCGTCAGGGGCGCGGGGGCAAAGGCCATGGCGGCATAATCCCCGGCGAGATATCCCGATGCCCCGTCGAGGATGGCCGAGGGGCTGTCCGGCAATTCGCCGGGATAGAACGCCGCCTCGCGCCCGTCCACGGCCAGCCTGCCGCGCACCATGTCGAGGCTCTGGCCCTGATGGTCGCGGGTTTCCTCGGTCGTGGCGCGGATCGATGCGATGGCCATGGCGGCCGTCTGCGCCCCGGCAAAGCCCGCGCGGTCGCGCGCCTCGTGGGTGAGGGCCTCGATGATCGCGGTCAGGCGGGCGTGCTGGGAATGGTGCAGGTGGTCGGCCTTGGTGGCGGCAAACAGGATGCGATCCACCCGCCGCCCCAGCAGCAGCCGCGTCAGGAACGCGTTGCGCCCGGGGCGGAAGGCGGCAAGCGTCTCGCGCATGGCCTGGCGCAGGTCGGCCACCGCCTCGGGGCCCCGGTGGATCGCGCCCAGCGCATCGACCAGCACGATCTGCCGGTCGATCCGGGCAAAGTGGTCTCGGAAGAAGGGGGTGACGACGCGGGCCTTGTAGGCCTCGTACCGCCGCTCGAATTCGCGGCGGAGCGACCGGCGCGGCCCGTTTCCGCCCGGCAGCGGCGCGAAGGTGATGGCAGGCGACCCGGCCAGATCTCCGGGCAGCAGGAACCGGCCCGGCGTGCAGTCGCTGAAGCCCGCATTGCGCGCGGCCTGCAGGTACCCGGTGAAGGCCGCGGCCAGCGCCTGCGCCGCGGGTTCGTCATGGGGGGCACCCGGATCGGCCGCCGCCAACGCGGCGCGGAACACGTCGGCCTGCGGGCGGGTCTGCAGCCGCGCCAGCGTCTCGGCCGACCAGACGGCAAAGGATTTTTCCATCAACCCGAGGTCGAGCAGCCATTCGCCCGGGTAATCCACGATGTCGAGATGGATCGTCCGCGGCCCCTGCAGCCCGCCCAGAAACCCGCCCGGTTTCACCCGCAGCGACAGGCGCAATTCGCTGATGGCGCGGGTGCTGTCGGGCCAATGGGGATCGGCCCCGGTCAACGCCGCGACATGCGTCTCGTAGTCGAAGCGGGGCACGGTATCGTCGGGCTGCGGCTGGAGAAAGGCCGCCGCGACGCGGCCCTCGGCCACCGCGACCAGACCGCCCATGCGCCCCCGATCCAGCAGGTTCGCCACCAGCGACGTGATGAAGACCGTCTTGCCCGACCGCGCGAGCCCCGTGACGCCCAGCCGGATGACGGGTTCGAAGAAGGCCTCGGACAACCGGTCGCCCACGTTCTCCACGCCCCGGACCAGAGTATCGGCGAGTGTCGAGATGACCAAAGGCGCGCGTCCCGTCCTGCGATGAGACCTGAACATAAGTCCCCGGACGGGAGAGTGCTAGGGTCTTGCCCGGTGAGCCCCCGGGCGCTAGGGGGTCGTCATGCCCCGCTACGCGCTGAAAATCGAATATGACGGCACGCCGTTTTCCGGCTGGCAGCGCCAGTCCGAACGTCCCTCGGTGCAGGGCGCGGTCGAGGCGGCGCTGGCGCGTCTTGACCCCGGCGCCCCGGCCATCGCCGCCGCAGGACGCACCGATGCGGGCGTGCATGCGTTGGGTCAGGTGGCGCATGCGGATCTGGCGCGCGACTGGGATACGTTCCGCCTCGCCGAGGCGCTGAACTACCATCTGAGGCCCGCGCCCGTCGCCGTGGTCGCCTGCGTGCTGGTGCCCGGGGACTGGCATGCGCGGTTCTCGGCCATGGAACGGCGGTATCTGTTCCGCATCCTCGAACGCCGCGCCCCCGCGACCGTCGAGGCCGGGCGCGTATGGCAGGTGCCTCGGGCGCTCGACCTCGATGCGATGCGGGAGGGGGCGGCGCATCTTCTGGGGCACCACGACTTCACCACGTTCCGGTCGACGATCTGTCAGGCGAAAAGCCCGGTCAAGACGCTGGACGAGGCGCGCATCGACCGGGTCGAGGGCCTGTCGGGGTCCGAACTCCATTTCCGGTTCCGCGCCCGGTCCTTCCTGCACAACCAGATCCGCAGCTTCGTCGGCACGCTCGAACGCGTCGGATCGGGGGCATGGGTTCCGGACGACGTGCGGGCCGCGCTCGAGGCGCGCAACCGCGCCGCCTGCGGCCCGGTCTGCCCGCCGCAGGGGCTTTATCTGTCCGGCGTGGGATATCCCGCCGATCCGTTCGGCGGGTAAGGCACGCCGCGGCTCAATCGTTGTCGGTCAGACCCGCACCCGCGCCCGACAGGCGCGAGGTTTCGCTTTGCGGCACATAGGTCCGCGCGGCGAAGGCCGAGAGCGCACCTTGCGTGCCTGCATCCAGCGCGATGCGTGCGGGCAGGCTCACCGCGCGGCGGTCGGCACGGGACAGGTGCGCGCGCAATCCACCGGCGTCGCGCCCGGTCACCCGCGCCGCAAAGGGCAGCGCCGCCAGATAGCTTTCGGCCAGCGCATCATGACCGCCCGTGGCGATCCGCACCTCGCCCTCTCCCGCCAGCAGGGCCAGCGGCACGGCGTTGACCGGCCCGCCGGGCAGCGCATCGAGCGCGGCCAGAAGATCGGCCCCTGCCCCGCCGCGCGCAAGATGCATCGCCGCTGCGCGCCCGAAATGCGCGGCCTGCGCCACGCCCGCCCCTGCCCCGCGCGCGGCGCGGGCGGCAAGGCCCTCGATCTCGTTCGCGGAACAGGTCGTCATGTCAGGACCGGCATCCACCAGTCATCCGCCCGCGTGGTGCCAAGGTCTTCGGCCAGCGGCGCACCCTGGGCCATGGTCACCCGCGTCCAGAGGTCGGACTTGGGGTCGAATTTTGACGCGCCGAACAGGCTCAGCTTCGCGCGCAGCATGTCGATGGGCAGGCAGTCATCGGCCAGAAGATTGTCGCGGATTTCCGAATAGGGGCAGGCCTGCGCGACCGCGACCCGTTCGACGGCCCAGAGATGGTCGGGATGGCGCGTCAGGAACTCCGTGACCGGTTCGGGCCGGTCGGGCAGGTCGGCCAGCATCGCCTGCACCGCCCGCGCCACGAAAAGCGGGCTTTCGCGGTCGGCACCCGGTTCCTCGTGACGACGCCCGAGGCGGGGTTCCAGCTTTTCCTCGGAGACATACCAGAACTGCGCCGTCTGGTCGGCGCGGGCGAAATCGTGGTCCCGCACCCAGCCGAAGTGCGCGCGTGCCGCCGCGCCCAGCGCGCCGGTGTCCGCGAAATCCGCAGGCGGTGCGCCGAAGGGATCGGTCAGGCACTCGGCCAACCCGTCGACCAGATCAGGGCAGGCTTCGATCGCCAGCGACACCAGCAGTTCCTGCAGATCGAGGCTCCGGGTCGCGGCGGCGCGGATCAGCGTATCGAAGGGATGATCCTGGTCGAGCGCCGCCGGAAGATCGCGCAGGAAGCCCGCCCAATCCGCACGCAACGCGTCGATCCGGGCCTGATGCGCGGCCTCGGGCACCTGCCATTGCCCCAGATGCAGGTCGGCACGCTGGGCCAGATGCAGCACCCGCGCCGCCTGTGCGTCCGACAGAAGCGGCAGCGCGCGCGCGCGCGCCAGTGCCGTTTCGCGCACCATCATCCAGTTGTTCAGAAGAACGGGATGGCTGACGAGGAAAGGCGCCATCCCAAGCCCCGTGGCATTGCCAACGCCCAGATGCCGCGCCAGCCGCCGGTCGAGCCGCGCGCCGCCCACATGTTCGGCCAGATCGACGGTGAACTGCCGGATCATCCAGACGGTCAGCATCTCGGCCATGAAGGACAGGCCAAGGCCGGGGCGCGACGCGAACAGGTCACGGTCGGCGATGCCGAACTTGCCGTTGCCGTAGACGGCGGTGGTGCGCATCAGATAGCCGATGGAATTGAGCAGGTCCGCGTCAGGCTGGCCCCCGCCGCGCAGGCGGTCGATCACATGCCCCCAAAGCCGCACCGACCTGTTCGCGCGGCTCAGCACAAGGTCGCGTTCGGTGAAGCGGCCCGCCTCCTGCAAGGGGGCGGTGGCGGCGATGCGGTCGATCTCGGCCCCGTCGGGAACACCGTCATACAGCACGAAGGCCGCGTCCCAGGCGGTGGCGATCACCCGGTCCGACCGCTGGTCATCGGCCAGCGGCTGCGTCACGCAGACCAGCGAATAGGTCCGCCCGCCGAAGGGCAGCGACAGGACCGCACGGCCATATCCGTCGGCGTCGATCTCCCACACCGGGCGGGACAGGCGCGCGCCTTCATCCGACAACCGCCGCGTGAGCACGCGCAGGAAGGACAGCCGCGTGGGAAAGAAGGCGCCGAGGCGCTTCAGCCGCATCACCTCGGCTGGCGGGCGCAGCGGCTGCTGGGCGGGCAGGGCAAGATCCTTCATGGCATGGCTCCGAAATTGTCGTCGTAGAACCGCAACCAGTTGCCCCCCATCAGCGCGCCGATCTCGGCCCCCGAGAACCCCTTGGCCGCGAGGCCGTCGCGGATGCGGTCCCAGTCGCGGTTGTCGCGGAACCAGCCGGGCATGGGCGGGAAGCCGGCGTTTGTGGCGCTGCCCTCGCCGTAATCCATCGCCCGCGACCAGCGCCCGACGCGCATCCATTCCACCACGCTGTCGGGCTGATCCTGACAAAGGTCGGACCCGAAGCCCAGATGGTCGACGCCGTATCTATCGGCGGCCTCGGCGATCATAGCGCAGAAATCGTCAAGGCTGCAGGCGCTGCCCCCCTTCAGGTGATGGGGATAGAGCGAAAAGCCAAGCATGCCGCCCCGCGAAGTCAGCGCCCGCAGCACCGCGTCAGACTTGTTGCGCAGCGCCGGGTGCCACCAGTGCGGGTTGGCATGGGTGATCGCGATGGGGCGGGTCGAGACGTCGATCGCCTCAAGCGTGGAGCGTTCGGCCGAATGGCTCATGTCGATGACAAGGCCCACGCGGTTCATCTCGGCCACCGCCTGTCGGCCATAGCGGGTAAGGCCCGGGTCTTCCGCCTCGTAGCAGCCGGTCGCGAGAAGCGACTGGTTGTTGTAGGTCAGCTGCATGAAGCGGATGCCCATCTGGTGCCAGATCTCGATCAGGCCGATATCGTCGCCGACGGGCGTGGGCGTCTGGAAACCGAAGAAGACCGCGGTGCGGCCCGTCGCCTGCGCACGGCGCACGTCGTCACCTGTCAGGCCCTTGAAGATCAGGTCGGGATGCGCCTCGAACCAGCGGTTCCAGGTGACGAGGTTGGCGAGAACCTCGCGCAGTTCCTCGTGATAGGCGATGGTGACATGGACCGCGTCGATGCCGCCCGCGCGCAGTTCGCGGAAGATCTGCGGGGACCAGTTGCAGTATTGCAGGTTGTCGATGCGCGGCGCGGTCATGGCGCGACACTGCCGCCTCGCGCCCCGGCGGGCAACGAAAATTCTGCGAATTTTCGCGCCTCAGACCCCGAGGCACCAGCGCAGGATGGCCTTCTGTGCATGCAGGCGGTTCTCGGCCTCGTCCCAGATGACCGATTGCGGCCCGTCCATGACTTCGGAGGTCACTTCCTCGCCCCGGTGCGCGGGCAGGCAATGCATGAAGAGCGCATCGGGCTTGGCCTTCGCCATGAGTTCCGCATTGACCTGATAGGGACGCAACATGTTGTGACGCCGTTCCTTCGAGGACTGGCTGTCATGCATGCTGACCCATGTGTCGGTCACCACCAGATCGGCGCCGTCGACGGCCTTCGCGGGATCGCGTTCGATGGCGACGCCCGCGCCCTTGCGGCGCGCGAAGCCCACGAATTCGGGATCGGGGTCAAGCTGCATGGGCCCCGTGAAGGTCAGATCGAAGCCGAACTGGCCCGCGGCCTGCAGGAGAGACGAGCAGACATTGTTGCCGTCCCCAGCCCAGACCACGCTGCGCCCGGCGATGGCGCCGCGATGTTCCTCATAGGTCATGACATCGGCCATGATCTGGCAGGGATGGGTGCGGTCGGTCAGGCCGTTGACGACAGGCACCGTGGCATGTTCCGCCATCTCGGCCAGCACGCTTTCGTCGAAGGTGCGAAGCATGATCAGGTCGACATAACGCGAAAGGACCCGCGCGGTGTCGGCGATGGTCTCGCCATGGCCAAGCTGCATGTCGCTGCCCGACAGCACCATGGTCTGCCCACCCATCTGGCGCACGCCCACGTCGAAGGACACCCGCGTGCGTGTCGAGGGTTTCTCGAAGATGAGCGCGACCATACGGCCCGACAGCGGCTGCACATCGTCGGCCGCGCCCTTCGGGCGGCCCCCGCGCGCCGTCTTCATTGCACGGGCCTGATCGATGATGCCCCGGAGCGCGGCGGGATCGGTGGTGTGGATGTCGAGGAAATGGCTCATCTGTCTGGCTTTGCGTCTGGCCGGGGCGCGGCGGGGGCTCTGCCCCCGCATCCCCGGGATACTTGGAAACCCGAAGAAGATCAGGCCGCGTGAAGGGATGACGCGGCGGCGTCAAGACGGTGGACCGCCTCGGCGATTTCGTCGTCGGTGATGGACAGCGGCGGCAGGATGCGGATCACGTTGTCGGCGGCGGGCACGGTGATGACCTCATGCGCGTAGCCCGCGTTCACCACGTCGGCATTCGCGGCCCGGCATTTCAGCCCCAGCATCAGACCTGACCCGCGCACCGCCTCGAAGACGTCCGGATGGGCCGCCACCAGCCCTTCGAGCTTTTGCCGGAACAGCCCCGCCTTGCGGTTCACCTCGGCCAGGAATGCCGGGTCGGCGACGATCTCCATCACCGCGCAGCCCACCGCGCAGCCCAGCGGGTTGCCGCCATAGGTGGACCCATGCGTGCCCGCCGTCATGCCCGAGGCCGCGTGTTCGGTCGCCAGCACGCAGCCCAGCGGAAAGCCGCCGCCGATGCCCTTGGCGACCATCATGATGTCGGGCGTGATCCCGGCCCATTCATGGGCGAAAAGCTTGCCCGTCCGCCCGACGCCGCATTGCACCTCGTCGAGGATCAGCAAGATGCCATGCCGGTCGCACAGATCGCGCAGGCCACGCAGGCACTGGTCCGGCAGGGTGCGGATGCCGCCCTCACCCTGCACCGGTTCCACGAGGATCGCAGCCGTGCGGTCGGTGATCGCCGGTTCGATCGCGTCGTGATCGCCCCAGTCCAGATGCACGAAGCCCGGCAGAAGCGGGCCGAAGCCCTTGGTCATCTTTTCCGATCCCGCCGCCGCGATCCCGGCCGAGGAGCGGCCATGGAAAGACCCCGAGAAGGTGATGATCTCGACCCGTTCCGGCTGGCCTTTGTCATAGAAATGCTTGCGCGCCATCTTCACCGCAAGTTCGCAGGATTCCGTCCCCGAATTGGTGAAGAAGACGGTGTCGGCGAAGCTGTGTTCCACCAGCAGGTCGGCCAGCCTTTGCTGGTTCGGAATGCGATAGAGGTTCGAGGTATGCCAGATCGCCTGCGCCTGCGTCGTCAGCGCCTCGACCAGCGCAGGATGGGCGTGCCCCAGCACGTTGACCGCGATGCCCGCGCCGAGATCGAGAAAGCGGCGGCCGTCCTCCTCGATCATCCAGGCGCCTTCGCCCTTCACGAAGGAGAGCGGCGCGCGGGCGTAGGTGGGCAGGACTGAGGGGATCATCGGATCATCCTTTGCAGGCAATTGAGCCATGTGAGTGCCCCACGACGGGGTGCCGGGTCAACGATTTCATGGGAGAGGTCGCCGGGAGAAGCGGCGCCAAGGCATCGCTGCACGCGTCAGGCGCGTGCGGACCCAAATCGTCGGAGGGCGATGCGTGTGGTCATACGCGCAGCGATACGTCGGTTCGCCGCAAAAGAAAAGGGGCAAGGGCGATGCCCTGCCCCCTGTCCGGGCCCGGATCACGCGGATCAGGCGCGTTCGGAATATTCCATCGTCTCGGTGTTCACGACGATATCCTCGTCGGAGCCAACGAAGGGCGGCACCATCACCCGCACGCCGTTGTCGAGCAGCGCGGGCTTGAACGAATTGGCTGCCGTCTGGCCCTTCACCACCGGTTCGGTTTCCACGATGCGGCAGATGACCTTCTGCGGCAGGGTCGCGTTCAGCGCCTCGCTCTCATGGAATTCGACGAGGATGGTCATGCCGTCCTGCAGGAAAGGGCGGCGTTCGCCGAGGATTTCGGCGGGCAGTTCGATCTGTTCGTAGGTCTCGGCATCCATGAAGATCAGCATGCCGTCCTGCTCATACAGGAACTGCTGGTCCTTCTGTTCGAGCCGGACGCGTTCGACCTTGTCGGCCGAACGGAAACGTTCGTTCAGCTTGGTCCCGTTACGCAGGTTGCGCATTTCGACCTGAGCGAAGGCGCCGCCCTTGCCGGGCTTGACGTGATCGACCTTCACCGCCGCCCAGAGACCGCCATTATGCTCCAGCACATTGCCGGGGCGGATTTCGTTACCGTTGATCTTGGCCATGTTCGACTGTCCGGGATGAAGACTTGATGCGCATTTGCGCGATCCTATATCTTGCAGGCCGGGGCGTGTCCAGACAACCATATCTCGTTTCGCGGCCGATCAGAGCCATGCGCGCAGCGCAATGTAGACATGCGTTATCTAGGTAGCCGAATCGATCCCGATCGGTCATAAGGAGCCCCACGCCGAAATCACAAGACCAATAAAAACAAGGGAAACGAATGAAAGACTTCGTTGACGGCACTGCCTTTAACAACGAACAAGGCAATCGTGCCCGCAAACTTTTCGCTGCGGTCGTTCTGGCCGCGCTCGACGATGCCATCGCCGATGACAAGAAGTATGGCAACGGCCCCGAACAGATCGCCCGCTGGGCGCGGTCGCGCGATGGGCGCGAGGTGCTGTCCTGCGCCGGTATCGACCCGAACGAACGCGTCGTGAAGGGTCTGATGGAATTCGTGTCGAAAGGGGTCCGCACCTCGGTCGCGCTGTCGCGCGAGGAAAGCGAACGCCGCAACGCCGCGCAGCAGCAGGAAGCGGCCTGACCCGATACATGACGGAGTGTCATGACAGGCGCGGTCCCGAAGGGGCCGCGCTTTTCCGTTGCACACGGGGAACCGCCGCATGAACCGCCCCGCCCCGCGTGCGATCATGATCCAGGGCACCGGCAGCAATGTGGGCAAGTCGCTGCTGGTCGCCGGACTGGCGCGGGCCTGCCTGCGGCGCGGCCTGTCGGTCGCGCCCTTCAAGCCGCAGAACATGTCGAACAACGCCGCCGTGACCGAAGACGGGGGCGAAATCGGGCGCGCGCAGGCGCTGCAGGCCCGCGCCGCGGGGCGCGCGGCGAGCGTGCACATGAACCCCGTCCTTCTCAAACCCGAAACCGAAACCGGCGCGCAGGTGATCGTGCAGGGCCGGCGGCTGGGTCATGCCGAAGCGCGCGACTGGTTCGGCGCCGGGCCGCGCTATCTCGACCGGGTGATGGAAAGCTTCGCGCATCTGTCGCGCGAGGCCGATCTCGTGCTGGTCGAAGGCGCGGGCAGCCCTGCGGAAACCAACCTGCGGGCGGGCGACATCGCCAACATGGGCTTCGCGCGGGCGGCGGACGTCCCGGTGATCCTGTTGGGCGATATCGACCGGGGCGGCGTGATCGCGCAGATCGTGGGCACGCAGGCGGTGCTCGACCCCGGCGACCGGGCGCAGATCGCGGGCTTCGCCGTCAACAAGTTCCGCGGCGATGTGCAGCTCTTCGACGACGGGCTGGCGGACATCGTCGCCCGCACCGGCTGGCCGTCGCTGGGCGTCGTGCCCTGGTTCGGCGACGCCTGGCGGCTCCCGGCGGAAGACATGCTCGACCTCGCCTCGCGCCCGGGGGGCGCGGTCAGGGTCGCCGTCCCGCAGCTGCCGCGGATCGCGAATTTCGACGATCTCGACCCGCTTGCGGCGGAACCGGGCATCACGCTCGACATCGTGGCGCCGGGGCGGGCGCTGCCGGGGGATGCGGCGGTCGTGCTTCTGCCGGGCAGCAAGGCGACCATCGCCGACCTGACCTTCCTGCGGGCGCAGGGCTGGGACATCGACCTTGCCGCGCATCTGCGGCGGGGCAGGCATGTGGTGGGCCTGTGCGGCGGGTTCCAGATGCTGGGCCGCCGCATCGCCGACCCCGAGGGACAGGAAGGACCCGCGTGCGAGGTGCCGGGTCTTGGTCTTCTCGACATCGACACGGTGATCGGCGGCGAAAAGGTGCTGGCCAACCGCCGGGCCACCTGTGCGCTGACCGGGGCCGAGGTGACGGGATACGAAATTCACATGGGGCAGAGCACGGGGCCCGGCCTTGACCGGCCATGGTTCCGCATCGGCGGGCGCGGCGAAGGGGCGATCTCAGGCGACGAGCGCGTGCGCGGGTCCTACCTGCATGGTGTCTTCGGCGCGGATGCGTTCCGCGCGGCCTTCCTTGCCGATCTGGGCGCGGATAGCGCGCTGCGCCACGACCAAAGCGTCGAGGACACGCTCGACGCGCTGGCGGACCATCTAGAGACGCATTTCGACGTGGATCGCCTTCTGTCGCTCGCGCGGGTGCCGCGGGGCTGAGCCTATTCGAGGTCCTGCAACGTCATGGCGCGCTGGATTTCGCGGCGCACCAGCTTGCGCACGTTGCGCGTGATGCGTTCGCCCAGCGCGCCCTGCAGTTCCTGCCGCACGATGTCGGCGACCAGTTCGCGCAAGGCCGCCTCGTCGAGAATCGGCTCCTCGGCCAGGAGATCGGGGGCGTCATCGTCGGTTTGGGGGTCGACCCGCGGTTCGGGTTCGGGTTCAGCACCGGGTGCGTCATCGCCGGTGTCTTCCCATTCCAGCGTCTCGACCTCGGTCCCAGCATAATCGTCGGACCCTGGCGTATCGGGTTCCCAATGGTCGTCCTTCCGGGCGATCACCTCTTCAAGCGCGGCGATACGGGCGCCCAGATCGTCCGGTGCCTCGGCGTGGCGGTGTTCGCCTGTGTCCCCGTCGTGGTGCCAGAACTCCGGCGCATCGGTATCGCCGTCGCTCTCGGCCATGGCTTCGTCCGTGGCGTCGCCCTGCTCAGATACATCTTCGCCGCTGTCGGCCTGCGGTTCGGCATGGTCCTCGACACCGCGCGCGGCGTCGTAGAGCGTCGCCTCCGGGTCGGTCCAGGGGGCGGTGTCGCCATGATCGACTGTCTCGGTCGGGGCCTCTTCGCGCCGCTCCGTCCCGGCCTGCGGTTCCGATGGCTCGGCCACGCGCAGCGCGGGCGTCAGGACCAGACGGCCCACCGGACGCGGACGCGGGGCGGCCATGTCCGGCACGGACCGGTGCTCGCCTGAAACGAGGCGACGGATTGAGGACAGCACATCCTCGATTTCGGCGTTCTTGACGGGCTCGGACATCGGCTTACCACTCTGGACCTCGGGACAAGTCTAGCTGCCCCCACAGATTCTCACAACCGATCCGGAAAAGTCTCAGTCTTTTGCGAGTTTTCTCAGAACGCGGTCCAGTTGCTGGCCCTGCTGGCTGCGGAAGGCGGGTGCGGTCTTGACCTGATTGAAATAGGCTTCGGCATCGTAGATCTGCACCGGCAGTTTCAGGTTCGAAGCCGTCAACAGCCCTTGCGCCGCGAGAATCTGGTAGGCCGCGACATAGAGCTCCGACTGCGCCGCGATCCGGGCGGCCTGCGCGTCGAGCAATTCCTGTTCGCCATCCAGCACGTCGAGCGTGGTGCGCGCGCCAAGGCTCGCTTCTTCGCGCACACCGTCGAAGGCCACCTGAGCGGCCGCGATGCGGCGGTCATTGGCCTCGATCGACGCCTGCGCCACCTCGAAGCGGATCAATGCCGCCGCCGCCGACTGGGCAATTGCCTCTTGCACGTTCAGAAGAGCCGCCCGCGAGGCGTCGCGCTGAGCCATTGTCCTGCGCAGATTGGCGGCGATGGCACCGCCCTGATAGAGACGCTGCGACAGGTTCAAAGACAGGCTGACCGCGTCGCGGTCAGCGGTGTTGTTGCTGGATTGGGCGCTGCTCAGATCGGCAGCGAGGCGCAGCGCCGGGCCCATGCCGGCCTCGGCCGCAAGCACGGCGAGTTCGGCCGCAGCCACCTGATACTGGGCCTGCCGGATATCGGGATGATTGCGAACCGCGATGGCCTTGATTGCCTCGATGTCCGCAGGCCGCGCCGGCAGAGGCGGCGGCGGCGCGACGCTGCTGACCTGACGGCCCACGGCGGTGAGATACTCCTGCTGGGCGTTCACGAAGTTGCCCTGCGCTGTGGCGAGGTTGGCGCGCGCCTCGGCCAGACGCGCTTCGGCAATAGCGACGTCGGTGCGCGTCACCTCGCCCAGATCGAACCGGTCCTGTGCGGCGCGCAATTCCTGCGTCAGCAAGCGGATATTGTTCTCGCGCAGCGCCACGAATTCGCTTTCGCGGATCAGCGCCAGATAGGCCTGAACCGCACGCAGCAGAATCTGCTGTTCCACCGACTGAAGGGCGGACCGGGTCGCCAGAACCGTCTCCCGCGAGGCTTGCGTGGCGAACTGCGACCGCCCGTTGTCCCACAGAAGCCAGCTTGCCGACAGACCCATGGTCAATGTCGAGGTGTTTCTGTCGATCACCCCGGCAGGGGCGCCCGTGTCCGTCAGGTTGCGCGAGGTGGACAAGACGAAATCGACCACAGGCCGCAGGGCAGCAACAGCGATCGCCACATCCTCGTCCGCGGCCCTGAGAAGCGCGCGGTTCTGTTCGAGCAGCCCCGAGGTCTGATAGGCACCGATAAGCGCATCGGCGAGGTTCTCGGCAAATGCGGCGGCGGGCATGCCGAAAGTGACTGATGCGGCCAGAACGACCGCGCGGAATGATCTTCCCATCACAGCGCGAACTCCGATGTCCGTGCGAAGCCCGGCAGTACCGGCGCGCCCGCGTTGAAGGAAAAGCGCCATGTCATGGCGCCGTCGATCTTGTGTCCGATGCGGACCGCACCCAGCGCGCCGTCCATGAACAGGCACGCGATGCGCCCGCCATCCTTGAGCTGGTCGGCGATGGCCTGCGGCAGGTTTTCGATTCCGCCTTCGATGAGTATCGTGTCATAGGGGCCGTGCTGCGCCGCCCCCAGGGCGAGTGGCCCGTCCTGAACGATGACGTTGTCGGCACCAAGGTCAGACAGCAGGCCCGTCGCCTCGGCAAGGGCAGCGACATCTTCTTCGACCATCACGACGGCCTGCGTCATGCGCGCGATCACCGCTGCGGAATATCCCATCCAACCCCCGATATCAAGGACAAGCTCGCCCCCATTCAAGTCGAGCGCATCCAGCATCTTGGCAAAGGTCCGCGGATCTAGGATCACCCGGCCCGGCGCGACGACCACGTTCTCGCCCGCATAGGCTGCCTCTCGTGCCGCGGCGGGCACGAAGATCTCGCGCGGAGTGGCAAGCATTGCATCGATAATGGGGAACTTCGTCACATCCGAAGGGCGCACCTGTGTATCGACCATCATCCGGCGGCGAAGCGCATAATCGGGCATGCTGGACCTGTTCGTTAAGAATCGCACATTTTGTGTGCCACATCCGTCCGGCCACTACAACGCCGCATCGGCGGACTCACGCCGCAACGATGCTTGCAGCGCCCCGCGCGATCCTGTATCCGCCAGACATCACCCTGAGCGGCGAGTTGGCGGAGTGGTGACGCAGCGGATTGCAAATCCGTGTACAGGAGTTCGATTCTCCTACTCGCCTCCAAACAAAATCAACAGGTTAACAGATTTTGTCGTCGCGCCGCAGGGCGCGTCTGAACAGTCTGTCTTTGGTCCGTCCGCATTGGACCCCGCAGACAAACCTTCACAGAGTTGGGGTTGGGTGCCGATTTTCTGCGGGTAGGCTGACCGAATTGTTTGCATCCGCCAGCATTTCGGTCAGCCCACTCAACCAATATGTTGTTGGTCCGCTTCGATCAGGCTCATAGGGCGGGGTTCGCAGTAGCCCTGACGCCACTTTTCGACTGCGCGGAACGTGCCCGGATGGCACTGTCATGACGCCAATCCCTGCATCCAAGCCTATGGTGCTGCCAATCGCATGGGCTCCAAGGGCCCGGAATCAGAACGGTCTTGCTGCGTGCGGAAAGCACAGGCCGCACGCGGATCCTGAAGTCGGCTCCATGCACCGCCCATGCCCCACAGGCGCGCGGCGGATGACCCGTTCTCCTTGACGGTCCGGGTCGCCATGCAGTGGCGCCTCGACCTTCAGAGCTGACGCGCCGGGATCAGTCCGCCCCGCTGCACTTCCACGCAGATTTCGCCAGCCATTCGGGGCTGATCTCCACCCCCCAGCCGGGCGCCTCGGTGACGACGGCCTGACCATCCGTGATGGTATAGGGGTCGCTCACGAACAGGTCCCGCTGCCAAGGGTAGTAATCATCCCCCTCGATCGAGAATTCGAGATAGCGCCCCGGGTTCGGCACGGCCCGCAGAAGGTGCATGGTGAACAGCGTCACCAGCGACAGGTTCGCCGCATGCGGCGTGCAGGGCAGGCCCGCCGCATGGCCCATCCGCGCCACCTCCATGCTGCGCACCATGCCGCCGAGGTACAGGATATCGGGCTGGATGATGTCGACCGCCCGCATCGCGATCATGCGCTTCCAGACCTGCAGGTCCCAGTCCTGTTCGCCGCCCGCCACGTCCATCGTCAGAGCACGGGTTACCTCGGCGGTCTGCTCCAGCTCCCAATAGGGACAGGGTTCCTCGAAATGCTCGTATCCCTCGCCTTCCAGCATCCGGCCCACTTCGATCGCGCGGGCAGGGCCGAAGGCGGAATTGCCGTCGACAAGCAAGGCCGCGTCAGGCCCCATCGCGGCGCGGATCGCGGGAATGATCGCCTCGGTCCGGCCCGGCCATTCGTCGCGCCCCTCGCCGCATTCGGCGCCGACGCGCACCTTGAAGGCGTCGAAGCCGTGCGCGTCGCGCAACGCGAAAAGGCGCGCGGCCTCGTCTTCCGGCGTGATGTCGCGCCGCATGGACGACGCATAGGCCCGGATCGGACCGGGGCTTCCCCCCAGCAGGGTGGCCACGGGCTGACCCGCCGCCTTGCCCCGCCAGTCCCAGACGGCGGTATCAAGGCCCGCCATGGCACGGCGCAGATAGGTGCCGGGGTACTTGTGTTCGCGCAGCGGGATCTGGGCGATCACATCCTCGAGCGCATCCATCCCCCGCCCCAGCGCCCAGGGCGCGACCTGCCGGTGCAGGATCTCGCAGGTCAGGTCGCTGTTATAGGTCGATACCTGCCCCCAGCCGGTCGTGCCATCCTCGGCGCTCACGCGGACGAAGCCGACAAGCGGCGTGCAGAACGTCTCGATCCGGGCGATGCGCGGGCCGGTGTCGTCCCGCCCCCGGTCGCCCGCGACCGGCACCGCGCCAGAGGCGGAATAGGGTATGCTCACACCGCGTCCTCCAGGATCAGGTCCGCCGCACGATAGGCCAGCATCATCGCCGGCGCACCGGTATTGCCCGACGTGATGTTCGGGAAAACCGACGCATCGACGACGCGCAGCCCCTCCATCCCGTGCACCTTCAGCCGGGGAGAGACGACAGATGCCGCCGCATCCGCCCCCATCCGCGCCGTGCCCACGGGGTGAAAGACCGTGCCGCAGCGCCGGCGGAAGTCGGCCAGAATGTCGTCGGGCGTCATCGTGAACAGGTCCGGGTCCATCGGACTTTCGATCAGGCGGCCCATGGCGGCGGTGCGGGCCAGACGCTGGCAGAACAGCCCGCCCGCGACCACCTGTTCGCAATCTTCGTTGGTCGAGAGCGAATTCGGCTGGATAAGCGGCGCAGCATCGGGATCGGCCGAGCGGATGTCGATGCGCCCCCGGCTTGTGGGGCGCGACGGCTGGAAGCCGATGATGAAGCCCGCGAAGGGATCGGGCTGTACCACGCTGCGGGTCTGGCCAGGCGTCGTGGAATAGGTGACCGGGTTGAAATAGAGCTGCGTGTCGGGATGCGGCAGATCGGGCGAGGACCGGACATACCCGCCGCACTGGTTCACCGACAAAGACAGCGGCCCGCGTCGCGTCAGCGCGTATTGCAGCGCCGCGCGCACCTTGCCCATGAAGGGGCGCAGGTCGTTGTTCAGCGTGGGTTCAGTCGCACGGAAGTAATAGTTGATGCCCAAATGATCCTGAAGGTTCCCGCCCACATGCGGCGCGTCCTGCAGCACGTCGACCCCGTGCGATTTCAGAAGCCCCGCAGGACCGATGCCCGACAATTGCAGCAGCCGCGGCGAGGTGACGGTGCCCGCCGACAGGATCACTTCGCGCCCCGCACGGACAGTCAGCCGCTGCCCGTTATGGCGGAGCGCGACCCCGACGGCGCGGCGGCCCTCGAACACCACGCGTTCGGCCAGCGCCCCGGTCATCAACGTCAGGTTTGACCGTTTCAGTGCAGGCGCGAGATAGGCGCGCGCCGAATGCATCCGCCGCCCGTCCTTCGTGTTGATGCGATAGACAGTGGCGCCTTCGTCTTCGGGCCCGTTGAGATCGGGGATGCGGGGCTGGCCCAGTTCCTCCATCGCGGTGAAGTAATGCCGCGTGGCGGGGTGAATGCGGTCGCTCACATCCTGCACATGAATCGGCCCTGCGCCGTCCTTTGCGCCTGTCGGGCTGACGCGCGTCTCGATCTTGTCATAGGTGGCGCGCACTGTGTTCCAATCCCAACCGGTCGCACCGGCGGCGACCCAGTCGGCATAGTCGCGCGGCAGGCCCCGCGCGTAGACCAGCGCGTTGATCGCCCCCGATCCGCCGACCGTCTTGCCGCGCGGCCAGTATCCCGTGCGGCCCGCCAGCGCCTCTTCCGGTTCGGCGGTGTATTTCCAGTTCAGCGTCGGGTGGAAGAAGGTCTTTCCATAGCCCAAGGGCAGCGCGATCCAGGGCGAGTGCCCGCGCCCGCCCGCTTCGATCAGCAGGACCTTGTGGCGGCCGGACGCCGTCAGGCGTTCAGCCAAGACGCAGCCGGCCGACCCGGCGCCGACGATGATGTAATCGAATGTCTGCACGTGCGTGACTCAGCCTGCCCGAATCGCCCCGCAGCGTTGCGCGCAGGGTCGACGGCAAAACTGAAATCCGAAGGATTGCGCCTCCGCCAGATCAAAAGCGGCGCTGCATGTGCCGTCGCCGACACAGGCCCCCGTGGCGTTGCGTCACCGCGACCCGCGCCCTTCGAGCCCCCCCGCCAGCGCGTCATGGGCCTCGGGGATGCGCATCTCGAAGGTCTTCTCGACCACAGTGTAGTCGTAATAGCCCAGCCGCGCGATCGGCTTGATCAGCGGGATGTTGAGACGGCCATCCGGCGTCAGCACCTCGTCACGGATATGGATGCGCACGACCTCTCCATAGACCACGTCGACGGTGCCGTGGTTCGACGATCCGCGCAGGCGGTGGGTGGACAGATAGCGGCATTCGAAATGCGCGGGGCTCTCGGCGACGCGGGGGCATGGTGCGTCGATGCAGGCCTCTTTCGTGACGCCCGCGCGTTCGAATTCGTCCACATCCTCGGGCACTTCCATGGCCGAGATGTTGACCGCCTCGCGCAGGTCATACGTCGCCATGTTCCACACGAACCAGCCGGTTTCTTCCGCGTTCACCACCGTGTGCTTGCGGGTGCCGTCCGACATCTGGTTGGCCGCGAACATCACCATGGGCGGGTCAAAGGTCAGGTTCTGCCACTGGCTGAACGGGGCGAGGTTCGGCACGCCCTTGGCCGAGATCGTGGACAACCATCCGATCGGGCGGGGTACGGTGCAGGCCTTGAAGGGCGCGTAAGGCAGCGGGCAGGCCTCGCGGCCGGGGGCATAGTGCATCTGTGTCCTCCTCTGGTCGGGGGCGAGGCTAGACCAGCCCCGCCCCCGACGGAAGGGGCTCAGCCCAGAATGCCCGGCAGGCGCAAACCGTGTTCCCGCGCGCAATCCTTCGCGATGTCGTAGCCCGCATCGGCATGGCGCATGACGCCCGTCGCAGGATCGTTCCACAGCACGCGCCCCAGCCGCCGGTCGGCGTCTTCGGTCCCGTCGCAGCAGATCACCATGCCGGAATGCTGGCTGAACCCCATCCCGACGCCACCCCCGTGGTGCAGCGAGACCCAAGTCGCCCCGCTTGCGGTGTTCAGAAGCGCGTTCAGAAGCGGCCAGTCACTGACCGCGTCGCTGCCGTCCTTCATCGCCTCGGTCTCGCGGTTGGGGCTGGCGACCGACCCGCTGTCCAGATGATCGCGCCCGATGACGACAGGGGCCTTCAATTCGCCCGTGCGCACCATCTCGTTGAAGGCAAGCCCCGCCTTGTGCCGGTCGCCCAGCCCGATCCAGCAGATCCGCGCGGGCAGGCCCTGAAACGCGATCCGCTCGCGCGCCATGTCGAGCCACTGGTGAAGATGCGCGTTGTCGGGGAACAGCTCCTTCATCTTCGCGTCGGTCTTGTAGATATCCTCGGGGTCGCCCGACAGCGCGCACCAGCGGAACGGTCCGATGCCACGGCAGAACAGCGGGCGAATATAGGCGGGCACGAAGCCGGGGAAGGCGAAGGCGTTCTCCAGCCCCTCGTCCAGCGCCACCTGCCGGATGTTGTTGCCGTAATCGAGCGTCGGCACACCCGCGTTCCAGAAATCGACCATCGCCGCCACATGCGCCTTCATCGACGCCCGCGCGGCCTTTTCCACCGACTTGGGGTCGGTTTCCTGCTTCGCGCGCCATTCGGCGACGGACCAGCCCAGCGGCAGATAGCCGTGGAGCGGGTCATGCGCGCTGGTCTGGTCGGTGACGATATCGGGGCGCACGCCGCGGCGGAAGAGTTCGGGGAAGACCTCGGCCGCGTTGCCCAGAAGTCCCACCGACTTCGCCTCGCCCGCCTTGGTCCAGCGGTCGATCATCTCCAGCGCCTCGTCCAGCGTGCGGGCCTTTTCGTCGAGGTATCGCGTGCGGATGCGGAAATCGATCCGCGTCTCATCGCATTCCACGGCCAGACAACAGGCCCCCGCGAAGACCGCCGCCAAGGGCTGCGCACCGCCCATTCCGCCCAGACCGCCCGTCAGGATCCAGCGGCCTTTCAGGTCGCCGCCGTAATGCTGGCGGCCCGCTTCGGCGAAGGTCTCAAAGGTGCCCTGCACGATGCCCTGCGTGCCGATATAGATCCACGACCCGGCGGTCATCTGGCCGTACATGGCCAGACCCTTCTTATCCAACTCGTTGAAATGCTCCCAAGTCGCCCAATGGGGGACAAGGTTGGAATTGGCGATCAGGACGCGGGGCGCATCGGCATGAGTGCGGAAGATGCCCACGGGCTTGCCCGACTGGACGAGCAGCGTCTCGTCGGCCTCAAGATCCTTCAGCGCGGCGACGATGCGGTCGAAATCCTCCCAAGACCGCGCGGCGCGGCCGATGCCGCCATAGACGACCAGTTCGTGCGGGTTTTCCGCCACGTCCGGGTGCAGGTTGTTCATCAGCATCCGCAAGGGGGCCTCGGTCAGCCAGCTTTTGGCGTTCAGCGTCGTTCCCGTGGGCGGGTAGATGTCGCGCAGGTTGTGGCGGGTCATGGTCATGCGAGGGCTCCCTTCAGGGCAAGGTCGTTCAGGTCGTTCAGGATGCCGGCAAGCACGGGTCGCAGCCGGGCGGCGCGGGCTTCGTCAAACGTCCACGGCGCGGCCTCGGCCATGTAGGTGCGCTGGGCCAGTTCCATCTGGATCGCGTGCAGGTTATCCACAGGCCTCCCGTAATGCCGCGTGGTCCAGCCGCCCTTAAACCGGCCGTTCAGCACTGTGGAAAACCCGGGCGCGGCGCGGCAGGTTTTGTCCACAAGCGTCTCGATGGCGGGGGCGCAGGTGACCGATTCGTTGGTTCCGATATTGAAATCAGGCAGTTGGCCGTCGAACAGAAAGGGGATAACCGACCGGATCGAATGGCAGTCATACAGGATCGCCACGCCGTGGCGCGCGCGGATACGCTCCAACTCCGCCGCCAGCGCCGCGTGATAGGGCGCGTGGAACCGCGCGAGGCGGTCGGCGATTTGGTCCGAGCCGGGTGTCTGGCCGGGCAGGTAGATGCCCCGCCCGTCGAAATCGGTCTCGGGGCAAAGCCCGGTGGTGTTCTGCCCGGGATAGAGCGAGGCGCCCGAGGGATCGCGGTTGGCGTCGATCACATAGCGGTGGAAGGTGGCGCGCACCACGGTCGCGCCGGGGAGGAGCCCGTCATAGACCCGGTCGATATGCCAGTCGGTATCGGCCAGCGCGCGGCCCACATCGTTCAGCCGCGCATGGATATCGGCAGGCACGAATGTCCCGCCATGCGGCTGGGCGAGCAGGACGGGCCCGTCGCCCCGGACGACCTCGACCGGCGTCATGCCGCCGCCTCGACCAATGCCCCGCTCACCACAAGGGCGCGGGCGGCCTCGATATCCGGCGCGAGATAGCGGTCGGGCCCAAGCGTGGGCACATCTTCGCGCAGCCGCGCCACCACCCGCTGCAGCGGCGGCGATGTCAGCAGCGGCGCGCGCGCCTCGATCCCCTGCCCGGCGCACAGCGCCTCGACCGCGAGGATCACCGACAGGTTGTCGGCCATCCGCGCGAGGCGATAGGCCCCATGCGCGGCCATGCTCACGTGATCTTCCTGATTGGCAGATGTCGGCGTCGAATCCGTCACGCAGGGGTTCGCGAGGTGCTTGTTCTCGCTCATCAACGCGGCGGTCGTCACCTCGGCGATCATAAAGCCGGAATTCAGCCCCGGACCGGGTGTCAGGAACGGCGGCAGGTCATGGCTCAGCGTCGGGTCCACCATCAGCGCCACACGCCGCTGCGCGATGGCGCCGATTTCCGCCAGCGCCAGCGCGATCTGGTCGGCGGCGAACCCCACGGGTTCGGCGTGGAAGTTGCCGCCCGACACGATCTGCCCGCTCTCGACCAGCACCAGGGGGTTGTCGGTGACCGCGTTCGCCTCGATCTCCAGCGTGCGGCCCGCCATGCGGATCACATCCCAGGCCGCGCCCACGACCTGCGGCTGGCAGCGGATGCAATAGGGGTCCTGCACCCGCGTATCACCGTCGCGGTGGCTCTCGCGGATGGCCGAGCCTTCCATCAACGCGCGCATGCGCGCGGCAACCGCGATCTGGCCGGGATGGCCGCGCAGGGCGTGGATTTCCGCCAGAAGCGGTGCGGTCGACCCCATGATCGCATCCGTCGACAGGGCCGAGATCACGATGGAATTGGCGACCAGATCCTCGGCCCGGAAATAGCCCGCCAAGGCACAGGCGGTCGAAAACTGGGTCCCGTTGATCAGCGCAAGCCCCTCCTTCGGGCCCAGCACGACAGGTGAAAGCCCCGCCCGCGCCAGCGCGTGCGCACCGGGCATGGTTTCCCCGCCCAGAACCGCCGCGCCCTCGCCGATCATCACGGCGGTCATGTGGGCCAGCGGCGCCAGATCGCCCGACGCGCCCACCGATCCCTGATGCGGGACAACCGGGGTCACACCCGCCGCAAGCATGTCCTGCAACAGCGCACAGATCTCCCAGCGCACGCCCGACGCGCCGCGCCCCAGCGACATCAGCTTCAGCACCATCATCAGCCGCGTCAGGTCTTCGGCCAGCGGCGCACCCACGCCGCAGCAATGCGACAGGATCAGGTTGCGCTGCAGCTGCGCGGTGTCCTGCGCGGCGATCTTGCGGCTGGCCAGCTTGCCGAAGCCCGTGTTCACGCCATAGACCGCCTCGCCCCCTTGCGCGGCCTGCGCCACCAGCGCCGCGGCGCGGTCGATCCCGGCGCGCGCGGCGGGGTCGAGCCGGGGCGACAGGCCCTGCGCCCGGATCGCGCGCAGATCGTCGAGCGTGACGGCACCGGGGGTCAGGATCATAGGGCACCTCCGAAGATCCGCTGATGAAGCGGGTTAAAGCCGATGCGATAGGCCAGCTCGGCCGGAGCCTCGACATCCCAGATGGCCAGGTCTGCGCGCATCCCCGGTGCGATCACGCCCCGGTCGCTCAGGCCCAGCGCGCGGGCGGCATGCGCCGTGACACCCATCAGCGCCTCGGCCGGGGTCAGGCCGAAGAGCGTGCAGCCCATGTTCATGGCCAGAAGGAGGGAGGTCAGCGGCGACGATCCCGGGTTGCAGTCGGTCGCCAGCGCCATCGGCACGCCGTGGTCGCGGAAGGCCCGCACCGGCGGGGCCTGCCGTTCGCGCAGGGTATAGAAAGCGCCGGGCAGCAGAACGGCCACGGTCCCAGCCGCCGCCAGCGCGCGGACATCGTCTTCGGTCGCGTATTCGACGTGATCGGCAGACAGCGCACCATAGCGCGCGGCCAGCGCCGTGCCGCCCAGATGCGACAGCTGTTCCGCATGGAGCTTCACGGGAAGCCCCAGCGCCTGCGCGCGGTCGAAGACGCGGGCGATCTGGGCGGGGGAAAAGGCGATCCCTTCGCAGAACCCATCCACGGCATCGACCAACCCCTCGGCCTGCGCGGCGTCGAGTGTGGGAAGGCAGACCTCGTCCAGATAGGCATCCGCGCGGCCAGCATATTCGGGCGGCACGGCATGGGCGCCCAGATAGGTTGTCTTCACCGCAACGGCGCGGCGTTCGCCCAGCGCGCGCGCCGCGCGCAGCATCGCCAGTTCGCTGTCGCGCTCAAGCCCATAACCCGACTTGATCTCAACCGTGGTCACGCCCTCGGCGATCAGCGCATCCAGCCGCGGCAGCGCCTGATCGGTGAGCGCATCTGCGCCCAGCGCCCGCGTGGCGCGCATGGTCGACACGATCCCGCCGCCGGCCTTGGCGATATCCGCATAACTCGCCCCGTTCAGACGCGCCTCGAACTCGCCCGCGCGGTTGCCGCCGAAGACCAGATGCGTGTGGCAGTCGATCAGCCCGGGTGTCACCAGACGCCCCTCCAGATCATGGTGCGGCAGCCCGGAATGGGCCGCAGGCAGGTCGTGCCCGACATGGGCGATGCGGTCACCGTTCACCACGATCACGCCGCGGTCGATCAAGGGGCCGCCGGTCATCGGGGCGATGCGCGCATCGGTAAGGACGAAGGACATGGGCTTGACCCGGCTTATGTCTGCGGTATTTCTATTATGTATAGACATATTAAAAACCGAGTCGCAAGCCCATGCAGATTCTGACCGCCCGGACCGCCCTTCTGCCCGATGGCTGGGCCAATGATGTCGCCATCACCCTCGACGATGCGGGCCGCATCGCGCAGGTGACGCAAGGCGCGGGCGCGGCAACGCACGACATCCTGCTGCCCGCCCCGGCGAACCTGCACTCGCACACCTTCCAGCGCGCCATGGCGGGCCTGACCGAACGGCGCGGCCCGGATGCGGCCGACAGTTTCTGGACATGGCGGCGGCTGATGTTCCGCTTTCTCGACCAGCTCACCCCCGACGACATCGAAGCCATCGCCGCCTTCGCCTTCGCCGAGATGCTGGAAGCGGGCTTCGCCCGGGTTGCCGAATTCCACTACCTTCATCACGCCCCGGGCGGCGTGCCCTATGCCGATCCGGCCGAAACGGGCGCGCGCATCGCCGCGGCGGCGCTTGATGCCGGGATCGGGCTGACGCTGCTGCCGGTGCTTTATTCGCAGGGCGGTGTGGACGGACGCGCGCTCGCCCCCGGTCAGGTGCGCTTCGGCTGCGATATCGACGCCTTCGCGGCGCTGATGCAGGGCGCGGAGCGCATCATGGCGGGCCTGCCTGCCGATTGCGGGCTGGGCGCGGCGCCGCATTCTCTCCGCGCGGTGCGTCCCGCCGATCTGGGCGCGGTCGCCGCGCTGACCGACGGGCCGCTGCACATGCATCTGGCCGAACAGGTGCCCGAGGTCGAAGAAGTTCAAACCGCCTACGGCGCGCGCCCGGTGGACTGGGCGCTGGCCAACATGGACCTCGGCCCCCGCTGGTGCCTGATCCACTGCACCCAGATGACGGCGGCCGAGACGCGCGCGCTGGCGGCCACCGGCGCGGTGGCGGGGCTCTGCCCGGAAACCGAAGCCTCGCTCGGCGACGGGATCTTCCCGGCAGAAGGCTGGGTCGCGGCGGGCGGCCGTTTCGGGCTGGGCACCGACAGCAACATCCGCATCAGCCTTGCCGGGGAAATGCGGATGCTCGAATACGCCCAGCGCCTGCAATCGCGCCGCCGCGCGGTGCTGGCCGATCCTGCCCGGTCGACCGCGCGGCGCATCCTTGACGCGGCGCTGGCCGGGGGCGCGCAGGCGACCGCCCAGCCGACGGGCGCCATTGTGCCGGGGCATTGGGCGGACCTGATCGCGCTGGACGGCGCGCATCCCGACCTGGTCGCCGCCACCGGCGACACGATCCTCGACGCCTTCGCCTTCGCCCGCGCCGAGGCCGCGATCACAGATGTCTGGAGCGCGGGCCGCCACGTGGTGCGCGGCGGCCGCCACATGGCCCGTGACAGGATCACCGCGCGCTACCGCGCCACGATGCGCCGCCTGACGGACCGTCTGTGATGGGCTGGCACGAGGTTCAGGCCGAAGCGCTGCGCCGCATCCAGACGCGCGAATGGCCCCCGGGGGCGCTGATCCCGCCAGAGGCCGATCTGGCGCGCGAACTCGGCTGCGCGCGCGCCACGGTGAACCGGGCGCTGCAGGCACTGGCCGAAGACGGCTGGATCGAACGCCGCCGCCGCGCGGGCAGCCGCGTCGCACCGGCACCGGAACGACGCGCGCAGGTGTCCATCCCACTGATCCGCAAGGACATCGCGGCGCGCGGCATGGTGGCGGGGCACCGCATCCTGTCCCACGGGCCCGAAGACATGCCCCCGACGCAACGCCTCGTGCTGAACCTTGGCGACGGGGCGGCGACGTGGCGGACGCGCACCCTCTACCTTGCCGATGACCGCCCCTTCGCGGTCGAGGACCGCTGGGTGAACATCGGCGCGGCGCCAGGCTATGCCGAGGCGGAGCTCGCCAATGTCAGCCCGAACGAATGGCTGGTGATGCATGCGCCCTTCGCGCATGGCACGCTCGACTATTCCGCCGACGCAGCGTCGCGGGCCGAAGCGCAGGCGCTGGCGCTGCCCGAAGGATCGCCCGTTCTGGTGATGGAGCGGACAACCTTCGCGCCGGGTGACGCCGCGGTGACGCAGGTGCGGCTGGTCTATCCGCCGACGCATCGCCTGCGGCTGTCGATCTGAGCGCGCCCGCTTGACACCGCCGCGCGGCTCGGGCCCCTTCTCTCGCAAAGCGAAGGAAAGCCCCATGACCCGTTTCGACGCCGAACTGACCGACCGGCTGGTGCGCTACTGCGCCATCGACACCCAATCCGACATGGACAGCCCCACCGGGCCGTCAACCGCCTGCCAGCACGACCTTCTCGACCTGCTGGCGCGGGAACTGGCCGACATGGGCGCGACGGATGTGACCAAGACGGACTATGCCACGGTGATCGCCACGATCCCCGGCACTGTCGCGGGCCCCACCATCGGCTTTCTCGCCCATGTCGACACGGCGCCGCAGTTCAACGCGGCCGGCGTTAAGCCCCGGGTGATCCGGGGCTATAACGGTGGCGTCATCACCTACCCGGACGACCCCGATCTGGTGCTGTCGCCGGACGACTTCCCCTATCTCGCCGGCAAGGTAGGCGACGACATCGTCACGGCGTCGGGGCTGACGCTGCTTGGGGCCGACGACAAGGCGGGCGTGGCCATCGTCATGACCGCCGCGCGGCACCTGCTGGAAAACCCCGGTATCCCCCGCCCCACGATCCGCATCGCCTTCACCCCGGACGAGGAAATCGGCCGCGGCGTGGACCCGCGCCTGCCGAAGGACCTTGGCGTCGATTTCGCCTATACCTTCGACGGCGGCGATCTGGGCGAGATCACATACGAGACCTTCTCGGCCGATTTCGCGACGGTCACGATCACGGGCGTGTCGATCCATCCCGGCTGGGCCAAGGGCAAGCTGGTGAACGCCATCCATCTGGCGTCAAAGATCGTCGACACACTGCCGCAGGCCACCCAGACGCCCGAGACGACCGAGGGGCGCGAAGGCTTCATCCACGCCGTCGACATGAAGGGCAGCGCCGACACGATGGTGGTGCGCTTCATCCTGCGCGATTTCGAACGCGACGGGCTTGAGGCGAAAGGCGCGCTCCTGCGGCAGGTCTGCGACGCCATCGCCGCCACCGAACCCCGCGCCCGCATCACCTGCGACATCACCCCGCAATACCGCAACATGCGCTACTGGCTCGAGAATGACATGACGCCCGTCGATCTGGCACGCCGGGCGCTGGCCGATCTGGGGATCGCCGAACTCGCGACCCCGATCCGCGGCGGCACGGACGGGTCGCGGCTCACCGAACTGGGCGTGCCCTGCCCCAACCTCTTCACCGGCATGCAAAACGTGCACGGGCCCCTCGAATGGGTGTCGGTGCGGGACATGGAACAGGCGACCGCGCTTTGCCTGCGGATCGCCGAACGGGCCGCGGACTGAGCGTCAGCCCTGCGGCTGCGCCTGCCCGCGCAGCCACTCCATCACCGCATCGCGCACTGACTGGTCGCCCCGGTCGCGGGCGGCCTCGATCACCGCGCGCACCTCGTCGAGGTTCGACCGCCGCAACAGGCTTTTCACCGGCCCGATCGACGCGGGCCGCATCGACAGCGCCCGGAACCCGATGGCGGCCAGGCACAGCGCCTCGACAGGGCGGCCCGCATCCTCGCCACAGAAACTGAGCGGCGTGCCCGCATCTGCGCAACGCTGGATGATGGTTTCAAGGAAGGTCAGGAAACTGACGTTCAGCACGTCATAGCGGCGGCGCACCAATTCGTTTTCGCGGTCGGCCGCGAAGAAGAACTGCTTGAGATCGTTGCCGCCGATCGACAGGAAGTCGACCTCCCGGAAGAACGTCTGCGGCGCGAAGGCAAGGCTCGGCGTCTCGAGCATCGCGCCGATCTCGAGCGTTTCCGGCAGCGGATGGCCCAGTTTCTGTTCGCCCTGAATGGCCTTCTCCACCTCGACGCGCGCGGCGTGGTATTCATCGGCCTGCGCCACGAAGGGGAACATGATGGTCAAGGGCCGCCCGGCCGCCGCCCGGATCAGCGCCTGCACCTGCATCCGCAGCACGCCGGGTTTATCAAGCCCCACCCGGATCGCGCGCCAGCCCAGCGCGGGGTTCGGCTCGTTCACCGCCTTCATGTAGGGCAGCACCTTGTCCGACCCGATGTCGAGCGTGCGGAACACCACCCGCCTGCCCTGCGCCGCGTCCAGCACCCGCGAATAGATCGAGGCAAGCTCGGTTCGCCGGGGCATCTGGTTGCGCACGAGGAACTGAAGCTCGGTCCGGAACAGGCCCACGCCTTCGGCCCCGGAACTGGCCAGCGACGGCAGATCGGCCATGAGGCCCGCATTCATGTGCAGCGCGATCACCTTGCCGCAGGGTGTCTCGGCCGGCTTGTCGCGCAACTCGGCATAGCGTTCGAGCGCCTTGGCCTGCATCGCGATCTTTTCGCGGAAGGCGCCGGCCACGGTATCCTCGGCGCGCAGATGGACGACGCCCTGATCGCCGTCCACCATGATGTGATCGCCGTTTAGCGCCTCGGTCGTGATGCGCGTGGCTTGCACCACCAGCGGAATGGCCAGCGCACGGGCCACGATGGCGGCATGACTGCCGACCGACCCGTCCTCGAGCACGATACCGCGCAGCTTGCGCCCGTAATCCAGCAATTCTCCGGGTCCGATATTGCGCGCGATCAGGATCGGGTTGTCCGGCATGACCGCGCCTGTATCGCGGCCCTGCCCCGTCAGGATTCGCAAAAGTCGGTTCGACAGGTCATCGAGATCGCTCAGCCGGTCACGCAGATAGGCGTCCTGCGCCTGTTCCATCCGCGTCCGCGCCAACGATTGTTCCTTTTCGACCGCAGCCTCGGCGGACAGGCCGCTCGCGATGTCGGCCTCCATCCGACGCATCCAGCCCTTGGAATTGGCGAACATCCGGTAGGTCTCGAGAACCTGCTGCTGTTCTTTGTCGCCGCTTGCCGACATCTCGAGCAGCTTTTCCACGCCGACGCGCAGGTCTTCGACCGCCGCATTCAGACGTTCCAGTTCCTTGTTGGGATCGTCGGCGATGGGGTTGGTGACAACGACGCGCGGGTCATGCAGCCAGACATGGCCCTCGGCCGACCCTTCCTGCGCCGACAGGCCCCGGATCAGCACCGATTGCTGGTGGCGTGCCTTGAGAGCGGCCCCTTCGCCCACGAAGGCACCCAGTTCCGTCATCTCGGCCAGAACCATGGCCACGACTTCGAGCGCATAGACCTCGTCCGCGGAATAGTCGCGCTTGTCCTTCGACTGCACGACCAGCACGCCCAGCTTTTCGCCCAGACGCTGGATCGGAATGCCCAGGAACGAGGAATAGATTTCCTCGCCCGTCTCGGGCATGTAGCGGAACCCCTTCATCGACGGCGCGTCGGGGGTGTTGATCACGTCGCCCCGCCGTGCGACGCGCCCCACAAGGCCTTCGCCCAGCCGCATGCGGGTCTGGTGCACCGCCTCCTTCTTCAGCCCCTCGGAGGCGCAGAGTTCGAGCGTGTCCTCGTCGCGGAAGAGATAGATGGAACAGACCTCGGCGCGCATGCTGTCGGCGATGATCTGGGTGATCCGGTCCAGCCGCGCCTGACCCGCGACGTCGCTTGCCATGGCGTCGCGCAGACGGCCGAGCAGCTTGCGGCTTTCAGTTTCCATGCGCTCGGGCATGTGCGTCGGTCTCTCCCCCGGGGATGGCTGAACCCCGGGCTCCAGCTTAGATCACAACGCCGGGATGTTTGAAACGTCTTTCCACCAGACCTACCCCAGCAGTGCCATTGAATGGATATTCTGGGAAGCCGCGAGGTGGAACGACCAACAATAAAGACGCTGAATGCACCTGGGTAAACATCGTGGTGCATTCTACTACCAGTTCATCATGACGCTTCCGGTCAAATCGGGTTGAATCTTGATCAGGATGGTGTGTGTGTGGAGCCCCTCTACTCATGGACAAACCATCTGCAGCCCCCCCATGCAGCTGCACCACTACCAATCACCAGCCACTTCCGTATTCACAGTCGCCCGCGGTTGGCAAATTCGCGATACCCTTAGCATTACCAGCGCATATTCACCACCGCCCCAGTCGTTGAGGCGGAAAAAATCCATATCGTGCAGCCTTTACCTCAACGATATTCACGTCATGACCAGACGTTCACCTCCGAAGGCGGCATGCGTTAAAAGTCAATCTTCGATCCGGACAGGTCGAAGTTGCCGAAACGCGTGGGCTTCACCACAATCGGCGCGGGAGCCAGGCTACCACCACCACTAATTCCCCGTTTCTGCTCCAATATGGACCAGATGCACACTGGTGTTATCAGTAATCAGCTCATTCCCATTACGTGTTTCAACCTATAGCACATTAGCCCAGTTTCCATTCCACAATCCCAGCACTTTGACTCAGGCAAAGCCAAAATAGCCTCCTAAAAGCTAATCAGGTAAACTTAGCCTTCTTATTAGATAAAGATCTATATATAAACCCCATAATCCAATCAATTACAGAAATATTATAGCAGTTATAGCTTCCAAAGAGGCGGCAGGAGCTAAAACTCCCTATTAGTGTCACTATCCCAGCCAACAGTAAAATCATGAGGCTGGCCAAATACCATCCTCTTCTCATACTATGGTTCCAGGTTGATACTATAGACTGGGTCTGTCAATCAGAGACCTGTGCACGACCTTAGTAGTCTTCCTTCTATATTCTAGCTCTTTGTAAAGTCCTCATCTCCAGCATCTTGTACTTAAAACCTATCATTCTCCTTAAGGGCCCAGCAAAAAAGTAATATGCCTTGCCATCCTTGGCAGCGAGGACCTCAACATGAGCAAAACCAGTTCAATTGGTCTTTGTATATTCATTAACTTAATGTGAACGACGTCACGGCAGCCTTTCGCGACCTCGACGCCCACGCGCTTGGCCGCGCGGCGGATTCGGTCCAGGTTGGCGACCGAGGTGCCGCCGAATTTCATCACAAGAATGGGCATGGAGTCCTGCCGGGCTTGAGGTTCGGCGCCATGTATTGCGTCTTTCGCGCGCATGCAAGCGGGCCATGGGCCCCGGGGCCCTGTCGCGGGCCCTTGCCGTTCAGAACGGGTGCGCCCGGCCGTCCCAGGTCTCGAAACAGCCCGACGTGGCAAGGCTCAGCGCATCGAAGCGCGCAATCAGGCCCGCCGCGGCCTCGTCAGGTGCGATGTCGGCGCTGCTGCCACCCATGTCGGTGCGCACCCATCCGGGGTGATAGCTGCCCACCGCGATACCGTCATCGCGCAGCAGCGTGGCAAGGTTGCAGCCAAGGTTCGTGGCCGCAGCCTTCGACGCGCGGTAGATCAGGCTTGACCCCTTGGCGCGCTGCGACGATCCCATCTGGGACGAGATGATCGCGACCTTCGCGCCCCCCGCCGCGCGCAGGCACGGCAGCAGCGCCTGCACGGTGTGAAACACGCCGGTGACGTTCACCGCGAAGGTCCGCGCCCAGAGATCGGGCGCATAGCCGTCTTCCAGCGTTTCATTCCGGTCCAGAAGGACACCCGCATTGCAGACCAGAAGATCGACCGCGGTGCCGTTCAGACGGTCTGCCAGCGCCGCGACCGAGGCCGGGTCCGTCACGTCGAGCACGATGTCGCAGGACCCGTCCCGCGCGGTGCCGGTCACCCGGTCACCCCGGGCGCGGCAGGCCTCGGCCATGGCGCGGCCCACGCCGCGGTTGGCCCCGGTGATCACCACATGCATGTCAGTTGCTCCGCTTGGCAGGCCGGAACGGCAAAGGCGCGACCGGGATTCCATCTTCCAGCAGCGCGCGCGCCTCGTCGACACGCGCCTCGCCATAGATCGACCGGGCGGGGCTGTCGCCGTCATGGATCGCGCGCGCTTCCGCCGCGAAGTTCAGCCCGACATAGTCCGAATTTTCCTCGATCCGGCGGCGCAGTTCGGCCAGTTGCCGTTCCGCTTCGGAGGCGGGGTCGGCGAGGGGTCGCGCCGCGTCGGCTGTCTTCACGACAGGGGCCATCAGCGCCTTCGCGACCTCGGCGCTTCCGCAGACCGCGCAGGCGACATGCCCCGAAGCTGCCAGCCGGTCATAGGCGGCAGACGACTGGAACCAGCTGTCGAATTCATGACCGCCCCCGCAGCGCAACTTGTACTGAATCATCGCCCCATCGCCCGCACCCCGTCACCAAAGTGTCATAACGGAGCGGCCCGGCCGATCAAGCCCCGTGCGCGTCACGACCGCAGGAGCCGCGGGTCGAAATCCTGCAGAATGCGGGCCAGTTCCGGTTCGGCCACCTTCTGCGCCGCTTTGCGGGGCGAAAACCACTTGCGCCGCCGTTCGGCCGCTTCCGGATAGGTCCCCGCCAGCGCCTTCACACGCACCGGATAGACCATGACGAGACAGGGCAGCGACGGCTTGCCCTCGATCACCTTGTCGTAGGAATAAACGCCGAGGCACTGGTCCTGCACGCGCCCGATGACGCCCGCCTCTTCCCAGGCTTCGCGCTGCGCGGCTTCAGCCGGGGTCATGCCGTCTTCGGGCCAGCCCTTGGGGGTGATCCAGCGCCCCGTCCCGCGCGACGTGACCAGCAGAACCTGCACACGGTCGCCGCGCACCCGCCAGCAGAGCGCCGCAAACTGGCTGCGGACGTCCTCTTTCGACATCAGCCGCAGCGACAGCGGCAATTGCCTGCTCATTGGTGCGCTCACCACCATCTCCCTCTTCGTTGTGTGGTTATGTGAGGGACGGTCCTACGATCGTTCTGCAAGGGAATCATGAAAGCGTAACGATTGCAACAGATGGGCCGGGACGCGGTCATCACGGACGCGCCTTCGGAACGGGCCTGCCCAGACGCGCGCCCAGCGCCTGCACGAGATCGTCATGCGGACGGTCGGTATCGATGGACAGCCGCCGCAGGCCGAAATGCACATGCGCCATGTCCTGATAGTAACTGGTATAGGCGTAATTGGTCGCCGCCCCCGCCACCGCGCCCAGCACCGGTACCGTCTGCGCAGCAAGCTTCTGGCCCAGAACCGTCGCCAGCCGCGGCGCGACGAAGGCGATCATGCGCTGCATCGCGTTGCCGGTGAGCGTCAGCCGGACCGACAGGAATCCCATGTCGGCGCCGTCGTCATGGGCCAGCGGCCCCGCCGATCCGAAGACCCGCAGGCAGTCGAACCGCACCGATTGCAGGGCCGGGTCGAACCCCTGTTCGGCTGCGGCACCTTGGATCGTGCGCAACAGGACCGTGGTGGTGACCGGCAACTCCACCAGCGCTCCGGGCAGTCCGCCGAAGCCGCCCGCCGCACCCATAGCCGTGGCCACCGCGGTGTTGAGCCATCCCTTCTGATCCGGCACCACCCCGCGCGAGCCCTGCGCGGCATCGAACGCCACGGTCAGCGCGCGTTCGGTCGCCTCGCCCAGGCGCGCGCGGACGGGGGCGGGCAGTTGCTCGAGCAATCCCTCCGCCTGACTGCCCAGAAGGTTGAGGACCTGAATGCCCACGCCGCCCGCCGCGCGATACCGCCGCGCGAGGCGGTCGAGTTCGGCGTCGAGATCGACGGGTGCGACGGTGACGATGTCCGACATGGGATGCGCCCTCTCCTCTTGCACGCAAAGATCGGGGGGCGCGGGCGCGGATTCAATCCCCCCGGGTTTCTTAGGGGTCGTCCCAACGGCGGACGGGGCCCGCGACGCCGTCCCAGCCGCCGGGCACGAGCGCGCGGCCCAGCACGCGGTCGGGGTTGGTGGGCGGCGGCATGACGACATGGTCAAGCCGGCGGAACCCGAAGCGCCGGTAATAGGGTTCATCCCCCACCAGCATGACCCGGTCCCAGCCAAGCCCGACCGCGCGGGCCAGCGTATCGCGGATGAGCGCACCGCCCAGACCTTCGCCCTGCCGGGTGGGGTGAACGGCCACCGGCCCCAGAAGCAGCGTGGGCTGACCGCCCACCCGCACCGGCCAGTAGCGGATCGCGGCGGCGAGGATGCCATCGGCATCGCGTGCCACCACCGACAGATCGAAGACCCGGTCGATCCCGTCGCGGAAGCGGTAGGACGACAGCGCCTCGCGCCCCGGCGCGAAGCACAGATCGAGAAGGGCCTCGACCTCCCACCAGTCGTCCTGGGTCTCGGGCGTCAGTTCATACAAGCGGGGCTCGGGCGTTTCGGGGAACGGGTGGTCATCGGGCTAGCATGGGCGTAAGGGAAGGGCAAACAGGACACGTTGGGAGAGATCATGTTCTACCGCCCCGAAGACGGCCATGGGCTGCCGCACAATCCTTTCAACGCCATCGTCGCGCCGCGGCCCATCGGCTGGATTTCCACCCGCGACGCGGCCGGGCGCAACAACCTCGCGCCCTACTCCTTCTTCAATGCCACGGCCTACGTGCCGCCACAGGTCATGTTCACCTCGACCACGACCAAGCCCGATCAGGGCGACACCAAGGACAGCGTCGCGAACATCCGCGAAACCGGCGTCTTCTGCGTGAACGTGGTGGAAGAGGCGATGCGCAACGCGATGAACGCGTCCTCCGCCACGCTGCCCAAGGGCGTGGACGAATTCGTCCATGCCGGGGTGACCGCGGCCGAATGCGAGACGATCGACTGCCCCCGCGTCGCGGGCGCGCCGGCGTCGCTGGAATGCCGGCTGACGCAGATCATCGCGCTCGAAGGGGAGTGCAACTGGATGGTGCTGGGCGAAGTGACGGGCATCCACATGCGCGACGACTGCCTGCGCGACGGGCGCTTCGACGTGCTGGCCTTCCGGCCGCTGGCGCGGCTTGGCTACCGCGACTACGCGGTGATCCGCGACGTGTTCGAACTGGTGCGGCCCGACGACTGAGCGGGACGGTTTGCGACGCGCAAACCGGAGCGGAAACCGACGCGGTTTCCGGCGCGGGGATCGACCTTCGGGCAAGGGTCTGTTGTGCGCGCGGGAAACGGACGGGGAGCTGTTTTCCGCGTCGGAAAACATCCCGGAAACCGCGTCGGTTTCCGGCCCCCGTTGCAAGCGGACGCGGCCTTGCCTTAACTGGCCTCCGGCAGAACCGGGGACAGGCGCATGAGCGGGACCAGAATCGGCATCATCGGCGGATCGGGCATCTACGAGATCGCGGGCCTCGAGGAGGCGCGCTGGCAGGATGTGACAAGCCCCTGGGGCGCACCGTCCGACCAGATCCTGACCGGCAGGCTTGACGGGGTCGCCATGGCCTTCCTGCCCCGCCACGGGCGCGGCCATGTCCACAGCCCCACCTCCGTGCCCTACCGCGCCAATATCGACGCGCTGAAACGGCTGGGCGTGACCGACATCGTCAGCGTCTCCGCCGTGGGCAGCTTCCGCGAGGCGATGGCACCGGGCGACTTCGTCATCGTCGACCAGTTCATCGACCGCACCTTCGCGCGCGAAAAGTCGTTCTTCGGAACCGGCTGCGTCGCCCATGTCAGCGTCGCGCACCCGACCTGCCCGCGCCTGTCGGAAGCCTGCGAAACCGCCGCCCGCGCGGAAGGCATCCGCGTGCATCGCGGCGGCACCTATCTGGCGATGGAGGGGCCGCAATTCTCGACGCTGGCGGAATCGAAGATGTACCGCGAAGCCTGGGGCGCCGACGTGATCGGCATGACCAACATGCCCGAGGCGAAACTCGCCCGCGAGGCCGAGATCTGCTACGCCTCGGTCGCCATGGTCACCGACTATGACAGTTGGCACCCCGACCATGGCGCGGTGGACGTGGCGCAGATCATCGCCACGCTCATGGGCAACGCCGACCGCGCGCGCGGCATGGTGGCCCGCCTGCCCGCCCTTCTGGGTGGCACCCGCGCGCCTTGCCTACATGGCTGCGACCGCGCGCTCGACCATGCGATCCTGACCGCGCCCGACCGGCGCGACCCGGGCCTACTGGCGAAGCTCGACGCGGTGGCGGGGCGGGTGCTGTGATCATGTCCCATCTCCCGCGCGCTTTCGCGAGCCTGCGCCGCGCAACCCCCTGAGAGGCCCCATGAAAACCGTAAAGGACTATATCCGCACCATCGTCGACTTCCCGCATGAGGGCATCCTGTTCCGGGATGTGACGACGCTTTTTGCCGATCCGCGCGGCTTCCGCATGGCCATCGACCAGATGCTGCACCCCTATGCGGGCGAGCCGATCAGCAAGGTCGTGGGGCTGGAAGCGCGCGGTTTCATCCTGGGCGGCGCCATCGCGCACCAGTTGTCGGTGGGCTTCGTGCCGATCCGGAAGAAGGGCAAGCTGCCCGGCACGACGATCAGTCAGGACTACAAGCTCGAATACGGCGAGGCCATCGTCGAGGTCCATGACGACGCCATCCAGCCGGGCGAGAAGGTGCTTCTGGTCGATGACCTTCTGGCCACGGGCGGCACGGCCCGCGCGGGCATCCAGCTGGTCGAACGGCTGGGCGGCGAAATTGTCGGCTGCGCCTTCATCGTCGATCTGCCCGATCTGGGCGGGCGGAAGGTGCTGGAAGACATGGGAATGAACGTCCACGCGCTCTGCGCGTTCGAGGGGGCCTGACATCCGCCATGCGCGGCGCGTCCCGGCGCGGCCCCAATCGTCAACGGATGGTAAATCCGCCTCTGCAAGTCCTTGATTTCATTACGACGACAGGGCGTCCCATGATGGGACACCCGGATCAGTCCGTCAGAACGGCCCCCGGATTCATGATCCCATGGGGGTCGAGCGCGTCCTTGATCGCCCGCATCGCGGCCCGCTTCACCGGATCGCCGTAGCGCGCCAGATCGGCCACCTTCAGCCGCCCGATCCCGTGTTCGGCGCTGACCGATCCTTCGAAGGCATGCACCAGATCGTGGATCGCCGCCTTGATGACGGGGCGCTGGTTCTCGTGATCCGCCCGGCTGCGGCCCGGGGCGGGGAAGATGTTGAAATGCAGGTTCCCGTCGCCCACATGCCCGAAGCAGTTGATGCGGAAGTCCCCGATCCGCGCCACGGCGATGCTGGCCTCGGCGATGAAATCGGGAATGGCCGACAAGGGCACCGAGATATCGTGCGACGACACCGACCCGATCCGGCGGTTCGCCTCGGGGATCTGTTCGCGCACCGCCCAGAAGTCGTCGGCCTGCGCGCGGTTCTGGGCGATCAGCCCATCCTCGGTCAGCCCGGCCTCCAGCGCCTCGGCGAACAGGTCTTCGAGCGCGCCTGCCGGGTCGAGGCCGCGGGCCAGCCCCACCTCGACCAGCACGCTCCAGTCGGGCGGGGTGGCGAAGGGCTGGCGGATGTCGGGCAGCTTTTCCGCCAGGAACCGCAGCCCCTGACCCGAGATCAGCTCGAAGGTCGAGACCGCCTCGCCGAAGCGGTCGCGCGCCAGTGTCAGAAGGCGCAGGGCGGCAGCCGGGTCGGGCACGACGAACAGCGCGGTGCCGGTGGCCGCGGGCCGCGGATAAAGCTTGAGCGAAGCCGCGGTGATCACGCCGAGCGTGCCTTCCGACCCCACCAGAAGGCCGCGCAGGTCATAGCCCGTGTTGTCCTTGCGCAACCGGCTCAGCCCATGCCAGACCTGTCCATCGGGCAGCACCGCTTCCAGCCCAAGGCACAGATCGCGCATGTTGCCATAGCGCAGGACCGCCGTGCCCCCGGCATTGGTGGCAAGGTTGCCGCCGATGCGCGCCGACCCTTCCGACGCGAGCGACAGGGGAAACAGCCTGCCCGCTGCCTCGGCCGTCGTCTGAATGTCGGCAAGGATCACGCCTGCTTCCGCGATCAGGACGTTCTCGTCGGCATGGACCGCGCGGATGCGCGTCATCCGCTCGACGCTGAGAAGGACAGCACCCCCGCCCATGGGCGCGATCTGGCCGCCGACCAGCCCGGTTCCGCCCGCGTAAGGAACCACACCCACATGGGCTTCGTGGCAGGCGGCAAGGATGGTCGCGACCTGATCCGTCGTGGTGGGGGCAAGCACCAGCCCCGCCTCGCCCGTCCAGCGGCCGCGCGGTTCCTCGAAATAGCGCGGCTCGGATGTGCGGAAGACATCGGCGGGCAGACGCCCGCGCAGGCTGGCAACAAGCTCAGGGGTGACGGGTGACAGCATCGGATCGCGCCTTAGGGTTTATGCCGCAGAGCTATCAGCCGCCGCGGGGGCCTGCAACGCGGCTCAGTCGCCAAGCCACGTTGGCTGCAGGACCATGATCATGGGCCGCCCCGGCAGATCGCGCAGCGACAGGTCGATGGACGGGCCACCCACCTCGACGATGTCGAATTCGCCCGCCATCCCGGCAAGGAACGCCTGCAGCGACCCGCCCGAGAACCAGTGCATCGGCAACACGACCGAGGATCTGAGCCGCTGCACCACCGCGATCATGTCGGGCAGCGACATGGTATAGCCGCCGTCGACAGGCACCATCAACACGTCGATCCGGCCCAGTGCCGCGAATTGTTCGTCGTTGGGCATGTGGTGCAGATGGCCGAGATGGCCGACGCAAAGGCCTGCCACCTCGAAGACGAAGATGGAATTGCCGCGCGGCTCTCCCCCCTCGCCCCAGCGCGACCGGATGTCGGTCGAGACGTTGCGCACCAGCATTTCGCCCAGATCGAGGTGATGGTCGATCCCCGCGCCGAAGCGTTCGCCCCAACCGCGCAGGACATGCGGGATCGCCGGGTCCGGAAAAGGGGTCCAGTGCGTGGAATGGGCGTGGTTCATGGTGACCACGTCGGGGATCAGCGTGGTGGGGCCGATGAAGCCGGTGAAGTCGGTCACCGCGTTCAGGCCCCCGGGCGTGCGGATCAGAAAGCTCGCATGGTCGATATAGTGCAGGCGCACGGTGTGCTCCGGCAGGGGGGCCTGCCAGCTCGCCTTCTGGATGTATTCGAGGCCCGGCGCGGCATCGGCGATGGCGATGCAATGCGACGGACGGCGATCCTGCGCCGCAACGGGCAGCGCGGTGATGATGACAAGCAAGAAAGCGAGAATCATGCGCATGCTGCAACGGTAGCGCGCGCTGCGCCCCTGTCACGGGGTCGGGGCGCAAAATGTCGTGTTCAGAAGTCCCGCGTCACGCCGAAGGACACGCTGAACGTGTCATGGGCATGGATCGGCAGGGACGAGGACTGACGCTCGGCCATCAGGGTGAGGACCGGGGCGAAGACCCGGCGCGACAGACGGGTGAGCAGGGCGCGCCCGGTCAAGGTGAAACCACGCGCGGCCCTCCTGCCCCGCTTCATGCAGGGCTTCGGCCAGCGCAAGGCAGAAGGACGGGACATCGGGGCGCGCTGCATCAGGCACTCTCCGGGGGCGCGGTGGTGTTCGAAATGAATGCCGGCCCCGTCGCCGACGATCGCGCGCCAAGGCCACCTGGCATGCCGCCCCCTTGGGACCGGCGCGCAAGGACTGATCCCGGCACGGGCATGACGGGGGCGTGATGCGCGCTTGATCCCCGGGGCACTTCGCGCTATACGGCGCGCGTCGACATGGCGGGACAGCCATGCGACCGGGACTTGAGCAGGGTCGGTTCATGCCGGCCCTTCATTTTTACCCGGTCCATGCCCGCGGGCGCGTCGACCAAACCGCATCCAAAGACCGGCGGAGACAACCGCCCGGCCGGAAACACCGCAGAAAAGGACGTACAAGCGCATGGCGCAAGACAAGATGATGGAGGAATTCGAAGCCCTCCTGCAAGAAAGCTTCGAAATGGACACGCCCGATGAGGGCAGCGTCGTCAAGGGCAAGGTCATCGCGATCGAAGCGGGCCAGGCCATCATCGATGTCGGCTACAAGATGGAAGGCCGCGTCGATCTGAAGGAATTTGCAAATCCCGGCGAAGCGCCCAACATCAAGGTGGGTGACGAGGTCGAGGTCTATCTGCGCTCGGCGGAGAACGCCCGTGGCGAAGCGGTCATCAGCCGCGAGATGGCCCGCCGTGAAGAAGCCTGGGATCGGCTCGAAAAGGCCTATGCCAACGAGGAACGTGTCGAAGGCGCGATCTTCAACCGCGTCAAGGGCGGCTTCACCGTCGATCTGGGCGGTGCCGTGGCCTTCCTGCCGGGCAGCCAGGTCGATGTGCGCCCCGTGCGCGACGCAGGCCCGCTCATGGGTCTCAAGCAGCCCTTCCAGATCCTCAAGATGGATCGCCGCCGCGGCAACATCGTCGTGTCGCGCCGCGCCATCCTGGAAGAAAGCCGCGCCGAACAGCGCGCCGAGGTCATCGGCAACCTGGAAGAAGGCCAGATCGTGGACGGTGTCGTCAAGAACATCACCGAATACGGGGCCTTCGTGGACCTGGGCGGTGTGGACGGCCTGCTGCACGTCACCGACATGGCATGGCGCCGCGTCAACCACCCCTCGGAGATCCTGAACATCGGCGAGACCATCAAGGTCCAGGTGATCAAGATCAACAAGGAAACCCACCGCATCAGCCTCGGCATGAAGCAGCTGCAGGAAGATCCGTGGGATCTGGTGGCCGCCAAGTATCCGCTGGAATCGGTGCATACCGGCCGCGTGACCAACATCACCGACTACGGCGCATTCGTCGAATTGGAGCCGGGCGTCGAAGGTCTGGTCCACGTGTCGGAAATGTCCTGGACCAAGAAGAACGTCCATCCCGGCAAGATCGTCTCCACCTCTCAGGAGGTCGAGGTCATGGTGCTCGAGATCGACGCAGCCAAGCGCCGCGTCAGCCTTGGGCTCAAGCAGACCATGCGCAACCCGTGGGAAGTGTTCGCGGAAACCCATCCCGAAGGCACCCAGGTCGAGGGCGAGGTCAAGAACATCACCGAATTCGGTCTGTTCGTCGGCCTGCCGGGCGACATCGACGGCATGGTTCACCTGTCGGACCTGTCGTGGGACGAACGCGGCGAAGACGCGATCCAGAACTACCGCAAGGGCGATGTCGTCCAGGCGGTCGTGTCGGAAGTCGACGTGGAGAAGGAGCGCATCTCGCTCTCGATCAAGTCGGTGGGCGGCGACAAGTTCGCCGATGCCGTGGGCGGCGTGAAGCGCGGGTCGGTCATCACCGTCAGCGTGACCAAGATCGAGGATGGCGGGATCGAAGTGGAGTATGAAGGCATGAAGTCCTTCATCCGCCGCTCGGACCTCGCACGCGACCGCGCCGACCAGCGCCCCGAGCGCTTCTCGGCCGGCGACAAGGTCGATGTGCGCGTGACCAACGTCGACAGCAAGACGCGCCGTCTGGGCCTGTCGATCAAGGCGCGCGAGATCGCGGAAGAAAAGGAAGCGGTCGAACAGTACGGCTCGTCCGACTCGGGCGCGTCGCTGGGCGACATCCTGGGTGCCGCGCTCAAGGGCGACAAGTAAACCGCAGGCCCCCCGGGGCGTGCAGGACAGGCCCCGCCCCCGGCGGGGCCTGTTTTCGTTGCGGGGTCTTCCGGCCTGTGTCCGCGCGCCGCGCGCCGGGACGCCCCGGCGCGGCAGGGCTACGGCGTGCTGGTCGTCGCCGTGGCCGAACCGTTGCCGAGGGCACCCAGAACTGCCGCGGCAATCCCGCCCGCGATGAGAGGTTGCGTCACATTGGTCGTTTCGGTCGGGGTGGTCGTTTCGACCCGCGTTTCCTGAGTCACCTGCCCCGCGCAGCGGGGGTCGGATTCGAATTGTCTTCCCAACCTTTCAGCAATTTCGACAGCGTATCCATCTGCTGACTCCGTCGAAAGGAACACCTCGTTGGTTGTACTCGCTTCGAAAAATAGAGTGCGTCCGTCTGGCCCGGACACAGTTTGTCTGACAAGCGAGGTAGATCCAAAGCCAACGCCCTGTGGCTCTACGAAGACTCTGATACTACATCCATTCACATTTCGCGCAGACCCGCCTGCACAGGCCGACAGCGCGGCGCAGATCAGAAGCAATGCGGGACCGCGCAGGCGGCGCGAGAAACGATCCATTCCGGATACCCTTTAATCCTGGGCCTTCCATGGAAGGCCACGACACTGGCTATGATGATTTGGAGACCGCTGCTCGGACCGGGGTGTCCGTCCCTGCACCCGGGGCTGTCGCGAGCGCGCTGTCTGAGTGCAAAAATTCCCAAGCCGCCCGAAAAAAGCAAGCGGGTCAATTCCGGTGCGACAAGAAAAGTTCAGGACAGGCGGGCGAAGCCGGTTCGCGCGGCGCGGCCCCGCCCTTCTGCCATGCCCGCCGGACCGACACCCGGGTGCAACCGTCCCCGCGCAAAGGCCGAATCGACCGCCCCCAGCGCAGCCCCGCGCCGGTCGATACAGCCTCCAGAACCGAGACGCCGCCCCCGAACGGCCGACTAAACCCTTCAAAATCCGTCCTTTGCGCGCGCTCCGGTGCGACTTCCCGTTTCCGTGACCGGGAATTTGCGCCTATAGTTGCGCCCTAGCTGCCATCTTGCGTGTCGCCTTGGGGAGAGAGAGCCGATGATCCGATCCGAACTGATCCAGAAGATCGCCGACGAGAACCCGCATCTTTACCAGCGAGATGTCGAGCGCATCGTGAACACCGTGTTCGACGAGGTCACCGAAGCGATGGCGCGCGGGGACCGTGTGGAACTGCGCGGCTTCGGGGCCTTTTCGGTCAAGCAGCGCGAATCCCGCGTCGGCCGCAACCCGCGCACCGGCGACACCGTCCAGGTCGAGGAAAAACACGTCCCCTTCTTCAAGACAGGCAAGCTGCTGCGCGACCGTCTGAACGGAAAATGACCCTGTGATGATCTATGTCCGCTATGCCTTTCTTGCGGCGCTGGCCGCGGTCCTTGTCTCCGTGGCGCTGGCCAATCGCGCGCCCGTGACGATCGAGGCGCTGCCGCCCGGGCTTGCGGATCTCTTCGGGGTGTCGTGGTCGGTCGAACTGCCGCTGTTCGTCGTGGTCTTCGGCGGGATCGCCGCGGGCCTGGTCATCGGGTTCGTCTGGGAATGGCTGCGCGAACACAAGCACCGGGCCGAAGCCGCCCGGAAAACGCGGGAAGCAAGGCAACTGGAGCGCGAGCTGAGCCGCCTGAAGACCGAAAAGGCCGGTCCCCGGGACGATGTCCTCGCGCTTCTCGAAGACGGGCGCTGAGGCGCGGGCATGTCGGATCCTGTGCGGGTAAAGTATTGCGGCCTGAGCCGCCCCGAGGACGTATCTGCCGCCGCAGAGGCTGGTGCGGCCTATGTCGGCTTCGTCTTCTTCCCGCCATCCCCGCGGCATCTCGAACTCGAGCGCGCTGCGGCGCTGGCGCTGAGCGTGCCGGCGGGCATCGTCAAGGTGGCGCTCACCGTCGATGCGGATGATGCCGCGCTTGACGCGCTCTTGTCGCGGGTGCCGGTGGACATGCTTCAACTGCACGGCTCTGAATCGCCCGAGAGGGTGCGCGAGGTGCGCGCACGCACCGGTCTGCCGGTGATGAAGGCGGTGGGTGTCTCAGGCGCGGAGGATCTGACCGCACTCGACACCTATGCCCGGGTTGCCGACCAGATCCTTGTCGATGCGAAACCGCCGAAGGACGGCACGCTTCCCGGAGGCAACGGGCTGGCCTTCGACTGGCGGTTGATCGCGGGGCGGCGGTGGCCGGTGCCGTGGATGCTTGCAGGTGGCCTGACGCCCGCCAATCTGGGCGAGGCCGTCGCGCTGACGGGGGCACGGCAGGTCGACGTGTCCTCGGGCGTGGAACGGGACAAGGGCGTCAAGGACGCAGGCCTGATCGCCGACTTCGCGGCGGCGGCGTCAACCCTTCGTTAACCGGAACGTGGTCAGAGTGCGGGCATGCCCGATCTGCCCGACTTTCTCGACCCTCATGCCTGGATGAACCACGTCTTCAGCGCCCAAGCCGCGCAGACCGGCGGCGTGGCGCGCCGCCGCGTGCGCGATGTGGAGCGGATCGTGGGGCGCGAACTTTTCCGGCAGGAACTGCGCCGCCGCGGGTTCCGCGCGATCGAGAACAACGGCCATTTCGTGATCTTCTGCAACCGCGCGCCGCTCTACCGGCTGGAGTAGCGAACTTTCGAAGGTTCGCTGCTCAGCCTGAAAGCGATCCTTCGAAGGATCGCTTTACCCTGCTCTGCCGTCCCGTTAAACCGCTGTCCAGACAGAGAGGACAGCGCGATGAACGATCTCTTCAATTCCTTCATGACCGGGCCGGACGAACGCGGCCGGTTTGGCCAGTTCGGCGGGCGCTTCGTGTCCGAAACACTGATGCCGCTGATCCTCGAACTGGAAGACCAGTACGAGCGCGCCAAGACCGACGACAGCTTCTGGGCCGAGATGCACGACCTCTGGACGCATTACGTCGGCCGCCCCTCGCCGCTCTATTTCGCCGAACGCCTGACCGACCATCTGGGCGGGGCGAAGATCTACATGAAGCGGGACGAGCTGAACCACACCGGCGCGCACAAGATCAACAATGTGCTGGGCCAGATCATCCTTGCCCGCCGCATGGGCAAGACGCGCATCATCGCGGAAACGGGTGCCGGCCAGCATGGTGTGGCGACCGCGACCGTCTGTGCCAAGTTCGGGCTGAAATGCGTGGTCTACATGGGCGCGCATGACGTCGAACGCCAGGCGCCGAACGTCTTCCGGATGAAGCTTCTGGGCGCCGAGGTGATCCCGGTGACATCCGGTCGCGGCACGCTGAAGGACGCGATGAACGATGCGCTGCGCGACTGGGTGACCAACGTGCGCGACACCTTCTATTGCATCGGCACGGTGGCGGGTCCGCACCCCTATCCGGCGATGGTGCGCGATTTCCAGTCGATCATCGGCAAGGAAACGAAGGAACAGATGCAGGCCGCCGAAGGCCGCCTCCCCGACACGATCATCGCCGCCATCGGCGGCGGGTCGAACGCGATGGGCCTGTTCTATCCCTTCCTCGACGACGTGTCCGTCAACATCATCGGGGTCGAGGCGGGCGGCCGCGGCGTCAACGAGAAGATGGAGCATTGCGCCTCGCTCACCGGAGGCCGCCCCGGCGTGCTCCATGGCAACCGCACCTATCTTCTGCAGGACGAAGACGGGCAGATCCTCGAAGGCTTCTCGATTTCGGCCGGTCTCGATTATCCCGGCATCGGGCCGGAACATGCCTGGCTGCACGACATCGGCCGCGCGCAGTATGTCAGCATCACCGATACCGAAGCGCTCGAGGCGTTTCAGCTGTGCTGCGTGATGGAGGGGATCATCCCCGCGTTGGAGCCGAGCCACGCGCTGGCGCATGTGATGAAGATCGCACCCGATCTGCCGAAGGATCACCTGATCTGCATGAACATGTGCGGTCGCGGCGACAAGGACATCTTCACCGTCGCCAAGGCACTGGGATGGGAAATGACGACGGGCTGAGGCTACCTCAGCCCGCGTGGCGCTGCAGCACTTCGATCGGCACGATGTCGAGCGCGCGGACGTGCGTCGCCGCGAGCCGCACGCGCGGCGCACAGCCCTCATCCGCGGCCTGCAGGAACCGGCTTGCGCACAGGCACCACTGATCGCCCGCCTTCAGTCCGGGAAACCGGAATTCGGGGCGCGGCGTGGACAGGTCGTTGCCGACATACTTGGAGTAGGCAAGGAATTCATCGGTCATCACCGCGCAGACGGTGTGGCTGCCCCGGTCGGCAGCGCAGGTGTTGCAGTGCCCGTCACGGAAAAACCCGGTCAGGGGATCGCTGGAACAGTGTTCCAGCGGCCCGCCCAGAACGTTGACGCTGTCTTCGGGCTCCATCATTCCCCCTCTGCCGCGGCGGCGATCGCGCGCAGCATGTCTATATTGGCCTCGTGCACGCCCGGATCGCGGAAGCCGCGGTCGGCGGCGGTGACCACGATCACGACACCCTTTTGCCGATCGATATAGAGATACTGGCCGTAAATGCCACGGCCGAAGAATTCGCCCTCGGTCGCATCCGCCGGCATCCACCATTGATAGCCATAACCGGTGCGGCCGGGTTCGGTCGGCGCGCTGGCGGCGGTGCTTTCGCGGATCCAGTCGGCGGGCACGACCTGGCGGCCCTGCCATTCCCCGTCCTGCAGGATCATCTGGCCGAAGCGGGCATAGTCGCGCGTCGTCAGGTTCAGCCCGCCCAGCACGAAGGCCACCCCGGCGCCATCGGTGACATAGTAGGGCTCGTGCTCCAGCCCCAGCGGCGCCATGATCTTTTCCGACATCAGGTCGGGAATGCTGCGCCCGGTCGCCCCGCGGATCACCATGCCGACGATATGGGTGTCGATCGACACGTATTGCCAGCGCGCGCCCGGCTGCGCCTCGGTCGCGGTCAGGCCTGCGGCGAAATCGTCCATCAGCCCGCCCAGCGCCAGAACCCGCCCCATGCGGTTGATGTCGGAATTGTAGTCGAGATAATCCTCGTCGAAGACCACGCCGCTGGTCATCTGCAGGACGTTTCGGACGGTCGCGCCGTCATAGGCCCCGCCTGCCAGCAAGGGCGCATATTGCGTCACCGGATCGTCGAGCGAGGCGATGGCACCCTCCTCCTGCACCACGCCGAACAGGGCGGAGAGATAGCTTTTCGCGATCGACCAGCTGATGCGGCGATCCCCGGGGCCGGTGCCGAGAAAGTATTCCTCATGCCGGATCGCGCCGTCCTTCATCACCAGAAGCGAGGTGACCGCCTGCTCAGTGATCCAGTCTTGCGCAGAGTCGGGCAGGTCAAACGACGGGCCATGGGGCAGATCGACGGTCGGCCCGTCGCCACGGCTGACGGCCACGTTCAGGAAGGCCGCGTCCATCGCGCTGAAATTGCCCACGATCCGGTCGGCGTCAAACAGCGAATTGACCGCCAGCAGGCGCGTGATCTCGTCGCGTTTCCAGACGCCCATGACCACGGCGGCCAGAAGCGCCATGAGAAGGACGCGCCCCAGCCATTTCCCGAATGTGCGCATGATCCCCCCGTTGCCGAAGTCAGCCCCAGAATGCGCGGGCGGGCGCGGCGACGCAACGGCGACGCGCCGTCAGGCGGACCGGCGCCTTACCGGAACCGGTCGAGCAGTTTCTGCATGGCCGTGCGACTGTCGTCCACTTCGGGCGCCGGCGCGGCGGCCGGGGCGGGTTTGGCAGGTTTAGCTGCCTTGTCAGATGACCGGGGCGGCGCTGTGCGGAGCGCCACGGCGTTGAGGAATTTCGCCGCATCGCCCGCCGCCAGATGCGGCGCGCCGTCGGACAATCCGCGCATCAGATCGTCCAACCAGTCCTGATCGGCCTTGGCAAAGTCGTGCAGGACGTACTGCGCGACCAGTTCCTTCCGACCCGGATGGCCAATGCCCAGACGCACGCGTCCGTAGGCGTCGCCGATGGCGGCATGGATCGAGCGCAGCCCGTTATGGCCCGCATGCCCGCCGCCTTGCTTGACCCGGACGCGGCCGGGGGCGAGATCGAGTTCGTCGTGAAAGACCGTCAGATCGGCAGGCGTCAGCTTGTAGAAGGTCATGGCCTGCTGCACCGCCTCGCCAGACAGGTTCATGTAGGTCTCGGGCTTCAAGAGCAGGACCTTGCGCCCGCCCAGAACCCCTTCGGAAATCTGTCCACGGAACTTCGCCCGCCACGGGCCGAAGCCATGATCGGCGGCGATGCGGTCGACCGCCATGAACCCGATGTTGTGGCGGTTGCCCGCGTATTTCGCGCCCGGATTGCCCAGACCGACGAAGATTTGCATGGCACAAGGTCCCCGATTGCGTGAGGCTGCACCCGATATGGCCCGAAATCGGGCCGATGGGAAGAACGAGCACCGAGGTCCTGCCATGTATCTGACGATGAACCGGTTCAAGGTCCGCCCCGAGGCGGCGGACGCCTTCGAGGCGCTGTGGGTCACCCGCGACAGCCACCTGAAATCGGTGCCGGGTTTCGTGTCCTTCCACCTGCTGAAAGGCCCCGTACGCGAGGATCATGTCCTTTATGCCTCGCACACCGCGTGGGACAGCGAGGCCGCCTTCCAGGACTGGACGCGGTCCGAAGCCTTCCGCCAGGCGCACCGTAACGCGGGTGGCAGCCGCGACATGTATCTGGCGCCGCCCGACCTCGAGATTTTCGAGACGGTCCAGGAACTGACATAAGCCCCCCGTAACGGCACGGGGAACGCACCCCCGAAACGAGAAACGGAGCCCCGGGGGGCTCCGTTCTCCGAAACGCGTTCGGCGTCGCGAGGGTCAGCCTTCGGCTTCTTCCTCGTCGGCATCGTTCCCGGCCGAGCGCAGGCCCGAGGGGGCCGCGATGTTGGCGATCACGAAGTCGCGGTCGATGGTCGGCGTGGCACCTTCGGGCAGCGCCACGTCCGAGATGGTGATGACGTCGCCGATGTTAAGGCCCGACAGGTCCACGGTGATGTGGTCGGGGATGTCACCGGCGGTGACCATCAGTTCGACCTCGGCGCGCACGACAGTGACGACACCGCCCTTGCGCAGGCCGGGGCAATCCTTGTGGCCGGTGAATTCGACCGGGATGAACAGAGCCACCCGTGTGGTGCGGCGCAGGCGCATGAGGTCGACATGCACCGGCATGTCCTTGACCACGTCGCGCTGCACGTCGCGGCAGATCACGCGCACGTCGTCATGCCCTTCGACCTGCAGGTTGAACAGGGTCGACTTGAAGCGACCGGCCTTCAGGCGCTTCATGAGGGCGTTGAAGGGAAGGTTGATCGCGAGCGGCTCTTTGTCACCGCCGAAAACAATGCCCGGAACCATACCGGCACGACGTGCCTGACGAGCGGCGCCCTTGCCTGTCCCCGTCCGTTCCTGGGCGACGAGATCAGGAATCTCACCAGCCATGTTGTCTCTCCATATGGGGCGGGCATCCTCCAAGGCTGTATGCCCGCGTGAAACCGCGCCTATAGACGCATTCCCCGCGCTTGAAAAGGGGTTTCGCTTGCCACGAAGGGGGCCCTCGTGCCAAGTGCGCCCATGCTCAGCTTCCGTCCCTTTTCCGGCACCCGCGCCCCCGCGCTGGCCTTTCTGGCCATGAGCGCGGTCTGGGCGGCCTTCGCCGCGACGGTGCCCGTTCTGAAGGCGCAGATCGGCGCATCGGACGCCCAATTCGGCGCGATCTTCATGGTGGCCAGTTCCGGCGCCATCGCCGCGATGTGGCTTGCACCCATGGTCGACCGCTGGCTGGGCGACTGGTCGCTTGCGGCCTGCACCACCGGCATGGGGCTGGGTTTCGCCGCGGCCGTTCTGGCGGACGGGGTGATCGGCTTCGGCGCGGCCATGCTTGCCGTGGCGGCGGCGTCCGGCATCTGCGACATCCTGATGAACAGCCGCGTCTCGGAAGTCGAGGCGCGCGAGAAGCGCCAGTTGATGAGCCTGCATCACGCGCTCTATTCCTTCGGCTATGCAGGCGTCGCGCTGTCCGCCGGGGCGGCGCGCGAGGCGGGGCTTTCGGCTCAGGCGATCTTTCTGGCCATCGCGCTGGGGCTGTGCCTGCTGGCCCTCACGATGCGCGCGCCCCATGTGCATGCGCCCGATCCCGGCGCCGTCCTGCCGCAGCGGCGGCGCGGCGGGCTGATCTGGCTGGGCGGCGCGGTCGTGCTGGCGGGGCTGTTCGCGGAAAGCTCGGGCGAAGGCTGGTCGGCGCTGTTGATCGAACGCGAACTTGGGGGCGACGCCGCGCAGGCGGCGCTGGGCCCTGCCCTTCTGGGCCTGACGATGGGCATCGGGCGGCTCTTCGGCCATGTGCTGGGCCGCTTCTTCCCCGACACCGTGCTGATCGCGCTGGCCTGTACCGGGGCGGCGGCGGGGGCGACGCTCGCGTCGCTGGCCGCCACGCCGGGGGCGGCGCATGTGGGCTTCGCGCTCATGGGGCTGGGGGTGTCGCTGGTCGTGCCGCTGGCCATGGGGCTGGTCGGCCGCAGCGTCAGCCCCGTGACCCGTGTCGCGGCGCTGGCGCAGGTGTCGGCCATCGGATACGGGGCCTTCCTCGTCGGGCCCGCGATCCTGGGCGGGGTGGCCGAGGTCGTGTCCTTGTCGGCGTCGTTCCTGGTGGTCGCGGCGGTGCTTCTGGCCAATGCGCTGATCATCGTGCCGTTGCTTGTCCGGCAGGTGCGGTCAGGGAAGGTCGAAGCCTAGCGCGCCGCCCGCGTCGCGCAGCCGGTCATGCAGCGCGAATTCCGCTGCCCGCGCCGCCCGCAGCCGCGACAGCACCCCGGGCGACAACTGCGTCGATGCGCGGGGCGAGACGTTCCAGGGTTTGAAGCTCAGGTCTTCACCGAACCGGTCGCACAGGAACGACCGCAGACGCGGCTGATCTTCGTAGGCGAAAAGTCGGTGCACCAGAACCTCGCCCTTGCCCGAGGTCAGGAAATTGAACTGACTGCCGATCCCCGCATGGGGCGGGGGATCGTCACGGATCACGTCGAGCACGAATTCGTCGAAACTGAGGCCCTGCGTGCTGCGGTCGGTGCCCGTCTGGTCATCGGACAGGCGATACCGGTACCAGCTTCCGATCTGATCGACCGGATCGCGCATCACGGCGATGCGTTCGGGCCGCAGGTCGAAGGTATCGGCGAGAAAGGGTGCCACCTTGTTGTGAAAGCGCGCCGCCGTCATGTGCTTGCGGTGGCGCGAAAAGACGATGTCTGCCTTGCGGCGTAAGGTCATCTCGATCGCCGTCGTGCCGGTCTTCGGCACGGCGAGGAAGGCCAGAGACTGGGCCGAGAAGATCAGCATCGCCCGCCCTGCCCCGCCCCCGTCACTGCTGCCAGCGGCCTTCGAAATCCTCGGGGATCAGAAGGTTGTGACGGCCCAGCGCCGTGACCGACTTTTCACCGCACAGCGCCATGGTCACATCCAGTTCGCGGTGAATGATCTCGAGCGCCTTGGTCACGCCCTTCTGGCCCATCGCGCCCAGCCCGTAGACGAAGGCCCGGCCGATGAAGGTGCCCTTGGCGCCCATCGCCACGGCCTTGAGCACGTCCTGACCAGACCGGATGCCGCTGTCGAGATGCACCTCGACCTTGTCGCCCACCGCGTCGAGGATCGAAGGCAGCATGCGGATCGACGACAAGGCCCCATCGAGTTGCCGACCGCCATGGTTCGACACCACGATCGCGTCCGCGCCAAGCTTGGCCGCCATCTTCGCATCCTCGGCATCGAGAATGCCCTTGAGGATGACCTTGCCACCCCACAGCTCCATCAGCTTTTCGACTTTGCCCCAGTCGAGCGTCTGGTCGAATTGCTCCGCCGTCCAGGCCCCCAGCGACGAGGCATCGGAAATCCCCTTCACATGGCCCACGATGTTGCCGAAGTGCCGCCGCTTGGCCGAGAGCATCTCGATCCCCCAGGCCCATTTGGTGGCGAGGTTGGCGATGGTCTTCGGCGTCAGCTTGGGCGGCGCGGAGAGGCCGTTCTTGAGGTCCTTGTGCCGCTGGCCAAGGATCTGCAGGTCCAGCGTGATGACGAGGGCCGAGCACTTCGCGTCCTTCGCGCGCTGGATCAGGCGGCTGGTATAGTCCGTGTCCTTCATGGTGTAGAGCTGGAACCAGAAGGGTTTCTTCGTGTAACCCGCCACGTCCTCGATCGAGTTGATCGACATGGTCGACAGCGTGAAGGGCACCCCGAATTGTTCGGCGGCCCGCGCCGCCTTCATCTCTCCGTCCGCGTGCTGCATGCCGGTCAGGCCCACCGGGGCCAGCGCCACGGGCATCGCCACGTCGTGGCCTATCATCTGCGTCTTCGTCGACCGCCCCGACATGTCGACCGCCACGCGCTGGCGCAGGCGGATGCGGTCGAAATCGGTCGTGTTCTCGCGGAAGGTCTGTTCGGTCCAGCTGCCGCTTTCGGCGTAGTCGTAGAACATGCGCGGAACGCGGCGTTCGTGCAGGCGACGCAGGTCGGCGATGGTGGTGATGACGGTCATGGACGGCCCCTTCCTGTGGTCAGGTTTTGTTACCGGTCGGACGGCGAAATCTCAATGCGTCACGTTGGGGTTGGTTCGATCCCGGTCGGGCTGTCCTGCCCCATGGCCGCGATTTGCGTTGAACCCGACGCCGGAGTGTTTGCGTCGCGGTCGGATTTGCGTATTTGGGACGAGAAGAAGCAGGGGGTCTTTTCAATGTATTTCGATGACATGCCGGTCGGCTTCACCTACGAGACAGCAAGCCGCACGCTGTCGGCCGAGGCGATCAAGACCTTCGCCGCCGAATGGGACGCGCAGCCCTTTCATCTGGACGAAGAGGCCGCGAAGGCATCGGTCTATGGCGGGCTGATCGCGAGCGGCTTTCACACGATCCTGACCGCCTTTACCCTGACGCTGGCGGCCTTCGACTGGTCGAAATCCTCGATGGGCAGCCCGGGAATGGAGAACGTGCGCTGGATCCTGCCCGTCCATGCGGGCGACACGCTGCGGGTGAAGGCCGCAGTGGTGGGCGCCAAGGCATCGCGATCAAAGCCCGACCGGGGCTTCGTCGAGGTGCAGTACGACATCTACAATCAGAAGGACGAGATGGTCGCGGCCTATCGCGCCACGCATATGCTGCGCCGCCGCCCTCAGGCCGAGTGAGCGCCGTCCGCCAGCGACTTCACGAAGGACAGGACCTCGGCCACCGGCTTGCCCGATGCCAGTTCCGCCACGATGGCCGAGCCCACGACCGCGCCGTCGGCCACGCCTGCGATGGCGCGGGCCTGATCGGGGGTGCGGATGCCGAAGCCCACGATCACCGGCAGATCGGTCTGCGCCTTGATCCGCGCGACTTCGGGCCCGACATCGACCGCCTGCGCCGCGGCCGCCCCGGTGATCCCGGTGATCGAGACATAGTAGACGAAGCCCGACGTGTTCTGCAGGACCTTCGGCAGGCGTTTTTCATCCGTCGTCGGCGTCGCGAGCCGGATGAAGTTCAGCCCCGCCTTCTGCGCGGGAATGCAGAGTTCTTCATCTTCCTCGGGCGGCAGGTCGACGATGATCAGCCCGTCGATGCCGGCCTCTTTCGCCTCGGCCAGAAAACGGTCGACGCCGCGGGAAAAGATCGGGTTGTAATACCCCATCAGGACGATGGGCGTGGTGTCATCCCCTTCGCGGAACGCGCGCACCAGATCGAGCGTGCGTTCAAGCGTCATGCCGCCTTCCAGCGCGCGCTGGCCGGCCACCTGGATCGTCGGGCCATCGGCCATCGGATCGGTGAAGGGCAAGCCCAGTTCGATGATGTCGACGCCCGCCGCAGGCAGCCCGCGCACCAGTTCGAGCGACATCGCCGCATCGGGGTCGCCCGCCATCACATAGGCAACGAAGGCCTTGGCGTTGCGGGCCTTGAGATCGGCGAAGCGGGCGTCGATGCGGGTCATGCTGGGTCTTTCCTGATCGGGTCGCGCCCTGTTGCCAAATGGGGCCGGGGAAATCAATGCCGCAGATCGAGCCGCGGTTGCGCCGGTCAGCCATGGTGGTAGAAGCCTGCGCAAAGCGCAGCGCCGCACGGAGGGCCAGATGGGTTTCAAGATGGGTATCGTGGGTCTGCCGAATGTCGGCAAATCGACGCTTTTCAACGCGCTGACGCGCACGGCGGCGGCGCAGGCGGCGAACTTTCCCTTCTGCACGATCGAACCCAACGTGGGCGAGGTCGCGGTGCCCGATGCCCGGCTCGACAAGCTGGCCGAGATCGCGGGATCGGCGCAGAAGATCCCGACGCGGATGACTTTCGTGGACATCGCGGGCCTCGTGAAGGGAGCCTCAAAAGGCGAAGGCCTCGGCAACCAGTTCCTTGCCAATATCCGCGAGGTGGACGCCATCGCCCATGTCCTGCGCTGTTTCGAGGATGACGACATCACCCATGTCGAAGGCCGGGTCGACCCCGTCGCTGATGCCGAGACGATCGAGACGGAACTGATGCTCGCCGATCTCGAATCGGTCGAGAAGCGGCTGCAGAACCTCAGCCGCAAGGTGCGCGGCGGCGACAAGGAGGCGCTTCAGCAGCAAACGCTTCTCGAGGCGGCGAAGGCCGCTCTTGATGCTGGCCGCCCCGCGCGCAGTGTGGAGGTGGACGCGGAAGACGCGAAGGCCTGGAAGATGCTGCAGCTTCTGACGTCGAAACCGGTTCTCTACGTCTGCAACGTGGCCGAAGAGGACGCGGCCCATGGCAATGCCCAGTCCGCCCGCGTGGCCGCGATGGCCGCGGCCGAGGGCAATGCCCATGTCGTCATCAGCGCCCGGATCGAAGAGGAACTGGCGCAGCTTGCGCCCGAGGAGGCGGCGCTGTTTCTCGAGGAGATGGGGCTGACCGAGGCGGGCCTCGACCGGCTGATCCGGGCGGGCTACGAGCTCTTGCACCTCGAGACCTATTTCACGGCGGGCCCGAAGGAAGCGCGCGCCTGGACGATCCGAAAGGGCACGGCGGCGCCCCAGGCCGCGGGCGTCATCCATGGCGATTTCGAGAAGGGCTTTATCCGGGCCGAGACGATTGCCTATGACGATTATGTACGCCTCGGCGGCGAGTCCGGCGCGAAGGAGGCGGGCCGGATGCGCGCCGAAGGCAAGACCTACGTGGTGCAGGACGGTGACGTGATGCATTTCCTGTTCAACAGGTAGGTTGATTTGTGAGGCCATCCGCCCTTGGGGGAAGGGCAACGGCCTCTATTCCCGCCTTCGACAGCCCGCGGCGCCAACAATCACAAGACGACCCCGCCCCCCCTTGTGCCTGCCCCCCTCTGCCGCTAAACGGATCGACGGAGATGTGGCCGAGTGGTCGAAGGCGCTCCCCTGCTAAGGGAGTAGGCGGGAAACCGTCTCGTGGGTTCGAATCCCATCGTCTCCGCCACTTGCACATCGCAAACCCGAGATGAGGTCCCTGACGGGGCCTTTTTTCTTTTGGTTTCAAAGGGGTTTAGCAAGGCCATCCGACTTTCGGAGACTGGCCGTTGGCTCGGAATCGGTCTCTGAAGCCCCCGCGTCTCTTTCCATCCGCCCTTCACCCAAATCGAGACGGATTCAAAAAGTGACGCTTTTTCAGCGCTTTGCTGAAATCAGTCTACGCCGCAGTTGAAGCCGGTTCATCTGCTCTCGGTGCGGACAGAGACACCCGAAGGCGGCGTGGTTTTGCGGGTCAGAGCGCATTCCGGAGCCGGTTGTGCCGCAGCGCAAGGTGACACAACGGGCGGAAAAGCGGACCTTCGGCGTCCCCGCCTTTGCAGGATGATCCCCCAGACCAGACCGGCCTTCGGGCGAAGCACCCAGAAAATCCCGGTCAGCCCCGGTATCGAAACCCAGAGCAGAGATTTGAACACCACTTCTTGACATATTGCCAACCAACGCCAAGCTTCGGCGCGCGACAGGGGCGTCCGGGGATCCGGGCTGAGAAGCACCCTTTGAACCTGAACCAGATCATGCTGGCGTAGGGAGTCCGCGACGGGTGCGCTCGGTCTTTTGGTGGCCAGTCACTCGCTCCGGTTCTCCCGCGTCGGCGGGAGGAAACAATGATTGAGGCCGGCACCTTCCTTCATCAGATGCGCGCCACGGCGCCATTGGTGCACAACATCACGAATTACGTTGCCATGAACATCATGGCCAATGTGCTGCTTTCAGCGGGCGCATCCCCTGCCATGGTGCATGCCCGCGAAGAGGTGGCCGAGTTCGCTGGGCTTGCGCAGACGCTGACCGTCAACATCGGGACATTGGACCCTGCATGGGCCGAAGCCATGGAAATCGCCGCCCGCACGATGAACGCTGCCGGACGGCCGTGGGTGCTCGACCCGGTCGGCGTCGGTGCGACCCGCTTCCGGCAGGAGGTCTGTGCCCGCCTTCTGACCTTGCGCCCGACCGTGATCCGAGGCAATGCCTCCGAGATCATCGCCCTGTCCGGGCTTGGCGGACAGGGGCGCGGCGTCGATGCCGCCGATCCGGTGGAAGCTGCCGAAACTGCGGCGCGCGACCTGGCCCGCCGGACGGGGGCCGTGGTCGCCGTGTCTGGTCCGGTCGATTTCGTGACCGACGGGGCATCGGCCTATCTGGTGTTGAACGGACATGCCCTGATGCCCCGCGTGACCGCGCTGGGGTGTTCCCTGAACGGGGTGATTGCGGCCTTTATCGCCGGACAGGAACGGCTTGGCGCGACTGTGGCGGCGTTGGCCTATTACGGGCTGGCGGGCGAGAGGGCGGCGCAAGGCGCTGCCGGACTGGGAAGCTTCCAGACCGCCTTCCTCGATGCACTGCACGCGCTGACGCCTGATGACCTGCACCATGGCTCAAGGGTGGTAGCGGCATGACTGGACCCGTCTATGTCATCACCGATCCCGAAGCGCCCCTGCCCGTCGTCGAGCAGGCCCTTGCAGCGGCGCGGGGCGGGGCGGGCCTGATCCAGATCCGTGACAAGCGCGCGACGGATGCCGAGATGGCGGCCCTGGTGGCACAGCTTCTGCCCCGCATCGCGGCATTCGGGGCAAAGCTGATCGTGAACGACCGTGTCGAGGTCGCCCTTCAAACGGGCGCGCATGGTTTGCATATCGGCCAGAGTGATGGCGACGTGGAAGAGATCCGCCGTCGCCTGCCGCCAGGGATGCTGCTGGGCCTGTCGATTGAAACCGTGGATCAGGCGCGGCGGATTCCGCCAGTGGTCGATTACATCGGCGCGGGTCCGATCCGTGCCACTGCTACGAAGCCCGATCACGCCACGCCCATCGGCCTTGACGGGTTGGCGGCCATCGTCGCGGCGGCGCGGCTGCCGACCTTTGCCATCGGCGGCATCGGTCCCGGGGATGCCCACGCGTTGCGGGCCGCCGGAGCGGTCGGTCTGGCCGTCGTCTCAGCGGTCACGCGCGCGCCGGACCCGCAGGCCGCGACAGCAGCACTTCTTGCGGAATGGAACGCATCATGATCTCGAACATCCTGTCCATAGCCGGGTCCGATCCTTCGGGCGGTGCCGGCATTCAGGCCGACATCAAGGCGATCTCGGCCAATGGCGGCTATGCCATGGCAGCGATCACCGCCCTGACCGCGCAGAACACCCGAGGCGTGAGCGCGGTGCAGATGATCGAACCCGCCTTTGTCGCAGAACAGATCGCGGCCTTGCGTGCCGACATCCGGATTGATGCCGTCAAGATCGGCATGCTGGGCACATCCGACATGGTGTCCACGGTGTGCGCGGCGCTGGCCGGACTTGATGCGCCCGTGGTGCTTGACCCTGTGATGGTCGCCAAGGGCGGCGACCGCCTGCTGCGGGCCGATGCCGTGGCGGCCCTTCGCGATGCGCTCGCGCAAGCAAGCGTCATCACCCCCAACCTGCCTGAGGCAGCGGATCTTCTGGGGCAAGACGAGGCCGTGTCGGAAACGGGGATGGAAGAACAGGCGCGCGCACTTCTGGCCCTCGGTCCAAATGCTGTGCTGCTGAAAGGCGGCCATCTTCCGGGCGGTGCCTGCCCCGATCTTTTGGCCACGGCGGACGGCATGCTCTGGCTGCCCGGCCCGCGCCACGCGACGCAAAGGACGCATGGCACCGGATGCACCCTGTCCTCGGCCCTTGCAACCCGCCTCGGCCAAGGCATGCCGCTTTCGCAAGCAGCCAGCGTTGCCAAGGCCTATGTCGCCCGCGCCATCGCCACAGCGGATGCTCTGTCCGTCGGCCAAGGCCACGGCCCGACCCACCATTTCCACGCATTTTTCGAAGGATCCACCAGATGATTCGTCCGCTTTCTGACCTGACCGTCCTCGTCACCGGCGGGGGCCGCGGCCTTGGCGCGGCGATCGTCCGGGCCTTCGCCCGCGAGGGGGCGCGCGTCGCCATCAATTACCGCCACAGCAAGTCCGAGGCAGACGCGCTTGCAGCCTCGCTCGCCCCCCGGGCGGCAGCCTTTGGCGCGGATGTGACCGACACTGCGCAGGTCGCCGCGATGATGGCCGAAATCACCCGCACCCTCGGCACACCGGATGTGCTTGTGCACAATGCGCTGGCGGATTTCTCGTTCAATGGCGAGGCACGGTCACATCTGGACCGGCTGACCTGGGACGAGATCGCGGCGCAGACCGCAACCGCCGTGGGCGGCGCATTACATTGCATGCAGGCCCTACGGCCCCATTGGAAAGCCCAAGGCTTTGGGCGGATGATCACGATCGGGACCAACCTGCTGCAGAACCCTGTCGTGCCCTATCACGACTATACTGCCGCCAAGGGGGCGTTGCTTGCCTTGACCCGTACGGCGGCCAAGGAACTGGGGCCGATGGGCGTGAACGTCAACATGGTGTCCGGCGGCCTGCTGCGCACGACCGATGCCAGCCGCGCAACACCTGAGGCCGTCTTCGAAATCGTCGCAGCCCAGACCCCGCTGGGGCGTGTCACGACGCCCGAGGACCTTGCTGATGCCGTGCTCTTCTTCGCATCGCCATGGGCAAGAGCAGTTACGGGGCAAAACCTTGTCGTCGACGGCGGCCTGGTGTTTGGGTGAGGGAGCTCAGTGTCGCGTCGGTCCCCAGGCAAGCAAGAGGAAGCCTGGCAACAGCGGTCTTTCCCTTCACTTGGTGTTGCGCTTGCGAAGGGGCGATAGAGCCACACCTGACTAAAGGTCCGCTAAGGGCCGATCACGTCGATTTCGCTGCGCCGTCGCCAACTGCCCGCCCCACCTGCTCCCCCCAAGCCTCCCCAGCCAGAAAGCAAAGTTCGTAGAGGCTCACTGCCGACGCCTCCCGCCCGCAGGTCAGCCGCTTCAGTACCTCCGGCGCTAGAAACGCCAACCGCAGTTGGCGGCTGACATGCCGCTCGGCCAGTCCCACGGCCTCGGCCAGTTCCTGGATGGTCACGAACTCACCTGCCTCCATGCGCCGCCGCCATCCCCATGCCCGGCCGATGGCACGCAGGATATGCGGACCTTGGGTCTATCGCCGAACTGACCGATGGCACTGAACTATTCGTTTCCATTTTCATGTCGGGTAGTGCAGAAAACAGAGCAAGTGACAAAATGGACGGAATGGACAGCATACTTATCAAAAACTCTGTCGTCGTTCTGTCAACGGCGGAGCAAAATTGGGCCACGAGGCGGCGCAAAACTGGGCCACTTTGGATTTGAGCGGGAGGTGGGGGATGAGCGGTGGCCAGGCAGCCGCGCCCTCCATTTAGCTGGCGGGTGACTGGCCGCCTTGGACCGTCAGGTCCAAGTATGATGCCTTGGATCAGGTGTTGTCGCCGGGCTTGCGTGTGCGACTTTGAGCGAGGCGATAGCTTTCGCCGTTCATCTCGAGGATGTTGACATGGTGGGTCAATCGGTCGAGAAGCGCGCCGGTCAGCCGCTCGGTGCCGAAGGTTTCGGTCCATTCATCGAAGGGCAGATTGCTCGTGATCAGCGTGGCCCCGCGCTCGTAGCGCTGTGAGATCATCTCAAAAAGCAACTCGGCGCCGGTCTTGGACAGGGGTACGAAGCCCAGTTCATCGATGATCAGCAGCTTCACGGCAGCCATCTGCTTTTGGACCCGCAGCAGTCGACGTTCGTCTCGGGCCTCCATCAACTCGTTGACCAGGGCCGCGGCGGTGGTGAAGCTGACAGACATACCCCTCTGGCAGGCCGCCAACCCGAGGCCCAAGGCAATGTGGGTTTTGCCGGTTCCGCTGGGGCCGAGGGCGATCACGTTCTCGCGCCGTTCGATCCACTCGCAGCGCGCCAGTTCCAGCACCTGCATCTTGTTCAGTTTGGGGATCGCCTTGAAGTCGAAGCTGTCCAGGCTCTTGGTCGCCGGGAACTTCGCAGCCTTGATGCGGCGCTCGACCATCCGCCGCTCGCGGTCGATGAGTTCCAGTTCCACGAGGCGCGACAGGAATTGGACATGGTCCAGCCCTTCGGCGGCGCATTGGCGCGCAACCTTCTCGTGCTCCCGCAAGAATGTGGGCAGCTTCAGCGTCTTCAGATGGTGGGCAAGCAGGATCTTCGGGGCCTCGGTCATTCCGCCGCCTCCGACATCAAGGCCATGTAGCTGGCCGCACGCGTCGTCTCGACGTTCGCTCGCGGCAGGTAGGGGTAGACATCGAGATCAAGCCTTGGGGGGCGCTTGTCCACCTGACAGAGCACGAGGTGCTTCACGGCGTCGAAGCCGACCGCGCCCAGCTTCAGGGCCTTCTTCACGGCGGCATGCAAGTCATCCATCTCGAAGGTCTCGAGCAGACGCAGAACCTGCACATACTCGCGTCGACCCATCTTGAGCATGCGTCCCTCCATCAGGCGGCGCAGAGTCTGGAACTCTTCGGGCAAGTCCCATTCTGCCAGAGGCGCGGCCTGGTCCAACGCATTGATCTTGCGCTCGATCAGCGGGAGGTAGTGGACCGGGTCGAAGATCATGTCCTCGCGATCGTAACAGCGCGGGTGTCGGGCGATCACCTCACCGCGACAGCCGATCACGACCTCATCGACATAGCCGCGGATCCAGACGTCCTGGTGGCCATAGGCAACCGGGACCGAGTAATCGTTGGTGTCATAGCGCACGAGAGACTGCGAGCTGACCCTGCCGCCCGCTTGGTCGCAAGCGTCGAACGGGGCGGCAGGCAGGGGGCGCATCGCGGCCAGATCGCGCTGCAACCTCTCACCGATCGTCTCCTTGTGACCCCGAAGAATACGCGTCAAGCGCGCGCAGCACTGCCCTCCAAGATCGGCATTGAAGGCGTCCCAACTGGCAAAGTGGGGGATCGGCACCATGTGGTTGCGACGGGCGTAGCCGACCATCCCCTCGACAGCGCCCTTGTCGTTCCCCTTCCCGGGCCGACCATAGCGATCCCGAAACAGGTAATGCGACTGCAAGCCGCTGAACAGCGCGGCGCGGATGCGAGTGCCGTCCGGCTGGATCTTCGAGACCAGGCAGCGGTCATTGTCGTAGAGCACCGACTGCGGCACCCCGCCGAAGAAGGCGAAGGCGCGGACATGCCCGTCTATCCAGGCCTCCGCAGTCGCCGCCGGATAGGCCCGCACGAAATAGGCATCGCTGTGCGGCAGATCCATGACGAAGAAATACGCCTTCTGCTCGACACCGCCGATGACGACAATGGCTTCGCCAAAGTCTGCCTGCGCATGGCCTGGCAGATGGGCCAGCGGTACGAACATCTCCCGGGTCCGCCGCTCACGATCACGCACGTAATCCTTGACGATCGTATAGCCGCCGGTGAAGCCATGCTCGGCCTGAAGCCGTTCCCATATCCGCTTGGCCGTATGACGCTGCTTGCGATGCACGGCCTTGTCGGCCTCAAGCCAGACGTCAATGAACTCGGTGAACCTGTCCAGCTTCGGCCGCCTGATCGGCTTGTCCCGCCGATAGCCAGGCGGCACCGAGAAGGCCAACATCTTCTCAACCGTCCCGCGCGAAATGTTGAAATGCTTCGCTGCTGCACGCCTGCTCATGCCCTCGGCACATGCGAGGCGAACCTTCTTGTAAAGCTCCACGGTATAGATCTCCCCACCCTCCCTGCCGCCGCAAGAAGGGAAAAGTGGCAGGATTTTACTCCGCCCGCAGCGAGACGATCCCGCCGCTACCGTGGCCCAGTTTTGCACCGCCGTTCCCACCGAGATCGAAGCCGTCGTTCAGGGCGCGGACCGTGATGGCGCTTTCGACGCCCTGTGTGCCAGCATCGGCGCGGCGCTCTTGGCGGACCGAACCTTGCGCGGGCTCTGCGACTGGGTTGAGGCTGAAGCGCCGCAGCCTGTCGATCTGCCTGTCGAGGGTGCGGCAAGCCTGAAGGCGGCCGTGATCAGGGTGTCCCTGTTCTACTCGACAAGCGACCCGCTTGGATAAGCGCCAAAAAGCCGTTCCCAGGCTAAGTGCGCTGCGCGTTGGGATTGTCCCCGAGGAGTAGAAGCAGAAGGCAAGCCAGGATTGGCGAGAATAGCAGGCTTAGGACGACCCAACCAAAGGCACTACGGCCACGCTTCGTGGCCATTCCTGCGGGAAGCAGGATGTAGATCCATAGAACGATATAAAGGGCTGCCAGCCCGATGATGATGGTGAAAATCGTTTCAAACATGGCAGCCCCTGAAATGCGCGCGTGATCCGCAACCCGATGAAATCCGGGCTCTGCGACGTCACGAGACGCCTCTAGCATTGTTTCCGGTACAGGAGAACACCATGGCACGAGCCCAAGGGGCGCGGGCGCAGATGGCGCTTGCGTTCGAGACAACCTATGGCACGCCGCCCGCGAGCGGCTTTACCAAGATGCCCTTTGCAAGCACGACGCTGGGGGCTGAACAACCGCTGCAGACCTCGGAACTCTTGGGCTACGGCCGCGACCCGCAGGCACCGATCAAGGATGCTGTGACGGCGGATGGCAATGTGGTGGTGCCGATCGACACGGAAGCGTTCGGGTTCTGGCTGAAGGCAGCTTTTGGAGCGCCGACAATCACGGGCGCCGATGCCCCCTACACGCACGAGTTCCGTTCCGGAAACTGGGCTCTGCCGTCGTTCTCGGTCGAGACGGCCATGCCTGAGGTGCCCCGCTTTGCGATGTATGCCGGCTGCATGGTCGACAGCCTCAACTGGCAGATGGCGCGATCAGGCTTGCTGACAGCCACGGCAAGCGTTGTGGCCCAGGGCGAGGCGATCGCCACGAGCAGTGCTGCAGGGACGCCTGCCAATATCGCGCTGAAGCGCTTCGGGCATTTCAACGGGGCGATCACGCGAAACGGATCAAACATCGGGAACGTGGTCTCGGCCGACCTGACCTATGCCAACAATCTCGACCGCATTGAGACCATCCGGGCGGATGGCAAGATCGACGGTGCAGACCCGTCCATCGCGGCGCTGACCGGCAATGTTGTCGTGCGTTTCGCCGATCAGACGCTGGTGACCCAGGCGATCAATGGCGCGGCTTGCGAACTTGAATTCTTCTACAGGCTGCCAACGGGCGAGAGCCTGACGCTGACAGCCCACGCCGTCTATCTTCCCCGACCCCGGATTGAGATCTCGGGGCCACAAGGCGTGCAAGCAACCTTCGACTGGCAGGCCGCCAGCGATCCAGTTGTGGGCCGGATGTGCACCGTCACCCTTACAAATGACCGCGAGGTGTACTGACCATGCTGCGCTTAAACTTGTCCACAGAACCGCGCTGGCTCGAGTTGGGTCACGGCGTCCGCCTGTTGGTCGAGCCGCTGACCACCGCGATCATGCTGGCAGCGCGCAGCGATCCGGCGATCGTCGCTGCCGCCGGTGATGCCGAAGGCAGCGCGTCCAACGACGACCTCGCGCGTATCGTGGCCAAAGCCGTGGCGCGCATCGTTGTGAAGGATTGGGAGGGTGTGGGCGACGAGGACGGCGCGCCAATGGCTATCTCTCATGACGGCATCGATGCCCTACTGGAGCTCTGGCCAATCTTTGAGGCCTTCCAAACCACATACATCGCAGGCGCGCTGATACTGGATGCGGAAAAAAACGCCTGACCGCTCTCGCCGACTGGGAGTTCGGCGGGGGCGGTGAGTATTGTGCGGCGTGTCCCTCTGTTTGCGCGGAATGCCCGCGCAGCCTGCATGCGCCACGCACTCTCGAGGGCTGGCAGATCTGGGATCTGGTTCAGCGCCTCGGCGGACAGGTGCGCTTTGCTGGTGGGGTGAGCGGCGGCGCTGTCCTTGGCTGGGATATGGCTGCTGCGCTGCAACTCGGGGTAGCCCTCGGGCTCTCGCCCCTGATCATCGCGGAACTCCTGCCGCCGATTGAGGCGGTGATGGTGCGCAAAATGAGTGAGCAGACTGGATCAGGCAGCCTCGAGGGGCTTAATGCCTGAGACATCGATGGTCTCGCGGGCACGCGCCAGATCCCAAGCCCGCTGGAGGTTCATCCAGTACTCCGGCGTCGTCGAAAAAAAGCGCGCCAAGCGCATAGCCGTATCAACCGTGATGGCGGTCTGGCCTTTGACAAGGCGCTCGATCCGGGTGCGCGGCACGCCAAGCTTTGCGGCAAGGGTGATTGCGCTCATATCGAGTGGGGTCAGGTACAGCTCGGTCAGAACTTCGCCCGGGTGGGATGGATTGGTCATGAGATTCACGTTGTGCCCTCCTAGTGATAGTCCACGATCTCGACCTGTGCAGGTCCTTGATCGGTCCAGATGAAACAGATGCGCCATTGTCCGTTGATGCGCACCGAATGTTGTCCCGCGCGATCCCCGCTCAGGGCTTCGAGATGATTGCCCGGCGGAAACCGTAAATCTTCGAGCATGACCGCTGCATCGAGTGCCGAAAGCATGGCGCGCGTGCGTTTAACGATGTCGGCTGGAAAGCCTTTGCCAAAGCGATCCTGAACCGCTTCAGCGGCAAGCTTTCCACGTGTGCTGACGATCATGCCGCTATGTATCACGCCATGATACACTTTGCAAGGATGCCTTATGGCAGAGAAAAAGGTCTCCGTCCGCCTCTCCGCGACCGGCGGCCGACAGGTGCGTGCCGAACTGGAAGGTGTCGGCGAGGCTGGTGCCCGTGGCATGGGGCGTCTCTCGCGCGAGCTGGACCAGGCCAATGCGCGCATGGCGGCTTTTGTGCGCCGGGCGCGGATCGCGGCGACCGCTGCTGCTGCTGCTGTTGCAGCGGCGGGCATCGGAATGGTGCGCAACGGATTACAGGTGGTTGATGCGCAGGCCAAGCTCGCGGCCTCGCTTGACACAAGCGTGGCTTCGATCCAGGTGCTCGAGCGCGCGGGCGATCTCGCAGGCGTATCGATGGGCCAGATCGAGCAGGCCACGATGCAATTGACGCGGCGGCTTTCGCAGGCGGCCTCTGGCACTGGTCCCGCCGTTTCCGCGCTGAACCGCTTGAGCGTGTCCGCAGCAGAGCTGCAGCGCCTGCCACTCGATGAGCGTATTGCGCTGATCCAGGACCGCCTGGCCGATATGGTCCCGGAAGCCGAGCGCGCAGCCGTAGCCGCCCAGCTCTTCGGCGATCGGGCCGCCCTTGTGTTCACCCGCATCGACAGCGCCACCCTGCGCCAGGCCAATCAGGACCTGATCGATTTCGGGGTGATTGTGTCCGATCAGGATGCAGGCCAGATCGAGCGCACCAATGATGCGATCTCGCGTCTAGGGCTTTTGTGGCGCGGGGCCTCCAGCCAGCTCGCCGTTGCAGTCGCCCCTGCTATCGAGGCGGTCGTCGAGGGGCTCGCGCGCATCGCCAATGTAAATGGCCCCTTGGGCCAGTCGATCCGGCTGGTCTTCGACAATCTCGGGCGGCTCGCCAGCACGGCTGTGGCCTTTGCAGGATTCTTGGCCGGACGTTGGGTGGCGGGCGTACTGGCCGCTACGCTTTCGGTGCGCGGGCTCGCCACTACGCTGGTGGTCCTCAGAGGCGCGTTGATCCGGACTGGAATTGGCGCGCTGATCGTGGGTGCCGGCGAGCTGGTTTATTGGTTCACCCGGTTGGCCTCCGGCGCAGGCGGCTTCGGCGAAGCCATGGGCCTCTTGAAGGACGTCGCAGTCGAGGTCTGGGACCGGATCAAGATGGGTGCCGGGGCCGCGGGGGCAGCAGCCACGGCGATGTTCTACGATCTGAAGGCCGATGCCGCTTCCGGCATGGCCGGGGCCATCGAGAGTGTCGTGGCTTTTGGCAACACCACCGCCAACACCTTCGAGGGCGCGCTTCTCGCCGTGCGCGAGATCTGGTCGCGCTTGCCGGATGTGATCGGGGATCTGGTCTTCTCTGCGGCCAACCGCATGCTCGACGGGATCGAGGCCATGCTGAACGGCGCAATCCGCAGGATCGACGCATTTACTGGCCGCATCCGCGATGCGCTGGCGGCTGTCGGGATCGAGACCACCTTTGGTCAGATCGGCGAAATCAATCTCGGTGACATCCCCAACCCCTTCGCAGGCGCCTCCGCAGATGCCGGAACGGCTGCGGCAGAGGCGTTTCGCCGAGCCTTCGAGGACAACCCGCTTACTGTTCCCGACCTTGGGCTCGACGCAATCGCCGCCGAGGCGCTGGCCACTGCGAACACCTACAGTCAGGCGGCTAGCGATCTCGCCAATGGCGCGACGGCGCCGCTCACCTCCTGGGGCGCGCTTCGTGACGCCGTTGCGGGCACCGGCGAAGAAGGCGCGGCGGCGCTGGATGAGGCGACTGTCTCAGCAGATCGGTTATCGGATGCCATGGGGCGTGCGGGAGGGGCTGCGGGCAGCGCCGGGGATCGTATCGCAACCGGTTGGCGTGCAGTGTCGGAATCTCTTCAAGCCTATGCCACGGATGCGCTGAACTGGGGCAAGGGTCTCGGCGAAACCCTGACCGGTGCCTTCAGTGGCGCCGAAAGCGCGTTCCGCAGCTTCGTCGAGACCGGCAAGTTCGACTTCAAGGGCCTCGTGCGCTCGATCCTGGCGGACCTTGCGGTCCTGTCGTTCAAGCGCGCGGTGCTGGGGCCCATCGCCTCGGCGCTCTCTGGCATCTTTGGAGCCGGGTCCGTCGCGGCCGCCGTCTCGCACAGCGGTGGCATCGTTGGGCTGTCAGGCCACACGCGGCGGGTGCCTGCGTGGGCCTTCGCTGCGGCGCCGCGGATGCATTCCGGCGGTTGGGCTGGTCTCCGCCCCGACGAGGTCCCGACGATCCTGCAGCGTGGGGAACGGGTGCTCAACCGGCGCGAGGCAGCTGACTATGGCCGAGGCGGCAGCATTGGCGCGGGCGTCACCGTGAACATCGACGCGCGCGGGGCGCAGATGGGTGTGGCCGAGCAGATCGACGCGCGCCTGCGGGCGGCCATCCCGGAAATCGCCCGCATTGCCAAGGAGAGCGTGGCCGATGGCCGGCGCCGGGGTCAGGTGATCTGAGATGACGATTCCGATCTTGCCCCTGACGCTCGTGTCCTCGCTCGAGCGGCGGCTGGTTACGTCTGTGGCGGAGGCACGTTCACCCTTCACTGGCACGTCCCAAATCCAGGACTGGGGAGCGTCGTGGTGGGAGTACCAGATCGAGATGGCGGTGACCCAAGGGGCCAAGGCCCGTCGGCTTTCGGCCTTCTTCACCGCTCTTGGTGGATTGCGAAGCCGGTTCCTGTTCCCCGATCCGTCGATCGAGGTGCCGGTGGCGGCGGGCAATCCGTATGTCACCGAGGCGCAAGTCGCAGGGGCATCCACCCTTCGCACGGCTGGCTGGGGGCTTGGGCTTCGCGCAGGGGATTTCTTCCAGCTGGGCGGAGATGCGACCACACGGCTCTATCAGCTGACGGCGGATGTGACGCTTTTGGGCAGCGAGGCGACGCTCGCCTTCGTGCCGCCGCTTCGGGCTTCCGTGCCGGTCGGCACGTTGCTCGGCCTTGATGCCCCGTCGGTCCTGTTGCGGCTGACGGCCCCGGTCCCCTCGGTCATCGGCCGTGCGGATCAGCACCGCTTCACGATCTCCGCCCGCGAAGCCCTTTAACCAGTGAGGCCCTCTCATGAGCCGCGATCTCACCGTCGCCTTCACCACAGCGCTCGCCGATCAAAGCCTCCGGCCGGTCATCTTTTTTGAGGGTCAGTTCGCCACGGGCTGGGTCCGGATCTGGTCTGGAATGGGAGAAGTCAGCTGGAACGGGGAGACCTGGGCGGGGGCTGGGTCGCTCCTGGGCCTCGGCTCCATCGACGAAACCGGAGAAGTCGTGGCCGGTGGAACGGCCGTGTCGCTTTCCGGCGTGCCACTGGATCTCGTGCAAATGGCAATCGATGAAGCGCGCCAGGGCCTGCCGGGCCGGATCTGGCTGGGGCTTCTGGCCGAGAATGGCAGCATCATCGCCGATCCGGTTCAGGCCTTCTCGGGCCGGCTCGATGTCCCTGAAATCAAGGATGACGCCGACACCTGCACGATCACGATCAGTTACGAGAGCAGGCTGATCGACCTGACCGTGGCGCGGACCTGGCGCTACACCCATGAAAGCCAGCAGGTCTTGTTCCCGGGCGATCTTGGATTTGAATACGTCACCGCGATCCAGGACCGCGAAATCACCTGGGGGAGGGGATGAGAGAAGGTCAGAGGATGAATGGGTTCACGATTTTGAGACGGCCCTCGATCAAGAGGCCATGATGCATGTCTTCGGAGTAGAGCGTGGTGCACTCATTCTGCAGCGCGGCAGCGACGATCATGGCGTCATAGACTGCAAGTCCATATCGCTCACCGAGAGCCCTCCCAATCTCATGAGTAGATGACGTCAGGGCTACGACAGGGCACAGGGTGCAAATGTCATCCAGGAATAGCCCGGCGTCCTGCCAGGACAGACCTGCCTTCCGAATGCAATTGGCGAGGGTTTCGTTGAGAACCTGAACGCTGATCATTCCGCCTCGAGCAACGAGATTTTCGGCGATCTCGGCTTTTGGCCCGTTGTCGAGAAGGTAAAGAATGATGTTTGTGTCGAGAAACTCAGCGCTCATGTGCTTCTTCACGGCCGAGGCGGTCTGCAGTGGACAGACGCCCGCGGAACTGCCGCAACGAGGCCAGCACCTCTTCGGGGCGCTTGCGACGGGCAATGGCAAGACCGCCGGTTTCGACTGCATGTATCTCGATGTCATCACCTTCGCGGAGGCCAAGCTTGCGCACGAGCTCCGCGGGAAGGCGAACGGCTAGGGAATTTCCCCATTTGGCGACGTGCATAATTTTACCCCCTCTGGGCGCGGATAGACGTTTTGGAAATGTATATCTTTCGGAGCGCGTCCGCAAGCGAGTGGACCAAGATCCCTGAAAGGACAGACACTCATGCCCCGCGTTGACCACTGGGAGTGCCTGCTCGCGGCGGCGATCGATACGGCACGGGCAAAGCCTTTCGTCTGGGGTGTCCACGACTGCCCCATCTTTGCTTTTGAAACGCGCATGATCCTGACTGGCGGCGAGGACATCGCGGCCCTTTGGCGGGGGCGCTACACAACAGCCCTCGGTGGCGAGCGTGTGATGCGCCGCCTCGGCTGGGCCTCGCTCGAGGACATGGGGCGCGCGTTGCTGGGTGAACCTAAACAATCCGTCCTTCTCGCCCAACGGGGCGACATCGTTCTGGCCGATACCGGCCTCGGCTTCGGCATTTGCAACGGGGCCAGAGCTGTCGGCATGGCACCAGAGGGCCTCGTGACCTTACCGCTCACCTCTTGCCGGCTCACTTGGCATGTTTGAGATCTCTGTTGAGAAAAGGGCGCGACCCAGGCCGCTTCGCCCGGGCCGCGCAAAAGGACTAACGTGAACCCGGCGGGTCGGCAGCATGGATGCTGCACGGTCCAACGTCGCCCTTATTCGGCAACTCGATGTCAGATCGGGCCATAGTTTCGTCGCTCCACTGGTTCTGTGAACGAGCTTTGCTTCAAAGAAAGCATGGCTCTGATCTCTTTCTTGTCAACAGCGCTGCGAGTAATCCGCCTCTGGCCGAGACGGAAAAGCGCTTCCAATATCGGACCCTCGCATGCCCTTCATCGTGACAGCCGTCACCGCGATCGCAGGGGCGATCAGTGGCGTTCTGGCGGCGGGCGGGATTGGTGCGGCACTTCTGCGGATCGGCGGCACGCTCTTGCTGTCCACCGCGGCGCAGGCCCTGATGCCAAAACCGCAGACCACGATGCAGCCGCGGACGGTGACGATCCGCGAGCCGGTGGTGCCGCGCGATCTGGTCTACGGGCGCACCCGCAAGGGCGGGGTCATCGTCTTTCTGCATTCCTCTGGGTCGGACAACAGGTTCCTTGATCTGGTGATCGTGCTGGCCACGCATCGGGTCAGATCCATCGGGGCCATCTACTTCGAGGGGGAGATGGCTTTGGACGCGGACGGTGTCGCTCAGGACCGCTGGGCCGGAAAGGTTCTCGTCGAGAAGGCGCTTGGACTGCCGGAGCAGGCGGCCTTTGCGGGGCTGCGGGAAGACGCGTCGGACAAATGGACGGAGAACCATCGCCTGCGCGGCTGCGCGGCCATCCGGCTGCGACTGACCTATGACCAGAATGCCTTCCCGAGCGGGATCCCGAACATCACGGTCGATCTGGAGGGCAAGGATGACATCTGGGACCCGCGGACCCAAACCGCAGTCTATTCCGAGAACCCCGCCCTTTGCCTTGCCGATTACATGGCCAATCCAACCTGGGGCATCGGCGCACGCATTGGCGAGCCGGACGGGATCGACGAGATGTCGCTCGTCGAGGCCGCCAACATCTGCGACGAGACTGTCCCCCTCGCCGGTGGTGGATCCGAGCCGCGCTATGCCTGCAACGGGGTGATCACGCTTTCCGAGGTCCCGAAGACGATCATTGAGGGCATGCTCTCGTCCTTCGCCGGCCGCTGTGCCTTCTCGGGCGGGTCCTGGCGCATCCACGCGGGGGCTTGGCGCGCGCCTGACGTAGCGCTCACCTCGGACCATGTCCGCGAGGGTGGGCTGACCTTGGCCACCCGCGTGACGATGTCGTCGAACTTCAACGGCGTGCGTGGCCAGTTCGTCAGCCCCGAGAATGACTGGCAGCCGGATGACTTCCCGGCCTACGCCTCGGATGTTTACCTGGCCGAGGACGGCGGCGAGCAGAAATGGCGCGACATCTCGCTGCCGTTCACGATCTCGGCCGCCATGGCGCAGCGGCTTGCGAAGATCGAACTCGAGCGTGCGCGTCGGCAGATGACGGTCCGGCTGTCGGGCAAGCTCTCCGCCTGGGCCGCGACGGTGGGCGATATGGTTACACTGTCCTATGCGCGCTGGGGCTTTGCGGCGAAACCCTTCGAGGTTCACGGGGTCAGCCTTGATCTGACAGCGTCGGGCGACGGGGCACTTCTGTTGCCAGAACTCGTCCTGCGCGAGACCTCGCCGCTCGTTTATGACTGGTCGGCGTCCGAGCAGCAGATCTACGCTGCCGCCCCGCGCACGCGCCTGCCTTCGGCGTTCGATCTTCCGGCCCCGGGGCGTCCGGAGATCTCCGAGAGCCTTTATGTCACCCGCGATGGTGGGGGTGCGAAGGTGCTTGTGACGGTGACATGGGCGCCTGCGGCATCTGCCTTTGTGGCGCTCTACCAGATCGAGGCCCGTCGCGATGGCGGGCCTTGGATGGATCATGGCCGTCAGGCGGGCACACGCCTCGAGATCCGCGACGCCAGCCCCGGCCTTTGGGAGATCCGTGTGAAGGCCCTCTCGGCCATGGGGGTGTCCTCGGAATGGCGGTCGCGGGAGGCAGAGGTGCTGGGACTGACTGCACCGCCGGTCGCGCTTGAGAATGTCACGCTGCAGGCGGCCGGGGGCCTTGCGATCCTGAAATGGGCCCGGGCCGCTGACCCGGATGTGCGGGTGGCGGGCAATATCGTGATCCGCCATGGCGGGGATATGCCTGCGACCTGGGCCAACAGCTATTCGATGGACCGGGTGGCGGGCTCCGAGGCAATTGCGGTGGTGCCGCTCAAGCCCGGGACCTATCTGCTCCGGGCCGAGGATAGTGGCGGGCGGCTGGGACCTGTGGCCGCGATCTCCACCAAGGGCGTGCAGGCCTTGGCCTTCGCGTCGGTGCAGAGACTGCAGGCGGATGATCAGTTTGGCGGGGTGCGCACGGGTCTGGTGTTGGGACCGGCGGGGCTGCAGCTGGCAAGCGCGATCGACGAGACCGGTGTGCCATATGTGCAGGGCCACGAGGGCCTCTACGAGTTCGGCGCGGGGATGGATTTTGGTGTGGTGCGCCGGGTGCGGTTGCGCAGCGAGATCCGGGTTGCGGTTCTGGCGCTGCTGGACCGCATCGATGCGCGGCCGGAGCCGATCGACACCTGGGCCGATTTTGATGGCACCGAGGGTTCCCGGACCGATGTGGTTCTCGAGGTTCGTGAAACCGATGACGATCCGACGGGTGCCCCGGTGTGGTCGGAGTGGGGGCGGATCGACAATCATGAGATCGAGGCGCGTGCCATCGAGGCGCGTGCCTGGCTCAGAACGGACGACGCGGCCTACACGCCCGTCGTCTCGCGGCTCAGACTTCATGCGGACGAGGTGATCTGATGTCCCAGACCGGCAGTTACGTGATTGCCAATGACGCAGGTCTTGCTGTGCGCCAGCGGATCAATGAGGTGCTGGCCGCCCTGCAGTCGAGCAATGCAGGGGCGATAGCGCCCGTCGATACCCGTGCGGGCATGTTGTGGCTCGACACCAGCGGGACCACGGCAGTGCTGCGCATCCGCAGTGCAGCTGATGACGGTTGGGAGGATGTGCTTGATGGCGGCAGTTACTGATCTGGGGGGCGGGTGAGACAGGCATGGATGATCCGGGCTTCATCGAGACAATCGACCGTGTTTTTGGCGGGGCGCTGACCACGCTGATCGGAGCCTTCACGGGGCGGCTGATGTATCATTCCGGCGAGGTGAAACTCGGTCGGCGGCGGTTCTTCGGGCGCGAGCTGCTCTGGGAAATCCCCGTGGCGGTTGGCATGGCGCTGATCGGGGAGGCGGCGGCCAGCCATATCGGGCTGACGCAGCCGGTCTCGACCGGGTTTGTCGCCATGTTGGCCTATCTCGGGCCGCGCGGGGTGGAGGCGCTGCTGGCGGCCTGGCTTTGCCGTAAACGCTGATCGGGCTGGCCTCTTGCCGAGGCAGGTGGCCAAGCCATCTCTTGGTCAGGAATAGTCTATGGGAGCCGCCGATGACGGATCTGAAGCAGATGCTTGATCAGGTATCGCGTTCTGCCGCGCCGGCGGATGTTCTGCGGGACCTGGTTCTGCAACATGACGGGTTCTGGTCGGTTCCGACGGAGATATCGGGACTGTTCGAGGTGCAACTGGCAGGCTTGGTCGGACTTGGTCCGTCTCCGGCGGCCGCGGCCGATGACTGGATCGTGCAAGCCCGTGCACGGGTGTTGAAACCCCTGCAAAGCTTGCTCTGAGACACTGGCCAGCTTGGCCTGACTTTCGAAAACTCTGGATCTGTAAACCAAAGCCGCCCGGTGGGGCGGCTTTTTTGCGTGGGAGACAACCATGACACCGTTTGACATTGCCCGCAGCTATATCGGCACGACTGAAGGTCCGGGCCCCGCCGATAATCCTGTGATCATGGAGATGTATGCCTCGGTCGGTCACGACTGGGTGGAACATGACTCTGTCGCCTGGTGCGCAGCATTCGTCGGGCACTGCCTCGAGAAGGCCGGGATCCGCTCGACGCGCAAGCTGACGGCGCGGTCCTATCTTGATTGGGGCGTTCCGGTGGAGGTGGCGGACGCCCAACTGGGTGACATCGGCGTGATCCCCCGCGGCGCGTCGAGTTGGCAGGGCCACGTGTTCTTCATCGACCGGATCGAGGGCGCTTGGGTCTGGGGTCTTGGCGGCAATCAGGACGACGCCGTCAATGTGAAGCGTTATCCGGTCTCCAAACTCCTCGGGGTTCGGCGCGCAGGCAATGTCGCGCCTGTCGTGACGATGCCCGTCGAGGCGGTGCAAAGACGTCTGAGAGACCTCGGCTATCACGAGGTGGGTCAGATCGATGGCAAGATCGGTCCACGCACCCGCGCCGCCATTCTGGCCTTCCGGCAGGACAACGACCTCGCCCTCGTGCCAATCATCGATGTGACGCTGACCGATGCCCTGACCACTGCGCGTCCGAGGCCGGTGGCGATCGAGCGCGCGACGGGCCAGCCGCAAGATAGCCGCATTGTCTCTGCTGCTAATGCCCAGATCGGGCTCGGGATCGTGGGTGCGGCAGGCTCCGTCGGCAGTCAGATCGCGCCTGCGCTGCTCGAGGCCGAACAGGCCCGCGATGTGGCCGGGCGCGTTTTCACGATGTTCGGGCTCGAGAACTGGCTGTCGGCAGCGCTCCCCTGGATTGGTGCGGCGGTCTTCCTTGGGGTCGTCATCTACGCGCTGCGCGCCCGCGCGGCCCGGATTGAGGACCACCGCAGCGGGAGGACGCCATGATCGGTCTGGCAACAGGAGTGTTAACCGCAATCGGCCGCCGAGCCCTCCTCTGGGGGGCCCTCATCCTGATCCTGTTCTCCGCCCTTCGCATCGCCACACGCCAGGGGCGCCATGCCGCCGAGGCCGAGTTCGCCATCCGGGCGGCAGAAGCCCGCATCCGCGCGCTTCGCACATCCCGAGAGGTTCGCCATGAACTCGAGACTTTGCTTGAGACTGAGCGTGATCGCCGTCTTGACCGCTGGATGCGCGACTGACCGCGGCTTCACCTCGGATTGCGACTGGGCTGCACCAATCCGACCCTCGCGCGCCGATCAGCTGAGCCAGGGCACGGCGCGCCAGATCCTCGCACATAACGAAGCCGGGGCACGGATCTGCGGGTGGCGGCCATGACCAGTGCTCATGTGCAAGAAGGCCCGGTGATCCTGATCGGATACGAGTACCGATTGCAGCTCGAGGCCGAGACAGACCTCTTTCTGGAGGCTGCCACTTTCACGGGTCAGGTGCGGCGCGGGGTGGCCGACAGTGCGATCCTCGCCACGCTCTCCTCGGCCAATGGCGGGGTTCTGCGCCGCGACGCGCGGACGCTCGAGATCGTGCTGAGCCCGGACCTGACGGCAGGGCTGAGCCCGGGGCGTGTGGTACTGGACCTGGTCCGCACAGATCTCGAACCCGACCGGCATCTCGGCGTGCTGCTGGACATCCCCGTGGCACTGCCGGTGACGAGGTACCCGCTCTCCGGGGAGCTCTGAGCCATGGCGACAGCGCTCGACCTGCAGCCTCTTACCGGGCCGATCCGTATCTCCGTCACCTCGGAGGCCCCGATTCCGCTGCGTCTTTCCACGGGGCCGATCGGGATCCGTGTCCTTGGCCTGCCAGGGCCGCCAGGGGTGACTGGCCCACAAGGTGACAAGGGCGATCAGGGCGATCCCGGCATCACCATTCTTCCCAGTGACGCATCAATCAACGGAGGATTTTTCTGATGGCGAACACGATCCAGCTCAAACGCCGCGTCTCGGGAGTCGCAGGCGCACCTGCCGCGCTCAAATCGGGCGAGCTTGCCCATAACGAGGTCGACAACACGCTCTATGTCGGCAAGGGGGATGATGGCGCTGGCAATGCGAGCTCGGTCATACCGCTTGCAGGCCGCGGTGCCTTTGCCGATCTGGCAAGCAGCCAGACGATTGGCGGCGCCAAGACCTTCTCGACCGTCCCCAAGTCGACCCAGGACGCGAGTGCTGCGACCGACCTCGTTCGGAAGTCGCAACTGGATGCGGGCCTCGCCACGAAGGCCGCGCTGAGCCACAGTCATGCCCTCGCAGATGTAACCGGCCTGCAGGGGGCGCTGGATGGCAAGCTCGGCGCAACGGCGAATGCCGTCTCGGCGAGCAAGCTGGCAACCTCTCGCACGATCGCACTGGCTGGGGACCTCTCGGGCTCGGTCAGCTTCGATGGTTCGGCCAATATCACGATCACGGCCAGCGTGATTGATGACAGCCATGCACATGTCATCGCCAATGTGGACGGGCTGCAGGTCGCACTCGATGCCAAGGCCCCGCTGACATCCCCGGGGCTGACAGGCACGCCAACCGCGCCAACCGCGGCCTCGGGTACGAACACCACGCAGGTGGCGACAACGGCGTTCGTGCAGCAAGCGCTCGTGGATCTGGGCTCCGGCGACATGCTGGTCGCGACCTATGACAGCGATGCGGACGGCAAGGTCGATGCCGCAGAGGTGGCGGACGCCGCACCTTGGGCTGGCATCACGGGCAAGCCTACGAGCTTTCCGCCCGCGACCCACGCCCATGCGATCTCGCAAGTCACCGGTCTGCAGACGGCCCTCGATGCCAAGGCTCCGCTTGCGTCACCTGCGTTGACCGGCACGCCGACGGTCCCGACGGCCGCGGCGGGAACAAACACCACGCAGATCGCGAGCACGGCCTTTGTTGCTGCTGCCATCGGCGCGCTGATCGATGCGGCCCCTGGTGCCCTGAACACGCTGAACGAACTGGCCGCCGCGCTGGGGGATGACCCGAACTTCGCCACCACCGTGACGAATGCGCTGGCGGGCAAGATCGCGAGGGCCGCCAACCTGTCAGATCTGGCGAATATTGCCGTGGCCCGTGCGAACCTCGGTCTCGGGAGCCTCGCGACGCAGAATGCCAGCGCCGTCGCGATCACCGGCGGGACGCTCTCCGGCGTCGCACTTGATGGCGGGACCTTCTGAGCCTGTCGGTGTCGTCCAAGCTGATCCTCACACCAACATCAGGAGGCCGCGGATATGGCCATCAGAATGAAGCGGTCCGGCACCGCGGGAAAGGTTCCGACCATTCTGCAGCTGGATCTCGGGGAGCTGGCCGTCAACACCCATGACGGCCGGCTCTTTCTCAAGCGCGATGATGGCAGCGAGGCCATCGTAGAACTCGTGAACACCGGCCGGGCGCTTGTTGCGGGTACCGGTTTGACGGGGGGTGGATCGTTGACCGCCGATCGCACACTCGCGGCCGACATCGCAACACAGGCCGAGGCGGAGGCGGGGACTGCCGCGGGCAAGCTCATGACCCCGGAGCGCACGGCGCAGGCCATTGCGGCGCTGTCCACGTCCGGCGCGACATCCCTCACCGCCGGTGAGACCATCCGAAGCCGGGTGGATGCCTATCTCCAGAACACGAATGTCTCGGGCTATGTGACGCGCCATTCCTTCGATTTTGCGCAAACGGGCACGATCAGGGTGAGCTTTGACGGGTCATCCAGCTCATCGGAGCCCGCCTACTTCCGGGTCACGCGGCTCCGAAACGCGGTGACAACCGTGCTTGGCAGTTGGACGCGCACAAGCACCATCTGGATCACAGCGTCCATGGATGTGGATGTGGCGCAGGGCGACCGAGTGAGTGTGCAATCGCTGGCTTCCGCGCGCAGCGTGACCTCCAGCAGCGGCAAGCAATCAACAACCACCACCTATTACGGCTTCGCGCGCATCCAGAACGTGCGCTTCAAGACCGCCGGGGAAACCCTGATCCCCGGCATTTATGCCCCCGTGGAGAACAGCTGATGCAAAACCCGCAATATGTCACGCCGGGTCAGGATTCGATCCGGCTGGCGCTGGAGGGCGGCGGTCTGCGTGTCGTCGACCGCGACGGTCCGTCCGATCTGTTCGCGCGCGCCGAGGCCGGTGACTTCGGTGCCGTGGCCCCGTTTGACCTCGCTCTGGATGTCTCGCCCTCGTCCGTGCAGGAGGTGGAGGTCACCCGTCTGCAGGCCAAGGCCGCGCTGTTGCAAATGGGGCTACTCGGTCAGGTCGAGGCCCTGGTCGGCAATCTCGATCAGATGACGAGACTGGCCTGGGCCGAGGCCACGACCTTCCGGCGGGACAGTCCGCTGCTCAACGCGCTCGGCCCCTATCTGGTCTGGCCAGACGGGACCGCGCTCTCGGGCACGGATCTCGATGCCCTGTTTGCTCTGGCTGAAACAATCGAGGTGTGAGCGATGCGGTATGAACAGATCAGGCTGGCTGAAGCCGCGGCGCTCTTTGACCGCCTGGCGCGGATTGTGGATGCCGTGTGCGTCACACGGGGCCTCGCGCCGATTGATGCCAAAGGCGCGCTGAGCACGTTTGCCAGACGTGGCGACACGGCCGCCCTGGCCTGGGACGAGGATCAGCTGGTGGGCGTCACCTGCCTTGGCCGGTGCCATCACTTCATCGCGGGACCGGAATGGTTACCGGTCAAGCTGCATCTGGCGCGGGACGGCATTGATCTGAGCGCGGTCGCATGTTCGCACTTTGTCTACCTCAGTCCCGACTATTGGGCCGCAGGTCAAACCCTTGCCCTCACCGAGGCCGCCCGACACAGCAACCCCGCCATCACGCATACGCTCTCTCATGGCTTCGCCACAAGGGCACTGGAAGACTGGGCGGCCAAGCTCCCGGGAATGGTGGAGCTGCCAATGGCAGGGCCCGGTAGAAGCAGGGTGTTCGTCAGGGAGGTGGGGCAGGGGAGCGGTTGAGGCAGGCTTGTTCAAACCAAGCCGCGTCTGTCATCTTCCAGTCGCCGGGCTAGGGCAGCTCGATCAACCTTGGACACGCCGATACGGGGGATAGATTCAAGAACGGTCAGGCCCTTGGGCAGTTTGTAATTGGCCAACTTGTCGCGCAGCGCTGCTAACAGTTGCTCCGGTGCAGCCGGCGTCCCCAGTTCTACGAAGGCGTGACCGACCTGGCCCCAAGTTTCATTTTCGATCCCGATCACAGCGGCCGCGCGGACCTGGGGCAGGCCCTCGAGTGCCAGTTCGATCTCGCGCGGATAAACATTGAAGCCACCGGACTTGTACATGTCCTTCGAGCGACCGCAGAAGACTAGATAGCCGTCGTCGCGGATGTGCGCCAGATCGCCAGTTCGCAGCCAGCCGTCGGCGGTGAAGCAGGCGGCTGTGGCCTCGGGTTTGTCGAGATAACCGGCGAAGGGATGTGGATGAAGCACCTGGATTTCACCGTCCTGTCTCGGAGGCAGCGGTCGGTCATCCTCATCCGCGATCCGCAGCGACAGTCGTGGATCTGGGCGACCTGTGGTGCTCAGCAGGATCTCGACATCACGGGTCGGAGGGGTAAAGACAATTGGTCCGTTCGACTCTGTCATGCCATATTGTTGCGAGAATAGTGCCCTGGGCGCGCTCTGCATAAGCGCGTCCAGAATCCGTGCATTGATCGGTCCCGCGCCCCAACTGACAAAGCGCAGTCTGCTAATGTCAGCTGCGGCGAAGTCTGGGTGATCGACCAACCGCGCCAACATCGCGGGCACGCCGTTCAGGACATCGATTCGGTCTTGCCTCAGGCAGTCGAGAGTAAAGGCCGGGTCGGAATTCTCGCGCGTAATCATGAAGCCGCCAGCGACCAATGACACACCGATGCCACTGGCCAGCGCTCCGATATGGTTGACCGGCAGGTCCAGTATCTGGCGGACATGCGGTACGTTGAAACGGTCAAGATGCAAGTTCCAGGCGCGAAAGGCCAGCCCGGCGTGAGTAATCAGCGCCCCCTTCGGTCGCCCGGTGGAGCCCGAGGTATAGACGATCACTGCGGGAATCGATGGATCGAACCCGTCGCAGGCAGCACGCCAGTCTATCAGTGTCTCCTGCCGCGACAGGGGCGCGGGCAAATCGCCTTCGCCCCAACCTGGACCTAACCTTAAAACCGGCAGCCCCAGATCGGTGTGGTGGGCCTCTAGATCGGGGGTCAGATCCTGAGCTCCGTCACGAAGAACAGCCAACAGCATCCGTGCATCACTGTCTGACAAGATCTGGCGTTGTTCTTCGCGCCGAAAGCGGGTGTTGAGACCAACCGGAACGGCACCGGCCATCCAGCACGCCAGATATGCGATCACCGCTTCGGGGCGAGGGGTAAGCATTGTCGCCACCCGGTCGCCGCCCGATATACCCGATGCGCGCAGCAGCCGTGCAAGAGCTGCCGCCCACGCGCCGATTTCACTATATGAGATGACTTGGTTGCCCATACTCATGGCCGGCAGGTCTGGGTGATCGGCGATCCAAGGGAGCGTAGCGTGCAAAAGGGATGGGGGGCAATTTGCCTCGATCATAACGCGGTTTCCATCAAGCGGGATAAGTTGGCATCGACAAAGCCAGTCCAGACATCTCCTGCGACAAACCCGGGATCGGTCATTACCGTACGCAGGAAATCGCGGTTGGTGGCCAGCCCTTCGATTTGCACGGCATCCAGTGCGGAGCGCATGCGAGCAATTGCAGTAGTTCGGTCGGGGCCGTGAGCGATGATCTTGGCGATCATCGGGTCATAGAATGGCGTCACCGTATCGCCCGCACGCAGCCCGGTGTCGATGCGCACGCCTGGTAGATCCTGCGGCAGGTCAAACCGCGACAATTTGCCTGGCGAGGGCAGAAAACGTTTGGCCGGATTCTCGGCGTAGAGCCGCGCCTCGATGGCGTGGCCATTAGGCGACGTGCGCTCATGGCTGTTGCCCAGATCCTCGCCCGCTGCCAGCCGCAGTTGCGCGGCTACAAGATCGGTGCCGGTGACCAGTTCAGTCACCGGGTGTTCAACCTGGATGCGCGTGTTCATTTCCAGGAAAAAGAACTCACCGGTCTCGGTGTCGACTACATATTCTACCGTTCCGGCTCCGGCATAGTGCTGCGACGCGGCCAGCACGACGGCGGTTTCGGCCATCCGAGCGACAGTCTCTCGCGGCAGGCCGGGGGCAGGGCTTTCCTCGACGATCTTCTGGAACCGGCGTTGCAGCGAACAGTCGCGTTCAAACAGGTGCACACATTGCCCGTCGCCCATGCCGAAGACCTGGATTTCCACATGCCGCGCTCGTGCGATGAAGCGTTCCAAGAAGACCGAGCCGTCACCGAAGCTGCGGGCAGCAGCGGATTGAGTGCGCTCGACGCTGGTACGCAGTTTCGCAGGCTCATCCACACGTTGCATCCCAATGCCACCACCACCGGCGGAGGCTTTGACCAGCAGCGGATACCCCACAGCTTGCGCGGCCGCTTCAAGGGTCTCTAGCGAACCGGGGGCAAAGCAGGGCGAACCGGGCAGCACCGGCAGCCCGGCGGCAATGGCTAGCTTGCGGGCACGCTGCTTGTTGCCCATCGCCTCGATGGTGGCGGGCGCCGGGCCGACCCATGTGAGCCCTGACGCAAGCACCGCGGATGCAAATGCCGAGCTTTCGGACAGGAAACCATAACCGGGATGGATCGCATCGGCGCCTGTCCGGCGCGCGGCTTCGAGCAGAGCGTCGATGCGCAGATAGCTTTGCGTGGCTGGGGAAGGACCGATGGCGACTGCTTGATCGGCGAGGGTCATGTGCAGCGCATTCGCGTCTGCTTCCGAGTAAACGGCAACCGTGGAAACACCGAGCGCGCGGGCTGCACTGATGATGCGGCAGGCGATTTCACCGCGATTGGCGATCAGGAGCTTTTTCATCGCTGCTACATCCTGAAGGTGCGGCCCTTTGGCCCCAGTTGCGCCGGCAGCAGTCGCCAAGCATCATCCAGCCAGTTGTTCAGAATTGCCCGGGTATCACGCGGGTCGATGATGTCGGGGATGCGGAACCTCTCAGCTGTCAGGAAAGGCGATTCCAAGTGGTGAAAATGCGCCTCGATCTGTTCTAACCGTACCGCGCGAGCCTCGGGGTCCAGCGCGTCCAGCTCTTTCTTGAATGCGGCCTCGGCCCCGCCTGCCACCGGGATCGACCCCCAGCGCCCAGACGGCCAAGCATAGACGAGGTTCAGCCCTTGGACGCGCCCAAAAGTACTGCCCGCCAACCCATAGCAGCGCCGAGTTATAACGGCGCACCACGGCACCTGGCTTTGTTCGATAGCCATACAGACCCGCACCGATCCTTTGACCGCGCCGGATTTCTCAGCCTCTGGGCCGACAATGGTGCCGGGTTGATCAACAAGGTGGACGATCGGCAGATGGAAGGTGTCGCACAGGTCGATAAACCCTTCCATCTTGGCCGCAGACGCTTTGGTCATGCCACCGCCGTATTGCATAGGATCGGTGGTGATGACTCCGACGGGCCGTCCGCCCAGTCGCGCGAAACAGGTGATTATCGAACGACCGTAGCCTTTGGTTAGTTCGAAAACCGAACCCTTGTCGAACACCATCTCTACGATCTTACGTGCATTATACACTTTTCGCTTATCGCGCGGGATAATCTCGATCAGTGCGTCATCGGCACGGTCCACCGGGTCATCGCAGGGGATGACCGGCGGCAGTTCCCAGACGTTCTGAGGCAGGTAGGATAAGAAACGCCGCGCCATGGCAAAAGCATCGTCCTCGGTCGCAGCCTCGTTTCCGATGACGCCGGATTCCCGAGTGTGGACCTTGGATCCACCCAACTCTTCCTTGTCGATCTTGACGCCCATGCCGCGTTCCACAACCGGCGGGCCGCCTGCAAAGACCTGCGAGGTACCCTTGACCATAACCGAGTAATGCGCGGCGGCAGCCTTGATCGCGCCCAGTCCTGCGCAAGGACCCAGCGCCAGACCGACGATCGGGATCTTGCCCATCATGCGTGCGCTGGTCCAACTGGCATAAAACGGCAGCTTGGTGCCTGCGTTCTGATCAAGAATTTTGACGCTGCCGCCCGCACTTTCGACCAAGCGGATAATCGGGATGCGCATTTCTTCGGCGTAGATTTCGGAGTAAATCCACTTTTCGGAAACCGTTGCCTCAGACGAGCCACCACGGATTGTCCAGTCGTCGCCGTCGATGGAGACGCGTCGACCGTCGATGCGGCCGGTGCCAATCACGGCATTGGCGGGTGTTACCGAAACGAGGTTGTGGTTCTCGTCATAGACAGCCTTGCCGGTCATCGCTCCCAGTTCCCGGAAACTGCCGGGATCAACCAGTTTCTCTATCCGTTCGCGCACCGTCAGCCGCCCCTGTGCGTGCTGTTTGGCCACGGCGTCAGCCCCCCCCAACGCCTTGGCCATGGCGCGGCGGCGGTGGATTTCGTCGACTTCCTTTTGCCAGCTCATTCGGTGCCTCCGCTCTTGTTATGCTCAGGCTACACGAATATACAGATTGTTGACAATATTATTGACAGCAGGACAGCGGCCACGCTGTAGTTGGGAGAGGATTAACCATGCGCACATTCATCGCGTCGGAAGTCGCCGGGACTGTCTGGAAGATCGACGTGGCCGCAGGGGATGCTGTTGCGCTCGATGATGTCCTGATGGTTCTTGAGTCGATGAAAATGGAAATCCCTGTTCAGGCCAGTGGACCCGGATTTGTCGAGACGATCCATGTGAGCGAGGGCAACACCATCTCCGAGGGTCAGCTGCTTGTCACCCTGCGTGGCGTCGACTAACAATATACAACCCAGTTGTTGCAGATCGGCAATCGCCATGCTTTGGCAATCGAGTTTTCTCCAGCGCGCTATGCTGTCGGCTCTGCGACCAGGGCGATCGGACAGTAACGAAGCGCTGTCCATAGCCGAACAGATCGCAATCCAGTTGGCTGACGATATCGTCAATGACAGGTTGGCCCCGGATACACGCATTCAGGAAATCGCCGTTTCTTCGCGTTTCAAGGTCAGCCGAGGGCCTGTGCGCGAGGCTCTGCGCATTCTGGAAACAGCGGGATTGGTTACGATCCTGCCAAGACGCGGCGCCGTGGTGACCAAGCTCTCGGTCGAGGAAGTTGCTGATTTGTTTGAAATACGTTCGGTTCTGTTCGGGCTCGCCGCCGCGCGGGTTGCTGCCAAGCACACAGATGACGATATGGCCGCCCTTTACGGCCGGTTGGAGAGGTTGCGCGCGATGTGCGGTAGCCGGGACGACACCGCGATCAGTGATTTTGTCGCGGCGGTGCAAGAGTTCGGTCTAACCATCAGCGAAGTGGCGCAGTCGGACCGACTGACCTCGCTGCTCACGGTACTGTTTCATCAGACGCTGCGCTATTCCCGCCTGGGTGTGTCAACCGAGGCACGCCGAACAGAGTTGCTTGCGCTGTGGGAAGCACTGATCGACCAGCTTGACAAAGGCGAAGCTGAGGCTGCGGAAAAAACCGCGCGCAGCATAGTTCAGAGTTCGCGCAACTTCGCGATCAGCCTTCTGCAGGCGGAATTGACGGGACAAAGAGCCTAGAGCCGGTAGATCCGCGTGGCCGTACCGAAAAACAGCGCATCGCGCGCGCTGGTGGGCAAATCGGCGGTCAGCGTTTCAAAAGCCCTCCAGATCCTTCCATAATCAGCCATCAGCCGATCAACCGGAAAGTTCGATCCGAACATTGTCCGGTCAGGCCCGAAACATTTCAGACAATGGAGCGCAAAAGGGCGGATCGAGTCGACCGTCCAGCGATTGTCGACCATGCCGAAGCCGCTGATCTTGATCACCGTGTTCGGGCAATCGGCTAACCGGGCCACCGCGTCATGCCAGCCTGCCAGGTTGGCCTTATCGCGCTCAGCGGGCATCAGGGCGTGGTCCAGAATAATCGTCGTCTGTGGATGAGCCTGCGCCAGATTGGCCAGTGCGCCCGCCTGATGATGATAGATCTGTGCGTCGAACGACAGGCCAAAATCCGCCAGACGGGCAAAGCCACGCTGCCAGTCTGGATCGGCAAGATAATCACGCGGAGCCCGGTTCAGTCGCGGGTCGTCGTGGCGGTTCAGAACTTGGCGGATCCCTCGCACGCGATCATACTCAGCATGCTCGGCCAGCATGGCGGGAACGTTCTCGGCCGACAGGTCGGCAAAAGCGACGATGGCGCCTGGCAGTCCTCCTGACGCTGGATCGGCTGCTACCTCGTCCAGCCAACGGGTTTCACCGACTGGGTCGGCGGGGTCCCAGTTGGCCTGCACGTGCACAGAATTCACCAGCTCAACACCCGCGGCCCGCGCCTCGGCCTGCAGGTGCCTGACGTTGAAAGTGCGCTTTAGTGACGACAGGTCGCCCCAACCCCTGTCGTGATCCTCGGGCTTGTTCCACGGATAAGCATTACGCTCTAGGTCCCAGAGGTGATGGTGGCTGTCGACGATTTGCACGGCGGATGTTCCTTATTATCGGGCCAAGAGTGATTGCGCATAATAAGATTGTCAACAATGCGCAAATTTGGCACCATGTCACTACCCAACGTAAAGGACACTGTTGATGAAAGCCCTGCTCAGTCAGACACCCGGTGGCCCCGAGACGCTTAGCCTCGTCGAGACCGCCGAGGTAGAGCCCGGTCTGGGTGAGGTGGCGATCCGGGTGGCAGCGATCGGCTTGAACTTTCCCGACTTGCTGATCATCCGCGATCTGTATCAGTTCAAGCCACCGCGTCCCTTTGCACCGGGGTCCGAGTGCGCGGGTGTGATCGAGGCGGTTGGTGCCGGAGTCGACGGTCTGGCCGTCGGCGACCGTGTACTGGCAGTAACCGGCTGGGGCGCATTGGCTGAACGGGTTGTGACTATAGCAGCCGGGCGGATCACCCTGATTCCCGACGATATGCCCTTTACCGACGCGGCGGCATTCCTAATGACCTATGGAACCTCGTATCACGCCCTAGGCGCGCGCGCCGGTCTGAGGCCTGGCGAGACGCTGTTGGTTCTAGGCGCAGCCGGAGGCGTCGGGCTTGCCGCGGTCGAACTGGGTAAGGCGATGGGCGCGCGGGTGCTGGTGGCCTGTTCTTCAGCGGCGAAGCTGGACATCGCCCTGGCAGCCGGAGCTGATGACGGGATCGTTTATCCTGCCAGCATCGACGATAAGGATGCTTCGCGTGCTTTGGCGGACTCTTTTAAGGACCTGTGCGGCAAAGGCGGCGCAGACGTGATCTATGACCCGGTGGGTGGAGGTTATGCCGAACCTGCGCTTCGAGCCATCGCATGGGAGGGGCGTTATCTGGTCGTAGGGTTTCCCGCTGGGATCGCGAATCTGCCGATGAACCTGCCGCTTCTAAAGGCGTGCAGTGTGATCGGCGTATTCTGGGGGGCTGCCGTGCAGCGTGACCCTGCGGGCCACGCGCGCGAGGTGGGCGAACTGTTCGCGAAATATAAAGAGGGACAGATCAAGCCGCGTGTCGAGCTTGTGCGAGGCTTGGCTGCCGCGCCTGCGGCGCTGGAGGCGCTGGCGGCACGACAGGCGACTGGAAAATTAGTAGTAGACCTGCAGGGAGGGCAGGTCTGACACCAGAACAAGGCACGGTGCCGTTGCTCTGCTGGCGCCGGGTTGCGATCAACGCAAGAGGTCAAAAAAGGGCTGAGCTTGATGGCCAGTCCGTTCCAGGGAGGAAAGACCATGAAGATTGGAAAAATGCTGACCAAAGGGGTGCTTGCCTTGACTGCTTCGCTGTCGATAGCGGTTTCGGCTCACGCACAGCAAGAACTGAAATTCGCCTCGGTGGCACCCGAAAATTCGGTTTGGTTCAAGATGGCGCAGAACTATGGTCGGCTGATCTCGGAATACTCCGGCGGCAATCTGCAACTGACCGTCTATCCCGGCGCGCAACTGGGCGCGCAGGACGCAACGCTTTCGCAGGCGCTGCGGGGTCGGATCGAGGTCTGGTCGGGCGGTATTGTTGGCCTCGCGGGTGTTGCCCCTGAAATTTCGCCGCTTCTATTCCCAGGGGTGTTCGAGTCGAGCGCGCAAGCCAACTGCATGTTCCCGCTGCTGGTCGAACCGACCCGCGCCGCTGTCGCTCATCTGGGCGAGTTTGGGGGCTTTGTGCCCGTGGGTTGGAACAACATGGCATCTGTGAACGAGCTGACCTCGATCGCGGATGCAGCCGGCCAGAACATGCGGTCGCTGCCGACGCCGGTGGCGGTGCAGCTCTGGCAGCAATTGGGCATGACCTCAGTGCCGCTGGACACCGCGGAAACTGGTTCCGCACTGTCGACAGGCATGGTGACGTTGGTTGATACCGCAATGGCCTTCTGGGTCGCCACTGGCCACGCCGAATTGGCGCCGCACTACTACCTGACGCAGCACAACTACAACGTTGGTGGTGTGCTGATCGGTAACCGGACCTGGGATGCGATGACCGATGAACAGCGCGACGCGCTGCGTCGAGCCAATGACGAAGCGTGGAATTGGGAGAGCCTGATGTCGGTGTTCTCCGGCTTTGAAAGCCGCCTCGCGGAGATTGCTGGCGGACAGGGTGCCACCATCCACGAGTTGAGTGAAGAAGACCGCGCCATCGTGCGCGCCGCGGGTGAAGCCGTGTGGGAGCCCGCGCTAGAGGAACTGGGCGAGGGCGCCCGCGCCTATTTGAAAACCATGCTTGAAATTCGCAAGCAGTGCCCTGCGTGATCTATAAACGACGATGACAATCGCCAGGTGCGCGCGCTTGCCGCGCGCCCTCGGTTTCCCTGGTAGCGGATAGCCGCCATGCAGCGATACATAAAACGGCTTTTGAGCGCGATCGAAGCAGTCGAGATTACCGTTCTGGTATTCAGCTTCGCGGCGATGACCGCCTTTCTGCTGGCCGACGTGATCGGCAGAGAAGTGTTCCGACAGGGCCTGTTCGGCGCAACCTACTACGCACTTTATTTTCTGATCCTCTCAGCGATGCTTTCGTTTGACGTGGCTGTAGCCCGCGACGCGCATTTGAGGCCTACTGCCTTTGACGGACTGGTGCCCGCCCTTTGGGACCCGGTTATGCGCCGGATAGGCCACCTTCTTAGTGCTATTATCGCATTTCTGATCATCTGGGGCGTCTGGATCTTCATAGCGGAGACGCGGTTCTTCAACGAAAGGAACCCGACGATCCAGCTACCGCTTTGGCCGATGCAGATACCTTTACTTGTCGGCTTCGGAATGAGCTTTCTGCGCCACCTGGCCTATGCAGCCTTTCCAGACATCGCACCGCGCAAGCCTGAGGTGGGGGCGCAGTCATGATGGCGATGGCCATTCTTGTCGCCGTCCTAGGGCTGATCGCGCTAAGGGTGAACCTGGTCTGGGCGCTGATAGCCGGGGCTCTGATGGTGCAGTTCGCCTATGGCTCGGGTGAGCTGACCTATTTTGTTCAGGACGTCTGGGCTTCAATGGACAGGCAGGTTTTGCTGGCAATTCCACTGTTTGTGCTCGTTGGACAGATCATGGCGCGCGGTTCCATCGCGGCGCGGCTGATCCGAGTGATCGTGGCAACGACCGGGCATCTGCCAGGTGGGCTTGCGATGGCGACGATCCTAAGCTGCGCGGCCTTCTCGGCTATTTCGGGGTCGTCTCTTGTTACCATGCTGGCGGTCGGAGCGGTCCTGTATCCGGCGCTGACAAAAAACGGCTATTCGCGCCGCTTCGCTGTCGGTTCGCTGTGCGCCGGAGGCACACTTGGGATCATCATTCCGCCTTCGGTTCCAATGGTCCTGTACGGAATCATGACCGAGACCTCGATTGTGCAGCTTTTTAAGGCCGGGGTCGGACCCGGAATCCTGTTGACCGTCGCCTTTACAATCTACGCAGTGGCGATCAACTGGAAGCGCCCGCGGCTGCCGTTTTCTTGGTCCGAACTGGGCACCGCACTGAAAGAAGGGGTTCTGGCGATCCTGATGCCCCTAATCCTGTTAGGCGGAATCTATTCGGGTTATTTCAGTGCGACGGAGGCCGCCGCCGTGGCTATCGGCTATGCGCTTCTGATCGAACTGCTTGTTTATCGCGAGATGAAGATCGCTGATTACGTCCATACCGTTTCCCAGTCGGGGATCTTGGTCGGCACACTTTTTCCGTTACTCGCAGTGGCTATGTCGATCAACAAGCTGCTGACCGAAAAGCAGCTGCCTGGATATCTGGTCGATTTGGCGTTGAACAATGTCGACAGCCCCATGGCCTTTATACTGATTGTGAACCTTCTGCTACTGCTTGTTGGCGCGGTGATGGACACTGCATCCGCGATCGTCATTACCGCCCCAGTTCTGGCTACTGCAGCAGAGGCCTATGGTTTTGACCGGATCCATCTGGGCGTGATCATGATCATTAACATGGAAATCGGCATCCTGACGCCTCCCATGGGCACGAACATCATCGTCGCCATGACTGCCTTCAATGAGCGCTTCGGCATGATCGTGCGGTCGGTCATTCCTTGGATCGGCGTTATGCTAATTTGCCTGTTTCTGGTCACCCTGTTCCCGTGGATCACGCTGGGTTTACTTTGACGGATATGGGCTGAGGTGATCAAAGTCTTTGTGTTTGGGTGTAAATCCTGACGCGCGTCTGCAAAGCCATGTTTTCGACATGCGCCGCAAAGCACCACGCATAGGAGTTGCATAACTTTTTGGGGAAAGCTTTCAGATCGCGCATCAGCGTGTCCCCGCGAATGCTGCGGACCCTAAAAGCGAGCGACCAATTCTAGTACTCGCGGTTAAGCTGAAGGCATGGCGGGTAACACGATCGGGACCGCGCGGATGGCGAAGCCATCCTGTTACGGTCAAGGAGCAGGAAATGTCAGCCCCAATTGCTTGGGGGCAACGAAAGCCCAAAGTTCGCCGCCAATGCTCAAGAAAGCCGTCTTCAAAGCGGATTTGTTCGACGGCATTATAGGGGAAGGCTGCACCAAAGCCTCATCCAATGCGCTACAGAGGATGCTCACGCCTCACCAGGACAGACCTACGCCTGCGGAGTACACAGGTTCGAACCCGCGGCTGCCGGTGGCCGCGGAAAACTGGAACATCGCATGATCGCCGACATATGCCCGTCCTCCGATGGCAAGGGCCTCATAGCCCATATGTGATCCAAGCCCGACACCGAAGGATGCGCTATGGCCTAAACGGATCTGGGGGATGGCGGACATCGCCGCAGTTGCGGCGATGGCGCTTGCAAACTGCCCGATGTTCACGGCGTCGAACTCGCCGGTACCATCCAGAACACCTGTAACCGAGATCGGCGCGCCTGTCCCGCTCGAGAAAGACGCCCCTGAATTCGTTATCGTCATGTTGTTGCCATTCGTGCCGCCGGTGAGCGCGGCTGACGAATCCCTTAAGGCCAGAGACGAAGACCCGGCCAGCATTGTTGTCTGTGTACTTGCGTTGCTGTTGCCCACAGTCGTGGTGGTCGGCGCGGTGCCACCACCGATCAGCGTGGAAACACGTCCTTGGCCATAGTTGGAGCCGATCTCATTCTCGACACTCGAGTTGGCGCCGGAGGTTGCCGCGGCGGTTCCAAAGGTGTTGCCTACCGTTCCGTCACCCGTGTTCATTCCGTACTGGTTATCGATGGTACCGGCGCCACTATTGCCGCCCTGGGTGTTGTACATGGTCTCGTTGATCGCCGGTGCGGCGTTGACCATCTGGATCCCGTAGTCTGTAAGGATGATGGCCGTGCCTCGTGTCGGGTCACCATTACCGTAGCTGGTGGATTGCACCCTTACATCAGCCCAGTTTGGTGCTGCCACGGCGGTTGTCGGGTCGTAAGTAGCCCCGTTCTGGCCACTACCTGTCACAAGGACCCCGACATTCGAGCTGTTGGCACCGGTCACAGTGCCGCTGATCGTGATGGCCGGATCCAAACCGGTCTGTCCAGATGTGACCTGAACTGCGTTGCCGCCTGCCTGGACAATTGTCTGTTGCGTATAGGCCGTTGATGAGGAGCCGAGAGCGGTATTCACCGAGGTTGTGCCGGCGTCGGTGGTCGTTTGCAGCACCGTCGCGGCAGTGCCGCCAGCTGAACCGGAAATGGTGAGCGTGGTGCCGTTGCCAGCGTCCCCGTCATCGAGGGTCAGGACGCCTGAGTTCGTACCACCTCGAAGCACGGTGCGCCCGGATGCCATTGTTAGGCCATTGTTATCCCCAACGATGGTGGTGCCGCCAGCCGTCGTGCCGTTCGTATCGAAACGGAAGGTGTTATCGACTGCAAGGGTCCCGCCGATGACGGTATTCCCGGTATCATTTGCCACGGAGAAGTTTTCGCCCTCGATGCCGCCGTTAACATCCAAAAGGCCATTCGCTGTGGTTTCTCCTCCGATCGTCAGGGTCGATGACCCGGCAATCGTCGTGTTGCGGTTCATTACCACCGAATTAGTTTCGACTCTGAGTTGCGCCGCCGTTCCCGGATCCGTTCCAGCCACGTTGCTGCCATAACCATTGTAGTCACTTCCCACCACCACGGCGAACAATCCCGGGCCGTCACCATCGGAGTCGGCGTTTACCACAATTGCATCGGTGCTGTCTGCTCCCGCAGAGTTGTACCCTCTCCCGGCACAGACCTCTGTCAGATCTGGGCAGGGGCCCGCCTCAGCGGTACCCACAGACAGGATCAGTACCATTGCCGATCCCGAAAGAAAGAAGTGTCTGGATGCCGGTCTCATCGTCATTCAGTCTGTCCCTGTGATGATTTCCGTCTGGATCCGCGAGCATCCATCGGATGTTGGTGAAAGTCGAACAACTGCGCCTTTGGCCAGCCGTGCGATATAGTGGCCGCTTGCATCCAGCTCGACGAACTCGCGACCTTCTTCGCGGGTTGATCGTTGATCGCAGCTCGTGTTCAGTGCGGTTTCGATGCGGTAACTGGCAGGACAGCCCGGCGCTCCAAGCGCGAATATCATCTCACCGACAGCATGATCGCCCCCGGTGGGAACTAGTAGGGTTACACCTACAAGGCCGCTAGATCCTGACGGCTGGTTCACAACGAACACCTGCCCAGGCGTGCTGCCGCCCAGAAAAGACGCAACCTCGTTCGCCCTGCGGGCGCAATCGAACCAGCCATTGGAGGTAAAGTAGACGGCCAAGTCGTGCACAGCAGCGGCACCTGCCCCTGAAGATTGTGCGGCGGCTGCAACAGGTGACGTGCACAAGACCCCTGCGCAAATGGCACTCAACAGCGCCTCACGCTTCGGCGTGGCGACAAGGAAGGCAAAGCTGCAGGACCCGTTGAACATGCTACCTTGTATTACAATCGACATTGGTAAGGTTTTTTTGTCTGTTATTGACACATAACTGCTTCACCCACTGCAGCAATTACTCTTTCGAGCAGAGCGACATCATTCGACAATGTCCAAGCGTGTGAGCCGGCAGGGTGTTGAACTGCGACGGTGTCAACGGCGGAGCAAAAATGGGCCACGGGGCGGCGCAAAACTGGGCCACTTTGGATTTGAGCGAGACGTGGGAGATGGGCGCGGCCAGTCAGCCGGGCTCTTCATGTAGCTGGCGGGTGACTGGCCGCCTTGGACTGTCAGGTCCAAGTCTGGGCTATGTATCAATGGTTGTTGTCGTCGGGCTTGCGCGCACGACTTTGAGCCAGGCGATAGCTTTCGCCGTTCATCTCGAGGATGTTAACATGGTGGGTCAATCGGTCGAGAAGCGCGCCGGTCAGCCGCTCTGTTCTGAAGGTTTCGGTCCATTCATCGAAGGGCAGATTGCTGGTGATCAGCGTGGCGCGGATGCGAGTGCCGTCCGGCTGGATCTTCGAGACCAGGCAGCGAGAGCGGGCACACGCCTTGGTCGTTACGCCAGATGATCTTGATCGGATCACTCCGCAGACCGTGGAAGCCAAATATGTGCCCGGCGAAAAGGTCCTGCTTCAGCACCGTCTCTGCCTAGGCCGCGAGGATCGTGACCCAGTGTCGCATGTCTTCCAAGCCTGCCGCTTGCCTCGTCGAAGCATGTGCCGAGCCGGGTGTAGGAGGGTAGGACAGACCATTACGCGATGCTCATTCTTTGGGTCGATTCATCCCAGAGCAGTCATAACAATCTTGCACTCCAGCGCCCTTCCTTCACAGCACGCCGGACTAGATCGAGGATCAGCTCACAAATCGCTTCGGTCGCATACGACGGCGGCCGGGATACCAGGTTGCAGAGGTAGAGTGTCCGCGACAGTGCCGGAGAGATGATCGGTCTTGCCCGAACCGTTCCCCGAGCAAGCTGTTCCTGCATGAACAACCGCGTGCCGATGATACAACCAAGCCCTGCCTCGACAGCGCCACCGATCGCTTGCACCGAATTCATCTGAAGGATCGCGCGGGTCTCGATCTTCTTCAGTAGCGCAACGTCGTCCATGATCGCGCGTGCCGATATGCCTTGACGGACCAGGATGATCGGCAGTTCCAGCAAATCCGGGAAAGCGATCGGCTTGTCGGTGTCGCCGATGATTTCGGGGCGACCCACGCAGACCATGCTCTCCTCCAGAACCGGTTGGCTCCGCAGATTCGCGTCACCTGGCGGGTTGTAGATGAGCGCCATGTCGACATCCGACGCCAGCAGAAGCGGCAGGGCCGCGCCCGAAAGACTTTCGCTCAGCACAAGCTTCACCTCCGGGTAATCGTGCAGAACGGTTGACAGCAGGTCAACGCCGATCGCCTTGACGCCGGAATAAGACATACCGACGGCAACCTGTCCCGCGATGCGCTGGTCCGCCGTCTTCAGATCGGTTTGCGCGGCCTCGATGGCCTTGAGGATCGACCTCGCGTGCTCGTATAGCCTCAGGCCGGCCGCCGTCGGCTCCATCCCGCGCGCCTTTCGCCGAAAGAGCGGCGTGCCAAGTTGTCCTTCGAGATGGCCGAGCTGCTGGCTGAGCGCAGAAGCCGCCACGCGCACTTCCTGCGCGGCGCGGTTCAGCGACCCATTTTCGTATATGGCAACGAAGTACCGAAGCTGGCGCGTGTCGAGCATTCTAAATTTCCGAACGAATGATTGAGTAATCCCTAATATCGTAAATACTTCAGCCTGGCTATCCTTCGAGTCGAAGGAGGACTGGTCATGACGGACGCGTTCCAACCGCTGGCGGGCCTGCGTGTGGTCGAAATGACCCACATGATCATGGGGCCGTCCTGCGGCATGTTCCTGGGTTTCCTGGGTGCCGAGGTCATCAAGGTCGAACCACCGGAAGGCGACAAGACACGCGATCTGACGGGCATGGGTCGAGGCTTTTATCCGACCTTCAACCGCGGCAAGAAAAGCGTCACGCTCGACCTCAAGTCCCGGGCCGGTGTCGCCGCGCTGCATGACCTGCTGGAAACGGCGGATGTCTTTATCGAGAACTTCCGCGACGAGAGCCTGGCCCGTATGGGTCTGGCACCAGGGATCCTGCGGGAAAGATATCCCCGGCTCATCGTGTCCTCCCTGAAGGGGTTCCTGAAGGGACCATACGAAAACCGCACCGCGCTGGACGAAGTGGTGCAGATGATGACCGGCATGGCATACATGACCGGCCCCACGGGCCGGCCGCTGCGGATCGGGTCTTCTGCCAACGACATCATGGGCGGGCTCTTCGGCGCCTTCGGGGTTCTGGCCGCGCTCTATCAGCGGCAAGTGGACGAGCAGGGCCACAGTGTCCGAACCGGATTGTTTGAGAACTGCCTTCTCCTGGTCGCCCAGCACATGGTGCAGTTCGACATCGAAGGCCGGGAAGCGCCCCCAATGCCTGAGCGGGAGTTTTCCTGGGCCGTCTACGACATTTTCGACACAAGAAGCGGACGACAGATCTTCATTGGCGCGGTCACCGAAGGCCAGTGGGTCACGCTATGCAAGCTTCTGGACCTTGGCGATCTTCTAGTCGATCCCCGCCTTCAGGACCGGATGGCGCAGATAGAGGCCCGCGAGTGGACCCTGCCCATCTTCGCCGAAGCTGTCAGGAAGCGGGACTTCGAAGAGCTGATCGCGTCTTTCGAGCGGGCCGGCATCCCGTTCGCGCCTATCCACCGACCAGCGGAAATGTACGCTGACCCACATGTCCTGCGCGAGGGTGGGCTGCTGACCTCGCGACTGCCCGAGGGAACCAGCTGCCGCGCGCCGGGAATGCCCTTCGAAGTCGACGGAAAACCTGTCGCCGGCGCGTCTGTCGATATCGCCGACGTGGGCGCGGATACGGCAGCGGTTCTGCGTGATCTCGGGCTGAACGAGGAGGAGATCAGGCAGGCCAGCGGCGGCGCGAGCGTGGCGGCATGAACAGGTTGTCGAACATCTATCCCACCGATCGGGTTACCCTGCGCGAAGTCGGTCTTCGCGACGGGCTGCAACTGGTCCGGACCTGGCCCGACACCGATGCAAAGCGCGCCTGGCTGGCGGCCGAAGCCCGTGCCGGCGTGCGCCACTTCGAGGGCGGCTCATTCCTGCCCGCTGCCCGCTTTCCGCAATTCGCCGATATCCTCGATGTCATCGAAACGGCCGGAACGCTGGGCGTGCATTCCGCGGCCCTCGCTCTGAATGAACGGGGGGCAGCGGAAGCCATGGCCACAGGCATCGGCGAAGTGGTCTGCGTCGTCTCTGCGACAGAGGAACACAGCCAGGCCAACATGCGACGCTCGCGCGCCGACGCGGTGGCTCTGGTCGGGCAGGTCACGGCCCTGCGCGACGCGACAGTGCCGGACAAGGTGATCAACGCCGGGATCGCGATGTGCTTTGGCTGCTCGATTTCGGGTGACGTGGCACCTGCTGAGGTTCTGCGCCTGGCGGAAGCCTGTCTGATGGCAGGAGCCGACATCGTAGGTCTGGCGGATACCGTGGGCTATGCCGGACCACGGTCTGTGGGTGCGCTTTGCGCCGACATGGCCCGTCTTTGCGGTGATCGGCCCTTCATCATTCATCTTCACGACACCCGTGGCATGGGGGTGGCGAATGCGGCCGCCGCGCTGGACAATGGTGCACGGGTTATTGATGCCTCGCTCGGTGGGCTTGGAGGTTGTCCCTTTGCACCGGGTGCGACAGGTAACGTGGTGTTCGAAGATATCGTGTTTCTTGCCGAAAGCATGGGATTTCCCACCGGTATCGATCTGGAGGGACTGAAGGAGGCCCGCGCAATCGTGGAGAAGGCGATGCCGGGTGAGGCGTTTCATGGGGCGCTCAATCGCGCCGGACCGCCGCAAAACGCAGGCTGGCGCGCGACGCCAGTTGCCTGAGTTCATATCAAAGGGAGGAAATTGACATGAACCCGTTTACGAAATCCGCGCTGGTCATCACCAGCCTGTTTGCCAGCGCGACCAGCGCGATGGCCGCGACAGAGATGCGGTGCAGTCACCAGTTGCCGCCGGCACACCACATCGCGCAGGTCATCGACCGTTGGGCGGCAGAGGTCGAGTCGCTGTCGGAAGGTGAGATCGATGTGCAGATCTTCGGGGCTGACAGCCTGGTCGGCGCGCGCGACAACATCGTCGCAACCGCCAAAGGCGATATCGAGTGCGCCTTCTCGCTGAATTTCCAATGGGGCAGGACGCTGCCCATCATGAATGTCACCGTCGCGCCCTTCGCCTTTGGTGACGTCGAGATCTGGCGCAAGTGGCCGACCTCTGAAGCGGCAGCTTTCCTCGAGGAGAAGCTTCTCGAGAAAGGGGTGAAGAACGTCGTGTGGATGTTCCAGACCAATACCAGCGTCTTTACCACGAACGGCGAACCCCTTGTCGCGCCCGGGGACTTCCAGGGCCTGAAGTTCCGCGGCCTGACGCCGCCTTTCGATGCAGCCTTCACGGCATTGGGCGCCACACCCACGGCGATGCCTGGTTCGGAAGTCTATCAGGCGCTTGCCACGGGCGTCATAGATGGGGCCATCACGGACGTGGCTGCGGCCGTGTCGCGGAAGTTCTACGAAGTGCAGGATGCTTTCACTGTCGTGCCGGTGCTGTCAGCGTATCTGCACGGTTATCTGAACCCCGCGTTCCATGATGGCTTGTCGGACAAATCGAAGGCGGCACTCGAAGAAGCGGGCCTCAAGGCTGCAGGCTGGGCGGTGGAAGCCTCGGTTGCAGCCGGTGCTGCCGGCCCGGATCAGCTTCGCGAGAAGGGCGTGAAAGTTCATATCGCGACGCCCGAAGAAATCGCGGCGCTGGAAGCAGTCATGCGTCCAGCTTTCGACAAGGCCTTCGGCGAGGGCGATGCGTATAGCCAGAAGCTGCTCGAACTTCTGGCGAAGATGTAAGCGCAGATGCAGGCCAAGGAAACGGAGGGGGCGCACAACGCCCCCTCTTTCCCCGATCGCTTCGTCGGCGGTATCGTTTGGATTTCCGGCGCGCTCAGCACGCTTCTGATCCTTTGGATCTTCGTGCAGATCTGCGTCGCGGTCACGTTCCGCTACGTCATCGACCGCCCCCTGCAATGGAGTGACGAGATGATCGGCTATCTGCTGGTTGCGGCCGTCATGATGGGCGCTGCAGAGGCGCTGCGACGCAACGACCATATCGCTATCGATCTTCTGACGAAACGCATCTCACCGCGCCTGCAGCGTGTCCAGATGGTCTTTGCCCAAGCTTGCGTGATTGCCTTCGCAGTGGTCGTCGGCCTGTCGATCTGGGACGCGATCAGTTTCGCACATGCTTTCGGGTCATATTCGGTCGGATACATCGAGATCCAGACCTGGATTCCCCAGGTTCCCGTGCTGATCGGATCGGTCCTTCTGGCCCTGATGGCCACGCTGAGGCTCTGGCAAACGATCCGGGGGCGCGCATGACCCTCTTCGTCGTCTTCGCGGGCCTGATCCTTCTGCTGCTTACGGGTATACCCATCTTCGCAGCGCTCGGCCTGACCGCCAGCGCGATCATGCTGATCGTTGAGGGTGACATCGATGGTTTGGGCAAGGCTGCCTATACACATCTGGACAAGCCTGTTCTCGCGACAATCCCGCTTTTCGTGTTCATGGCGCAGGTGATGATCAGGGCGGGTGTGATCGATGAGCTTTATGACTTCGCTTACAAGCTCATAGGACACGTCAGGGGAGGCCTCGGCGCGGCCACAGTGCTGGCGTGTACGATCTTTGCCGCGATATCAGGTTCCTCTGTGGCAACCGCGCTCTCGATCGGGTCAAGCGCGATCCCGCAGATGAAGCGGTTCGGATATCCTGAACGCGATGCTTTGGGTGTGGTCGCGGCTGGCGGTACATTGGGCATTCTCATCCCACCTTCGGGGCCGATGATCCTCTACGCCGTCGTATCGGAGGCCTCGATCGGGGCCTTGTTCCTGGCAGGGATCATTCCGGGCGTTTTGCTGGCGCTGGCCTTCGCGGTCTTCTGCATCCTTCAGGCCAGGACGCGCCCCGAAGTCGCAGTGCCCCAGCGAGCGGGTCGCCGCGAACTGGCGTGGGCTTTCCGCCGCTCGATCTGGGCGCTGCTAGCGCCGCCGGTTGTGATGGGAGGCATTTATTTCGGCGTCTTCACGGCGACCGAGGCGGCAGCTGCTGGCTCCCTCTACGCGCTCGCGGTGGCGGTCCTCGTTTATCGCAACTTCGGTCTACGGGATCTGTGGGACTGCGCGTATAGCGCCATGCGAACCTCGATGATGGTCTTCATGATCATTGCAGGCGCGGCGATGTTCGGCCATGCCATTACCCTCATCCGCCTGCCCGCTGGCGTGACCGAGGCGGTGGCCGGAATGGGTCTGGGACCGCTGGGCTTCATCCTCGTTGTCATGGTTCTGATCTTCGTGCTGGGGATGTTCCTCGAATCCATCGCCATTATCCTCATCACCACGCCGATCCTGCTGCCGACCATGATGGCGCTCGGCATCGATCCGATCTGGTATGGCATCCTTCTCATGATCAACCTCGAACTGGCGATGATCACGCCCCCCGTCGGGATGAACCTATTTGTGATAAAAGGCATAACTGACGCGCCGCTCTCGACGGTTGTCAGAGGGGCGAGCCCATTCGTAGTGTTGATGCTCGGAGGTATTGGGGTGCTGATCGCGGTTCCGGAGCTGGCGACATGGTTACCCACTGTGGCCGGCTTTGGCAGATAGCGGACGCCTGTCTTCAGGGCACGGGCGACTTCAGCATATCGCCGATCCACCCTATCGCCGGTCTGTCCCGGGCACATTTGGTCAGGTTCCGCCGAGGGTCGTCTTGCCTCAGCTGCTCTTCTCGTCGGCCATGATGCTCTCGATAATTTCGAGATAACACTGTTCGCCGCGCAGAAACTCACGGATCCCGCCATCCCATGTCCGTATGTCCATCAGATGCTCCTCTCTCCACCTATACCCGCCACGATAGCAGCGTTTGGTGGGAAGGCAGTTCATCCCATTAGCTCAGCCTGCTAGGCGAGTGAACGGCCGGGGCAGAACCTCCATCGGCACGGGCTTTGCGATTGCCGCCGACTGTATTAGCCTGCGCGGGGGGAGGCGGCATGCGCGACAGGGATCATGTACGGGAAATAGACCGCGTTCTGAACGGCGAAGAAACCGGGCGGGACAGGCTTGTCAGCGACAGCTGGCGACGCTGCGTCGAAACCTATGGCATGGACCCGACCCGCCCCGATCCGGCCCATATCGTCTCCGAGGCGCAACTGCGAGAACATCGCGAGCAATCAGAACGTCTGATCGCCATTGCGCGATCGGGGCTGCAAAATCTGTTTCGGCAGGTGGCGGGGCAGAACTATGTGCTTCTGCTGGCCGACGCCAAAGGGGTCTGCGTCGATTTCTTCGGCGATCCTCGCTTCGAGGACGAGTTGCGGCAGGCGGGACTCTACCTCGGCTCAGACTGGTCCGAAGACCGCGCAGGGACCTGTGGCGTCGGTTCCTGCCTTTTCACCGGCGAAGCGATCACGATCCACCAAGGCGATCATTTCGGACTGGCGCATACACCGCTGTCCTGCACCTCGGCGCCGATCTTCGACACCTGCGGGCAGTTGACGGCGGTGCTCGACATTTCGCTTCTGCGCTCACCCAGCCCGAAATCCAGCCAGAACCTGGCCCTGTCACTGGTTACTGCATCGGCACGAAGGGTCGAGATGGCAAATCTCATGGCCGGCAGCCGCCGCGACTGGGTGCTGCGCTTTTCCACCTCGCCGGAGTTCCTTGATGTCGATCCCGAAGCAGCGGTCGCGCTTGATGGGTCGGGCCGGATCATCGGCATGACGAAAGGGGCCGAGCACTTAGCCCTTGACCGCTCTGGGCCCCTGATCGGGCGCAACATCGGTGACCTCTTGGAGGTATCGGTCGATGACCTGCCCGACCTGATGCGCGGGCGGCCCACCGAAGACCGCGTACTGCGCCTGAAGGATGGTCGCGCGCTGTTCGGCCATGCCATCGCGCCCCATGCGGCGCCTGTGCGGTCGCGCGAGCAACCCCGCGCCAACCTCGGTGCGCTGGCCGGCATCGCCGGGCCCGACCCCGTGATGGAACCTCTGGTGGAGCGTGCCGCGCGGCTCGCGGCAAGCCGGGTTCCCGTGACGCTGCGGGGGGAAACCGGGTCCGGCCGGGAATATCTCGCGCGGGCCATCCATGTCTCGGGTCCCGCCGGACGCAGCTTTCACGCAGTGCGCTGCGCCGGGCTGGACGCGGGCGCGATCGACGCCTTGTCCGAGGCGGCAGCGGGAACGCTTTTCCTGCGAGGTGTCGAAGACCTGACCCCCGGGGCGCAGAATGCCCTGTTGCGCTTGCTCGATGCGCGCGACGATCTGCGTGTGATTTCATCGGTCGGCCCGCTCTTCGATGCGGGGACCACCAATATCCGAAGCGATCTGTTCTATCGTCTGTCAGGGGCCGTGCTGACCCTGCCGTCGCTACGGATGCGCCATGACTTCGAATGGCTACTGGAGCGACTGTTCCGCCGGCGTGCGCGCGATGACATGCGTTTGACGCCTGCCGCGCGGATCGAACTTGCAGGGCGCAGTTGGCCCGGCAACATCCGCGAACTTGCCCATGCGCTCGACGCCGCCATCGCAATGGCCGACGGGACAGTGATCGATGTGCCTGACCTGCCGCCCGCCACGGATGCGTCTGGCCAGGACCTTGCGCCCACGGAAGACTTCGAGGCGCTGCTTGCCGCCTGCCACTGGAACATGTCGCAGGTCGCCCGGCGGCTGGGCGTGAACCGGTCAACGGTTTTGCGGCGCGTGCGAAAGGCCGGGCTGTCGCCGCCGCACTAGACCCGACGCGGCCTGTTGCGCGATGTTGCGCGCGCAACAGGGCCGAGCGGTTTTTCCCGTTAGCCCCGGTGATGGGCCGGTTTGCGGTGGCCGGACGCCCCCACCTTCGCCCAGATTTCCTGTTGTGATCCAACGAATGATCCGACGGGAGGAAACATGCTCGATACAAGTACAGCCGACCAGACGCAGGCGTTTCTGGACAGTTTCGGCGCGGCCCTCGAAGCCCGGGACATCGACGCCGCGACCGGGATGTTCCTTGATGATTGCTACTGGCGCGACCTTGTCACCTTCACCTGGAACATCAGGACGATGGAAGGCAGGCCGCAGATTGCCGACATGCTGAAGCACCAGCTTGCCACCACGAAACCTACTGGCTGGAAACTCGCCGAAGGCGAAATTCCCACCGAAGACGGTGGCATCACGACGGCCTGGATCGAATTCGAGACCGAGGTCGCGCAGGGCTATGGGTTGGTGCGCCTGAAGGACGGCAAGATCTGGACGCTCCTGACCACCATGGTGGAACTCAAGGGCCATGAGGAACCAAGGGGCGGTCAGCGCCCGCTCGGCGCCAAGCACGGGGCGGGCAAGAACCGCATCTCCTGGCTCGAAGAGCGCCAGAGGGAAGAGGCTGAGCTTGGCTACGCGACCCAACCCTATTGCGTCATCGTGGGCGGTGGGCAGGGTGGCATCGCGCTCGGGGCTCGCCTCCGGCAGCTAGGCGTGCCGACGATCATCGTGGAAAAAAACGACCGTCCCGGCGACAGCTGGCGCAAGCGCTACAAGTCGCTCTGCCTGCATGACCCGGTCTGGTACGACCACCTGCCCTACATCAAGTTCCCCGAGAACTGGCCGGTCTTCAGCCCCAAGGACAAGATCGGCGACTGGCTCGAGATGTACACCAAGGTGATGGAGCTGAACTACTGGACGCGCACTACTGCCAAATCCGCCAGCTTCGACGAGGCGAAAGGCGAATGGAGCGTCGTGGTCGACCGCGACGGGGAGGAAGTGGTCCTGAAGCCCAAGCAGCTGGTCATGGCTACGGGCATGTCCGGCAAGGCGCGGATGCCGAACTTTCCGGGCATGGAGACGTTCAAGGGCGATCAGCACCATTCCTCGCAGCATCCCGGCCCGGATGCCTACAGGGGCAAGAAGGCGATCGTGGTGGGGTCGAACAACTCTGCCCATGACATCTGCGCGGCACTTTGGGAAAACGACGTTGACGTGACGATGGTCCAGCGGTCGTCCACCCATATCGTACGCTCGGACACGCTGATGGAGGTCGGTCTCGGCGCGCTGTACTCCGAAGAGGCCGTGGCAAGTGGCGTCACCACCGAAAAAGCGGACCTCATCTTCGCCTCGTTACCCTACCGCATCCTGCACGAATTCCAGATCCCGGCCTACGCCGAGATGAAGGAACGTGACAAGGACTTCTACGAAGGCCTGGAAAGGGCGGGTTTCTGGCTTGACTGGGGGGATGACGACTCGGGTCTGTTCATGAAGTACCTGCGCCGTGGCTCGGGTTACTACATCGACATCGGCGCGAGCCAACTCATCATCGACGGCAAGATCAAGCTCAAGCGCGGCCAGGTCGCCGGGGTCGACGAGACCGGGTTGATCCTTGACGACGGGACGCATCTGGACGCCGACGTGATCGTCTATGCGACCGGCTATAACTCCATGAATGGCTGGGTCGCCGACCTCATGGGCCAGGAAAAGGCCGACCAGCTGGGCAAATGCTGGGGCCTCGGGTCGGACACCACCAAGGACCCCGGCCCCTGGGAAGGCGAACAGCGCAACATGTGGAAGCCGACGCAGGTACCCAACCTTTGGATGCATGGCGGCAACCTGCACCAGTCGCGCCATTATTCGCAGTTCCTCAGCCTGCAAATCGCGGCCCGGATGCACAGCATCGACACGCCGGTCTACGGCCTGCAGGAGGTGCATCACCTGTCGTGACCGCAGCGTGCACGCCCCGGGCCTGTCCGGGGTGTGCAGCCTTGTGAAACCTCAGGTTCCGACTGCCCAAACCTTTGAGAGAAGGCCTGGAGGCTCGGGATAGGTGTGCTCGGCTCCCCGCAATCTGGACCGATTGAAGCTAGAGTTTTCGGCTGAGCTTTCCTGGCTGAGAGAGGAGCTGAAATGCTGCCGCCGTGGAGGATGGCTCAACCGACCGCCTTTCATTCTTTTAGAAGGCTTTGGAAGCAGACGTAGATATTTTCAACACGGGTAATGCCCAGGCAAAAGGCATGATGCGCCGATGCAGGTGTCTACTGTCAAATACGCTCGTGCCGAGCCGAAGTCGGGCCAGATTAGCCCTTGGTCCGCAACCGGATCGCCGCTTCTTACGAAAGCGCCTAAAGCGCCACCAAACAGTCGGGCGAGCCCTTGTAGTTCCTCCTGATCCGCACCTGACAACATTGGAGCATCCGCCCAAGTCATTAGGTTGCCAAAGACGAAAGGTAGCTCGATGCAATGGCAAGCGCCAATCTCTGCGATCGGAGACTGCCACGCGAACACGTAGGCCCAAACGTGGCCGCCGGCAGCCGCGAGCGCTTCGACATAATCGAACGTCCCGAATACGAACCGAGTACGCGAGCCGTGATCGATCAGTACCGCTGCGTCGCTGGCGGGAATGCGCCGGGCCCGTGCGCGCGCCAGTTCCGCATCCGCCCGCGGCCCGTATCGTTCGGCAAACCGAGGCTCGATCAGCATGCTTGCTTGTGCATGGAACGCCTCGTCCTTGTAGTGAAAGGCCGCGTGTTCCTCGCGGGTAACTCCGGTAATCATAGGGCACCAAACGGCACGTTTAGCGGCATCTGAGGCAGCGGGGTCGACACGTAGGAAATCCCCGTCCAAACTGGGCCGAAAGGGCGGTGCCACTTCGTCAGGTGCACGGTTCAACCCTCGGAGCATCATAGCTTGCGCCCCGAGGATCGCCGAGACGGGGGCGGTACTCGGGTCCGCACGCAGCGCCGCTAGAAAAGTTTTTCCGACATCGTTGCTTGCCGCTGACGGTTCCAAGACAAGCCCCATTGGCGAACTCATCAGGACCGCCCGGTCAAATAGCGCGGAGGCATCGTTGCGCGTCAACAGCGCCTGGATCGAGTAGGCTCCGGCTGACTGACCGCTTACGGCAATATTTCCCGCATCCCCACCGAAAGCGGCAATATTTGCACGGATGAACCGCAACGCAATCTCTTGGTCCATCAGCCCGAGATTGGCAGGCGCGATTCCTTCGATTGGTAGGAAGCCCAGAACGCCGAGCCGATAGCTGATATTCACCACGACGATCCCCTCACGCTCCGCAAGAGCTGCGCCGTCGTAGCAGCTCATCCCGCCCCCACCCGTCATAAACGCGCCGCCGTGGATGAAGACCAGAACCGGCAGCGGCTCGCTGCGCACGTTTGGCACCCAGATATCCAGATGCAGACAATCCTCGTCTTGATCGGCGGGATAGTCGCCCATCACCTTGGCCAGCCGCGAAGGCAATTGCGGCGGCACCGGTGAGTGGCCCGTGCTGCAATCGAGCGTGCCTTGCCAGGGCGCGATTGGTTCGGGCACCGCGAAGCGGCGCACGCCGGTTGGTGACTCGGCATATCTCAACCGTGCGATACGCGTGACAGCCCCAAGATCGCTGCCGCGAACCGTGCCGTTTTTGGTCTCAAACACAGGCTGGGACATTGACCCGCTTCCTTTACCGTTGTGTTACGAGCCAATTTAACAACATAATGCACCTAACCTCAGACCAATTTTGAGAGTTCAGCGTTCCAAAAACGGGTCACTTATGCGCAGTCTCGATGATCTCTTTCTTTTCAGAAAAGTTGTCGATCTCGGTGGTGTTTCGGCCGCATCGCGGGAACTGCGCATTCCGAAGTCTACGGTGACACGACGAATCGCACTGTTGGAGTCACGGCTCGGATCACCGCTTTTCCATCGTAGCGCGCTAGGGCTTACCCTCACCAATTTCGGGCAGGAGTGTCATCAGCGATCGGCCCCGCTGGCCGAAGACGCCGACAGAATCTTCGAATTTTTGGACCGTCGCCGTGAAGAACCGAACGGCTTTTTGCACATCATCTATCCTGCCACCATCGGCACCGCGCTGATCGAGCCGCTCGCCGCCGATTTCGCGCTGCTACAGCCCCAGATCCAGCTGCATCTGGAGGCTTCTACGGAACTGATCGACCCGCGCAGCATTTCCGCTGATCTGGTCTTTCATTTCGCGTTCAACCCGCTGCCGGATGCAGATTTCATTGCGCGCAAACTGTATGAGAACCCCTTCGTTCTGGTGGCGCATCCCACCATTCTGAAGGGTCGCCGGTTCCCTGAAGAACCCCAAGCTTTGCGGGGCTTGCCCTGCCTCGGGTTCGGGCCAAAATCATCAAATTGGAACTGGCGGTTGAAGAAGAAAGACCAGCACTACACTCATAGCTTCGAGCCGGCGCTCAGCACTTTCCAACTGTCGGCGCTGGTGACGGCTGTGCGCCATTCAGCAGGCATAGCATCTGCCCCATTGAGTGTCGTCGGCAAGGAGATTTCCGATGGTACGCTGCTGCGCGTTTTGCCAGAATGGACCCCATTGGCAGCGGTGCTGTATGCAATTTATCCCAGCCGGCGCAGTCTGACCGCGGCTGCCTGGCGGTTCTTGGAAGTGGTCCAGAAACACTTCCGAACGCCGCATTCGCCGATGACCCCGTACCCGCCTTATGTCCCAGTCCGGAGCAACACCCAAATCTGAGCCGGCGAACTATGACGGAATTTTCTGTTCACACAAGAAATTTTTTCTGAGCCTTGCTACAGACACACCTCCAGATGTTTACCTTGGGGCAATGTTAAGTTGACCCTAACACGGCGCACTGACAGCCTAGAGCAAAGGCCGGTTTGGAGACTTCACGATGAAGCAACGCGCCATCTCCCTGTCCAAGGTCACATTGAAGTTGGGCGGCAGCGAAATTTACCGCGACGTTTCATTCGATGTCGCTGAGGGTGAATTCGTTTGTCTTCTTGGCCCTTCAGGATGCGGAAAATCCACTGCATTGCGCCTCATTGGGGACTTGCTACCGGTACAGGGTGGAACCGTCCAGGTAGAAGGCCTAAGCCCTGCCGAAGGATGGGAGCGTACCGCTTTTGTCTTCCAGTCACCCCGGCTGCTGCCGTGGAAAACAGCGCTGGAGAATGCAGCCTTCGGCCTCGCAATGCGCCACCCCGAGATCGAACCCGCCGACCGGCTTGCACGCGCACAGCGCGAGCTGGATCATGTCGGGCTGGGCGATGACGGCCACAAAATGCCAGCCATGCTGTCGGGAGGCGAGCGCCAGCGCGTCTCGATCGCACGCGCGCTCGCGCTCGATCCGCACATCATTCTCATGGATGAACCCTTTTCGGCGCTGGATCACACAACGCGGACGCGTTTGCGCCAGCAGATCGTGGACCTCTGGGAGCAAACCGGCAAGACCGTACTTTTCGTGACGCACGATATCGACGAGGCGCTTTTTCTCGCTGACCGCATCGTGGTCCTGTCTAACAAGCCTACGCGGGTCGAGGACATCGTGACCGTCTCGGCACCCCGACCCCGAGACGCCGACGCCAGCCCCGAATTGGATAGGCTCCGACAACGGCTGATTAATATTTTCGAAACTCTCGAAGGAAGGGAGGCAGCGGGGGCCCTTGCCATATAGCTCTGCAATGCAACGGGATTTCGGTGCACCTAGGACCGACAAATTACTTGACGACCAACCAAGCCAATCAACGGGGAAAACCAATGAAGATATTCAAACCGATCATCGTGGCGGCGGCTACCGCAATAGGGCTGTCCGGCGCAGCAGCCGCCAAGGATACTGTGACTTTCGCGCACCTCGCGGACCCGTCCATCGAGGCAGCCATGTGGGCGATCAACAACGGCAAGGTCACCTCCGACATAATCAAGGTCGAAGCCACCGCGCTGGAAATTCCTGCGCTGATCCAGGCCACGGCTGGGCGCAACTTCGACGTGGTGATGACCGCGGGCATGGCAATACCTCGCGCCGTGGAACGGGGCCTGCCGCTGCGGATCATTGCCGCCGGATTGCGCTCCAGCGAAGTTGGCGAGGGATCGGCTATCTGGGTCCCCAAGGACAGCGACATCAAGACTATAGATGATCTCAAGGGCAAGAAGCTGGCTGTCTACTCTCTAGGTTCTTCTGGGATCACGCTGATCAGGATCGCCCTATCGGAGTTCTACGGAATCGATGTATCCTTGGAGGGTGGAGACATTGATTTCGTCGAAATGCCCCCTCCAGCCATGCCCGCAGCACTCAGCACCGGGCGGGTCGACGCCGCGACACTGATCCACGCCCAGGCGTTCAAGGCGACTCAGGACGGGGATTTCGTACCGCTGGTTCAGACCTCGCAGGCGTTTCTGGACTCAACTGGCCTGCAGATGGTCTCTGCAGTGTTGGCAGGTTACGCAGAAAAACTTGAGGAGAATCCCGCGAATTACAGTGAGTTCCTCCGCATGGTTCAAGACAGCAGGGCCTACGCGCTTGCCAATCCCGAAGAAGTTTTCGGCGCAGTAGGCAGGGAGTTCGACGTCGACCCAGCCTTCTTCGATACGTGGTTCAACACCTACTCCGATTTTCCGGCCACGTTCATCCCCCAGGACCGCGAGGCGCTTGTCTTCCTGTGGGAAAAGGCCATCAAGATCGGCGCGCTGGAGAGCCATCCGCCTCTGGAGGAAATGACCTGGCAGCCGGAGAACAATTGATGGCAAAAGCCAAGGCGGGGCGGGTTTCCGCCCCCCCCACTCCCTCGAGCTCAACCCATCTGACCCCAGCGAGGCATTTTAGCGGGACCTGGATCGCGCATGTTTTCACCTTGCTGGCATTGATAGCGTGGTGGGCCTATTCGAATATCGTCCCGGCCTACCAGATGCCCGGACCGGGAGCAGTGTTCACGCGGATGGTGGACTTCGTCACCACGCCTTTCCTGCTGTCGCAGCTTTGGGTTTCGATCTACCACATAACGGTGGCCATCGCGGTCGCTTTCGTGGTCGGCTCCGCACTGGCCTTCACCGCCCGCTTCGTGCCGGTCACACGGATGCTGATTGACACGGTCCTCACGCCCTTTCTCAATGCCTTCGCCGCGATCGGATGGCTGTTCCTGGCGCTTTTGTGGTTCGGGCTGAACCACACCACGGTGATTTTCGCCGTGACCATGATCTTGATTCCGCTGACCGCGATCAACGTGCGCGCAGGCTTGCAGGAACTCGACGCGGATACGATGGAAATGGGGCTCAGCTTTACCCGGTCTGTGTGGCGAAGGTTCGCCTGGATCGTAGTACCGCTGCTGGTACCCTATTTCTTCGCCGCCCTCCGGATCAGTTTCGGCGTCTCATGGAAGGTCGTGCTGACCGCCGAGCTCTTCGGTGGAAATGCGGGGCTGGGCTACCTGCTCAACGTCGCGCGGCAGGAGTTCGATACCGAAACAATCTTTGCTATCATCGCCTTCATCCTGGTGTTCGTGGTGATCTGCGAACAGCTGTTGTTCCGGCCCGTCCAGCGTCGCCTAGACCGGAGATTCGCCCGTGCATAGAAAGACTGCGTCCATCGGTGCGCAACGTGCTGTCACCGCACTTGGCATCGTCTGTCTGATCGCCGGGTGGGCTTGGGTCTCGCGCGGACAGCCGGAATACGTTCTGCCCGGCCCCATAGCCGTGCTGAAGGGCGTTGCGCGGTTCTTTACTGAGCCACAACTGGCGGCGCATGCTGGCATCAGCCTCTTTCGGGTCGTGCTTTCCGTCGCCGCGGCCATGATCCTAGCGCTAATCCTTGCCGCACTGGTGCGGCGTTGGCGTATGCTCGATGAGACGATCGAACGGCGCATCCTGACTTTCTTCAATGCCTTCCCTTCGGTCGGCTGGGCCATCCTAGGCGTGATCTGGTTCTCGATCTCGAACACCACGGTCATTTTCGTCCAGGTTGCGATCATCCTACCATTCTGCCTAATCAACGCGCTCGCGGGCTTTCGCCAGATCGATCCAGACATGGATGAGCTGGGCCACAGTCTGACTCGCAGCGTCTGGCGCAGGTTTCGCCTTCTGTCGCTGCCGCTGGTCGCCCCCTTTCTCTTGTCTGGCCTACGCGTCGCCTACGGCATCTGCTGGAAGATCGCACTAGTCGCCGAACTATTCGGCGCTTCGTCGGGTCTTGGCTATCAACTCGCGCGGGCGCAGTCGGTGTCGGATGCCACGATGGTCTTCGCCTGCTGCATCGTGATCGTCCTGATATTTCTTGTCACCGACCTGTTGTTTCTGAAACCCTTCGTGCAGCGGTTTTCCGTGAACCAATGACAGCGTCCTCCTTGATCCGGAAAGGCCCGACCATGACAACCCATCCAGACACCATCTTTCACAACGGTAAGATCTATACCGTAGATGCCGACTTCAACGTGGCGCAGGCCACCTCTGTCCGCGACGGCCGGTTCGACCGCGTTGGATCCGATGAAGAATTGCTGCCGACCGCAGGCGATGCCACAAAACTGGTCGACCTAGGCGGGCGCACGGTAATCCCGGGACTGTTCGATTCCCACCTACACCTATACATGACCGGCATGGAGGCACCGCGCGTGCCGCTGATAGACTGCCGTTCAATAGCCGACGTTCAGACGGCCATCGCGGAACGGGCGGCAACTACGACAAAAGGCGAATGGATCATCGGTAGGATGGGCTGGCACGAAAGCCTCCTACGCGAAAACCGAATGCCTACCCGCGATGAGCTGGACAAAGCGGCTCCCGATAACCCGGTCTTTGTGCCGCGCGGCGGCCATGTCGGCAGCGCCAATTCCGCAGCACTTGCATTGGCCGGTATAGACGAGGCGACGGAAGATCCTGCAGGCGGGCTGATTGTTCGCGAAGTGGGCTCGCGAAAGCCGACTGGTCTGCTGCTGGAAACAGCTTCTTACATGCTGCGCGCAGTACTGCCTCCCGCCCCGCCAGTGGAGACCGAAAAGGGACTGCTGTGCGATGCGATGGCACTGCTGAACAGTTATGGCATCGTCGCGACCATGGACCCCGGGCTGAACGCGCACCAGATTGACATCTACAGCGCCCTACGCGACGAGGACGCACTGACCGTACGTACAGACTTGATGTTCCGCGCAAACAACCTCCCGGACACTGAACGGGGTGTTGCTTATGCCAATTTCGCAGATGATGAGATGCTGCGTTTTGTGGGTATCAAATTCATGCTCGATGGCGGAGTCGAAGGAGCGCTGCATTACGACCCTTATCAGATCGTACCAGGCGAACAGAACGATCCGGAATATCGTGGCCTGTCCTTGCTTCCCCCGGGAGGCGAGGAGGAATTTGTCGAATGCCTGAAATTGGTGGCGCGCGCCGGGTTGCAGGCCCAGACACACGGTGTCGGAGATGCTTGCATCGACACGATCATCCGCAGCTATATCGCAGCGTCGCAAGAGGTGCCGATCCGGGACCTCCGCTGGGTCCTGATGCACATGCACAATCCTACACAGGAAGTGTTTGCCCGTATCCGCGAAGCTGATATTCTGGTTACGGCCCAGAACCAAAGCGTGCTGCTTGGTGCTAACAAGGTGAAATGGTGGGGTCGCTCCCGCGCCGAATGGTCGACGCCGATCCGGAGGATGATCGATGAGGGGCTGCTTGTCGGAGGCGGTACAGACGGGCCCATCGTACCCATCGACCCGTTCATCTGCATGTGGTGGATGGTGACCCGAAAGACCCTCCAAGGCGACTGCCTTGGCCCTGACCAGGGAATCACTGCGCGCGAAGCTCTGGAACTTTACACGATCAATAACGCGCGTATCATGGGCGTTGAAACTGATCGTGGGTCGATCGAGGCCGGAAAATTAGCCGATCTGGTTGTGCTAGACCGAGACTTTTTGAGTGGCGAGCCGAACGCCATACGCGATACACAGGCTCTGCTTACGGTTTTGGGTGGCAACGTCGTATACGGCGACCCAGCTGGTATCTACGACAGGCAATGATCTAGAGCGAGCTAGAAAAAAACGAGGGCCGCTACCGTGGCCTAATTTTGCACCGCCGTTTCCACCTACATCGCGAAATACCGCGAGGGCCTTGGCCGCTTCCTCACCGATGGCCGCGTCGAGATCGACAACAACACCGTCGAACGCACCATCCGCCCCATCGCACTGACCCGGAAGAACGCCCTCTTCGCAGGTCATGACGCCGGAGCCCAAAACTGGGCCGTCATCGCCTCGCTCATCGAGACCTGCAAAATGAACGGCGTCGATCCTCACGGATGGCTGTCCGCCACGCTCACCGCCATCGTTCAAGGCCACAAGCAGAGCCAGATCGACCATCTGCTCCCGTGGAACTACGCCGTCACAGTGTGACCGGGACACCGCTTACAACCGAGTTCCCGCCAGCGATGATCACGTTGATCAAGTCTGCGACGGCACGATGCCTTTCCGTTTCGACCTCGGTGCCGACGGCGTTCTCGTGCGTTGCTGCGGCGTCGCGAAGAATCCCGATGATCTCGTGCTCCGGAAGCAACCCGCGATCGTTCATGGCAAGCAGGAGCGCCTCGCAGATCGATAGGGCGGCCTGGCCTGCATGTTCGCTCGCCGTGGACATCGGGGTTTCCTTCCTTGGCATCGCGAACCCGGGAAAGGCGAGGTTCAGATGCATCCGTACTTATCGCAGGAAGTGCGTTATTCTGGACTGATCCAGAGCAGTGTCCGGGCCGAGTCTTGCTTTTGGGTAGAAGCATGCCGGGAGGACCCATGACATCAGCCGAACACAGCCCTCTGACGCGCAAGCTCTCAGCCTTCGTCGCTCTGTCGGAGGTCGAGCTGGCCGTCCTTGAACGACTGCACCAGCGTCGTCGATCCTTCGTCGCGGGGCGCGATATGGTGCATCAGGGCCAGACGGCTCAGGCAGCCTATATCCTTTCCGCGGGTTGGGTCTGTTCCTACAAGCTACAGGCCGACGGAACGCGGCAGATCGTGGATTTCCAGGTGCCGGGGGATTTTCTGGGGTTGCGAAGCGTTCTCTTGCGCACCTCGGACCACAGCTTTGAACCCATCGTAGACATCGAGGCGTCCGAAGTGCTGACGAGCGATCTTCTTGCGGCCTTCGCGGAGACCCCGCGTCTCGCCACGGCTATTCTGTGGGCAGCATCGCGCGACGAGGCGATGGTCGTGGAGCATCTCGTCGGCATCGGTCGGCGTGATGCCGACGCCCGCATGGCGCATTTCCTGCTGGAGCTGGGATCGAGGCTGGCGTTGGTGGGGATGGGCAGCAAGGAAGGCTACGACTGCCCGCTGACGCAGTACCACCTCGCCGATACGTTGGGGCTCAGCGCGGTCCATGTGAACCGCGTCCTGCGGCAGCTACGCGAGAGCGGACTGGTGACATTCCGGGACGGCCATGTGGCGTTCCACGACTATGGTGGGCTGGTGGACCTTGCCGAGTTCGATCCGGCCTATTTGGACCAGTCCGGGCCCCTCCTGAAGTGAGAGGGCCGCCATCTTGCTCGGCAGGCGGCCCCGGTGATCACGTCAGACGCCGGATGTTACGCGAGCGCGTGGGTCGCCGCATCGAGTTCCTTGTTGGTCTCGGCGTCGTTCTTCGCCGTGTTTGCCTTCTCGGCCGCCTGGTAATGCTTCAGAGCGGCGTCCTTCTTCGGACCAGCGGGCGCCTTGTCCCACGTGGCCTTGACGGATTTCATCTTGTCGGCGGTTTTTGTTTGTTCGGGAGTCATTGGATTGTCCTTTCTGGACGTTCCGAGAAACAAGAAGCACGCCGACATGCTGACCTTTTGACGTCTGACACGCCCGCATGCTTCTCGGGTAATCGGAAAAAATGCCCTACCAAATATTCGGCGGGCACATCGCACCTAACCGATGTCGGCGCCCCGCCGCACTGACGCAGGTTAGTCCCGGCGCGTGCGGCAGGTCGAATGACACTGCGGCCTTCAGGCTGCCATGGTTTGCTGGTGGGAGATCCTCAGCCAGGTGTCGTCATCGTTGAGGTATGTAGAGGCGCAGAGCGCCTTGTAGATCGGCACATCGGGTTTCTCTGCCGAGACACGGTAGGTGAGAATGGCGATGTCATGACACCGCGTGACGCGACGTTCGGCCATGACGACGGAGCGCCAGCCGGTGCTCTGCTTTAGATGGGTCCAGATCCGGTCGCCCTGGAGGATGCCGGGCGGATAAGGGAAGATCATGATGGCGTTGGTCGCTGTCGTCGCCCGCGCGTTGTCGGCACCACTGGTCCAGAAGTGCTCCTCCATGTCCCAGAGAACGCCCTGTTCGTGCGGCGATAGCGTCCCGGTTCTATGTGCCGCATGGGCCGGTCTATTCCCGGTCTCGACTGAGACAGTCATTCGCCTGACCCCGACCCGCCAACCATGAACATCTGAAACAACAGAAAGATGATCGCGAGAACCGCCCAGATTACGCCGCTTGTTTCGGGGCGGCCGTCGGCGACGGTCGAAGCAACTCGCTTCAGACTACCTGACGTCTGGCCTTCCGGAAGCAGCTGGCTCAAGTCTCTCGCGACCCTGCCGTAATCGCTGGCGAGCGAAGGAACGTCCCGAGATCGAGCAAGCAGTATCCCCAACCGCGCTCGCGCGGCCTCGCGCCCCAGCGTGACCAGTTCAGCGGTTTCGTTCCATGGATCGAGGCCGAGCCGCGCAAGCGTGGAGAGGACCGTCACGACATATCCGTTTCGATCCTCTCCGACCGAAGCATAGAGAAATCGCTCGAATTCGGGTGGGTGCGGTTTGAGAACATTGGGTGCGGCCATCGTCGTTCCGTTCCTTGATTGCAGGAACGCAGATCGCCCCTGTTTCACCAAGGATAGACGCAGGTCGGTCCCGGCGCCCTTACACAGGTCAGTGCTGGCGATTGTGCCCAGGTAGTCGCAACCGTCGTTGTGCCGGGGACTAACATGTATCAGCGCCAGACTAACGAGCATGAGCTACAAAAGGCGAAAGCGTTCGACAGGTTGGGCCCGGACTCCAAGGGGCCATCGACAGTCTTGAGCGACGAGTCTGCCAAAATCGCGGAGACCAGAGATGAACATGCGGTCGACCAGATCGACGGTGACGTTTTCGAACCCGTTCACCCTGTCGGGATACTCGGGCGAACTGCCCGCTGGAGACTACGAAGTTCTCGTCGAAGAAGAGCTTCTGCAGGGGTTGAGCTTCGAGGCTTACCGGCGGACGGCGACCTACCTGACAGTGCGCGGTCGGGGCAGTCATGCGGGACGCTCCGAGTTGCGGGCGATTTCCGACAGGGATCTGAGAGAGGCGCTGGGCCGGGATGCAGTGCTGAGCCAGACCAACAATCACAGCGAAGCGGCGCTTTCCCCGCAGGAGGATGGAACATGAACACTCCCGAATGGCTCAAGCCCGGCATCTACGGTGCCGTGATCGGTGCAGTTTTCGTCGGCGTGGTCGGCTTCACATGGGGCGGCTGGGTGACCGGTGGCACATCGAACGGCAGGGCGATGGCGATGTCCCGAGACGATGTCGTCGCCTCCATGGTGCCGGTCTGCCTCGACATGGCGCTCTCCGACCCGGCGCGGGCGGACAAGATGGAAGCGATCCGTGCCGCCTCGACCTACCAGCGGCGCGACGCGCTCATGACCGCGGGCTGGGCGACCATGCCGGGGACCGATGCCCCGGACCGGGATATTGCGCAGGCGTGCCTCGCGGAACTCGAACTCTGAACGAGACAAGACAAACGGATATCAGTTTGCGGGGTGCGGAACAGGTCATGACGCATGCGGAGACTTTTGCGCCTTCGACTTCGGAGTCGACCGATCTCGAGCGGCGCGTACTGGCCCATGAAAGGGTTCTGCAGGCGCTTATCGCCTACATGGCCCGCACCGAGCCACGTTTCATCGACCACCTGCGAGAACGGTTCGTCGAACCGATGCGGATGGCCCGGCACGAAAACGATCACCGCGAAACCGACGATTACGCGGAAGAATTCATTCGCGCCGTGATGCTCCTCGGAGACGTGCGCGCGCCCAAGGCGAAGGAGCCGGACGTGACCGACAAGCAAGCCGTGCCGCCGAAGAGCAGTGGAGGACAAGGTTCCTCCATGAACCGACCGGCGCAGCGAGGAGGTATTCAGGTGCGCGAAAGAAACGGCATCTGGGAGGTGCAGGTCGATGGGAAGTTCCGCGGTGACTACCACCAGAAGGAACATGCCCTTGCGGCCGCGGCCTTGCACAAGTTGTCCCTCAGATGACCGGTAGCACCCACCCGACCGTCCCGCAGGACTTCGCGATCCAGGTGGCCGAGAACGAAGGCATGCCATCGAGACCGAATTCAAAAGCCTCCCTAAAACCGGTTGCACGCACCCGACGGCTGACCGGAACGCTCACGGTTGAGCTATCGAAGACACGCGCGGCAACCGGCGGAATCTGGTCCGCCAAGGAGCAAGCGGCGATGAGACATCCCCTCGCGAGGCTGATCGAGAGGACGGCAGTTATAGTTGGTGTGATCGCGTCCTTCGGCTTCCCGGTTCTTGCGCAGGATGGCACCGGGCCGATGCCGCAGAACGCTCAGGCGCGCAGCTATGGTGCCGGCTGGGTCTGCGATCTCGGTTACCGGGTAGATGGCGCCGAGTGCCTCGCGCTCGATATCCCCGAGCATGCCAATCCAACCGGGCGCTCCTACGGGACAGGGTGGGAGTGCGACCGCGGGTATGAGGAAGTGAGCGGGACGTCCTGCAATCCCATCCCGGTGCCCGCCAACGCCTTCCTCCGGTCTTCCGGCTATGATTGGCAATGCGAACGCGGTTTCCGGCAAGAGCGCGATGCTTGCGTGCCAATCGTCCTGCCAGACAACGCCTATCTCACCGACGACACCTCAGGCTCCGGTTGGACCTGCGCGCGCGGTTTCACAGCCAGTTCGAGCGCCTGCGTGCCGATTGCCGTGCCGGCCAATGCATATCTGACCAACGCAAACTATGGCGCTGTCTGGGCTTGCGAGAGAGGGTTCGTCAGGATCGACGACCGATGCGACGCCATCGTGGTGTCTGCAAACGCGTTTCTCGACCAGGCATCCTATGGACCGGGCTGGCGCTGTGAGCGTGGATACGAGCCGCTGAGCGGCGCCTGCGTCGCTATCGATCTGCCGTTGAACGCCTATCTCGACCGATCCGGCAACCGGTGGAGCTGCAATCGAGGCTTCCAGCTCTCCGACGGGGCGTGCATCCTTGGACTGGGAACGGCGGTGCAAAATTAGGCCACGGTAGCGGCGGGATCGTCTCGCTGCGGGCGGAGTAAAATCCTGCCACTTTTCCCTTCTTGCGGCGGCAGGGAGGGTGGGGAGATCTATACCGTGGAGCTTTACAAGAAGGTTCGCCTCGCATGTGCCGAGGGCATGAGCAGGCGTGCAGCGGCGAAGCATTTCAACATTTCGCGCGGGACGGTTGAGAAGATGTTGGCCTTCTCGGTGCCGCCTGGCTATCGTCGGGACAAGCCGATCAGGCGGCCGAAGCTGGACGGGTTCACCGAGTTCATTGACGTCTGGCTTGAGGCCGACAAGGCCGTGCATCGCAAGCAGCGTCATACGGCCAAGCGGATATGGGAACGGCTTCAGGCCGAGCATGGCTTCACCGGCGGCTATACGATCGTCAAGGATTACGTGCGTGATCGTGAGCGGCGGACCCGGGAGATGTTCGTACCGCTGGCCCATCTGCCAGGCCATGCGCAGGCAGACTTTGGCGAAGCCATTGTCGTCATCGGCGGTGTCGAGCAGAAGGCGTATTTCTTCGTCATGGATCTGCCGCACAGCGATGCCTATTTCGTGCGGGCCTATCCGGCGGCGACTGCGGAGGCCTGGATAGACGGGCATGTCCGCGCCTTCGCCTTCTTCGGCGGGGTGCCGCAGTCGGTGCTCTACGACAATGACCGCTGCCTGGTCTCGAAGATCCAGCCGGACGGCACTCGCATCCGCGCCGCGCTGTTCAGCGGCTTGCAGTCGCATTACCTGTTTCGGGATCGCTATGGTCGGCCCGGGAAGGGGAACGACAAGGGCGCTGTCGAGGGGATGGTCGGCCTGAAGCCGTTCCCATATCCGCTTGGCCGTATGACGCTGCTTGCGATGCACGGCCTTGTCGGCCTCAAGCCAGACGTCAATGAACTCGGTGAACCCGTCCAGCTTCGGCCGCCTGATCGGCTTGTCCCGCCGATAGCCAGGCGGCACCGAGAAGGCCAACATCTTCTCAACCGTCCCGCGCGAAATGTTGAAATGCTTCGCTGCTGCACGCCTGCTCATGCCCTCGGCACATGCGAGGCGAACCTTCTTGTAAAGCTCCACGGTATAGATCTCCCCACCCTCCCTGCCGCCGCAAGAAGGGAAAAGTGGCAGGATTTTACTCCGCCCGCAGCGAGACTATCCCGCCGCTACCGTGGCCTAATTTTGCACCGCCGTTTCCTAGCCTGCGACCATGACCAAGCGCAGCCCCTTAAAGTACTTCAAGACCAGCCCGGAGATCATCCGCCTGGCGGTGATGCTGTACTTTCGCTTCCCATAGCACGTTGGGAAGAAGCCTCTCCACCCGACACCTATTCAAGGCCAACCGGGCTGCCGCTTGTCGTTCGGCGCGGGCTTCGGCGCGGCCTAAGGGTGAGCTACTCCCCAACTCTTGGACAGATTCCCGGGTTGATTAAGCTACTGCCTGCACCTGCTGATCGGTTTCAATGCGGTTAAAGTAGGCCACGGCGGGCGGCTGTCCGCCATGGGCAGTGTGAGGGCGTTGGTGGTTGTAGAAGGTGATCCAGCGCCCGATGCCGACCCGAGCCTGCGACCCCGTTTCCCAGGCGTGCAGATAGACGCATTCATACTTCAAGGACCGCCACAGCCGCTCGATGAAGATGTTGTCGATGCAGCGTCCTTTGCCATCCATCGAGATCCGGGTGCCGACCCTTTTCAGCCGGTCGGTCCAGGCGAAGGACGTGAACTGCGACCCTTGATCGGTGTTCATGATCTCGGGCGGGCCGAACTTGTGGATCGCCTCGTTCAAAGCCTCCACGCAGAAGTCGGCTTCCAGCGTGTTCGATATCCGCCAGGCCAAGACCTTCCGGGTATACCAGTCCATGATGGCGACCAGATAGAGGAATCCGCGGCGCATCGGGATGTAGGTGATGTCGGCACACCAGACCTGATTGGGCCGCTCCACACGCAGACCGCCGAGCAGATAAGGGTAGGTCTTGTGCCCCTTCGCGGGCCTGCTGGTATCGGGCGACTGGTAAATCGGCATCAAGCGCATGAGCCGCATCAGTCGACGAATGCGCTTGTAGTTCACAACATACCCCTCGTTCCGCAGGTGCCACGTCATCTGCTGGACGCCGTAAAACGGCGTTTCGAGGAACTGCTTGTCGATCACCACCATGAGGTCGAGGTTCATCGCCGTCTCGCCCATCAGTTCGTAGTAGAACGATGACCGTGCGATCGACAGCAGGCGGCATTGCGCCCCGACCGACAGGCTCGGGTGGTTCTTCTCGATCATCCCGCGCCTCACTTGCCGGTCCAGGGCTTGAGCTTTCTGGACAAAAAATCGTTGGCCACAGCCAGCTCCCCGATCTTTGCATGCAGCGACCGCACCGTGTCCTCGTCGATCTCGGGCGCTCTCTTGCCACCACGCTCAAAGATGTCAGCCGCGCCCTCCAGAAGAGCCTTCTTCCACTGATGGATCATCGTAGGATGCACGCCATATTCGGCGGCCAGCTCCGACACCGTGCGCTCGCCCTTCACGGCCTCCAGCGCCACGCGAGCTTTGAACCCCGCGTCATGGTTCCTGCGTTTCTTCATGTTCTGATCTCCTCGTTCTCGGAGACCAGCAGACGTCAGATCATAGCTTGCGTCACTGTCCGATTTTCGGGGAGCAGCTCAGGGATTGTGTCGCTGGCATAGCTGAGACTAGTTAGAATCTGTCTGACGGCACTGATTGTCAGAATCCTGCAGGAGTGTCGCATGCTGCGCCAAACTCGTCCGCTAGGGCTTTCGGGGTGAACGTCAAGGGCGTCTAGCGCCTCTACCGCGAGAAACGGCTTTGGCTGCGCCGCACGAAGCGCAATAAAATCCCGCGTGAGGGGCGTGAAGAAGAGTGGTGCCCATCGGCATAGGGCTTCAGCCCTTCACGTCTGCCGCCAAAGCCTCAAGAAGCGCCGCCGCTGTGCCATGCGAAACCAGCGCGCGGGCATCGTCGTCGATGCGTGCCGGGTCCAGCGCTGTGTCGCCCGGCGCCTCACGAAAAATCGGCCAGTCGGTGCCCAGCATGATCCGGTCCGCGCCATAAAGCGCCACGCCAGCCTCCAGCGCGCGGGGGCCGAGCGACGCGCAGTCGTACCAGATGCGTCGCATTCTCTCGGTAGGGAAGGGGGCATCGGGCGAGCGGTGGCGTGCGATCGCCTCCATCCGCTCGAAGATGAAAGGTAGTGTGCCGCCAAGGTTCACGACCTGCCAGCGGATGCGCGGGAAAGCGTCCAGTAGGTCCGACAGGATCAAGGTCAGGGTCACTTGCGCCAGCTGCGATTGCAGCGCCACCGCCGAGGTGCGGTATTGCGCAAACTCCGCGGCAGGGGGCGCTGGAGGCACGCCGACGCGCGGCCCCGGATGCACCATCAGAAGTGCGCCGCTCTCATTGGCTGCTTCAAAGACTGGCGTCAGAAGCCGCGCCTCCGCAACGGTGTTGAAGTAATCGGCGGGCAGGATCACGCCCGGCAGGCCGAGGTCGCGCCGCACCCGGCGCATCTCCGTTGCCGAAGCGTCCATGTCCGCCAGTGGCAGACCTGCCAGCCCGACGATCCGCCCGCCGGTGTCCCGGCCCAAGTCTGCGAGGTGATCGTTGAAGTCGCGGATGACCGGCGCGGCCTCTTGCGCGGGCAGCACGTCGAGACAGAGCGCGCCGGGAAAAGTCAGCATCCGCCGATCGATTCCCGCCGAGTCCATTTGTGCCAAGCCCACCTTGTGATCCCAATGCGCTGGCAGGAAGGGAAAGGCGCCATTCATCGCCAGCATCTCGCGCCCATCGCCGTCCGTGGGGCGCAAGCAGGGCCGTTCAGCGCGGGCGGTCAGGAAATCGACGAGGCCGCCGCCGTAGTAGTGCGCGTGCATATCGATATGTCCGGGCATCCCAGGTTTCCTTCTGCCGACGTCAAAAACGGCTTTAGAAAAACTAAGACATGGCCTAATGTCTAATGCAAGGTCAGATCCTTCTTGGAGCATGTCATGGATAGCGACGGTTTCATTCGCAACGCCTGGTACGTCTGTGCCCGAAGCCAGGATATCTCCCGAGCTTTGTCCGCCTTTACCGTCTTGGGCGACGCAATCGTGGTCTTCCGGAGGAGCGATGGTAGCGTCGCTGCGCTTGAAGATGCCTGTCCGCACCGCAAGCTGCCTTTGTCCAGAGGTACGCTGGTCGACGACCGGGTGGTTTGCGGCTATCACGGTTTGACCTTCGATGGCACCGGCACTTGTGTCGCCGCACCGACCCAGCCCGATGCAATCCCGCGGCGCGCCCGGGTCGCGTCCTACCCGGTGATCGAACGCTATGGCTTTGTCTGGCTCTGGATGGGTGACCCGGCGCTGGCCGACCCGGCCGAGATGCTCGACATTCCGAATTACGATAATCCGAGTTGGGGCCGCACCGCCTGCGGCGCTCTCGACATCGACTGCCACTACCTGTGGATCACCGACAACCTGCTCGATCCTTCGCATGTGGCATGGGTGCACCTGACGTCCTTTGCGGGCGGCGGCACGGACAATCTGCCGCTGGAAATGTCCGAGGCCGCGGACCGGGTGATCGTGTCGCGCTGGATCCCGGGTTGTGCCGCACCGCCTTATTACGCGCCATACCTCCCCTATGCGGATGCCTGTGACCGGCTTCAGCACTACGAAATGCGCATGCCCGCCATCGCCATCAACATGTCGGTCTACACGCGCGCGGGCACCGGCGGGGCGGAGGCGGTCCTTCCCGACGATGCCTTCATTAACATCTCGTACAATTTCATGACCCCGGTGGACGCCGACCGCTCGCGCTATTTCTGGTTCCAGCATCGCAACGCGCGTCCCGACGACATGGCCATGTCCGAAAGCATGTTTGCGGGGGCTACTATGGCCTTCAACGAGGACAAGGTGGTGCTTGAAGACGTGCATCGCGGCATGAAGGCTCCGCGCACGCCCTACCTGAACCTCGGTCTCGACGCCGCGGCCATGCGGTTTCGCAAGATGGTCGAGCGGCGCATTGCGTCCGAGACCGGTGCCGTGTCTGGCGCGGCATCCTGTGCTTAACCGTGGTCAGCCACCGAGCGGGTATGATCGGCAGCCTCTGACAGGACCCAGTCGCGGAAGGCAGCGATGCGCGGTGATTTCAGCGCGTCTGGCGGGCAGACCAGCCAATAGGCGAAGCGAGAGGCGACAGCCCTACCGAAAGGCTTGACGAGATCTCCTGCGGCGATCGCGTCCATCACCAGCGGAGAACGCCCCAGCGCGACACCCAGACCCCGCACTGCCGCCTGCACCACCATGTTGGATTGGCCGAAGCGGCGCAGCCGCGCGGGTTTCGGTAGGGTCACGCCTGACTCATTGGCCCAGAACTGCCATGTGGGCGCCAGCCCATCGATATCGGTCACGTCATCGACAAGCAGAGTGTGGCCCGACAGGTCGGCGACAGTGCGCAGCGGCGGACCGTTCTCTAGAAGGGATGGCGCGCAGACCGGGAACAACCACTCCTCCAGAAGCTTCTCGACATGCAGGCCCGGGTACCTGCCCATGCCATAGCGGATCGCGATATCGGCGTCGTCGCCGGAAAAATCCGTCAGTCGGGCCGAGGTTGCAATCGAGACGGGATGTTCCGGATGGCGTTGGTCGAAGCCGATCAGCCGGGGGATCAGCCAGACATAGGCGAAGCCTGGCAGGCAGGACAGCCCGATGGCCATCGGCTCGGTGCGGGCGTCGCGCAGCTCACGGCAGATATCGGCAACACCACCGAACCCTTGCGCGACTGCCGCCGCAAGCCGAGCGCCCTCATCGGTAACGCTGACACGGCCGCCGTGCCGGTTCAGTAGCCGCATGCCCAGCCAGTCCTCCAGCAAACGAATCTGCTGGCTGACGGCGCTTTGGGTGACACCCAGTTCCTCGGCGGCCCGGCCGAAGCCGCGCTGGCGAGCCACCGCTTCGAAGGTGCGCAACGCTGTGAAGGGAAGGTTCGAGATCATAAGTTAAACTAAACCAGCACATTAATTCTTTTCAATGGCCCGAATGGTGCCGCCTTTCTATTCTGAGACCGGTGATCGCGTGGGGCACAGAATGCAGCACGACCTGCGAACGGGCATAGAGAACATGCTGCTGCGCTGCGGCGGGCTGGCGCCCGGGCAGTCCGTCCTGATCCTCGCAGAGCCTGCCTCGGGTGGCTATTACGACCCCGTGCTTGCTGAAGAGGTGGCGCGGGTCGCTGGGGCGCTGGGGTTGGAGGCGACGGTGCGCGAGGAAGCCGTGGGTGCCAGCGCCCGGCCCTCAGAGGAAATCATGGCAGCGATCGGCCGTGCAGATCGCACCGTGTTCCTGTCACGTCTTGGCGACCAGCTGCGCTTCGACACGGCGCTGTCCGGGGCAGCCCCCGTGATGTGTTATGCGCTCGACCGCAGGATGATGGGGTCAGGGTTCGGGCAGGCGGACCACGCGGCCTTTCTTGCGCTGCTCGACAGTCTGAACGCCGCGCTTGCCGCCGCGGAAGAGATCCGGGTAACCTGTCCGCTAGGCACCGATTTTGCGGGTCCGGGCGCGCGCTTTCCCTCCAGTGCGGCCGAGGTCTCGGTGCGGCGCTTTCCGCTGTCGGTGTTCACGCCCGTGCCAGCCGGCGACTATGCCGGGACGATCGCACAGGCTGGATTCCTGACCGGCACCGGCAAGACCTTCTACGACCCCTATACGCTGGCGCTCGACGATGTGCTGCGGATCCGCTTCGACGGCAACCGGATCACCGGCTTCGACGGCCCCGACGCCGTGCGGGCTGAAGCGCATTATCGTCACGTCGGCGGCTCGACCGATAGTGACGCCTTTCACGTCCATTCCTGGCACGCGGGGATGCATCCGGGCTGCGGCTGGTCGGTCGAGGCCGGCGAGAACGTCACCCGCTGGGGCGGTGGTGCCTTCGGCAACCCGCGCGTGCTGCATTTCCACACCTGCGGTGCGCAGGCGCCTGGCGAGATTTCGGTCAACGTCATAGACCCGACGATCCGGCTAGACGGGGTGGCAGTATGGGAGGACGGGCGGCTTCACCCCGACCGCGTGCCGGGCGGCGCTGCGATTCTGGCGCGCCATCCGGACGCAGCGGCGCTTTTTGCCGATCCTGCGCGCGAGGTCGGGCTTGCGCCCTCGGGACGGCTGTCCGCCGTGCCTCAGCCCGCGGCGAACATGGCGTAATCCTCGGCCACGGCCCGGGCCGCCGTGTCCAACAGCCTGCGGCCCTGTTCCGGCGTCGCCAATGCGGAGTGCGACCCCACGCGGCCGTCCGGAAAGTCGCGACGATGTGCGTCCGGCGGGCCGTGACGGTCGCCCGCATGGGCGCGGATGAATTCGGCCGACAGCTTGCGCGGCGGTGTCAACGCGGCCTCAGGCGGCGGAACCCGTCTGTGCGTCGCCATGGTGATGGCGATCTCGGACGGTGTTGCGTGCATGCCTTCCCACTCACCGTACCAGTCCCGCCGCAGGGCATTCACGGGCTCGAAGTCCCACCAGCTTTTCAGGCGGACGCGCGTGCCGGGCAGGGTGTCGATTGCGGCGCGCAGCGGGGCGAGGTTCGCACCATGAGCGTTCAGCACGTAGATCGGGTTGAAGCCCTGCGCGGCCATCCCCGCCAGGACCTCGCCCGCCAAGGCGCGGAAGACGGGTTCCGAGACCGACAGCGTGCCCGGAAAGGCGGTGTTGAAAGGCGCGGGTGTCAAAGCCAGCGTCGGCGCGACAACCGCGTTGCAAAGATCCGCTGCTGCCTCGGCAATGGCAGTGGCGCAAAAGGCATCTGTTCCGATCAGCCCCATCGGCCCATGCTGTTCGGTGGAACCGGTGGGCAGGATCACACCGCCGCCACGCGCGAGATGGGCCTCGACCTCGGGCCATGTCATCAGGTCGAGCCTCATGCCGTGGCCTTCGCCAGCCAGGCGTCGAGAATGACGCGGTAGGAAAAAAGCTCTGCGCTCACCGGTGGCTCGGCCTCGACGCGGGCGCGCCATGACGTGACCGGGTCGGGCAGGGTCAGCCCCAGCCCCAGAACCGGCCCCAGAGCATCAAGCCAGGCCAGTGTGACCGGCAGCCCCAAGTCGCCCAGACCGAAAGGCATGTCGTCCTGCTCCAGCAGTGCGCCGAGCTGGGTCAGCCGCGCCTGCAGGGCCGCGGCCTGGGTCGCGACAACGCCCGCATCACGTGCCGCGGGGGCGATATGCGGAAACAGCTTGCGCAATTCCGGCTCGAGCCGCGTGTCGTGGAAGCGGCCGCGCTCGCGCATCCGGGCGCGCGCGGCCGGTCCGTCTGGCATCAGCGGCGGGTCGGGAAAACGCTCTTCGAGATACTCGACGATGGCCTCGCTGTCGGCCAGCAACAACCCGTCATGCAAGAGCGCCGGCAGGTTGCCCGAAGGCACCAACCGGCGATATTCGGCAGACCCGTAGCCGCCCGGTGGCGGCAATTCCCGCCATTTCAGCCCCTTTGCGCGCAACGCAATCCGGACCTTGGCGCAGTACAGGCTGGGCGGGATCGCATAGAGGGTCAGCATCGGGGCAGAGGTTTCATTCGAGCGGCACGCTCCACTTCACGGCCAGTTCGTCGAAGAAACCGCTTTCCTTCTTGGTCGAGATCCAGGTGTTGACGTAATTGATCCAAACCTGATCGTCCTGCGGCAGCAGCATGGCCACCAGCGCGCGGGCGCGCGGTTCGGACACGGGCACGATCATCAATTGCGGATAGCGCTTGACCAGCTGACGCGCCTCGACGTTCGAGGTGATATGCGCATCGGCGCGGCCGGCCAGAACTTCTTGGAAGTCCCGCGCGGGGGCGTCGACGATGACGTGCTCGGCGTCGGGGAAGAAGGACTTGACCTGCTGTTCCTGAGTGGTGCCAAGCGTCGCTGCCACCTTCACACCGGCGGCATTCAGGTCGTCCCAATCCTTGAACCTGTCCGTGTCCTTGGCGTTGATCAGCGGAACCGTCCCAAGCGAGAAGTAGGGCTGCGAGTAGCCCGCAACCTTGGCGCGCGCCGGCGTGACCGAGGCAGAGCCGGTCATGTGATAGGTGCCCGCCGAGATGCCCGCGACCAGCGTGCGCCAGTCGGCCGGCACGAATTCCACCGTGACGCCCAGATCGGCGGCAAGCTGTGTCATCACGTCGATATCGTAGCCGGTGTAGCTGTTCGTTGTAACGTCCTTCATCGTCATCGGGTTCCAGTCCCCGGTGGTGCCGACCTTGAGGACACCGGTGTTCAGGATCTCTTGCAGGACGGAGTCGGCCTGTGCGGCGATGGGTGCTGCGATAACGGCAGCCGCGACCGCGATGGATTTCAGAAAGGACATGGTGCTTCTCCCCAGTTGGTCAGGGCCACTCAGGCCCGCTCAAAGCAGCTTGCCCGAAATAACTTGTGAATCAAGAAAAACTAATATCTAGATCGGCACTGGTACAGAAATGCGGGCTGTTGCCCGGTCTTGTGCAGATAAGATGTCGTGATGCCCGAAGATTCAGCACCGCTTATCCAGTTCTGCGCCGTTTCCAAGGATTTCGGCGCTTTCCGCGCCCTCAACGGGATCAAGTTGTCGGTAGCGCGCGGCGAGCGCGTGGTGGTGTGCGGGCCTTCGGGATCGGGCAAATCTACGCTGATCCGCTGCATCAACGGGTTGGAACAGATCGATACGGGGCGCATCACGGTAGACGGCGTCACGCTGGAACCGGGCGGGCGCGGCGCGCGTCAGGTGCGGGGCAAGGTCGGCATGGTGTTCCAGCAGTTCAACCTTTTTCCGCATCTCACAGTGCTCCAGAATCTGACGCTCGGTCCGATGCGTGCGCGCGGCTTGTCTCGCGCCGAGGCGGAAGAAACCGCCCATCGCTACCTCGCACGCGTGCGCATCCCCGAGCAGGCCGACAAGTTTCCCCGCCAACTGTCGGGTGGCCAGCAACAGCGCGTCGCCATCGCCCGCTCGCTTTGCATGGAACCCCGGATCATGCTCTTCGACGAGCCCACCAGCGCGCTTGATCCCGAGATGATCAACGAGGTGCTCGACGTTATGACCGAACTGGCTCAAACCGGCATGACGATGATCGTCGTCACCCACGAGATGGGTTTTGCGCGCCGTGTTGCGGACCGGGTCGTGTTCATGGATGCCGGCGAGATCGTGGAAATGGCACCGCCCGAGCAGTTTTTCACCGCGCCCGCAAGCCAACGCTGTCGGGATTTTCTTCAGAAACTCCTGCACCATTAGGGGGCGGCATGATCCGGATCGCGCTTTTTCTTGCCGTCTTCCTGATGTTGTCGGGCTGCTCTGGCAACTGGGGCTGGTATGTGGTCGATCCCCGCACCGCTACGGGGATGAACAACCTGCGCTTCCTGCTCTCCGGGCTGGAATACACGGTCTATCTTTCGGCGGTGGCCATCACCATCTCGATGAGTGTCGGGCTGCTCGTGGCGCTGCCCGGGTTGTCGCCGTTTCCCTGGCTTCGCAGGCTCAGCCGCGTCTATGTGGAACTTGTCCGCTCTGTCCCACTTCTGGTGCTGATCCTCTGGGTCTATTATGGCCTGCCCCAGCTGACCGGACTGTCGATGTCAGTGTTCTGGGCGGGTGTGATCGCACTGGCGCTGTCAGACAGCGCCTTTCAGGCCGAGATCTTCCGTGGCGGCATTCAGTCGATCGCGCGCGGCCAGTACGAGGCGGCCTATTCCGTCTCGCTCGGTTACCGCGACACGATGCGCTATGTGATCCTGCCCCAAGCCTTGCGGCGCATCCTGCCGGCGTTGGGAAATCAACTGATATACATGCTGAAGATGTCCTCGCTGGTCTCGGTGATCGGGATGCAGGAGCTGACGCGAAAGGCCAATGAGCTAGTTGTGGTCGAATATCGCCCGCTGGAGATCTACACGGTTCTGGTGCTGGAATACCTCGTGCTGATCCTGATTGTTTCGAGCGGCGTCCGCTGGCTGGAACGCCGCTTGCAGTCAGACGAGCGATGAGGCCGAGTGCCAAGAACTTGCCGGAGCAAACCACTCCGCGCGCATCTTCGAGCCGCAAACGCCGACCTATAGCTGACCGCAAACTACGGGCGCGGGGCGAGGAGGGCGAGTTGGATGCCGGTCGCCTTTGCATCATATGGGATGCAAAGCCGCAGGTCTGTATAATGAATTCAATGCCTTAGAGGGTGGAGAGGGTTGGATTCCAGGTCCATCCCCTCCGCCACCTACACTTGCCGAAACCGATGATGGGCCCTTATGGGCCCCTTTTTTCTTTTGGTTTCAAAGGGGTTTAGCCGTTGCGACCGCCCTTCGGAGACTGGCTAAATACACAAAATCGGTCTCTGAACGCCATTTGTCTCTTATCGACCGCCCTAGGCTCTCAGAAGGACGCTTTCAAAATAGTGTTTATTTACAGATGTTTGGCGATTTTGACCGAGCGCCCTTTTTGTCAACGGCGGAGCAAAATTGGGCCACGAGGCGGCGCAAAACTGGGCCACTTTGGATTTGAGCGGGAGGTGGGGGATGAGCGGTGGCCAGGCAGCCGCGCCCTCCATTTAGCTGGCGGGTGACTGGCCGCCTTGGACCGTCAGGTCCAAGTCTGGGGCTTTGGATCAGGTATTGTTGCCGGGCTTGCGCGCGCGGCTTTGCGCGAGGCGATAGCTTTCGCCGTTCATCTCGAGGATGTTGACGTGGTGGGTCAACCGGTCGAGGAGCGCGCCGGTAAGCCGCTCGGTGCCGAAGGTCTCGGTCCACTCGTCGAAGGGCAGATTGCTGGTGATCAGCGTGGCGCCGCGCTCGTAACGTTGTGAGATCATCTCAAAGAGCAGCTCGGCGCCGGTCTTGGACAGAGGCACGAAGCCCAGTTCGTCGATGATCAGCAGCTTCACGGCGGCCATCTGCTTCTGGACGCGAAGCAGTCGACGTTCGTCGCGAGCCTCCATCAACTCGTTGACCAGGGCCGCGGCGGTGGTGAAGCTGACGGACATGCCCTTCTGGCAGGCCGCCAGCCCCAGTCCGAGGGCAATGTGGGTCTTGCCTGTTCCACTGGGGCCGAGAGCGATCACGTTCTCGCGCCGTTCGATCCATTCGCAGCGCGCCAGTTCCAGCACCTGCATCTTGTTCAGTTTTGGGATCGCCTTGAAGTCGAAGCTGTCGAGGCTTTTGGTGGCCGGGAACTTCGCAGCCTTGATGCGGCGCTCGACCATCCGCCGCTCGCGGTCAATGAGTTCCAGTTCTACGAGGCGCGACAGGAATTGGACATGGTCCAACCCTTCGGCGGCGCATTGGCGCGCAACCTTCTCGTGTTCCCGCAGGAAGGTGGGCAGCTTCAGCGTCTTCAGATGATGGGCAAGCAGGATCTTCGGGGCCTCGGTCATTCCGCCGCCTCCGACATCAAGGCCATGTAGCTGGCCGCACGCGTCGTCTCGACGTTCGCTCGCGGCAGGTAGGGGTAGACATCGAGATCAAGCCTTGGGGGGCGCTTCTCCACCTGACAGAGCACGAGGTGCTTCACGGCGTCGAAGCCGACCGCGCCCAGCTTCAGGGCCTTCTTCACGGCGGCATGCAAGTCATCCATCTCGAAGGTCTCGAGCAGACGCAGAACCTGCACATACTCGCGTCGACCCATCTTGAGCATGCGTCCCTCCATCAGGCGGCGCAGAGTCTGGAACTCTTCGGGCAAGTCCCATTCTGCCAGAGGCGCGGCCTGGTCCAACGCATTGATCTTGCGCTCGATCAGCGGGAGGTAGTGGACCGGGTCGAAGATCATGTCCTCGCGATCGTAACAGCGCGGGTGTCGGGCGATCACCTCACCGCGACAGCCGATCACGACCTCATCGACATAGCCGCGGATCCAGACGTCCTGGTGGCCATAGGCAACCGGGACCGAGTAATCGTTGGTGTCATAGCGCACGAGAGACTGCGAGCTGACCCTGCCGCCCGCTTGGTCGCAAGCGTCGAACGGGGCGGCAGGCAGGGGGCGCATCGCGGCCAGATCGCGCTGCAACCTCTCACCGATCGTCTCCTTGTGACCCCGAAGAATACGCGTCAAGCGCGCGCAGCACTGCCCTCCAAGATCGGCATTGAAGGCGTCCCAACTGGCAAAGTGGGGGATCGGCACCATGTGGTTGCGACGGGCGTAGCCGACCATCCCCTCGACAGCGCCCTTGTCGTTCCCCTTCCCGGGCCGACCATAGCGATCCCGAAACAGGTAATGCGACTGCAAGCCGCTGAACAGCGCGGCGCGGATGCGAGTGCCGTCCGGCTGGATCTTCGAGACCAGGCAGCGGTCATTGTCGTAGAGCACCGACTGCGGCACCCCGCCGAAGAAGGCGAAGGCGCGGACATGCCCGTCTATCCAGGCCTCCGCAGTCGCCGCCGGATAGGCCCGCACGAAATAGGCATCGCTGTGCGGCAGATCCATGACGAAGAAATACGCCTTCTGCTCGACACCGCCGATGACGACAATGGCTTCGCCAAAGTCTGCCTGCGCATGGCCTGGCAGATGGGCCAGCGGTACGAACATCTCCCGGGTCCGCCGCTCACGATCACGCACGTAATCCTTGACGATCGTATAGCCGCCGGTGAAGCCATGCTCGGCCTGAAGCCGTTCCCATATCCGCTTGGCCGTATGACGCTGCTTGCGATGCACGGCCTTGTCGGCCTCAAGCCAGACGTCAATGAACTCGGTGAACCCGTCCAGCTTCGGCCGCCTGATCGGCTTGTCCCGCCGATAGCCAGGCGGCACCGAGAAGGCCAACATCTTCTCAACCGTCCCGCGCGAAATGTTGAAATGCTTCGCTGCTGCACGCCTGCTCATGCCCTCGGCACATGCGAGGCGAACCTTCTTGTAAAGCTCCACGGTATAGATCTCCCCACCCTCCCTGCCGCCGCAAGAAGGGAAAAGTGGCAGGATTTTACTCCGCCCGCAGCGAGACGATCCCGCCGCTACCGTGGCCCAGTTTTGCACCGCCGTTCCCATCCGTCACGCCGGGCCGGTAGGCCGCGATGGCGGGGCTGCCGTCCAGAAGCGCCGCACTTTCCCCTGACAGGCTAACCATAGCCTCGCAGAGTTCGGGCGAGCAGGCCTGCCAGATCAGCGCGATCTGCTGGTCCCCTGCTTCGGGTCGCAACACAAAGCCGCTTGGGAAATGAACGCCGACCGGGACACGCGCGCTGAGCCAGCCGCCATCACCTTCGGGGATCGCCATGAAATCCACAATGAACGCGCCGTCGCCGCGCAGCAGCCGCTGGTTGAGCACGCAGGTGGTTTCGTTGACCGCGACGGCCTCGCACACAAGGGTCCATTCGCCGAACTGCGTGCCGTTCTCCAGGCGCTCTGCCAGGGCCGGGGCGGCGGTCAGAAACAGGCTGGCTATCGAAAATGAAAGAATGGAAGACTTTGAAAACACCACTGAAACCACGCGCAAACTTCTCGGAACAGATACCTGACAACCTCGGCGACGCTAGAACGCTGCCGGAAGGCAGTAATGCGACGTTCGTCGTAGACTCTGCGAAAATCGCTTGATCGGTTTCCGACCCTGCTGCACCTTCCTGATCCATACGGTTGACGAGTGTTGCATGGATAAAGAGTTCAACGACCTGATCGGGTCTATCTACGATTACGCTCTGGACTCGGGTGCGTGGTCCGATCTCATGTCCCGCGTCGCCGATTTCGCCGGGGCCGAGAATGCCGCAATGGTTGTAATCGACCCGCGGATCGGATTGTCGAGTGTGCTGACACCCCGCGCCGATCCGAATGTAGTGGCCGCTTACAATGCGCATTGGTGGCAACACGACCCCACCGCGCAGGCGACCGCTTCGATCCCGCCGGGTCAGATCACCGACCTGTCGCATACTGGCCGTGACGTCTATTACGCCAGCGCCTTCCAGAACGAATTCTGGGCGAAGTCGGGTCTGGGGGCCGAACGGCTCGCGGGCAATCTTTATACCGATGGCATAGGCTTCGGCAGCTTCGTGCTCCAGACATCAAGCGCGCGCGACGAAATCACCGACAGGATGGTCTCTGTCTGCCGGATGGTTCTGCCCCATCTTGTGCGCAGCGTTCAGATCCAGCGCAGGCTGCTTCACCTCGCCGCTGCGCTGGCCGCCCGGGACCATCCAGATGCCGAGGGGTTGATGCTGGTGGATCGCGACCTGCGGCTGCTGTGGGCGGATGCGGATGCCGAAGCGCATTTGGCCCGACGTGACGCTTTCCGGATCGCCGACGGGCGCGTGGCGCTTTGCGACACTGCGGCGACCCATCGCCTTGAGGCTGCAATTCGCGCCTGTGCCCGGCCCGAAAGCACGACAGCGCGCCGGAGCGAGGTCGTCCTCGCCTGTCCGAACTCGGGCGCGCCGATCGTCATCGAAGTGATCCGCAACCAGCCGCTGACCGGTGCATCTGTGCCGCCCATGGACACCAGTGCGTCGGCGACCGCGCTCATCGCCGTGCACCACGCCATGCACCGCACCGAACGCCGCTTGGCGGGGCTGATAGAACTCTACGGCTTGACACGCGCCGAGGCGCGGCTCGCCATCGAGATCGCGAAGGGCGACGGCCGCGCCGCCGCCGCTGCTCGCGTGGGCATAAGCGTGAACACCGCACGCACCCATCTTGCCAGCATCTTCGGCAAGATGGGTGTCCACCGCCAGACGGAACTGATGCGCAAGATCCAAGGGTCATGACCGGCGGCGTCGACGACATCCCCGGGTTGGCACTCCGCATGCGGACCAAGGCCATCTTCGGAAAGTGGACGTCGGTGTATCGGGCCGCTGCGATCGGGACCTGATTGAGGCCTACCCGCCCGAGGCCGCTGTCGCGTCTGGGTGTATGGCTCAAGTGTTGAGGAGGGGCTGACATGCTCATCATCGTCCTCGTGCGGACCGGGCACTTCTGACGGCGTTCTGTCCGGCCGTCCCGGTGAAATCGGGGGGCGGAACAACACTTGCGATCGGCGGCGAACCGAGTCTTCTTCTGCAAGAATGCGGTGGATCAAGGTCGCTAGCACTGGTGATGACTTAAGTTCACTTCCCCCTCTTGCGGTGGAACTTGGAGGAACTGCGGGACGAGCACGGCACGATAAGTCCACGGGTATCTAGCACTCAGACTGGAGAGGGTTCGACGTAAAGCCCATCGCCCAGGCCACTTGCACATAGCGAACGCAAGTTGAGGCCCCTGCTGGGGTCTTTTACTTTGTTTCAAAGGGGTTTGGTGAGACCATTCGACCTTTGCGGACTACTGGATGGCCATTTTCAGTCTCTGAGCGGCTTTCGCCTCTATCCTACCGAACCTCGCCGGAGTCGGCTCGCTCCAACAACACAACGTTTACCGTTAGTCGCCTATTCGTGCAGACTGACGTTCTCTGTGCGGTTCTGCCGACCTGCGTTCAATCAAGGGCACTCGGAGTACGCATTTTGAGGCGCGTCGATGTGCAAGACGTCAGAACTCTCGCAACAAACGGCCCCCACCGCACAATGGGCCGCGAAAGCCGCTTTCCCGCAGCGCATACCAGAGCACTACCTGGTTTATACCAAGTATTGGAACATCAATCATCGGTTCGAGTTTCTGGGTAACGTCGATCATGCTCATGTTCGTTCCACATTGAACAATGGCATCGAGGCTGTTGTTCTCGGATACCATCTCCATGACCGCCTTTTCCTTGGCCCAGTCCGGGATATGCGCGATGTGCTGAGTATTGCCACAGGCAAAACCAAAGCTTGCAACCACCTCGAATCCCAGATCCTCGAACATTCGGGATGCGGATTTGTTTCCGGCCTGCTCGAATGGCGTGAGAAGGCCAATTCGCTTCGCCCCGTAGCAATCGAGCGCCGCTTGCACGGCATCGTGCCAAGTCGCCCATGAAAGATCGCAGTATTGCTCTATCTGCGACATCGTCGCGCGGATTGGCCCGATCCCGGAGATGATGTGTTCCAGACTCATGCCCATGATCATGTACTGCGGCGCGGCGAGCAGCGCCGCCTTCACCGCAGATTCAACGCCGCCAAGGAACTGCAATCTGTACTGCTCGACGCCCTCGGCCGAACTCACATCCGGTCTGGGCGTCAACACCGGGCTTGTATGCAGGCCGACGCCCGCCAGTCCGTCCCGCTCTTGATTGGCAAAGATGATGCTCCAGAGCTCGTGCTCCATTGTCGTGTTGGTGGCCGGTATCAGCAGCCCAAAACGTTGTCGGAAACTGCGCGCGTCGGGGTAAGTTACCGGCGCGAAATCGGCCGAAGGCGAGACACTTACGCATGGAATGGACACAGGCCTGTTCGACAGGGAGCCGATTTTCGGTTGCCTGCCCCCACCTTCGTCCTTTTTGAGGCTGTTCATAGGGAATTCGGTCACGCCGTTCGTACCCCTCGTCTTCAGCCCGCGGGCCACGCGCCCTGCCGCCTGCCCATCAAAAAGAACGAGTGAAACAGGCGGTCCTGTATTGGACCTTGTTCAACGGTAGCTTGGGCGCCGGGACGAAGCAACACCGGCGAAGCAAGGCGACATCAAGGAGCCCGTGACCCAACACGGGATTTTCCTCCAGCGTCTAAGCCAGTCCGGCCCACCCTGAGGACGGACAATTGAGCGAACAAGATGAACCGCCGAGCGATCATCGGCATTCTGGCAGAGCACAAGACAGGCGCGACATGAGCGGACCAGTGCTGCAGGCACGGCATGTCGGAAGGAACCTTCTACAACTGAAAGGACAAGTTCGACCGCATGACGGTGACTGAGGCCAAACGGCTGAAGGCACTCCAAGATGAGAACGCGAAGCTGAACAAGCTCCTGTCCGAGCAGATGCCCAAATCGCGCCCGGTTTGCCATGGTGGCGTCGGTCTGAACCGCGCCGGGTTTGCCGGAGGCTCCAACTCCTGAGTAGGATGGAGCATCATGAGCAAGACAACGAACAAGTTTTCCCCCGAAGTGCGCGAACGAGCGGTGCGTTTGGTTCTCGACAATGAGGGCCAGCATGGATCGCGCTGGCAGGCGGTGATGTCGATTGCGGCAAAGATTGGCTGCACGCCGCAGACGCTGAACGACTGGGTCAAGAAGGCCGAGGTGGACAGCGGCCGACGCGCTGGCGTGCCGACCGAGATGGCCGAGAAGATGAAGGCGCTCGAGCGCGAGAACCGCGAGTTGCGCCAAGCCAACGAGATCCTGCGGAAGGCGTCGGCTTATTTTGCGATGGCGGAGCTCGACCGCCGGTCGAAGTGATGGTGGGTTTCATCGACGCGCACCGGGATGCGCACGGGGTCGAGCCGATCTGCACGGTTCTGCCGATCGCCCCGTCCACCTACTACGAACATCTGGCAAAGCGGGCCGATCCGTCCCGGCGGTCGGAGCGGGCGCGCCGGGATGAGGCACTGCGCCCCGAGATTCGTCGCGTGTTCGAAGAGAACTGGCGGGTCTATGGCGTCCGGAAGATATGGCGGCAGCTTCGCCGTGAGGGCTTCGACGTTGCCCGCTGCACGGTCGCGAGGCTGATGAAGGTCATGGGTATTCAAGGCATTATCCGGGGAAAGCCGCACAGGACGACGGTCCCCGACAAGAAGGCGCCCTGTCCGCTGGACAAGGTGAACCGCCAGTTCCGGGTGCCCGCGCCGAACATGCTCTGGGTCAGTGATTTCACCTATGTCGCAACCTGGAAGGGGTTCGCCTATGTGGCTTTCGTCATCGACGCCTATGCCCGCAAGATCGTCGGCTGGCGTGTCAGCACCTCGGCGCATGCGGGGTTCGTCCTTGATGCCTTGGAACAGGCGGTCCACGAACGCCGGCCAGCCAAGGGTACGGGACTGGTTCATCACAGTGACCGCGGCTCCCAATACCTGTCCATCCGCTACACCGAGCGCCTCGCAGAAGCAGGCATCGAACCTTCGGTCGGCAGCGTGGGCGACAGTTACGACAACGCGCTGGCCGAGACGATCAACGGCCTGTTCAAGGCCGAGGTCATCCACCGACGCGGACCTTGGCGCAGCTTTGAGGCCGTCGAATATGCGACCCTCGAATGGGTGGACTGGTTCAACAACCGCCGCCTGCTCGAACCCATCGGAAACATCCCACCCGCGGAAGCCGAAGCCCAATTCTATGCAGCCCTGGAAACTGACGCCATGGCCGCGTAACTAACCGAAATCAGCCTCCGGCAAACCCGGCGCGGTTCAGTCCGATCCCTGCCACACTGCGACGCGCCAACCGAGTCCAGTCGGCGGTAGGTTGCCACCCCCCCACAGCCCAAGCCTCCCACCGCGCCGCAAAGGGCGATTGGTTCCCTGAAACGGATGCATTCCCCAGATCTCTCGTTGCCCCCTCAGCGCAGGCGGGGAATTGTCACGTACCTGCTCTGGTATCAGCTGGATGGGCGTCGATTGTCAGGGCACAGCGGGTTTACTTCTGGCGCGCAACACAGTCGGTTCATGCAGAATGAACCGAGACTCAGAATCGGAGGCGGGCATGTCCGGCAGCAAGGTAGCGGTGATCACAGCAGGCGGATCGGGTATGGGCGCGGCCGCTGCGCGCAAACTGGCCGCAGAAGGCTATCGCGTGGCCATCCTGTCATCCTCGGGAAAGGGCGAAGCGCTGGCCGGGGAACTCGGCGGCATCGGGGTCACGGGGTCGAACCTCATCGCGACAGATGTTCAGCGGCTGTTCGATCTGACGATGGACAAGTGGGGTCGCATCGACGCGCTGGTCAACTCGGCCGGTCACGGCCCCCGCGCGCCCATTCTCGAGATCACCGACGAAGACTGGCACAAGGGGATGGATATCTATTTCCTTTCGGCGGTCCGACCGATCCGTCTGGCCGTTCCGATCATGGTGGCGCAGGGCGGCGGGGCGATCGTGAACATCTCGACCGCCTGGGTAACGCAACCCTCGGCGATGTTCCCGACATCGGCCGCGTTCCGCGCCAGCCTTGCCACCTTCACCAAGATCCTTGCCGACGACTATGCCTCCCGGGGTGTTCGGATCAACAACGTGCTGCCCGGCTGGATCGACAGCCTTCCCGCGACCGAAGAGCGACGCGACAGCGTGCCGATGAAGCGCTATGGGACCACCGACGAGATCGCGGCCACCGTGGCCTTCCTCGTGTCCGAGGCTGCGGGCTACATCACCGGGCAAAGCATCCGGGTCGATGGCGGTCTGATCCGGTCGGTCTGACAAAGGGATGGCCGTCAAGGGCGGGGTGGCGGGGCGACCGGGCCGGTCATGTCGCATGCACCTCGAACGCGACGACAGAACGTTCGGCTACGCTCGGCCCGCGGCGCAGGACAAGGCGGACCGGCCCCTTGCGGGGGACAAGCGTCACCTCGATCTCTGCGGGGGCGGGGTCACCCGGCAGGCGGGCGCGCGCCGACAGGCGAAGCCCCTCGGGGCCGGTCGCCTCGCAGGTCAGCTCGACCCGGGTCAGCCGCGTTCCGAGATAGGGAGACAACAGGCGGCGGCACGCGCCCCCCGGCCCGCCTGCCGGGACATGCAGCGCGTCCGACCAGCGGAGCCCGGCAAAGGCCGCGAAGGGCACGGTTGACAGGCCCATCGCCAGCGCGGCGACGAAGCTGTCTTCCGGCGCATCAAGATCGACAACCCGCAGCGCATCCACGTCGTACTGGAATTCCGCCTTCCCCTCGCCCGGGCAATCGATGCGCAGAAGACCGTTCCCGGTGATCGATGTGATGGTCGACACAGGGCCCAGATCGCAGCCCGGCCCGGCAACCCACATCGCGCGGCCCGGCAGAAGCCCGGTCAGCAGCGCGTGCGTCGCAGGCACGCTCACCCCCGGCGCCACCACAGCGCCTTCGCCGGGCAGACCGGCCGCGTGCCAGCGCGGGCCCTGTCGCGCCGGATCGGCCGGCAGGTCGAGGTAGTTCGCGATGCGGAAGGGCACCGTCGGAGATCCGAGGCGGGCCGATGACTGGGCCTGCAGATGCAGATGCGGGACGGAACTGCGGCCCGAATTGCCGACGCGGCCGATCCGCGTGCCGAAGCCGACCGCCTGCCCGGGCTGAACCTCGACCGATCCCTGCACGAGATGGCACAGGGCGACATGATCGCCCTGCCCGGTCCGCAGGATCACGTGGTTTCCCCAGTTCTCGGCGTGATTGAGCCCGCCGATGGCGTTGTCGGCCACGTCATTGCACACGGACACGACCGTGCCTTCGACCGGGGAATAGACCGCACGGCCCCAGATGGTCGGGCGCGCCTCTTCCCCATCCTCCGGCAACACCGCCTGAAAATCGAGCGCGTGGCGCCATGCGCCGCGATGGGTCAGCGCACCGTCGACGCCCTGCGTCACCTGCACCGGCCCTTCCGCGGGCAAGCCGAGAAGCGGCCCGCCGGTTCCGCCCCACCGCGCCCTGATCCAGTCGGACGAGATGCTGTGCTGCTCGGGCGTCCGGTCGAAGCCGGGGGCGGAGCGGTCCTGCCCTGTCACGACGCTGCGCGTCAGCAGGCCCGCGAACAGGGTCAGCATGAAGGGAACCGGCAGGTAGGATACCCCCGAATGGCTGGTCAGGATCTGAAGCGTCGCCGCGATCAGAGCCGTCAGAGCACCGACGAACGGGGTAAGCGACAGGCTTTTCCAGCCCGGTTCGACGAAGACGGCCCCAAGCGCCATCCCCGCGAGAAACCCGTTGTACGAGGTCGGCACCCAGTCCACCGGGACGCCCAGCCGGACCAGCCCGAGGGAACACAGCGCACCGGATGTCCACCCCAGCAGTCCCGCGATGAACATGGACGGCGACCAGGCAAGCACCGCGGCAAGGATGATCGCCCCGGACAGGAGCGAGGGCGAAAAGACGAAGACGCCTGCGGACAAGGGCAAGGCGGCGAAAAGATCGCGCCCCGATGCGACGCCTGTCCAGTTCCATCCGAACCAGGCCCTCGACGCCGTCGCGGCGTCGGGAAAAAGCGTCAGCAACATCGCCGCCCAGAGGCAATAGGGCAGCACGCCCACCGGGAACCGGCTGCCCTGCATCACGCCATGGCCGATCATGCCGAGATGGAAGGTGGCAAGAACACCCGCCGCCACGAAGACGATCTGCGCCATCGGATGCAGCCCCATCGGTGTGACGAGCCAGCCCGTGAACAACGCCCCCAGCACGACGTTCGCGCGGATCTCGGTCGCGATGTCGTCGATGCCGTAGCGCTGCAGCGGCCTGCGCAGAAGCTCGATCCCGCCAAGGGCCAGAAAGGTCGCGATCGCAAGCGGCGGGGTCTGCATGAGGACGACCCACATGGCCACGCCGACCGGAGCGGAGCGAATGAAGATCAGCGCCGAGAGCGGTGTCAGGAACGCATCGGCCAGTCCTGCAGCGGCCTGCGACCGGGCCCCGACCGGCCAGTGCAGGCCTGCCGCGTCAGTCATCGCCCCTACCTGCAAGGTAGGCGGGCATCTGCTCGGCGCCCGTCATGTCGGCGAGTTCCTCCTGTCGGCGGATCACATGAACGCCGCCCTGCAGGTCCAGCAGGACGACTGCGGGCCGCAGATGGATGAACTGCATGGATTGCCCGAGATTATAGGCTCCGACCGGCCACAGCGTCAGGCGATCGCCGAGATTCAGCCGCGGCAGCTGCACCTCTTCGCGGATGACGTCGATCTCCATGCAGAGATCTCCGACGAGCCGGGCCGGTTCGGGCATCGCATCGGTGTTGCGCGCCGGAGAGGCCGATATCGCGAACCACGCAGCGGTATAAAGCAGGTTGATCCCCGCATCGAGCACGTAGCTTGCCTTGGGCGGATGGCCGTGCAGCGTCAGTTCCTTGATGCGCAGCGCCGTCAGCCCCGAAGGGTCCGACATCAGCGCCGCCTGCGCATCCTTGATCGACACGACCGTGGTGACGAGATACCCCGCCTCGTCGATCAGGTGGCGCCCGGTTTCCAGCCGCAGGATCGGCCTGCGCGCCTTGGGCAGGCGGTTCAGTTCCGACGTGATCGCTTCGGCGTAGCGGTCGATCGGCGGGACATGGAGATCGGCCGGTCCGGTCATCCCGTGCAGCAGCGACCGCGACGGAAACCCGCCACCGAGGTTGAGACAGGCGACCCGCCCGGATGTGTCCGCCTCGATCTGGTCGCGCAGCCCCAGCAGGGATTGCGTGGCCACGCGGTAGGCTTCGGGATCGAGCATGTAGGTCCCGATATGGGCATGCAGCGTGTGCAGCGTCAGGTTCGGATGCCGCGCGATGTGGGTGGCCGCGCGGAGCGCCTCGCCCGAGGCCAGTCCGAACCCGAATTTCGACCATGTCGGCCCGCGGGATGTCGCGAACCAGACCCGGATGCCGACCTTGTGCCGACCGCCCAGACCTTCGGCCGTGCGTTCGACGCGGGCCATGTCGTCCCAGTTGTCGATCTGGATCATCGCGCCTTCGCGCAGCGCGGTTTCGATGGCCTGATCGTCCTTGTAGGGGCCGTTGAAGATGATCTCGCGCCCGTCAAAGCCCAGCGCGCGCGCCTTGTCGTATTCGTATTTCGACACGATCTCGGCGCCCCAGCCTTCGGACTTGAAGACCTGGCAGACGGCGTTCAGACCATTGGTCTTGAAGGACCAGAAGAACTGCGTGGTCTCGTAGCGCGACTTGAATGCGGTCCGCATCGCCCGGGCCTGCGCGCGGATCGTCCGTTCGGAAAAGACGAAAAGCGGCGTTCCGTAGCCCCGGGCGAGTGTTTCGACGTCGACGCCGTCGATCGCGGACAGAACGGTTCCGACATAGCCGCCCGACAGGGGGTTGCGCTCGGCCGCGTTTCCCGCGGAGAGGCTGCCAAGCTCTTCGGAAATGCGTGGGCTCTTGTAGTCGTCCATCATGGCCTCCCGTCCGCGACGAGGTGCAGGCCCGATGCCGCCCCATCCGTCAGATTGCGATTGTCCCTGTCGATCAGCATGTCGGCGATCGCGTCCATATGGGTCACGATGTCTTCGCAATGGCGCAGAAAGACGTGGCCCGCGTCGGGCGTCTTCAGGTCCGGCAAGGCCAAACCAAGCGCATCCGCTGCGACCCATGCGGGCATGTTCAGCCCCAGCTTCGCGGGAAACGAGACCCAGGCGGGAAAGCGCGGATTGATCTCGAACAGCATGTGGCCGCGATCCGCGGGCTTCACGAGTTCGATCTCTAGCGCGCCTTTCCACTTCAGGTCGCGCACGAGGCGTTCCGCGATGCCCACGATGCCCGGATCGTTCACAGTGACGCCGCCGAAGCCCTTGCCCATGCGCGACTTCATCAGCTTGCGGATGGCAATCGAAGCGACAAGGCCCCCTGCCCCGTCGCCGATGGCGCAGACGTCGTATTCCTCGCCGTATACGGCCTCCTGCACGAGGACGGGCGTGCCCCAGACGGCGGCGATGTCGTTGAAGGCCGTGTAAAGCTGCGCCTCGTTGAAGACGAGCCGCGCATCGTAAAGCCTGCCCTTCACGTAGCAGGGATACCCGAGCTCTCCAGCCAGCGCCGCAAGCCCCGCCGCGCTGTCCGACACAAGGGTGCGCGGCACGGGAACACCGACGCGCGCGCCAAGCTGACCGAGTTCGGTCTTGGACCGCGCGGCCAGCGCCGTGCGCTCGGGGATGGCGACCGCGATGCCCTCGGCCTGCAGATCGTCCCTTATGGCAAGGTAATTGGCCAGTTCGCTGTCGAGCGTCGGAATGACAAGCGTCAGCCCCTCGCGCGCATGCACGTCGAGAAGACGCGTCATCAGCTGGTCGGCGCCCGCCCCCGGGAAGGGAAACAGATAGGCACTGTCGAGGTGATCCGGCTCATGATTGTAGAGGCCTGTCTCCATCGGATCATAGCTGATGCCGACAAAGCGCGCGGCAGGCCAGAAAGCGCGGATCGCCTCGATGACGGCACCGCCCGGCTGCGGGCTTTCGCCACGGTGAAGCCCGCTGACGGCGATGACGGGGGCGGATCGGCAGGATGCAGCCATCGCTCAGCCCCCGGTTGCCGACCGGTCGATGCCCAGTCTTCGCAGGCGACCGCGGAAATGTTCGATGTCGCGCATGGCCGAACCACGGTCGATGCCGTATCTTGCGACGAGATCCTCCCTGATCCCGGCACCGTCAAGGCCCGCCGCCAGATTGCGCAGGATCGACACGCCCTCGGGGGTTATGGCGAAGAAATGGCCCGTGTGCGCGTCGAACAGGAAGCTGTCGCGATGAATGCGCAAGCCTGCCGCGTCGACGCTGCAGTCCTTACGCCCGGTGATGGTGTCCCGCACTTCAACCCCCGCATACCTTGAACCTGCATCAATATTTGCAATCCAAGGCAAACGAATTGACCGCCATCAATTCTGAGCGGGGAAATTGCCTATACTCATTTTTTTGCAGTTTTCGTGCCGGCGGTCCGGCCAAGGAGTATTCGATGAAAGCCTTTCGCAAGATATTGTTTTTCACTGTGGCGGCCGTCACGATCCTTGCAATGTCGACACTGGCGCGAGCGCAGGAGACCGCGCAGGTCTTGCGGGCCGTGCCCCATGCCCCGCTCGACATACTGGACCCGATTTGGACCACCGCCTACATCACCCGGTCGCATGGCTATCTTGTCTACGACACCCTGTTCGGCATGGACGAGAATCTCGAGCCGCAGCCGCAGATGGTCGAGACCTGGGATGTCTCGGACGACGCCCTCACCTGGACCTTCACCCTGCGCCCCGGGCAAAGCTGGCATGACGGCACGCCCGTGACCGCCGCCGATGCCGTCGCCTCGCTGCGGCGCTGGGGCGCGGTGGACGGAACCGGCCAGGCGCTCTTCTCGCAGATCAGCGTGATCAAGGCGGTCGATGACGCCACCTTCAGGATCGTGCTGACCGAGCCCTTCCCGTCGATGGTGCCGGCGCTTGCACAGCTTTCGTCCTATGTGCCGTTCATGATGCCCGCGCGGATCGCCGCAACCCCGCCGGGGGCACCCATCACCGACCCGACCGGATCAGGCCCCTACATCCTGTCCATGCAGGACTGGGTGCCCGGCGAAAGCGCCGTCTACCTGCGGAACACCGCCTACGTTCCACGGGACGAGCCGACATCGCTCGCCGCGGGTGGCAAGATCGCGTTTCTCGACCGGATCGAATGGGTGAACTATCCCGATCAGCAGGCCGCCGCGCAGGCGCTCATCGCGAACGAGGTGCACTATCTGGAATCGCCGACAACCACGCTCGCCAAGGAGCTTGCGAAGGTGGACGCCGTGAGCGTCGCGCCGGCGGATGCGCTGGGCAGTATCGGCATGGCCGTCTTCAATCATCAGATCCCGCCCTTCGACAACGTGGACCTGCGCCGAGCCGTTCTCACCGGGATGACGCAGAGGGCCTACATGGAGGCGGCCATCACCGACCCCGATTACTGGCGGGTCTGCACGTCGGTCATTCCTTGCGGCACCGCGCTCGAGGCGCCGCAGGCAGGTTCCGTCTTCGGCCGCGCCGATCTTGACGAAGCCCGCGCCCTTGTCGCCGCGAGCGGCTATGACGGCACGCCGGTCGTGATCCTCGATCCGGTGGACAGCCCGGTCCTGTCGGCCTTCACGCAGGTGACGATCGATCTCTTCGCGGACCTCGGGATTGCGGTCGATCATCAGGAAATGACCTGGGCCGAGCTTCTCGAACGGCGCGTGAACCGGGGCGCGGAGAACGGCTGGAACATGTTCCACACCTGGTGGCTGGCCATCGACCTTGGCGATCCGATGCGCATCGCGTTCTCGGGCAACCCCGCGACAGGGTGGGTCGGCTGGCCCGCGGACCCAGAACTGGAAGCTTTGCGCGCCGCCTATCTGCGCGCGCCCGAGACCGCAGACCGCGCGCGGATTGCCGCCGACGTGCAGGCCCGGATCGTCGATCAGGCGCATTTCGCGATCCTCGGCCAGTTCTATGAGCCGATCGCCTTCCGGGACAACGTGATCGGCCTGCAGCGCGGGATCCAGATGTATTACAACCTCGCGCTTCAGTCCGAATAGGCCATCCAGGCGGGCCTGCCCGCAAGCGGACCTTGGTGAACGACGACCGGCCCCGGCGCCGCCCGCTTGATTGCGGGCGGCCCTTGGTTTATTCGAGTCGTGAGAGAACCAGTCCGTCACCACAGTCCACTTCCCCTATCGTGCAGGATGAATGGCGTCGCCCATGTAGCGCCACGTCGTCGACACGATCAGGACATGCTTCCGTGATCCGATAAGGACGCGAAGCCGACATACCCAGTACCAAGGCTGTCTCTCGGTTTCGAACTGCCAGGACAGGCAACCGCACTGAGGTATCGGCGATCGCACGCATCCGGTCTTGCCCCGAACACCCACGACTGAGTTTGGGATACGCGCTCGCATCCCTGGTCATGGTTCTTGCCATCGCGATGCTTCTCGGCCCGACGCCTGCGCGGGCCGAAGCGTCGGTGGCGATCCCGTCAAGCGCCAGCGCGGGCCTCGCGCTGCGCGGCGAGCTTTTCCGGCCATCAGGCGGCGGCAAGGCCCCGGCGGTCGTACTGATGCATGGGTGCGGGGGCTGGCAGCCCGCCGTTCTGCGCGGGCTTCAAGACCATGCGCGCTTTCTTGCGCGGCAAGGCTTCGTGGTTCTGAACCTCGACAGTTTCGGCCCGCGCGGGCAGGCCGGCGGCCGCGTCTGCGAAAGCACCAGACGCCTGGCCGAGGCGCGGGACTTCCGCACGCATGACGCGTTCGACGCCCTGCGTTTTCTCAGGCAGCAGCCCTTTGTCGACGGCGCACGCATCTTTCTCGTGGGTCAGAGCAACGGCGGAAGCACGGCGATGATCGCCGCGATGGAACGCACGCGGGCCCGCCATGTCGGCACCGCTCCGGGGTTCAGGGGGGTTGTCGCGCTTTATCCATGGTGCGGCGCGATGGGCACGCGGCGGCCCGAGCTGGGCTCGCCGCTGTTGATCCTCGGCGGGGCGCTCGACGACTGGGTTCCGCCCGACGACTGCCGGCGCATACAGGGGCGCAGCCGCGAGTTGCGGACCGAGGTCTATGCCAACGCGGCGCATTCCTTCGACGTGCCGATCCCGGTGCACCGGTATCTGGGCAACCTGATCGGCTACAATCCTGCCGCCACGGCAAGCGCGCGGGCCGAAATGCTGCGGTTCTTCCGCACCTATCTCTAGGCCAAGCCGTCCTGCGGGGGATCACCCCCCGAGCGTCACCACCAGCTTGCCCTTGACCCGACGCGCGGCAAGCTTTTCAAGCGCCCCCGGCGCGGCAGCAAGTCCGGCGACGGTTTCGACCACCGGCTTGATCCGGCCTTCGGCATAGAGCGCGAAAAGCTCCTGCACGGACTGGGCATGGCGCTTGGGGTTGCGCTGGGTGGCGGCGCCCCAGAACACGCCGATCACGCTGCAGGCCTTCAGAAGCGGCAGGTTCATCGGCAGTTTTGCGATCCCGGCGGGAAAGCCCACGACCAGATAGCGCCCTTCCCACGCGATGGCGCGCAAGGCCGGTTCGGCATAGCCGCCGCCGACAGGGTCATAGATCACATCCGCACCGCCCTTGCCGCAGAGCGCCTTGAACTGCTCGGCCAGCGCGCGGCTTTCGTCCTTGTCGGCGACCGAAGCCGGATAGACGATCCCGTCATCGGCCCCCGCCGCCAGCGCCACGTCCAGCTTGTCCTGCGACGAACAGGCCGCGAGCACCCGCGCGCCCAGCGCCTTGCCCAGTTCGACCGCGGCCAGCCCGACACCGCCCGACGCGCCCAGCACCAGAAGCGTCTCGCCCGCGCGCAGGGCGGCGCGGTCGGTCAGCGCGTGATAGGATGTGCCATAGGTCATGAGGAACGCCGCCGCATCGGTCAGGGGCATGTCGTCAGGGATGGGCGTCACGGCCTCGCGCTTGAGCGCCACCTGTTCGGCCAGCCCGCCCCAGCCGGGGAAGCCCAGCACCCGCTGGCCCACCGCGATGTCAGTCACGCCTTCGCCCACCGCAGACACGGTTCCGGCGATTTCCGCACCCGGGGCGAAGGGGCGTTCGGGCTTGAACTGGTACATGTCGCGGATGATCAGGAGGTCGGGAAAATTGAGGCCCACGGCGGCGACATCGACCACCACCTCGCCTTTGCCCGGGCGCGGGGTCGGCAGATCCTCGACCACCAGCGTTTCGGGGCCTCCGGGCGCGCGGCTGAGCAGGGCTTTCATCGGCTTTCCTCCTGTTGAACCTGTGGGCGGCAGCATCGCGATTGTGCGGGCACAGGCAATCCCTTATCCGCCGCGCCCTGCCCGCGATCCGGCTTGCGCGCGGGAAGGCCGCTTTGGCATAACCCCCGCATGACACCGACAGACACGCCCCGGACGACCGCGCCCAGCCTGCGCATCCGCATCCTGTTCGGGGACGACGCGATGCTGGGACCCGGCAAGGCAGATCTTCTCGAACGCATCCGGGACACCGGGTCGATCGCCGCCGCCGGGCGGTCGATGGGGATGAGCTACAAGCGCGCCTGGATGCTGGTCGAGGAAATGAACGCCGCCTTCCGCGAGCCCCTTGTCACCTCGACACGCGGCGGCGCGCAGGGCGGCGGCGCGCGGCTGACGGATGCGGGCGAAGAGGTGCTGGCCCAGTACCGCAAGCTCGAAGAGATCATGGCCGAAGCCGGGGCAGAGGGGATCGCGGCCCTGCAGTCGATGCTGAGGGATATTCCCGAAGGAAAATAACGCTTGATCGCCGGGATCATGATTGCGATATGTTTCACGAAACATATCAACTACAGGGGCACCACGGCTTGACCGCACCGACGCCGCATCTGCGTTTTCTCGCCGCCCTGATCGGGCTTGCGGGCGCTGTCCCGGCGGCCGCAGGGGATGAGATAACGGTCTTCGCCGCTGCCAGCATGGCCAATGCGCTTGCCGAAATCGAACCGGCGTTCGAGGCGGCCACGGGCCATGACCTTGTCGTGTCGCTGGCCGGGTCATCGGCGCTTGCCCGCCAGATCCAGCAGGGCGCCCCGGCTGACATCTTCATCTCGGCCAGCACTGACTGGATGGACAGGATCGAGGCCGACGGGCTGATCGAGCCGGGCAGCCGGTTCGATCTTCTGGGCAACAGCATCGTCCTTATCGCCTTCGGGACCGGCGCGGAACAGGTCGAGATCGGCCCAGATCTCGACCTTGCCGGGTTGCTGGGCGACGGGCGTCTGGCCATGGCGCTGGTCGAGTCCGTGCCTGCCGGCATCTACGGCAAGGCCGCGCTGGAAAGCCTTGGGCTGTGGGACAGCGTCGAGGCGCAGGTGGCGCAGGCCGACAACGTGCGCGCGGCGCTTGCTTTCGTGACGACGGGCGAGGCCCCCCTTGGCATCGTCTATGCGACCGATGCGGCGGCGTCCGACAATGTCACCACCGTGGGAACCTTCCCCGCTGACAGCCATCCGCCCATCGTCTATCCCGTGGCCGATCTGGCGAACCGGGATGTCCCGGGCGAGGCCGCCTTTCTCGACTATCTCCGCGGCCCCGAGGCCCGCGCGGCGTTCACGCGGCAGGGCTTCACGGTTCTGGTGCCCTGAGAGATGACGGACTGGCTTGGCCCCGAAGAATGGCGCGCCGTCGCGCTGTCGCTGCAGGTGTCCTTCTGGGCCACGCTGGTGAGCCTGCCCTTGGGTATTCTCACCGCCTATGCGCTGGCGCGGTGGACCTTTCCGGGCAAGCAGGTTCTGAACGGCCTTGTCCACCTGCCGCTGATCCTGCCGCCGGTGGTGACGGGATATTTGCTGCTGATCACCTTCGGCACGCGCGGCCCCGTGGGCAGCATCCTTGCAGATTGGGGCATCGTTCTGGCCTTCCGCTGGACCGGCGCGGCGCTGGCCGCCGGGATCATGGCCTTCCCCCTCATGGTGCGGGCGATCCGCCTGTCGATCGAGGCGGTGGACCCCAAACTCGAACAGGCGGCATCGACGCTGGGCGCGTCGCCGGGCTGGGTCTTTCTCACCGTCACGCTGCCCATGGCCCTGCCGGGGATCGTGGCGGGCACGATCCTCGCCTTCGCCAAGGCGATGGGGGAATTCGGCGCGACGATCACCTTCGTGTCGAACATCCCCGGCCAGACGCGCACCATCCCGTCGGCGATCTATGCCTTCCTGCAGGTGCCGGGGGGCGAAGCATCGGCCATGCGGCTTGTGATCGTGTCGGTGGTGGTGGCGATGGCGGCGCTTCTTCTGTCGGAACTCATCGCGCGCCGCGTGGCCGCGCGGGTCGGGGGCGCATGATGCTCGACATCACGCTCCGCCACGCCTTCCCGGGCTTCACGCTTGATGCCACCTTCCGCGCGCCGCCGGGGGTCACGGTGCTGTTCGGGCGGTCGGGGTCGGGCAAGACCACGGTCGTCAACGCGGTCGCGGGTCTGCTCATGCCCGATGCGGGCCGCATCGCGGCGGGCGACTGGACGCTTCTCGACACCGAGCGCGGCATCAGGCTGAAACCCCATCGCCGCAGGCTGGGCTATATCTTTCAGGAAGGGCGGCTTTTCCCGCATCTGACGGTGCGCCAGAACCTCGCCTTCGGCGCGTGGTTCGCCCCGAAGGATGCCCCGCGCGAAGACATGGGCCGCGTCGTCGATCTTCTGGGGATCGGTCATCTCCTCGACCGTCGCCCCGGTGCCTTGTCGGGGGGCGAGAAAAGCCGCGTCGCCATCGGCCGCGCGCTTTTGTCGGCCCCGCGTCTGATCCTTGCCGACGAACCGCTTGCCGCGCTTGACGAGGCGCGCAAGGCCGAGATCCTGCCCTATTTCGAACGGCTGCGCGACGAGGTCAGCGTGCCGATCCTTTATGTCAGCCATTCGGCGTCCGAGGTTGCCCGGCTTGCCACGACGGTCGTCGCGCTTGATGCCGGCCGGGTCGTGGCGCAGGGCACCGCGGCCGAGGTTCTGGGCGACCCTGCCGTGCTGCCCGCGGGCGCGCGCGAGGCGGGCGCGGTGCTGACCGCCCGCGTCCTGCGCCACCACGACGACGGGCTGAGCGAACTCGACGCAGGCGGCACGTCGCTGTTCCTGCCGCGCATCGGGCAGGCGCCCGGGTCGACCTTGCGCGTGCGCATCGCCGCGCATGACGTGATCCTGTCGCGGACCCGGCCCGAGGGGCTCTCAGCGCTCAACATCGTGCCGGGCGTCGTGGCCGATATCCGCGCGGGCGACGGGCCGGGCGCGATGGTCGCGCTTGACACATCGGCCGGGCGGGTGCTGGCGCGGATCACGCGGCGGTCGGCCTGGGCGCTGGGCCTTGCCCCCGGGGTCGCGGTGCATGCGGTGATCAAGTCGGTGTCGGTCGCGCCATCCGATATCGGGGGGCAAGTACCGGTCAGGCCTGAACACCCGCCGATCTGATCAACTGCTCGAGCCCCGCGCGGCCGGTCAGGTGCACCTCGCCACGGGCCTGTTCGATCAGGCCGCGCCGCTGGAATTCCGACAGGATCCGCGAGACGACCTCGCGCGCGGTGCCGAGTTCCGTGGCCAGCGAGGCATGCGTTGCGTGCACCACATCGCGGTCGTCGGCCAGTTCGACCAGCCGTGTGGCAAGGCGCACATCCATGCGCTGGAACACGATGTCGTCGATGAGCGCAAACAGATCGGTGATCCGGCGCGAATAGGCGGTGAAGAGAAATTCCCGGAAGACCGGAGAACGCGCGACCAGATCATCGAAGGTCTGGCGCGGGATGGCGACGGCGCGCACATCCGTTTCCGCGACGCCGTCGGCGGAATAATCTTCGAAAGCCAGCATGCAGGCGGTGGTCAGCACGCAGCTTTCGCCCGCGTGCACACGGTAAAGGATCACCTCGCGTCCGGTGTCGGAGCGCTGCTGCACGCGCACCGTGCCTTCAAGCAGCAAAAGCAGGCTGTCCGCCGACTGGCCCGGCGCGAAGACCTGCGTGCCTGAGGGAACCGACACGATGCGGCTGCCCTGTTCGAGAGCCTCCCGGATGTCGGGCGGCAGGCGGTTCAGGCCCTTGAACTTGTCGATCCAGCTGTCCGGCAAAGGCCTCCTCCTCGGTCAGGTCCGGCGGGTGCCCGGACACTGTCCTAAGGTTGCCCTGTCAGGGCACCGGTGTCGAGGCGAAGGACTACCGGACGGGCTATTCCGGCTGACAGATTTCGCCAGCGATGGCGGCGCGCAATGTTCGGACGGCCAGTGCCAGAACAGTCAGGATCAGCAGGACCAGAACGGCCAGACCCACCGTATGGAACACGCCCGAGCCGCCCAGCGCCGCATGGCGGAAGTTTGCTGTGGACAGCGCCGCCAACGGGAAGGACAGCGCCCAGAAGGACATGGCGAAGGGCAGACGCAAGAGCGCGGGCACCTGCACCGCGACGATCGCCGCAAAAAACAGTGCGACATTGATGAGGACATGGGCAAAAGCGTCGATCTGCCCGCCGTTCAGTTCGGTCCAGCCCAGAAAGACGACCGATGGCGGCGCAATCAAGATCACCAGCGTCGGGCGCAGCTTGCCCGGCAGCGGGTCGTGAAAGATCAGCCGGTTGAAGACCAGCGTCAGCAGGATGATCCAGAACACGATGCCGACCGAAAAGAAGTACCATGCGACTTCGGTCAGGCCCAGATGCACGCCGCCCAGCGGCACGATCACGTTCGCCACCGCCGGGATGAACCAGGCGGGCGACAGCATGGCGGGCCCGAAGGCGCGGGCGGAAATCCAGGCCGACACGATCACGACCGTCAGCACCGCCTGCACCCCCGCCGCGAAGATCCAGAGCGCCGCCGACACCTCGGGCAGGTGCGACTGCAGGAGCAGAGCCAGCAGCAGGAGCGAGATGCTGGCTGCGGGAAAGAAGGACAGCCGCACGGGATGACCCCATTCCGCCCCGACCTGTGCCGGGTGACGCAGGGCCTTCAGCGCATAAAGCGCCATGATGACGGCAAGGATCGCCGCCCCCACCACCGTCACCGCGTCCGAGGCCTGCGCGAAGCCGCCCGCCCGCAGCGCCAGCGCCAGCCCGAAGACGCCCATCGTCACCCCGAAGAAGGTGATCGGGAAATGGGCGAGCCAAGACTCGCCTGCGCTGTCGGTCGCGGTCATGTTGTCAGCTTCCCGAAGTGGTCCGGACCACATCCTAGCCCTTGGTGCGTCTGGTGCCCAGCAGCGACTCGGCCGTGTAGACAAGGATCGCCATGCCCACGGCCCCCGCCGCCGCGATGCCCAGCATCACGATGACGTCGATCGGCCCGCCGATATCGGCCAGCCGCGACCGGGTCACGGCCATGACAAACCACACCGCCAGCACCGCGCCCACCGGCATGGACAGCTGCGCGAAAAGAAACTTGCGCCAGCTCACCTCGCGGTCGCGGATCAGGACATAGGCATAGCCTAGCGTCACGATCACCGCCGCCGCCACCATCAGCCAGAACAGGCCCCGGCCGAACATTTCCTCAAAAACGGCAATCAGGGTTTCGAATGTCAGGTCCTGCATGTCGGGTCCTCCTCTCAGGCCTTGCCGCGCAGCATGGCGTTGTAGGTGGCCTTGAGCGCCACCTCCTTCATCAGCCAGCTGATCCAGAGTTCCTCGAGCGGGGCGATCACCCCGGGGAACGACGGCACGAGATTGTTGTGATAATCGAATTCCACCAGCATCGCGCTGCCAACCCGCGTGATCAGCGGGCACGAGGTATATCCGTCATAGGCTTTGGTCCCGTCGCGGCCTTCGAGCGAGGCGACAAGATGATCCTCGACCACCGGCACCTGCCACTTGACCGATGCGGCGGTCTTGCCCTTGGGCACACCCGCGACATCGCCCAGCGCGAAGATGTCGGGATAGCGCAGGTGGCGCAGGGTGGCCATGTCAGCCTCGACCCAGCCCTGGTCGGTCCACTTGTCGGCCCAGGACAGGCCCGACTGGCGCACGAAATCGGGCGCGCGCTGCGGCGGGATCACGTGGATATAGTCGTAATCGATCTCTTCGGCCCCGGCTTCGGTGGCGAAGGTCGCACGCTTGGCACCCGCGTCGATTGCGGTCAGCGTGCGTTTCATCATCGTGTCGATGCCGCGGTCCTCGAACAGCATGCGCACCTTCTCGGACACAATGGGGACGCCGAAGAGAGTGGCCTGCGGCGCCGTATAGACCATGTTGACGGCACCCTCCTGCCCGGCCCGGCGCGCGATGTCGTCGATCAGGAAGGCATGCTTGAGCGGCGCGCCCGCGCATTTCATCTCGGTCGCCGGGCGGGTGAAGAGCGCGGTGCCGCCGGTCTCGATGAACCGGCTCGCCGCCGCCCAGGTGCGGGCGGCGTAGTCGGGTCCGGCATAAAGCGCGCCAATCCCGTTTTCGCCCACCATGTCGAGGCTGAAGCCTTCGATGGCATCGTGGTCGAGGATGAGGCCCGGTGCCACCACAAGGCGGTCATAGTCAAGGACGGTGCCGCCTGCGGTCGTCACCTTGCGGGTTTCGGGATCGACGGCCGCGACGTAGTCCTGCAGCCATGTAACGCCTTCGGGCAGCCAGCGCGCAGTGTCGGACACGACGTAGGAGGCGGGCTTGAGCCCCGCCGCCACAAGCGACAGGCCGGGCTGATAGAGATGTTCACGCCGGGGATCGATCAGGGTGATCTGCGCGCCATCAAGCCGCTCCATCAGCCGGTTGGCCAGCGCGGTGCCGGCGGCACCCGCCCCGATGATCACGATGCGCGCCGTTGTGGTCACCGGTGCGGCCCGGGCGTTACCCCGGGCCGGAACCAGCGCGGTGGCCGCGCCGCCCGCAAGGGCGGCTGCCAGGAACTGTCTTCTGTCCATTCTGTTTCCTCCTCGATTTCGACCGTGCCTTTGCATGGTCATTCCGCAGGCACCGCCGCGCCCGATGCGCGACGGGCAAAGTGGCGGCGGTTCAGAACCAGAACGAGCGTGATCATGGCGATCTGCGCTGCGATCGCGACCGCGCTCAGCGTCCAGTAGGCCATGCCGAACTTGGCGATGATCCCGGCACCGACGAGGCCCTTGTTGATCCAGAAGTGCAGCATCACATTCAGCGCCACACCCGGGCAGACCAGCGCATAGGAGCCGGCAGAATTGCCGTCACCGCGCAGGTAAGCGTCGGCATAGCCCTGCCGCCGCAGCACCAGCAGGCCCAACGCCAGAAAGACGGCCTGCACAGCCAGAATCGGCGTCGTCAGCAGCAGGTTGTCCGCAGTGCCGGCATGGGCGCCGAATGTCGTGTGCAGCCCGTGGTCCTGCCGCATGATCATGATGCCCAGAATGGTCAGGATCGGCACGACGATCATCAGCGTCGGTGCGCTTTCCCGCGCGGTGCCGTAATGCAGCATCGAGTTGAACGCGACGATGGCGGCGACCAGCGCGTAAAGCGCGGCGATTGTCCCCAGCATGACCGACAGCACCAGCGCGACCCCGACGGTCAGCGGTACCCCGCTAAGTGCGGCGGGGGCGGACATCCCGACCGCGGTCATGGACAGCGCGAAGGCAGGCAGAAGCTGCGCGAAGGAATTGTTGGCGGTCACGTCGAATACGCCGCCGTCGCTCAGCACGCGGCCGAGGAATTTCCCGATCCGGGCGAAGGCAACCCCGGCGATCAGCGCGAAGGCGATCATGGCCATGGGGAAAAGGTACTCGACCACGCTCCAAAGCCCGGGCACGAAGACGAGGCCCAGGATAAAGCCCACATTGACGGTCATGGCCAGCGCCAGCGGCATCGCCAGAAGCTGGGTTTCGCCATTGGTGGTGACAAGCTTCGCATAGGCTTCAGTCCTACGGAATGCCGAAAGCTGATATAGGTTCCAGACCAGAAGCCGGACGTTCAGGATGGCGAAGCCAGCGATCCCGGTGACCGCGATCACGATGGCCGCCTGCAGTGCAAGGCCGCCCGTGGCAAAGGCGGCCATGATGTCTTCGAACACCGGAACCGGCTGGCCGGGATGGGGCACCCAGAACATCAGGAACATGAAGAAGGTCACCGCCAGACCCCCGGCCCCGAGCGAGGCCAGGAAATAGAGTGGCAACCAGGTGTCGGCGGGACGGTTTGTGCGTGTCTGCATGACGAATCTCCGGATTGATCTGTCCGGACAGTGCCATCGCAGGCACCGGAGCGACGGTGACATGGTCACTGAACACCGGAACCCCACGCGCCGTGCGACGGTCCGTCGCAACGAACAAGTGTCCCGCTTTGAAACCGTCACCCCGCCCGACTGCGTCTCTGCCTGCGAGAGCTCCGGTCGGGCGACTTTCTCTTTGCGGCTGCGCTCTCGACTGCCGTTCCGGTCGCGCGGGACGAAGCGCTCGGAAGACTGCGCCTGCTCGTCGGGTCGATCGCAGGAACAGTTTCCTCTGGTTCTGCTGCGGCAATGTTGGCCGCTGTCGATGATGCTGACGGTGAGCCCCCTGCTCCGTCGGCACGAAGTCTTTCCGACATCGCGCCGGTTGCCCGGTCTTTCGGACCGGCCAAGTGTCGCAGTCGATGCTCGATGCCCTGTCTGTCGCTGTTGATAGCTGTCGCGACCATCTGACAGCTTTTCACCGTTGTTGGCGCAGGTTGAGACTGGATCGCGACACCATAATCCGCGATCCCGGGGCCCGCATGCTGAGCAAGCCGTTTCTGACCACACAGGTGATCGCAGGTCTTCCGAAAATCCGGGAACAGACCGCGTGCGGGTGGATCGGTCGGCTGGACCTGCAGGCCGTGAAACTGGGCCGCGAATTCCAAGAGGCAGAGCCGGAGCTCAAGGTCTTTGTAGACGCGCATGCGACGCGTGCGCCGACCACACGGGGCGAAGCGGGGGAGTGAGATGATCACGGCACTTGAAGGAAACATCTTCTACGAAATCGCGGCCCTTCTTGTTCTTGCAGCGGGGGTCGGTTTCGTCGGTTTGCTGCTGCGTCAACCGCTGATCGTCAGCTTCATCGCCGTGGGCATGCTTGCGGGTCCGTCAGTGCTCGACATCGCGCGGTCGGATCAACAGATCGACCTTCTGGCGGAACTCGGCATCGCGATCTTGCTTTTCCTCGTGGGGTTGAAGCTCGATTTCAATCTGGTGCGCACACTCGGGCCAGTTTCCCTTGTGACGGGCCTCGGGCAGGTTGCCTTCACCACGGTATTCGGCTTTCTCATCGCGCTGGCGCTGGGGCTCGATCCGCTCACGGCAACCTATGTCGCGATCGCACTGACCTTCTCGTCGACCATCATCATCGTGAAGCTCTTGTCGGACAAACGCGAGATCGACTCGCTGCATGGACAGATCGCGCTGGGCTTTCTGATCGTGCAGGACATCGTCGTTGTGGTCGCCATGATCGCGCTGTCCGCCATCGGCGTGGGCGGGGCCGCCGCCGAGGGCGAGAACGCGCTGACCGAGGTTCTGCAGGTTCTGGGCTACGGCGTGGCCATGCTGGCCTTCGTCGTGATTTTCATCCGCTTCATCGCCAATCCGCTGGTCACCCGCCTGTCGCAGGCGCCCGAACTCCTTGTGTCCTTCGCCATCGGCTGGGCAGCGCTGCTTGCCGCGATCGGCCATTATCTGGGCTTCGGCAAGGAACTGGGCGGGCTGCTGGCCGGAGTCTCGCTCGCCTCCACGCCCTTCCGCGAAGCGATCGCAGCGCGGCTTGCGTCCCTGCGCGATTTCCTGCTGCTGTTCTTTTTCATCGCGTTGGGGGCCTCGCTCGATCTGTCGGTTCTGGGGGCAAACGTCTGGTCGGCAATCGTGCTGGCGCTCTTCGTGTTGATCGGCAACCCGCTTATCGTTCTCGCCATCATGGGAGCGATGGGCTACCGCAAGCGCACCGGCTTTCTTGCCGGGCTGACCGTGGCGCAGATCAGTGAGTTTTCCCTGATCTTCATGGCCATGGGCGTCACGATCGGGCATGTGGCCGACGAGGCGCTGGGTCTCGTCACGCTTGTGGGTCTCGTCACGATTGCCGCGTCGACCTACATGATCACCTATTCGCACCAGCTCTACACCGTCTTCGAACCGGTGCTGGGCATCTTCGAACGCAGGCATCCGAAAGCCGAAGACGACGGCCGCTCTGACATCGGCAAGCCGTATGAGGTGATCCTGTTCGGCCTCGGGCGCTACGGTCTTGGCATCGCCTCGGCGCTGCGCGACAGCGGCAAGCGCATCCTCGGCGTGGATTTCAGCCCCGAAGCGGTCCGCCATGCGAGGGCGCAAGGCTATGACGTGATCTTTGGTGATGCAACCGATCCGGAGTTTCTGGCCCATCTGCCGATTTCCCGGGCAGACTGGCTTGTCATGGCCGTGCCAGAACACAGCACGGGCCTGACCCATAACGACCCGCGTCTCACCCTCTTGAAATCGGTGCGCGATCTGGGCTTCGACGGAAAGATCGCCGTTGCTGCGTTTCGCGACATCACGGTCGATCAGCTGAAGGCGCAACAGGCTGATCTTGTGCTGATGCCCTATCGCGATGCCGCCTTCGCTGCCGCACGCATGATCGCGGACGAGACCCCGGCGCCCGAACCCGTTCTGGCCGCCCCTGAGGGGCAGAAGGATTTGCCAGCCTGACGCGGCAGATCGGGGCGACCGGCAGGCGGCCCGTGCCCTTCATTCGGAGACCGTATTGGGCGTTCCAACCGCTCCGGCAAACACGACCAGTATTCTAGCAATGCCAGCACCGGTGTTTTCACCGTTGTGGCGAGATCCCAAAGCCTCGATCAGCGTGTCGCCCGCGCGGTAGACACGCTTGCCATCCGCCCCGTAGTCAACTGTCAACTCGCCCTCCAACATGTGTGCAGCCAGCGGCGCCTCATGTCGGTGCCAGCCGGTGACTTGCCCTTGCTCCATTGTGACAATGGCGACAGTGATCTGCGCCTGTCCTCTCGGGTACACAATCGGCTGACCAATGATTGTCGTCTCAGACTGAAGCAGCACTTCGACAGGCGGGTAGCTGGTTTCAGCATGGCCCGCGCCGCTCCACATAACCATTGCTGCAAACGCAAGCTTGAATTTTGATGTTTGAATTGCCATTGGCCAGTATTCCTTGGTCGGTGTTTTTCAGATCAAGCGATCTGCATTGGCGGGCTGCATAAACGCCCATCTAGCAGTCGCATCCCGGAAGGTTGAACCGCTGCGTCCCGAACAGCTGCGGCTTGAGACTGTGTCAGTCCTTCGTCGCGTGCAAGGGCGACTTGGACATGCCTGGAGAAAGTGGAACGCACCCGCTGGGGACCGAAGAGGTGTTCCATGAGCCTCGGACACAGACCGCCACCGGAGTTTCGGCGTGAAGCGATGCGGCCGGCGCTGGCGAGCGGCACGAAGGGGCGGGCGATCGCAAAGGAGCGGGGGATCAGATTGCTTGACAGATTCAATTGGGCATCCACCACATATTTCATACTGCCTTTTTTCTAGTTCTTTGCGTGCCGGCTTTCCCGTTCCGGAAGAGACTGCGGCTGCTTCCTGAACAGCCCAGGCTTCAGCCTGTGGCAGTCCCTTATCGCCGGCAAGGACGACCTTCCCCGGGGCTGATTGCGGGAACTGCCGGTTGCAGAGCCAGACACAGCGCTGCAGCGTCGTATCCAGCTCTTCGCTGGATCGGAAGTGGTGGCTTTGAGACCCTCTTTGATCCGCCAGTCGCAGCGTCGGCCAAAGCGTTGGTCGGCCCGCTGCTTTCACATTGATCCTTGTCCCTGTTAGTAAAGTCAAAAACTGATTGAATAGCTGGCGGAAACCCGGCCGTCGCGGGTGTCCTCGAGTACATCGCCTCCTGAAAGTTCGACAGAAAGAGCCCCAGAGCCAAGCGAACCTGTCAAACACAGCGCCCCCCCGCTGCTGCCAAAGGATTGCTTCCCGTCGATGTCAGAGCTTAGGCCAGATCGACCAAATGAAACCTCTGCGTACGGACGCAGGTCAGGGTAGCCGAGATCTCTTTTCGCTTCTGCACGAACATTGACATCAGACGACCAAAACCGTCGATTGTTGACGTCAAACGCAGCCGTGCCTTCAGAATGTGCGGGGACACTTTCATCGTCTCCACTGACCCTGATGCCGGGCAACAAGACAATCGACCCTGTTTCCCAAGAGCCGGTCAGGCTGACTGATCCCATCATTCGGTTACTTTGGAAGTCTGATCCATTCACAGTGAACTCGGCCTGGCATGCCCGAAATGAAAATCCAAAACATAGCGTTCCGTGAGGTTCACACCGACGTAGGCCCCGACCGCAGGGGCTCGCGCAGCACTGTCTTGCCCGTTCTCCAGCAACTTTGACCAGGCGTATCCAAGATAGAAACCGGCAATCGCATCACTGCCAATGCTGGTATCCGCACCCAAGGGAAGGTTGCCACCATCGCCGTCGTCGTTCCCAGACAGCCGCAGCGCGGAGGAGCTCGCCCGGACATTCCCATCCCGCTCGGCACCTGAGCTGGAAAACGTTACAGAACTGGCAGAAAGTATCGAGCCAAGGTGCAACCGCACCCTTGTCCCGACGGCGTCTGTAACGGATATCAGATGTGTCGCAGCATTTACATCGGTGATACCACTGGCGCTTGCTGCCATACGCAGGACCAGATGCAGAGTGCTTTCCTTCTGGATATTGTAGTCGGACAGCGCTTTTCCTTCTTCCAGCTGCCTGCCTGCAAAAATCAATCTCTGCTGATCTGGTGGAACGCCTTCCTTGTCCTGAAGCTTGGCCTTTACATTCTCGATGGTGTCCGAAGGCTCAACATCTAGGGTTATCGTCTCACCCGCCAGCGTCTTTACAAAGATTTGCATTGCGTATGCCGGAACGACGGACATGAAGGCGATCATAGCGCTCGCAAGCAATACGCGACACATTCCGGGGAGCCCCATGACTACGGCTGACCGTCTCTGCATCCCGACAGCATGAGAAGCCAAAAAATCAAAAGAATGCCCGCAGGTCCGAATGGTTTTGCAAGATGCTTCCGGCCGGGCATGGGGATCGTGGCCGTGCTGCGTGACTCAGAAGCCCATGCAGCATGGGGTGCTTCAGTGCGCCCAGCATGGGCAAAGACGGTGTCAAACTTCCGTTGATCCTGTCAGCATGGGAACGGCGGTGCAAAATTAGGCCACTGTAGCGACGGAACAATCAACACCTCGCCAGCCATACAGACTAACTGATCACGAAACCAGTTAGATGGCAGGGGTATTCACAAGTTCCTTAGTACCCAGCGGGCAGTGTTCTTACCTGCGAGCATGTGACCAGAATATAATCGCGATCGTAGGCTTCGAGGCGCCTTGTGGCTGAGCCTTTTGAGGCATTGAATTCAGACGTCAGGAGATCATCCAGCATAAACATCTGCTCAAAGCTGTAGCCCGCCCGTTCAAGCTTCTCTAAAAACGTCAGCCTTATTTTCTGCGTTGCGACCGCGCCCTGATAGAGTACTTTTAGGGTCGCTGCATAATCTGATACTATTCCATTTTCACGAATGTCACTAACCAAATCAAGACATGCATCATAAGAACCTAATTCAGAAGCAAAATCAGAAACCTGCGACTTCGCTATCGTGAATTGGGTCATGCTAGCAGACTGCTGGGCAGCACCAAAAGTTGGCACGCAAAGAGATACGATCACTAGAAATGAATGCAGTCTCATCACTCGAAAATCTCCGAAAGATCCTCGTCTGTCATGGTCGAAGCTTCAAATTCCTTACTTCCGACGTCAACCATGAATTCGAGATATGCCGATAACAGCAATCCCGATTCGTTGGATATATTGTATGTTGAAGAACTACGGCCCTTGTTTCGTTTAAACTGACCAGCTGTGCTTCCGTCTTCATAAGTTAAGAACACAATTTCGGTTGAAGAGTTGCCTGCAACTTTCTCCGCACAGTCGCTTGTCGGAAAGCATACGGCCGACTTTTCAAATCGCTTTCGAATGTTCCGTTGCTGCGCCACTTCGGCCCATTCATTGACCTTGCTTAGCCCACCAACGGTTATTTCTATTTCCTCGGGTGACAGCTGAATGCGTTCGACAACGCTTGCAAGTTCGGCATCGGGGTCCAAGAAATTGAATATATAGACAAGGTAACCCTCGTCAGTGATTCTTGGCTCAACCCAAAACTCTCCGATTTGATCAGTGCCTGGGATGTAATAAGGAACTTTCGGAAAAATCTCCGATGCACGCAACGCTGTAGTGCCAAGGTTGGCATTTACAGGTCTTATTGGCGTCTGATAACGATTTTGGGCAGCTTCAGTGATTTCGTTTACCTGTTTGTCAAAATACTCAATGCGTGATCTGACAACCTCGATTTTAGTTGTGCGCACCGGGGTAGTATCTTGTGACTCTTGATACTTTAGGACCTCAGTAAGAAGCGCAATCTGCTCCGCAACACGATCTACCTCTTCTTGGAGCGCCGATATCTCAATTTCATTTGCAGCTATCGAAACATTGGTCGTCACTGCGGTGGGCGCCGTTATGACTGTGGGAGCTGCCACGAATTGTGGTAATGTGACGTTCGCGCCCGGAACAGGGGTTGGGCGAACCATTTCATCGCGGTATGCCTGCAGTAGTCCACAGTACCCATTTGGAAACTGCGCCACAGCAATGAAGGTCTGTTGACCTGCCGCTTGGCCTCGGTTGTGAGAATTTAAAAGGAAATCTTGCTCGAATGGTGTAAGCTGACCGGTTATGGGGTATCCTAAACATGCTTGGTACGACGAGATGGCTGATCTCGAACGACTGCCCAAAGCGCCGTCGGGAGTACCCGCCGGGAAACCAAAATAATTCAGTGCGCTTTGGACGCGTCGGTTTGCATCTCTCTGAGCGGATGACACGGATGATTGACTTGCCGAACTACGACTGGTGGAATTCTGAGATTGGCCACTATTCACAATAGCTGCGCCAATCATTCCGCCTATGAGGCCTTTTATCAAGTCATCGTTCGCTTGCGCTTGGCCTGCAATTACCAAAAAGCTCGCAGCAATGACGGTGGCTTGTGCAAATTTTTTCATGCGTTTCGACGTCCTAAGGTCCGATCTATCAGGATCGTCCGATAGCTATTCGGCTGCTGTAGCCAATCAATGAAAATTTTTAGGGGTGTTTTTTAGGGATGACTAGGTCAAGTTGACAGAAGGCGGATCCAGAGGCGGATGGATGTGATGTCTATGAAGCCAAGGAAGCTTTCGGGAGTTCTGTCGCAGCGGGTTGCGACGCGGCGAGCGTTCTTCTGTTTATTGAAGCACCACTCGACCAAGTTCCTCAAGGAATACAGGGAATGATCGATTCCGACGGGCATCTTGCGGGATTTGCGCATGGGGATTTGGGTCAACACATTCCGCGCCGCCATGTTTTTCCGAGTGCTGTCAGCATCATAGCCCCGGTCGTCCAACAGGACGCTTGGCTCTGGCAGATTGTCGGCGATCACCAGATCGAACCCGATGTAGTCGGATGAAGGGTTCGCAGACCATGCCGTTTCCCGATGGATCGGTTTAGACGGAAGCTAACTGTTTACGCGACACCGCAACGCTGGACCAGCCGCGCAAGTCGGCAATGGGTCCAACATGCTACCCAAGTGCTACCCACGCTAGAATGCACACCCACGGCGGGATGCCTGATTGGCCGAAAGTCACTTTTTTCTTTATAAAAGTGGTGCCCGGGGGCGGAATCGAACCACCGACACGAGGATTTTCAATGCAGATGGCAGTAGATTTCTGTTCGATTACTATGACTTAGCGTGGCATATTTTTGGTGTGCGTAAAAGTGTGTTTTTGGCAATTTGCTGGTGAACGGCGTGAGAATGCTGTGTTGAACACAGTGTTTGCGACTGTGTGCAGGACAAAAAACCTTTATTGCAAGTAACGCCAACCGAAATTCGCTTTACCCCTCCTGCGTTGAAACCGCCATTAAGGCCATTCTGTTACAGGCAGTTTACACCATTGGTGCTATGCCAGCCAATCGTTCAGTCAACGGATTTTCGCAACTTGATAAAATCTGTTCAAACGTGAAGGAGCCTGCACAAACACAGCGTACAGCGTCAACCCACGTGCGCAGCTACATGGACCAGCGACGACCGCCAGCTAACGCATACAGGGCCCGCACAGCGTGCGACAGACACCATCAGCTGAGATTGTCAGGCTTGGGTTCGTTGAACGGACGCGGTTTGCGGCGCCTTTCACGCTCAGCCCGCTTTGTCGGCTTGGACTTCTTTGGGATAGGCAAAGGCTTTGGCTTTGGATGATGCCGCCACACAGCCTCCCCGACCACTTCACTTACGAGCATAGCCCAGACCTGCTGTGATAGGGTGATGCAAAAAGGCCTGGCAGAAACGATAAGTACTTCACTGCCATTTTCCGCAGCGCAGAAATTTCACCCTGCAGGACCCATTTCGGACAGAACATCACGCGGTCATCCTTGCAGGATCGCGCCACACAGCTTCAGCGTGACGGGCAATGGCTTGGTCACACAAGCCCTGCAGCCGCTCGAACTTCTCAGCCAACACGTGATGTTCGGTCACGCTGCTGTGCCTAAACCGGGTCGCGTAATGACCAAGCTTATGCGAGCAGATAGCCAGCGTCTCCACGCTAGGTCCCGTGCCGTGATTGCGCAGCGTTCGAATATACCCCTCGCTGCGCCCAAGCCACGCCCTGCAAAACTCGGGCGTGTTCCGCACGGCCCCACAGACAATCAGCTCATCTCTCATGTGTTCCAACAGTTTTACGCTCATCTGATCTCCTTAAATATCGTTTCTTCACAGATATTTAGCCGATCTTTGGTTGCAGAGCACACGGACCCGAGCGTAGCATTGTGATACAGGAGGTGGACGATGCCAAAGTACTCACCCAAGATGAAGCTGTGCGCCACCTGTGTGCGATGGGCGGGCGTGCGCAGCACAGACCCGACCAGAGCTTTTGTGAGCACACAATCTCCCACGACAAAGGGCGAATGCATGGGGGGAGGACACAACCACGCAGAAACACCAGCGTCAGCAACCTGTCACCGCTATGAGAAGTGGCCCGTGCTACGCTGACCAGCAGTTTTCTTGTTACCAAAGTGACGTAGGTTTTCTGTTCCCACAGCGTCCCGTGTTTTCTGTTACCACAGCGTCACAGGTTCTGTGTTCGACGCACTATGTTACCCCATTTTGTTGCGAACACAGTGTTGGGGACACAGTGGTTTCCGACCTTGTACATGTAACCGCTAGCGGGGAAACCGACCCTCGCCCACAGCAGCGATCATGTGTTTGGCGTCTTTCATGTGACGGGACACAATCGCGCTGATTATTCGGCGGCGCTGAGCGGGGGTCAGTGCAGCCTCGTCTTTTTCCCGCTCCCGGTATTCAAGCTGTACCTGCTCAGCTACAGTTTCATTTGAGATTTTCCCGCCCGCTGCCTCCGCCGCAGCACGAGCAGCATACACAGAAAACATCTTGCGCAGCGTGGGTATTTGGATGGTTTTGCTGAGGCTATAGCGAGCTTGGCTGAACTTGGGGTCGCGCACCTGTCGCCCCTTTTTGATGTCGCCCATGTGTTTGCGCAGAATGCGCTCCAGCTTGCCGTCAATGTGTTTGATTTGGCGGGTCACGTTGATCGCAACCAATATGGTGTCCTGTTCCTCCAGCACGGCAACGGCGGCATCGGCATTGGTGATGTGACGCACAGAAGCAGTGTGGGGTGGTTCAGCGAACAGATACACGCCACGCTCTTCGCCTGTGTGCACCTTTCCTCGCCACCACTGGCAGAACGCCACATAGCGATTGCCGTCATATCTCACGTCGCCGAAGTCGTCATACACGGCTCGCATCTGTCTCGCTGACGGGCCTCTTGGCTGAGCAGCAGCGCCATTTCCCATACGCTCACACAGCTGGGCGTACTCGTCATTCAGCGTCAGCGCATACCACCACCAATAATAGGGGCTCGCCTCAACCTTTTCGGCGTCCGGCGCTTTGTAGCTGCCGAACGTGGGCCACTGAGAGTGAAAAAATCGCGCCATCCGTTAACAACCTTCAACAAACCTGAAGCCGCCCAGGATCGTTAACACGAATCATCTCCTACAGTCAGGGTGTTGTTCATCGAAACAACGGATTTGTCTCAACAGAAAGGAAAAAGACATGACCAATAACGACACCAACAACCCCAAGTTCCAGCTCAGCAACGCAGTTGATGCGCTGATTGCGCAGCGCAAAGCATGGGAAGCGGGCACTTACGCTGCCAGCAACGCTGAACTGTATGCACTGCTGGGCAGCACGCTGGACCTGTTCATCAAAGTGCGCAGGAGCGTGGAGCTGAGCCGCGCAGTGACCGATCTGCTGGATCAGCACGGCATTGGCTACAACAGCAGCACCAGCTTGGCGCTGAAGATTGTGCGGCTCGTGTTCGTGGGCAAGGGCCGGGAAGCAAAGATTGCCAACCGCGCATACACCTACGCTCGCGTTCTCACCGTCGCATCGGAAGCGGGCATCACCGGCGAACAGCTGCCCCAGTTCATCAGCGACAAGCACGGCATCGATGAGCTGCGTCGGCAAGACAAGGACGGCGAAACGGACGCACAGAAGGCCAAACGTGCTCGTGACTATGCCGAAGCAGCACTGGTGAACCAAAGCGCAGTAGCCCCTGTCGCAATGGCAGATGAGCTGCAGCCCGCAGATGGTGCTCGCTACAGCTTGGCGCTGGTGCGCAAGAACGAGGACGGCACGGGCTCAATCGTCTTCGGCACCAACAACCAAGCTGTGGTGAATACCGTACTGGTGATTGCGGGCAAGGCACTGAAAGAGCGGGCGGCGCAGACTGCTGAGCAAACTGTCACCAAGCACGACGCTGAGCAGCGGGCTGAGAATGCTGAACGGCTGGCGCAGGAACTGATGTCCACCAGCTTCCAGCCTCAAGTGCAGATCAACGTGCCCGTGACGGAACAAGCGCCCGCCTAATCCCTCACAATACAGCAGGCAGCAGTTCAGCTGCCTGCTCACCACCCATCATTTTTATTGAAAGGAACTCAGATGAAGTTCGACAAGAAGCACCGCCCGCAAACGCTCAACGACGTGATCTTCGCAGACGTGGACGTAAAGCAGACGCTAAACGAATACGCCAACAATCAACGCGACAAACACTTGCTGCTGTACGGGCCCAAAGGCACTGGCAAATCAGTATCAGCACAACTCGTTCTCAAAGAGCGCATGGGTGTGAACTGGCAGGCAGGACTTGGTGATCCATGGAACGCTGCAGCCTATCAGGCCAAGTATGACAGTTTTGAACCTGCGCTGAAGCAGTGGAACCTGCAGCATTCAATGGGGTCAGACATGGGCTGCTCAGTGTTCGATGAGTTGGACCAGTTTACCCTGCCTATGCAGCACAAGTTGCGGGCATTCATAGACCAGTGCGAAATCGGCACAATCATCGCCACCACCAACAATCTGCACTTGATTGATGGACCGCTTAAAGACCGCTTTCGGCCCCTATTTGTGGAATATCCAAGTGTTGAACAATGGGTGCCACGTGTGGTGTCAGTGATGGAAGCTGAGAGCATTCCCATCACCGCCGCTCAAGCAGCAGGATTGCTCAAGGGATTTGAAGGCAGCGGACGCAAGCTGGACGATTGGATGGAAGACCTTGTTTTCCGCCTTAAGCGCTTCATGACGCAGGTCACAACACCCCCGACGCAGCCATGTGCGCAAACCATCAACGGGAGCGGCAAATGAGTGAACAGCTTGAATTTGAATTGATCTATCTACTCGATTTGGTCGATGAGGAGTTAATATCAGTACTCGAGAAGATGAATGCTTGGGACGACCTGCAAGTCTGCGCTGCCATTTTCGATCTCGATATCACAGCTGTTACTGATCCAAGTGACATATTTGACGAGTTAATCTTGCAGAAAGCTGATCAGCACCTGCCTGAAGCGAAGGCTAATGCCTTCAAGCGTATATGGGAAAAGGTAAATGCAGATTTACGGATACCTCTAGCCGTGAAAATTCTGTTGGCAGACTAGAAATCTGTGTCGCCATCATCGAACGGCGACACATCCCCACCTTCCTCACATCGCAATAGGAGAATATCACCATGTACATGGATACAGTACTGGGTCTGTTTAACGTTGATCAATTGATCACCCCTCGCGTCGTGAAAGCACTGCAGCGTCAGGAGCAAATTGATGACCTTCAAGACTGGTGTGACAGCTTCAACCCTTTACCGCTACTGCGCGACTTGGCGGATCACGAATTAGAGCAAGCCGTTGAGAGCACAGCATTGGCGAAGTTGTCAGACGCTGAATATGCTGGGTTTCGGCAACACTGGGATCGTTTGGAACCCGCGCAACAGCGTCGTTATTTGTGTGAACGTGCCGGATTGCCTGATCCAGAGCGCGACAGGGACTTTGATCTCTGACCTACATCACAGACAAAACATCGCCGTCAGCATTCGTGCTGGCGGCTTTTTTTGTTCCCAACATGGTTGCCCCAAAACACTTGCAACACTGTGTCCTGAACATAGTCGGTGACACAGTGTCGGTGGATGCTGTGGAAACACAAAATCGCCCACCACTTCCACCACACAAAACTCACCATATTTGCGACCGATCCCCTGCCCCGTTGATAAATATACGGGAAAGGACTGCGATGGCGGATTGGCGACGAGAACGACAAGAACTGATGGATTACCTGCTTGAACAGGACTGGGACGTGTTCGGTACGCTCAAGTTTGTTGACGGCAGACGCATCGGGCGCGACACAGCCCACAAACTTCTCAGATCATTCTGGAACCGCGTGGACCGTGTGTTCTTTGGCCATGCTGCTGAGCGACAAGGTGTTCGTGTGCCACGCTGGTGCTTTGCACATGAAGGCTCAGACAGCGAGAACTTCCACATCCACTTTGTGCTCAAGTCGCCCATCGCCGACACTGAGCACGTCTGCTGTGTGTTCAACGCGATTTGGGCACAGCACCATCCACAGACTGCACCCTTGGCCAAGAACTGGATCTTGCCGGTGATCAGTCGTGCAAGCGCCGTAAACTACGTGACACGCGAATATTGGCGCATGGGCAGCGCCACGCGGTTGGACGACATCAGCTGGGCCAAGACCAGCAGCGCGGACATGGCAGCGTACGAGGGTGAAAAGCAGGCGCTGCGCATAAATAAAGCAGCGAGTTCGGCTTGGATCACAGCAGCCACAGCAGCGCTGAGAGATCAGCAGAGCCGATACACACATAGCAGCTGACAGGGACGCGAGTGGCTATGCCCCCGTCAAGATCAGCTGTGTTTGAACTGGATCATGTCGTAGATGAATTTCTTGGCACATCCTTGTTCAGTGACATCAAACAGAACAAAGACTGTTCAAACACAATACTCCAAATAACAGAGCATAGACTTGAGCAACAAATAAAAAACAACAGAACAAAGACTGTTCAAACAGAGCAAATGATCAAACAAAAAACATCAAGCAATTGATAACAGGTGATAGAACATCAAACACAACTTGATCAAAACAAATTACACACAACGATTAACGAAGCAGAGCTCAGCGAGCAACACAGAAACAGAACCTCTTGTTTGAAAAACACAGAATAGAGCACATCACATATACAAGCACACAGCGTCAGCGGTTGATACCGTTAGACGCTTTTTTTGTGAGCGTTGCGTCGGCTCTCTTCCGTGCTGCCATTATCTGCCACAACACCTGTCTTTTCGGTCGCGCATGCGAACTTATGACCACATATTCGTGTTATAGGTGTATATGGAAGGAGCATCGGGCAAATGACCGCACTGGCAAAACTGAACTTCAAATCCGTGATCAGAACCACAACACGTGATCCTGTAATTGATCGCCGTGACAAACTCGTGGCAGGGCTCAAGGAACAAAAGCTGGTCTTTGCTGCAGCACTTAAAGGCGAAGACCATCGTGTTGAGAAATCAAAATGGATGAACAACGAGCTGGGCGAGCGGGTCTTGGTCAAAACACATCGACGAGTGCGCCCGTGGTTCTTTGCTCAAGACGGCGGTTGGTATGTGCAGTGCCGCTATGGGGCGCGGGTAATCGCGGCAGATGGCACCAACAACGCTGTGTTCGTGAAGACGCTCAATGACGTGGGAGCTGTGCTGGATGTGTTCTTGGCAGCAGCATCAGCCGGTGACTTGGACGCTGCACTGCTCACTGCGTCTCAGCGACAACTGAGCTACTCCCCAACTCTTGGACAGATTCCCGGGTTGATTAAGCTACTGCCTGCACCTGCTGATCGGTTTCAATGCGGTTAAAGTAGGCCACGGCGGGCGGCTGTCCGCCATGGGCAGTGTGAGGGCGTTGGTGGTTGTAGAAGGTGATCCAGCGCCCGATGCCGACCCGAGCCTGCGACCCCGTTTCCCAGGCGTGCAGATAGACGCATTCATACTTCAAGGACCGCCACAGCCGCTCGATGAAGATGTTGTCGATGCAGCGTCCTTTGCCATCCATCGAGATCCGGGTGCCGACCCTTTTCAGCCGGTCGGTCCAGGCGAAGGACGTGAACTGCGACCCTTGATCGGTGTTCATGATCTCGGGCGGGCCGAACTTGTGGATCGCCTCGTTCAAAGCCTCCACGCAGAAGTCGGCTTCCAGCGTGTTCGATATCCGCCAGGCCAAGACCTTCCGGGTATACCAGTCCATGATGGCGACCAGATAGAGGAATCCGCGGCGCATCGGGATGTAGGTGATGTCGGCACACCAGACCTGATTGGGCCGCTCCACACGCAGACCGCCGAGCAGATAAGGGTAGGTCTTGTGCCCCTTCGCGGGCCTGCTGGTATCGGGCGACTGGTAAATCGGCATCAAGCGCATGAGCCGCATCAGTCGACGAATGCGCTTGTAGTTCACAACATACCCCTCGTTCCGCAGGTGCCACGTCATCTGCTGGACGCCGTAAAACGGCGTTTCGAGGAACTGCTTGTCGATCACCACCATGAGGTCGAGGTTCATCGCCGTCTCGCCCATCAGTTCGTAGTAGAACGATGACCGTGCGATCGACAGCAGGCGGCATTGCGCCCCGACCGACAGGCTCGGGTGGTTCTTCTCGATCATCCCGCGCCTCACTTGCCGGTCCAGGGCTTGAGCTTTCTGGACAAAAAATCGTTGGCCACAGCCAGCTCCCCGATCTTTGCATGCAGCGACCGCACCGTGTCCTCGTCGATCTCGGGCGCTCTCTTGCCACCACGCTCAAAGATGTCAGCCGCGCCCTCCAGAAGAGCCTTCTTCCACTGATGGATCATCGTAGGATGCACGCCATATTCGGCGGCCAGCTCCGACACCGTGCGCTCGCCCTTCACGGCCTCCAGCGCCACGCGAGCTTTGAACCCCGCGTCATGGTTCCTGCGTTTCTTCATGTTCTGATCTCCTCGTTCTCGGAGACCAGCAGACGTCAGATCATAGCTTGCGTCACTGTCCGATTTTCGGGGAGCAGCTCACAACCTCGCATCAAACCCGGCGCGGCGCGGGCGGCCTCAAATGGCTGACTGTGACACTGTTCGCATACGGGAGCTCAATGATCACGCACGGCAGACGTTTACGGGCTGTCGTGTGGTGGTCACCCGGGGCATTGCTGAGCTTGGTGATGAAGCAGTTCAAAAAATACTGGCCGAGGTCAGAGACTACGACCAGTTCACGCCACACAACGACCCCTATGGCGAGCATGACTTCGGGTCATTCCACTGGGGCGAACATCAAGTGTTCTGGAAATGGGACTACTACGACTTGGACTTCACCATGCACTCCCCGAACCCAGCTGATGCTGCTGTCACAGCACGCTTGCTCACCGTGATGTTGTCCGAGGAGTACTGACGCAGGTTTGCACTGCGTCAGTATCGTTTGGCTCAAAGCCGCCGTTACTTGATCAGCAAGTCGTCTCTGCTGCCACCGAGGGCTTCGTGCGCCTTCACCCATTTCGGCGCGAGGCCACGCCCCGACCACGTGAGCGCAGGGTTCTCAGGGTGCGCATACTTGGCAGCAACCACAGACCTCTTGCGAGCACTCTTAACGCCCAAAATCTCGTCCAGCGTAACGCCCAGCTCCTGCGCCTTGGCTTCGAGCTCAGCCCGAGCCTCGTTCAGCTTGCGCACCTTATAGGTTCTAATCGCCTTTTCGACGTCTCTGGCGAGGGCGTTAAGCTCCTGCAAGCTCATTTCCGCAAGGTTCATATCAGACAATTTTTTAATCCCTGTTGCTGAGGTGGCGGGACAGTAATTCTTTTTTTCACTACATGCAAGATTCGCCTCTCTGTCGCCACGGGGCATTTCGAACAGTAGCCTGCACGTTTTTGACGCAGATCGAATTTCCCTGTCAGTTAACTCTGGAAATCAGTCGCCGATGTCTGCGCCCACTTGATCTCAGTGCGCTGCCGCCGACCTCCCGGCACCTAAATGACCTGAAGCCGAGAAACTACCCCCGTGAGCTGTCCAAACGGACGCCAATTATGCCTTTTGGCTGCAAAATCGAAACCCGCCGTCAAGTGCATCAGCCGAGAATGGCTGGAGCAAGTCAGAAATAGCCGAAGTCAGGACGTCGCGTCTGCTCTCGGCTAACACATAAGGATGAGCTTCAGCTTGGACCAAGGTCTTAGACGGGACTAGACCCGGCGCGATTGCTGCGTAGGCGTCGGTGTGCCAGCAACACCGTATGTGAGACACGTTGGCGGACCACTTAGTCGGAAGCGGCAATAACAGGGTATAGGCAGAACTATGGGAAGATCGTGTAAACGTGGCCGCAAATCAGACAGCGATCGTCACAGCGGTTCTGCGCTACGGGTCAGGATCACCCAAGATGGTGAGACACGTGTGATCACGCCGGCGACAGCCATTTATTTCGTCTTCTTATCAACGCGCCTGAAGTTCGGCTTCCCTTTGGCGGCGCATCGCCACAAGGCTGTGTAACACAATGAACCACACGAGAACCTGGGCGCTGGTGATGAACTGAACCGCGCCGGGTTTGCCGGAGGCTCCAACTCCTGAGTAGGATGGAGCATCATGAGCAAGACAACGAACAAGTTTTCCCCCGAAGTGCGCGAACGAGCGGTGCGTTTGGTTCTCGACAATGAGGGCCAGCATGGATCGCGCTGGCAGGCGGTGATGTCGATTGCGGCAAAGATTGGCTGCACGCCGCAGACGCTGAACGACTGGGTCAAGAAGGCCGAGGTGGACAGCGGCCGACGCGCTGGCGTGCCGACCGAGATGGCCGAGAAGATGAAGGCGCTCGAGCGCGAGAACCGCGAGTTGCGCCAAGCCAACGAGATCCTGCGGAAGGCGTCGGCTTATTTTGCGATGGCGGAGCTCGACCGCCGGTCGAAGTGATGGTGGGTTTCATCGACGCGCACCGGGATGCGCACGGGGTCGAGCCGATCTGCACGGTTCTGCCGATCGCCCCGTCCACCTACTACGAACATCTGGCAAAGCGGGCCGATCCGTCCCGGCGGTCGGAGCGGGCGCGCCGGGATGAGGCACTGCGCCCCGAGATTCGTCGCGTGTTCGAAGAGAACTGGCGGGTCTATGGCGTCCGGAAGATATGGCGGCAGCTTCGCCGTGAGGGCTTCGACGTTGCCCGCTGCACGGTCGCGAGGCTGATGAAGGTCATGGGTATTCAAGGCATTATCCGGGGAAAGCCGCACAGGACGACGGTCCCCGACAAGAAGGCGCCCTGTCCGCTGGACAAGGTGAACCGCCAGTTCCGGGTGCCCGCGCCGAACATGCTCTGGGTCAGTGATTTCACCTATGTCGCAACCTGGAAGGGGTTCGCCTATGTGGCTTTCGTCATCGACGCCTATGCCCGCAAGATCGTCGGCTGGCGTGTCAGCACCTCGGCGCATGCGGGGTTCGTCCTTGATGCCTTGGAACAGGCGGTCCACGAACGCCGGCCAGCCAAGGGTACGGGACTGGTTCATCACAGTGACCGCGGCTCCCAATACCTGTCCATCCGCTACACCGAGCGCCTCGCAGAAGCAGGCATCGAACCTTCGGTCGGCAGCGTGGGCGACAGTTACGACAACGCGCTGGCCGAGACGATCAACGGCCTGTTCAAGGCCGAGGTCATCCACCGACGCGGACCTTGGCGCAGCTTTGAGGCCGTCGAATATGCGACCCTCGAATGGGTGGACTGGTTCAACAACCGCCGCCTGCTCGAACCCATCGGAAACATCCCACCCGCGGAAGCCGAAGCCCAATTCTATGCAGCCCTGGAAACTGACGCCATGGCCGCGTAACTAACCGAAATCAGCCTCCGGCAAACCCGGCGCGGTTCAAACAGCACGCGCGCACGGATTCTTCGCGGCTTGGCGAATGTCTACGGAGAGGAACACGTCGAGATCGTCCACCGCGCGTCATTGCGGCACATACGTGACGTTCTCGCAGGGCTGAGCGATCCGTCAGACGAAGAGCAGAGGCAGGCACAAAGCGATGCAGTCATCCGCGACATGCAGGATTTCACCGCTGAAACAGGCGAGCTTCTGGAACTTCATCGCAGGGCAGGCGACTTCGCAAGGCTGGCGGTTTTTGCGACACCACGAATGCTCGCGATCCTTCGCACCGAATTTCCTGCGACGCTGCGAACAGCAATCTTTCTTGAACAAGAGATGAATCAGATCAATCTCCCTGAACGAGAGTTGCTAGAGAGAGTGAATGTCACCTCTATAACAATGAGTTGGCACTGAACATCACGTGGCGAGCGCTCAGAGGTCATATTTCGATCCCTTTGGCGTGCTGCTTGGGTTTAACGCGCCGTTGACACAGGCCGCGCCATCTGCAGACCTTCCTGCATCCGCAGATCGGCCATTGCCTGCGCAGCACGCTCCGGATCCAAGCAGCCCAAAACCTCATAGAATATGCATTCCATGAGATTTTCGCCTAAGTCATTGAAAAATATACGCTTCAGCCAAGGCGTGATTTCGGTCGACCAACCGAAACCTCAGACTTTACAGTCGTTTATAGCAAATGATTAGGTTTTTGGGGGTCAGCACATGCGCCAAGCACAGACACTGAACGAGGCTCAGCTGCGTCGTGTACTACAGTACTGTCGCAGCAGACGTCATTCGGCTCGTGACGAAACCATCGTGCTGTTCAGCTTCTACGCGGGGCTGCGGGCCAAGGAAATCGCCGCGCTGACGTTGGGCAATGTGTTCGACGAAGTGGGTGCTGTACGCAAGCAGTTCATCCTGTCAGCTGTGCAGAGCAAGGGAGGCAAGACACGCACTGTGTACCTGAACCAGCGGCTGCGCAGGGCATTGGTGGAATATGCCGCCAGTTTGAACCTGAACGACCCGCACCGAGCCCTGTTTGAAAGCCAGAAAGGCGGGCACTTTTCCGCCAACACCATGTGCCAGCTATTCCTCGACATTTACAAGGCGCTGGGGCTCAAGGATGCTTCAAGCCATTCGGGGCGGCGCACCTACATCACCAGACTGGCCAACAAGGGCGTAGGTGTGCGGTTGCTGGCGGAACTCGCGGGTCATTCTCATATTTCAACCACGCAGCGCTACATCGACGTGAACGCGGAGCAGCTGAGCGCGGCTGTAGAACTACTTTGACACAACGGGCGGTTTTCAGACCTTCGCTTCACGCTTTCAACTGCAAATGGATATTGTCGCTAGTCAAAGAACAGACGTTGATCCGCCGCTTGAGGAAGTTCGGCGGTGTCCCGGCAAACTGCTTCCGGTTTTCAGCGTCTGCAGATCAGGTAGCCGCTCGCATCCCTCGAATGCCCACGAAAAAAACTTTATAAAGGTCGGGATGTGACATGCAGTGGTCTCCGTATACGACTTAAACTTAGCGGATAACGGAATGACTACACCACTGCACATTGACACAAAGACCTTCCTGACACCGGGGGATCCGGCTCCCAGCTTCAGGCAGCGCAGCGTCGCCAACCCACGCTATACTTTCGATAGCTCTGCTGGGCGCTACTTGGTTCTTTGCTTCTTCGGAAGCGCAGCGGATGGCCATGCCCAAGCAGCGCTCAAGGCTGCATATGGCCGGCCTGACATCTTTAACGATGACCACGCCTGTTTCTTCGGTGTCAGCATCGACCCTGAAGATGAGACGAGCGGTCGGGTCAAGAACCGCATGCCAGGGTATCGTCATTTTTGGGACTTCGACCTACTGGTCTCGCACCTCTACGGAGTAGCTCAAAAGGATACTTCGCCGAGACAAGGTCAGGTTGCACTTGCCCGGCAATGGGTCGTCATCGATCCGACCATGCGCGTCCTAGCGGCAATACCTTTCCGGGAGGACCGTGGCGACCTCGATGAAGTCATGGGACTAATGGACAGTCTGCCCCCGCCAGAACGCTTTGCCGGGGTCGAGATCATGGCGCCAGTCCTGTTCCTACCGCGCGTCTTCGAGCCCGAACTCTGCCGTCACCTGATCGGGCTTTACGAAGCTCAAGGTGGGGAAGAAAGCGGCGTCATGCGTGAGATCGCTGGCAAGACAGTGGACGTTACAGATCCACGCTTCAAACGCCGCAAGGATTACAACATAGGGGACCGCGACCTGATTTCGGCCCTGCAGGCGCGGTTCCTGCGCCGTGTTGTTCCCGAGATTACCAAGGTGCATCAGTTCCGGGTGACCCGGATGGAGCGCTATATTGTCTCGTGCTACGCGGCCGAAGATGGCGGACATTTCTCGGCCCACCGCGACAACACGACAAAGGGCACCGCGCATCGCCGTTTTGCAGTATCAGTCAATCTGAATGACGACTTCGAAGGCGGCGAGGTCAGCTTCCCGGAATACGGGCCGCGCAGCTTCAAGGCACCTCCCGGTGGTGCCGTGGTCTTCTCCTGCTCTCTATTGCACAAAGTCAGCAAGGTGACCAAAGGTAGGCGCTTTGCCTTTCTGCCTTTCCTTTACGACGACACGGCGGCCCAAATACGCGAAGAGAATGCCCGCTTCATCGGCGAGACAGGCTCGAACTATCGCGCGAGCGACCAGACATCGGCAGATCAAGGCGCATAAAACGCGCTCCATAGGAGAGTATGAGCCACTATGGCCCACGACGACCTCGACATCGTAAGCCAACTCAGGGCCCTGCGCCGGTATGCGCGCGTCCTGACGCGCGACGCCGAAGCGGCCGACGACCTGGTGCAGGCGACCTTTGTGCGGGCGCAGGAGCGGCGTGCGACGTTCCGCGAGGGTGCGGATGTTCGCGTCTGGCTGATGGCGATCCTGCACAACCTGTTCATCGACACCCGGCGTAGTGCGCAGGCGTCCCAAGCACGGGAACAGGCCTGGGCAGAGACGCGACCTTCCTTCGTGGAGGCCTCCGGCGAAATGGCAGCGCGGCTGGCTCAGCTGCGGAACGCGTTCCTCTCCCTCAGTGCGGAGCAGCGCGAAGCCCTGCACCTAGTGGCCGTGGAAGGCCTCGGGCCTGCGGAAGCAGCGCAGGTTCTGGACGTGCCCACGGGCACTGTGATGTCCCGCGTTGGCCGGGCACGCGCAGCACTCCGAGCCTTCGAGGAGGGTCAGGGCGACGCAGAGATCGCAAGACCCTTCAGAATCGTGGGAGGACGCGATGAGCGACAGAACTGAGTTCGATCCACAGATTGAAGCCGATCTTCTGGCGCTTCTGGAGGGGCGTCTGGACCCCGACCGCACCCTAGTCGTCGCCGATTTCCTCAAGCAAAGGCCTGAGTGGACAGCGACGTTGCTTGCCGATGCAAGCAACACTGCCGGACTGCGTATGGCGCTTTCATATGCGGACGATCCGGTGCCGCCTCGACTCGTGGCCGAGGCAGCGCGTTTGCAGGGCCGTTTGCGTGGGCAGCGTGTGTTGCGTCGCGCTGTTCCCTTCGCGGCAGCCGCGGTTCTGTTCGCAGCAGGTTGGATTGGCCATTCGGCGTGGCAAAAGACCGGGCCCGTAAGCGCCCCGCCACTGGTGGAGGCGGCGCTCGACGCGCAGTCGGCGCTGGAGCTTCGACACTGGATGAAGTCGCAGCCGGAAAGCGCGGAGCTGAACGCACAGGAGATCGTCGCAGCACTCGGGGTAGACCTGCCATCCTTGCCCGAGGATTGGACAGTGCGCGATGTGCAAATCGTTGCAACACCGCATCGCCCCGCCGTTGCGATTGTAGTGGACGCCCCCGACCTTGGACGGCTCTTGCTTATGGTCGTCGCTCGTAGCCTCAAAGAAACCGAGGAACCACTGAGTGCCTTCGAGTATCAAGGACGCACAATCGCCCTCTTCGAGCGTGGCCGGTCCTCCTTCGTGCTCGTCGATGAGTCCGGTCATCCCGATCAATTGGCGCTTGGCGCCGAGAGGCTGCTGTCGGCAAGCGACTGATATGACGCAGTTGCCGCATAACGGGCTTCCGATGGCGAATGAAACAACGTCGGCAGCATCGTCGTGTTTAACATCGGAAAGAAAAGTAAGGATCATATGCCTCCATCTAAACGGCCTGACGATATCAAACCGAAATCCGCGCGCTACCCAACTTCCAAGCCGTTGCGCCTTAGGAAACTGCCCCCAAGCTTGCTAATCCGAGGTGGACACCGCAACTCGAACGCATCGATCTGGCTTCTCGCAATCTGCATTGCGATTGCCTTGATCCTGCGCACCACCACGGACGCTGAGTCACGGGAAATTTGTCGTGACTGCCCTCTCAGTCCCGCGATGCAGTCATCCGACAGCTAGATGATTTTGCGATTGCGGCGAATGGACGGCCGACGGGCCGCACTGCAGCATCGAACTTGTATGGTCAATGTCCGCAATGGGCCGAAAGCGTTCATCCAAGCAGCTTGACCAAACCGGCCTCGCTCAGCCGCCCTTGCTCTACAGCATCCAAAGCGCGATGCGTGATGGTTTCGCTGGGCACATAGCCCTCGCGTGACACGCCAACCGCTGCCAACAAACCTGCCTCACCAAGCTTGCCTGCGTCAAACAGATCGAACGCACGTTCTGCCGGTGTCCTTTGTGCCGTGTCAGCGGGCGAAGAAGGGGCGGTATCGTGCTCCATGACAGCGGTGTCCACACCCAGTTCAACTTCCGGCTCCTCAGGCAGATCAGGCTCAATCACTGCATCAGGATCAGCTCTATCCAAGTCATACCCCGTCATCGTCGTCGAACTACTATGACTTATAACGCTGCAGGAACTCATCAGCTGGCAAGTCATGCCGCTTGCCCGACAGCATGTCCTTCTTCAGTCGGGGCGTCAAATGACTATAATGGCGCTCGATCATACCAATGCTGGTGCCCATCTGTATGGCCAGCGCATGTATATCCATCCCGTCGTTCAACAGCGCGAACGTGGCGTAGGTGTGCCGCAGACTGTACAGCGTCCGGTTCTGCCCTGTGCGTGGACAGGTAATCAGCCCCGTCTCAGTGACAAAAGCGCGGAACGTCTGATGCAGGTTCTTGCTCACCGTGCCATCCGGTAAGCGGAACACGGGTAAATCCACCCTGTCGCGTAGAAGTTTTTCGAAGGGGATGTGCTTGATGTCCTCTGAGCGTTCGTGGATGCGCTGCAAGTACTTGATGGTACCCGAACGGCAGATGATGTCCCGCCTGCCCGTCTTGCCGCGCACACTCATCTCCAAGTACTGCAGCCCACCCTCTTCAAACAGAGTGATGTGCTTCCAGCGCAGGTTCAGCGCCTCTGTGCCGTGCCGCATCCCCGTGTTCGTCAGTATCAGCACGTAGTCGCGCAGCAGGTTGCGCATGTCGGTTGGTTTGCCCGCTTTGCCCTGCTTGATCCAATGGGGCAGCTTGCGGATCAGTGTGCGATATTCATCACGTGTGAAGTCAGGACGGCGTTCACTGCCTTCACCTTTGTTGGCCAGCATGGGCACGTCTTTGTTGGCGAGAAAACCCCGCGCCACGGCCTCTTCGAACACGCGGTTCATTGCAGAGTTGTGGGTGTTCAGGGTTGAAGCCTTTGGCTCACGCCCCATCCGTTCACGCCGCCACTCGTAAAACTGCTGGATCTTTTCGTAGTTGATGCTGGTGACGTACTGAGCGCCAAAAAACGGGATCAGATAGCGTTCGATGCACACAATATAGTCACAGTACACCTTCTTCCCCAAGCCCGCGTCCAGCTGCTTGCGCATGTCCACAATCGCCAGCCGTGCCACGTCAGAGAACTTCTTGGTGACGATGGGCAGATCGTTTTTGTGGCGGAACTTGTACTCGAGGTAGGTGTCGCGGGCGTATTCCTTGGCCTCAGCCAAGTCACGTTTGCCCGTGCTGACACGAATGGTGTGTCCGTCGACGCTGAAGGAAGCTTGCCAACGACGGCTGCGCTCACGGCGATACACACGCACCTCGCCGTCCAGTATCAGGTGTGTGTCGTCCCGCAGCTGCCGCATGTCGTGCTCCTTGCAGCAACTGTAGGCTGACGGCACCAACAAGTCTACGAAAGTGTGCTTTTGATTTGATTTTTCTTACTGGAAGGTTGCTTAGGAACTAGGGAAAAGTACATAGTTTAGGGCCACATAATTTGCTTCATTAACTGCTTGATGGCGCCGATTAAGACAGAACGTTCTGGAACGTTAACGCCAGCTTTTGCAAATTGAGGGACGATGTACGCCTCTAGTGCCGGGTCAAGGATGTCGTCCGCATCCATATCGTCTAGGACCCATTCAATACCTGCCAGATCGTCTTCTATATTGGACATAATCCAGCCAACTGGATCTGCTCTTAAGTCTTCAAGATCATCCATTACCCTCTCCAACAGGTATGTGTTTTCAGGGCAATTGATCTGGTCGATTTAAAATCATCCATTCGCGCCACTCCTCATACCCGTCAAGCTCCATCATCTCGTGTATGTAACCAAGATTTTCGGGGTTTTGATCGGACTTTTTGAGAAGCTCACACAGCTTATCAAAATTGGGTATTTCTTGCTCAGACTTCATTCTAGCCCCTTCGTGACCACGACCCCGCCCAAAAGAACAATAGGTGAAACACCCGGCCTGTGTCTACGGACATACATCCACAACACAAACCGCCGACAATGTGCTCTCCCAAAACTCTGCCAACACAGTGTTCGCAACACAGTGTCACGCCCCGCAAGCGCACCTGACCGTGCAGTATCAAGTGTGTGCTGTCGCGCATCTGCCGCATATCAAACTCCTCGAAGCCACAATATGGCCCGCAACATCAACAAGTCTACGAAAGTGTGTACTCGGCTGTCCGGGCATTGCATCACGCTTGATCAAGGTGCCTGCTGTGACTAAACGGCCAGCACGAGAGCAGAGCATGACGACCGAAACCAACAGAGTATTCGTTGCGATTGTCCCGCCCGTTGTGTTCGTCGCTCTGCGGCAGCAGCTTGCGCCACCGCAGGCGCCGCTCAGGACGAAAAACGCTTGTCCCGTGCGCAAAATTAGGCGACCTTCACTTCAGCCGCATGCCACTTGGGGAATGTCGGCTTAGAATACTGGTCATTCTGATCGATATGCTTCGAGAAAAAACTGAAAGCGTTCTTGAAGGCGTTTTTATTCTTGACTTTCAATAGAAGAAAAACGAAAGGAAACGACGATGACAGCCCTTGAGATCGACAGGCAATTAGGCATGTTGACTGGAATTTTTATAGTCATTTGCTTTGCTTGGATCCTGATGAATTTGGTTATTCACTTGACTGGAAGGCGAAAGATGACGTGGATACGGATAATCTTTCCACTCTTTATTTATTTCGGTTATATTTTCGTAAGAAATCTTTTTTTGTACTTGAACCATTAGCCCTAGCGCCCCGCACTCCGAAACCGCGATTACGCAAATGAGTGCGATCAAAACTGATCGGATTATTCTTGAAAGAGTGAAGTTAACTTTTCAGCCAACAGCCAATGCTACCATCACCGTTTGCCTCTGAATAGCTGCCCGACAGGTTTGCCTTCCTCCATTCGCTGATTTCGTCCTGCGTATTCGAAGTTAGGAGTACCATATGTTCACCCTGATAAGTGTCTCTTGGCCGGTCAGGCCCACATATCTTGACAATGTTCAAGCCGTTCAGATTCCAGTCTCGGACAACCGGGAAGCAGATGCCGTACAGCGGGTGCGGCGCAGCGCTGTCCAAGTCAAGGTGTTCTGTGATTGCCAATGAGTGTATGATCACCTCGCGCCAATCGGGATCTTCAAGACACTGAAGTTGGCCGAGGACGATTTCGTCTAGTGCGCTGAAGGTGATCAGTCCATGTGAGGCCACATTCATTCGTGTTACCTTCCTACTCCTGATCCCACGCCTCGGGCATGCGCAACTTGTCGGTGGGCTGCACCTGCTTTGTCTCAAAGCAGATGGTGGCGTAGCCAACTGTGCGTTTTTCTGGCACCACTTCACTATGCCACTGAAGATAATTCAAGGATATGCTGGAAAAGGTTTCACGGCCTCTGCATTTAATTGGAACTTTCACCTACGTGGTCTGGGGCGGGGCTGCAATGGAGGAAGGGGTCGGGGGTATGGGGGACTTCTTATTTTTTGAAATAACCCTTCAGATTTTCTCGTCAAAAATACTATGCTAGTAGCAACCCTCTCCTGACATCCGTATTGCAACCACGCGACTGCTCAGAACCAAGAAGCTTGCCGAGCATCTTGAATCAATGGTGGTTGCGCCACCCTCATTGACCGTCGAATAAGCCGTGTTACCGATAATTCTCGTAGTAACTGTTGCGGGCCTTGCAACGTAGTTTACGTTGCCGAGAAAATAAGAAATCATCGTGAACGAGCCGGATCGAAGTTGTTCTGTCGGATTGTCGCACTTGTCCAAGGAGCGGATTTCTGTTCGATCAAAGGAATTTCGAAGAGAACACCAGCCATCAAATTTGTAGGGCAACGGGTCAAATGTGGAGCCGTATGCTGCCTGCAGAGATGCAACAGGCTGGTTCATCATCTCGCTTGGAGCAGGATAACTAGAGTAGAAGCCTGGCGTACAAGCGTGGAGCAATGAAAAAATCGCAATGCTATTGATAACCCTGATCCTCCTTCGCCCAATGTATCGCATACAAGCTCCATCCAAATTCTTTTCCAGATTATTGCAGCCGAGGATGCTTCACTAGGTCTAGATCGGCATTCTCCAAGTGGCATGCCGCTTGACGTTAAGATCGCCTGTATCTGGTCGACTGCCAAGCCTTTTTTCACGCCAATCCGTCAAGCCGATGGATCGTGTTGCGCACGAAGACCCCGCGCCGTCACATCAGGAGCTGCTCCCGGTACTGTAGAATCTAGACGAAGCGGGCGCTGCGTGCGGTCGAGGAGACAAAGGGCTTATCACCTTCGAATCTTATCGCGCGCGGTTGTCACCCGCATCAAATAAGCGCACAAGCGACTTTTCAATCTCAGCCTTTCGGCCAACAGCCAATGCTACCATCACCGTTTGCCTCTGAATAGCTGCCCGACAGGTTTGCCTTCCTCCATTCGCTGATTTCGTCCTGCGTATTCGAAGTTAGGAGTACCATATGTTCACCCTGATAAGTGTCTCTTGGCCGGTCAGGCCCACATATCTTGACAATGTTCAAGCCGTTCAGATTCCAGTCTCGGACAACCGGGAAGCAGATGCCGTACAGCGGGTGCGGCGCAGCGCTGTCCAAGTCAAGGTGTTCTGTGACCGCCAGTGAATGAATGATGACCTTACGCCAGTCAGGATCTTCAAGACACTGAAGCTGACCCAAAACGATTTCGTTGAGTCCGCTAAATGCAATCACACCAAGCGTGGCAGGGTTCATCTCACCTCCATGCTAGCGCGTCCAACGCTACGGTAAAGCATACCACGGTGACAAGCTCGTCGTATAGTCTGGGCAGCCCCTGATCAGCCGGGGATCGCGGGATAGTGGACTGCAAACACAATTTTCCGAACACTGTGTCCGCAACACAGCAGGCAACACTGTGTCCTAACACACAAGCACGAACACCATGTTCAACACAGCGATTCCGCTCTCGTTCCAGCCTGCGAACACGGCAAAAAGTGTGTGTTTGGTGTGTTTTTGAAATGCACACGCTTAGCGTGTTTTTGGAAAATCTAAGTCTTTTTTTTTCTTGTTAAAATTGGTGCCCGGGGGCGGAATCGAACCACCGACACGAGGATTTTCAATCCACTGCTCTACCCCTGAGCTACCCGGGCACGGGTGAAGCTATAGCTTCGGGTGCAGGCCTTCTAGGAGAGGCCAGAGGGCGTGTCCAGAGGGATTTTTGCCCTGACGCCCCTGCCCCAGGCGTGGTGGGCCGGGGCGCTTTTGCCCTGTTCCGGTGGGGCGCTCGGGTGGGGCGGGATCAGGCGGGATAGTTCCAGGCGGCGACATGGGCCCAGATCATCCGGTTGATCGCGCGGAGGTCGGCGATAGCGGCATCAATGTCGGCCAGTGCGGCAGCGTCCAGTACGTTCACCTGTCCCATGCGCAGGTGATCGCGCCGGTCGGCGATCCGCATCAGGATCGTGCGGTGCTGCCCTTCCTGAGGATCGAAGGCATAGATGCAGTGGTTGTACCGGTTCCGCAGGGCCGAGGATTTTTGCATGCTCTGCGCGATGGCGAGGATTCCGTCGCGCTCGGGCGCGAGCCTGTGGTCCATCTTGGCCAGCCGTTCCACCAGGTCCAGCCGGGCCCGCGTGGTGTTGAGGGTCAGGAACAGGATTACCGAGGTATCCTTGTCGATCCCGCACAGCCCGGCGATGAGATGGATCAGAAGGCTTTCTGTGTTCGTCCAAGTATAGTTCAGATGCCCCACCCGCAACAGGATCTCGTCCAGATCTGGCGCCCTGTCGGCATCGCTCACCAGACCGCCTCCTTTTGCACTTCCGTCCGGGCGAGATAGCGGACAGCAGCTTCGGTCCGGTTGTGAACACCCAGTTTCTCGATCACATGGTGGATGTGAAGTTTGACGGTGTGCTGCGACAGGCTGAGTTCTTCGGCGATGATCTTGTTCTGCTTGCCCTGACTGACAAGGCGCAGCACCTGCACTTCGCGTGCGGTCAGCGCGTCGATCCCCTCGGCCGGAGCCGCGCGGCCCGCGCCCGCGTTTGCAACGGCGTGGTTCGGATGCACCGGGGCCGGTGGGTCTAACCGCCCGGTCGACGCTTCGGTGAAAAGTTCGGACGGCACGTAGAGATGACCGCTGAGCAACAGCCTGCACAGGGCGATCCAGCGATCCACCTGCAGATCCATCGGCAGATAGCCGATCCGCGCCAGCTGCGGATCGCCCAGCGCAGCAGTGAACAGCAGCTGCGCCTTGCGAAGATCACGGTAGCCCAGAACGAAGCAGGCCTGCGGAAACTGTTCCGCCAAGGCCGGATGATGCCTGCACAATCCATCGATCAGGCCCTCGAAGACGATGATCATCGCCACGTCTTCACGGATTGCCGGCGGATCGTCGAGAGTTCTGCGCAGCGTCTTGAGGCTTGCGACGCGTTCGAGTGTGAAATCGTGAAACACCGCCCCAGCAATCGCGAGCAGCGTATCCGAAAAGACGGCCGGACTTCCGACAAGCACAATTCTTTGCGCGTCCGACGGGCCGTCGAATTTTTCAATCTTCATGCGTGACAGACGGTTGTTCCGTCTCCCCCAATCAAAACAGGACCAATATCACAGGGGGTCGCAAAGGCGCCAAAAGTATAAAATCAAGGCATTATGTTCGAAACACAGCCCGTTCCGAAAATTGGAAGGGCCGCGTCCGGGTTCTGACGTCTCGCTTTCCCCCGTGTCTTCATGAGCAAATAAGACTGCCGGTCGCCTCCCGTATTGTCAACGCCGTTTCATCGCGATCCGCTCTCATCCCGGCGGGGCCATTCCTGACCCGGGGGTCTCATTCAAGTGGGCGGCGACAGCCGCCCCAAAGCCCGGGCCAGCCTCGTTCGCTGCGATGTCCGATCTACCGATTCCATCAGGTCATAGTGCCGGAGGATGCCAGACAATCCCGGCATCAGACCTGTTTTTTCTTTTGAATTCAAATTTCTAAGCCCCGCCCAAACGGTCATTAACCCTTCGTCCAGCTATGTCGGCCGGGCCATCTGGTGTCACTATCCAAGGGTCGCGGACAAATCCGGCGGAACATCCTGCCCCGCGACACTGACGGGTCCGGGACCTGCGCGCTGCCTCAGTCACAGGCATCCGGCAGGCCCTGCAAGCCGGCCCGCCAGCGTGAAACCGAACAAGAACGGAGGGCTTCACGACACCCACATGACGACCCCGCTCCGGCCGGGAACCACGATCCAGACCGGAACCTTCCCAAACGGCACGCCGCCATGATCGCCTTGTACAGACTGCGATCCCGCCGCGCGCCCTTGACACCCCAAGGAGACAACTATGGGTAGCAACAGAAATATGCACATGTTCCCGATGGGCCACCAGCACCAGGGCCAGCATCAGGATTCCGATCAGAACCAGCTTCAGCTGCAGGCTGAACTGCAGGCACAGCTGCAGGGTCAGGGTCAGCATCAGGAAAGCGAGAACGACAACGACAACTCGAACCTGAACGAGAACCACTCGGGTAGTCACAGCGGTGCCAAGTCGGGCGCGATGAGCGGTTCGAAGAGCGGCAGCCATTCGGATTCCGATGCTGCCTCCGCCGCACAGGCTGCGACCAGTTCGGCGTCGGCGTCGAATGCCTCGACGACCAACACGGCCACCAATACGAACGCCAACACCAATGCCACAACCGTGGACGTCGCGGTTGATCTCACCGGGTACGAGCCCACGGATGACGACTTCGCCGATTTCGATCTGGCGAGCGGCGCCAGCATCGATTCCATCGTGATGGCCAAGGGCAACCTCGACTACGATCCCGGCAACGACATGAACCTGTCCAACATCTTGGCAGACGCGCTGGACGGTGAGGGCAACGACGCCGGCATTGTCAACGCCATGTCGAACAGCCTCCAGGACAACGACACGCTGCACAACCCGACGGTTGGCGGCAATCTGCAGCAGACCAACAACTCCCATGGCGGCCATGCTTCGGCCGAAGAGGGCATCAATGCAGAGTCCGACGGCGGCAAGAACGACGGCGTAGCCGTCGCCGATGGCGCCAAGGCCATCGCCGGCGAAGCTTACGGCGGCTGGGCCAAGGCGTCGGGCGGCGACTCGGGTGAAGGCGGCAAGGCCAAGGCTTACGGCGGAGCCGGCGCAGAGGGCGGAGACGCCGGTGCGATCGGCGTCGGGCTGGGCATCGGCGGCGCGGCTTCGGGTGCGAAGTCGTCCGGCGGGGACGGCGGCAACGCCACCTCGGCGGGCCTTGGTCTGGGCGCGGGCATGGGCCTTGCCGGATCGAAGGCCATCGGTGGTGACACCGGTGATGCCGGCGGGATCGGCACTGGCCTGTCGAAGGCCTATGCGGAAGCGGATGCCGATGGCGGTCAGCCCTTCCCCCACTTCATGTCGAAGGGCCATGGCGGCGGCGGCGGCGATGGGGAAACCGAGGCCGAAGCCTATTCGATCGGCGCTGGTCAGGGCATCGGCACGTCGGGCGACAGCGGCAACACCAACTCGGGTGCGACCGCGACAGGTCAGGGTTCGGGCACGGGCACGGCAGGGGATGCGACCGTCGGTGACGGCGGCGCTTCCGACGCGATGTCGGATGCCTGGGCCAGCACGGCGGGCAATGGCGGCACCAACACCGCAACCGCGGGCAACGGCGGCGACGGCTATGCCGGCCAGGCCTGGGGCGGTGACACGGGCGACGCCTTCGGCGGTCAGTCCATGGTCGGCGACGCGATCGGTGGCAATGCCACCGGTGGCGCAGGCGGCATGGCGAGCGTCGGAGACGCAGGTGCGGGCGGCAATGCCGGCATGTGGGGTTCGCAGAACGGTGACGACGGGTTCGTGACCGGGGAATCCTGGGCCTCGGCGGCTTCGGCCATCGACACCACGGCGTTCAACCAGAGCATCGTGATGGGCGCCAACGTGCTTGGCAACACCGTCGACATGACAGTCGTGGGCGGCTCGTTCAGCACGTCGCTCGTCGGCGACGACAGCGTTGACGGCGTCATGTAATTCGCCACCTCCCGGGCCCGCGGCATCCGTCCGCGGGCCCGGTTTCTTCAAGGTCGCGGGCGGTGTTCCCGCCCGCAGGCCCGATGTTTCAGGTCAGATGCACGGCACCTCCCGCAGCCGTCGCACGAACCGAAAGAGGACGCGATGAACATGGATCAGACAACCGAGACAGTCGCGCATTTCATCGGGCTCTTTCATCTGACACTCGAACAGGATCGCCTGCGCGATCTGTACGACAAGACAGAATATCTCCGGAACAAGGATGCCGAGGCAGGGCAACTGCTTCATGTCTCGGTCAACGTGACCGCCGATCTCGACACGGGCGGCTACGCGCCCGTGCTGGAGTACAGCGTGCCCGACCCGGACGCAGCGCCCGTTCTAACCGGCCTGTTTCTGCCCATGGCTGCGGACATTGCTTTTGCCGTGATGCCCGACCTGCCCGCCGCGGGCATCGAGGCACCAAGGTTCTTCACACAATCCCCCAACTTGCCGGTTATCCCCAGCTTCACACTCGAACCGGCAAGCTCGGTCGTCGTCGTCACGTATCAGTTCAACGGTCTGGACGACGACGACCACCTGATGATGAAGGGCGAAACCCAGTTCACCGATCCGGTGCTGCACAGCGACATGCTCGGCATCCTCGTGAAGGTGGCTGAAGCGGCGCGCGGTCCGGTGACACCCGATGGCCTGCCCGCCCTGCCCGACAGCGCCGCAGCCCTTGAGAGCGTGCAGGCGCTTGGCGATTACGCACGTGCCCTGCAAGCCGCGATCGAAACGGCCGAGGCCCCGGAGATCACAGGACTGACAGCCCATGTGATCCGGGGGGAGGCGGCCCATGGCATCTTCATCAACGGCAAGGTTGCTGCCGAAATGGTCGCGCTTGACGACATCATGCCCGCCTTCCTCAAACCCGTCGAAGACGAGGGCCCAGATCCGGCCGCCCCCGGTGACGGCGATCTGACGCCCGCTCAAGCGGCCAAGCTGAACCATCCCGCCGATGATCCGCAGGACGACTTCTTCGACGTTGACCCCGGCCATCTGGTGGTGACCGGCGCAAACCAGACGATCAACGAGGCCTATACCGGGCAAGCCTGGCTGGACGCGCCGGTGATCGCCGTCAAGGGCGATGCCTTCACGCTCAACGTCATTTCACAGATCAGCATCCTGATGGACCATAACGCCACTCCGTCCACGGGCGGTGCGACGGTTGGGAACGGGTCCAACGTACTGAACCAAGCGATAATCGAGATTGTGTCGTCCGAACAGCTTGCCGCCGAACAGGCCGCCGAAGCCGGAGAAGAGATCGCACCCAAGGGCACCGGCCTTCCCGACAACTGGGTGGTGACCAAGATCACCGCCGACGTGATCGCCGTGAACTGGGTCAAGCAGTTCAACTTCGCCACCGACCACGACCGCGCCGAGGTCGTTCTGACCGGCTGGGAAACCTATATCGACCTTGGCGACAACCAGCTTGTGAACCTGCAGGGTCTGGTCGAACTGGGCTATGGCTATGACCTGATCCTGATTGGCGGCCATTACTATTCGGTCAACATGCTGTCACAGATCAACGTCCTTCTCGACGATGACACGGTCACCTACAGCGGCCTGCGTCCGACGGGTGTTCATGCCGACGACAACCTGCTGTTCAACTCGGCCTCGATCCACGCGGTCGGCGCCGATACCTACGAAGACCTGGGCGAGCCTTTCTCGCAGGCGATCGCCGACCTCGGCGACGAGGCCGGCTCTATCGGTGCCGCCGTGGCCCGCGACAGTGTCTTCGAAGGGACCGAGCTTCTGCGCGTCCTCTATATCGAGGGCGATCTCACCCTGATGAATCTTCTCGAACAGACGAACGTTCTGGGAGACGCGGACGAGGTTCACCTCGCGCTCGAGGATTTCGTGAACGTCACCGGCGGCGAGGTAACGGTCCACACCGGATCGAACGCGCTCATCAACAACGCGGCACTCAAGCAATTCGGTGTCGACTCGGTGATCATGACGGGCGGTGAGGCCTATGACGACGCGCTGATCTATCAGGCCGAACTGATCGACACCGACGCGACGCCGTCGGGCGTGACGCTCAGCCAGCTGGCCAGCGAAGCGGTGGCCTTCCTCGCCGAAGGCATGCTCGACCCCGAGACATCACAGACCGAAGACGCACCCATGCAGGGGGGGGTCGACGACGGATCGACGCCCGTCGACATCATGCAGACCGTGCTTGCCTGAAGCTGGAACCAAAAAGATCGAGAGGCCGGGGTGAAGGACTATACGAACAAGGACCGGGAAAGTGCCCGGGAGAAGGACGCCGCGCGGCAGGGCCCGCCCGAAGATCAGGGCGGACAGGCACGGCAGAACCGCAAGACAGACGCGCCGGAACAGGACGGGGCCGCCTCCGCGCAGCCGATGGTGCGCCATGAAATCGAAGGATCAACAGATCCGCTTCCCCGGCAGTCGGGCGGGGCGAAACCGCCCGCCGACAACTCAGGCAGACCCGGCGGCGGCGGCGGCGGCAACAGCGGCTCACCCCCGAGATTCCACCAGCGGCTTGGCCCCGACGAATTCGCGGAAAGCCTAAAACAGGGCAAGCGCGCGGTGCGCCGCAACATCGGCTTCGTCATGGTGCTGACCTGCGCGACCAATTTGCTGATCCTCGCCATACCGATCTATCTGTTCCAGATATCGGACCGCGTGCTCACCAGCCGGTCGACCGACACGCTGATCATGCTGACCATCGTGATCGTGGGCGCGGTGGTGATGCAGTCGGTCTTCGACGCGGTCCGCCGCTTCATTTTGATGCGCACCGCCGTCGAAGTGGCCGCGCGGCTTGGCGCACCCGTGCTCAGCGCCGCGGCCCATGCGGCGCTGCATTCGAACGGGCGCGAATACCAGACGCTCGGCGATCTGCAGCAGGTGCGCGGCTTTCTTGTCTCGGGCACGCTGCTGAGCTTTCTCGACGTGCCCTTCGCGCCGATCTTCATCCTCGCAATCTACCTCGTTCACCCGGACCTCGGGCTGATCGTGGTGATCACCGCGCTCATGCTGTTCGTGATCGCGATCATCAACCAGAAGATCACCGCCCAGCCCTTCGCCGAAGCGAACATGGCCCAAAGCAGGGCGAACCTGCATCTCGATTCCATGTCGCGCAACAGCCAGATCATCAATGCGCTGGCCATGGTGCCCGAGGCCGTCATCCTCTGGGGCCGCGACACGGCGGCGTCGCTTACCTCGCAGGTGCGGGCGCAGGACCGGAATATCGTGTCCTCGGCGGTGTCACGCGCGATGCGCATGCTGACGCAGATCGGGATGCTGGGCTGGGGTGCCTTTCTTGCGATCGAGGGCGAGATCACGGGTGGCATGGTCATCGCCGCCTCGATCATCGCAGGCCGAGCGCTGGCGCCCATCGAAGGGTCGATCGAAGGCTGGAACGCGTTCTTGCTGTCGCGCGCGTCCTACGGGCGCATCCAGACCCTGATGAACACGACCAAGCTCCAGTTCGAACGCCTGCGGCTGCCCCGGCCCGAAGGGCGGCTTGATGTCGAACGCCTGCTTTACGTGCCGCAGGGAACCAAGCGGGTCATCCTCAACGGGCTGAGCTTCTCGCTCAAACCCGGGGAATCGCTCGCCGTCATCGGCAATTCCGGCGCGGGGAAGACGACGCTCGGCAAGATGCTGGTGGGCTCGATCCTGCCCACGTCCGGCAATGTCCGGCTCGACCTGATGGACCTGCGCAACTGGGATGCGCGGCAGCTGGGGGAATCCATCGGATACCTGCCGCAGGACGTCCAGCTGTTCCCCGGCTCGATCAAGAACAACATCGCCCGGATGCGCGGCGACGCCAGCGACGAGGATATCCACCGCGCCGCGGTCCTGGCCGATGTGCACGAAATGATCGCCTCGCTTCCGCAGGGCTACGAGACGATGGTCGCCGCCGACGGATCGCCGCTGTCGGGCGGGCAGAAACAGCGCATCGCGCTGGCGCGCGCCTTCTTCGGAAATCCGCGCTTTCTGGTCCTGGACGAGCCCAATTCAAACCTGGACGCGGCGGGCGACCGGGCGCTGGCCAACGCGATCCGCCACGCAAAGCAAAGCGGCATCACCGTTGTCGTCATCACCCAGAAACCGTCGCTTCTGACCGTGGTGGACAAGATCATGCTTCTGGCCGACGGCGGCATCGCGCTGTTCGGCCACCGCCAGCCGGTGCTCGAGGAACTGGCCAAGCGCCAGAACCCGGGCCAGCAGACGCTGCGCGGCCCCAACCCGACCGCAGCGGAGTAATCCCACATGCAACTTCCCGCCCTCTCGCCCGAACCCGCAGAATGGTATGCCAGCGTGCCGCGCAGCGTGACGCGCCATGTGATCTTCGGGATCACCCTTCTGTTGATCACCTTCGGCGGCTTCGGCCTTTGGGCCGCGACCGCGCCGCTGGCGGCCGCCGTCATCACGCAGGGCAGTTTCGTCGCCACTGGCCGGAACCGGATCGTTCAGCACCTTGAAGGGGGCATCATCAAGAAAATCCTCGTGACGGAAGGCGAAAGCGTGGCCGCCGGACAGCCGATCCTGCTTTTGGACGAAACCGCGGCACTCGCCACCGAACGTGAGCTTTTCCTGCGCCAAGTCCGCCTTGAAGCGATCCAGGCGCGCCTGCTGTCCGAAATCGACCGCACCGAAGCCGTCCACTTTCCGCGGAACCTGCTTGAGCTGCGGGCGGATTACGAGATCGCCGCCATGATCGACGGTCAGGCGATCGCGTTCCGCGGCTCCATGCAGGGACTGGAAAGCGATATCGCTCTCATCCGCCAGAACATCGAGGCGCTGCGCGTCCGCGTGATCGGCTATGAACATCAGCTTCGGTCGACACGCATTCAGAAAGGCATCTTCGAGGAGGACCTGGTCGCCAAGGAAGAGCTTCTTGGCAAGGGCCTGATCCGGCGCAGCGAGGTCAACACCCTACTGCGCGCCTTGGCCGAGGCGGACGGCCAGATCGGTCGGCTGACCGCCGAAATCAGCGAGATCGAAAAGATCCGTGAGAGGTACGAAACCCAGATCGAACAGACGATCCGCGCGCACCGAAGTGCCTCTCTCGACGAATTGCAGGTGGTGCAGGCCGAACTGGACGGCATTCGCGAACAAGCCCGCAAGGCCCAGAACATCCTGCAACGCGCCGAGGTGGTCGCACCGGTTTCCGGCACGGTTATCCGGCTCTATTACCATACCGCCGGGGGCGTCGTCGAAAGCGGCAAGGCCATCGCAGAAATCCTGCCGAAGGATGAACCGCTCATCATCGAGGCACAGATCCCCCGCACCGACATCGATAGCGTTCAGGTCGGGTTTCTGGCCACGGTGCGGCTGACCGCGCTGAACCAGCGCACCACCCCCGTTCTCAACGGCGAGATCTTCTATGTGTCTGCCGATGCGATCATGGACAAATCGCGCGAGCTGCCGGCAGAGATCTACATCGCCCGCGTGTCGATCCCGCCCGAGGAAATCGGCCGCGTGCGCGGCTTCAGCCCGACGCCGGGCATGCCCGTCGAAATCATGATCCAGACGGCAGAACGGACGTTCTTCCAGTATCTGGCAAAGCCCATCACCGACAGCATGACGCGCGCCTTTCGGGAACAGTGAGGGCTCAGGCCGATTGTCCGGCGATCCGCCCAAGGACGGAAGCCGCCAGAAGCCCGTTGCCCGACAGGTATCCGGCATCGCCCGACCCCGAGACGCCGCAGGCCGCGCCCCCGGCGGCGAAGAGGTTGGGGAACACGCCGCCCCCCGCGCGGCGCACCCGCGCCGTGCCGTCCACCGCAAGCCCGCCCTGCGTGTGAAACAGCGCGCCTGTCACCCGCACCGCACAATAGGGCGCGGCAAGGGGCCGGTCGCCGAAGACACGCCCGAAGCGGTCGGGCGCGCCGGGGCGGATCGCGTCCAGTTCGGCATCAAGGCTGCCGCCGGTAAGGCCCAGCGCCGTCTCGAGCGCGGGCAGGCTGTCGGCGCGGATCACAGCGCCTTGCGCCTCGGCCGACCGGAAATCGGCGAATTGCCGCGCGATACCTGCGATGCGGTCGTCGAAGATGGCGAAGGCGATGCCGCCTTGTTGCGCCAGCACCGCGCGGGCGGCCTCGGAATAGCCCTGCGATTCGTTCCAGAACCGCTCACCTGCCGTGTTCACCTGCACGCCGCCTTCGGTGATCACGGCCCAGGTGATGAGGATACCGTGCGGGTGCGCGACGTTACCGTGGCCCTGATAGGCACCCAGATGCCGCAACTCGGCCCCGAGCGCCGCGCCCCATTGGACGGCTTCGCCCTTGTTGCCGTCATGGCCGAACCAGACCGCGCCGTCGATCTCGGGCATGTGGTCGCGCACCATGGCGCGGTTGCCGCCGAAGCCGTTGCAGGCGAGGATCAGCGCCTCGCAGCCCACCGTCTCGGTCCCGCCATCGGGCCGCGCGATGCCGACACCAGAGATGCGGTCGCCATCGGTATAGAGCGTCGTCACCGTCGCCCCGCCGACGATGTCGATCCCCAGCGCTTCGGCCCGCGCGCGCAGCGCGTCGATCAGCTCGCGCCCCGCGCGGCTGGGCAGCCCGTGCATCCGGCGGCGCGAATGGCCGGGGTAATCGAAATCGGTCACGACGCTGAAGGGCAGGCCATGGTCCTGCGACAGCCAGTCGATCACCGGTGCCGCCCCTTGCGCCAGAAGGTCGACCAGTGCGGGATCGTTTTCGCCCTTGGCCTTCTTCTGGATGTCAGTGGCGAAAAGCGAAGGCGCGTCTTCGATGCCCGCCAAGCGCTGCAGCGCGGTGCCCGCCGCCGGGATGAGCCCCGCCGACAACGCGGTCGACCCCGACGGCACCGCGTCGCGTTCGAGCACCAGAACCCCGCGCCCGCGTTCCTGCGCCGACAGTGCCGCGATCAGACCAGCGGCCCCCGCGCCGACGATCACCACCTGCGCCTCGGCGTCGAACTGGTCGGGGGCGGGAAGAACCTGCGCCATCACTCCCCCGAATAGGCCTTGCCGCGCGCCAGCATGGCGGCCGTGCCGATCACCCCGTTCAGCCCGCCGAAATCGAACATCCGCCCCGCGAAGGGCGCATTGGTGCCGTGGGCATGAAGGCTCGCGTAATAGTCCTGCGCCGTCCGGGCCAGCGCGCGGACAATGCCACCGGGGAAGATGACGATGGAAAACCCGAGGTCTTCCAGATCCGCCGCCGACGTCAAGGGCGTGTCGCCGCCTTCCACCATGTTGGCCAGCATCGGCACGCGGCCCCGGAAATGGGCCGCCGCACGCGCCAGTTCCTCGCCCGAGCGCGGTGCCTCGATGAAAAGAACGTCGGCGCCGGCGGCCAGATAGGCCTCGGCCCGCTCAATCGCGCGGTCGAGCCCTTCGACGGCGACAGCATCGGTGCGCGCGATCACCAGTGTCTCGTCGCTCGCCCGTGCGTCGCACATGGCGGCGATCTTGCCCACCATCTCGGCCTTGGAAATCAGGGTCTTGTCGGCCAGATGCCCGCAGCGTTTGGGATAGGTCTGGTCCTCGACCTGAAGCGCGTTCGCGCCCGCGCGTTCATAGGCGCGCATGGTGCGCTGGGCATTCAGTGCATTGCCGAAACCCGTGTCGGCGTCGATGATCACCGGCAGGTCCACCCGGTCGCGGATCAGGGCCATGGTATCGGCCATTTCGCTCATCGTGGTCAGGCCGATATCGGGCCGTCCCAGACGCGTATAGGCAACCGCGGCCCCCGAGAGATAGAGCGCCTCGAACCCCGCCTGTTCGGCCAGCGCGGCGGTCAGCCCGTCATAGACGCCGGGCGCCATCAGGATGCGGCCCTGTTGCAACCGCGCCTTCAGGGTCACGACGCACCCCCGATCAGGGTGGTCGCCTCAGTACAGGTCATCACCTGCGTGACGGTGCCCAGCGAGATCAGCGTGGCCTCGTGCACCTCGCCCTTGAAGGCGGCGCAGCCGTCCGACAGAAGGATCGTCTCGATGTTGCGCAGGTGCGCATCCCGGACCGTGCTGGCGACGCCGCCATTCGTGACGATGCCGCCGATGATCAGCGTATCGACCCCGATGGCGCGCAGGATGTATTCCAGCCGCGTCTGGTAGAAGGCGGAATAGGCGACCTTTTCGACCGTATAGTCGGCGGGCTGCAATTCACCGACCAGCGCGTGGCCGAAGGACCCCGGCGCGAAATCGCCCTTCGTCAGGAAGGGGCGCAGTTTCTTCAGGTGCGGCGCGATCAGGGGTTCGCCCCCCGGCCCCGGCACCAGCGTGAACTGGGCCGAGACATAGGTGCCGCCCTTGCCCCGCAGCGCGTCGATCACCGGACCCACCCGCGCGGGCAGCGCCGCGATGGCCGCCGCCCCCTGCCCCACGCGGCCATAGGCACCGTCGGGATGCAGGAAGTCGTTTTGCAGGTCGATGGTCAGAACGGCAGTGCGTTTGGGATCAAGTGTCTCGATGCTCATGCGCGGCGCTCCAGGATGACGTTGCCGAAGGCGTCGACGGTGCCCTTCAGCCAGGGTTCGATCAGGATGGTGGTGTCGAGCTGTTCGAGGATCGCAGGCCCGTCGATTACCGCGCCGACCGGCAGGGACAGGCGGTCGAAGATCGCCGTGTCGTGCCACTGGTCCGCGAAATGCACCCGGCGGCTGCCCTTGCGGGACGCTTCGACGCTGCCGCCCACGGCAGGTGCCAACGCCTTCAGGTCGAACTTGGGCCGCCGACCGATCACGGCGGTGCGCAGGTTCATCACCCGGCGCACACCGGTCTTCAGCAACCGCCCGTAGGTCGCGTGATAGCCGGCGTCGAAGGCCTGCGCGATGCCATCGCGGGTCGGGGTCTCGACACGGCCCCCGGTCACCTGCACCGGCAGCGGCACCGACACCGTATGCGTCTGGCCGACATAGGCCATGTCGAGTTCAAAAATCACCTCGCGGGTCTCGAACCGCGATTGCGCGGCATCCAGAAGGCCCAGTCCTTCGTCCACATGGCCCTGCATGACGGCGCGCATCGCATCTTCGTCCACCGACGCCGCCATGACGTTCAGCGTCTGTACGAAATCCTGCCGCATGTCCGCGATCACGCAGCCCATCGCGCTCGTCACACCCGGGTAACGCGGCACGATCGCGCGGGCGAGGCCCACATCGGCGAGGATCGCGCCCGCATGCAGCGCGCCGCCACCGCCGAAGGGCATATAGGAAAACCGCTTGGGGTCATGCCCGCGTTCGATGCTGACAAGGCGGATGGCACCCGCCATGCGGCTGTTGGCGACGGTAAGGATCGCTTCCGCCGCCTGAAGCGTCGTCAGGCCCAGCGGCCCGCCCACATGGGTGTCGATGGCGCGCGCGGCGGCGTCCACGTCCAGCCGGTCAAGCACACCGCCGATGGGATTGTCCGGGTCGATCCGGCCCAGCACGATATTGGCGTCCGTTACCGTGGGCCGGTCATTGCCGCGCCCATAGGCGACGGGGCCGGGATCGGAGCCCGCGCTTTCCGGCCCGATGTTCAGCAACCCGCCCTTGTCGACCCAGGCGATACTGCCGCCCCCCGCGCCGATGGTGGCGATCTCGATCATGGGCGTGCGGACCACCATGCCGAAATCGATGGAGGTCTGCGGCGCCAGCATCGAGCGGCCCCCTGCCACAAGGGACACATCGAAGCTGGTCCCGCCCACGTCGCCGGTGATGACATCAGGAAAGCCTGCGGTCTGCGCGATGTAACCCGCCGCGATCACACCCGCAGCCGGCCCCGACAGCGCGGTGCGCACCGGCAGGCGGCAGGCGGTCTCCACCCCCATCACGCCGCCGTTCGACTGGACGATGAGGAACTCGCCCTTGAAACCCCCGCCCTTCAGCGCGGTCTCGAGCCGGTCGAGATAGCCCGCCACCTCGGGCTGCAGATAGGCGTTCAGCGCCGTGGTCGAAAAGCGTTCGAACTCCCGGATCTCGGGAAGGATCTCGGACGAGGCCGCAACATGCTCGTTCGGCCAGACGGCGCGCACGGCCTCGACCGCCGCGCGTTCGTTCGCGGGGTTCGCATAGGCATTGGCGAACAGGATCGCGACCGCCTTGCAGCCCATCCCGATCAGCCGCCGTGCCGCGTCGCGCACGGCGTCCAGATCGACCGCCGTGCGGATCGTGCCATCGGCCAGCGTGCGTTCGGGCACCTCCAGCCGCCGGTCGCGCGGGACCACAGGTCGGAACTCGCCCCGCAGCCCCCATGTGCGCGGCCGGTCGCGGCGGCGCATCTCCAGCACGTCGCCCAGACCTTCGGTCGTGATGACACCGATCTTCGCGCCCTTGCGTTCCAGCAGGGCGTTGGTTCCGGCGGTCGTGCCATGCACGACGACCGCGATTTCGCCCATGTCGGCGATCTCGCGTCCGATGCCCGCCAGAAAGCCACCCGACTGGTCGGGCCGCGTCGTCGGCACCTTGGCGACGCTGGCGCGGCCGGTCGCCTCGTCGAGGACGAACACATCCGTGAAGGTGCCGCCCACGTCCACGCCCACCATCTTCGTCATTGCGCGGACCCTTTCCAGGCATCGCCGTAAAGGGCCGTGGCACGGGTCTCGGACAGGTAGCCGAGGCTCACGTCGCGCGCCACCGCCGCCGGGTCGCGTTCCCCCGGCACGCCGTAACCGCCTCCGCCGGGTGTTTCGAGCCGCACCGCCTGCCCGCGCTTCAGCTGCATGCCCAGCATCTTCGACGTCATCGGCGGCTCGTGCCAGCCATCGTCCTGTTCGTATTCGAAATGGTTGAGCGCCGCTTCGCCGCCGCCCACGATGCCCCTCGGCGCGAACCGCCCGCGTTCACCGAACAGGAACGCGCGCGCGTTCTCTTCCAGAAGCTCGATCTCGTAGACCGCGCCCAACCCCCCGCGATGCGCGCCCGCGCCCGCACTGTCAGGCCGCAGCGCCCATTGGCGGAACATCACCGGGTAAGCCGCTTCGAGGATTTCCAGCGGCGGGATCGTCGCGGTGGAAATCGGCGCGTTGCCGTGGTTCAGCCCGTCGCTTTCGGCGCTGCCCCCATGGCCGCCGCCGAAGAAGGAAAACATCACCCAGGGCGCGCCGTTCGCCCGCTTGCCCGCGATCGACAGCGCGTTGATCGTTCCATAGGCATTGGCCACCACCCGGTCAGGCGCGGCCTGCGCCATGGCGGAAAACATCACATCGATCATCCGCAGGATCGTTTCGGTATAGCCGCCCACGGGGGCCGGAAACTCGGCCGACAGAAGGCTGCCTTCGGGGATCGTCACCTTGATGGGCCGCATCACGCCCGCATTGGCGGGAAGACTGGGAAAGATATGCTTGATCGCCACATAGGCCGTCGCCACCGCCGTGGGCAGCGCGATGTTCACAGGCCCCGCCGTCACCGGCGCGGTCCCGGTGAAATCGAGAAGCATGGTGTCGCCCGAAATCTCCAGCGCGACGCGGATCGGCAGCGCCTGATCGGTGATGCCGTCATTGTCGAGGAAATCCTCGGCCTCCCATCTGCCATCGGGCAAGGCTGCAAGTTCCGCGCGCATCAGCTTCTCGGCGCGCTCACCCAGCGCGTCGAGCGCGGCGCGCACCGTCTCCGCACCGTATTCGTCGAGCAGCGCATCGAGGCGCTTCACGCCCAGATCCAGCGCGCCGAGTTGCCCGTTGAGATCCCCCATCGCCGATTGCGGCAGGCGCGTGTTGCGCATCAGGATGTCGATGATGTCCTGATTGATGACGCCCGCCTTGGCGATCCGCACGGGCGGCAGCACGAAGGCCTCCTGAAACGCGTCCGTCGCCGCAGGGTTGTAGTTTCCGGGCACCGCGCCGCCGACGTCATGCCAATGGCCCACGCTGGCGAGATAGCAGAAAAGCTCCCCATCCCGGAAATAGGGCCTGACCAGCCGCATGTCCGACAGGTGCGTGCCGCCCAGATGGGCGTCGTTGAAGATGTAGATGTCGCCATCGGCCAGATCGCCGTCGGCAGCCGCCTTGTCGATCACGGCCTTCACCGCGAAGGCCATGACGCCCACGAAGATCGGCAGGCCCGACTTGCCCTGCACCAGCGTGTCGCCCGTCGCCGCATGGTAAAGCCCGTGCGAGGCGTCGTGCGCCTCGGCGATGATCGGGTTGAAGGCGGCGCGGAAGAGCGTCGCGTCCATCTCGTCGGCGATCTGCTCCATCCGGCCCGCCAGAACGGCGAGCGTGATCGGGTCTATGCCGCTCACTTGCGCACCTCGCCCATGTCGTTCCACACGTCCTGCCGGACGATCAGCCCGCCTTCCAGCTGGAAGCGGTCGATGAAGCGGATGCCCTCGAAGGCGGTGCCGTCCAGCCATTCGCCGTAAAGCGTGCCGAAGCAGTAGACGACCGGCCCCTCGGCGGCCATGCCTGTGTCGAAGCGGTCATAGGTCTTCTTCACGAAGCGGTAGCGGGGCTTGGACCACTCGACCAGTTCCGGCAGGGTGTTCATGGGTTTGGCACCCGGGAACTGCATGGTGAAGCCCGCGCCAAGGAAGGTTTCCGCCTTGGCCAGATCACGTGCCTCCATCGCGTCGAGATAGGCGCGCACAACGCCCGCCGGATCGGGCAGCGCGGGAGCGGGCGTCTTGCCCTGCCCGCCGCGCATGTAGCCCGAGGGCGACATCTCGTGGATCATCACGGTGATCCCCTCCATCTGGGCCGGCACGACCGAGCGGACGGCGTCGGTCAGCGCATGCGACAGGCGGCGCTTGTCGGCGTCGGGATAGCCCTCGATCAAATGGATTTCGACAACCGGCATGGCACCCTCCCCTGAATCTCGCCCACTTGTATTATCTGTAATACAGGTTATTGTCTAGCCATGGTTTCAGGGGTTCAGATGACCGCACAGGCCACAACGCTTCCCGAAGGCGGCAAATCGCGCCGGGTCTACCTGCTCTTGCGGGAAGAAATCGCGCGCGGCACCCATGCCCCGGGCGTCCTTCTGCCAAGCGAGGACCGGCTGGCCGAGGCGCAGGGCGTGTCGCGCGTCACGGTGCGCCGCGCGCTTGATGCACTGGCCCGCGACGGGTGGATCGAAAAGCGCGCGGGCGCCGGATCGGTCGTGCGCCCGCCGCGCGCGCCGTCCGCCATCGCCGCCGACATGGCAACGCTGATCCCGCAGGTGGTGCGCATGGGCCGGTCGACGACCGCGCGGCTTCTGTCCTTTTCCTATGGTCCGGCGCCGGAACCCGTGCGGGCTGCGCTGGGTCTGGCGCAAGGCGCGGTGGTGCAGACCGCCGTGCGCGTGCGCCTTGCGGGCGAGGTGCCTTTTTCTCATCTCACCACGCATGTCCCCGAACCCGTCGCACGCGGCTATTCCGAGGCCGATCTGGCCACAACGCCACTGTTCGAGCTTCTGGAACGCTCCGGCGTCGCAATCGCGGGCGCACGGCAATCGGTGACCGCGACGCTGGCCGGACCCGACGTGGCGGATGCGCTGGGGCTTGCACCGGGGGCGGCGCTTCTGTCGCTGACCCGGGTGGTGACGGATGACGCGGGGCGCGGGGTCGAATACCTCTCGGCGCTCTACCGACCCGACATGTTCCGACTGGAAATGCAACTGAACCGCGCGGGCGAAGACGGCGCGCGGCACTGGGAACCCGTGATCGGAGGCACAGCATGACTCTCCCCCGCACCCTTTTCGACAAGGTCTGGGCCGCGCATGTGGTGACCTCGCGCGCCGACGGGACAGACCTTCTTTGGGTCGACCGACATTTCGTGCATGAAGGATCGCACCACGCCTTCCGCAAGATCAGTGAGCGCGGCCTGGCCGTCGCCGAACCGGGCCTGACCTTCGGCGTGACCGACCATTACGCGCCGACGCGCGGCGCGCCCGCCAACGACGAGATCGCGGGCATGATCCGGCGGCTGTCGGCGAACACCGGAACCCACGGCGTCCGCCACTTCGCCATGGGCGATCCACGGCAGGGCATCGTGCATGTGATCGGCCCCGAACAGGGGCTGACCCTGCCGGGGCTTCTGATCGTCTGCGGCGACAGCCATACCTCGACCCACGGGGCCTTCGGTGCCATCGCCTTCGGCATCGGCGCGACCGAGGTGGCGCATGTGCTCGCCACCCAGACCATCTGGCAGAAGCGGCCCCGGTCGATGCGCATCACCTTCACCGGCAGACTGTCTCCCGGTGTCACGCCCAAGGACATGGCGCTGGCGTGGATCGCGCGTCTGGGCGCGGACGGCGCGCGCGGGCACGCCATCGAGTATGCGGGCGACGCGGTGCGCGCGCTTTCGATGGAAGGGCGCCTCACGCTCTGCAACATGTCAATCGAAGGTGGCGGGCGCTTCGGCATGGTGGCGCCCGACGAGACGACCTTCGCCTATGCCGAAGGCCGCGCCTATGCACCGAAAGGGGCCGACTGGGACCGCGCGGTCGCCTACTGGGCCGCCCTGCGCACCGATGACAGCGCCACCTTCGACCGCGAGGAGGTGATCGACGCCGCCGCCATCGCCCCCACCGTCACCTGGGGCACCAGCCCCGAACAGGCGCTGCCCATCAACGCCGCGATCCCTGCGGCGACGACGGACCAGATCGCCGACGCGCTGGCCTATATGGGCCTGACCGCTGGCCAACCGCTTGACGGTCTGCCCGTCGATCAGGTCTTCATCGGGTCCTGCACCAATGCACGGATCGAGGACCTGCGCGCCGCCGCCGCCATCCTGCGCGGACGCAAAGCCCGCGTTCCGGGCCTTGTCTCGCCCGGATCGGAGGCGGTGCGGCGGCAGGCCGAGGCCGAGGGCCTCGCGCAGGTCTTCACAGAAGCGGGGCTCGACTGGGTCGCGTCGGGCTGTTCGATGTGCGTGGGCATGAACGGCGACATCGTGGCGCCGGGCAAGCGCTGCGCCTCCACCACCAACCGCAACTTCAAGGGCCGCCAAGGCCCCGGCGCGCGCACGCACCTGATGTCGCCCGCCATGGTGGCCGCCGCCGCCGTGACCGGCACACTCACCGATGTGCGCAAGCTGATGGAGGGCCGCGCATGACCACCGCCTTTCCCCCTGTCACCGGGATCCCTGCGCGCCTGCCGCTCGACAATGTCGACACCGACCAGCTGATCCCGGCGCGCTTCATGTCGACACCCCGGGCCGAGGGCTACGGGAGATTCCTGTTGCACGACATGAAGGCCGACACCCCCGCCGCGAACCTGCCCGAAGGCGCGCAGGTGCTGATCGCGGGACGAAACTTCGGGTCGGGGTCGTCACGCGAGGCGGCGGTTTACGCGCTTGTCGATTTCGGCATCCGTGCCGTCCTTGCCCCGTCCTTCGGCGACATCTTCGCGGGCAACGCGGTCAACAACGGCCTTCTGCCGGCCCGCGTCGCGCCCGAGGCGCTGGCGCAGATCGAAGGGGCAGTGATGGTCGATCTGCAAGCCTGCACCATCCGCCATGCGGGCGGTGAGACACCGTTCGACATCGACCCCGTCTGGCGCGAGAAGCTGCTGAACGGCTGGGACGATATCGACCTGACCGCCTCGCGCGCGGGCGAGATCGCCGCCTACAGGACCCGCCGCAGGGCCGGGGCCCCCTGGAGCATTCCCGCCGACGAACAGGAATAATCCGCAAGGCCCTTGACCTTCCAGCGACTGGAACCCCTATGTCAGGGGCAACAGCCGCTTCGCGAAAGGCCTGTGCCATGTCAGCCCGCACCATCACCCTTGCCCTCGACGGGCTCAACTGCGCCTCCTGCGTGGCGCGCGCGGAAAAGGCGCTCATGGCGGTGCCGGGGGTGGAGCGCGCGCAGGTCAACCTTGCCTCGGGCAAGGCACAGGTCGCGGGCGAGACGGTGACGACTGCCGCGCTTGTCGACGCGCTCGCGCAGGCGAACTACCCCGCGCGGGTCGAGACCGACCGCATCGCGATCGAAAAGATGTCCTGCGCCTCTTGCGTGGGCCGGGTGGAAAAGGTGCTGACAGCGCAGCCGGGGATCGTGTCGGCCAACGTGAACCTCGCCACCGGGCAGGCGCAGCTTGTCCACCTTGAAGGGCCCGACGCGCTGGACGATGCCATCGCCGCTGTCACCGCCGCCGGATACCCCGCGCACCGCATCGAACCGGCCGCCCCGGCGACCGACCCGACCGAGCGCCGCGATGCCGAAGCCGACGCGCTTCGCCGCGCCACGATCCTTGCAGCCCTGCTGACGCTGCCGGTCTTCGTGCTGGAAATGGGCAGCCACATGATCCCCGCCTTTCACCACTGGGTGATGGCGACGATCGGAATGGAGACCAGCCGCCTGATCCAGTTCGCGCTTACCACCGCCGTGTTGGCAGGCCCGGGCCGGCAGTTCCTGACGCAGGGCTTCCCCGCGCTGTTCAAGGGCGCGCCCGACATGAATTCGCTGGTCGCCATCGGAACGAGCGCGGCTTGGGTGTTCTCGACCGTCTCGACCTTTGCGCCGGGGCTTCTGCCCGCGGGCACGGCCGCCGTCTATTTCGAGGCGGCCGCAGTCATCGTCACGCTCATCATCTTTGGTCGGATGCTGGAAGCCCGCGCCAAGGGGCGCGCGGGGTCGGCCATCGCGCGGCTGATCCGGCTGGCGCCCAAGACCGCACATGTCGTCACCAAGGACGGGACCGAGGAACGCGCGGTCGAGGACATCCGCACCGGCGACATCGTCCTTGTCCGCCCGGGCGAACGGGTGGCGGTCGACGGTGTCGTCACCACCGGCAGCAGCTTCGTCGACGAAAGCATGATCACCGGCGAACCCGTCCCGGTGCAGAAGAATACCGGCGACACGGTCGTGGGCGGCACCGTCAACGGCACGGGCAGCCTGCGCTTCCGCGCCACGCAGGTGGGCCGCGACACGATGCTAGCCCAGATCATCCGCATGGTCGAAGAGGCGCAGGGCGCCCGCCTGCCGGTGCAGGACCTCGTCAACCGCGTCACCGCCATTTTCGTGCCCGCGGTCCTTGCCATCGCCGCGGTCACGGTCGGTGCGTGGCTGATCTTCGGCCCCGATCCGGCGCTGGGCCTCGCCCTTGTGTCGGGTGTTGCGGTCCTGATCATCGCCTGCCCCTGTGCCATGGGGCTTGCCACGCCCACCTCGATCATGGTGGGCACGGGCCGCGCGGCGGAACTGGGCGTGCTGTTCGCCAAAGGTGACGCGCTGCAGGCGCTGTCGGGTGTGACCGCCGTCGCCGTGGACAAGACCGGCACACTGACCAAGGGCCAGCCGGAACTGGTGCGCTTCGACGTGCCCGAAGGCGTTGACCGCGACGCGACGCTGGCCTGCATCGCCGCGGTCGAGGCGCTGTCGGAACACCCCATCGCCGCCGCCATCACCCGCGCGGCGGTGAACAAGGGCCTCGCCCTGCCGCAGGTCACGGGCTTCACCTCGGAAACCGGGATGGGCGTGCGCGCGACGGTCGGGGGCGCGCAGGTGCTGATCGGCGCCGACCGGCTGATGCGCCGGGAAGGCATCGACATCGCGGCGCTGGGCCCCGCGGGCGCGCAGATCGCCGAACGCGGCCAGACGCCGCTTTACGCTGCCATCGACGGGCAGGCCGCCGCCGTGATCGGTGTCGCCGACCCGATCAAGCCCAGCACGGCCCAAGCTATCGCCGCGCTCCACGCCATGGGCCTGCGCGTGACCATGATCACCGGCGACAACCGCGTAACGGCCGAGGCCATCGCCCGCGATCTCGGCATCGACGACGTGGTGGCCGAGGTCCTGCCCGGCGCCAAGGTGCAGGCGGTCGAGGCGCTTAAACAGGGCGGCGCGCGCGTCGCCTTCGTGGGCGACGGCATCAACGACGCGCCGGCGCTGGCCGCGGCGGATGTGGGCATCGCCATGGGCACCGGCACCGACATCGCCATCGACGCCGCAGACGTGGTGCTGATGTCGGGCGATCTGCGCGGGGTCGTGCGCGGCATCGGCATCAGCCGCCGCACGATGACCAATATCCGCCAGAACCTGGCCTGGGCCTTCGGCTACAACATCGCGCTGATCCCGGTCGCGGCGGGGGCGCTTTATCCCGCCTTCGGCTGGCAGCTGTCACCCGCACTCGCCGCAGGTGCCATGGCGCTGTCGTCCGTCGCCGTCGTCACCAACGCGCTGCGCCTGCGCCGCGCGCAGCCCGACGCAGGCCTGCCCACGCCCGAGGCCCCGCCGCAGGCCCTCGCCCGGCACGCAGAATAGGAGAGCCGCGATGAACATCGGAGAAGTGGCCGAACGCGCCAACCTGCCCGCGAAGACCATCCGGTATTACGAGGATATCGGCCTTGTCCGCCCGCTGCGCGACGCCAACGGCTACCGCGCCTTCCGCGAAACGGATGTGCACAAGCTCGTCTTCCTCGGCCGCGCCCGGGCGCTGGGATTCTCGATCGAGGATTGCCGCACCCTTCTCGCGCTTTGGGAAGACCGCGACCGCGCCAGCGGCGACGTGCGCCGCCTCGCCAAGAACCATCTCGCCCAGATCGAACGCAAGATCGACGATCTGAAGGACATGCGCGACACGCTCAAGGATCTGGTGCGCGCCTGTGCGGGCGACGACCGGCCCGATTGCCCGATCCTGTCGTCGCTGGCCCGCGGCGATCAGTGAGGTCTGGGCTCCGCCCTGTTCAGCATCGCCTCGACCTCGTCGATGGCGCGCTCGATATCCTCGGGGTCGCGCGAGGGAACGGCATAGCTGCCGTTCATCCAGCGGCCAAGGTCCACATCGGCGCAGCGTTTCGAACAGAAGGGCCGGAAGTCGGCCCGTGTTTCGGCCTTGCAGATGGGACAGGTCATTTCAGAACCTCGCTCAGCGGCATCCGCGCACGTTTGCGCTGCAGTTCATAATGGCCCAGCGGCGTCCAGCCGGCCAGCACGGTTTCGACCTCGTCGGCGCGGAAGGCCGCGCGCAGCACATCATCGAAGACGCGGCGATCCTTCTTCGCCATCGGCGCGAGGTCGATCGTGATCTGACCACCGAGACCCCGCACCCGCAGCGCCCGCGGCAGCGCCCGGGCGGCGGCGATGTTGGCCTTCAGCCCCGCCGCAAAGGACCCGTCCGCCCCGGTATTGACGTCCACCGCCACCAGCGCGCGCGTTGCCTCGACGAACATGCCCGCATCGCCGCCCAATGGCACATGGGCGCCCCGCGCCGCGTCGATGGCCTCGTCCACACCGGTGCTGCCGAAGGTACCGTCGCCCTCGACCACCTGCGCGGGATCGCTCCAGTCGCGCCAGGCCAGCGCCCAGGGGTCGTCGCCCAGCAGCAGAACCTCGGGCGTCCGCCCGCTGTCTTGCGTCACCTGCGCCGCGATGGCCGCCATGTCGGCGATGTCCTGCGCGATCTCGTCCGCATCCGCCCCCGCGCAGGACGACCGCAGGATCAGCCCGACGCCACCTTCGCCCAGCGTGTCATGCGCGATTTCGAGCAGCCTGTCCCGCTCGGCCTCGTCGCGGATGCGGCGCGAGATGTTGAGCCCGGGCGCATCCGGCGTGACGATGGCATAGCGGCTCTTGAAAAGAAGCCGCCCGGTGACGGGAATCGCCTTGCCCGGCTCGGAATAGCCCGCCACCTGCACGGTGATCGCATCCCCGGGCGCGAGGCCCTTCACGTCGCGCAGCCAGGCGCCGCCATCGGGTGTCCTAAGGAAGACGCCGCCCTGCCCCTTGACCTGCCGGTCCACAACCGCGCGGTAGATCGTGCCGGGCGCGGGCGCGTCGGTTTCGATCAGCAGATCGTCGAGCGCGCCGTCGACCATCAACGCGGCCGCCTTGCGGCCCGCAACCCCGTCCAGAACGATCTGCCGCCCCTTCATGCCCCGTCCTTCCACAAGGGATAGCCCGCCGCCTGCAACAGCTGCGCCGTCTCGGCCAGCGGCAACCCGACGATGGCGCTGAAACTGCCCGAAATCCAGGGGATCAGCGCGCCGGCAGGCCCCTGGATGCCATAGCCGCCCGCCTTGCCCTGCCAGTCGCCGGTGGCGACATATCCCGCCACATCCGCCTCGGAGAGCCGTTTCATGCGCACCTGGGAGACCACCTCGCGCGTCCAGAGCCTGTCGCCCCGCCGCACCGCGACGGCGGTGATGACGCTGTGACGCCGCCCCGACAGGGCGCGCAGGAAAGCTCCGGCCTCGGTCGCATCCGCAGGCTTGCCGAGGATGCGGCGGCCCAGCGCCACGGTCGTGTCAGCGCAAAGGACGATATCCTCGGCGCAGGCGTCGACCGCCTGCACCTTCTCGCGCGCCATGCGCGCGCAGTAGGGGCGCGGCAATTCGCGCTTCTGCGGGGTTTCATCAATGTCGGCGGGCCGGACCGCATCGGGCACGACGCCGATCTGCGCCAGCAAGTCCTTGCGGCGCGGGCTGGCTGACCCGAGAATCAGCAAGCTTACTTGAAGCGGTAGTTGATCCGACCCTTGGTCAGATCATAGGGGGTCATCTCGACCTGCACCTTGTCGCCTGCCAGAACGCGGATGCGGTTCTTGCGCATCTTGCCTGCCGTATGCGCGATGATTTCATGGCCATTCTCCAATTCGACCCGAAACGTCGCATTCGGCAGCAGTTCCTTCACGACACCGGGGAATTCGAGCGTATCTTCCTTGGCCATGTGGTCTCCACTGCATATCCGCCCGTAACCTTTTCGGGCAGCGCACTACATGCGCGCAAAGGAATGCTTTTTCAAGCGCGAAGTCGGGGTGTCGGCGCGGTTTCGACCGTTTCGACGCGGTCGTGCTGTTCCTCCCAATGGGTGCGGTTCAGCACCACGCCGTCGCGGCGGACCTCTGCGATGGCGGCAAGATCCACCTCGGCGAAGGTCCAGCCGGGTCGGCCGATCTCGCCCGCGGCGAGCACGCCGGTGGACGGAAAGCCGCGGTCGGGCGGGCAGAAGACACCGCCCGCGCCGGTATTGACCTCCATCGCCTCGTTCCAGCGCGCCTCGCCCACGACCGAGGACATGACGCTCACGCACTGGCCTTCGAGCGCCCGCGCCATGGCCCCGATGCGCACCCGCCAATAGCCGGCGAGAGCCTCGGTGCAGGACGGAACCAGAAGCAGCTCTGCCTCGGACAGCGCCCGGCCCAGAAGCGGGAATTCCGCATCATAACAGATCAGCACCCCGATCCGCCCCAGCGCGGTATCGAACAGAACAAGCCCCCCGCCGGGGACGACATCCCAGTCTTCGCGCTCGAAGCGGGTCATGATCTGCTTGTCCTGATGCCCGATCAACCCGTCCGGCCCGAACAGCCGCGCGCGGTTGACCGGGCGCGGCCCGGTCCCATGCGCAGGCGCCGAGGCGGCCAGGATATGCACCCCGTGCTCGGCCGCGAGGCGTGCGTGGATCGCGTCGGCTTCCTCCAGCCGGTCGGCCACCGCCCAGAGCGAGGCTTCGAGATCGCCCGCGACCTCCATCCCCGCCAGAGTGGCAAGCTCCATGGCGCCATATTCGGGAAAGACCAGCAGATCAGCCCCCTGCCCCGCGGCCTGGCCCACCCACGAGGCGAGCTTGTCGGCATAGTGATCCCAGCTTTGCAGGATATCGAGCGGATAGGCGGCGGCTGCGACTTTCATGGGGCTCTCCTTCCCGCGCACCCTAGCCCGGCGGCGGTACGGGGGCCAGAGCGGCGGATTTGCGTATTTGGAACGAGAAGAAGCCGGAAGAGCGCGCCCCTGTCCTTCTTCTCGTTGCAAATACGCATGCGACGCTCAGCCCAAGTCCCGCATCCAGAACTGGAGCGGTTTTGCGGTCTCATCCGCATCGCCCAGGTCCTTCCACGAAAACCGCGCGACGACGCCGGGCAAAGGCGCATAGCCGCGTTTGCGCCAGAAGGGATCGAGTGGCGCATAATCCCGGGGCCGCGCGGGATGATCTTCGGGGCGGACAACGCCACAGAAGGCGCAGCGCTTCAAACCGTGCGCGCGGGCGTGACCTTCGCGCAGGTCGAAGAAGCGGTGGCCGATCCCCTGCCCCCGGTAGCCAGGGAGCAGCACCGATTCCGCGCAGTAGAAGATGGTGGCGAGATCAAACCCCGTGCCCGCGAAGGCGGCAGCGAAGTCGTCCTTGTGATCTTCCAGCGGCGATCCCGTGGCCGCGCCGATGAGCCGCGCACCGTCGAAGGCGCCCACGATCACCGCGCGCGGGCTGGTGCGGTAGGGTTCGAGATAGCGGCGTTCATAAGCGGCGTCGCCATCATAAAGATAGGGCCAGTCGCGGAAGACCGCCATGCGCAGCCGCGCCACGTCGTCGAGGGCCGCGTCAAGCTCGGCGCCCCGCAGAACCCGGACCCTGGTCACGAAACCTGCGCCACCCAGTCCGCCAGGTTGTAATAGGTCGTCACCCGCGCGATCTTCCCGTCGCGGATGTCGAAGAACGACCCGCCCGGCAGTCGGTAGGTCTGGCCGCGCGCGGGCGGAAGGCCCGGGTCGGTTTCGAGATAGGTGCCGTTAACGATGAATTCCGCCGCCGCACGGCGTCCGCCATCGCCTTCGAAGATGACCATGTCGGTCAGTTCCTCGCGGTAGCAGCGGCTCATATGCGCGCAGAACAGCCCGAAAAGATCCTTGCCGACGCGCACCTTGCCTTCGTTGACATGGTGGGCCACGTCATCGGTCAGACAGGCCAGCATGCCGTCGGTATCGCCCGCATTGAACGCCTCGAAATAGCGCCGCACCACGTCCATCACACAACCTCCGTCGGTTCGCCCCATTTCTCCTTCAGGCGCGCGACGATCTGGTCGCGGGCCTGGCGATAGCTGGCGAGCTTCGCCTCGCGCGTCTCGCCCAGCCCCGTGGGGTCGAGGATGGGCCAGTATTCCACCTTGAGGTGGTAGAAGCGCGTCAGTTCAAGCGCGCGCCGCTGGCTGGCCGGCGACAGCGCGACGACAAGATCGAACGAGGACAGGTCATCCCCCCATTCCTCCATCTCGTCGAAGCTGCGCGAGCGGTGGCGCGACAATTCGATGTCCATCTCCTGGCAGACCGCGACGGAAAAGCCGTCGATCTCCATGTCGTTGTGGACGCCCACGGACTGCACATAGGTGCCGGTGCCGTAGAACTTCTTCATGATGCCTTCCGCCATCGGCGACCGGACCGCGTTGTGATCGCAGCAGAACAGGACCGATTGCGGCAGCGGTTCGGTCACATCATCCCCCGAAATGCAGGACGCAGATCAGGGTGAAGAGACGGCGCGCGGTGTCGGTGTCGATCTCGACCTTGCCGTCAAGGCGTTCCTGCAGGACGCGGCTACCTTCGTTGTGGATGCCGCGCCGGGCCATGTCGATCGTCTCGATCTGGCTGGGCGGCATGGTCTTGACCGCCTGGAAATAGCTTTCGCAGATCTGGAAGTAATCCTTCACCACCTGCCGGAAGGGGCCAAGCGACAGGTGGAATTCGGCCGCCTTCTGGTGATCTTCGGTCACCACGTCGAAGACCAGCTTCTTGTCGCGGATCGACAGGCCCACGCGGTAAGGTCCCGCCGGCACGGGCCGGTCGTCACGCGGGGGCAGCACGAAGGTGTTGTCCTCGAGCAGGTCGAACATGGCGACGCGGCGTTCCTGTTCGATTTCGGGCGTGGGGGGCGGCAGATTGCTGTCGTCCAACTCGATCTCGACGATACGGGACATGGGTCTTCACCTGTTCAGTTTGTCGAGCCGCGCCCGCACGGACAATCCGTGCGCCTGCAGGCTTTCCGATTGCGCCAACCGCTCCGCCGCGGGTCCGATAGCACGCAGGGCGTCCGGTGTCATCTTCGCCAGCGTCGTGCGCTTGAGAAAATCCATCACCGACAGCCCGGACGAAAACCGCGCCGACCGCGCCGTGGGCAGGACATGGTTCGGCCCGCCGATGTAGTCGCCGATCGCCTCGGGCGTCCATGGCCCAAGAAAGATCGCCCCCGCCTCGGTGCAGAGCGCCGCCAGCGCCTCGGGGTCGGCCACACAAAGCTCAAGATGTTCCGGCGCGATGCGGTTCGACAGCGCCGCCGCCTCGGACAGGTCGCGCGCCACGATCACCGCACCGAAATCGCGCCAGCTCGCCCCTGCAATGGCGCGCCGGTCGAGCGTTTCGAGCTGCCGTCCGACCGCCGCCGCCACGGCCTGACCGAAGGCTGCGTCGGTCGTGATCAGGATCGACTGCGCGCTTTCGTCATGTTCGGCCTGAGACAGCAGGTCGAGCGCGATCCAGTCGGGATCGTTGTCGCCATCCGCGATCACCAGGATTTCCGAAGGCCCCGCGATCATGTCGATGCCGACGCGCCCGAAGACGCGCCGCTTGGCCGCCGCCACATAGGCGTTGCCGGGGCCGGTGATCTTGTCGACGGGGCGGATCGTTTCCGTCCCGTAGGCCAGCGCCGCGATCGCCTGCGCGCCGCCGATGGGGTAAATCTCGTCCACGCCGGCGATCTGCGCCGCTGCCATGACCGCCGGGTTCACCTCTCCGTCGGGCATCGGCACCACGATGGCAAGCCGTTCGACCCCCGCCACCTTGGCCGGAATCGCGTTCATGAGGACGGACGACGGATAGGATGCGAGGCCGCCGGGCACGTAAAGCCCCGCCGCCCGCACCGGCGTCCAGCGCCAGCCCAGCGTTGCGCCGGTGTCGTCCTGCCATTCGGCGTCCGCGGGCATCTGGCGGTCGTGATAGGCGCGGATGCGCGCGGCGGCCAGGTCCAGCGCGGCGCGCACATCGTCCGGCACCTGCGCGGCGGCCTCGGCCACTGCCACGTCCGACATGCGCAGGGTGGCGGACGTGAGCCGCACGCGGTCGAAGCGCGCGGTCAGTTCGATCACCGCCGCGTCGCCCCGCGCGCGCACGTCGGCGATGATGTCGGCCACCACCGCATCGACGTCGGGGCTGTCTTCGCGCTTGGCGCTCAGCAGCGCGGCGAAGGCATCTTCGAAACCGGCATCTGTCGTGGTCAGGAACTGGGGCATCGGCGGTCTCACCTTCTGTCAGGGTCGCCACATAGCCCCGGGGCCGCGCCCTCTCAAGCGGGAATGGCCGTCAATCGTGCCGCGGCACCTTGCCCGAGGGTGCGCGATAGGGCCGCGTCACGTCCTTCAGCGTCACCTCGGCCGCCTCGACCGACAGCCGGATCGCGCCATCGCCCGCAAGGGTGAGGATCATGTCACCCGCGCCGTCTTCGCCCGGCTCGAACGTCAGGGTCAGCAGCGACAGGATCGTGTCCGCATCGCGCCGGTCGATCCCCTGGCTTGCCACCTTCAGGACATTGTCGAAGACAAGCAGCGCCTGCACCCGTTCGGCGCCATGGCGCCCGAGGCCCGCATCCTCCCACCGGAAGCGGTTGAGGAGGAGCGCGAAGCGGCGGTCCTTTGCCACCCAGCGCATTTCGGCGGCGGGAAAGACCGCGTCCTGCACCAGCGACGAGATCACCTTCAGGTCCTCGGCATCCAGTGCGCCGAGGTTCAGCGGCGTCTCGCGCCCGTCCTCGAACCGTGCGTCCTCGGTCATTCGTCCCTGACCCGTTCAATCTTTGCGCCCACGCCCGACAGCTTGCGCACGACATGTTCATAGCCGCGGTCAAGGTGATAGACCCGGCTCACCACAGTTTCGCCTTCCGCCGCCAGACCGGCAAGGATCAGCGACACGCTGGCACGCAGGTCGGTGGCCATCACCGGCGCGCCCTTCAGCGTCTTCACCCCCGTCACCGTGGCCGTGCCGCCATGCACGTCGATCCTGGCGCCCATGCGCACAAGTTCGGGCGCATGCATGAAGCGGTTCTCGAAGATCTTTTCCTCAAGCACGCTCACCCCATCGGCGGTGCAGAGCAGCGCCATCATCTGCGCCTGAAGATCGGTCGGAAAACCCGGGAAGGGTTCGGTCGTGACATCGACCGCGCGGATCGCATCGCCCCGACGGCGCACCTTCAGGCCGCGTTCGGTCTCGACGACGTCGACGCCCGCCTCGTGCAGCTTTTCACAGAACGCGCCCACAAGGTCGATGCGTCCGCCCAGGCATTCGACCTCGCCGCCGCAGATAGCGGGCGCCAGCATGTAGGTGCCCAGTTCGATCCGGTCGGTCACCACGGGGTGCGTTGCGCCCTGCAACCGGTCGACGCCTTCGATGGTGATGGTCGAGGTGCCCTCGCCCTCGATCCGGGCCCCCATCTTGCGCAGGCAGACAGCCAGATCGACGATTTCGGGTTCGCGCGCGGCGTTGCGGATGACGGTAGTGCCCTTGGCCAGCGTCGCGGCCATCAGCGCATTCTCGGTCGCGCCGACCGACACGAAGGGAAACTCGATCACGCCGCCCTTCAGACCGCCCGGCGCCGTAGCATGAACATAGCCTTCGCGCAGGTCCATCTCGGCGCCCAGCGCCTCGAGCGCACGCAGATGCAGATCGACCGGCCGCGCGCCGATGGCGCAGCCCCCGGGCAGCGACACAACCGCCTGCCCCAGCCGCGCCAGCATCGGCCCCAGCACGAGGATCGAGGCCCGCATCTTGCGCACGATGTCGTAATGCGCGGTGTGGCTGGTGATGTCATGGCTCGACATCGCGATGACCTGCCCGTCCTGAAGGCTGGTCACCTCGCATCCCAGCGACTGCAGAAGCTGCGTCATCGTGCGGATGTCCGACAGCCGCGGCGCATTGGTCAGCGTCAGCGGTTCCTCGCTGAGCAGCGTGGCGGGCATCAGCGTGAGACAGGCGTTCTTGGCCCCCGCGATGGGAATGGTTCCCTGCAGCGGGCCGTTGCCCGTGACCACGATCTTGTCCATGCTCAGCCCTCGTTCTCTGCGCCCCTGTCCCCTTGTACGGCCTCGCGCGCCCGCGCCTGCGCCTTGCGCCGCGCGAGGTTCGCCTTCAGCGCCGACTTCAGCCGTTCGGCCCTGTCATCGGCGTCTTTCGCGGCCTTCGGGGTGGGGGTCTTGTCACTCATGCCCCTGTCTATCGGAGGCGCGCGGGAGGGTCCAGATTGCGCTTGCGTCATATGTCGATTGCGTCTATCCCCCCGCGCACCGGCGCTGTGGTAGCTCAGTGGCAGAGCACTCCCTTGGTAAGGGAGAGGTCGAGAGTTCAATCCTCTCTCACAGCACCACCTCCCTTCTTTGCGTGTTGTGCGGTTCCCTGACAGGGGGCCATCGCCCCGTTCTTGCGGCACCAGTCCGGGGTCCGGTGCGCATGCACACGCCGCTTGCGACAGGACCGATCCGCCCGCCCCCTTGTCTGCAAACCGGCGGCATGGCAGTCCTACGCGGGTGACCATGCAGAGTGCCGGGCCGGATTTTGGTACCTGCCGTCTTTGTCCCGCGGCTGGCCGGGAAAAGGCCCTCCAAGACACAAGGAAATCCATGTCTGTTCTTATCGCCGGCGGCGGCATTGCCGGATTGACGCTAGCGCTTATGCTGCACGAGGCCGGGATCAAAACCCGTATCTTCGAAAAATCCCGGGCATCCGGCGAACTCGGCGTCGGGATAAATGTGCTGCCCCATGCCGTGGCCGAACTGGATCGTCTGGGTTTGACGGTGCGGCTGGACGAGATCGGGGTGAGGACACGCCAACTGATCTACAAGACCGCCACCGGTCACGATATCCTGATGCAGCCACGTGGCCTCTGGGCCGGGCTCGCGCATCCCCAGTATTCGATTCACCGCGGCCGGCTGCACAGGATGCTGCTGGACTGCGTTCGGGAGAGGCTGGGGCCGGATCACGTGGTAACCGACCGCGCATTGGTGGATTTCCGGAAAACCGGGGATGCTGTCTGCGCCCAATTCGTGAGCCATGACGGAGCCCGGTCCGAAGCAACCGGCGATATCCTGATCGGCGCGGACGGTATCCATTCGAGGGTGCGGGCCCATTACCACCCCGACGAAGGGCACCCCCGCTGGAGCGGAGTGGTGATGTGGCGTGGGGCCACATGGGTCCCGCGATTTGGCGGCGGGGATACGATGATCGTCGCGGGGGGCATGGATTACAAGCTGGTGCTCTATCCCATCGCACATGACCCGGCCCGCCCTGACGAGGCGCTGATGAACTGGGTGGTCAACGTGAAGGTCGCCGAAGACGGCACCCCGCCGCCATCGCGCAACGATTGGTCACGGCAGGCAACGGTTCAGGACGTGCTGGAGCATGCCCGGGGCAATCTGGCCGTGACCGAATTGAACCTTGAGGATCTGGTCCGGAGAACCGACGGGATCTACGAGTATCCCATGTGTGACCGTGACAGCCTGCCCTGCTGGTCGCACGGGCGCGTCACCCTGATCGGCGATGCCGCGCATCCGATGTATCCCGTCGGGTCCAATGGCGCGAGCCAGGCCATTCTCGATGCGCGCTGTCTGACCGACAGGTTGACCGAAACGTCAGACGTCGTGGCCGCACTGGCCGCATATGACGCCACCCGCCGCCCCGTCACGGCAGAGATCGTGCACATGAACCGCAATGGCGGCCCCGAGCGCGTCATCGATTTCGTGCAGGCCCGCGCGCCGAACGGGTTCGCGGATGTGCACGATGTGGCAAGCCCCGAAGAGCTTCGCGCCATCGTGGGCGACTACCGGGCGGTCTCACACTGAGACGCTCGCCCGGATGAGAGCTAGAGCTGCTTTCTCTGGGCTCTCCGGTCTTCGCGGGCGCGCATCACCGGATTGCTGAGATGGAGCACGCGCTTTCCATCGACCAAAACCTCGGTCGCGACGGACTTGGTGGGGGCCGTGACCGCTTCGCGTGCGAGCGTCCAGAGCATTTTCGTCGTCTCGTGCAGACGCTCCTCGGCCTTTTCGGCGCGGCGCGTGGCGTTGTCGAGACGGGATTTCATCAGCTCGGCCTGGGCTCGGCAGGCATCGCGTTCGGTCTTGGCAATCTCAAGTGCGACAGTCAGCTCGAGCAGCTGTCGCAAGTGTGGGTCGCTGATCATCCTGCTCACCTCTTTCCAGGCGTTTGACCTCGATATTGCCCGAGGCGCTGGCAGGATGGACAGCAAGACCTCACCCTCCGAAGACAGTCGGGGCAACCGAAAGCGCAATGATCAACCAATGATGCCGAACGTCATCCATGCGCCAACCCGATCGCAGGATCAGTTGCCGAAAAGAGGCAAACCGCACGCCTTGCGGCCTGTAAAACCGGGGCCGCGTTCCGACCGGGACACGCCTTCCGACTTTGGTCGGATTACCTGTTCGACTTTCCACGGTTCGCGAAAGGATCAGCTTGGCGCACTTGTCTTGGCAGGATTGCACATGCGGACTGAAAGGCAGAGCGATGACAAAGGAACTCGGCGTGACGCCCCTCGCGGCGTGCAACGGATGCCTGCAGTGCAAACGTGGGCGCGAGAAACAACTCGACCAGGCGATCGCGACGTTGCACGAGGAAGGGCGCTACCGCACCTTCATCGACATCGAGCGCCGGAAGGGGCAGTTCCCCCATGCGGTCTGGACGCGGCCCGATGGCAGCGCGCGCGACATCACGGTGTGGTGCGGCAACGACTATCTGGGCATGGGCCAGCACCCCGTTGTTCTGGCCGCGATGCACGAGGCGATCGACGCTGTGGGGGCGGGTTCGGGCGGCACGCGCAACATCTCGGGCACGACCGTCTATCACAAGCGGCTCGAGGCCGAGCTCGCCGATCTGCACGGCAAGGAAGCCGCGCTTCTGTTCACCAGCGCCTATATCGCCAATGACGCGACGCTCTCGACGCTGCCCAAGCTGTTCCCCGGGCTGATCATCTATTCCGACGCGCTCAACCACGCGAGCATGATCGAAGGCGTACGCCGCAACGGCGGTGCCAAGCGCATCTTCCGCCACAACGACGTCGCGCATCTGCGCGAATTGCTGGCCGCCGACGATCCGGCGGCGCCGAAGCTCATCGCCTTTGAGAGCGTCTATTCGATGGACGGCGATTTCGGACCCATCGAAGCGCTCTGCGATCTGGCCGACGAATTCGGCGCGCGGACCTATCTGGATGAGGTGCACGCGGTGGGCATGTACGGCCCCCGCGGCGGTGGTGTCGCGGAGCGCGATGGCCTGGCCCATCGCATCGACATCATCAACGGCACGCTGGGCAAGGCCTTCGGCGTGCATGGCGGCTACATCGCGGCCAGCGCGAAGATGTGCGACGCGGTGCGGTCCTACGCGCCGGGCTTCATCTTCACCACCTCGCTGCCGCCCACGGTCGCGGCCGGTGCGGCGGCGTCGGTCGCTTACCTCAAGACCGCGCCCGAGCTGCGCGAGGCGCACCAGACCCAGGCGCGCATCCTGAAGCTGCGGCTCAAGGGGCTGGGCCTGCCGATCATCGACCATGGCAGCCACATCGTGCCGGTGATCGTGGGCGACCCCAAGCACACCAAGATGCTGTCGGACATGCTGCTGAACGACTTCGGCATCTACGTGCAGCCGATCAACTACCCCACCGTGCCGCGGGGGACCGAACGCCTGCGGTTTACGCCCTCGCCGCTGCATGGATCGAAGGAGATCAGTCATCTGGTGCGCTCCATCGATGAACTCTGGAGCCAGTGCGCCCTGAACCGCGCACGGGCCGTTGCCTGACACCGCCGCAGGGGGAGGACGAAACATGCGTTGGGTTTACAGAGGCATGACGCTGGCGCTTGTGGCCACGATGGCGCCGGGCGTGTTGATGCCCGTGCCGGCCACGGAACTGGCGCGTTCGGGCGACACCGAACGCCCAATGGCCGTTTCGGTGCGCACGGCGGACATGACGAATATCGATGAGGTTCTGCACGCCTTCGGACAGGTCCGACCGGCGCGCGTGTTGCATCTGCCGATGCCCGACCAGCCTGCCCCGGTGGCCGAGATCCTTGTGCGCGCGGGTGACCGGGTTCACAAGGGACAGCTTCTTGCACGGCTCGACACGACTGAGGCCGCGCGTGACCTCATGCTTTCGGAAACCGAGCTTCAGGGCGCGCATGCCGATGTCACGGGCGCCGCAGTGCTTCTGCGCCTTGCCGAGACCGAGGTCGCCCTGCGCGAGGAAACGCTCGCCCGGCTGTTGAGACTGGCGCAGAACGGCGCGTCAACGGTCGTTCAGCGCGACGAAGCCGAGGGTGCGCTCAAACGCGCCCGGCTCGAACGGGACGCCGCACACAGCGCTCTGGACAAGGCGCGCGCCGCCGAGGCGGCGGCACGCCACGCCCACCAGCGCCGCCGCGACCAGCTGGAGAACACGCAGCTGACGGCGCCGGAGGCCGGGCTGGTTCTGTCCGTCTCGACCGAGGTCGGGATGTCGCCCCAGCCGGGCAGTTCGCTGATCAGCCTGGCTTCCGGCGGCGAGATGGAGGCCAAGCTACACCTTGCGCCGTCTGCCCTCGCGCAGATCAGGCCCGGTGATCCCGTGCGCATGTGGCTCGCGGGTGGGGAGGAACTGCAGGGCGAGGTGATCACTGCCAGCGCCAGTCAGAACGGCGGCAAGCTGGGCGAGGTGAACGTACGGCTACTGCACGGCGCACGGCCGGTCGCAGGCAGCAGTTTGCGCGGGGAAATCGTGATTGACCGCCGGGTGGCCATGATGGTTCCCCTGTCCGCCCTCGTCCCGCTGCCGTCCGGGCCGGGCATCATGCAGGTCGTAGAAGACCGGGCGGTCGCAACACCGGTCATGATCGCGGCGCGTCTTGATGGAAAACATGCAGAGATCGTCGATGGGCTTCCGGCGGGGGCCCGCTATGTGGAACGGGCCGGACACCTTCTGGCAGATGGCGCCCTGCTCGGCGTCGATGCCGCAGGTCGCGATACGGCACGCACCGGCCTTGCCGCGGCTCAGGCAAAACGATGACCGCCTCCTGGGCCTTGCGCAACCCGGTCCTGCCGCTGGTCGTGATCACGCTGCTTGCCGTGTTCGGCCTGCGCGCCGGGTTCCAGTTGCCACTCACCCATCTGCCCGACATCGGGGAGAACCGGATCGTCGTCCGACTTGCGGCACCCGGTGCCACCCTGGCGGTGACCGACCTTGAACTGGCTCAGCCCATCGAAGAGGCGTTGTTCTCGTTGCCGGAGGTATCTTCGTTGCAATCCGAGATCTCGGCGGGCGAGCTCGTCCTGACGATGTCGTTGCGCGACTCGCGGCAGTCGCAAAAGACGCTGGCGCTGGTTTCGGACAGGATCCAGTCCGTGATTTCGGATCTGCGGGTCGATGCCGTGCTTTCGGAAATCCGGGCCCTGTCTTCGCGGCGGCAGCCGACCCTCGAACTTCTGGTCGTGCCGCGTGATGGCGACCTGGTGGCCGCGAGTGACGCGGTGACCCAACGGATCCGTCCCGTTCTGAATCAGGTTGCCGGGCTGGCAGAGATAGAGGTCAAGGGCGACAGGCGGGCCGGTTTGACCGTGCGCCCCGATCCCGCACGCCTTGCGGCGGTGGATATCACGCCCGGCGATTTCAGCAGACAGCTTTCTTCGTCGCTTGAAAATCACGCGGCGCGGCAAATGCCCGGTGCAGATGATGCAGGTGGCGTACTGCTGGGAATCGCGCAGACGGGCTCGGCCACGGATGCCGGCGATCTGAAACACCTGCCGCTGTCGACTGCAGGGGGGCAGATGGTCCCGCTCGCGGCAGTCGCGGACGTGGTGTCCGAAGCGATGCCCGGAGACTGGACCGTACGCAGCGATGGCGAGCCGGCGCTTTTCGTGCAGCTTTTCCCCGATGAAACAGCCGATCTGCGCGCGGTCGCGGAACAGGTTGAAAGCAGCCTTGCGCAGTTGGCCACGGCGCTGCCGGGGCTCGAGTTCCGGGTCGTCGACCGACCCGCCGATCGGGCCCTGATCTCGTTGGAGGCCACGACCCGGACGCTTCTGGAAGGATGTCTCCTGGTGATCTTGGTCATCGCGCTGACCCTGCGCGACGGTCGGGCCACGGTTCTGGCCGCGCTGGCGCTGCCCCTGTCGATGCTGCCTACACTTTACGTCATGCAGGTGTTCGGGCTGAGCCTCAACATCGTGAGCCTGCTGGCACTGACCTTGGCTTCTGGAATTCTCGTCGATGACGCGATCGTCGAGATCGAGAACATTGACAAGCATCTGCGAAAGCATGCGGATCCCGCGCGCGCCGTGGATCATGCGATGCGCGAGATCGCCGTGCCGGTGGTGGGAACAAGTCTTGCCATCCTGGCCGTATTCCTGCCTGTCGCGACGATGCCCGGAGAAGCGGGGCGATACTTCTGGGCCTTTGGTGCAACGCTTTGCATCGCGACTGTGTTCTCGCTTCTTGTGTCCCGGCTGGTGATCCCGCCGCTTGCGGTCTCGCTGATGTCCGCGCGCCCCGCCCGGGTGCCTTCGGACGACATGCGTCGCCTTTCCGCGCGATATGAAGGGCTGGTCTGGCGCGCGCTGCGTTATCGGTGGGTCTGCCTTGGGGTGGCTGTCGTCATTTCGGGTCTGGCAGTGGTCGGCCTGCTGCGCCATCCCGGATCATTCATCCCCGAAGACCGCACGCAGATCGTGCGCTTGGACATGGATATGCCACCGCTGATGGACGCAGCGGAAAGAGGCAGGCATCTGGCGGACCTCGACGCTGATCTCGAAGGTCTCGACGGGGTCCACTCGGTCAGCTCCTTGGTGTCGGATGATCCCGGTCGTCCTGTCCGCCTGCTGGTGCAAACCGATGGATCCGCATGGACGGAAAACCTGATCCGGCAAGCGGTTGCCCTTTATCCGGACATGCGCGCCAGCGTCCTGAAGGCAACCGGCCAGCCGAAACTCGCGATCGATCTGGCGGCGCCTGACTTGCGCACGCTTGAAACCGCGCTTCCCGCCATCATGCGGGCGCTTTCAGGGCTTAGCGAGGGCAGCGCCCCGCGGCTGGCATCGAACGCGAAGCATCCTGAACTGCGCTTCGTGCCCGATCCGGAAACGCTTCGCCATTTGGGACTGGACAGCGAGGACCTGCGCAACGCCTTGCAGACCCTGACGGAACCGCGCGATTCCATCATGGCCCTGCTCGACCGCGAGGGTCAAAGGGCGCTTCCCATCCGCATCGAACTGGGCAGAACGGGCGAGGTTTTCACCGTGCTGCATCTTCCCGAGGGCGGGATCGTGCCCCTGTCGGCGGTCGGTCATTTCCAGCTGGATCTCTCGGATCGTAGGCTGGAACGGCGGGACGGCCTGTATGTCCTGACCCTCGTGGCAGATCCGGCGACTAGCGCAGAAGCAGCCGTTCTGACTCGCGCCGCAAACGACGCAGTGTCGGTGCTGGCGCAGGACATGCCCGGTCTGGTCCTGCTGCCCCGTGGCGATCTTGCCGCCCGGCAGGACATGATGCGCGATCTGGCAACGGCAGCGGTTAGCATGCTGGTCCTGATGGCGGCGGTGCTGTTCGTGCTGTTCCGCTCGGCCGGCCAGATGGTGGTGATCCTCGCTTCGCTGCTCTTTTCGTTGGTGGGCGGCATTCTTGTGCTCAAGATCACGGGTCTGCCGGTCTCTTTGCCGGTGATGATCGGCATGCTGCTGCTCTTCGGGATCGTCGCGAAGAACGCGATCCTTCTTGTGGAGAAGAGCCAGCGCATCCATCGGCAGTCGGGTGATTTTGCCCAAGCCCTTGTCCTTGCGGCCCGGGACCGGGCGCGCCCCATTCTGATGACCAGCGTCGCCATGATGGCGGGGATGGCACCCGCTGCGCTGCCGGGGCTCGAAGGTGGAGCTTTCCGCCAACCGCTGGCCTTGACGGTGATTGGCGGCGTCGCGGTATCCACCGTGCTGAGCCTCGTTCTGGTTCCCGCAATGTGCATGATTGCCCACGAGATGAGCGCGGCAGCCCGCCGCACTATGCAAAGATCATGGGCGCTGGTGTTTGGTGACGCGCGCATACCACGGGGCGAGATGCAGACACCGCGCCGCTGATTTCGGTCCGGATTGGCCGGGCAGGTTGGCTCAGGTGCCCTGACTGGGCGGTCGTTCGGCCGCCGCCGGGGTCCGCGCGCATGTGCCGCCCTTTGGGGCAGAAACGTCAGAGGCACGTCATGCACGGCACCTGTCACGGACGGCAGGATACTCGTCACGAAAACAGAACTTTCAGACCCGACCATGGTTCGGGCGCTGTATCGTTAGATCGCTTGAAACCCGGTCGCCCAACATGAAGGGTTGGCGCGTGTCGCAGGTCTGCACGCCAAGAATCCGAAGGAAAATTTCTTTATGTCCACAATAACCTATAATCCGGGTGCAATCGTCATTGCCGAGGGAGAAGCCGGCGACAGCGCCTTCTTGATCATGCGCGGAACCGCCGAGGTGATCGTCGGCGAAGGCAAGAAGGCCAAGACGGTGGCGACCCTGAGCGAGGGTGAGGTTTTCGGCGAGATGTGCATCCTCGAACCGGGGATGCGGTCGGCAACAGTTAAGGCTGTGACCGAGCTGGAATGCGTCGTCACGAGCTACGAGCAATTCACCGAAAGCATGGAAACCAATCCGGCACAGGCCGCGCTTTACATGAAGACGCTCGTGACGCGCCTGCGCCAGATGAACCAGATGATGGCTGCGATGGACCCCAAGAAGCGCCGTCTGCTCGACGTGTTCAGGGATTGGCAGCGTGAAGAGGCCGAGCGCTGGGAAAAGCTGTCCGACGAGGAAAGAGAAATCCAGCACTTGGCCCTGATGATGTCGAGCTTCTGACCCTGCCCGTGGCGGGGTCCGACACACCCCGCGGTCGAGCACAGAACCCGACACACCCAGCGCACCGGACCTCCAAGCTTTCCCCATGCGCTGTCGTAGAGCTTGCCCAGATCACGGGCGCCGAACAGAACGTTCGGCGCCCGCGGTTCATTCCTTGTGCCGGGTTTGGCGAGGAAGGCGCATGTACCTGCTTGCCCCCTCTGAACACGGGTGTTGGCTGCACAGACGGCAGCAAGGGCAGACCCCTTGCGGGGCTGCCGCTGTTTCAGCCGATTGCCGGGGGCATCAACCGCGGATCATGCCTTGGCGGTGCCTGAGCGACGATCAGAGAGAAGATGCACCATCAGCCGGACCAGCGCAAAACCAAGCTGGAAGACCGCACCGAAGGCGAAGACGCCGACCGCGAAGACCAGCAACTGCTCGGACGTGGTCGAAAAGCTGTCAGCCTTGCGCAGGACGACAGCGACACCTTCGTTCACACCGATGGCGACGCCCGCGCTCGACGACATCACAAGGACCACATAGGCGCGCACGAGGCTGGGAAGAAGTAGCAGCGCTTCGGCGCGCGATCCGCTGCGGAGCCCTTCCAGAGCCGCCCGTCCATTGTCGGCAATATAGGACGCGGCATAGGGCACCAGCGACAGGGCGACAATCAGCCCCCCCGAAAGGGAGAGCTTCATGCCGAGAAACTCGAACTCTTTCGGGATGATGTTCAGCAGAAAGAACATCACCACAAAGGTGGGCGCAGCGCGCATGAGCCCGATCAGCGCGGCTGATCCGCCATGCCAGCGCCGTCCCAGCAATTGCAGGAAGATGAGCGGAGCCCCGAGGACCATACCCAGAACGAGGGCAATAGCCGCGATGTTGAAGTTAACCACCATGCCTTCCATGAGGTCGCGCGGGTAGCTCGAAGACAGCAGATCTAACAGGAAGGTCATTGCACCGTCTCCCGGGTTTCCAAAGCTCGGCGCGCGCGCTCGCATCCCCACACCACCACGTAAACGACGGCGATGTAGAAGATCAGGACCACCGAGTAGGTCGTTACCTGCCCCGCCGCGAACGATGTGATGTCCGTCAGCGCGCTCAGGAGTTCCGGCGCACCGGTGAAACTGGCAATCGGCGTGCCCTTGGCGGCATTCACCAGAAACGACAGCAATTGCGCCCGCGACCGTCCGACCGCCGCCCGCAACAGGGGCAGGCTGAAGCCGCGTCCATAGGCTCCTTCGCGGCGCAGGCTGCCTGCGGCTTCGCCGATGGCCTGACCGGCATTGGCGCCGTTCATCATACCCAGCGCAACGATCGCCGAGCCAAGCGCCACGGCAGGCGAATAGGTGAAGATCGCTGTCGCCACGACGGCTGCAACCACGAGGATCAGGATAACCGGCGTGGACTGGATGACAGCGGTCACTGCCCAGGTCACAAGGCGGACAGGCCAGAACGGCAAGACCGCCAGAAAACCGATCGTCAGCGCGAAGATCAGCGTCGCCATCAAGGCACCGAACACGAGGATCAGGGAATTGACGATCCCAGACTTGAAGAGCTCGAACGCCGACACGCTCGTCAGCATGGGCAGGTCAGGCGCAAATCCCAGATTGGCTTTCGACCACGCGAGCATGGCGTTGATCTCATCAGCAAATTGAGTGGGCGTCGGCGTCGCGTCTAGGGCAGGCAGCACGCAGGCGGGATCTTCAAGAGCGGCAATGCTGGCACAGGACGGCGTCTGCCATAACCTGTTCTGCGCTTCGAGGAAGGAGGTAAAAACACCATTCTTCTGCGCGATGGCGAGAAACTGGCCATCGCGGTGCATGATCTGACTGATCAATTGCAGCGCGCGGGCAAAGCTTTCGGTTCCGGTCTGCGCCACGGCCATGCCCCATGGAACCTGGTCGAACCCGAACTTCCGTTCGAACCTTGCGCCGAATTCCGGCACGGCAAGGTAGGAGGCCAAAAAGCTGTCGTCATGCGCGACAATGGTGCAGACCTGTTCGTCCAGCGCTTTGGGCAGGCGGCCACCGTCTTCGAACAGCATCAGGCGCACCCCTTGGGTGACCAGATGCGAGTTGGCGTAATTCCCGATAGTGGTGCAGACACGCCGTCCGACAACATCCGGCCAATCCGCAATCGCCTGAGTGCGCGGACCAACCACGATGGTCTCGGAGCTGTAGTAATGCGGGCGTATGAAGGTCGCCTGAGTGTCCCGCCGGGTATTGTGGCCCATTGTGGCCACAACCAGATCGGCGCTGTCTTCGGCGAGGGCGGAAATGCGGGTGGCGGCGCGCACGACCACCCATTCCGGCGTCACACCCAGCCGCGTAGCGATAGCCCGGGCCACATCGGTATCGTAACCTTCCCGATCGCTGCCATCCCCTGTCCGACTGGCGAACAACGGATAGTTTCCCCGTACGCCGACGCGCATCTGCCCGTTGCAGAGGATTTCCATCAGTTTGTCGCCGGCCGGATTGGCGCAGGCTTCGGGCATTCGGGCGCGGGCCTCGGCCAGCAGGGCCTCCAGCGCTTCATCAGGCGACGTCGCGCCTGCGGGCGCCAGCGCACCCCAGAGCAAGAATGCGCACAAGGCCCAAAGCCCGGCCCGCATGCGTTGGATCAGCGCCTTCATGATTCATTTCCTTCTGCGGCCCGGGTCAGGATCAGGACATCCACGGTACCGAATGCATATCGCCCCAAAAGATGGATCGACTGCCCTATTTCGCGGTCCAGCACCTCGGGCGTCATGATCGCCAGCTTGGTCTGAGGCACAGGGACCATGATCGTCTTGCCGGTGGATACGGCCAATCCGCACTGACCTGCAATCGCACGCGTGCTCTCAAGCCCGATGAAGTGATTGTGCATAACCAGAGCACGGCCGTTCGGGGCCAGATGCGTTTCAAGCCCGGACAGGAAGAGGTCCATCAGGCGTCTGCCGTCGGGTCCGCCCGAGCTCCACGACGAAAGGCGTCCGTCCACCGCACCTTCGCTCATCGGGAAATGCGGCAGATTGGCCAGCACGAGGTCGAATCGGCGCCCGGCCACCGGCGCGAACAGGGCGCCTTGGCTGACGTCGTTCGCCGCCCCAAAGCCGATGTCGGCCAGCAGGCTGCGGGTCGCCTCGACCGCGCCCAACTCGATGTCCACACCGCTGAGATGCACCGCGCCCGCCGAAGCGGCAGCCGCGAGCAACACACCGCTGCCGCAGCCGACATCCAGAACCCGGGCGCCCCGAACGTGATCTGCGGTCTCGAGGACCATCTGCACAAGGGCGGCGGTATAATCACTGGGGCGGAAGCTGGCCTCTGGGGTCCGGTCGTCAGATTTCTGCATCGCTGTCCTCCACGTTGCTAAGAACAGGGGACGCAGGGGCGTTCGCTGCTTCGATGTTACGCACGTGGAAGGCCGCGACGCCGTCGTCGGGATGGCTTTCGAGCACGGCACGGTATCGGGCGAGAGCGAGGGCATGATCGCCCGCCACAAGGGCGTCAAAGGCATCCCGCGTAGCGCGCGCAAGGGCTACAATCTCCGGCGACGGAAGGATGTCTTCCCCGGCTCCGTAGGCGCCCATCAGTTCGTAGATCGTGACGAGCGTCCTGCGCCCCTTGACGCGCACCTCGTCGATCGGGCGAACACAGAGACGATCTCCGGCTTCACGGTAAGTGTCGTGGCTGATGCAGATGAGTGTTCCGTAAGGCTTGTTGGCGCCTTCAAGCCGCGAGGCGATGTTCACCCCGTCGCCCAGAACGGTATAGCTCAGACGCTCGTTCGAGCCGACGTTGCCGACCAGAACCACATCGGAGTGGATACCTACCCGAAGGCGCATCTCCGGCTCATCGGCATCCCGCCAGTCCGCGTTCAGCCGCTCCATGTCGCGCTGGATGGACAGCGCGGCGACACAGGCATGCCATGCGTGATCGTCCAGCGGGGCCGGTGCCCCCCAGAAGGCCATGACACCATCGCCCACGAACTTGTCGATGGTGCCCAGATCGTTGTGCACCCGGTGGGTGACGACCCCCAGAAGGCTGGAAATCCGCAGGAGAAGATCGCGGGACGCTACGCGCTCGGCAAGCGTGGAGAACGCTTCGACGTCGCAAAACAGGATCGTCAGGAAGCGGCTTTGACCGCCGAGTTCGAGCTTCTGATCCGAGCCGAGAAGTTGCCTGACAAGTCCGATGGGTACAAAGCGGGAAAAGGCCTGAACTGCAGTATCAAGAGTTTCGATCGCCCGGGACAGTGCGGCAACCTCGCGGACCCGGGAGCGGACCACGGGCAGGTCGGAGCTGTCTTCGAGGTTCTGGATCCGCGCCACCTTGCGCGCCAAGCGCTGCAGAGGCAGGGACAGGAGATTTGCTATGACGTAGATTATCGCCAGTTGCAGAACGATGGCGCCAAAGCCAAGAAGCAACATGTCCCTGTTGTTCTTGGAGAATTCCCCGGTGAAGTCGCCCAGCGGCGTCAGAACCATCAGACGCCACGGCTTGCCGAGATCTTCTTCGAACGATGACAGCCCGACGATGTAGGATTGACCGGCCAGATCGAATTCATAGACCTCTTCCTCGCCTTCAAACGGTCTTTGCCCATAGGCAAAGGCCACAAGCCGGTTTTCCACGTCGGCCACATGAGGAAGCGCAACCCTGTCGTTGTCGCTGCCATAGGCGGTCGTCTCGTCGGACGCCGCCAGAACGAGACCATTTTCATCGAGCAGGTAGCTCAGGCTGTTGGGGCTGACCGATTTTTGGGCCAGATAGCGTGAAAAGCTGTCGAGCGTGACATCCGCCGCGACGACCCCGGCGAGAGCGCCATCAACAGAAAAGGCTTCGGCCACGGTGAACCCCACCAGACCGAAGGCCCAGAACACCTCGGGATCCGTAATGACGGTGGATTCTGCGGCGACGGCAACGTTGTACCATGGCCGTTTCCGCGGATCATACCCGGTCTCGGCCGCCACTTCACCCAGCTCGGTCTGCCCGGAGTCGATGAAGACATAGCGGTCGAGAACCGGCTGCCCTTCAGCGGGAAGCACTAACCGGTAGGCGTACTTCGATGCAGCCGGCGGGACTGTTCCGTGAATAGGGGCCGTGGGATCTTGAAGGCGTCTTGCCTGGCGAAACGAGCCGTCCTCCGTTCCCACGTAGACGTTGACCATCGTCTCGCTGTGCTGCAACACACCGAACAGGTAACTCAAGGAACCGTTGTCGGACAGGAAGTCCGGGGCTTTCCGCCCGAGTTCCGCCGTGTTCGAGATAATGGACTTCAATGCGTGAAATTCGGCTGCGATCTCACGCATCGTTTCGCTTCGGAATCTCTCGACCAGTTCCACGGCCTGCGCCCGCGCGACATTCTGGGCGGACGTGAAGTTTATCTGGATGTTGGCCAAGAGCACAGGAACCGTTGTCAACACGAACACGGTCATGATCGTCAGTTTCAGCGGCAGGGTGAAACGGCGGGACTGAGGGCCCCTCGTCACATGACCCGGCGCACCCAAGCCCCCCTGCGATCCGGACGGCAAATCGGTCAAATCCCGCATTGGCTGATCCAAATCACACGCTCGCGGCTGAGACGTGCGTCGCAGAGCGGGAAAAACCACACACGTCGGTTCTGGGCATGATGCACGACATGCAGTCCCTGCACATTGAGGTGGTCTGGAAATGGTTCATGAAATGTCACCACTTTAATTCAGCCAAGATAATGTCATGCGTTCGGCTCATTCCTCGCGTCACCATACATCCGCACAGGCGTCTAGGTTCATGCACTCAATTGAAGTCTAAATCGATTTGATTAGGCAATTGGTTCCGGCACTAGGTTGGCTTTCCGGCAAAGTCCTTGACGCCGCACAATTGCCTCCTGTCGTTTTATCTCAGATGAGCGCATTGCCCGGGACCGGCCCAAGTGTGCGCTTCGTGTTTCAGATTATTCCGATTACCCTTGGAAAACTGGATGCCTTTCGCATCTTTCAAGGCAAAGATCACTCTTTGCGTGTCGATTTGGAAAAGGTCAGCCAATGCCATTTCTCTAAGCTGTCGAACCCTGTCTCGCAAATATCTGGCGGCCGGGTTCCGAGATCGAATAACGGCATGGAGATTGCTCCGAGACAGCTGTGGGAACGCGTCTAATCGCGACACTGTCATCCGGACCAGGAAAGCTGTAGAGAGCAAAAGATACTATTTTGTATCCATTGTTTTCTGAAAATGCGGCCATCGCAATTCGCATCCGATACGTCAGCACTTTGCCCCGGCGATCACGGCCGAACATTCATCCAGCTGCGGGCGGAGACCGGCTGGCATTGCCCTGATCGGCGTGGATGCGACCCGCGCGGAAGGCTTCACCGGGTTGTGACGATACGGTGAAACGCTTGCTGCAGGCGCCCTCGGGCAGCCGCATCATTCCCCTCGGCCACAGGAGATGGAGAGGTTTTCGCCTGCAAGATGCGCGCAAACGCGTCGCGTCTGGGCAACGGTCTGCCCGGTGAGGACGGCAAAGCCTCTGACCCGTCACAAGAACAGTAGAACCATAACAAGGAGCGCAACGCCAACGGCCGCAAGGAAAGGAAGTTGGCCGGTGATCAGCTGCCAGTCGGACAGCGGATGGAAGCACTTCCCGCATCTCGTCGCACCGAGGCGCATGCGGTGATTGCAGCTACTGCACTTCAGAAAGCGGATCGCCATGTTGCCCCCCCAACGGGCACCGAAAGAATGTCCGAGTCACTCGGAACAGATCAGTCCAGCGCAAGAGCTATGCATCAAGACGATACTTTTTATCTTTTTTTGCTTAGTTCCTCATCCGCAGCGCCACGGAAGGCTGCTGATCTTTAGCCGACGACCGGTCCGGTACAATGCTTCCGCCTTCACGCGACCATTGCGGCGGGCCGCGTCTGTCTGGCTGACGACAATCGGTGGCTGCCCTGCACAAAAGTGCGCAAGGGAACTTCCGGGCTGAGGAGTGCCTTGCGCCCCTGCCCCGTGGCGCCTGTCTTCGAAGAGACTAGCCGGATTTCGATTGCCCCTTTAACGCCCCTTCGTCGTCTCGGTCGCGCGGGGGATCCATGCACAGGAAAACGCTCACGATCGTTCCCTTGCCGGCGCGGCTGTCAATCTTGACGCCACCATTGTAGGCCCGGGCGAGCTCTGCGATGACGAACATCCCAAGTCCGTGTCCCTGCTCGCCCTTGGAGGAGACGTAGGGATCGAAGATGCGCCCGATCATGGCATCGGGTATCCCCGTTCCATTGTCCGTGACCCGCACCCTTGCATAGGTCTTGTCGGGGTCCAGAGCGCCGGTGCTCAGGTGTCCGATCTGCCGACCCGTTATCACATCCAGTTCGAGGCTGATGTCACCGGCCTTTGGATCGACTGCCTCCATCGCGTTCAGCAACACATTCATGACGATCTGAGAGACATCGTTGCGTGCCGCGAGAAGCTCGACCGGTTGTTCTGGAAGCGAAATTGAAAGGGGTACGCTTTCGGGCAGGGTTTCGTGCATGAGTCGGGCAATGTGATCCAGAACGGTCCGCAAGTCGATACGCGCCCGGGGTTCCGCCATCTGACCGAGGACCAGGCGCTCCCGTATCAGTGTCGTCGCTTGCTGCACAGTCTGCGAGATCACGGCCGCCTGTTTTGCGGGGTCATCTTCGGCCTCGCTCTCAATCAGGCTCGCCAGTTGTTGGATCAGACCCAGCATGTTCACCAGATCATGCGCGGCACCGGCTGTCAGGAGGTGCACGATTTCATTGCGCTGCGACGCGATCAGACCTTCGCGCAACCGCTGGCGGTCGGCTTCGATGCGCATGTGCTCCGCGATGTCGCGGGTCGTCCAGATGCAGCTGTTGTCCTCGCCTGAGAAGACCGAAACTTGGCAGAAGATCGCACCGTCATCGTTCAGGCGTTTTCCCTTGAGTTCGCCATGCCACGACCCTTCCTCGTGCACCGCAGGCAGAACGACGTCCCTGACATGCGAAACGATTTCAGGATTGCAGATGTCCGACCACAGAAGCCGCCGGGCGATGTCGCCCGATTGATGGACACCGAACATGTCGCGGAAGGACGGATTCATGTAGGTGAAGTGACCGTGCCGGTTCGCGATGGCCGTTCCATCCTGGATATCCCGCAAGGCGAGGCTGTTGCGGGAAACACGGTCGGCAATCGATGCTGTCTTGTCGCTCGGAAGGAAGGCAATGCCGCCGATCTTGCGCGCCGTATGATCCCGCGCCCGCTCTGTGACACAGCCGATAAACGACACCCACTTGTAGCCGCCGCCTCCGCCCCTGAGGCGCAGGTCGATCGCCAACCGTTGCGCGCGGCCTGCGATCAGGTCGCGTTGCGCCAGCAGAGCCGGGGCAACATCATCCGGATGAAGCAGGTTGATCGTGGCCTCACCCGACAGAATCTCCGTCCGAAGGTCGGAGTCGAGAAGTATGAGGATCGGCCTGGAGAGCCACAGCCTTTGGGCGGCAAGATCACTCTCCCAGACGCCGACACCGGTGGTGTAGAGCAATCTGTCAAGGCTGCTAGGCATATGATGCCTTCCTTCCAGCGGGGGCTTATTGATACTTCGTGGCGCTCGCACCCCGGTCCGCGCAAATTCAGCTCAGGCTTGTACCGTAGGCTGACCCGCAAGATATGAGGGTCTGCAGCCGCAAAACTCATACAAAAATTGTCTACCTATTTACCTGTTCGAGTATGTTCTGGTGAGCAGGAGATGCAACACCAACATGGTCGGTCATGCTTCAGGCGCATAGCAATATGCCGAATCTTCGAGGGCTCTGAAGGTCAGGGATGGGCATCCTAACCCGCCTTGGGAAAGGAAGCCGCTGCTAGGTGTTCTCGCGTTGCGCGGGTTTCTGCCTCTGCCAGCAGCGACCGCAGCGCCGGGACCACCTGTTCCGCGGATGGATGGCCCAAGCTATCCATGTCCTTCTTGAGCCCGAGAAGCCCCTCTCCGAGCGCCGAGAACCCGATCATCGACGTGGACCCGATGGCATCATGCAGCGCTTGGCCTTTCTGCTCCCCAGATGCGGTTTCATCGGCAAGCAGGTCGAGAGCGCGGCGCGCGTCTTGCAAGGCTTCGTTCACCAGCTTCTGTGCCGTGTCAGCACCCAGCATGTCGCACAGATCCTCGAAATCGAAACTGTCTTCACCCGCGTCCCGAGCCTGCAGCGCATCCTCGGCATCGCTGTGCTCGGCCGAATCGGAACCGTATTGCAAAATAGCCTCGATCTGTTTGTGCGTGATAGGTTTTGACAGGACTGCATCAATGCCGATGCGGGAGGCTTCCTCGGGGTCGATCTGTTCCGGCACGGCTGTGACCAACAGAATTGTCGCCTCGCGTGACGCACCGCCGGCCCGGATCTGGCGTGCGACGTCCAGCCCGTTCAGTCCCGGCATCAGGTAGTCCAGCACGATCAGCGCAAGACGTTGCTCCTTGGCGCGCGCGGCAGCGTCTTCTCCATTCATGGCCTCGGAGACGCGGAAGCCAAGGCGTTCCACCATGTACCGCATCAAGGTCACATTGACTGCGTTATCGTCAGCAATGAGTGCATGCCCATCACGCTCGACCCGGCGCGGCAATGGTCCCGGCAGGTTCTTGACACGGGCCGCGGGGACCGGTGCCAATGTCAACGCGAACCTGAAACAACTGCCGCCGCCTGGGACGGTTTCGAGCTCTATGCGGCCGCCCATAGCCTCGACCAGACTCCGGGCCACAGACAGGCCAAGACCTGCGGCTTGGCGCACGGGGAATAAGCCGTATCTGAGCTTCTCGAAGGGTTCGAAAATTCTGGCCTGATCCACGGACGCGATTCCGATACCGTCATCCTGAACTTCTACGTCAAGCCGGGTTGCATCGCCCCCGGAATGCGAAAAAGCCAGCGTTGTCGTGACCACGCCCTGTGGGCTGTGGGTGATCGCGTTCTGGAGCAGCTTGTCGAGCACGCGGGAAAAGGCGATGGCGCTGCCACGGTAGAGCCCGGGTTCCGGCTCTCCCGTGATCTGCAGGTTCAGGGTGTTGCCGGACTGTCCGATCTCCGACCGCTTCTTCGCGATCAGATCGGCAGCGATTCTCGCGGGGCAGAAAAACGCCTGCGCCCGCACGGCGTCGGCGCGGGCAATGTCGAGAATATCTTCGACAAGCGAAAGCTGTTGCAGCGCAGATGCGCGGGCAATGGCCAGCATCCGGGCGGGATGGCCATCGAACCCTTCGGCCTCGAGAAGCTCTATGGCGCCAAGCAGACCGTGAAGCGGCGTGCGCATTTCATGACTGACCGACGTCAGAAAACGATCCTTGGCCGCCGCGTGAGCGGCCGCGGCCTCGGTCGCGTTCCGCATTCTGCGTTCCGCCCCATCTTCAAGCGTCATGTCCCTAAGCACGAACAGAAGCATCGAACGCTTGCCGTCTGCAGTCGGCGTTGAAACAACCGAAACATCGACCGGTATGGATCGTCCGCCCTGAGCCAGCGCTTCGCTCCGATAGCGCCTTGCCCCGATCCTGCTGGCGAACTCTTCGGTCAGGAAACGGCTCATTTTCAGATGGGGCAGCGCCTTCTTGTCCAGCTGCGCTGTTGAGAAGGGCGCCATCTCATCGCCAAGCATGGCGAGCGCTGCCGGGTTGGCCCGGCGCACCCTGCCCGTCATGTCGGTCAGTACGATCGCATCTGTTGCGCTGTCGAGGACACGTCGCAGCATGTCGGCTGTCCGACGGCTTGCTTCAGCACGTTCTTCAAGAGCGGCCCACAAGCGACGCGACAGAAGAGCAGCCGCAACCATCATGGCCAGAAGCATCAACGAGATCGCGATATAGACTGAAAGAACGGCTTTCTCTTCCCGTCGGGCAGCCTCGGTTTCATCGACAATTTGCATCAGGCCTGCCAGCGAGGTCTCCCGGACCACGGGCCACCCCTTCTCCAGCGCGAGGGTCAGCGCAGCCAGCTTCTCGCTGTCCGGCTGATCGAGCGCCCCGATCTGGCCCTCCAGATCTGCAAGCAATTCCTCGATTTCGACGATCGCCGCGGCAAGCTCATCATTCCTTTGGTCCGTGGGGACCGTGGCCAGAAAGGCCGTCAGGCGGCTGATGAGAATGTCGAACGCAAGATCGATCCTGTCCTTGTCGACCGGGCGGCCAAGCACCTTCTTTTCGCTTTTCCGGCTGACCTTCAGCCTGAGGTTCATGTAGCTCGATTCAAGCTGCGACATGGTCCAGGTGCGATTGTCGGAAGTGGCCTTCTTGAGCGCGTCACGCTTGTCTACCAGAATAAAAGTGTTCACAAGCAAAGCGATAGCCGCAATCAGGATCGTCACAACCAAACACAGTGCCGCGACTGAACCTGCCGGTTTTCTGTAATGACCGCTTGCGTCGGGCACCTTCAGGACCCCGGGAGGACTTCTATGCTCACGAGTTGCCAGATCGAGTACGCGAAGATCTGTTCGTTGCGAAAGCGGGGCTCGGCGTCATACGGGAAGATGATCCACAGCGGCCCCTTGTCCCGCACGCCGAAACGCTCTCCATCGCGCAGGACCGCGACAATCGGGAGGGTTTCCTCAACAACCTCACGCGGAATCTTCACGGCGTAATCGTTCAGCGCAACCAGCCTCAGATCGCCATCGCCGGCCCCTGCTGCCTTGAGAACGTCCGAAAGCGCCGGCCCCGAGAATGTCTCAGCCCCGGATGTCCAGATGGTTTCTGTGACGATATCCTGCTGGGGGAGGGTGAGCAGCGCTTCGATATCGAACCCTGCACTGGATTGACCCTGCAGGTCCCCGTCGATGCGGAGCAGGACGTTATCCTGCGCTGCAGAGGGTGTCATGAAAGCAAACAGCGTCATCATTGACGCCGCGACCGCAAGACCCAGTTCACGCCTGAACATGACGCAATCCCCCTTAAGGATACAACTGCAAGGAGTCGTAACAGGATCATCCGAAGGACGCGAAATATCTTTCGATACAGATTATGATCCTGAGATTTGCATTCCCACCATGAGCAGCGTCTATATACACCTTTGACACGCAAGGGATTCGCACCCGCGGACCCCGCAAGAACAAGACCCGATGACCATTCCGGGCACCGTAACGAGAGAGGACCTATGACAGGGGATGTACAGCACGCGCCAAGGGCAGAAGACGACCTCGAGATGAGTGGAAAGGCGAAAATTCTGATTGCCGACGACCACCGGATGATCACCGAGGCCGTGGCCCGCCTGCTGGATCGGACCGGAGCATTCGAAGCTCATGTGGTCGGAACGCTGGCCGAAGCGATACAGGAACTGTCGCGCGACACATCCTACGATCTGGTGCTGCTTGACGTACGCATGCCGGGCATGAGCGGCCTTGACAGCGTGCGGCGCGTCGTTGCGCGGGCCGGTGACGCAAAGGTGGCTTTGTTTTCGGGGGAAGCGGATCGCCGATTTGTCGCGGGCGCCGTAAAGCTCGGGGCACGCGGACTGATCCCCAAGACCATGCCGCTGAAGTCGCTGGTGAGCGCATTGCATTTCGTCCTGTCCGGCGAAATTTTCCTGCCGGCCGAAACACCGGCCTCCTTGACCGAGGGAACAGCCGAGCCGAATACGGAGAGCCTGACGGAACTGGAGCTTTCCATTCTGCGCTTTGCGGCCGACGGCATGACGAACAAGGAAATCGCGTTGCAGATCGACGGGACCGAGGTTGCGGTCAAGATGCACATGCGGGCGATCTGTCAGAAGCTGAATGCGCGCAATCGCACGCACGCCGCCATCATCGCACGACAGCTCACACTGATATGATCGGCGTCAGCCGGCGGTTCCCTGTCATCCTGAAGCCTTGGCCCGGACGCGTGACCGACACAGCCCCGTCAACATTAAGGGCCTGACACAAGGCAGTCCTGCGCGGAGCTGGTACTTCAATCCCGCGGACGTTGCGGATCGACGCAATCGCCAGACCATGATCCCCGAACCGGGATAAGGCGCAAAGTGTGGCGCCGTTCTTCTTACTTGGCCAGCAAGCGCAAAAGCAGAAGACTGACCAGTATGGGAAGGCTTGTGCCATAGAACACTGCCACCGATCCCAAGAACGAAAAGTCGTTCAGCCACGCGAAAACGGCGCAGGACAGCCCAAGAGCTGACGAAAGAAAAAGAGCGCCGATCCAGCCCGCATCGCGGTCGTATTCATCATCTTCGTGGGTTCTGGAAGATTGAGTATGAACCGGCTGTCTGGCAGACCATTCGTCCGAACCCTTTTCCACACCACCCTTCGCGGCCCTTGTCGCCCGCGGTGCGATCTGTGTTTCCTTCGGAACCCCTTTTGCCCACGGCATTTCAGTGGAGTTCTCGGCACCTTTGGCCGCGGCCATCGAGTTCGCCAAGCCCTGGCGCAGAGCGATCTCCAGGCGCCGGACGCTGACCGGAGCACGAAGAGTCACATCGCACAATATTCGCCGCTCGGCTCCGAAATCATCATGCCCGGCGAAATAAGACACGAGTATCACTATCGTTCCGGGTGACTTGATCCGGAAATCAATCAGGCAATCCAACGCATCATCGAGATCCGAGAACGCGTCAAGATTCACTACGACGCCACTGCAAGACTTTCGTTCTTGGGGCCAGCTGTGAAGCTTCTTCACGTCACGGGAGACGGCAATGGAACCTACTCCGAGGTCACGCATCTGGCCCTGAAGATCCAGCAAATCAAGCTCGTTGAAGCCGACCAGCAGAAAGTCTCTGTCGTTGAGCAGGGGGAGCTCTTCACGGGCCTTTGTCTTCACCACGAGCCTTCCAAGCATGCTATCGCCAAGAAATGGGAACTTGGCACGGTATGCCCGGCGTTCAGTTGAATCGGATGCCGCTCTTGTCAGAAAAAACATCTCGACCCTTCCACATATGCCAAGCCCAACAGGTTTCGATCATGCGTATCAGTTCGAGATAACGGCCGATCTTCGATGCGCGCGCGGAGCACGATTTCCAAAATCAAACTAAAGATGAGCTGAAGGAAAAGGGTGCAGGCATGCGCGCTGTATGCAATCTAAGGGATTTTTCATTTTCCGATCGGGTGTATTTAAACTTTTGATGATTTAGAATTTCGAAAGTTTTGCCCACCCGTGGCTTTTGCAGATCAACACTGCAAGGCCTGTCGGCGCGGGTCAGAGCACGCCTTTTCGGCCTTAAGCCGCCCCCATCTCAGGTTTCCTCTTCACTGCAAGCGCGTGCAGATCGAGGTCCCAAGAGACGGGGGCGATGTTGTCAACGCTCCCGGAAGGCGCGCGATGCCTGATCCATGAAGGGCTTGACCAGATAGGACAGCGCGGTGCGCTCTTCCGTCGTGATGTAGATCTCGAGCGGCATGCCCGGACGCAGTTCCCGGCCGTCGAGCAGCGCGAGCTGTTCGCTGGGGACCTGGACCCTGACCTGATAGGTGTCGGCTCCGACGCCCGGGTCGCGGGTTGCGGCGGCCGCGACGTAGTGCACGGCACCGACGATCTCGGGTGTCTTGCTCTGTTCGAACGCCGGGAACCGAAGTCTGGCAGGCCGTCCGACCTGAACCTGTTCGATCGACACCGCCGGAACCTTCGCCGAGAAGACGAGATCGACATCTTCGGGAACGATGGTCGCCAGGATTTCCGCCGGAGAGATCACGCCGCCGACCGAGTTGATGTTCAGTTCGTTGATGCGGCCACCGATCGGGGCGCGGATCTCGGTTCTGGACAGCGTGGCCTCGACCATGTAGCGGCGCTCGGCGAATTCGTTCAGGAACGTCTCGATCTCGCGCAGTTCTTTCTGGGCTTCGGTTCTGGTCTTGTCCTCGATCGACAGGATGTCGAGCTCCAGCTCGTTGATCCGGCTGCGGGCCCGGCCGAGCGCGGACAGGATGTCGCCGCGTTCGCCCTGCAGACGCACGAATTCCCGGTTCATCGAAAAGACCGTGTTGCTCACCGCCAGCTGGCGCTGCGACAGCTCTTCGATGCGTTCGTTTTCGGCCGAAACAAGCTCGATCTCGCTTTCCTTCGCCTCGAGACGGGCTTCCAGACCGGCAACTTCCGCCTCGACCTGTTCGATGCTCAGCTCGAGCTGCTTGCGGCGGTTGTGATACGACGAGAGGTTTCCGTCGAAGACCCGCATTTCACCGGCGACGATTTCGTCCAACGTCTCGCGCGGCGTGATCAGTTCGTTCAGTCCAGCCGGAAAGTCGAAACTGTCGCGGAGATCGCGCTGGGCCTCGAGACGCGCCTTGCGGATCGAGTATTCGGCGATCTTGCCGTGCAGGATCGCCCGCTCGGTCGAGGCGGCCGTGCGGTCGAGACGGATCATCACGTCACCCGGCTTCACCACGTCACCCGCGTTGACGAGGATCGCTTCCACGATCCCGCCATCGCGGTGCTGAACCACGCGCAGGTTGCGATCCACGGTGACTTCGCCCGTCACCACCACCGCGCCCACCAGTTCGGCACGTGCGGCCCAGCCGAAGACGCCACCCATCAGCAAAGCCGTCATAACGACCCCACCAATCACACGCCCCCGAACCGCGTAGATCATGCGGTCTTGCGTGTCCTTTTCTTTATTCGGTTTCATTTTGTTCCCTCTTTCATATTCAAGCTTGGAAGTTCTGGTCATTCAGTTCGACGTGAGAAACCGAAACAGCCACTGTAAAATCTGTCGTTCCGTCACCGTCGACGTCGAATTCGATCGTTCGGGTGAGGGCGTTTTCGTCCTGCCCGGTCCGGAAAGCCAAACGCGTCATGTCGGCGTCCGCGCTGTCCGGGCTGGCCGTCTGCATGCGCGCCTGAAGATCAGACTGCCCATCGGGCTGCGACCACAGGCTGTTCTCCCCGAGGTCGCTGAGACCCAGCGTGAAATCGTTGCTCAGGCGCAGCGTGTCTCCCAGACCGAAGTCGGTGATCTGGAAAAACCTCGGCGCATCCGTCTCAAGATGTGCCCGCTGGAGACCGGAGAAATCGAATTCGTCGCTGCCGTCACCGGCCACGATCTGTTCGATGTTCTCAAACGTGTCTGCCGGGTTGCCGTCGATCGTGACAGTCCCCGCGGCAAAATCCGTGCGGCTCTGGATGGCATCGACGGGCAGCAGCAGGGTGTCGAACCCGTCGCCGCCGTTCAGAAGATCGGCCGACACATCCGTCGCCAGATGGAACCAATCGTCTCCGGCGCCGCCCAGCATCACGTCGGCCCCTTCGCCGTCGCGGAGAATGTCATTGCCGTCCTCGCCGAGCAGGCGGTCATTGCCCGCACCACCGGAGAGGTCGTCATCGCCTTCGCCGCCCAGGATCAGGTCGTCGCCTTCGCCGCCGGCCAGCATGTCGTTGCCGCCCTCGCCCATGACCAGGTCGTTGCCGGCGCCCGCGTCGATCGTGTCGTTCTGGCCGCCGCCCATGACGGCATCGTTGCCATCTCCGGCATGAATGATGTCATCGCCATCGTCCCCGAAGATCAGGTCGTCACCGCCGCCGGCATCCACGGTATCGTTTCCGGCGCGGGCGAGGATTTCCTCGGCCGCGTCCGTTCCGGTGATCTGATCGGCAAGGTCGGTCCCATGAATCCCGGTGCGGACGACCGGCGGGGTCTGCTGCTCTGCGCCTGCGCAGGTTTCGCAATCGGCAACGGCATCGGTCCCGGCGCAGGTATCGGTCACAGCTCCATTGTCCGTCCCGGTTCCGGTCTCGGTGCCCGCACCTGTCTCGGTGCCCGTGCCGGTCTCGGTGCCCGTGCCGCCATCGGTGCCCGTGCCGCCATCGGTGCCCGTGCCGCCATCGGTGCCCGTGCCGCCATCGGTGCCCGTGCCGCCATCGGTGCCCGTGCCGCCATCGGTGCCCGCACCTGTCTCGGTGCCCGCACCGCCATCGGTGCCCGTGCCACCATCAGTCACCGCGCCGGTCTCGGTGCCCGCGCCGGTCTCGGCCCCGGCTGCGCTATCGGTCCCCGCCCCGGTATCAGTGCCCACGCCGCAATCAGTGCCCACGCCGCCATCGGTGCCCGCGGCGGTGTCGTTGGTCTTGTCTTCCTGTGCCTTGGCACCGGCAGACGCAGCCGCCGGGGCGGCGGGCGCCGCTTGATCCCCTGCAACAGAGATCATCGGAGCCGCAGGCGGAATTTCCGACGCCGATACCGGGCGCAGGAACGCCTGCGGATCGAAGGTCTGCAGTTCGACGTCGCTTCCTCTGCGGGGATATACCGGGGCAGGATTATCGGCGGCAAACGACCGGGCTTCCGTGCCCTCGGGTTCATCCCGGCGGAAAGACAACCTGTTGGGGCTGTCCTCGGCTTTGCGTCCCTCGACCTCCTCGGGGGACGGTTGCCCCAAGGCTTCCTCGGCCTGCTTGTTCTCATTCGTCTCGGCCATGGCCGCGCTCGGGGTCACAAACGACCGCATGTAGAGAACGAAGGCGGTGATCCCTCCAAGAACCATGAGGATCTTCTTGTTGCCGAATGGCGTCTCCATGGCGCGCAGGCCAGCCATGCTTTCCAGGCGTTCCTGCCCTTCGGTCTGCTTGGCGTTTCTTGAATGGACCCCGATCATGATGCGACCTTCTCCGGTTCGGACGGTGCTTCGGTCTTCGACCGATCCCCGTGTTCTTCAGCGGCATTCGGCTTCGCCGGCTGGGATTCCGCGCCGACCCGAAGCTTCATCAGTTCCTGCTTCGAGCCCAGGCGGACAATCTTGCCGTCCTCGATGATGCCGACCATGTCGACATTCTCGAGCGCGCGGGCACGGTGGGCGACCACGATGACAATCCCGCCCCGCTCCCGGATGCTGAGGATGGCGTCGCTCACAGCCTTTTCCCCGTTGGGGTCGAGGTTCGAGTTGGGTTCGTCCAGCAGGACCAGGAACGGGTCCCCATACAGTGCACAGGCAAGCGCGATCCGCTGGCGCTGTCCGCCGGACAGGTTGACCCCGTTCGCGCCCAGCTGGGTTTCGTACCCGTCAGGCATGGCCATGATCATCTCGTGCACGCTTGCTGCCTTGGCGGCCGCAATGACCTTTTCGGGGTCCGGGTCGCCCAGACGGGCGATGTTGCGTGCGATCGAGGTGTCGAACAGCGTGTAGTCCTGCGGCAGGTAGCCGACGCTCCGGGCGATGCTGTCTTCGGCCCACTGGGACAGATCGGCCCCGTCAAGGCGCACGTGGCCCCGCAGCACCGGCCAGACACCGGTCAGCGCGCGCATCAGCGACGACTTTCCGCCGCCGCTCGGGCCGATGATGCCAAGCCCCTGCCCCGCTTCCAGCTTGAACGAGACGTCAGTCACGATCACCGTCCCCGTCGACGGAGCAACGACCGTGATGTTCTCGGCCGAGAATGTCCGCTTCGGATCGGGAAGGTTCATGAGGCTCGGCTCGTCCGGAAGGGCAGCGATGGTCTCGCGCACCTTCTCGAAGGCGTTCTTCGCCAGGATGATGCTTTTCCAATTCGCGATAAGCCCGTCAATCGGTGCCAAGGCCCGCGCGGATGCGACCGAAGCGGCAATGATGGCACCGGCCGACAATTCGCCCATGATCGTCAGGTAAGCACCAAGACCCAGAACCGCCGACTGCAGGATCATCCGCATGACCTTGGCGAGAGCGCCGAAGGTGCGGGTGATGTCGCTCGACGAGGCTTGCAGGCGCAGGTGATCGTCATTGGCCTTGCGGAAGAGATCGATCGCGCTGCGCGAAAATCCCATCGCGCGGATCACGTCGGAATTGCGCGCGTTCGCCTCGGCAACCGAGCTGCGCGTCGCCGCGGCACGGCTGACGTCGCGGTTGGCGCGGCGCGTCAGCAGTTCGGTCATCGCCGTCATCAAAGCCAGGACGACTACGCCGGCCAGCGTCAATGCCCCAAGGTAGGGGTGCAGAAAGAAGACGAAGGCGAAGAACACCGGCATCCAGGGCAGGTCGAGCAGGGTGACAAGCGCCGGGCTGCCGAAGAAGTTCCGGATCGTGTCCACCATGCGGCCGCGTTCCAGCGACTCGCCGATAGAGAAACCGTATCGCGGCATCTCGATGGTCATCTGGTGCACATCCGGCGCGACGGTCTTGTCGAACCTCGCACCAAGACGATGCAGGATCTGGGACCGGACAACGTCGAGCCCCGCATGGAACATGAACAGACCGAACGCCAGCGCCGAGATCAGCACCAGCGTCGGGACGCTGCCGCTCATCAGGGCACGGTCATAGATCTGCATCATGTAGAACGCGCTTGTAAGTGCGAGGACGTTGATGATTCCGGACAAGCCGAAAAGATAGATCATCACGCCGCGCATACCGGACGTGATACGCGCCACGCGCGCATCTGCATTCCGCTTTCTTTCTGTTTTCTTCGACACTTTTGTTCCCCTTGTGTCTGCCCGGGCCGGCGGTGTCGCCCGCTCAGGTCTTTGGGGGAAATTCCCACAAGCGACCCGGGGTGTCCTCCGCGCGAAGTCGGTCCGCAGTTCAGACCTTGGTCGGACCACAAAAGGGACCTTCCGGTTCAGGGGACAGGGAGTTACACACAGGACCTGTGATGCGGTCCCGTTGCCGTGGCGCGCCGGTTCCGCCGATGACGCATGACGCGGTGCCGGACAGAGACCGCCAAGCAATCAAGGGTTTGGCAAGCCGTGCGGACGAGTATGTCCCGGCGGAACGGGGCCCGTCCTGTCACGCCGGAGCGTGGCATCCAATGCCGGCAAGCGCACGGGCGCCGCTCGAAGGTTTCCGAATCATCGAAAGATACATGGAAAAAACCCGCGAATTCCTACTTTGATCATTGACGTATGTTCGCGCGCCAGCGGCTCGAATCCGCTTGCGTATGCGCTTCGTCGGCACCGGAAACTTCAGGTTGGCCGACACGTTTGGTTGGAAATGCAAGTCGAGTAAGTGGAACTAAGTGTATGCGCGTCTTTGTCATGTCGAACCAAGTCTTCGCAAGGGAAGGCATCAAGCAATGCTTGAGCTCCATCAGCGGATGTGAGGTTGTCGGATGCTCCGGCGTGTCAGAAGTCGACGCGCCTGATCTGCTTTCATCCAACGCCGAAGTGGTGGTGCTTGATCTCGCCGGTCTTTCCTCCGGCCCATCGCTTCTTCGCAAGCTTCGGAAAACCAACGAAAAAGTGCATTTTGTCGTGTTCTGTCCGGCCGACACCCCGGAAAGCGCCGTCGAGGCTCTGGACGCAGGCGCGGCGGGCATTCTGACCCAGTCCTGCCAGGGGCCCGAGTTGGAGCGTGCTGTCACCCGGGTATTGCAGGGCGACAACTACATGCAGCCCGACATCGCAATGGCGATCTACCGAGAGCTGCGCGCCAAGGAAACCAAACGCGTCGAAGCAGAGCGCCTGCGCCTGACCTATCGCGAGAACCAGGTCGTGACTTTGCTGATGCAGGGTAAGACGAACCGCCAGATCGGTGAAGTTTTGTCGATCAGCGACAAGACCGTCAAACACTACGTTGGCGTCCTCAAGGGCAAGTTCAGCGCGGCGAACAGACTAGAGATCGTGCTTCAGGCGCAGCGTCTGTCGCTCTGAGTGCGGCATCGATCTTTCGGTCAGTTCGTTCGAATGACCTATCCTCTACTACCCCAAGCCACCGAGACCGTGTTCGACAAACGACGTTGAGAGCCCCCACGGGGCGATTTTCAAAACATCACCTTCAGGAGTTTTTTCATGCAAGCGGTATCGCGGGACTCAGTGTCATTGGACCGCCCGGTCAAATGGTGGGGGGATTTCCTTCTGCCCTTGCAGGCAAAAGTGTTCCTGCTGCTTCTTGTGTCGATCCTCGCCGTCGGAGCGGTGGTCCAGTTCTGGAACCACCGCACCCTGCTCAACCGAGAGGTCGCTCTGGTCTCGGACAAGCACCTTGTCATTGCGTCCAACCTGGCCTTGTCCTTGTCCCGCTATGTGCGGGACGTGTCGCTGATATTCAGCCATGCGGCAGAGGCGATCGGCGCGGACATGGCAAATCCGGCAGTCGTCCGCGAGCATCTTCTGCTGCTCGAACAGATGAACATCGACAAGATCGCGATCCTTTCGGACTCGAACGCGGTCGAACAAACCTACGGTCTGAGAAACGGCATCACCGTTCTGCCGGAAGAAGATGTACTTGAACAACTGCGGCTGTTTTCGACCGAAAACCTCTACAACGTCCAGTTCTCGAACCTGCTGAGGCTGGGAGACCAGCGGTACTTCGTTCTGGGATACAACCTGCCGAACGACCGACTTGCCATCGCCTATCTGTCGCCCGCCTACATCAAGAGCGTGCAGGAAGACATCACATTCGGTGAACTGGGCCACTCGGCCATCTTCGATGCAACGGGCCGGGCGATCGCGCATCCGGTGCCCCGCGTGGAAGAAGGCATGATGGACGCATCGGGCATCCCGACCGTAGCCAAGATGATGGACCGGCTCACCGGTGTGGACACCTTCTTTTCCCCGCCCATGGATGCGGACATGATTGCAGGCTATACTTTCGTGATTGAAACCGGCTGGGGCGTGATGGTTCCCCAGCCCATTCAGGAACTGACCGATTCCGTTCGCGCCAGCCTCAGACTGTCCGACCTTCTGACACTCGGCGCCTCGCTGACGCTTGCAATGGCCGGCTGGTTCTTGACGCAATCTCTGGTGCGGCCGATCATGCGGTTTACGGAAAGCAGTCTCGACATCGCGGAAGGCAACTACGCAGTCTCCCTCCCCGAGCGTGAGAATTCGTCGCTCGAGATGTGGCGTCTGAACGAAGCGCTGAAAACCATGGTGGTAAAGGTCCGGGCTTCGAACGAAGCGCTGGAACTGGCGCTCGAGATCGAAGCAGCCGAAAGCAAACGGAAAGACGAGTTCCTGATCGTGGCAAGCCACGAAATCCGCAATCCGCTGTCGGGCGTGATCGGCATGCTTTCTGCCTGCCGGGAAATCGTCACCGACGAAGACGTGTCCCGGTATCTCGATATCGCCAGCCGGTCGGCCACACGGTTGAACACCATCGTCACCGACATGGTGAGCGTGGTCGAGGAACGCGTGGGACTCGAACCGATCGCGGACGTCACCTTCGATGTGCGCAAGGAATTCGACGATCTGGCGATCATGCACGCGAAGGCTGCAAAGGATGCAGGCCTCAGCTTCCATTTCGAACCCAAGAACCTCGACAACATGCACGTCACGACTGACCGCGACCGTCTTGTTCAGGTGGTGGTGAACCTGCTCAGCAATGCCATCAAGTTCACAAAGGAAGGCACCATCAGCCTTGGCGTGGCGCTGGTCGTGGACCCGAATGGCACGTCAGGAACGCTGGCGATTATCGTGCGCGACACCGGCATCGGCATAAAGAAGGAAGATCAGGCCCGGATCTTCGAAACCTTCTATCAGGTGGACAGGTCCTATTCGCGGCAGCATGGCGGATTGGGAATTGGCCTCAGCATCGTCAAGCAGATCGTGCTCCGCATGGGCGGGAAGATCAGCGTTGAGAGCAAGGAAGGCGAAGGAGCCGAGTTCCGGTTGAAGATTCCCGTGATGATAGCTAACGTTTAATGACAAACCTCTCATGTGAGGACACTGCTATGACTTCCCCCGTGGTGAAGCGGATACTGGTGGTGGACGACGACCCGACCAACCGCCTTGTGGTACGTGTGTTGATGGAGCGACGCGGATACCACGTGGCCGAGGCCGACGGTGGGCAGCAGTCGCTTGACATGATTGCCGAGGAACCGTTCGATCTGGTTCTCATGGATCTGAGCATGCCGGGCATGGATGGCCTCGAGACCACAAAGCTCATCAGACAGGCCCAGGAGCCCGGCCGCGAGCTGCCGATCTTCGCATTGTCGGCACATACCAGCCGGCAAAGCGTGGAAGCCTGCCTTGAGGCCGGAATGAACGGTGTGCTCAGCAAACCCTTCGATTCGCAAAAGGCCGAGCAGGTGATCGATCTGATCAACAGGCCGACCGACTCCGTCCCTTCCTGAAGACAAGCGGGAAGTCGCGGCGCCAACCGCGCTGCGACACCCGGGCCGCGGATCAAGCCCCCAAAAACGAAACCGACGGCCTTGAGGCCGCCGGTTCCGGGGATGATCTTGCGGGCCGCCGCATGGTTTGGCCCGATCGAAAGGTCAAAACCCTGTCAGATCGGACCGACCCGTGGCATGCGGCCGGTCAAACCGGATACAAGTCCCAGAAGGGTCTGTCTTGTTCGGTCGCAGTCCCGTTTGCGAATTGATATGCGAGATCGGCAGCATTTTCCCCGATCCCGGCCCCAAGAGCGAGACCGTCAATGTTTCCCGCGTCGAAGTGAATCCCACCGAAGATGCGCGACATGCCCGCCTCGTGCGCCGCGGCGTCGAAATCGGCCCAGGCCATGGTCACGGGATCAACCGGAAAGGTCGGGTCAAAGTGGCTGCCGAAGCTGGGCACGATGGTCGAGGCGCCGAATTCCGTGCCCCCGGTGAAGGCCTTGAGCACGGCGGCGGCAGCGCCGCTGTAGGTGGAGTGCCCCGAGACATACTCGGCGAAGGGCGGCGAGAAATCGCCGGTCGGCAACTGGTAGGTCACGAAATTCTCGGCGAGAACCGTGCGCGTCCCAAGGCTGGCGCCGGTTTCGGGGTCATAGCCCCCGAACGCTTCGATCACGAAGCCCGTTTCACCCGTCAGCTCGTCGACGCCCTGCGTGCCGATCAGACCAAGCTTGCCGAGATCGCGGATGACCTGAACGGGTCGCGCGGAGTCGTAGAAAACCTTGGTCTCCCAGGCGGCGATGGCCGCATCGAACATCGCATTGCTCATGGCAAGAAAGAGCTGAGCATCGGTGGCGGCATCGTGATCGTCACGCACCGAGATGAATTGCGCGAAGGTCATCATCGTGCCCGGCGGAAACGAGGTGCCCGGCCCGTCTTCCCAGAACTCGGCAACAATCCGGTCCTGATCGGTCAGTTCTGCGCTGGCCTGGACGAGGTTTTCGGCCTCGGTCAGGAACCCCGGATTGATGACTTCGCCGATCAGATCACGCGTCACGGGGATCGTCGTCCCGGCCGCGATGAATGTTCCGGCAATGACCGCGTCGGCTGACAGTGTCAGGGTGCGGTTGGGGATGTCGAGCTGCGAACCCTCATACCCGCTCAGGAAGAAAAATTCCGGCCCACCGGGGCGTATCGCGGCGAAATCGGTGAGACCATCTGCCGTCTCGGGCAGCGCGAAGGGTTCGAGCAGAGGGAACTCGGGCGACAGAAATTTCTGAAGCTGCGTGCCGTCGCCATGCTTTTTCCACTCGGGCGTCCAGGCATCGATGACCGTGACCTGATCGGGGTTCGGGTTCACGGGTGTATAGGCCGCTTCGGGCGCGGTGCTGACGCGCTGGGCCTCTTCGAGGCGGAACCGCAGGACATCCTGGGCCGCGTCCATCCCGATCTGCACGGCAGGGCTGTCCTGTTCATCCAGTGGCAGGTCGAGCCGCTCCTCCATCACCGCGTCCAGTATGTCGCGGTGGCCGGGGAACAGCGTGGTGAGAACCGTGTGGGCCGCGTAATGCATCGCGGCTTCCATATCTTCTGCATCTGCGGCGAATGTTTCGATGTTGTCGCCTTCGATGTCGATCGAGACACGCAGCGCGACGGGGTCATGTGCTGCGTAGGCGTCGTAGATCGCAGTGTGGGTCATTGCATAGATGCGCGCGCCGTTCGTCGGCCCCGCCATTGTCTCGGCAACCAGACTCTGCGCGATCTGATCCCAGAGGACGCTGGGCGTCGGTGAGGTGGTGTTCACCTTGAGCGTCGCAAGCCCATCAGAAAACAGGATTGGTGTTTCGCCGTCTTCCAGCTGCTCGATCAGGGTTTCGACGTCGAAGACGTGACCGCCGATCTGGATGGCTTCGATGGACTTCAGTTCGATCTCCTGACCCGACAGACGGTCCCTGATGATCAGCTCCCCATCGTCCCAGTCGAGATCGGAGAGCCACAGGCTATCGCCAAGATTGACCAGATCGAAGCCCTTGCCTCCCTTGACCTTCTCGATGTTCCAGGACGACACATCGAAAACGTCGTCTCTTTTGCTGCCGCGCAGTCTCATTTCTTTATTCTCCTCCGGTATTCGTGTCGCGGCCTGAACTGTTGCCGGATCCCCTCGGTGGTGGCTTCCTCCCTGTCATCCCCGGCCACATAGGAGGATTTCAGAGCAGACACCGAGGCCAGAGGAGCACACCCGAACACCCGATCCAGATCGCTCGTCAGAGCCATGGAAAGATCGTGGGGCATGTGCTTCCTCCTCTTGAACTTCAGGATGAGGCAGGGCGGGATTTCGGGCTGATTGCCGGGGACACGTGGTCCACTGGCGGTTCCGGCCCGAAGTCGAACAGACGCTGCTAGGGGCCTGGACCCGAAGACCGCTGCTCAGCGGGGGTAATTGACGGCAGCCGGGGGGAACATTCCGGCTGCCGTCCAAGCAAGAGACTTGCCTGCTCAGAGCAGGAAGTCGTCCTGCTCAAGGTTGTGGTGCCCCATGACCTTCATCTCGAAGGCACCCTTGTCGGTCATACCCATGACGAGCGTGAAGTCCTGCCCGTCACCGGTTTCGTGCGAGAAGGTCAGCTGACCCGCACCGATCTCTGCGTCGCGACCCATAAGCGTGAACTGGTCACGCATTCCGGTCGTGCTGTCGGCGTCGATCCCCGAGAAGCACAGGACATCACCGGCGCTGAAGCCAAGGATCGTGGTGCCATCGGCGCTCGACGTGGTGTTGAACACGAAGGTGTCGTTGCCGTCACCACCGTCGAGGATGTTCGTCGCCTCGCTGGCCACGATCCGGTCGTCACCCGACCCGCCGATCACGTTCTCGATGCTCCAGAGCGTGTCCGACTGGGTGGCCCCGGAGACCGAGCCGCGCTCGGTGCCCGCATTGCCCAGAATGATCTCCAGGTTCTCGGTGATCGCCGAGTAGTCGATGGTGTCGTAACCGCTTCCGCCGAAGATGATGTCGTTGCCGTCACCATCCATGCCGATGAACGTATCGTTGCCTTCGCCGCCATAGAGCATGTCGGATCCGGTTCCGCCCACGATCACATCGTCACCAGCATCCCCGAAGATCCGGTCGTTGCCGCTATCGCCGTAGAGCATGTCGTTGCCGTCACCACCGAAGATGTCGTCGTTGCAGGCACCACCCATGATGATGTCATCACCACCTTCACCCATCAGCAGATCGGACCCTTCACCACCGCGGAGCACATCACCGGCCATTGCGCCGATCAGCACGCCCGCCGCATTGGTGCTCAGCACCATACGCTGGGCAAGGGTGTCTTCCTCTGCAGGTGCCTCGGTCACAGGTGCCTCCACTGCGAGTTCCTCCACTGCGGGTTCTTCCACTGCGGGTTCCTCCACTGCGGGTTCCTCCACTGCGGGTTCCTCCACTGCGGGTTCCTCCACTGCGGGTTCCTCCACTGCGGGTTCCTCCACTGCGGGTTCCTCCACTGCGGGTTCTTCCACTGCGGGTTCTTCCACTGCGGGTTCCTCCACTGCGGGTTCTTCCACTGCGGGTTCCTCCACTGCGGGTTCCTCCACTGCGGGTTCCTCCACTGCGGGTTCCTCCACTGCGGGTTCCTCCACTGCGGGTTCCTCCACTGCGGGTTCTTCCACTGCGGGTTCTTCCACTGCGGGTTCCTCCACTGCGGGTTCCTCCACTGCGGGTTCCTCCACTGCGGGTTCTTCCACTGCGGGTTCTTCCACTGCGGGTTCTTCCACTGCGGGTTCCTGCGGTGCGGGTTCCTGCGGTGCGGGTTCCTGCGGTGCCGGGTCCAGCGGTGCCGGGTCCAGCGGTGCCGGGTCCAGCGGTGCCGGGTCCAGCGGTGCCGGTGCTGCCACCACTTCCGGAACATGGCTCAACACATCCAGCGGCAGATCCGTCAGGCCGGTGTTCCGCGAAACCACATCGCCCATCGTGATGTTCGAGATGAAGTCGTTGTACACCGGCAGGTCACCGATCCGGTCGATATAGTAGAACCGGTCACCTTCCTGCAGACGGTCGAGCTGTTCGTGGATCAGCACCCAGAAGGTATGGCCCACGACACCGCCGTTGATGTGCTGCTCGGCAAGACCGCCGACCCAGAGATCCACACGGTCGATGCCGTTCACGGTCATCGTGCCGTCCTGATTGTCGACCAGAGCGATGTCCGGGTTCACCAGCTGGAACTGCGTCAGCGCTTCGCCCGACAGAACCAGATCCGGATAAGCCGTCTTGAACTGTTCGATCTGCGCATCCGAAAGACCGTTGCGTGCCTGGAAGTCCTCCCACGAGGTGTAGGGGGTCATCGCGAAATCCGACTGATCGATCGCCTCGATGATGTAGGGGCTGTCGGATGCTGCCAGATCAGCTCTGACCTGGTTCATCGTACCAACACCCAGATCCCGACCGCGTGCCACGTTGAAGGCGAAGAGGTCAGCAGGGCTGCGCACCAGATCGGTACGGACCGCGTTAACCACCTGCGTGTCGATCTCTTCCGAAGGCTGTTCGATCAGACCGCCAAGGATGTTTGCGACACCATGCTGGGCATAGCCCGGCTGCGGCACATAACCCTGGGGAAGCGGTCCAAGGAACGCGGACGGATCGTTGGTCGGGTTCAGGAACAGGTCGAACAGGGGGACGTCGAAGGAGTTACCATCCGCATCCTTGAGCGTCATCATCTCCCCGATCTGCGAGTGACCGAACCGGTAGGCCGCTGCCGCGAACTCGTGGCTGATGCGGGCATCGGCATTCGGGTTGTACTCGTCATGGCCGTGCCGTCCCGATCCCTGCAGACCGCCCAGAAGGCTGTCGGCAAAGTCGTTGAAGACGACCTGCTGGTATTCCCCGATGTTCAGGATCCGTGCGGCCTGGAAGAGCTCTTCCACCGTGCCGTTGAAGCCTGCAGCATCGATCTGGTCCACATGGTAGTTGTGGTTGCGTGCCCAGATCGTGTGCACCGCGGTAAGACCGACGTTCTCGTTCGCGCGCCCATCGCCGCCCACATAATGGTCGAGAAGGTTCATGAACCGGTTGGTGTCGATCAGGAGCGGCCAGCCTTCGCCCATGAAGTTGGCAGAAAGCTGCTGCACGAGGCCGGCGTCGTAGGTGCCGTCGACACGCAGACCCGGATAGTACTCGAGCAGCGTCATGCCTTCTGCCGGCAGTCCCGCACCCTTGAACACGGTGCCAGCGTCGATGTGGTGATCCAGCGTCTCACGCAGCGTCGACATGAGCTGGAAGCCCGGTGCCGAAGGATCCTCGACCCCCATCAGGATCTTCGAACCGACCCCGTTCTGCCCATCGCTTTCACGCAGCAACTGGCCGATCAGGTTGGACGAACCGTAGACCTGGTTCTGGTCGACGACCGGCGACGTGATGTTCTCGTGCAGCGGCGTGCCGTCTGCGTCATAGCCGATCACGCTGCCGCGGGTCAGGTCGGCCGGGTTGTTATCGAGCGGGTTCCTCGACGAGCCTTCTCCACCGATCTGGATCGGCGCAAGCGCTTCACCATTCGGATTGGTTCCCTTCGGGATGAAGGTGAGACCATGGTCGAAGTACTGACCGAAGGACATCATGAACATGTTGACCGTGGCCGCCTTGGCCGCGTCCGCATCCTGAGTTCCGAGCGCGTTCGAGATCGCCCGTGCATCCAGATCCGCGAAGACCGGGTTGACGATGCCAGCGCCGTCTTCGCCGATGCCCGCATAGCGCGCCTCGGTCACACGGAGGTAGGGCAACGTCGCACCGCCCGAGAGTTCGGGGTTCGTCGGGTTGTTCGCCAACCCTGTCAAATCCCGGACTTCCTGCAGAAGATCCGCAGGCTCGTTGTTTGCGGGCTCGCCCGCTTCTGCCGGCAGGATCGGAGCGACAGCACGTGCGCCGACCATGTATTCCAGCGCCGCGATGTCGTCCTGGGTGACCAGGATCGCACCACGCGTCAGAACCCCGAACTCGAACCCTTCCGGAACACCGGTCTGTTCGTTGACCGTCGCGAGACCGCGCAGGTCAGCTGCCATCTGCGTGCCGGACTGCACCAGAACCGGGAAGGCGTCTGCAGCTTCGACCGTATAGGTCATCGTGAAGCCTTCTCCGGTCTCGGTCACAGTCAGACCGTTGACCGTGCGCGTCAGCGTGGCCGGATCGACCGGGATCACGAAGACATCGCCTTCGGTCACGACACCCGCCACATTCAGCGAAGCGGGGACGTTCTCAGCGGTGCCGCCGACATCGACGAACACGCGGTGCGTCGACAGACGCTGGGTTACATCAACGTTGACCTGACCTTCGGTGTTCACCGAGATGGTGTTGAAGTTCAACGCCGTTCCTGTGAAATCTCCAATAACTTCCACGGCGTTCACGCCTCCTGCTGTGTTGATTTGAATTTCTTCGATGTTCCGGAGCTGACCGATGACCTCTTCGCCGGCACCTGCATTGCGGGTGATGACGATATCGGTCCCGACTTCGAGAGCCGCGCCAGTCCAGGCATCTGCCGAATAGACGCGGAAGGTCTCGTCCGCACCGTCGCCGTTGACGATGTAGAGATCCTCGCCCGCACCGCCGTCCACGACATCGCTGCCGCCGCCGACGCTCCAGGTGATTTGATCGTTGCCATCACCGGCCATCAGGAGGTCGTTGCCTGCGCCGCCGGTGATGGTGTCACCTCCGGCACCGGCATCGACGACCAGACGCTGGTTCGACAGGAAACCTGCAAAGTCGATGACCTCTTGGCCTGCCGTCCCGTTCACGAAAATCGTGTTCGGAGCCAGCGAGGTCTGGGTGAAGTCACCGATCGCAGTGATCGTCTGGATCCCCAGCACGCCGTTGATGGTGATTTCCTCGATCCCGCGGATTTCCATGATCGCGGTTTCGACGCCCCCGACGGTCCTTGTGATGACGATCTCGGACAGCGGCTCAAGCGTTATGCCACCGCGATCTACCCATGCCGCGACGGTGTACATCGTGATCGCCGTCTCGGTCCCGTCGGCATTGATCGTGACCATGTCAAGGTCGGTCTCACCATCACGGTTGGCACCACCGTCGACGATATCGTAGCCGCCATTCGGGGCATCCCAGACGATTACGTCGACACCAAGACCGCCAAAGATTACGTCATTGCCAGCGCCGCCGTTGATCTCGTCGTCACCGTCAAGGCCGAAGATGACATCGTTGAACGGGGTGCCCGTGAGGTCATCATCGAGCGGTGTGCCCGTGATGGTGGTGCTGTCCAGCGTAGCGGTACGAAGATCGACATCCTGATCCGCAAAACGGAGGATTTCGATATTCGTCAGCCGGTCGGTTCCGTCTCCGTTGATGGGATTGGGGCGACCGTTGTTCGGATCAATCGGGTTCGGCCCATCCGTGACATCGATATGGCTGACCGTGACGCTGCCATCGGCGTGGCTGAGGATGATGTAGTTTTCGCGGACATCATAGTACACCGCCACGTCCACATCACCTTCCTGCCCGCCATCGAGGATTTCGCGCACGATTTCCAGCTGGCCGGGGTTGATCGTCCCGTCGAGCAGTTCCGCTGCGATTTCTGCGAGGCTGTTGATCGAGCGCAGTTCGGTCCCCCGATCATTGGGGTCACGAACCGAGATGCGGACGTTGAGGTATTTGTCCCCGTCGATCACGTCGTCGCCGCCACGGCCCTGGATGATGTCGCTGCCGCCGCCGCCCAGAAGGATGTTGCCGCCCGAGAAGGTCTCCAGCGGACCGGTGCCCATCAGATTGCCGAGCAGTTCACGCAGGCCCGCAATGCGGTCCACGCCAGCCTGTGTCAGTTCGTTGCCGAAGAAGGTGACTTCGTTGTCGATCGGATCAAAGGGCACTCCCGGAATATCTGCTACCGGAATATCTGTGCCCATCCGGTCATCGCCGAACAGCCTGTCGTCAAGCTGGGTGCCCGAGGCCGCTTCGACGTTGTTGTAACGGTCCTCAAGCACGTCCATGCCGGGCAGTTCCAGACGCCGGGTCAGGTCGATATCGGCCCCGACCGTCGCGTCCTTGTGGATAACCCAGTCATGGCCCAGACCGCCTTCGTTCGTAAGAACGCCTTCGCGCTGGATCAGGATGTCGTCGCCGCCTTCGCCCCACAGATCGCCGTCGTTGGCACCGCCATCGAGAACGTCATGGCCGATGGCCCGCGACGCATCGAAGGGATCGCCGTTGTCGCCGAACACCATGTCGACGCCGTCGCCGCCTTCGATCCAGTCGTCGCCTTCGCCGCCGAACATGAATTCGGCACCGGCACCGCCGAGGATGAAGTCATTGCCGTCCATACCGAAGGCTTCGGCCGCGTCGTCCTGGCCCATCAGCAGGGCGTCATTGCCCGCGCCGCCGAACAGCAGTTCGCCGATGCCGCCACCGGCCGAGATCACGTCGTTGCCTTCGTCGCCATGCAGGAAGGATGCACCGTCGCCATCGCGGATGATGTCGTCGCCGGGTCCGCCGCGCAGGGTGTTGACGCCTGCGCCGCCGATCAGCAGGTCATTGCCCTCGCCGCCCCAGAGGTGGTCATCGCCCAGACCGCCGACAAGGATGTCGCGCTGGTTGGAACCACCAAGAACGACATGCTCGCCACCGTTGAACTGCAGCAGGTTGTCGTATTCGCGGAGCCCGTCCACCAGCGGGGCATCCACGGTTGCGGTTTCCCGCTGGACCAGGGACTGGCCCATTGCGCCAAGGAAGGGGTCAATGTCTTCCGAGACCGGATCCGGGATCGACTGCACGGCCTGGTTCACCTCGAGGATGTACTGCATCGACGAGAAGATCTGAGCCGGGATATGCGCGCCGCCATCCTTGATGTCGGTGTTGCGGGCGATGATCATCGCGAACGAGTTGTTCTCGAGTTCCGCAATCATGTTCATGCCTGCGGTCCGCGCCAGGTAGTAGAAGCGGTCTGCGTTCTGCAGGTTTTCCATCTGTTGCTGGAACACGAAGCCGAAGGTCGAACCCAGCATGCCGCCGAAGGGCATTATGGCCTCGGCCAGACCGCCGATCCAGAACTCGACATTGTTGATGCCGGTCTCGACCGCCGCCCAGGCGCCGGTGCCGTTGACGAAGTCCAGACGGTCGGCCGGTGCGCCCTCGCCACCAAGGACGAGGTCCATCGCTGCAGCGCGCTTGGCTTCCACGGTCGAGGCATTGGTGATGGTGTCATGGGTGCCGTAGGAGGCGATGAAGTTCACCACCGAAGCGGGGTTCTTCAGGTTCGAGCCGTATTCCAGCCAGTTGGCATAGGGCTTGAGCGCCTCGGACCCGGTCGCGGCATAGAACTGCTCGCGTGCCGCGTTGAGCGAGGGCACACCGGTTTCCCGGCCCCGCGCGATGTTGAGCGCGGCAAGGTCAAGCGGCAGACCGACAAGGTTGTCACGCAGTGCGCTGGTGATGAATTCGTCGATACTGGCGCCGGTTTCACGCGTCATGCCGCGCACGACCGCACCTGCTGCCTGATCCTGGGTGAGCGCCCCGTCCTGGTCAAAGGCCACCGGGTTGAGGAAGGCCTCGATCAGACCGGTCGTGGTGTTCACGCCGTTCGCATCCATGGTGTGGACGTTTTCGGTCAGCATGGAGTGACCGAAGCGATACACGACATGGGCGAATTCGGCGAAGACCGCGCCATCGATCTCGGCGCTGGCGTTCACGCCGAAGGCAGCAACCTGCGGCTGGACGTGGCGGGCGAACTCTTCGAACGCGAGGTGCTGATACTGCATCTCGGTCGCGAATTTCGCAGCCTGGAACATGCGTTCGCCATTCCATGCGAGGGTGTCCACCGTCAGACCGGCAAGATCCGCCGCTTCGATCGGCTCGCGGAGCCACTGGTTGATGAAGGCCACATCGCCGCTTTCGACGATCGTCTGCTTCATCGCGGCCACCTGCCGGTTGTGTTCGTTGTGGAACACATGGTGCAGGGCGGTCAGACCGAAGTTTTCATTTCCGCGGCCGTCACCGGCGATGTAGTGCCGATCCAGCAGTTCGTTGTCGTAGGTTTCGTTCTGGCCGAACTGGTTCGGGATGATCGCATTGCCGGTATCGGCATCGGCATCCGCGGTTTTGACAGCCGTTTCACCGGTCAGGCGGTTGACCACGAAGGTGCCGGGCACCGCGTTGTGGGCGATGTCTTCAAGGAAGGCATGGCCGTTGCGGACTGCCTGGCTGGCATCGACCGGGTTCGCCAGATCACCCTCGACAAGGATGAACTCGGGCTGGGTCGCGTCAGTCGCGAAGGCCGGGTTCACGACGACCAGCTGCGGCATCCCGTTCGCGCCGGGGATGAAGTTGCCGTAGGGGTCGGTCGCCAGCAGCGGGCCATCGAGGACGTCGCTGTCGTTCAGCTGGATGCCCAGCAGGTTCGCGGCCTGCGCCTTCACGTCACCCCAGGTGGACATGCCACCGGCAGTACCGTGCAGAAGGTTGCCGTTCGCCACGGGCTTGCCATCGGCGTCGAGCATGTATTCGCGCAGGAACACCTGGTGCGAGGCATGCGAGCTATAGGTCTGGTTCTGGTCGACCCAGGGAGTGGTCTTGTTCATGTGCTCGCGCACATCGTCCGCCGTGCCCAGGATACCATCGGGGCCGGGCTGGTTCGTGGCGCGGGTCAGCACCATGAAGTTGGTGGGCGACGTCGGATCATAGAGCGGGTCATCCGGCATCAGCGGGATGAAGACCGTGCCGCTGCCGCCCTTGCCGATCATGTCGAGACCATGGTCGAAGAACTGGCCGAACAGGGTCATCCAGCTGTTGTAGGGGGCCGACAGACCTTCGTCCGGCGCCACGTCGGGCAGCATGACGTTGTTGCCGTCCATCTCGATGCCATGCGTGACCAGCATCGTGTCGAGAGTGGTCTGAGCCGTGGCAAGGGCCACTTCGGCGATTGCCAAGTCACTCGCCGCCGTGGTCAGGGCCGTGGTCAGACGGCTGACTTCAGCGCCCGCATCGGACACTTGAGTGTCCAGCACGGCAAGTTCGGCTACACCGGCAGAATGAGCATCTGCCGCCAAGGTAGCTGCCTCCAGCGCCGCGTCGACGATGTCCTGCTGTGCGAACACTGCGTCCTGGGCCGCCAGAATGGCTTCGTTCTGGCCCCCGGTCAGATCCAGTTGCTGATCGCCGCCCGCCGGTGTGGGCTCGAGCGGGGTCAGTACGCCCGGAATGGTCGTCTGCTCGGAGAGGAGCGTGTCGACCAGCGCCTGCGCGGCATCGCGCTGTTCCGTGAGGGTCGCGACCAGATCATTGGCGCCGTTCAGCGCGTTCAGAGCCTGGATCGCGGCGGCATCCGCCTCGTTGTCGAGCCTGATCGCAGTGTTCAGAACCGCCGCGGCTGCGTCGGCCTCCTGCCGTTCAGTGGTCCGGCGCAGGGCCGCGGCATTCATCTGGGCGAAATTCGCGGCCGGGTTGATCAGATAGGCGGCAAAGGCACTCGCGAAGGCCGTCTGCGCAGCAGTCGCTTCGCCAGCTTCGATGCCATTGGCGACTTGCGCTGCATCACGGTCAAGCTGCGTCTGATCGGCCACCTGCTGCGCGCTCTGGAATGCGGCGGTAAGGGCCTCGAAGTCCGCCTGCGCATTGGCGAGGCTGGTTTCAAGGGCACTCAGTTCGCTCTGCGCAGTCAGAAGGCGGTCATTCAAATCATCCAGCGGCACGCCCTCGCCGAGGCCCGTGTTCACAGGAGTCGGCAACGGGATCAGACCCGGCGAGACGGTCAACCCGTCCAGCTCGGCCTGGAGCCTGTCCAGTTCCAGCTCTGCGTCTGCAAGGATGGCATCGGCATCGGTCTTCGCGGTTTCGAGCTGCCCGACTTCCAGCGCCTTCGCATCACGCGCATCGGTGGCGGCCTGGGCTACGCTCTGGGCCGTGTTCAGCGCAGCGGCCAAGACCTCGGGCTGCAGCGCCATCGTGGCAGCCTGTGCGTCCAGAACCGCCGTGTGCGCGGCCGAAACGGCCTGCGAGGTGGCCAGCATGGCCTGACCGGTCATGCCGGCATGGCTGAGCGCGGCCGCAATCACGGCGGGGTTGGACAGGGTCTGATCCGCAACCAGGTTCGAGATGATCCGGGGTTCGGCATCAAAGACCGAACCGGAGGTCTGCGCGTAAGAGGTCGGGCCTGCCAGCGGAGCGCGCGGGTTGGCGTCGGCCAGGTGCGCGCTTTCGGGCTGTGTCAGATAGGTGGATTCGAGCAGGCGCGGCATCACGCGGTCTGCCGATCCGAATTCCTCGCGCCCCGGCGTGAGGTTGTTCAGCGTCCCGTCCACCAGACGCAGGCCGTAAGGCAGCAGCGGGTTCTGGACCAGATCGGTCAGAGGCGTTCCGGCAGCATGCTGTTCTGCGATAAGGATCTGGTCGAGGATGTGCGCCAGATCGTTTTTGTTCACGTAAACCATCAGATTGTTCCCTATCTCTCGTTAAGTCGGAATCGCGGCCCTGAGCTCGCGATCTTTGGGAACACTCATGCCGGTTCATCGGGTCTGACGGATGTGCGCATTGTCGAACCTCTTCCAGCACCAAGGGTCCGGTCCGGATCAGACTTTGGTCTGAGAATCTGGCCTTTCGCCGGTTTCTTCGAGAACCGAGCGCAGAAATGCCGCTGCGCGCCTTCAAAGATACGGGCGACCCCTGTCGCTGTTTCGATGCCACACGGCATGCAGAGTTCCTCTTTGAATACGTGCAAAAGACGAATGGAGAAGACCTGCCAGAAGTGACCCGGTGCCGGGTTTGGGCAGATCCCTGGCGCGGCGAATGTGCACCTGCGCGATTACGTTCCGGTCGCCGCTCGGGCGTCGTCAGGCGGGCCAACGGTCGGGACCCGTGGCACCACCGGGCGGAACCGACACAAGAAGAGTGTGAGGCCCGAGGCCACCCAAGGTTCTTCGCAGGCGCAATTCGTGTGCGGCCCGGTCGCCGTGAAGGCCCCCGGGAAGGAATACCGCCTTTATTGATCGACAAAAGGCGCCACCGATTCCCCCTGCCGGCAATTCCGGCTATCTCGGGAAAATGGATATTGTTCTCGTCACGACGGTGATCGCGTCGCTCTTTCTCGTGATCGGCGCGGCTGAGCCGCTCGCCCTGCGCCTTCGTCTGCCCTACAGCGTGATCCTTGCGGTGCTTGGGGTGCTGATCGGCGCGGGCGCGACCTTCTTTCTGCGCACGGAACTGACGGATGCCCTAAATCCGGTGGCCGAGGCGATTCTGGGGCTGCCGATCCGGTCCAACGTCTTCCTCTATCTCTTCCTGCCGACGCTGCTGTTTCAGGCGACGCTGGGGATGAACCTGCGCCGGATGCTCGACGACTGGGTGCCGATCCTGGTGCTGGCCGTCGTGGCCGTGGTCGTGGCGACGTTCAGCGTGGGCTATGCCCTGTCCTGGGCAAGCGCGCTGCCGCTCGCGGCCTGTCTTCTGATCGGCGCCATCGTATCCACGACCGACCCTTCGGCGGTGGTGACGATCTTCCGCTCGATCTCGGCGCCGCGCCGTCTGGCGCGGATCATCGAGGGCGAAAGCCTGCTGAACGACGCCGCCGCGATCGCGCTTTTCGGCCTGTTCATGGCCTTCGTCATGCTGGGGGTGCCCGACCCCGACCTCGGCGAGGCCCTGGCGCGCTTCCCTGTACTGATCGCGGGCGGGGCCTTCGTCGGCTGGGTGGCCGCGCGGGTAGCGGTCTGGCTCATGGCGCTCTTCTCGCGCCACGAACTGGCGCAGATCTCGATCTCTGTCGCGCTGCCTTACCTCGCCTTCATCGGGGCGGAACAGAGCATCGGCGCCTCGGGCGTCATTGCGGTCGTCGCAGCGGGGCTGACGCTGAACCTGACCGGGCCCGGACGCCTGCCGCCGCAGGCCTGGGCAAATCTGCGCTATCTCTGGGACGTGCTGGCGCATTGGGCCGGGGCGCTGATCTTCATTCTGGCCGCGCTGCTGATCCCCCGACTGCTTGAAGAGGTGCGCATCGGGGATTTCCTTCTGGTCGGCGTGGTGATCCTGGCCGCCATGGCCGCGCGGGTGGTGATCCTGTTCGGGCTTCTGCCGCTGCTGACGAAGCTGCGGCTGTCGCCCCCGGTCGAGCGGCCCTACCGCGTCGCCATCCTCTGGGGCGGCTTGCGGGGCGCGGTGACGCTTGCGCTGGCGCTTGCCGTGACCGAAAGCTTCCGCGTCCCCGACGGCATCCAGCGCATTGTCGGTATTCTCGCCACCGGCTTCGTGCTGTTCACGCTGTTCGTGCAGGGGACCACGCTGCGCTGGGTCATCGGGCGGCTTGGCCTTGACCGGCTGTCGCCCATCGACGAGGCGCTGTCGCGGCAGGTGGTCGCCGTGGCCCTGCAGACCGTGCGCGAGGACGTGGCGCGCACCACCGAGAACTACGATCTGGAACACGACACTGTGCGCTCCGAGGCCAAGCGCTTTGGCGAACGGCTGGACACGGCGGTGAAGTCGGCCGAGGACAGCGCCGACATCCTCGACCGCGACCGCATCACGCTGGGTCTGATCGCGCTGGCCGGCCATGAACGCGACATGATCCTCGCCCGCATGCGCGAGCGGACGATCTCGGCGCGCATGGCGGAACAGGTGCTCTCCGATGCCGACCGGCTGATCGAGGGTGCGCGCAGCCAGGGCCGCGCCGGCTATAACCGCGCGGCGCGCCGCAGCATCGTCTATGGCCGGGGCTTCCGCATCGCCGTGGCGCTGAACGGCCGGTTGCGCCTGCCGATGCCGCTGGCGCGCATGACGGCGGATCGCTTCGAGCTCCTGCTGTCGCAGCGGCTGATCCTGCGCGATCTGGGCACCTTCATCGACGGGCGCATCCGCCGCATTCACGGGCGGCGGGTGGCAGAGCTTCTGCACGAACTGCTCGCCCGCCGGATCGAGGCGGTCGAAACCGCGCTCGAGGGCCTGCGCCTGCAATATCCCGGCTATGCCGAAGAGCTCGAGCGCCGCTTCATCCGCCGCACCGCGCTCCGGCTGGAAGAACGGGAATACACCGCGATGCGCGAGGACGGGCTGATCGGAGCCGAGGTCTACACATCGCTGATGCAGGATCTCGACGCCCGCCGGGCTGCCGCCGAAGAGCGCCCGCATCTCGACATTGCGCTGCAGGGTGCCGAACTGGTCCGGCAATTCCCGCCCTTCGCCGAACTCGACGATACCGCGCTGAAGCGCCTCGGGCGCGCGCTGCGGACCCGCTATGTGAATGCAGGCGAGGCGATCATCCGCAAGGAAAATGCCGTCAAAAGCGTGTTCTTCATCGCCTCGGGCGCGGTGGAACTGGAAACCGCCGGCCAGACCTGGCGGCTTGGCCGCGGCGAGATGTTCGGGCAGATGGCGATCCTGATGAAGAGGGTCCCTCGCGTGGAGGTGCGTGCCATCGCGCCCTCGACGCTGCTGGTGCTCGACGAGGCCCGGTTCCGCCGTCTGCTGGACCGGAGCCAGGCCCTTCAGGACGCAGTCCGCGCGAGCGCGGAAAAGCGCGGGATAGACCCGGACCACCTGTTCGAAGACATGAAGGTCGACCGCCCTGCAGAAGGCGGGATATCGGCCTGACCCCGAGACCGATCCGCACCGAAGACGATGACGTGGCACAGGTCATGCGTCGTTGGAGTGACGCTCTGCCCGCTGAACACCGGACTTTTTGAAGCTGGAGTTTTCTGCACAGCTTTTCTGGCTGAGAGAGGCGCTCAGAACGAGGACGTCAACGACGTTTCTCGACTCCGCCAGAAGCCGGGGCACGCGGAGCCGCGTCGGTATGGCCTACGGGAAAGAGGGGCAGGACCACCCCAACGTTTCCCAGAATCTTCATTCACTTACAGGGAAACAGTGGCGGACCGAGGAGGGCCATCAGAAACCACTAGAAACAACGCGTTGACGAAGTCTACACCGTCGAATGGGCTCTCCCAAGACCATTCGCGTGGACCAGGGCACTGAGTTCGTGTCGCGCGACATGGACCTGTGGGCCTATCAGCGCGGTGTCGTCCTCAACTTCTCGCGTCCGGGAAAACCGACGGACAACGCGTTCATCGAAGCGTTCAACGGCCGCTTCCGCACGGAATATCTGAACAAGCACCGGTTCCTGACGCTTGCGGACGCCGCCGAAAAGTTGGAGGCTTGGCGTAGATACTACAACGAGGAACGGCCACACGGCGCGATTGGCAACAAAGCCCCGATCACGCTGACGAAATCGGGGGGCAACACCAGCCTGTCACCCTGAGCAAAGCCGGAAAACTCTGCCTTCGGGCGGTCCAACGTTGGGGGCCAGATCAGAAGCCTGAAAACTCTGCCTTCGGACGGTCCAACGTTGGGGGTCAGAGCACGAGCACGAGCCCGGAAATTCCAGTTTCCGGCGGTCCAGAGATGGGGAGCAGCGCAACCACAAGAAAAAGATGATCACTCGCGGCGGGCACAAGATTTATAACGCCATGGTCGAAAGCGTGCTGATCGCATGGCTCGGTGTGATCAAGGCGGCGGTGGTGCCGCGCCCCTGTCCGATCCTGGGCGAAAGGGTTCATGCCGTCGTGAAGGTCAAGGTTGGCGCGTTGTCCGAACGTGATCTGCGCCGCTATTGCGCCGGGCAATTGTCGGATTACCAGCGCCCCTAAATCTATGCGCTGATCGCTGATCCGCTGCCGTGCAATGCCTATGAAAACATCATGAAACGCCTGATCGCGGCAGCGCCCGCGGCATGAACTGCGGCTCCGAAATGGGCATTGTTGTCGCGCATTCCCCCATCGCGCGGCAATGTGCTGGCGTAACCGGTCAGATGACCCATCAGTGTAGCGTGATCGTGTGGAAAACGATTGCGCCCGAGGGTCACCCCTGCGGCAAGACCCATCCGCCGACGAGGGCGACCGACAGCATTTCATCCGTGCGCGCGCGCTGCGGCAGGCTCATCACTAATGCTTCGTCCAGCATGTTTAGGCGCACGCACACTTCCCAATGGTCGCCGCGATAGGCACAGGTCAGCACACGGGCTGGCACGCCGTCCGGGGCAAGCCGCAGATCCCCCGGGCGCAGCAGGATCTGCGCCGGGCCGAGCCGGGCTATGCTGACGCGGGCCGTAAGGTCAAGACCCGGCAACACGCGCACCATGGCCTGACCGGGTGCGACCGCCGTGACCGTGCCCGGCACCACCGCGCCGCGTCCGATGAACCCGGCGACAAAGGCGTTGGCGGGGCGGTCATGCAGGTCTGCGGGCGTCGCGATCTGTTCGAACCGCCCGGCGCGCATCACGGCCACCAGATCGGACAGGGCCATCGCCTCGCGCTGGTCATGGGTGATGAACAGCGTGGTGGCCCCGGCCCGGGCATGAAAGGCGGCCATCTCCTCTTCCATCGCGGCGCGCAGATGCGGGTCCAGATTGGCCAGCGGTTCATCCATCAGCACGGTCCTGGCCCCGGCCGCCAGACAGCGCGCCAGCGCCACCCGTTGCCGTTGCCCACCCGACAGGTCGGCGGGCCTGCGATCCCCGAACCCGTCCAGTGCCACGCTATGCAGATGTTGCGCCGCCGCCGCGCGGGCGGCAGACCGCCCAAGGCCCGTGGCCGCGATGGGAAAGGCGATGTTGTCCAGCACATCCATATGCGGCCACAGCGCGTAGGACTGGAACACCACGCCCACGCCGCGATCCTCGGGGGGGACATGCAGGCCCGGCCCCGCCACCGGACGGTCCCCCAGCCGGATCGTGCCTGCGTCCAGCGGCTCCAGCCCGGCGATCGTCCGCAGCAAGGTGGATTTGCCACAGCCGGACGGACCCAGCACGGTGAAAAAGCATCCGGTGGGGATGTTGGCCGACAGGTCATCGACGGCACGCGCGACTCCATAGCGGCGGGTCAGGTTGGACAGGGTGATCGACATGGGGCCCCTTTCAGCCGCGCCACGGGATGATGCCGGGCGGCAGGTTGCGGCCCAGCCGGTTTAGCACCAGCATCAGCGCCAGCGTCGCCACCACCGATATCACCGACATCGCGGCGGCAAGGGTAGAATAGCCTCCATCCTCGTAGTTGAAGATCACGGTGCCCAGTGTTTCGGTGCCGCGTGTCCACAGGATCGACGACAGCGTGACCTCGTTCCACGCCGTCAGCGTGACCAGCACCGCACCAGACGCGGCGGCGGGTGCGATCAGCGGCACGTCGATCCGCCGGAACCGCCGCCAGAACCCCGCGCCCGACACCCGTGCGGCATCCTGCAATGCGGGGTCCAATGCGCCATAGGCCACGCCGACGGGTTTCAGCCCCAGCGCCAGAAATGCGGCCAGATAGGCCCCAAGGATGATCCAATGCGTGCCATAAATCGACACGCCCAGCAGCGGCAGCGGCCGGATGAAGGCAATGATGAAGGCGACGGAAATCACCAGACCGGGCACGGCATAGGCGACTTCGGCCAGCGTTATGACGCCGCGCGCCGCGCCCTGCGTCCAGCCACGCTGCATCGCGCCGATGGCCAGCGCCAGCAGCACCACCCCGGCCCCTGCCGCCACCGACAACAGCGCCGAATTGGCAAAGGCGCGGGCCGTGACCTGCTGTACGAACAGCACTTCGTGGAAATGCCGCCATGTGGCCGTTTGCGGGGTCAGCACAACGCCATAGGTCGGGACAATCGCCGTTGCCAGCATCGCCAGCAAGGGCGCGATCAGCGCCAGCGCCAGCGCCGCCCATAGCGCTGCCTCAACCCAGGGTCGCGCGCGCCCCAGCGACAGCCGCAATGCGGCCTGCGGCGGGCCGATCAGCGCGACGGACCACCCCCGCGCCAGCCGCATCTGCGCCCAGATCGCGACCACCGCCAAGACGCCGATCAGCGTGGCCAGCACCGCAAGGTCGGCCAGCACGGATGGCCCGCTGGACGCCAGCCGCTGCCACATCAGCACCGGCAGCGTGACATAGCGCCCCGGTATGCCCAGCAGCGCCGGTACCCCGAAATTGCCCAGCGCCGACACGAACGCCAGCGCATAGCCCGCCAGCAGCGCGGGCACCATCAGCGGCAGGATGATCCGCCACAGCAACCGCCCGATGGCTGCGCCATTGACCCGCGCCGCCTCAGCCAGATCGCGCGGCAGGGCGCGCAGCGCGGCCCGCAGCGTCAGATAGACCAGCGGCACCTGTTGCAGCGCCAGCAGCCCGATCACGCCTTCGCGGGAATACAGCGGGTTGGTCGTGCCGGGCGGCGGCGCAGCCCCCAGCGCCTGCAACAACACGCTGGACGGTCCCAGCATCTGCGTCCAGGCAATCGCCGTCACATGCGGCGGGATCATCATCAGCATCAGAATGGCAAATGACAGCGCAACCCGCCCGCGCGGGTCGCCCAGCCCGATCAGCAGGCCCAGCGCGCCCCCCACCAGCGTGGCCAGCGCCGCCGACAGGGCCGCGCTTTCCAGACTGTGCCAAAGGGCGCGCTGCACCGACCGGCTGGACAGGGCGGTGACAAAGGCATCCACCCCGCCACCAGTGGCAAACAGCGCCAGCCGCCCGACTGCCGCCAGCGGCAGCACGAACAGAACAAAGGCTGCCAGCACGATCAGCGCCAGCATCAGTGGTTCGCCCAGCGCCCGGTCAGAAACCTTGCGCAGCCCCGACCGGTGGGCCGGGGCTGCGCGCGTCGTCCATGTCATGCGGGATCAGCCGCCGAACAGCTCGGTAAAGCGGGCCTTGTTCGCGGCCTCGTCAGCCAGCGCCTTGGCCGGGTCGAACGGCAGCACCTTGATCGTATCGCGGGCCGGGAACCCTGCGGGCGGAGTGATGGCCGGATGCGCGGGCAGATAGCCCATGTCGGCAGCCAGTTGCTGACCGGGGGCCGAGATCAGGAAATCCACGAACGCCTTGGCGGCATCGGGGTTCTGGGTATTGGCCAGGATCGCGACGGGTTCGGACACCGCCGACACACCTTCGGTCGGGAACACGAACTGCACCGGCGCACCCTTGGCGGCTTCGCGGATCGCCAGGAAGTCGACCAGGAAACCATACAGCTTTTCGCCGCCCGCGACGGCTTTCAGCACGCCGCCATTCCCGCCGTCGGCAATCGCGCCCTGCTTGGCCAGCGTTTCATAGAACCCCCAGCCCAGATCGGTGCCGGTGACCGCGACCATGTGGATGGTGGCCGCACCCGAGGCCAGCGGCGACGGCATCATGAAGGCACCGGTCACGTCGGGGGCCAGCAGATCGGCATAAGAGGTGGGTTTCACCGGGGCGGCAGTGTTGTAGACAATGCCGGTGGTGATCAGCTTGGTGGCGAACCATGCCTTGTCGGCATCCATGATCCCCGGCTCATAGGCCGCGATATCGGCATCCGGATGCGCCATCAGCAGGCCTTCGGCCTTGAGGCCTTCCATGGTCACGCTGTCGGCGATCAGCAGCACATCGGCCTGCGGCGCGCCGGCAGCCAGTTCGGCACGGAACTTTGCCATGATCTTGGGCGTGCCATCGCGGACCCATTCGACTGTCACGCCGGGATTGGCGGCCATGAAAGCATCGACGGTTCTCTGCGCATCCGCATTGGGCTGCGAGGTATAGACGACCAGCTTGCCGGCCACATCGGCGAATGCGGCGGTGGACAGCGCAACGGCGGCTACGGTGGTCAGGATCAGACGGCGCATGGCGGGGCCTTTCGACAGGGTTGCAAGGGAGCGGCGCATGTCGCTTGAACGCAACCTTCCTTCCGCGCCAACAGCCAGATAGGCGGTGCGGGCTACAGAAATGTGACGATTCGCCTGGACAGTGGTGCGGGCGGTGAAGTTTTCCACTGTGAACCGCCCGGGTTTGGCGGGGGCTCCCAACTTTTGGATGGGATGGAGCCCCGGCAAACCGGGGCGGGTCATCAGATGATCGCGCTGCGCACCTCGGCAGACACCCATTCCGACAGCATGACGGTCGCCAAGATGACGATCAGGAACATGGTGACGTCGGGTCACGCCAGCTCGTTCAGCGAGGATCGCAGTTTCAGGCCCAGATCACCCAAACCGACATGAACCGCAATGACGCAAATCTGTCGAACTATCCCCGATTGTCCAAGGCCGAAAAATAATTCAATACTTATATCCGCTTAGCTCGCCATAGATTCAGTTGTTTACCCTTGATGAAATGTAGCGCGGCCCCTTTAGAGAATGTTTGCATTCCGTCCGCCTGTTTTTTTAGCAGGTCACGAGCGGGAGAGGCATTTTCGGGAGTCGAGTTCAGCGGGAAAGGTTGCCGTGAATCCAGATCAACGCGTTGTTTTTACTCATAAACACGCATTGACCGCCATGAGCCGACATTTGAGGGGAGAGAGGGTTTGTTGCGGGTGACTCCTCCGCCCCCACTGGCGCCTGCTTGTGCCACGTGCCGAACACAGCGCGGCGCCACACCGCGCTCCATGGTCGGAACGGGGCTGCGCTGGGACTGATGCAAGTGCTGGTCTGTCGCGTCCGTCGGTCCCGAGGCATTCGGGTCGTCGTTGGCCTCGCTTAGAGCCGGAGCATCAAGCCCGGCCGGAGACCGGCATTTCTAGCGCATCGACGCCGACCAGTAGCGCGCAACTGGGCAAAGGCGGAGTTGCAACCGACACACGGTTGTCATGCGTCGGGGCTACCCGTGCCAGCCATGGTCAAGATCGACAATGTCTGTAAGCACTGGCCGCGCAGCACCACTGCTGCGGTGAACGGCTTGTCCTTGACGGTCGAGAAGGGCACGCTCGTGACGCTCCTCGGCCCCTCGGGCTGCGGCAAGTCCACCACGCTGCGGCTGATCGCCGGTCTGGACCTACCAACATCTGGCCGGATCGAGATCGACGGGCGCGATGTCACCAGCGTTGCCCCGGAGGCGCGTGGCGTCTCGATGGTGTTCCAGAATTATGCTCTGTTCCCGCACCTGAGCGTGCGGGACAACATCCTGTTCGGGCTGCAGGTGCGACGTACGCCCAAGGCCGAACAGGCGCTTCGGCTGGCCGAGGCGGCCGACCTGCTCGGCCTCGCCGACCTGCTCGACCGTCGGCCCGCCGCCCTGTCGGGCGGCCAGCAGCAGCGCGTGGCGCTCGGGCGGGCAGTGGTTGCACGCAAGCCGATCCTGCTGATGGACGAACCGTTGTCGAACCTGGACGCCTTGCTGCGTCAGGAGATGCGGCACGAATTGCGCGCCTTGCAACGCAAGCTGGGGCTGACGGTTCTGTTCGTGACGCACGACCAGGCCGAGGCAATGAGCATGGCTGACCGCATCGTGCTGATGAAGGATGGCCGGATCGTGCAGGAGGACGCCCCGGCGGATCTGTACGCGCGACCGCGCCACGCCTTCGCCGCGCGGTTCATCGGCGCGCCGGCCATGAACCTGATGCCGCTGGAGCCCGGCCCGGACGGACCGGTCGTTGCCGGGACCGACTTCGCCCCCGGTGCGCCGGACGGAGCCACGCAGTTCGGCGTTCGTCCTGAGGCCTTGCGCCCGGCCGCGCAGGGGCTGCCTGTCATCGTCGAGTCGCAGGACTATCTCGGCGCCGAGACGCTGGCGCTGTGCCGTGCCGGGACGACGCGGATCGCCCTCCGCCTGCCCAGTGCCTCCGCACCTCTGCCCGGCACCCGCCTCGCCCTTGGCTGGGCACCTGAGGACGCGCACTTCTTCCGCGCGGACGACCGCCGGATCGAGCCTGCCGGTGCCACATCCATGGCCCGCGCCGCACCCCGCACCCTCATCCCCAACATGGAGCATTGAAACCGATGAACTTTACCCGATTTACCCTCGCCGGCGCGCTGGCGCTTGGCCTTGCACAGGGCGCGTTGGCCCAGACCGAGGTCGTGTTCAACTTCCCCGTCGCAGTCGGCGGCCCGATCACCGCGATCATCGACGAATATGCCGCGACCTTCAACGCGGCCAATCCGGACATCAAGGTGGTCCCGGTCTACACCGGCAGCTATCAGGACACGATCGCCCGTACGCTGACGCAGATCCGTGGCGGCGACAGCCCGGCGATGGCGGTGCTTCTCTCGGTTGACACCTTCACGCTCTATGACGAGGACGTGCTGGTGGCGCTCGACGATCTTGCCACGACAGAGGCGGACAAGGCGTTTCTCACCGACTTCTTCCCGGCATTTCTCGCAAACGGGCAGGTCGGCGGCAAGGTGTGGTCGCTGCCGTTCCAGCGGTCCACGCCCGTTCTGTACTGGAACAAGGCGGCCTTCGCAGAGGCCGGCCTCGACCCCGAGGTGCCTCCGACGACATGGGCCGAAATGGTCGAGATGGGCAAGGCCCTCGTCCAGCGGGACGCCAGCGGCAATGTCACCCGTTGGGGTGTGCGCATCCCGACGAGCGGCTTTCCCTACTGGCTGTTTCAGGGACTGACGACCGCGAACGACTCGTTCTTGATGAATGCCGACGGCAACGAGGTCTATTTCGACTCGCCGGGCGTGGTCGAGGCGGCCGAGTTCCTCGTCGCGCTGTCGGCTGAACACGGCGTGATGGCGCCGGGCATCATCGAATGGGGCGCGACGCCGCAGGCTTTCTTCGAAGGCGAAAGCGCAATGATCTGGACGACGACCGGGAACCTCACCAACATCCGCAGCAATGCGCCCTTCGACTTCGGCGTGGCGATGTTGCCGGCCAACAAGCGTCCCGGCGCGCCGACGGGCGGCGGCAACCTGTTCATCTTCAACACGGTACCGGACGACGTCCAGAAGGCCGCGTTTGAGTTTGCCAAGTGGCTGACCTCGCCTGAAATGGCCGCCGACTGGTCTATCCGTACCGGTTACGTCGCCGTCAGTCCGGCGGCATGGGAAACCGAGGCGATGAAGGCCTATGCCGCCGAGTTTCCGCCCGCAACGGTTGCGCGCGACCAGCTCGAGTACGCCACGGCTGAACTGTCCACGCACGAAAACCAGCGGGTCACGCGCGTGCTGAACGACGCGCTGCAGGCCGCGATCCTCGGGCAGAAGACCCCCGCGCAGGCGCTCGCCGAAGCGCAGGCCGAGGCGACGCGCATCCTCGCCGCCTATCGCTGATCCGAATTGGGCGGCCCTGACATCAGGGCCGCCCGCTTTCCGATGCGTCGCATTCCACTGATACCCTATCTCTTGATCCTGCCGGGCCTCGTGTTTCTGGCGGCATTCACGCATTTTCCGGCACTTCTCGCATTCTGGCAGAGCCTGCACTCGACCCCGCGCGGGCGCCGACCGGCCACATGGACCGGGGCCGACAATTATGCCGCGATGCTCGCCGACCCGGTGCTGATGAAAGTTCTTTGGAACAGCGCGATCTATGCCGCTGCGACCATCCCGGCTTCGATCGTACTGGCCTTCGTCATGGCGCTCTGGGTGAACGGGCGCATGCCCGGCCGCGCCTTCGTGCGACTGGCCTACTTCACCCCGACCATCCTGCCGATGGTTGCCGCGGCAAACATTTGGTTGTTCTTCTACACCCCCGGCTTCGGCCTGCTCGATCAGGTGCTGAGCGGTCTGTTCGGGCTGCCCTCGACCAACTGGCTGGGGTCCGACCGCAGCGCGCTCTGGGCCGTGATCGTGGTCGCTGTTTGGAAGGAGGCGGGGTTCTTCATGATCTTCTATCTCGCCGGGTTTCAGGCGGTGCCCCCCGCGCTGGCTGAAGCGGCGCGGATCGAAGGCTGCGGGCGCTGGACCTACGTGCGGCGTGTCCTCATCCCGCTGGTGGCGCCGACCACCCTGTTCATCGCTGTCAACGCGTTGATCAACGCGTTCCGCGTGGTCGATCACATCTTCATCATGACACTCGGCGGGCCGAACAATGCGACCAATCTGCTCCTATTCCACATATGGGAAACCGGGTTCAAGTACTGGGATACGGCACAGGCGTCGACCCTAACGATCCTGCTGCTGGTCATCCTAGCGGCCGTGGCGGCCGTCCAGTTCCGGCTCCTTGAACGGCGGACCTATTACCGATGACCGACCGCACCCCGCCCATCGAGACGATCGGGGCATGGCTTCTGGCAGTGCTCTGGCTCATGCCGATCCTATTCGCTTTCTGGGCGGCGATTCACCCGCCGGAATACCTGACACGGTTTTCTCTGTTCGCCCCGATCACGACCGAGAACTTCGAGCGCGCCTTCGCGGCAGCTCCGTTCGGGCGGTACATGCTAAACACCGCCATGCTCGTCAGCGGCATTCTCGCCGCGCAGTTCGTCCTGTGCACCTTGGCCGCCTATGCCTTTGCGCGCTGGACGTTTCCCGGCGCCGGAATTCTGTTCGCGCTGGTCTTGGTGCAGTTGATGGTGGCCCCCGAGGTGCTGATTGTCCAAAACTATGCGACGGTCAGCCGCCTCGGGCTTGTCGACAGTCTGGCCGGAATTGCCATTCCCTATGTCGCGTCGGCATTCGGGATCTTCCTTTTGCGCCAAACCTTCCGGCAGGTGCCGAAGGAGCTGGAAGAAGCGGCGGTTATCGAGGGCGCAGGGCCGCTTGTCGTGCTGTGGCGCATCTATGTCCCGCTCGCCCGGCCGGTCTATGTCGCGTATGGGCTCGTGTCGGTCAGCTTCCACTGGAACAACTTCCTGTGGCCGCTGATCGTGACAAGCTCCGTCACCACCCGGCCCGTGACCGTTGGGTTGCAGGTGTTCGCCAGCGTCGATCAAGGGATCGACTGGGCCGTCATCAGTGCGGCGGCGTTGGCCACCTCGGCGCCGCTGCTGATCGCGTTCCTGCTGTTCCAGCGCGCCTTCGTGCAAAGCTTTATGCGCGCCGGCATCCGATAGGCTGAGCTACTCCCCGATCTTTGGTCAGATTTCCGGGGAGTGGCTCAGTGTTTCAATCTTGACGGCCGAGGGTCATGTTCGTGCGGCGCGCGTCATCCTTGCAATGCCACCGCGTCTGGTTGCAGGTTTGGGCGTTGCCGTTCCCGATGCGCCGACCTGGATGGCAGGTCATGCCAAGCTGGTGGCAACCTATCCAACGGCCTTCTGGCGGGAGAACGGGCTGAACGGCGATGCAATTTCTCATCGTGGGCCCTTGGCGGAAATACACGACGCATCGCCTGTTGATGCAAAGGTGGGTGCGCTGTTTGGTTTTGCTCAGGTAGGGGCCGCACATCAGTCAGGCTTTCGCGATGCCGCCGTCGCCCAATTGGCAAGGCTCTTTGGCCAGGAGGCGGCCACGCCCGATGATGTCTTCATCAAGGACTGGAGCCTGGACCCCGCCACCGCCACGGAAGCCGACCTGACCCCACCTTCCGATCATCCGAACTACAGCGCCGTGCCTCCAACACGCCGAGTGATGTTTGCCAGAACTGAGACGTCGTCCGACAACGGCGGCTTTCTGGAAGGTGCTTTGGCGGGTGCCGAGGCGGCGAATGCCGCGCTGACGCTTGGCGGGTACTGAGCGATTCGCGTTTTCCGTACGTCACCCTAAGCGATCTCGGGGCCCAGCCCCACCCGCTGAAAAACGCACCGACCCGCACATCCACGCCGCCTTCGGGTGTCTCGGGTCGCACCAAGAGCAAACGAACCTGCTTCAACTGCGGCGCAGTTCGCTTCGACCCGACGCCTATAGTTATTCCTCGCGTCAATACGCCGACGCGTCACCGCGCCGTCACACCCCACAGATACCAAAAACTAGAACAGATTCGAACAAACGGAGACCAGCATGTTCAGACTTACTCTCGCTGCAGCCATCGGCTGCACCATCGGCAGCGCTGCGCTGGCAAACGATTGGCGCAGCGAATTCGCCAATATCACCTTCGGGATTGCTTCGGGCGAAAACCAGCAAGCTGGAAATCTGCGCTGGGCTCCGATGGGACCCTATCTCGCCGACTGCATGGGTATTCAAAGCGTAACCATGCGAGTTGCCAATGACTATTCGGCAATCATTGAAGGTATGGCGCAAGGTGACATCCACATCGCGTGGTATGGCCCGGCACAGTACGCAATCATTTACGACCTGACAGATGGCGATGTAGAGCCGGTCGTCGTGGATATCTCTCTGGATGGTGACATGGGCTATCGCTGGGTCATCGCGGTGAAGTCCGATTCGCCCTATCAGACCATCGAAGACCTGAGTGGCCGCACCCTTGGATGGTCGACCCCCACGTCGACATCGGGCTATGTCCTGCCGATGCAGTACTTCCGCGAAATGGGATATGTTAACGAAAGCAACGAGCCGGTACTGTTCGGGAACATGGTTCAGACCGGATCGCATGACAACGGTCTGGTATCGGTTGTTCAGGGCAACATCGACGCAACCACCAACTGGTACTACTCCATAAATGCCGGCGCCCATGTGCGCGCCGCCGGAGCGGGCACAATCAAACTGGAAGATATTCGCTTCATCTTCGAATCCGACCTGATCCCGAATGCACCTTTCACAACCCGCGCCAGCTATCCAGCTGAGATGCGTGCAAAGATGCGCGAATGCATGATCAACATGCAGTGGGCAGATCCGACCGCATGGGAAGTGGTATCTCGCGACACCTTCGGCGCGTTCGGTCTTGTTTCACACGAAGCCTATCTGCCCTTCATTGAACTTCGCAAGGCGGAAACTGGGCGTTGAGCCACCCGCTTTCATCGATGAATACTGCAGACGCCACGCTTAATTTGCGTGGCGTCTCTCGCAGTTTCGGCAATGCCAAAGCACTAGACGGAATAACGCTATCGGTGCGTGACGGCGAGATGGTTGCAGTCTTGGGCCGTTCTGGCGCCGGAAAGTCTACACTCCTTAATCTGATAAACCGCTTGATCGACCCGACTGAAGGTGAAATCTGGTGTGGTGAGCGAAATGTTTCGCAGCTCCGCGGCCGGGCGTTGCTGGACTGGCGACGAGAAAGCGCGATGATCTTTCAGCGCTTTAACTTGGTCAGCCGGTTAAACGTCATAACGAATGTTCTGACAGGTCGTCTTGCGCATGCCCCCCGGCTTCCGAAATTGATTGGACGGTTCACTGACCACGATCGCGATGTGGCAATTGATGCGCTTGAGGCGCTCGGCATGGCTGAGTTTGCGCTTCGCCGCGCAGATGAACTCTCTGGCGGACAACAACAGCGCGTCGCAATCGCCCGCGCATTAGTCCAACAGCCACGGATCATTTTGGCTGATGAACCTGTTGCGAGCCTCGATCCGGTAAACTCCCGTGCGGTGATGGAAGCTCTACGTCATATTAATCAGCATCGTGGGATCACGGTACTTTGTAACCTACATTCCGTACCTTTGGCGCGCGAATACTGTGAACGGGCAGTCGCGCTTGCCAAAGGCAAACTGGTCTATGACGGTCCTGTCTCGGGGCTTGACGATGCGACGCTAGCCGTCATCTACGGTTCCACCGATGCCTTGGCTGAGGCCCATTGACGGTGACGGATACTGCTACCTCCGACAGCATGGTCAGCGCCGAGCCTCTGCATAGAAGTCAGTTTCGTGCAACGTGGCGCGCACATAGATGGCAAAAAGCAAGGGTATCGTTGACGGGCGTTCTGGTGCTCGTCGCCTTGATAATTTTCTCGGCCAGGTTGGGCGAGGTGGACCTTGCGCATCTTTGGGACCGATTGCCGCGACTAACATCCTATTTTGGACGAATGGTTCCAAACCTGGCATGGGAGACTTTGTGGGTCGATCTTGCCAAATGGTACTGGAATGGTGGCAAATGGCTCGCCTCGCTTTGGCAGACTGTGCTCATAGCAGTATACGCCACACTGTTTGGCGCGGCACTTGCTTACATATTCTCTTTCCTAGCTGCTCGCAACTTAACTCCAGCGCCTTGGATCGGGATCGCCGCCCGTCGTACCCTTGAATTTGCCCGCACAGTCCCAGAGCTCGTGTTCGCTGTACTCTTTGTTTTCGCTTTCGGGATCGGTCCGTTAGCTGGCGTGTTGGCGATTGCGCTGCATTCCTTCGGCGCACTTGGCAAGCTCTTTGGGGACGTGGCTGAGAATGCTAACCTGGACGAGGTCAAAGGCGTACGCTCGACCGGTGCGAATTGGTGGCAGACCATGGTTTACGGCGCGACACCTCAAGTCCTTCCCGATTACCTCTCCTACGGTCTGCTACGCTTCGAAATCAATGTACGTGCCGCATCAGTACTAGGTTTTGTGGGCGCAGGAGGGATCGGGCAAGATCTGTACGGAGCGATCAAGAGCTTCCACCACACAGATATATCTGCCATCGCATTGATGTTGATCGCAGCAGTCATTGCCATCGACAGCCTTTGTTCTTGGCTACGCGGCAGGGTGATTGGGCAGGAAGGCTTGCGCGCGCTATGACCAAAGACAACATCCGCCGCCGTCGCGATGATCTGCCCGAACTCTATCCCCGCCGCGGCATTGCAGCTTGGCGGCTTTGGTTGACGCTCGCTTTAGGCTCAATACTGTTTTTCTGGGGCCTTGATGTGCTGGGTTTCAGTTTGCAGCGATTGGCCAGCGGCAGTCAACGTTTGGGCGATGTTCTGCTCATGATGTGGCCGCCCCAGTCCAAAGGTCAGTTTTGGACCTATCTCAATGGGATCGGGCAAACTTTGGCGATGGCGTTTCTTGGTACGCTGACCGCTTCGATCCTTGCTTTTGTCCTTTGCCTCTTTGGTGCGCGCAACATCATGCCGCTTGGACCCGTTCGCTTCATTGTTCGCCGCTCGAGTGATGTGATCCGCGGATTGGACAGTCTGATTTGGGCGATTTTCTTTGTTTCAATTGTGGGGATTGGTCCGTTTGCAGGGGTTCTTGCCATCGCGATAAATGACATGGGTGTTCTTACCAAACTTTTTGCGGAGGCGCTGGAGAACACCGAAAAAGATCAGATTAAGGGTGTGCGCTCGACGGGCGCAAGCAGGATACAGACAATTCGCTTCGGCGTACTTCCGCAAGTGATACCAGTCCTAGTGGCAAACAGCTTGTATTTCCTGGAATCCAATGTGCGATCAGCGACGATCTTGGGCGTCGTCGGAGCCGGAGGAATTGGATTTTATTTAATGGATAGGATGATGATCAGTGCATGGCGCGAAGTTGCCTTCATAGTGATCATGATCCTGTTCACGGTGGCTGTTATCGACTCGCTGTCGCGAGCGCTTCGCGCCCGACTGCTTGGTCAAACCACAATTTCAGGAAGATAATAACACTCTTAGTCATTTTCGGCTAAGCGTTGTTTGTGCGTGAGTCTTGCCTCAAGTACGGGGGAATAACACCACGGGTGTTTCACAAAATTCTTTCTGAACGGCCGACTCTGGCCCTGAACCGGACGCTGTCACTTGGTCACACGCTTGACGCGGCTCTGCTCCCAAAGCCATTAGGACCTGCTGGGCGAAAAGGCCAGTACGGCCGATACCTGCTGCGCAATGGATAATCATCCGCTTTCCCTTGCAAAGATCTTCGCAAAAATCGATGATCAAAGCGACGAACGCGGCCTTGTCCTCTGGCACGCCAAAGTCAGGGATGGGAAAATTCTTCACCGACAATGATAGGTTGCCAGCACGGCGTGCATGAGCATAATCAGGCGATTTGGCATCTATTTCCTGGTCGGTGACCAGACACAAGATGCCAGTTGCACCTTCTTCCTCAGCGGCGGCAAGAAAATCTGTCAGGCTCTCAAACCTTCCAGGCATAGACGCTAGCCATAAACTGCCGGCCACATCTTCCGGAAGTGGCAAGTGGCGAAGAATGCAGGTCACTTCTGTCATGGTGAGATACTCCTGAAACAAAGACTTTCTTTTATTTCTATTGCGACAATAGTTTTCAAGAATGGGGATCTTATCATTCCGCTTAAGTTACTTTTTAAGTCCAAGCGAGTCAGAACACCACAATGAAATTACTTTGGGGCAAGAATTATAATTTCCTAGGGCGCAATCAGATTAAGTGCTTGATCATGCAATGATGCGTCACCAGCGGCGAGCACTTGCGGGCCGCTGTCGAGTCGCAGTTCGCGGCCTTGCCAATCCGTCACACGACCACCTGCGCCTTCGATTATGGGGGCAAAAGGTGCCCAGTCGTACACTGCCAGCCCGGTATCGAGCGCAAGGTCAATCCGACCAGAAGCAAGCAGGCCGTAAGCCATACACGATGCGCCCCAAACCCGCCAAGCAGTGGTTGCGCGCAGGACATCCAGCGCCGGACGTTCGACGGAATTGAAGAAATCAGGGTTACTTGATGACAGGATCGCATCTCGCATTGTCTGTCCCTTCCGCGTGTTGCAATCCGTCACCCGGCCCTGATGATATAACCTTGTTTGCTGGCCAACTGCACCGACCCAACGCTGCCCGGTCACATGCATGTCAATGACACCGAGAACAGGCACCCCGCCCTGCGCCAACGCAATCAATGTTCCGTGCATCGGCACACCTGCGACAAAGGCTGCCGTCCCATCGATCGGATCCAATACCCAGACATGATCCGCACCTGGTGAGATGTCCTGCCCCTCCTCCCCGATAACGCCATGCTGTGGGAATCGCGCGCCGATCATTGCGCGCAACCTGTCCTCAACGGCACGGTCACTTGCTGTGACAAAGCTGCGGTCAGGTTTTGTTTCAGCAGTTGGCGATGACGCCTGTGCGACCAATTCGCGCGCGGCATCGGCCAATTCCATGGCAAAGCCAAGCATTACGTCCCCCTGTCATTCAGAATAGGCAAGTAGATCTAATTCTTGACGAAATTTTTCACTGATCTGTACTCCGTCATATACTCTTGCTCTGCCCCCGCAAACACAAACTATGATCCGGTTGCGGCTGGAAGAAAGTACAGTGGCAGGTCACCTGCAGCGTGAGAACTGAATCCGGTCAGTTGCGTGGCGACTGACCTGCCCCCTTGGGTCCCTCGTTCATAATGGACTTGCCCGGCTTTTGTGGAGAGCGTTTAGCTCACTTCCCGGGCCTTTCGCAGGAACGCGCGACCGGTGGACCTCTGTCACCAGGAGAATTGCGCGAATGAGTGTATTGCAATCGTAGCAATCGCCATCTGGCGAACTTGATTGACTGTTCAGCCTATCGGATGTCGGCGCGCATAAAGCTTTGCACGAAGGCGCGCTGGAACAGCAGGAACGCGATCAGCAGCGGCGCCGAGGTGGCCAACGCCGCCGCACTATACCCGCGCCGCCGACAGGAAAGCCATCGCTGAAGCGGCGGCTAAAAAACTAACCACCACCAACCACCAAGACTAACCAAGGGGAATGTGCATAAAAAACAGTAAATTAAGGGAAATAGTGGCGGACCGAGGAGGATTCGAACCCCCGACCCCTTGATTCGTAGTCAAGTACTCTATCCAACTGAGCTATCGGTCCACTGAGGTCAGGCATGTAGACGGCGTCCGGGGGCAATGCAACCCCGAAAACGCGGATCAAACCGTGCCGTCGCCCTTGGGAAGGCGGATGACGAAGCGGGTGCCGTTTTCGCCTGAATAGGCAAGGTCCAGCGTGCCGCCGTGACCGCGCACCAGTTCCGCCGCGATGGCGAGGCCGAGGCCCGACCCGCCCTTGCGCGCGCCGCCCTGAAAGGGCTGGAACAGGTGTTCGCGCGCCTTGGGCGGCAGCCCGGGGCCGGTATCGGTGACGCGGATCAGCCAGACATCTTCGGTCTCTTCGGCGCTGACGCTGATCTCGCCGGGGCGGCCGGTCGCGGCCAGTGCCTGCCGCGCGTTGCGCACGAGGTTCGAGAGCACGCGGAACAACTGCTCGGGGTCGGCCATGACCGTCAGCATCGCCGGGATATCCTCGGAAAAGCTGATCTGCTCGCTGTCCTCGGCCAGCCGTTCGCTGTCGAGCACGTCGCCCACGACCTCGGACAGGCGGACATAGGTGAGCATGGGTGCCGGTTCCTCGGTCCGGCCGAAGGCCAGCGTGCTTTCGCACAAGGATACCGCGCGGCGGATCGAGCCCACCAGTTTCGGTGCCATCCGGCGCACGAGCGGGTCTTCGCTGCCTTCGATCCGGTCGGTGAACAACTGGGCCGAGGTCAGGATGTTGCGCAGGTCGTGGCTGACCTTGGCGACCGCGCCGCCCAGCTGGGCCAGTCGTTCGCGCTGCTTGAGGGCGTGGGTCAGGTCGGTCTGCAATTTGTGCAGCGCCTCTTCGGCCTCGCGCAGTTCGCGCACGCCTGCGCCGGGCTGGATGATGCGGCGGGCATCCTCGGGGGCGGCGGCATAGCGCTGCATCGATCCCACCACGTTCTTGATCGGCTTCACCAGAAGCACCCGCACGGCGAAGAACAGAAGCAGCGCGGTGAAGACCGAGATCACCGCCGACAGGATCAGGATGCGCACACCGTAGTCAAGCATCGCCATGCGCAGCGGGCCGCTTTCCATCGTGATCTCGATCAGCAGGCCAGCTTCGCGCACGGGCGATCCGATGACGCGGATCACCTGGTTGCCCGGCGTGATCAGGCGCATCATCGCATCGCGGATCAGCGTGACCGCGCCGGGGTCGCGCAGATCGAACGTCGCCTCGATCGGCGTCGGCAGCGGCGAGGACAGGACAAGCTGGCGCACCTCGTCCCGGCGCAGGACAACGTTGAAGACCTCGGCGTTCTCGAGCAGTTCTCGTTCGAGTTCGGTGGTCAGCATGTCGTCGGCCAGAAGCGCAAGCGAGGCGATCTGCGCCCGTTCAAGACGGTCAAGCAGGTAATCCTCGCGGAAGCGCGCGACCGAGGGCACGAATATCAGCACCTCCGCCAGCATCACGAAGATGACGGTCAGGATCAGGAACCGGCCCGACAGCGAATTGAGCATGCGGTTTCTCGCGGCCTCACGGAAGCCAGCGCTGGATGACGCGCACGACGCGCTTCACCATCGGGGCCTCGAACAATCTCGGGCTGAAATAGGCACCCGCAGCGCGTTTGTTAACCTCACCATAGGTGGGATAGGGGCTGACCATGGCGGCGATCGCGCCCATCTTCAGCCCGTTGGCGATGGCAAGCGACCACAGCCCGATCAATTCGCCCGCCTGATGGCCCACAATGGTGACGCCGACGGGGCGGCCGCGCACCACCATGACCTTGATGAACCCCGTCGCCTTGTCTTCGGCGGCGGCGCGGTCGTTGTGGTGGTAGTCGCACCGCGCGACCTCCATCCGCGCGCCATGCACCTTGCGCGCCTCGGCCTCGGTCAGGCCGACCTGGGCGAGTTCGGGGTCGGTGTAGGTGGCGCGGGGGATATGGTCGCTGCGCGCCTTCGACGGCAAGGCGAACAGCATCGACCGGATGATGACCCCTGCGTGATAGCCTGCGACATGGGTGAACTGCATTCCGCCCGCCACATCGCCGATGGCATAGACCCGGCGGTTGGCGGTGCGCAGGCCCGCATCGACGGCGATGCCGGTCTTCGTCTCACTGATGCCCGCGGCGGACAGGTTCAGCCTTTCGGTATTGGACTTGCGCCCGACCGCGACCAGAAGATGCGATCCGGTGAAGCCGCGCCCGTCTTCGGTGGTCACCGTGATCTCTCCGGCCGCGTGGGCGACGCGGGCGACCTTGGCGTGTTCCTCGATCACGATGCCTTCGGCACGAAGCGCGGCCAGCACGACCGCCGCCGCCTCGGGGTCGTCGCGGCCCAGCGCGCGCGCGCCTTCGATCACGGTCACGCGGCTGCCAAGGCGCACATGGGCCTGCGCCATTTCCATCCCGATGGGGCCACCACCGATGATGAGCAGGTGGCGGGGACGGTCGCGCAGGTCGAAGATGGTCTCATTGGTGAGATAGGGGGTTTCCTCCAGCCCGGGGATCGGCGGCACGAAGGGGCGCGACCCCGTGGCGATCACGATGCGGCGCGCGGTGATGCGGTAATCACCCGCCTCGACCGTGTCCGGCGACACGAAATGCCCGAAGGCGCGGATGACGCGCACGCCCAGCCCCTCGAACCGTTCCTGGCTGTCGACGGGGGCAATCCCTTCGATCACGCGGGCGACGTGGTCCTTCGCGGCGGCATAATCGACGCGCGGCGCGGCATCGGCGATGCCGAATCGGGCCGCGTGGGCCTGGGCATGGGCGGCCTTGGCGCTGGCCAGCAGCGCCTTCGACGGCACGCAACCGTAGTTGAGGCAATCACCCCCCATCTTGTGGCCTTCCAGAAGGACGACATCCGCCCCCATCTGCACCGCGCCCGCCGCCACCGACAGCCCGCCCGAGCCGGCGCCGATGATAAGGATGTCAGTTCTGATATGCTCCACCGCTCAGCCCTCCCTGCGGGCGCGCAGGGCCCGGACGACGATGGGCAGCGCGGCCAGCAGGCAGAGCCCGAGGATCGGACCGATCACCTGTGGCTCCCACAGAAGCGACAGGTCGGGGTCTTCGCCCCGGTCGAAGACCTCACCCAGGCCGACACCGATCCAGGTGAAGACCAGTGCGCCCGGCACGATGCCCAGCGCCGTGGTCCAGAGGAAGGAGAAGAACCGCACGCCGACCAGCGCGGGCAGCAGGTTCGCCACGAAAAACGGCACCGCCGGGACAAGGCGCAGAAGCAAAAGCACGCTGATCTCGTTCTCCCTCAACCCGTCCATGAGGCGGCGCACCGTGCCTTCGGACGCATCGAGCCGCGCCGACAACGTCCGCCCCAGCCCCCAGCGCGCGGCGAGGAAGATGATCGCCGCGCCGGTCGTGGCCGAGACGACATTCAGCGCGGTGCCCGCCGCCAGCCCGAAGAGGAACCCGCCGGTGACCGACGCGACCGCCGCCCCCGGCAGGGACAGCGCGACGATGATCAGGTAAGTCGCCACAAAGGCCAGCGCCAACGTCAGGAAGTGATCATCGCGGTAGGCCAGCAGCGCCTCGCGGTTGTCGCGCAGGGTGTCAAAGCTGAGCGTGTCGCCCAGCAGCACCGCCCCCAGCACCGCCGCGGTCAGGATCACGGCCAGCGGCAGGTGGCGCATCAGGCCCCGGCGCGCGGGGTCGGCGGTTTGGCTGGTCTTTCCGTTCATGGCGTGCCTTGCCTTGGGTCTTGTCATGACATGCGCCTTTTCGCCCGACGGCGGCAGCCCGATCACGCCTGCTTGATCCGGGGTGAGCCTGCCCGTGACCATACTGCCCGTGACCCGGCGGATTTGAAACATCACGCGCGATCCGCTCGTGCGGAAATGTTGCAAGACGCGCGCGGAATTCTCCAAACCGGGTTTGACTTGGGTCGAAAGGGTCATTATGGGACGAGCTTCGAGATAGAGGCCCGCCGCGAATCCGCGTTGTGCGGCCAAGATTACCTGGAGAAGATGCGATGAAACGCACCTATCAGCCGTCGAACCTGGTCCGCACGCGTCGCCACGGTTTCCGCGCACGGATGGCCACGAAGGCCGGGCGCAAGATCCTGAATGCCCGCCGTGCCCGCGGCCGCAAGGTTCTGAGCGCGTAAGCGGCGCTGGCCGCCCCGTCACGGACATGACACCGCCGGAGGACCCCCAGGCAGGCACCGCCACCGGGGGGGACGCGCCTCCGGCGGTGTCCGTTTGTCTGACGACCCTGACGAAGCGTGCCGATTTCCTGCGCGCTGCAAAGGGGCTTCGAACCTCGGCGCCGTCGATGAACCTGCAGGCCCGCCACCGCGAAGATGGCGAAGCTGCGGGCATCAGGGTCGGTTTCACCTGCTCCAAGAAGGTCGGCAATGCCGTGGCGCGCAACCGTGCGCGGCGGCGTCTGCGCGAGGCGGCGCGCGCCATCCTGCCCTTGGCCGGGCGCGACGGGTGGGATTACGTCCTGATCGGCCGGCCCGAGGTGACCGCCGACCGCCCCTTCGAGGCGCTGAAGGACGATCTGGCGCAGGCGATTTTGCGGGTGCATCGCGGAAGATGACGCCGCTTGCCCATATGGTGGCGCTGCCGGTGCGGGCCTACAGGCTGATCCTGTCGCCCTGGGTCGGGTTCAACTGCCGCTATCAGCCGACCTGCAGCGCATATGCTTTGGAGGCACTGGAGAAACACGGCGCGCTGAAGGGGTCGGCTCTTGCCGCCGCGCGCATCTGCCGCTGCCATCCCTGGGGCGGGTCGGGCTATGACCCGGTGCCCGACCGCAAGGACGGTTAAGGACGCTCAAAGGTGATGATGACCTCGCCGATGGGAATGCCGAAGCGGGACATGTAGGCGCGGTTCAGCAACCGGTCGTCCGACAGAAGCCACATCCAGTCGTCGAATTCCACTCGCATCGTGCCATCGGGCACAGGCAGGTCGATCGTGTATTGCCAGTTGAAGGTGTCGCCGCGTTCTTCGCCACGGGCAGTGCCGATGACGCCGGGCGCGGTGCCCTCCCATGTCTGGGGGCCGGTCTTCGTCAGGGTCCAGACGCGCTGTTCGGTCGATCCGTCCTCGTAGACGAAATCCTCGATGAGCGTCAGGCGTTCGCCGTCCCATGTTCCGGTGATGTCCACCTCGAACCGGCGGCGCACGGTGCCGAAGACATCGTTGAACTGCCCGTAAGCGCGCGTCTTGCCGGCGAAGAAGACCTCGAGGTCGAGCACGCGGTCGGACAGTTTCGGATCGTCAAGCGCGGGCCGCCCGGTGCAGGCGGCAAGGACGAGCACAAGGGCAAGGGCGGCAAGGCGGAGCATGGCGAAGGGGTCTTTCTGGTCTTTCGTGCACAACATGGGGCGCGGCGGGGCGCTGTCCAGCGGGACGGACGCCGACGCGGCGTCCGCCAAGGCCCCGACGCGGGACCTTGGCGCGTCGGACCCCGCGTCCGGGATCCGGGCCATGATCCGCGTCGGATCATGGCCCGCTTGCCGGATCGCGCGCGAAAGACTACACCCGCGCCCATGCGCGACACACCCGACGACGACATTCACCCCCTGTTCCACGGCGCCCCCAAGGCGACCGAGTTCCGCAAGCTGCGTAAGCGGATCATCCGCAACGTGCGCGAGGCGATCGAGCATTACGGGATGGTGCAACCGGGCGCGCGCTGGCTTGTCTGCCTTTCGGGCGGCAAGGACAGCTATACGCTGCTTGCCGCCCTTTACGAGCTTCAATGGCGCGGGCTGCTGCCGGTCGATATCCTGGCCTGCAATCTTGATCAGGGCCAGCCGGGCTTTCCCGCCACCGTCCTGCCCGAGTTCCTGTCGCGCATGGGCGTGCCGCACCGGATCGAATACCAAGACACCTACTCCATCGTGGTGGACAAGGTTCCCGCCGGGCGCACCTATTGCGCCTTGTGTTCGCGTTTGCGTCGGGGAAACCTTTACCGCATCGCGCGCGAAGAGGGCTGTTCGGCCGTGGTGTTGGGTCATCACCGCGATGACATCCTCGAGACCTTCTTCATGAACCTCTTCCATGGCGGGCGTCTGGCGACGATGCCGCCGAAACTGGTGAACGAAGAAGGCGATCTCTTCGTCTATCGCCCGCTTGCCCATGTGGCCGAGGCCGATTGCGAGGCCTTCGCCCGCGCCATGAACTATCCCATCATTCCCTGCGATCTTTGCGGCAGCCAGGACGGCTTGCAGCGGATGCAGGTGAAGCAGATTCTCGACGGCTGGGAAAAGAACAGCCCCGGACGCCGTCAGGTGATGTTCCGGGCGCTGATGAACGCGCGACCGTCGCACCTTCTTGACCCCAAGCTGTTCGATTTCGCGGGTCTGACGCTTGGTTCGCGCGAATTCGATGCGAATGCCGGAGAAATTCCGCGCTTGGATTAACCGGGGGGTCAGGTCCGACGGGGCATCTTCGGCAAGATGACCGACGCAGGACACCCCCGATGACCGCACCGTACCGCCGCAAGACAGCCCTTGCCGCGCGCCTTGCACGGGTGGCGGTCCCGCCTCTGCTTGTCTTCGTTCCGGCGGCGACGCTTCTGGCCTATGGCCTCTGGGGCGAAACCGGGCTGATCGTGACCGCACTGGCGCTGCCGCTTGCGCTGGCGATCCTGCTGGTCTGGCGCGCGCCCCAACTGCCGGGGGGGCCGCGCGACCGGGTCACCGGGCTGGTCCTGCGCGACGGGTTCGAGGCGGTTCTTGACGCCACCCGGGTGGAATGTGCGCGCACCGGGCTGCAATCCGCCTGCTTCGTGATCGATTACGACGATTTCGCAGGCTTCGCCGCGCGCCACGGCCAGTCGGCGGCGGATGCAGCGATGGCGCGCGGCGCCGACCGTCTTCTGGGCGCCCTGCGGTCAGGCGACACCGTCGCGCGCATCGGCGACGGACGCTTCACCATTTGCCTGAGGCCTGTGCGCCAGATGGACCTCGAACTCGGCATCCAGCTGGCGGGCCGACTGCAGACAGCGCTTGAAGACGCGCTGCCGCTGGGGGGCGTGACGATCTATCTCACGGCGTCGGTGGGCTTCTGCCTGTCGCACCGGGCACCGGAGGGCGACGGGCGGGCCTGGGCCGACGCCGCGCGCGCCGCACTGGCCGAGGCGCGGGGCAGCAGCCCCTCGGGCATCCGCGCCTTCACGCCCGACATCGCCCGGCGCCGCGCCGCACGGTCCGATCTGCTGGGCGACGCGACAGCCGCGCTGGACAACGGGCAGTTCCGCGCCTGGTTCCAACCGCAGCTGTCAACGGACACGGGCCATGTCTCGGGCTTCGAGGCGCTGGCACGCTGGACGCATCCGGTGCAGGGCGTCATCCCGCCCGACCGCTTCTTGCCCGCACTGGCCGAGGCCGGATTGCTGGAGCGTCTGACCGAAGTCATGCTTTTCCAAGCGCTGAGCGCGCTGCGGGCCTGGGATGCCGCAGGCGCGGCGATCCCGCGCGTTTCGATCAACTTGAGCCAGACGGACCTGAACAATCCCCGCCTGACCGACCGACTTGTCTGGGATATCGACCGGTTCGGCCTGACGCCCGACCGGCTGGGCATCGAAGTGCTGGAAACCGTTCTGTCAGACGGGCCCGACAACACCGTCGCACGCAACCTGACCCGGCTGGGCGAAGCGGGGTTTCACATCGACATCGACGATTACGGGACCGGTCATGCCTCGATCGCGATGGTCAGGCGCTTTCCCGTGCGGCGGATCAAGATCGACAGGTGCTTCGTCACGCGCGCCGACCGCGACCCTGAACAGCAGCGCCTCGTCTCCGCGCTGCTGACGATGGCCGAACGGCTTGAGCTTGAAACGCTTGCCGAAGGGGTCGAGACAGTGGGCGAACATGCGCTCCTCGCCCAGCTGGGCTGCCAGCATGTGCAGGGCTATGGCATTGCCCGGCCCATGCCAGCGGACCAGACGCTGTCCTGGCTTGAAGCACATGACAGCAATCTGGCGCGGATCACGCGGATCGGTCGGCAGACCGGGTGACCACGCCCGGCGGGCAGATGCCAGATGGGGGTGGAAGGCCCGATTCCACTTGACCTTTCGGGCTGCACTCGGTTGAACCGCGCTGTCTGAACAATGCGAGTGGCGGTCCCGACATGGACGATCAGAACAGAAACCTCATTCTTGCGACAGCGCTGAGTTTCCTGGTGATCTTGCTGTGGTACACACTGTTCCCGCCGCCGGAACCGGCGCCGCGACCAGAGGCAGCCAGCGTCCAGACCGGGGAAGGCGGCGTCGCCACCGCGCCCGCCGCTGCCGGGACGGCGGCCGATCCCGCCGCCGCAGCAGCCGAAACGCGCGAAGGCGCGCTGGCCGCCGCGCCGCGGATCGTCATCGATACGCCGCGCCTGACCGGATCCATCTCGCTTCTGGGCGGACGGATCGACGACCTGTCGCTGCGCGACTACCGCGTCAGCCTCGACGACGACGCCGATATCGTCACCATGCTGTCGCCCGTGGGCACGCCGGGCGCCTATTACGCGCTCTACGGTTGGGCCCCGGGCGCAGGTCTCGAGGCCGATCTCGTGCCGGGGGCCAACACGCTCTGGCAGGTCGACGGTGGCACCACGCTGACGCCCGACACCCCCGTGGCACTGGTCTGGGACAACGGCGCTGGCCTCACCTTCCGCCGCACGATGTCGGTGGACGAGGATTTCATGTTCACCGTCACGCAGAGCGTCACCAACAGCGGCGCCGGGACGGTGTCGCTGGCTCCCTACGGCGTTCTGGCCCGCCACGGACAGCCCGCGGACATGAAGAACTTCTTCATCCTGCATGAAGGGGCCATCGGCATGGCCGATCGCGAACTGACCGAAACCGATTACGACGACATGCCGTCCGAGACCGCCTTCGACGAAATCACGGTCAACCAGAACGGCTGGATCGGCTTCACCGACCATTACTGGATGTCGGTCCTTGTCCCGCAGCCGGGCAGCGCCTTCAAGGCCAGCGCCTTCGTGAACGAACGGCTCGACATCTATCAGACCACCGCAAAACTGCCGACCGAGACGCTGGCCGACGGGCAGACCGTGCAGGTCGAGACGCGTCTTTTCGCCGGCGCCAAGGAATGGGAAACGATCCGCGGCTATGAACGCACGGGAATCGAGGGTTTCATCGACTCGATCGACTGGGGCTGGTTCTTCTTCCTCACCAAACCGATCTTCTGGCTGCTGCATGAACTGAACATCCTGATCGGCAACATGGGCTGGTCGATCATCGCGCTGACTTTCATCATCAAGGCGGTTCTCTTGCCGCTGGCCTACAAGTCCTACGTCTCGATGGCGAAGATGAAAGAGCTTCAGCCGCAGATGGAAGCGCTGAAGGAACGCGCCGGCGACGACCGCCAGAAGCTGCAGCAGGGGATGATGGAGCTTTACAAGAAGGAAAAGGTGAACCCCGCCGCGGGCTGTCTGCCGATCCTTCTGCAGATCCCGATCTTCTTCTCGCTCTACAAGGTGATCTTCGTCACGATCGAACTGCGGCACGCCGAATGGCTGGGCCCGTTCCAGGACCTGTCTGCGCCCGACCCGACGTCGATCATCAACCTGTTCGGGCTCCTGCCGAACGAAGGCCCCGAGCCGGGATCGATCATTGCGTTGATCTTCATCGGCATCCTGCCGCTGCTTCTGGGCATCTCGATGTGGCTGCAGCAGAAACTGAACCCCGCACCCACCGACCCCACGCAGAAGATGGTCTTCGCCTGGCTGCCATGGGTCTTCATGTTCATGCTGGGCGGGTTCGCAAGCGGTCTTGTGGTCTACTGGATCGCGAACAACACGATCACCTTCGTCCAGCAATACGCGATCATGCGCAGCCAAGGATACAAGCCAGACATCTTCGGCAACATCCTCGGTGGGTTCAAACGCGACAAACCCAAGGAGGCGGACAAGCCCGCCCCCAAACCCGGACCGAAAGGCAAGGGCTGATGGCCGGCGCGGTCAGCGCGCTTTGGCGCCACCCGATCAAGAGCCACGGGCGCGAGGCGCTGCCCGCCGTCACGCTGGCCGCCGGTCAGGCTCTGCCCTGGGACCGCTGCTGGGCGGTGCAGCATGACAATTCGACCGGCCCGGCCGAGGGCTGGTCGTCCTACCAGAACTTCATGATCGGCACGCGCACGCCCGGGCTGGCCGGTCTCTGGGCCGATCTGGACGAAGGCGCGGGCCGCGTGCATCTGCGCCACGACCGGCTGGGCCAATTCAGCCTGTCACCCGATGACGACGCCGAGGCGAAGGCCTTCTTCGCCTGGCTGGCGCCCATCCTGCCCGAAAACCGCGCGCAGCCCCGCCGCATCGTGCGCGCGGGCACCCGCGGCATGACCGACACCGATTTCCCGTCGGTGTCGATCATGAACGCCTCGTCCCACCGTGCGGTGTCGCAGCGGCTGGGTCGCCCACTGGAACCCGAACGCTGGCGCGGCAACATCTGGTTCGACGGCTTGGCCCCGTGGGAGGAATTCGACTGGATCGGGCGCCACGTGCGCATCGGCGGCGCGGTGCTTGCCGTGCAGGACCGGATCGAACGCTGCCTGCACACCGCTGCCAACCCGCAGACGGGCGAGCGCGACGCCGACACGCTGGGCACGCTCGAGACCGGCTGGGGCCACCGCGACTTCGGCGTCTATGCCGAGGTAGTGGAAGGCGGCCCGGTGGCCCCGGGCGGCAGTGTCGAGGTTCTGGCGTGACGACCCCCCTGCCCTTTCCGCTGGCCGAAGAGCCCGATGCCGCGACGACCGAGGCGGGACGCAAGCTCTTCGCCACGGGGGCCGAGTTCCTGAAGGGCGTCGTCGCCATGGACGGCCTGCCGCCCGCCGACCGGGTCGAGGTCTGCTTTGCCGGGCGGTCGAACGTGGGCAAGTCGTCGCTGATCAACGCGCTGACGGGCCGAAAGGCGCTGGCGCGGGCCTCGAACACGCCCGGCCGCACGCAGGAGATCAACTTCTTCACACTCGGCGCGACCCATTACCTCGTCGACCTGCCCGGCTATGGCTATGCCAATGCGCCGCTTGCCGTGGTCGAGAAATGGCAGAAGCTGCTCAAGAAATATCTGTCGGGCCGCCCGACCCTGCGCCGCGCCTTCGTGCTGATCGACGCGCGCCACGGGATCAAGGCCGTGGATGACGAGATCATGCGCCTTCTCGACAGCGCGGCGGTCACCTTTCAATGCGTGGTGACCAAGAGCGACAAGATGCATGCGCGCGATCTTGACCGCGTTCTGGCGCAGGTGCGTACGGGTCTTGCCGGTCATCCCGCGGCCTTCCCTGAGATCGTGCTCACCTCGAGCGAGACCGGAGACGGCATCCCCACCCTGCGCGCGATCATCGCGGGCATGGCCTGACACCCATTGGCCCCTGTTTTTAGAAAAACAGGGGCACCGCAGCGGCGCAGGGCGCGTCGTGGGCAACCCGGGGTCCAGTGTTTTTCGAAAAACAGTGGACCCCGACAGGTGACCTGCGCCAGAGAGTGGCGACGGAAGGACAAAGGATGAGAACTCAGGACATGAACCGGGACTGGATCGCCACTGCCGAAACTCTGTCGCGCGCGCTGCCCTACCTTCAGCGCTATACCGACGCCATTGTGGTCATCAAGCTGGGCGGCCATGCCATGGGCAGCGACGAAGGCATGGACCTCTTCGCGCGCGATGTGGTGCTGATGCGGCAGGTCGGCGTCAACCCGGTGATCGTCCATGGCGGCGGACCGATGATCAATGCCATGCTCGACCGGCTCGACATCAAGTCGGAGTTCGTGAATGGCAAGCGGGTCACCGACCAAGCCACCGTCGAGGTGGTCGAGATGGTGCTGTCGGGCGTGATCAACAAGCGCATCGTGCAGGCGATCAACCGGCAGGGCGGCATGGGCGTCGGGCTGTCGGGCAAGGATGCGGGGCTGATCACCTGCGATCAGACCCATCCCGATCTGGGCCTTGTTGGCACACCGGTCGAGGTGAACCCGAAGATCCTGCATGCCCTGTTCGCGCAGGACATGATCCCGGTGATCGCACCGCTGGGCGCGGGCCGGGGCGGCGAGACCTACAACATCAACGGCGACACGGCCGCGGGGGCCATCGCCGCCGCGCTGAAGGCGGACCGCCTGCTGCTGCTGACCGATGTCTCGGGCGTGAAGAATGCCGGGGGCGAGGTGCTGACCGAACTCAAGGCCGAACAGATCCGCCAGATGACGCGCGACGGCGTCATCGCGGGCGGCATGATCCCCAAGACGGAAACCGCGCTCGACGCCATCGACGGAGGCGTGCGCGCGGTGGTGATCCTTGACGGGCGCACGCCAAACGCGGTTCTGCTGGAATTGTTCACCGAACATGGCGCGGGTTCGCTCATCCGGCCCGACACGCCGCTGCCGCCGGTACGATAAGGGTGGGCGCGGTCGACGATCTGGCAAGGCGGGCCGAACTGCACGGGTTGATCGTGATGGGCGCGCTGCATGACGGGGGCCGGACAATTGTCCTTCTGGGGGCAGGCCCGGAGTTCTGGCCGGTCTTCACCGCAAGCGGGGAACATGCCGACGGCGCGCCCGACCCGGTCGACCGCTGGTCGCGCCGGGTGATCGGCGACCTCGCGCCCGGGTTGGAGACAGTCTTCCCCTTCGGCGGGCCGCCCTATGCACCGTTCCTGAAATGGGCGCGCGACAGCGGAGCGGCCTGGGACAGCCCCGTGGGCATGCTGGTCCATGAAACGGCGGGGCTGATGATCTCGTATCGCGGCGCGGTGGTCTTTCCGGGCGAACTGCCCCTGCCCCCGCGCCCCGTGGCACCCCCCTGCGCCGGTTGCGCGGCACCCTGCGCCACGGCCTGCCCGGTGGATGCGCTGAGCGCCGCACGCGGCTATGACGTGGCCGCCTGCCATGCTTTTCTCGACACCGAAGCGGGCCGGGACTGTCTGACCCAAGGTTGCCGCGCGCGCCGCGCCTGCCCGGTCAGTCAGGCCTTTGGCCGCGACCCCGCCCAATCGGCCTTTCATATGAAAGCGTTCCACCCGTCATGACCCTGACCCTGATCCTGATGCGCCATGCCAAGTCCGATTGGGACAATCCGCTCCTTTCCGATCACGACCGCCCGCTGAATCCGCGCGGCAGGAGGTCAGCAGACGCCATGGGCGACTGGCTGCGCGAGAGCGGTTGGCTGCCGGACGAGGTGCTGTGTTCGACGTCGGAGCGCACGCGCGAAACGCTGAAGCGACTGCGGATCGAGGCGCCGGTACACTTTCTGCCCGCGCTCTACCATGCCGAACCCGACAGGATGTGGGAAGTGCTGCACAGCGCAACCCGGCACCGGGTTCTGATGCTGGGCCATAATCCCGGTATCGCCGGTTTCGCAGCTGAACTTGTCGCCGCGCCGCCCGCCCATGACCGGTTCGACGACTACCCCACCTGTGCCACGCTGGTCACCGAATTCGACGCGGAGAGCTGGGAGGATGTGCGCCCGAACACGGGGTTTGCGCGCGCCTTCATCGTGCCGCGCGAATTGACGGAATGACGAAGGGCGGGGCATGCCCCGCCCTTGCCCTGTCCTGTCCCGTAGTCGTCAGTGACCGAGAATCTGGCTGAGGAACAGCTGCGTCCGCGGGCTTTTGGGGTTGTTGAAGAATTCTTCGGGTTCGTTCTGTTCGACGATCTGACCTTCGTCCATGAAGATCACCCGGTTCGCCACCTGACGGGCGAAGCCCATCTCGTGCGTGACGACGAGCATGGTCATCCCCTCCTCGGCCAGCTGCACCATGGTGTCGAGCACTTCCTTGATCATCTCGGGGTCGAGCGCCGAGGTCGGTTCATCGAACAGCATGATCCGCGGCCGCATGCACAACGACCGCGCGATGGCCACACGCTGCTGCTGGCCACCCGAAAGCTGGCCGGGATATTTGTGCGCCTGTTCGGGTATCTTGACCTTCTGCAGGAAGTGCATCGCGATTTCCTCGGCCTCTTTCTTCGGGACCTTGCGGACCCAAATCGGGGCGAGTGTGCAGTTCTCCAAAATCGTCAGGTGCGGGAACAGGTTGAAGTGCTGGAACACCATGCCCACTTCCGACCGGACCTTGTCGATGTTCTTGAGGTCCGACGACAGGAGCGTTCCATCGACGACGATCTTGCCCTTCTGATGTTCCTCGAGCGCGTTGATGCAGCGGATCAGCGTGGATTTACCCGAGCCTGAGGGCCCGCAGATCACGATGCGTTCGCCGCGATAGACGGTCAGGTCGATCTCACGGAGGACGTTGAAGTCGCCATACCACTTGCTCATGCCGTCAATCTGGATCGCGACCTCGTCCGAGACGCGCAGTTGCGCGCGGTCGATCTCGTGGGCGGTGGAAGCGTCGGTCATGCGCGGTCTCCCTAGCGGTGATCGGTCTGAAGCTTCCGCTCGAGATAGAGCGAATAGCGGGACATGAAGAAACAGAAGATGAAGAAGAGAAGCCCGATAAAGATGAACAGCTCCCAGTAGATTCCGTTCCACGCCGTATCCGCACGGATCAGGTTCGAGAACCCGATCGGGTCGGCAAGCCCGATAAACACCACCAAGGTAGTGTCCTTGAACAGTCCGATGAAGGTGTTCACGATACCGGGGATTGAAATCTTCAGGGCCTGCGGAAGGATGATCAACCGCATCGCCTTCCAGTAGTCGAGGCCCAGCGAATCCGCCGCCTCGTACTGGCCCTTGGGCAAGGCGGCCAGACCGCCCCGCACCACCTCGGCGATGTAGGCGGATGCGAAGAGGGTGACCATGATGATCACCCTCACGATCAGGTCAAAGTTCGTGCCGGGCGGCATGAAGTAGTTCAGCAGCAGCGAGGCGGTGAACAGCCAGACGATAAGCGGCACGCCGCGGATCACCTCGATGAAGGTGACCGAAACTTTGTTGATGATGAACAGGTTCGACTGCCGCCCCAGCGCCAGCAGGATGCCCAACGGTAGCGACAGCACGATCGCCGACGTCCCGATAACTAGCGCCAGCATGAAGCCGCCGAAATCGCGGCTAGCGACCTCGGTCAGGCCAACGGGAAGGACCGAGGTCAGATACTCCGCAACCGGCGCCGCCGCAAACAGCCACCACAGCACCGGCGCAAGCAGCGCAGCGATCACGGCGGCCAGCGTGCCCGCAACCGTCGAAAGCAGGCGTAACGCCAGCCATCCCGCGCAAAAGCCCATCGCCACCGACACGGGCCCCCAGACCGAACCGCCCCACAGCAACCACACGGCTAGGAACGGGTAGGCCAGAGAGAACCAAAGCATCTTCCTGGAAAGCGACCCGTAGAGAACAGGCGCCACCGCCACGCCTAGAAGCACGAAGGCAAGGATCGGCCGCCAGTAGAGGTCCTGCGGATAAAAGCCAAACATCAGCTGGTGCCAGCGGTCGGCGATTACCGCCCAGCAAGCAGCACTGTCCAGGCCGCGTTCGTCGCGGATCGCGCGACATTCGGTCAGCGAACTCGCGTCCCATATGCCATTGACCATCCAGGGCAGGATATGGGCCAGCACCGACCAGATCACGAAGATAGATACGATCGTCAGCAGGGCGTTCAGTGGGCTGGAAAACAGGTTTTCACGCAGCCATTTGACCGCGCCGCGTTCAGTGACGGGCGCCTCCGCGGGGGGCAGCATCTCGCCCCGTACGAAGGCCTGACTGAAGGCATGGGCCTCGCTCATCTTAGCGCTCCTTCAGCTTCACGCGGGAGTTGTAGACGTTCATCACGCTCGAGATCAGAAGGCTGGCTATCAGGTAGAAAAGCCCAAGAAGCAGCATGCCTTCAAGTTCCCGCCCAGTCTGGTTGATGGAAATGCCCCCGAGGGTCGAACGCACGTCCATATATCCCACCGCGATCGCCAGCGAGGAGTTCTTGGTCAGGTTCAGGTACTGCGAGATCAGCGGCGGGATGATAACCCGCAAGGCCTGTGGTAGGATGACAAGCTGCATCGTACGGTTGGGGCGCAGGCCAAGGCTGAACGCGGCCTCGGACTGACCCTTGGAAATCGCCAGGATGCCGCCTCGCACGTTCTCGGCGATGAACGCCCCGGTATAGAGCGAAAGGGCCAGCCAAATTGCAATGAAGGAATTGCGCAGCTGAGTCCCGCCCTGAAAGTTGAACCCCCCTAGGACGGGCGAGTCGAAGGTCACCGGCCGACCAAGTACGAAATAGGCCAGAACCGTCGGCAATACAAACAGTGCGATCCCGATCAGCAGGACCGGGACCTGTTCTCCCGTCGCCTCCTGACGCTTGCGGGCCCAGGACCGGACGGCAAAAATCGCGACAATGGACAGTGCAAGGACGATTCCCAGCACCCACGCTGTGTCGCCCCACACCGGGCGCGGCACGAAGACGCCCCGATTGGTGACAGCCACCGTATTCCACAGGATCATCGAAGCCTCGGCCACCCCGTTCTCGTCAGGGCGGAAGTCACGGGGCTGCGGCATGCCTTCGGTCATCACAGCAAAGATGATCAGGATCCAGATCAACAGGGGGATGTTGCGGAAGCCCTCAACGTAGACCGTCATCAGGCCCGACACGACCCAGTTCTTGGACAGCCGAAGTACACCCGCAAACACGCCTATAATGGTGGCCAGCAGGCAGCCCAGTACCGCGATCAGCAAGGTATTCAGGATTCCAAGCAGCGCGGCGCGGGCGTGGGTGTCCTGCGATGTGTAGGGGATCAGTTGCTGGTTGATGTCATATCCAGCGGTGGTCCACAGGTAGGCAAAACTGATGTCCTTGCCAAGCGCGGCTAGGTTCACCGTCGTGTTGTAAACAAGCCAGCCGATGCCCAGCATCAACAGCATCATCGCAACCGTCTGGATGGTCAGCGACCGATAGCGCGAATCATATATCAGCTGGCTGAGATGAAAGCTGTCCTTGGGGGAAACAGACGCGTCCGCCATCCGGGGCAACCTTTCTGGTGAAGACACGGGAAATAGCCGCGCGCGATGCTGCGGTCGTCGTGCAGGCTTCAGACTATTGTAAGGTGCAGGCGCAGCCCCAAGTGCCGCGCCTGCGAGGTCTCAGGCGATCAGCGGAAGGGAGGCGCGTAGAGCAGCCCGCCATCGGTCCACTGCGCGTTCAGGCCGCGCGCCAGGCCGATCGGAGTCGCCTCGCCGATGTTCTTCTCGAAGATCTCGCCATAGTTGCCGCCCGCCGAGATGGCGCGCACGGCCCATTCCTTGTCCAGACCGATCATTGCTCCAAGTTCACCTTCGGTGCCCAGGAGACGATTGATTTCCGGGTTGTCGGTCGGTGCAGCGGCCAGCTCCATCACGTTGGCCGATGTCACGCCATACTCTTCGGCAGCAACCAGCGCATGGAGCGACCAGCGGACGATGTCGCCCCAGTCGTTGTCGCCATGACGCACGACCGGCCCGAGCGGCTCCTTCGAGATGATCTCGGGAAGGATCGTGTGGTCGCCCGCTTTCTCAAATGTGGCGCGCGTGGCAGCGAGGCCCGAGGCATCGGTTGTGTAGACATCGCAGGCCCCGGCAAGATACTGCTGCTGGGCCTCGGCGTTCGTCTCGATCGGGACGGGCTCGTAGCTGATGTTGTTCACACGGAAGAAATCAGCGAGGTTCAGTTCGGTCGTGGTGCCGGTCTGGATGCAGACCGTCGCGCCGTCGAGTTCCTTGGCCGAGGACACGCCAAGCGCCTTGGGAACCATGAAGCCCTGGCCGTCGTAGTAGTTGACGCCCACGAAGTCGAGGTTGAGGTCGGTATCGCGCGAGAAGGTCCAGGTGGAGTTCCGGGCCAGCATGTCGATCTCGCCAGAGGCAAGGGCGGTGAAGCGGGTCTGGCCGGTGGTGGTCACGAATTCAACCGCCATGGGGTCACCCAGAACGGCTGCGGCGACGGCACGGCACACCGCTACGTCAAAGCCTTCCCAGACACCGTTGGCATTTGGGGCTGAGAAGCCGGCAAGGCCAGTGGACACACCGCACTTGAGCGAGCCGCGCGCCTTGACGTCATCCATCGTGCCCGCTGCGGCAGCCCCTGCCGCAAGACCGGCAACGGTCAATGCGCCCAAAAGGATAGTCTTGTTCATGTGTACCTCTTCCTGGTTTTCCGCCCCGGTGACAGCGGCGGCTCATCCGATCACGTTGGATCAGTGTTGAAACACCCGAAAAGGGGTTTACCCCCCCTCAGTGGTGCGAGATTGGGCCGATTCATCACCAAAGGTCAAGGCTTGAGCAACCGAAAACGATGGGTTGACGTGGCGCCTGCCCGTGGGCTGCACATTTGCGTCAATCGGTGGCGCGCAGGGCGTCCCAGAAAGCCTTCGCCGACAGGAACGCGCCGCGGCGCAGATCTGCAGCGGCACGCGCCTCGTCGTCCGGGCCCCAGTGGTCCTCCTGCCAGATCTCGTCGATGCGCGAGAGGTCCCAGATGTCGCCGGGCGCGCGCCAGTCATGGGCGGCGGCAAGGGCCAGAACCAGCGACCCGGTCAGCGCGACCAGGTCGTGAAAGGCAGCCAGCGCGAAGGGGTCGAGCGCATGCACCCTGTCGGCCAGATGCTGCAGGGCCCGCGCATCCTGCGGGGCATGGATGACGCCGCTGCGCGCGATCAGCCGGGCACCGTGTTCGGCTGCCAGCCAGTCCATCACAGGGTCCCATGCGTCTGCCTGCCGTGCGACCAGACCCGCGGGGCCTTCGGCGCGGTAGCAGACCAGATCGCTGTCGCCGTATTCCGCGAGCATCGCCGCCACCTCGGCCCGCTGGGGCGCGACCTTGTCGATGGCGGAATTGGCAGTGCGGGTAAAGGGCATCGTTTCGGGGCGGACCTTGTCGATCTGCGCGTCCCATTCCGCGGCGATGGCGCGGGCCAGCGCCCGCGTCGGCACCACCAGTGCGGCCTTGGCGGGCGTCCGCACCCGCCGCCCGTCAAGCGCGATGGCGAAGCCGCCTGCGTCCTCGACCACCGAAGCCGCGCTCCAGAACCGTTTCGCGGCCCAGCCCGTCATGCGGGCACCGTCCAGATCGCCTCGATGGCATCGCGCAGCTCTGCCACGCTGCCGACGATCCGGTGGGCCGCGCCCAGCGCAGACGGCGGGTGATAGCCCCAACTCACGCCCAGCGCGCGCACGCCCGCGGCGCGGGCCATTTCCATGTCGAAGCTGGTGTCGCCGATCATCACCGCATCTTCCGCCGCGACACCGGTTTCGGCCAGCGCGGCATGGATCATCGCGGGATGCGGTTTGGACGGGTGATCATCCGCCGTCTGCCGCGTGACGAAGAGCGCCCCGAACCCGAGCGAGGCAAACAGCGCATCAAGCCCGCGCCGCGACTTGCCCGTAGCGACGCCGACGAGATAGTGCGGCACGCCCCCCAGATGCTCGATCAGCGCCGCCACCCCGGGATAGAGCGGCGAAGACACCTGCGCGCCCTTGGCCATGCGCCGCGCGGCATAGGCCTCCTTGTAGGCGGCGACGATCCGCGCCCGGTCGTTGGCCGCGAGGTCCGGCGCCAGCCGGAAGACCGCGTGGTCGAGCGACAGCCCCACGATCCCCAGCACCGTCGCGCGGTCGGGCGCGGGCAGGTCCAGCGTGCCGAACCCCGCCTGCATCGCGGCCAGGATATCGGCCTGACTGTCCACCAGCGTGCCGTCCACATCGAACAGGATCAGTCGCGGACGGGCGGTCATACCAGCTTCTCGAACGGGTCGGGATCAGCGAGGTCCTCGGTCCAGCCGAAGGTGTCCCAGCTGTCCTTCATGTGAGACGGCAGTGGCGCCGTCAGGTCGAGAGGCCTCTTCGTCACCGGATGTTCGATGATCAGCCGCCGCGCATGCAGGTGCAGCTTCTTCGAGATGATGCCGCCCACCTGCGCGCCCCAGCCGTCGCCCTGATTTTCCTGCCCCGATCCACCGTATTTGCCGTCACCGGCGATGGGGTGGCCCATCTCGGCCATGTGAACGCGCAACTGGTGGGTGCGGCCCGTCACCGGCTCCATGGCCACCCATGCGGCGCGGGACGCAACGCGGTAAAGCGTGGCGTACAGCGTATGCGCGCGTTTCGCGCCCGGCGTGCTGTCGATCTGGGAGGGGTGGATGGCCAGCATCTTCTCGCCTTCGCCCCCCGATCCGTGGCCCGGTGCCTTGACGAGGCCGGTCTTGATTTCGCCCAGGTAGGGTTTCGGCACGCCCGCGACCAGCGCCCAATAGATCTTGCGCGTCTCGCGGTGGCGGAAGGCGGCGGTGAGCGCGGCGGCCGCCTCGCGCGTGCGCGCCAGCAGCAGAACGCCCGACGTGTCCTTGTCGAGCCGGTGCACGAGGCGCGGTTTTTCATCGTATCCGAAGCGCAGCGCCTCGGACAGGTCATCGACGTGCCGCGTCTGACCACTGCCACCCTGCACGGGAAGGCCCGCAGGCTTGTTCAATGCGATGATGTGGTCGTCGCGGAAGATCACGCAGTCACGGATCATCTTCGCATCTGCGTCCGAGACGCGTGACGCGGCGGGTCTGGGCGGCGGCGGCGTATCGACATCTTCGCCCAAGGGCGGGATGCGCACGCTCTGCCCCACCTCGACCCGGGTCGAGGCCTTTGCCCGCGCGCCATCGACGCGCAGTTCGCCCTTGCGGCACATCTTCTCGATCCGGCCCTGCGCGAGGTGCGGAAAGCGCCGCTTGAGCCAGCGATCAAGGCGCTGGTCGCCCTCGCCCTCGGCCACGGTGATCGTCTGTACGCCGCTCATGCGAAGGCCTCCCGCCCCAGCCACAGGCCCAGCATGAGCCCGCCCACCGAGCCCAGCACCGACAGCCCGACATAAAATGTGGCCAGTCCCATCTGGCCGCGTTCGATCAGCGTCACGGTTTCCAGCGAGAAGGCCGAGAAAGTGGTGAAGCCGCCAAGAATACCCGTCATCACCAAGGGCGACAGGTGCGTCAGCCCCCTGTGCGCCGCAACGGCCGCAAACAACCCCATAAGAAGCGAGCCGACGATGTTCACCGACAGAACGCCCAGCGGCATCGCCGTGGGCCCCAGCACGCGGAACACGCCCACCCCCGCCAGATAGCGGAGCACGGCGCCGATGGCGCCGCCGAAGGCGATCTGGGAGAGGGTCAGGATCATGGGCGTGCTGTCGCGCGGGACGCGCGCAGAGTCAAGTTTGCCGCTGCGCGCGCAGTTTCGCGAAATACTCCACGCGTTTCTTCAATTCGCGTTCGAACCCCCGTTCGGGCGGGGCATAAAGGACGGGCCGCTTCACCCCTTCAGGGAAATAGTTCTGCCCCGAAAAGCTGTCGGGCGCATCGTGATCATAGGCATAGCCCGCGCCATAGCCCTGGTCCTTCATCATCTTCGTGGGTGCGTTCAGGATGTGTTTCGGCGGCGGCTGCGATCCGGTTTCCCGTGCCAGCGCCATAGCCCCCTTGTAAGCGACGTAAGCCGCGTTCGACTTGGGCGCGAGCGCGAGATAGGCCACCGCCTGCCCCAGCGCCAGTTCGCCTTCGGGGCTGCCCAGCCTCTCATATGTCTCCCACGCGTCCAGACAGACGCGCTGCGCCTGCGGGTCGGCGAGACCGATATCCTCGACCGCCATGCGGGTGATCCGGCGGGCGAGATAGCGCGGGTCTTCGCCCCCCGTCAGCATCCGTGCCAGCCAGTAGAGCGCCGCATCGGGGTCGGACCCGCGCACCGATTTGTGCAGCGCCGAGATCAGGTTGTAATGCTCGTCACCCGACTTGTCGTACTTGGCCGCCCGCCGCATGAGGCGCGTCGCCAGCTGATCGGTGTCGAGGGGCGCGTCGGTCTTCCAGGCCATGACCTGTTCGATGAGGTTCAGGCAGGCGCGCCCGTCGCCATCGGCCATCTCCTGCAGCGCCTCGCGCGCGGGCGCCTTCAGCGGCAGCTTGCGGCCCAGTTCGCGTTCCGCGCGCTGGGTCAGAAGTTCGAGATCGGCAAGCGAGAGGCGTTCGAGCACCAGAACCTGCGCGCGTGACAGAAGGGCCGCGTTCAGCTCGAACGACGGGTTCTCGGTCGTCGCACCCACCAGAAGGATCGTGCCGTCCTCCATATGCGGCAGGAAGCCGTCCTGCTGGGCCTTGTTGAAGCGGTGGATTTCATCGACGAAGAGCAGCGTGCCACGGCCCTGCGACCGGCGCAGTTTCGCGGCCTCGAACACTTTCCTGAGTTCGGGCACACCGGTGAAGATGGCGCTGATCTGGACGAAATGCAGATCGGTTTCGTCCGCGAGAAGCCGCGCGATGGTGGTCTTGCCCACCCCCGGCGGCCCCCAGAGGATGAGCGACGACAAAGCGCCCGAGGCGAGCATGACGCCCAGAGGCCCCTCGGGACCAAGGATGTGGGATTGGCCGATGACCTCGGCCAGTGACCGGGGGCGCAGCCGGTCGGCGAGCGGGCGCGGTGGCTCGGGTCCGTCTTTTGCGTCGGGCCGGTCGAACAGATCACCCACCGGTCACACCCGGAACCGGAGCGCGACGCGCTGCCCGCCGCGCAGAACCTCGATCACCATGCGCCGGTCGCCCGAGGACAGGCCGCGGATGACATCATCGGGCGTGACCGTGAAGACAGTGTTCACGCCAAGCACGATGTCGCCCGGACGCAGGCCGATCCGGTCGCCGAAGGCGCCAAGTTCGGTCACGACGACGCCTTCGGCCGACAGAGGCAGATCGAAGGCGGCCATCCATTTGGGATTGATCACGGCAAGGCCAAGACCCGGCAGGACCGTGCGGTCATCCAGCAGGACGGGCGGGCTTGCCGGCTGGTCGGGCGGGGCGATCATCTGCACGATCAGGTCGGCCGGTGCGCCGTCGCGCAGGCGTGTCACGCGCGCCTCGTGCCCGAGACCCGCGACCGACATGCGGAAGATCATCTCGGACGGCGTGTTGACCTCGCGCCCGTCGACATGGGTGATGATGTCGCCCGTCCGCAGGCCCGCCGCGCCAAAGGGGGAGAGGGGGTGCACCTCGGCGATCAGGATGCCCTGCGGCACGGCAAGGCCCAGCGATGCGGCCAGATCGCCGTCGACCGCCTGCCCGCCGAGGCCCGCCCAAGGCCGTTCGAAGCGGTCGGCGCCTGCCGCAGCCTGTTCGACGAATTGCGCCACAAGGTTCGCGGGGATGGCAAAGCCGATCCCGTTCGACCCGCCCGACCGTGTGAGGATCGAGGTGTTGATCCCGATGAGATCGCCGTTCACGTCGATGAGCGCGCCACCCGAATTGCCCGGGTTGATCGCCGCGTCGGTCTGCAGGAAATAGCCGCGCGCGTTGCCCGTCGCCGTGCCCGACCGTGCAAGGCCCGACACGATGCCCGATGTCACCGTCTGCCCCACGCCGAAGGGGTTGCCGATGGCCAGCACCAGTTCGCCCACCCTCACCCCATCGCTGTCGCGCAGGGCGAGATGCGGCAGGCCCGCCGCGCCTTCGAGTTTCAGGATGGCGAGATCGCTTTCCTGATCGCCCAGAAGCACGGTCGCGTTGAATTCGCGCCGGTCGGCCAGCACCACGCGGATGTCGGTCGCCTGCCCCACAACGTGATAGTTCGACACCACGATCCCGTCTGCCGAGAGGATCACGCCCGATCCCAGCGAATTCTGCACACGGGGGCGCGGATCGGCGAAGCCACGGAAGAATTCCTCGAAGAAGGGGTCGCCTTGAAAGGGGCTGGTGCGACCGGGCTGCACGATCCGGGCATAGATGTTGGCGACGGCGGGCGCGGCCTTTTCGACCAGCGGCGCGAAGCCAAGCGCGATTTCGGCCCGGCTTTGCGGCACGCGGGTCTCGGACGCGGCGGGAAGGGCGAAGGCCAGGACGGCCAGACAGATCAGCAGAAGGCGCATCGGCAATTCCTCTGTCGCCGATATGCGGAGAGGCATCGCGGAATGCAAGCGGCAGCGCAGGCGCGTCTGATGTTGGGGGCCTGGAATTTTTGAAAAATTCCGGGCCGGACACTTTGCAAGTTTCCGGTTTGAAACGAAAAACCCCGCCTCAAGGGCGGGGTTTCCGGTCGTCTGCCGAAGGCGGCAGGACTTATTCTGCGTCAGCCATAGCTTCTTCTGCGGCGACACGTTCCTTGTCGGCGGCGCCCTTCGCGTTCGGGTCGCGGTCGACGAATTCGATGATCGCCATCGGCGCCATGTCGCCATAGCGGAAGCCCGCCTTCAGCACGCGGACATAGCCCCCGTTGCGTTCGGCATAGCGCGGGCCCAGCACCTCGAACAGCTTTGTCACATACGCGTCCTGCTTGAGACGCGATGCGGCCAAACGGCGGGCGTGCAGGTCGCCGCGCTTGGCCAGCGTGATCAGCTTTTCGATGATCGGGCGAAGTTCCTTCGCCTTGGGCAGTGTCGTCTTGATCTGCTCATGTTCGATGAGCGAGCCGGCCATGTTCGCGAACAGCGCCTTGCGGTGTTCATGGGTGCGGTTCAGGCGGCGGTAACCACGTGCGTGACGCATTTTCTATCTCCTAAGCTTATGCTTTGTCCGGGGCCAGATGCGCTTCTGACCCTCTCCTTGGGGCGGGATTGCCCGGGTTTGGGGATATTTCGGGGTATGCACAAAGAGTGCACACCCCTTACAGACGCGGATGCCTCAGAAGGCATCCTCGAATTTTTTGGCGAGTTCCTCGATGTTGTCGGGCGGCCAATCCTCGACATCCATGCCGAGGTGCAGGCCCATGCCGGACAGCACTTCCTTGATTTCGTTGAGCGACTTGCGGCCAAAGTTCGGCGTACGCAGCATCTCGGCTTCGGTCTTCTGGATGAGATCGCCGATATAGACGATGTTGTCGTTCTTGAGGCAGTTGGCCGACCGCACCGACAGTTCCAGTTCGTCCACCTTCTTGAGAAGGAGCGGATTGAACTCAAGCCCGTCCTCATCATCAGCGGCGCGGGCTGATTCCGGTTCGTCGAAGTTGACGAAGATGCCCAGTTGGTCCTGCAGGATGCGCGCGGCGTAGGCCACAGCGTCTTCCGGCGTGACCGATCCATCGGTTTCGATCTTCATGGTCAACTTGTCATAGTCCAGTACCTGACCTTCACGGGTAGGCTGGACGTCGTAGCTGACCTTCTTCACCGGGGAATAGATCGCATCGATCGGGATAAGACCGATGGGTGCATCTTCGGGCCTGTTCTTGTCAGCGCTGACATAGCCCTTGCCGGTGTTTACCGTCAGTTCCATGTAAACTTCTGCGCCGTCGTCGAGGTGACAGATGACATGATCGCGGTTCAGGATCTCGATGCCCGAGCTTTCGCTGATGTCACCGGCGGTCACGACTCCCGGGCCCTTGGCGTTGATGGCAAGGCGCTTGGGCCCCTCGACTTCCATCTTCAGGCACACGCCCTTGAGGTTGAGGACGATGTCGGTCACATCCTCGCGCACACCCGCAACGCTTGAGAATTCGTGCAGCACGTTGTCGATCTGAACGCTGGTGATCGCCGCGCCCTGCAGCGACGACAGGAGCACGCGGCGCAGCGCGTTGCCCAGCGTAAGGCCAAATCCGCGCTCCAGCGGTTCGGCGATGCAGGTCGCCTGCTGGGCCGGGTTATTGCCCGGCTTGATCTCCAGCTGCGTCGGCTTGATCAGTTCAGCCCAATTCTTGTGGATCATTCAGTGCCTCCATTCCTGTCTTGTCCCCATGTCCGGAAGGACAAGACGCCCGAGGGTAAAATGCGAACCGGGGCCGTGCGCGTCGGCGCGGCCCCGGGAAACAATCTTTGGTCAGACGCGGCGACGCTTGGGCGGGCGGCAACCGTTGTGGGCGATCGGCGTCACGTCACGGATGGACGTGATGTTGAAGCCGACGGCTGCCAGCGCGCGCAGAGCCGATTCCCGGCCCGAACCGGGGCCCTGAACTTCGACTTCCAGCGTCTTGACGCCATGTTCCTGGGCTTTGCGGCCTGCATCCTCGGCGGCGAGCTGGGCGGCATAGGGCGTCGACTTGCGCGAGCCCTTGAAGCCCATGGTGCCTGCCGACGACCATGCAATGGCGTTACCCTGCACGTCCGAGATCAGGACCTTGGTATTGTTGAAGGTGGAATTCACATGCGCCACACCTGAGGCGATGTTCTTGCGCTCTTTGCGCTTCATGCGGGTCTTGTCGCGAGCCATGTCGTGTCCCTCCCCTTACTTCTTCTTGCCGGCGATCGGCTTCGCGGGGCCCTTGCGGGTGCGCGCGTTGGTATGGGTGCGCTGACCGCGCACGGGAAGGTTGCGACGATGGCGCAGACCGCGATAGCAGCCCAGGTCCATCAGGCGCTTGATGTTCATCTGAACGTCACGGCGCAGGTCGCCTTCGACCGAGTAATTCGCGTCGATATGTTCGCGGATGGCGAGGATTTCGGAATCGGTCAGGTCGTTGACGCGGCGTGAGGCCTCGATGCCGACAGCGTCGCAGATGGCCTTGGCCGAGGTATGGCCGATACCGGTGATGTAGGTGAGGGCGATTGGCACCCGCTTTGCAGTCGGGATGTTCACGCCGGCAATACGTGCCACGTATGCGTTCCTTTCGTTGCGGGCCCGTCGTGCCGGGCCCTTTTTTCACAACTTTGGCCCGGAGGGCAAAACCGCCGGGCCGCGTTCAGAGGTAATCTGCGGAAAACGGGCGCGACCCGCCGCCGCCAGAATGATTCTCGATGACGAGATGGGGCTGGTTACGGGGGAACGCGCGGGTCGTCAACCCCTTGTCAAGCCTTTCGAGACAGCGCGCCCCGGCGATCCCTCTGGCCCTGCAGCGGCAGGGCCGGGCGTATCAGGCGCAGCGGTCCAGAAGGACCTTGATCTCGGCCGCGACCGCGTCGATGGCAGCCAGCCCGTCGATCGACTGCAGATTGCCTTTGGCGTGGTAATAGCCGATCAGCGGCGCGGTCTTCTTGTAATACTCCATCAGCCGGACCTTGAGGCTTTCGGCATTGTCGTCGGCACGCACGGGCTGACCCGCGGCGCGGGCCTGTTCGGCGCGGCCCACGATCCGGTCGACCAGCACGTCGTCATTGACCTGCAGCTCGATCACCGCATCGAGGCTTTGTCCGAATTCGGCAAGCAGATCGCCCAGCGCATCTGCCTGCGCCAGCGTGCGCGGAAAGCCGTCGAAGATGAACCCACCGGCCGACCCCTGTTCGAGCCGTTCGCGGATCAGGCCGATCACGATCTCGTCGGTGACCAGTTCGCCGCGGTCCATCACGTCGGCGACGCGGCGGCCCATCTCGGTCCCGCTGGTGCGGGCGGCGCGCAGCATGTCGCCGGTGCTGAGCTGAACCATGTCGCGGCGGTCGACGAGGATCTGCGCCTGCGTTCCCTTGCCCGCGCCCGGCGGTCCCAGAAGGATCAGGTTCATCGCCGGGCCGGCGCCTTGCGCCCCTTGGTGGTGCCACGCTTCCCGCGCAGCTGGCTCTTTTCCAGCAGGCCTTCGTACTGGTGCGCCAGAAGGTGGCTTTGCACCTGCTGGATCGTGTCCATCGTGACCGACACGATGATCAGAACGGACGTCCCGCCGAAGAAGAACGGAATGCCCAGTTCGGTGCGCACGATCTCAGGCAGGACGCAGACGAGCGCGAGATAGCCGGACCCCAGAACGAGAATGCGGTTCACCACGTATTCGAGGTATTCCGCCGTCTTCTTGCCGGGGCGAACACCGGGCACGAAACCGTTCTGTTTCTTGAGGTTGTCGGCGACATCGTCGGGTTTGAACGACACGTTGAACGTGTAGAAATAGGTGAAGAAGACGATCATAAGCGCGAAGAACAGCAGGTAAAGCGGCTGCCCGGGGCCGAAATAGGCCAGGATCGTCGACATGACGGGGCCGGACGTCGTCTCGCCCGAGAAGGTCGAGATGGTGATCGGCAGAAGCAGCAGCGACGACGCGAAGATCGCCGGGATCACGCCCGCGGGGTTCACCTTGACCGGCAGGTTGGACGACCCGCCGTCATAGATCTTCATCCCCACCTGGCGGCGCGGATACTGGATATGGATCTTGCGCAGCGCGCGCTCCATGAACACCACGAAGGTGAGCGCGATGACCACCATCAGGATCACGCCCACGATGACCGCGGGCGACAGCGCGCCCGACCGGCCGGAGGCGAAAAACTGGGCCAATGCCGAGGGCACCTCGGCAATGATGCCCACGAAGATGATGAGCGAGATGCCGTTGCCGACCCCGCGCGCGGTGATCTGTTCACCCAGCCACATGAGGAACATCGTGCCTCCCACCAGCGTGATCATGCACGCCAGGCGGAAATAAAGCCCCGGTTCGGTGGCCAGATCGCCCGCTTCCAGCGACACGGCAAGCCCGTAGGCCTGCACGGTGGCCAGCGCCACTGTGCCAAAGCGGGTGTACTGGTTGAGCTTCTTGCGGCCCTGTTCGCCTTCCTTCTTCAGCTGCTCGAGCGACGGCACCATGGCCGCCAGCAGCTGCACGATGATCGAGGCCGAGATATAAGGCATGATGCCCAGCGCGAAGATGCCCATGCGTCCCAGCGCGCCGCCGGTGAACATCGACACCATCCCGGCGATGCCTTGACCGGCCTGATCCACGAATTCACGCAACGCCACACCGTCGATCCCGGGGACCGGAATGAAGGTGCCCAGCCGATAGACGATCAGCAGGGCCAGCGTGAACAGGATGCGGTTGCGCAGGTCGGTGGCCTTGCCCAGGGCCGACCAGCTTGTGTTGGCGGCCATCGTCTCGGCTGCAGATACCATCGGACGCGATCTCTCTCATGCAGGCGCCGCCCGGGGCCGTATTCCGGCGCGGGCGGCGTCAGGGAAACTCGGGACTTATGTAGGCGGCCCGGCGGCCGCCCACAAGCCGTTACTCGGCCGCAGCCGCCGTCGTTACCGTCAGGCTGCCACCCGCCTTCTCGACCGCCTCGATGGCCGACTTCGACGCGCCGGTCACATGGATGTCGAGCTTGGCGGAAACTTCGCCCTTGGCCAGAACGCGGATGCCGTCAAGCTTGCGGCGCACGAGGCCGCTGGCAACCAGCGCATCCTCGGTGATGGGGGCCGTGCCGTCGATCTTCTTGGCATCAACGAATTTCTGGATCAGGCCAAGGTTCACCACCGCAAAAGACTTGCGGTTGGGCTTGTTGAAGCCACGCTTGGGCAAGCGCTGATAGAGCGGCATCTGGCCGCCTTCATAGCCGTTGATCGCCACACCGGACCGGGATTTCTGGCCCTTGATACCGCGGCCCGCGGTCTTGCCCTTGCCCGAGCCGGGGCCACGGGCAACGCGCTTGGCTTTCTTGGATGCGCCGGGATTGTCGCGCAGTTCATTCAGTTTCATGTCGCTTCTCCTGAGCCGGATGTGACCCCCGAAGCGAATGGGTCAACCACGGCATGTCTTGGTTGTTTGACTCGTGGCGCAGACCGTCACCCGCGGGCGTATAGACAAGCCCGAAGCCCGAAGCAAGGGGCGGGAAGGCCCCTGTCTTCCTCTCGCCCCAGATATCCCCGGGGGGGCTGCCGGAGGCAGCTTGGGGGGGCAGCGCCCCCCCCTGCCCTGTCCATTGCGCGAAACGTCCCGGAATGCCACTCTCGGACCCATGAGAACCGCCGCCCTCGCCACCGTGCTGTCCCTGACCGCGAGCGCCACCGCACTGCCCGCCGCGCCGGGCTGTGCCGCGGATGCAATGCTGGTCTTCGACGGCTCGGCCTCGATGGACGAACTGGTCTCGGACGTGAGGGCAAGAACCCGCATCGAGGATGCACGCGACGCCATCCGCAATGCGATGCCCGACATCACGCCGTTCCGCCGCGTGGGGCTGCTGGTCTACGGTCCCGGACCGCTCGACGCCTGTTCCGACATCGATCTGCGATTCGCCCCCGCGCCGGACGCGGCCGAGGCCATCATCGGCGCGGTCCAGGACCTGCGCCCGGCCGGGATGACACCACTGACCGAAAGCGTGCGGCGCGCGGCCGAGGCGCTCGACTTCCGCACGAACCCGGGGATCGTGGTGCTGGTCACCGACGGCAACGAGACCTGCGGCGGGGGCCCCTGCGCGCTGGGCGAGGCGCTGGCGCGGGAGGCGGCGGACCTGACGGTCCACGTGATCGGCTTCAAGGTGGTGGTGGATTTCTTCAGCTGGGACAATCCCGAACAACAGGATTTCACTCCGGGCGAAACGGTGGCGCGGTGTCTGGCGGACCGGACGGGGGGCATGTTCGTCTCGACCGAAACGGTCGACGAACTGGCGGGCGCGCTGCGTGCGACGCTGGGCTGTGCGCTGTTCGGAGAGGTCCGGTTTCCGACGCGGAAACCGGTCGGAACCTGACGCAGGTTCCTGCGTCAGGCGAAAGGCCGGATCACCGCACGCTCGACCAGATCGAGGCGATCCTGTCCATAGAACGGATCGCCGTCGACGACATAGGTGGGTGACCCGAAGACCGGCAGCTTGATCGCGTCATCGGTATTGGCATCGTGCTGCGCGATGATCCCGGGGCTGTCGGCGCGGTCGAACAGGGCGTCGGGTTCCAGACCGCTCTGCGTCACGCAGGCCCGCAGGAAACCGGTGTCCGACATGTCGGCATCGTCGCGCCAATGGCCCTGCAGCAACGCGAAGGACAGCGCGTCAGCGCCCTGCCCCATGTCCTGCGCGGCGATGATCAGCCGGTTGGCCAGATCATAGGGCGCATCATGGGTCGTGGGCCGGTGGCCGATCACCGGTAGGCCGCGCCATTCCGCCCAACGCTTGATCTCGCGCCCAAAGAAATAGGCAAGCTGGGCTTTGGGGCGGTCGCGGAAGGACTGTCCACCCACTGCCTCCATCACCGGACCCAGCAGCATGGGACGGTGCACCAGCGTCGCGCCGTGGCGCGCGCAGATGCCGTAGAGGTACTGCGCGCCCAGATAGGCATAGACGGAATGCGCCGAATAGAAATACTCGATCCGTGCCATCAGGTCACCTTCACCGGCAGCGTGGCATAACCCCGGAAGCGGGCCAGCGGCACGCGGGTGCGGGGGCCATTGTCGCGGATCTTGGGGAAGCGGCTGACCAGCTTGCCGATGGCGATGCGCCCTTCCACCCGCGCCAGCGTCGCGCCAAGGCAGACATGGATGCCGGTGATGAAGGCGATCTGGCGGTTGGGCTTGCGGGTGATGTCCATGCGGTCGGGATCTGGGAAGACGGACGGGTCGCGGTTCGCGCCCCCGATCGAGGTGTGGATGTAGGTGCCCCGGGGCAGCGTGCCGGTCGCAAGCTCGATATCCTCGCCCGCGAGGCGGTTGCCGATCTGCAGCGGGCTTTCGACACGCAGGAATTCCTCGACCGCCGGGGCGATCAGATCGGGGTTGTCGCGCAGCATGCGGTGCTGGTCGGGGTTGTCGAACAGAAGCCCCATGGAATTGCCCACGAAGCTTGTGGTCGTCTCGTGGCCCGCGTTCAGCAGGAAGATGCAGTTCTGGATCAGTTCCTCTTGCGTGAGGCGGCGGCCTTCGTGTTCACCGAAGATCAGCGCCTCGAGCACTTCGCCCTCATGCGCGCCGTCAGCATTGGCGCGGCGACGGTTGATGAGGTCATTCAGGATCTCGCCGAACTCCTCGACCGCGCGGTTGCCTGCCGCCAGCCGGTCGGCCGGCACAACCGGATCAAGCGCGCCGAGAATGGCCAGACTGTATCCGCGCAGCCGTGCGCGGTATTCCTCGGGAATGCCGAGCATGAAGGAAATGATCTCGGTCGGCAGGATCTTGGCGAAATCCTCGATCAGGTCCAATTCGCCCATCTCTTCCACCCGGTCGAGCAGGCGGTCGACGATCTGGTCGATCAGGGGTTCGAAGATGGCGAGCTTGCGCGGCGTGAAAGCGCCCGAGATCAGCTTGCGCACCACGGTGTGATAGGGCGGATCATTGAAGATCAGGCTGGTTGTGTGGTGCTTGTGCAGCGGGCACTGACCGAATTTCCGACCGAACTCCTCCTTCTTGTCCGACAGCATGTCGCGTGACTGATAGACCTTGAGCACGTCGTCATAGCGCGTGAGATAGACCGACCCGTCGGCGTTGCGGTGAACCGGCGCGTTGTCCCGCAGCCAGTGCAGCGTGGGATGCGGGTTCTCGATGAAGTCGGGTCCGATGGCATTCAGATCGAACCGGCCGATTTCCGTAAGCATGCTTACTGTCCTCCCCCACAGCACAATGCCGCCCCTCCTGTTGCCGCGCAACCGCAATCTTGCGCCCGCTACGCGCGACAGCGAAAGATTGATTGCCACCACCGGTTGCGGTTAGACTGGAGAAAACCGCGCGACGACAAGCGCATTCAGAGCAGAGGCATCAGCATGAGACTTTTGAACATCGGGCTTCCCCGGCTGGGTCCGGACAATCTTCCCAAGGCGCTGAAAAAGGCGGGCTTGCGCTGCGCGAACTGGTATGCGGCTGACCTCAAGCTGCATGTCGGTCAGGCGATGTATCACGACTATCTGCTGCGCAAGGACCCGCTGGCCGCCTTCGGCGCTTACGACGCGCTGACACAGGTGGATCTGGTGAACGATCAGGGGTCATTCTGGCCGCAGATGGACCTGTCGCTTCTGCGCATGGTGCGGGAATATCACCCTGACTGCGCTTTCGTGCTGTTCCGGCGGCGGGCGGACGACGTTCTGGAAGACATCGACCGACATTCCGATTTCCGCGAGCGGCTCACGCGGTGGGGGGCGCCGGGACTGCCGGCGGGGTCGGCCAAGTTCGATCAGATGGTGCTGGCCTGGATCGAGAACCACTACGACGCGATGCATGTCGCCTTCGGCGCGGATCGCCGCTTTGCCGTGCTCGACAGCGACCACCCGAGGACGCGGGCGCGCCTTGCCCGTCTTCTGGATATCGATCTGCCCTGGTGGGGCGACGAGACCGCAGGCGCGCGCGCCGTGGCCTGACCCCGGAAAGCGAAGGCCCCGGCGTTTGGCCGGGGCGCTCGGTTTCTTAGGGACAGAGGCGTTTGTGCCTCAGCCCTTTTCCTCGACGATCTCGACCAGATGCGGGATCGAATTCACCATGCCACGCACGCTGGGCGTATCTTCCAGTTCGCGCGTCTTGTGCATCTTGTTGAGGCCCAGCCCGATCAGCGTTGCGCGCTGCTTGGCGGGGCGGCGGATCGGAGATCCGATCTGCTTGACGACGATGGTCTTTGCCATGGGTCTCAGGCCTCCTCGGTCACGTCTGCAGGCGCGTCTTCGCGCTTGGGCAGGATATCTGCCACCTTCTTGCCGCGGCGCTGTGCGACGGAACGGGGCGATTGTTCCTTCTTCAGGCCGTCCATGGTGGCGCGGATCATGTTGTAGGGGTTCTGCGAGCCGAGCGATTTGGACACAACGTCCTTGATGCCCAGCATCTCGAACACGGCGCGCATCGGACCACCGGCGATGATCCCGGTCCCTTCCGGTGCGGCGCGCATCACGACGCGGCCCGCGCCATGGCGGCCTTCCATGTCGTGGTGCAGCGTGCGGCCTTCGCGCAGTTGCACACGGATCATGCCGCGCTTGGCCTGCTCGGTCGCCTTGCGAATCGCTTCGGGCACTTCCTTGGCCTTGCCCTTGCCGAAGCCGACGCGGCCCTTCTGGTCGCCCACGACGACGAGCGCCGCGAAACCGAAGCGCTTACCGCCCTTGACGGTCTTCGACACGCGGTTGATTGCGACAAGACGATCGGCGAATTCGGGTGCCGCTTCCTCGCGATCGCGGCGCGGGCGGCGGTTTTCACGTTCTGCCATAAGACAGTCCTTCCAGGTCTTGGCGCGAAGTCGGCGCCGGTTGGGTCGATCCTTGGTGCCCGAAAGCCCGGATCATCGAGACGGTCGAGGCCGCCTTCGCGTTTGATCGTTCAAAACGGGTGTACAGCACCCATCCTGGCGGTTGTCGTGGAGGATGGGTGCCGTGCACCCATCCCCGTCAGATCTTCAGTCCGCCTTCGCGTGCCGCGTCGGCCAGCGCCTTCACCCGACCGTGGAACAGGAATCCGCCCCGGTCAAAATAGGCTTCCGTCACTCCGGCGGCCTTGGCGCGTTCGGCTATAGTTGCGCCGACCTTGGTCGCCGCTTCGACGTTGCACTTGCCTACCATGCCCAGCGCCTTTTCCAGGGTCGATGCCGAAGCAAGCGTCACGCCGCGCACATCATCGATGAGCTGCGCCGAGATGTTCTTGTTCGAGCGGAAGACGCTGAGCCGCACGCGGCCAGAGTTGACCTTGCGCAGTTTGTTCCGGACGCGCAGGCGGCGCTTGAGGAACAGTTCTCTCTTGCTGTTTGCCATAACCTTCGGTCCTTACTTCTTCTTGCCTTCCTTGCGGAAGATATACTCGTTCTTGTAGCGGATGCCCTTGCCCTTGTAGGGCTCGGGCGCGCGCCACTCGCGGATCTTGGCTGCGGTTTCGCCGACCAGCTGCTGGTCGATGCCTTCCACCACGATTTCGGTCTGCTTGGGCGCGATGATGGTCACCCCGTCCGGCGTCTGGAAATCGACATCGTGGCTGTAGCCAAGGTTCAGCTTCAGCACGGTGCCCTGGACCTGCGCGCGGTAACCCACGCCCTGGATTTCCAGTTCCCGCTTGAAGCCGGTGGTCACGCCGGTCACGAGGTTCTGCACCATCGTGCGCGACATGCCCCATTGCTGGCGGGCACGCTTCGACTTGCCGCGCGGTGTGACCGTCACGGCACCGCCATCGATGGCGATGGTCACATCGTCGGTGGCGGTGAAGCTGCGGACGCCCTTGGGGCCCTTCACTTCGACCGTCTGGCCCGACACGTTGGCGGTCACGCCGCTGGGCAGGGTGACCGGTTTCTTCCCGATACGAGACATTGCCAGTCCTCCCTCAGAACACGGTGCAGAGCACTTCGCCGCCGACATTGGCTGCGCGTGCGCTCGCATCCGACATGACGCCCTTGGGGGTCGATACGATCGACACGCCAAGGCCGTTGCGGATGCTGGGGATGTCCTTCACGGCCATGTAGACGCGACGGCCGGGCTTGGAGACGCGCTTCAGTTCACGAATGACCGGCTGGCCTTCGTAATACTTCAGCTCGATCCGCAGGGTCGGATGACCTGCAGTGTCGGTGGCCGTCTCGTAGCCGCGGATATAGCCCTCGGACTGCAGCACATCGAGAACCCAGGCCCGCAGCTTCGAGGCCGGGGTGGAAACGCTCGACTTGCCGCGCATCTGGGCGTTGCGGATGCGGGTGAGCATATCGCCGATAGGATCGTTCATATCATGCCCTCCTTTACCAGCTCGACTTCACGAGACCGGGAATCTGCCCGGCCGAGCCCAGTTCCCGCAGCATGATCCGGCTGACCTTGAGCTTGCGGTAATAGGCGTGCGGACGCCCCGTCAGCTGGCAGCGGTTGTGCAGGCGGGTGGCGGAGGAATTGCGCGGCAGCTTCGCCAGCTTCAGGCGGGCCTTGAAGCGCTCTTCCATCGGTTTGGTTTGGTCATTGGCGATCGCCTTCAGCGCGGCCCGCTTGGCGGCATACTGGTCCACCAAGCGCTGACGCTTCAGTTCGCGTTCGATCATGGATTTCTTGGCCATAAGTCTGTTCCCCCGGCGTCAGCTGTTGAACGGCATGTTGAAGGCCTTCAACAGCGCCTTGGCTTCGGCGTCGGTCTTTGCCGTGGTGCCGATGATGATGTCGATGCCCCAGACCTCGTCGACCTTGTCGAATTCGATCTCGGGGAACACGATGTGCTCCTTCAGGCCCATGGCGTAGTTGCCGCGTCCATCGAAGCTCTTGCCCGGGACACCGCGGAAGTCGCGGATCCGCGGCATCGCCACGGTGACCAGGCGGTCAAGGAATTCGTACATCCGGTTGCCGCGCAGCGTGACCTTGGCGCCGAGCGGCATGCCTTCGCGGACACGGAAGCCTGCGATCGACTTCTTCGCCTTGGTGACGAGAGCCTTCTGCCCGGCGATGGCGGTCAGGTCATCCTGGGCCGACTTCGCCTTCTTGCTGTCGCGAACGGCTTCTGCCCCGCAGCCGATGTTCAGGACGATCTTGTCCAGGCGCGGGATCTGCATGTCGTTCTTGTAGCCGAATTCCTCTTTCATCGCGGGACGGATCGTTTCGCGGTAAAGAGCCTTCAGGCGCGGGGTGTAAGTTGCGGAATCAAGCATCGATCACGTCCCCCGTGGTCTTGGCGAAGCGCACCTTCTTGTCACCTTCCATGCGGAAGCCGACCCGGGTGGGTTTGCCGTTTGCATCGACCAGAGCGAGGTTCGACAGGTCGATCGGCATCGCCTTGGGCAGACGGCCGCCCTGGCTTTGCGCGCTCTGGCGGGTGTGGCGGATGGCCATGTTCAGCCCGTCGACCACGGCCTTGCCGGCCTTGGGGTTGACGGACAGGATCGTGCCTTCTTGGCCCTTGTCCTTGCCGGTCAGGATGATGACCTTGTCACCGGTCTTCAGTTTCGCGGCCATCACAGCACCTCCGGTGCGAGCGAGATGATCTTCATGAAGTTCTTCGCGCGCAGCTCGCGAACCACCGGCCCGAAGATACGGGTGCCGACCGGTTCGTTGTTGTTGTTGAGGATGACGGCTGCGTTGCGATCGAAGCGGATCGCGGTGCCGTCTTCGCGGCGGACTTCCTTGGCGGTGCGCACGACGACGGCCTTGCGGACATCGCCCTTCTTCACGCGGCCACGCGGGATCGCTTCCTTGACCGACACCACGATGATGTCGCCGACAGAGGCGTACTTGCGCTTGGATCCGCCCAGGACCTTGATGCACTGCACCCGGCGAGCGCCGGAGTTGTCAGCGACATCCAGATTGGTCTGCATCTGGATCATATTGGTTTCTCCCGACCTTTGGGGGTTGTTCTAGTTTATCCCCCAGGGTTTCGATCAAACCGGTTGGTGCGAAGGATCAGGCCTCCAGCACCTCCCAGCGTTTCGTCTTCGATTTCGGCGCGCATTCCTGGATACGGACGGAATCACCGACCTTGAATGCGTTCTGTTCATCGTGAGCCCGGTACTTCTTGGACTTGCGGATGGTCTTCTTCAGAACCGGGTGGGTGAAACGGCGTTCCACCAGCACGGTGATCGTCTGTGCGTTCGCGTCGGAGGTCACGACGCCTTGCAGGATTCGCTTGGGCATCCGGTCTCTCCTTAATTCGCAGCCGCGGTGGCTTTTTCGTTCAGCACGGTCATGACGCGTGCCACGCCACGGCGTACGATGCGCATGCGGGCGGTATTCTCGATCTGGCCGGTGGCCTGCTGGAAGCGCAGGTTGAAGGCTTCCTTCTTGAGCTTCACAAGCTCTTCCCGGAGCTGATCCGGGGTCTTGTCACGAAGTTCGCTGGCGTTCATTGCGCCCTTGTCCTTTCCACATCACAGGAACGCCCCGTCAGACGGGTCACGTTGATTCCCGTGGAGTTCATGATGAGCGCGCCGTATAGGCGGCTTCCCAGGGCGTGGCAACCCATTTGTTTTCTTGTCGATGGACCGGGGCCGGGACAACGTCAGATGTAGGATTGCGGATTGCTCCGCGCCTCGCCCAGCCCCGCCCCGCCTTGCGTGTTTTGAAAGACGATCTTGGCACGCATGTCGCGGGCGAAGGCGGCTTCGAGAACCGACATCACCGCCGGAGTTGTCTCGCGCAGACGCTCGATCTTGGGCCGCTCGATCCGCCAGACGCGGCCTTCCGCCTGCATCCGGGTCGTCGCCGTCGCCTTGTCGTCGCCGATAAGCGACATCTCTCCGATGAAATGGCCGCCTTCGACAAGCCGGACAAGACGGTCCCGCGTTTCGACGCGCACTTCGCCCGAGGCGATATAGGTCAGGTATTCGGGCGTCTCACCCTCGCGGGTGAGGACGGCGCCGGGGGCCAGCGTTTCCCACCGGCCTCGGTCGAGGAAGCTGCGCGCCTGCCCGGGCGTGAGACCGGCGAGAAGCGCGGTGCGGAAGGTCTGTTCCTCGGGGCTGAAGGTGGCGCGGCGGTCGTTGCGCCACAGGATGAACATCTCGGCCAGGTTCACGACGACCAGAAGCGCCTGCCAGAAGACGCCCACCCAGTTCTGCAGCCAGAGCCCGTCGAACAGCACCCCCGCCAAAGCAGATGCGGTGACGAACAACCGCAGCCACAACATCCGCCGCATCAGCATCGAGAACACGAGCAGCAGGTAGGACAGATGCCCCATCCAGCCCTCGGTAATGAAACTCAAGTCCACACGCGACAACCCGGTAACAAACACTACAGGGAAACTGTCGCATATAGTCCCGCCCGCCGGAAGGGCGCGTGGCGTTCAGGACCAGCTGTAGTTGAAACTGACGCTGATCCGGTCGTCTTCCGACCGGTTCAGGGGCACTTCGTGGCGGAGCCAGCTTTCCCAAAGCAGCACCTCGCCCCGCTGCGGCGCGATATAGATGAAGGGCTGCAGTTCGCGCCGCGCGCTGCGGGCGCGGGCGGGGGCGGCCATCATCATGGCGTTACGCGGGTCCTCAAGGCGGAGCGCGCCCGCCCCGTCGGGCACCGCGACATAGGTCGTGCCCGAGATCACGGAATGCGGGTGGATATGGCCCGAATGCATGCCGCCTTCGGGCAGGATGTTGATCCAGAGGTCTTCCAGCTTCAGCTCGCGCCCGTCGAGATCGAAGTCGAGATCGCGCACGAAGGCCGCGACATGCGCGTCGAGCGCGCGGACCAGATCGGCGAAGATCGGAAAGCGCCACGGCAGATCGGAAAGCGAGGCGTAGGATGTATAGCCGGGATATCCGTTCTCTTCGGACCAGGTCTGGCCGGCCTCGTCATCCTCGGCGATGGAATAGCACGACGCCTCGAGTTCGTCCGCGTCGATAGCGGGGCCGTGTTCCGACAGCGCGGCGCGGTAGAGACGGGTGACGAAAAGGGATTCGATCTGGGCCATGGGGATGCTCTAATCCCATGGCCCCGGTTTGGCGAGAGGGTCGGTTCAGGCGAGCTGCTTCTTTTCCAGCAGGCGCAGGAACCGGGACTGCGCGGCCTCGAACGCGGGGACCAGCCCGGCGGTGCGACGGTCGCGGTCGGCGAAAAAGGCGCCCGTCGCGCAGAGGGCGGCGGCGAATTCGGGGTGAATGCCCACGTCGTCGCGGTCGCGGATGCGCGCCTTCGATTTCCAGCCGCGCGCCTTCACCTCGTCCACGATCAGGCGCAGGCGCTGCAGCGCATGGAAGACGGTGTAGAAAGACAGGTAAGACAGCCAGTCGTCGAAACCTTCGTCGAAATGGTCGCGGTAATTGTCGCGCAGCACCTCGATCATGGTGGCGGGGGGCACGGGCCAGACCTCGTCCGCGATGAGCCAGGCGAAATCCTCGGACCCGTGACGCAGGCCGCAATACTCAAAATCGAACCAGCGCAGCGTCCCCGCATCGTCAAGCGCGGCATTGCCTGACCGGCAATCCCATTTCACGAACCGGCGGGGTTTCGTCATAAGGATTTCGGCCAGGATATTGCGATCGAAGGACCGCGGCAGGCCCGGCCCCATCGGGCGCAGGACGTCGACCGCGCTCACCAGCCCGTCGACCCAGGTCTCGGAGGCGCCCAGCGGCGGCAGGGGCATCCGGTCGGGCAGGTCCTGCGCGGCAATCTGATAGGCAAAGATCGCACCCACCGCCTGATCGGCAAGGTCTGCGGCCGCGATCGGATCGGCGTTGCCGGCCACCATGTTCAGCCGGTGCCGCCCCACATCGCCCTGAAACAGCGTGTCGTCACGCAGGCCCAGGAATTTCGGCACGGCGTCGCAGCGATCGGACAGGTCCTTCAGGACCATCGCCTCGAGATGGGTGCGGCGGAAATTGACGCGGTGGGTGGCGATGACCGTGCGGTCCTCGAACACCACGCGGCACGACGCACGCGCCGATCCGCCCGGCGTTTCGATGCGCAGGACGGGGGCACCGAAATGCGCTTCGGCGGCCGACCGGATGTGGCTGAGGGGATCGGGTGTCGTGTCGGTCATGGCCTTTCCGCTGGCATGGGATGGTCGGGACGAACCCGCAGCCTGCCCGGAACCTGGGGCGGCATGAGGGCCGAATCATGGCCATGCCGGGGCAAGGGGGCGATTCGTGGGCTTCGCGTTCGCGCAGAAGAGACCCGTTTCCGCTTGCGCGACAGTGCCCTGACGGCGCCACGGACTGTCGCCGCGATCATGGCTGAAATCAGGTAAAACCGTGACCTGTCAGCGAAAAAACTTGGTGAAATCAGGGCGCTGACAAAGGCTGTCAGCTTGATCCCCGGCCCTGCGGGTTTTGCGGAGCGCCCGGGAAACCGGTTTTTGTGTGAAGCGAGGTTTGGAATGGCGCGTTTCGGTTTCGGCAAGTCGGCCACCTATCACAACGGCGGCGTCGAAGGTGATGATTTCAGTAACTGGTATTCGGGCAAGTTCGCCAAGCATGTCGACGGTAACGGCGGCGGCAAGGGCGCGGGCGGCAAGGGCCAGCCCCAGGCCCATGACGACGACGCCGACGGCAGCGGTGGCACCCGCGGCTCAGGCGGTACGCGCGGTTCGGGCAGCACGCGCGGCGGGCGGGGCAAAGGATCGGGCGGCACGCGTGGCGGCTCCAAGGGCAGCGGCGGAACCCGGAGTTCCGGCGGCACGCGCGGCGGCTCCAAGGGCAGCGGCGGAACCCGGGGTTCGGGCGGCACGCGCGGTGGCTCCAAGGGCAGCGGTGGCACCCGGGGTTCGGGCGGCACGCGCGGTGGCTCCAAGGGCAGCGGCGGCACCCGGGGTTCGGGTGGCACGCGCGGTGGCTCCAAGGGCAGCGGTGGCACCCGGGGTTCGGGCGGCACCAACGGCTCTGGTGGCACCAAAGGCTCCGGTGGCGGGTCGGGCGGTGGCGGCGTCGACGACCTGCCGCCCTACACGCCCTTCCCCGAGGACGAGGATGAAGCTGGCGACAAGACTGACGGCTCGGCGCCCTTCAGCTTCACGCTGGACGGTGAGGTTCCGATCGACGTGACCGTCTCTCCGTGGGAGAACGGCGCGCTCAAGGTCGATCTCTCGGTGTCGCAGGACAGCCAGCTGGTGGGCGACATCGACCGTGTCGAATTCTCGCTCGCCGACGAAGACACGACGGGCGGCAACTGGCTCTTCAGCCCCGATGCCGCCGAGACCGAGAAGAACCCGACCGACGGCCAGCCCTGGGATGGCGCGATCGCCTTCCGCGATGCCAGCGGGCCGGAATCGCCCTTCGAGGAGACCTACTTCCTGGTCGGTCACAACCTGAGCGACCTGACGCCCGAGGACTTCGTGGGTCAGAACATCTCGGTCTTCCTCGACAATGTCGGCGAATTCGGCGGCCTCCGCGACGGAACCTCGGTGACGTCGGGCGAGGTGCCCGCACCGGGTGCGGCGGCCGAGATGCAGATGGCCGGTCTGCCCATGCTGGGCGAGGACGCTGCCTGGGGCGGCGACCCCGACGACGGGGATGCGATGGAGGATGACGACCTCCTCGTCTGATCCGGTCAGTGATACGACATGCCGCCGCCCCGGCCCCCGGGGCGGCGGTTTCGCGTCGGGCGGTTGACCTTGGCGCGGGCAGGCGCAAGTCTGCGCGCGATCTTCGCCCCAAAGCCAAAAGGTTGCGCCATGTCCGACCCCTGCATCATCTGCGTCGCGATCACCGGATCGGTCCCCCGGAAGGAAGACAATCCGGCCGTTCCGATTTCCATCGCCGAACAGGTGGAAAGCACGCAGGAGGCGTTCGAGGCGGGTGCCTCGATCGTCCACGCCCATGTGCGGATGGAGGACCAGACCCCCACATCCGACCCCGAACGCTTTGCCCGGCTGAAGGAGGGGCTGGAAAAGCACTGCCCCGGCATGATCATCCAGTTCTCGACCGGCGGGCGGTCGGGTGCGGGGACGGCGCGGGGGGGCATGCTGCCGCTTCGCCCCGACATGGCCTCGCTCACCGTGGGGTCGAACAACTTTCCCAGCCGCGTCTACGAGAACCCGCCCGATCTGGTGGATTGGCTTGCGGCGGAAATGCTGGCCCATGACATCAAGCCCGAGATCGAGGCCTTCGATCTGTCGCACATCTTCCAGGCCGCGAAGATGGCAGCCGACGGGCGGCTGAAGGGGCCGCTTTACGTGCAGTTCGTGATGGGCGTGAAGAACGCCATGCCCGCCGACCGCCCCGCCTTCGACTTCATGCGCGAGACGCTCAAGCGGCTGGCGCCGGACGCGCATTGGTGCGCGGCGGGCATCGGACGCCACCAGATCGAGATCAACGAATGGTGCATCGCGGCGGGCGGACATTGCCGCACGGGCCTCGAGGACAACATCCGCATTGACCGCGACCACCTTGCCCCGTCGAACGCGGCGCTGGTACGGCGCACGGTGGAGCTCTGCGAACGATACGGCCGCCCCGTCGCAACCGCCGGGCAGGCCCGCGCAATTCTGGGCCTGCGTGCCGCCTGAACGGGCAGGGGCAGGCGAAAGAACGCGGGAACAGGCCCGTCAAAGCTGAATCGGCGCAATGCAGGGTTGGCGCGCTGCGCGTTACGACTTAAATCACTGCTACAACAAGAATGTGATCAGGGAGGAAAATGATCATGAAATTCGTCCGGGCCCTTGCAGCCAGCACCCTTCTCGTTCTCGCAGCCCCCGTGGTGGCGCAGGAACAATTGTCGATCGCCACCGGCGGCACCGGCGGCGTCTATTACCCGATGGGCGGCGGCCTTGCCGAGATCATCAACGGAAAGGTCGAAGGCTATTCGGCGACCGCCGAAGTCACCGGCGCCTCGGTCGAGAACATGGGCCTGATCGCCACCGGCGACGCCGATCTGGGCATCGCGCTGGCTGACACCGTCGCGCAGGCCTATAGCGGCACCGGCCGCTTCGAAGGCCAGCAGCTGCCGATGATCCGGGGTCTTGCCTCGCTCTATGCGAACATGATCCACATCGTGGCGTTGGAAGGCAGCGGCATCACCTCGCTGCAGGACCTGCGCGGCAAGCGCGTGTCGATCGGCGCGCCCGGTTCGGGCACCGAAGTTAACGCAGCCGCGATCCTGAACGCCAACGGCATCACCTATGACGACATCGAGGAACAGCGCCTGAACTTCAACGAGACCGCCGATGCGCTGTCCAACGGCGATATCGACGCGGGCTTCTGGAGCGTGGGCGCGCCCACGTCCTCGATCCTGAACCTGGCGACCACCAAGGGAATCGTGATCCTGCAGCTCAGCGCCGAGGAACTGGCCGCGTCGCAGGCCGCAGACGCAACCTTCGCCGTGACCACGCTACCGGGCGGCACCTATACCGGCGTTGACGCAGACATCTCGGTGTTGGGCATCCCCAACGTGCTGGCCGCGTCGTCGGAGATGCCCGATGACCTCGCCTATGCGATCACCAAGGCGATGTTCGAGAACATCGCCGACCTGCGCGCCGTGCACCCGGCGGCGAACGAGACGTCGGTCGAGTTCACCATGTCGGCCACCCCGATCCCGCTGCATCCCGGCGCGCTGCGCTACTACGAAGAGATCGGCGCAACCATCCCGGACCGCCTGCGTCCGTGACGGCACGGACCGGAGGAGGGCTTGCCGCCCTCCTCCTTCTTCTGACCTGCCACGCCGCAGGCGCGGGTGAGCTGATAGCCACGCGCGAGGACGGCACCGAGATCGCCCGCCTGCCCGTTCCAGAACGGGCAGGCTGGTGCGTTCTGTGGCATCATTCGGTCAAGGGTTTCGAAGTCGCCGACTGCTACGAGAACCGGGGCGGAACCATGGTGCTGGTCAGCGCGCACCTGCCCGATTTCGCCGCCGGGCTTGACCATATCCCGGGCCGGGGGCGTCAGGTTTCGGACGGACAAGGCGGTTATTTCATTCTTGATATCGACGAACCCGTACCCGGCAACGCCTATGTGCTACGCCCCGGGGCCGGGTCCGTCGATCACCGGCTGCAGGTGGGCGACCGCGTCGTGTCGCTGTCCGCAGTCGCCGCGCGCGAACGGGTGCGGATCGAACTGACAGGGGACGAGTAGAGATGGTCACCGACACCCACCTTCCGCAGGAGCCTGTGCAGCCCCGTTTCGTGCTGCGCGCCATCGCCGTGATCGGCATCCTGCTGTCGCTCTTCCAGCTTTATGCGGCGGGGGTGCAGCCGCTGGGCCTGTTCTACCAGCGGCCGATCCACCTGGGGTTCATCCTTGTCCTGTGCTTCCTGATCTACCCTGTCTGGGGCCCGGCGCGGGCGCGCGGGGCGCTCGGCTGGGCGATCGACGGCACGCTGATCGCCTGTGCCGTGTTGGTGGGCGCCTATGTGCCGGTCAACATCGACATCATCGCCAATCAGGTCTTCCCGCGCCAGATCGACGTGGTCGTGGGGGTGCTCACGATCTTCGTCGTGCTCGAGGCCGCGCGCCGCGCGGTCGGGCTGGGCATGACGATCATCGGGGCGGTCTTCCTGCTTTACGCCTTCGCCGGGTCACGGGGGGAACTGCCGTTCCTTGCGGACTGGATGCCCGGCATCCTGAACCACCGGGGGTATTCGCTGGAACGGCTGGCAAGCCAGATGACGCTGGGGGCCGAGGGCATCTTCGGCCTGCCGCTGGGCGTCGCCGCGACCTTCATCTTCGTCTTCGTGCTGTTCGGTGCCTTCCTCGAGGTGACGGGCGCGGGCAAGTTCTTCATCGACCTTGCCTATGCCGCAACGGGGCGGCAGCGCGGCGGCCCGGCCAAGGCGGCCGTCATCGCCAGCGCGGGCATGGGGTCGATCAGCGGCAGCGCCATCGCCAACGTGGTGACGACCGGTGCCTTCACCATCCCGCTGATGAAGAAGCTCGGCTACCGCCCCGCGCAGGCCGGCGGGATCGAGGCCGCGGCCTCGACCGGCGGGCAGATCATGCCGCCGCTCATGGGTGCGGGTGCCTTCTTGATGAGCGAATTCACCCGCGTGCCCTATTCCGAGATCGTGCTCGTCTCGATCTTCCCGGCGATCCTCTACTTCGGGGCGGTCTACCTTCTGGTCCACATCGCCGCCGTCAAGCAGGGCATGCAGGGCATGAGCGCCGAAGAGCTGCCCCGCGTGCGCGAGGTGCTGGCGGGGGGCTGGCATTTCCTGCTGCCGCTGGTGGCACTGACCTGGCTTCTGGTCGCGGGCTATTCGCCGATGCGGGTGGGGTTCTATGCCATCGTGTCGGTCGTCGCGGCGGCGGCGGCCAAGGCGCTTTGGGTCTTTCTGTCGGACAAGCCGACGGTCGCGGGCTTCATCGCCTTGTGTGGTCGGGGCCTTGCCCTGACGTTGCAGGCGCTCGAGCTGGGCGCGCGCAACGCGGTCGCGGTATCGATGGCTTGCGCGGTGGCGGGCATCATTGTGGGCGTCGTGGGGCTGACGGGTCTGGGGCTCAAGTTCTCGGCCATGATGATCGCGTTCTCGGGCGGGAACCTGCTGCTGGCGCTGATCCTTGTGCTGATCGCCTCGCTCATCCTTGGCATGGGCCTGCCGGTGACGGCGGCCTATATCGTGCTGATCATCCTTGTCGGCCCGGCGCTGACCGAGGAATTCGGCGTGCCGCTGCTGATCGCGCATCTGGTGGTGTTCTGGTATTCGCAGGACAGCAACGTGACGCCGCCCGTGGCGCTTGCGGGGTTCGCAGGGGCGGCGATCGCCGGGTCGAAACCGATGGAGACAAGCCTTCAGGCGTGGAAATTCGCCAAGGGCCTCTATCTGATCCCGCTTTTCATGGTCTACAACGACACCATCATCTATGGTGGTCCGCTGCCCTTGGTGCTGTGGAACGGGTTCATCGCCATCGTGGCGCTGGTGGCCTTCGCCGCGGCGCTGGAAGGGTTCCTGTGGCGCGCCATGCCGCTTTGGCAGCGTGCGGCACTGGTGCCGGGGGTGATTGCCGTCTTCTGGCCCGACATCATGGTCGAAGCCGCGGGCACCGCGTTGATCATCGCGATACTGGGGCTGAACTGGTGGGGCAGTCGCGGCGAAGGAGGGCAACCGCAGGCGACGCGCGAGGCGCCCTGACCGGCATGTGCAGAAAGCGAACGGGCGGCCAAAGGCCGCCCGTCTGATCCGGAATGGTCCGGTAAGGGTAGGTCAGGCGACCTTCAGGTTCACGGCGCTTTCGCGGCCATCACGGCCTGCTTCGACGTCGTAGGTGACCTTCTGGTTGTCCTTCAGCCCGGTCAAACCCGACCGTTCCACGGCCGAGATGTGCACGAACACATCTTTGCCACCGGTGTCCGGTGCGATGAAGCCGAAGCCTTTGGTTGCGTTGAACCACTTCACGGTGCCATTGGCCATCGTGTTGTCTCCTAAGATATCGCTGCCCGCGGTATGCGGCAGCCCGGCGTAGTCGGTCTCGATCGATGGACTGAACGCCGGTTAGGGAAGACAGTGGTCGAAAGGAAAAACATAGCGAGAAAACAATGGCAGATCGGGGCCGAGTTGGCAAGAAAAATCGCGGGGATGGCACTCACCTGCGGGATGACTGCCCGTGCGGCGCAGGTCGTTGTGCAGGATGGGTACAAAGCACCCATCCCGCGCGCCTGTAGGATGGGTGCTTGGCACCCATCGTTTCGCACTACCGCACGAACTTCTTGTACTTGATCCGTTTGGGCTCGAGCGCATCTGGACCCAGACGGCGCTTCTTGTCTTCTTCGTAATCGGTGAAGCCGCCCTCGAACCATTCCACATGCGCATCCCCCTCGAACGCAAGGATATGCGTGCAGATCCGGTCAAGGAAGAAGCGGTCGTGGCTGATCACCACCGCGCAGCCCGCGAAATCGACCAGCGCGTCTTCCAGCGCGCGCAGGGTTTCCACGTCGAGATCGTTGGTCGGTTCGTCAAGCAGAAGGACGTTGCCGCCTTCCTTCAGCAGCCGCGCCATGTGCACGCGGTTGCGTTCCCCCCCCGACAGGAGCGAGACCTTCTTCTGCTGGTCGCCGCCCTTGAAGTTGAAGGCGCCGCAATAGGCGCGGGAATTCATCTGAGCGTCACCCAGCTGGATGATCTCGGCCCCGCCAGAGATCGCTTCCCAGACGGTGTCATTGTCCTTCAGGTCGTCACGCGACTGGTCGACATAGGACAGCTCGACCGTATCACCATAGGTGATCGCGCCGGAATCGGGCTGCTCCTGCCCCGTCAGCATCTTGAACAGCGTGGACTTGCCCGCGCCGTTCGGGCCGATCACGCCCACGATGCCACCCGGCGGAAGCGAGAAGGTCAGGTTCTCGATCAGAAGCTTGTCGCCCATTGCCTTCTTCAGGCCCTCGACCTCGATCACCTTGGACCCAAGGCGCGGGCCGTTCGGGATGACGATCTGGGCGCGGGCGATCTTTTCGCGTTCGGACTGCGCGGCGAGGTCGTTGTAGGCGTTGATTCGAGCCTTCTGCTTGGCCTGACGCGCCTTGGCGCCCTGCCGGATCCAGTCGAGTTCGCGCTCGAGCGTCTTCTGACGCGACTTGTCCTCGCGCGCTTCCTGTTCGAGACGCTTGGCCTTCTGTTCCAGCCATGCGGAATAGTTGCCCTCGTACGGGATGCCGCGGCCTCGGTCCAACTCGAGGATCCAGCCCGTGATGTCGTCGAGGAAATAGCGGTCGTGGGTCACGATCAGGATCGTGCCCTTGTAGTCGATCAGGTGCTGCTGCAGCCAGGCGATGGTTTCGGCATCAAGATGGTTTGTCGGTTCGTCCAGAAGCAGCATCTCGGGCGCTTCCAGAAGCAGCTTGCACAGCGCCACGCGGCGGCGTTCCCCGCCAGACAGGGTGCCGGGCATCGCGTCGTCCGGCGGGCAGCGCAGCGCTTCCATCGCGACGTCGATCTGGCTGTCGAGATCCCAGAGGTTCTCGCTGTCGATTTGGTCCTGCAGCTGGGCCATCTCGTCGGCGGTTTCGTCCGAGTAATTCATCGCCAGTTCGTTGAACCGGTCGAGCTTGGCCTTCTTCGCCGCCACGCCCAGCATGACGTTGTCGCGCACGGTTAGACCTTCTTCCAGCTTCGGCTCCTGCGGGAGATAGCCGACCTTTGCGCCTTCGGCACACCAGGCCTCGCCCGAAAAATCGGTGTCGATCCCGGCCATGATGCGCATCAGGGTCGATTTACCCGATCCGTTCACGCCGACGACGCCGATCTTCACGCCGGGCAGGAAATTGAGGTTGATGTTCTCGAAACATTTCTTGCCGCCGGGATAGGTCTTTGACACCCCGTGCATGTGATAGACGTATTGATACGCGGCCATTGGGCGCTCCCGGGTCAAGGCGTGGATCGGATCTGCGTCTAGATAACGACGGGCGAAGCCCGGGGCAATGCGGGATGCGTGTTTGACAAGACCCCGCGATCCCGGCCAATTGCTCGCCATGCGCAGCGGCGATCCCATCGCACGCCCGGGACAGGTCATCGGGCTTCTGGGCGGGTCGTTCGACCCGGCCCATGCCGGGCATGTCCACATCACGCGCGAGGCGCTCAAACGCTTCGGGCTGGACCGGGTGTGGTGGCTGGTGTCGCCGGGCAACCCGCTGAAGGCGCGCGGGCCCGCGCCACTGGCGTTGCGGATGGACCATGCGCGCGCGCTGATGCGTCATCCGCGGGTGATGGTGACGGATATCGAGGCGCGTCTGGGCACGCGGTACACCGCCCAGACGCTGGCACGTTTGCGCGCGCGCTATCCCGGCGTGCGCTTCGTCTGGCTGATGGGGGCCGACAACCTTGCGCAGTTCCATCACTGGCAGGATTGGCGCCAGATCATGGGGTCGGTTCCCGTAGGCGTGCTGGCGCGGCCGGGCGACCGGATTTCGGCGCGAATGTCGCCCGCGGCCCGCGCCTTCGCGCATGCCCGCATCCCCGCCGCGGGCGCGCCGCTTCTGGGTCGGGCCGCGGCACCCGCCTGGTGTTTCCTCAACGTGCCCATGTCGCCGCTGTCGTCGTCATCGATCCGCGCACGGGGCGGCTGGTCGGTGCCATCTCCGCAGGGCTGACTGGCCCCTTTTCCCGGCCCCCCGGCATGTGGTTAACTCTGCCCATGGTTCGCAGGGTTTCACGCCGATGGGTTTCGGGAGCGCTGGCGCTTGTGGCGCTGGGAAGTCCTGCCCTTGCCAATGCGCCCAGCGTGTCGCTGCGCCCGCAGGCGCGTAGCGCGGCGGCGGCCTTGGGCGGCAAGGCCCCCCTGCCCGCCCCCGAGGCGCTGTTCTCTTCCTCCGGGCTGTCGGGACAGCTCGGCTATGCGGTGGCAGACCTGCAGAGCGGACGCATCGTCGAAAGCCTCGATGGCCGCACACCCCTGCCGCCTGCCAGCGTCGCCAAAGCGGTGACGGCGCTTTATGCGCTTGATGCGCTGGGGGCCGAACACCGGTTCCAGACGCGGCTCATCGCCACCGGGCCGATATCGAACGGCGTGCTTCAGGGCGATCTGGTGCTGGCCGGCGGTGGCGATCCGACGCTTGGCACCGATAACCTCGCGGCGCTTGCGCGGGCGCTAAAGCAGGCCGGCGTGCGCGAGATGCGCGGCGACTTCATCGCCTGGGACGGCGCGCTGCCCTATGTCGGCAGCATCGATCCAGACCAACCCGATCACGTCGGCTACAGCCCTTCGGTCTCGGGGCTCGCGCTCAACTTCAATCGGGTGCATTTCGAATGGAAGCGCGCGGGCCAGGGCTATGCCCTGACGATGGACGCGCGCAGCGACAGCCTGCGCCCGGAAGTGGCCAGCGCGCGCATGCGCCTCGCGAACCGCGACCTGCCCGTCTACAGCTATGCCGACCGCGACGGGATCGACGATTGGAGCGTCGCGGCCAGCGCGCTGGGCAACAGCGGGGCGCGCTGGCTGCCTGTGCGCAATTCTGCCACCTATGCGGGCGATGTCTTCCGCACTCTGGCGCGGTCGCAGGGGATCGTGCTGAAGGCCCCCAAGCCAACCCGGGGCAGCCTGCCGGGTGGCACTGTCATCGCCCAGCATTACAGCGACCCGCTGGGCCGCATCTTGCGCGACATGCTGCATTTCTCGACCAACATCACGGCCGAGATGGTCGGCCTTGCCGCGACGGTCGCGCGGGGCGGATCGCCCCGTGACCTTGCCGCATCGGGTCGCGCGATGAGCAGTTGGGCCGCCACGCGGCTGGGCATCGGATCGGCGGACCTTGTCGATCATTCGGGGCTGGGGGACAGATCGCGCATGACAGCCGAGGATCTGGCACTTGCGCTGGCGCAGGTGCACCGGCAGGGCCTGCTGCGGCCGATCCTGAAGGATTTTGCGTTGCGCGACGACCGTGGCCGCGTGATGAAGAACACCCCCGTTCAGGTCGCAGCGAAGACGGGCACGCTCAACTTCGTGTCGGGGCTGGGGGGCTATGTGGCCACGCCGGGGGGACGCGACCTTGCCTTCGCGATTTTCGTGGCCGACACCGACCAGCGCGACCGCATCGCGCGCGACGAACGTGAGGCGCCGCGGGGGGCGCGCAGCTGGAACGGCAAGGCGAAACGCCTGCAGCAGGCGCTGATCGAACGCTGGGTGGCGGCCTATGGGGGTTAGGTCACGTGCCGCGCCCGCGCGCCGCGTTCGATCGCAGCGGCATGCAGGCGGTCGATGTTGAGCTCGTAGCGGATTTCCTCGAGCAGGCGCAGTTCGCTTTCGTTGAGCGTGCCGTCCGCCGCGGCCACGTCGCAGGCCAGCGCATAGGCGGTCTCGTACAGCCGTTCGGGCAGATATTGCCGCACCAGCCCGAAGAGCGCGTCAAGCCCGTCTTCCTGATCGAACAGGTCGAAAACGACCTGCGCGGCTTCCCGCATACGGTCGATGTCGTAGTCCGAGAAGACCGGCAGCATGTTGACCGCCGACTGGATCTTGACCAGTTCGGCCGTGCGCAGATCCTCGTCCGAGGCCGAGACGGCGATCATCACCGCGACAAGGCAATCCTGCGGACTGAGCACGCGGAGGTCGGAATCGGGCATCACAGGCGTCCTTCGGGGTTTCGCGGTCGCAGCGAAAATATTGACGCCCGCCCGCCTGCACAATAGGAAGCGGCGCATTGCCGCGCACAGCCCGCGGCCAAACCCCCGGGAACCCCGATCATGACCATGATGCGCGACGCCGCCCTTGCCGCCAAGACCTGGCCTTTCGAGGAAGCGCGCCGCGTTCTCAAACGCTATGAAAAGGCCCCGCCCGAAAAGGGCCATGTCCTGTTCGAGACGGGCTATGGCCCGTCCGGCCTGCCGCATATCGGCACCTTCGGCGAGGTGGCGCGCACATCCATGATCCGCCGCGCCTTTCAGGAAATCAGCGACATCCCCACGCGGCTGATCTGCTTTTCCGATGACATGGACGGCATGCGCAAGGTGCCCGAGAACGTGCCCAATCCGGGCATGCTGCGCGATCACCTGCAAAAGCCGCTGACCAGCGTGCCCGATCCTTTCGGCCAGTACGAAAGCTTCGGCCACCACAACAACGCCATGCTGCGCCGGTTCCTCGATACCTTCGGGTTCGAATACGAATTCATCAGCGCGACCGACTTCTACAAGTCGGGCCAGTTCGACACGATCCTCCTGCGCGCCGCCGAACGCTATGACGCGATCATGAAGGTCATGCTCAAGTCGCTGCGTGAAGAACGCCAGCAGACCTATTCGGTCTTCCTGCCGATCCATCCCGAGACGGGGCGCGTGCTTTACGTGCCGCTGAAAGAGGTGAACGCCAAGGACGGCACCATCACCTTCGACGACGAGACTGGGCGCGAATGGACGCTTCCCGTCACAGGCGGCAACGTCAAGCTGCAGTGGAAGCCCGATTTCGGCGCGCGCTGGGCAGCACTCGGCGTGGATTTCGAGATGTATGGCAAGGACCATTCCACCAACACGCCGATCTACGACGCGATCTGCGAAATCCTGGGCGAAAAGGCGCCGGAACACTTCACCTATGAGCTGTTCCTTGATGAGCAGGGCCAGAAGATTTCCAAGTCGAAGGGCAATGGGCTGTCGATCGACGAATGGCTGACCTACGCCTCGACCGAGTCGCTGTCCTATTTCATGTTCCAGAAGCCCAAGACCGCCAAGCGGCTCTGGTGGGACGTGATCCCGAAGGCGTTCGACGAATACCACCAGCAACTGCGCGCATACCCTGCCCAGACGCCGGACCAGCAGCTGAACAACCCCGTCTGGCACATCCATGGCGGCGACGTGCCCGAAAGCACGCTGACCGTGCCCTTCGCGATGCTTCTCAACCTGGCCGGCGTGGCGGGCGCAGAAGACAAGGAAACGCTTTGGGGGTTCCTGCGCCGCTATGCGCCCGAGGCCAGCCCCGGCACGCATCCCGATCTCGACCAGGCGGCGGGTTTCGCGGTGCGTTACTACAACGACTTCGTGAAGCCCACGAAGACCTTCCGCGCGCCCAGCGATGCGGAACGCGAGGCGCTGGGCGCCTTGCGCGCCGCACTGGCCGCCCATGACGGCCCGACCGACGACGAGACGCTGCAATCCATCGTCTATGCCGTGGGCCGCGACCGGTTCGAGCCGCTGCGCGACTGGTTCACCGCGCTTTACGAGGTGCTTCTGGGGGCGAGCCAGGGCCCGCGCTTCGGCGGCTTCATCGCGCTTTACGGCGTGAAGGAAACCATCGCGCTGATCGACCGGGCGCTCGCGGGCGAGCTCGTCTGAGCCGCGAGGGGCTCTGCCCCTCGCACTCCCCGGGATATTTGAAGCGAGAGGAAGACAGGGGCGACGGGACCGGCTTGCCTCGCGCCCGCATGCCGCTAGTTTTCCGCATAACCCGATCGTGACGAGGTGGGACATGCGCGCGTTTCTGCTGACACTTGCCCTGATGCTGGGCCTTGCGGGCGCGGCCCATGCCCAAAGCGACGAGATCGAGGCGACGATCGGCGCGCAGCTCGAGGCCTTCAAGGCCGACGATTTCGAGCGCGCCTTCACCTATGCCAGTCCCAACATACAGGGCATCTTCCAGACGCCCGACAATTTCGGGCGCATGGTACAGGGCGGATACCCGATGGTCTGGCGCCCGGCCGAGGTGACCTTCCTTGATCTGGCCGAGACCGGGGGGCTTCTGTTCCAGCGCGTGCAGATCCGCGACGGCGAGGGGCGGCTGCATGTCCTCGAATACCAGATGATCGAGACGGAAGAGGGCTGGAAGATCAACGGCGTGCGCATTCTGCAGGCGCCCCCCGCGACCGCCTGAGACGCGCGTTGCGCCCGCGCCGTCACGGTCGGGCAGAGCAGCCTTAACGCCGATACCCTAGCCCTGTCCCGAACCGCCCCTGCGGCGATTTTCGGGAAAGGGACAGCGATGAACAAGGCGATCACCGACGGCATCACCTTCATGCCGCCTGCCTTCGGCAACGGGCTCAATGTCTGGGCGCGCGGCGACGGGGTGCCCGGGTCGGACACCTATGCGGGCGATCCCAATGCGGGGCTTGTGGCAGCCGATCAGGATTTCGGCGGCTGCCTCGAACTGCTCAAGACGCAAGCGACGCAGAAACTGCGCCATATGGGCCAGACGCCGATCCTGCCGGGCTGCTATCTGCAGGTGCGCGCGCGGGTGAAGGCGGTGTCGGGCGACCTGCCCGATGTCCGCATCGCCGCCTGGGCCGGGGGCGCGGGCGGACAGGTGGTGCCGGGCGTCGTCACCACCGGGCCCGCACGCACGCTTTCCACCTATGGCGAGGTGGTCGAGGTCAGCGCGATCCTCGGCACCGGGTCGCGGCCCGGCGTCGACATGGCCTGGGGGCGCAGCGCGCTTTATGCCCATGTCGGGCTTGACCTGACGGGTCCGAATGGCGGCGTCGTGCGCATCGACGACATCGAGGTCGAGGACGTGACCGCAGTCTTCCTGCGCGACATGATCTCTCAGGTCGACGTGCGCGACTATGGCGCGCTGGGCAACGGCACCACCGACGACAGCGCCGCCTTCGAGGCCGCCGACACCGCGGCACAGGGCCGCCGCGTGTTCGTGCCTGCCGGCACCTACCGGCTGGCGTCAAACGTGACGATCGACAACCCGGTCCTCTTCGAGGGCACGGTGACGATGCCCGCCGACCGCATCCTGATCCTCAACAAGTCCTTCGATCTGCCCAGCTACATATCCGCCTTCGGCGACGAGGAAACCGCCTTCCGCAAGGCGTTTCAGGCGCTTCTGAACAATGCCGATCACGAATCGCTCGACATGGGTGGGCGCAGCGTCAGCCTGAGCGGGCCGGTCGACATGCAGGCGGCGGTGCCGAACCGCACGAGCTTTTCCACCCGCCGCGTCATCCGCAACGGCCAGTTCGAGGCCGAAGGCAGCGCGCCCTGGGCGACGCAGGTCGTCACCTCGCAGGCCAGCTACACCCCGTCGAACCCGCGCACCCTGACGAACGTGGTGAACGTGGCGAACATCCCCGTGGGCGCGCTTGTGCAGGGCGCGGGCGTCGGGCGCGAGGTCTATGTGCGCTCCAAGAACGTGGGTCAGCAGACGATCACGCTGAACGCGCCGCTCTTCGATGCCGCGGGCACGCAGACCTTCACCTTCCGGCGCTTCCGCTATCTTCTCGACTTTTCCGGGTTTTCGTCGCTGTCGAAATTCTCGCTCGAAAACATCGAGTTCCAGTGCCGCGGCGAGGCGAGCGGCGTCATGCTCGCCCCTGCAGGGCTGATCTTCCACCTGAAGGACTGCTTCATTTCGCGGCCGCGGGACCGCGGGCTGACCTCGATCGGCGAAGGCTGCCAGGGCATGCTGATCGACCGCTGCCAGTTCCTGTCGAACGAAGACGATGCCAATGTCGCGCAGCGCGTGAGCATCGCGCTCAATGCTGCGGCCAACGACGTGAAACTGCGCGACAACCGCGCCACCCGGTTCCGGCATTTCGCGGTGCTGGGCGGATCGAATACCCTGATCCTGGGCAACCACTTCTTCCAGGGCGATGAACTGCCGCAGGGCGTGCGCACCGGCGGGATCGTGCTTACGTCGAATTACAACAGCACGATCATCGACGGGAATTATGTCGACAACACCTTCATCGAATGGACCAACGAATGGGAACAGTCACCCGCCTTTACGGGGGGCTTTTCCTTCGCGGCGGTCACCATCACGAACAACATCTTCCTGTGTTCGAACGTGGCGCCCTGGTTCAGCTTCATCGTTGTGCGCCCGCATGGCGCGGGGCATTTCCTCAACGGGGTGAGCATCTCGGGCAACCGCTTCCGCGCCACCAACGGGGCGATCGACCGGGTCGAACGTGTGGACACCAGTTTTGCGAACCTCGACTTTTCGCGCTTCAAGGATGTCGATTTCACCGGCAATTCCTACCACAATGTCACCGAGCAGGTGTCGAACCCGCTTTGGGTCGATCACACGCAGGGCTCACATGCGACGGTCTGGACCATCGGCACCGACGACAGGCTGCCCTTCGGCGGCCGGTCGCGGCGGGTCGACAGCGTCACGGTGACGGGCAACCTGCGCAACACGAGCAACGTGATCTCGTATGCGAGCCCGAATGCCTTCGGCCAGATCGGGCCGGGCAATGACCAGGTCGAACTGCGCTGGGCGCAGGCCTATCGCGGCGATGTGCGGCTGTCGGTGCGGATCGACTAGGCGGGTGCAAGCCCCATGTCGGCGGGGGACAGACGGTAGGCGCGTCCGAAGCCCCCGTTCAGAAGCCCCGCCGACACGTCAAAGCGCACGAACCCGAAATCGGCGAAACCGATGTAAAGCTTGGCCTTGGGATGCGTGGTGAGCCATGCATCGGCGCAGGCGGCGTGTTCGGCGCCGCCGCGCGGCACCGGCACGGCGCGCGCCAGCAGCGTCAGGCGCGGGTGGGTCAGCGGATCGCCCTTGCCCGCCACCTCGCCCAGCAGGAGCGACACGCGCGGGTCGCGCGCCATGGCGCGGCTGTGCTGGGACAGGTCCGACACCAGCGTCATCGCCGCGCCTTCCGCATCGCACCCGAAGGCGATGCGCGTGACGACCGGCGCGCCGTCATCGTCCAGCGTGCCGAGTGCGGCGATGCGGGCGGCAGCAAGCAGGTCGCGCGCCAGCGCACGCGCTTCGTCATCGGTGGGACGGATCGGGTCGGTCATGGGGCAAGCCTAGGCCGGAGCGCGGGCCACGCAAGCCCCCTCAGAAATCGCGCCAGAGGCCAGCACGCAGACCCGCCTGCCGCGAGGTTCGGGTCGCCCGCGCCTCAAGACCCAGATGGAGCCGCGTGCGCGGACCGAGCCGCCAGATCACGCCGGGGATCAGCGCGACCTGCGCATCAGCGCTGTCGCGGGTGCTGCCTTCCACCTGCACCAGCCCCTTCAACCGGGGCGTCAGGCCAAGGCCGAAGGTCGCGTCGATCCGGGCCAGCGGCAGCGGGGTGGCCTCATCCGCCTCGACCGCGGCGGCGATGGTCCACCACCCGCCCCGGCCCAGCCGGTGATCGCGCCCGGCGGCAAGCCCGATGCGCGCCATCCCGGCCCAGTCGGCCCCTGCCCCTGCCCGCGTGCCGCCAAGCCCCAGGCCCAGCGCCAGCTTCAGCCGCCGGTCGTCGCGCCCCAGCGGCATCCGCGCGAAGATCAGCGCCTGCGCCACGCCGGTATCGATCTGAAATCCGTCAAAGCCCAGCGTGATCCGCCGGGTCAGGCCGTATTCTGCATGGATCTTCGTTTCCGCCATAGGCAGCCCAGTGGCCAGATCAAAGCGATAGGTCCCGCCCGTGGCAAGGAACACCGCGCCCGCCTCACGCGGCCATGGGCCTGCCCGGGCCGCGGCGGCGATTAGCACGAAGATCAGGGCAAGCAGCAGGCGGCGCATGCGGCCGAAGATCGGCCATCATGGTTAACAACCGCTTACCGCCAACGGCGCCATGGCGATTTCGCCCGTGGCCTTTTGCGTCTGCCGCGATTATGCTGCACTGCAGAAGATTGTGAGCGAAAGATGTGGGGACGGCGGCATGGGACATGTCATCACGATCGCCCAGCAGAAGGGTGGCGCGGGCAAGACGACGCTGGCGGTGAACCTTGCGGTGGGCTTCGCGAAGGCGGGCCGGTCGGTCGCGCTGGTCGACACCGACCCGCAGGGCAGCGCCGGGCGCTGGTTCATGACCCGGATCGAGGGCGACGGGGGCGATCCCGGCGGGATCGACTTTTCCACCGCTTCCGCCTGGGGCGTGACCTATGAATGCCGCAAGCTGGCGGAACGTTTCGACATCGTCATCATCGACACCCCGCCCAAGGCCGACAGTGACCTGCGCCCGGCGCTGCGGGCGGCGAACCTCGTGCTGGTGCCGGTCGCGACCTCGCATCTCGATCTCTGGGCGGTCGAGGTGGTGATGTATCTGGCGTCGCGTGAAGACGTGCCCGCCATGATCGTGATGACGCGCGGACGCCCGGGCACAAGGCTGGCCGCCGACATCGCCGAAAAGGTGGCCGAGATGGGCTGCGACGTGGCGGCCGCGCAGATGGCCAACCGCGTGGTCTATGCCGAAACGCTGGGCCGGGGGCGCGCCGTGCTCGAGGCGACGAAAACGCCCGCCCATGGAGAGGTGCAGGCCCTCGTCACGGAAATCGGCGCGAAGCTCGACAGTCTGTGATACCTTGTGCCCATACGGGACCGGGGAGGAAACTATGCCTGAAAGAACCGACCTGCGCGAACCCTGCGCCGGGTGCGCCTCATGAAGGATGACGCCCCCCTTCCGCCTGAGAACGTGCAGGATTATCCCTGTCCCCCGAAGATAGAACCTGTCCTGCAGGTCCTTCGGGTGGAACTGCAGGGCTTGCCGGTCGCGCAAAGCGCGCGGGGGCTGCGCATCCTCGAAACCCATCATGCGCCCACCTACTACTTCCCGCGCGAAGACGTGTTCGCGGTCCTTGATGAGGCAGAAGGGCGCTCTTTTTGCGAATGGAAAGGCGTGGCGCGGTATTTCGACGTGGTGGTCGACGGGGCGCGCGCGCGCCGGGCGGCGTGGAGCTATGACCGCCCCGGCGATGCGTTCCGGCAGCTTGGCGGTTATGTCGCCTTCTATCCGGGCCTGATGACCGCCTGTCACGTCGGCGATGCCCGTGTCCTGCCGCAGCCGGGCGACTTCTACGGAGGTTGGGTGACGCCCAACCTGACCGGCCGGATCAAGGGGGCACCCGGCACGCGCCATTGGTAAACCCGACCTGACCTGGATCAATGACGGCGCAGGGCCGCGCGCGGCATCTTCGGTTCGTCAAATCACGGAACACAGACTCATGTACACCAACATCCTTGTCCCGATCGCCTTCGAAGGCGACCGCGCCATCACACCGGCAATCACCATCGCCCGCCGCCTTGCGGCCGAGGATGCGACGATCACGCTTCTACACGTGATGGAACAGCTGCCGGGCTACGCGATCAACTATCTTCCCGAAGGGTACCGGGACGAGGCGAAGGCGGCACTGACGGCCGAGCTGTCGGCGCTGGCCGAAGGCGTGCCGGGGGCCAGCTTCGTGCTGATCGAAGGGCATTCGGGACGATCCATTCTCGACTGGGCCGAGGCGCATGAGGTCGATCTGATCGTCATCGCCTCGCACCGGCCGGGCATGCAGGAGGTTCTTCTGGGATCGACGGCTTCGCAGGTGGTGCGCCACGCGGCCTGCGCCGTCCACGTCCTGCGATGAAACGGCGCGCACGGCTTGCGCTGGTGGTCCTCGCCTGCCTTGCGGCGGGGCCGGTCTTGGCGCAGGGCCGGGACTGGGCGGGTCTGGACCCGGTGCAGACGGCCCGCGTCGCCGAAGACCTTCACGACGATCTGGTCGGCTGCAAAGAGGTGCCCAAGACCTTTTTCCACGACTGCGTGCGCGCCGCTGCGCGCCACGCGGCGCGGAAACTTTCGAACAATGCCGCCTATTGGGAGGTGGAGGTCGCCCTAACCCGGATGAGCCGCAGGCTCGATCAGTGGGTACGCTCGGTCGAAGACCCCGATGGCGCGCGGCTGTCCCATGACGGCACGCGCCTGCGCGCAGTGAGGGCCGCGGCAATACCGGAGCTAGACGCGCTCACCCTTGCGCTGATCGAGGAGGCGCGCGTCAACATCCTGAATGCCGCGCCCGAGGAAATGCCTTTCTTCCTGCCCATCGCCGCGGCATTGGAAACCCTGCGCTGATCCGCGATGCCTTTGCATGCCACGCCCGTTCCGGCCTAAGCTGGACGTCTCTGACAGGGAGGCGCCCTTGCCCGACGGACCCGACCATGACCTTGCCGCGCTGCGCGTGGAACTGGAAAGGCTGAACAGCCACAGGTTCATCCGCCTGCACAATTCCCTGCCGCGGCTTCTGGCGTTCAATTTCGCGCGCGGGCTGGCCTTCGGCCTTGGCACCGTCGTCGGGGCCTCGGTGCTTCTGTCGATGGTGGTCTGGTCACTGGGACAGATCAACTTCATCCCAGTGATCGGCGAATGGGCCAGCGAAATCGCCCGGGAAATCGAAGCGGGGCGTGGAAACTGACGCGATATCGCGTCAGATGCCCAACTTTGGCCGCAATAATCTGTTTACCATCATGCCTGCGCGGGGCGTCCCGCGACCGGACCCGCCTACCGTAACCAGTCACCGCAACACGTTTCCTTTTCATGTCCTATCTCAGCGACCCGTCCCCGCCACCCGCCTTGCGCGAAGATACCCCGATCGGCCTTTGGTCCGACCGGCTTGGCCGCATCATGTGGCGTCAGGGAAGCCGACTGATGCAGATCGGCGGGGTGGACCGGCGGATGGCCCGGCAGGCCGCGAACGGGCCCAACCGCTTATGGCGGCGATTGGCGCGGCTGGGTGACCGGATCGAGGCCATCCTTGATGATCACCGCAACGGCGCCGCGCGGCTGTCGAGGCTGCAAGCCGAAGGTCTCAACCTGCAGGACGAAGCCGTTCTACGCGCCGAATATGACCGGCTCGGCCTCCTGCTGGCGCGCGTCGCTCAGATCGAAGCGCATGCGCTGCCCCTTCAGGCCCGGATCGAAGGCCGCCGCATGGTCGGAGCGAAGCGGCGCGAGCTGCGCGCGGCACTGACCGCGCACAGGGCCCGCCTGACCAAGATATCGCGCGCGCTGCGGCTTCTTCATGTCGAAGTGTCCGCCCATCTGGTCGAGTTCCGCTGAGCGCCCTTGCCGAGCAGGTCGCGCTGCCCTAGCTGGCAGGCCATGACCGATCTTTCCCTGTCAGCCCGCGAAGGCCTGCCTGCCGACCTGCAGGTGCTGCTGCGTGACCTGCCGCGCGCTGACTGGTCCGGCCATCCCGGTTTCGCCGGACTGGTGCAGTTCTGGCTGGACCGTCACGGGATGTTCCGGCAGTTGCTCGATCTGCTGCAGACCGATCAGCGCGCCCTTGCCGACCGGCGGATCGACGCGAAAGCCTATGCGCCGCGGCTGTCGCGGTTCGGGTCCATGCTGGTGGGCGAGCTGCATAGTCACCACCAGATCGAGGACCAGCAATATTTCCCCGGCCTCGCCCGCATCGACACGCGGCTGCAACACGGGTTCGACCTGCTCGACGCCGATCACCATGCGATGGACGGCGCGCTGCACGATCTGGCCGAGGGCGCGAACGCCGTGCTCAAGGGCGGATCGGCGGGCGCGTTCGGCGACAGGCTGGACGTCTTCGCGCGCCTTCTCGACCGGCATCTGACGGATGAAGAGGACCTGATCGTGCCGGTGATCCTGCGCAGCGGCTTTCGCGGCTGACCCCACTGGTCCTGCCGCATTTCCGGGCAGACATGCCGGGGCTTGCTGAATCGGTGTGCAACGCTAACCTGCATCGGATATCGCGCGACGGCGCCGCATTCCCTTGGCGGTCAGAGCGCTTACACACAGCGCCCAGTCGCCGAACATAACACCCATGAGGAGGTTCCCTTGCTCCACCGTGCTTTCTTGATCGCCGCCGGGCTTTTCGCAGCGTCGGTTGCCACCGCCCAGACCAAGCTTCCCTTCGCGCTGGACTGGCGTTTCGAAGGCCCCGCCGCGCCCTATTTCCTCGCGCTCGACAATGGCCATTTCGCAGCCGAAGGGCTTGACGTCACGATCGAGGCCGGGGACGGGTCGGTCAACACCATCCCGAAGATCGCCACCGGCGCCTTCCCCATCGGGTTCGGCGACATCAACTCGGTGAAACGGTTCCTCGACCAGAACCCGGGCGCGCCGGTCACCGCTGTCATGATGATCTACGACAAGCCCGCCTTCGCGATCGTGGGCCGCAAGTCGCTGGGCATCGAAACGCCGAAGGACCTCGAAGGCCGGGTGCTGGGTGCCCCGCCCCCGGATGGCGCCTGGGCGCAGTTCCCCGCCTTCGCGACCGCCAACAACCTCGACGTGGCCGCGATCACGGTAGAACCGCTGGGCTTTCCCACGCGCGAACCCATGCTGGCCGAAGGCAAGGTCGCCGCGGTCACCGGTTTTTCCTTCTCGTCCGTCCTGAACCTCAAGCGCCTTGGCGTTCCGGCCGATGACATCTCCAACATCCTGATGGCCGATCACGGGCTGGAGCTTTACGGCAATGCGATCCTCGTGAACACCGACTGGGCGGCCCAGAACGGCGAGACGGTCGAAGCCTTCCTGCGCGCCGTCGCCAAGGGCTGGATGGATGCCGCCGCCGATCCGGCCGCGGGCATCACGGCGCTGGTCGCGCGCAACCCCGCCGCCGACCCCGCACTTGAACAGGAACGCCTGCAGATGGCGCTGGACCAGAACGTCCTGACCGACTGGGTCAAGGCCAACGGCATGGGCGGGATCGACCCCGCGCGGATGGAGCGTGCGCTGGTCCAGATCGGCCAGACCTACGAGTTCAAGAACGCGCCGGATGCGAGCCTGTACTTCACCGACGCCTATCTGCCCGAAGGCGGCTTCAAGGTGAACTGATGCAAGGACCGGCGCGGCGGGATCACCGCCGCGCCACCCCCGGGGGACAGCGGATGACCAACCTCATCGAGATCAAGGGCGTGCGCCACGCCTACCGCACCGACAGCGGGCCGCTTCCCGTGCTTGACGGGCTGGACCTGTCGGTGCCCGAAGGCGGCTTTGTCGCCGTCGTCGGCCCGTCGGGTTGCGGCAAGTCCACCCTGACGCGGCTGATCGCGGGGCTGATGAAACCGGATCAGGGCGAAGTCTGGCTGCACGGCGCCCGCGTCACCTCTCCCCGCGCGACGGTGGGCATGGCGTTCCAGAACCCCGTCTTGCTGGAATGGCGCACGATCCTGAAGAACGTGCTTCTGCCGCTGGAAATCGTGCCCACGAAACTGAGCAAGGCGCAGGCCGAAGACCGCGCGCGGCATCTGCTGAACCTCGTGGGCCTTTCGGGCTTCGAGGACAAGCGCCCGTCCGAGCTGTCTGGCGGCATGCGCCAGCGCGCCTCGCTCTGCCGGGCGCTGATCCACCAGCCCGAGGTGCTGATCCTAGACGAACCTTTCGGCGCGCTCGACGCCTTCACGCGCGAGGATCTCTGGCAGATCATGCATGCGTTGAAGGAAAAGGAACCCTTCACCGGCGTTCTCATCACCCACGATCTGCGGGAATCGATCTATCTGGCCGATCAGGTGGTGGTCCTGTCGGGGCGGCCCGCCCGCACCCAGTTCGTGCTCGACATGCCGACCAAGGGCCGCCGGGATATCGAGATGCTCTACACCCCCCCGGCGGCGGAAATGCTGAACACGCTGCGCCACCAGATCGCCGTCGCGCAGGGCCGCGACCGCCGCGAAGCCGCGGAATGACAGGAGACGCGCCATGGCCTATGTCCCCGAAAGCCTGACCGCCGCACGCACGCCGAAAGGTGTGGGCTTCATCGGCGCGCTGACCAGCCGCGCGGTGGTGGCGCCCATCGCCGCCGTCGTGGTGTTCCTGATCTTGTGGGAACTTCTGGTCTGGGCGAATGACTGGCCCAATTACCTCATGGCCTCACCGTCGGACCTGCCGGCGGCCTATGCGCGGTATTGGGAATTGTTCCTCGTCATGGGCTGGCAGACGCTGTGGCGCACGGTGGTGGGGCTGGTGCTGGCCGTGATCGTGGGCATTCTGGTCGGCATGGTGATGGGGTTCTCGCGCACCATGCGCGACGCGCTTTATCCGCTGCTGGTGGGGTTCAACGCGATCCCAAAGGCGACCGTGGTGCCCATCGTAGCGCTGATGTTCGTGGGGCAGCACGATTTCAACACGATCCTGATCGCCTTTATGATCTCGTTCTTTCCGATCGCGGTGTCGGTGTCGATCGGGCTGTCGACGCTGGAGCCTGAATACCGCGATATCCTGCGCTCGCTCGGCGCGTCGCAGACGACGATCTTCTGGAAGATCGCGCTGCCCAAGACGCTGCCGGAGTTTTTCGGGGCGCTGAAGGTGGCGGTCACGCTGGCCTTCATCGGGACGAACCTGATGGAGATCGTGTCGCCGCATGGCCGCGGGCTGGGGGCGCTGTTCGACAGCGGCAAGACGAACTCGGATTACCCGCTGATGTTCGCGGTTCTGATCGCGCTCGCGTTTCTGGGGATCGTTCTCTACTACGTCGTGGTCCTGCTCGAGCGGATCTTCGCGGGCTGGGCGGAGCGGCCCGCGTCCTAGACGGACGGGTCGACCCGGCAGGCGCGGAAGGCGGCGACGGGGTCAGTGGCGCCGTCCAGCGGGAAGGTGATCTCTTCGTCTCCGATCACGGCGGTGGCGGTGCGGTTGAACTGCAGGCCGTCCAGCACGTTTCCGAACCCTGTGTCCGTCACGGTGAGGGCGCTTGCGCCGTCGGACAGGACGTGGCGGTTGGTGGAGATGGTGAGGCCCGCCGCCCCTTCGAACCGCATGGAGAAGACGGGCGCGTCCGGCAAGGCGGCGGGGCGGCGGATTGTGATCGTGTAAAGGGGTTGTGTGGGATCAAAGGTCAGTTCGACCTGCGCCGCCCCGGTGTCGTGGGTGAGGCGGCAGGGCAGGCCGGGGGTGAACTCCCAGGCCAGCGCGGGCTGTCCGGCGAGGATGAGGAGGAGGGTGATGGGCCGCATGGGGGCGAGGTAGTCCGCGCGGGCCGTCCGGCCAGTGGGCCCGGAGTCCGTCCGGGGGCGTCCCACGATGGGACGCCTTGGGCCCCCAATGATTTCAAGGGGTTACAGAGGCGGGGTAAGGGTTTGTTAAGGGGTGGGGGGGTGTTTGACCGGCCAATGAGGTAAAGGGAAACTCGGGTTGATGATGGGTTGGCGGCCGAGCGGCTGCTGGCTGACCTGACGAAGTTTGTGGCTAAACTTAACCATACTGGGACCGTGACATTGGCGCGCCGCCCCCCTACTGGGTAGCGCATTTTCAGTACTTTCCAATGGCGACTTCACTCGAGGTGATGTATGACTGCGTTGGAGGTTGCTGCAAGTGGATCACGAACAAGAGACGTTCTTCGGCCTACATTTTGAGCCAAGGCATGATGGCGAGGGAGCACATGTGCTTCCGGTGCATAACCTTGTTCAAGCTTTGGAAGGATTGCAGCGAACGATCTACCTCGTCGCCATGATGAACGAAGGTAGAGAGATAAAGACACGCGCTCGCGTTACTCGCGATATCGAAGAACGCTTTCAACTACATTGCGCCACGTCAGAGGCGGGCAGTTTTTATCAGCCCACCTTTATTGCAGAAAGAGATCGCAGCCTCTTTAGCCCAGAAGATGCTGCGGAAGTCGCAAAGATAACCCGAGACTTACTGGCTTCAATTTCTAACGCGGACGAGCATAATTTCAACAGAACGGTTGTCGACTCTGCGTTTCGCACACCAATTCTTGCATCACTTGGCAAGATGTTTTTTGGACAAGGTAATCAGTATCGCCTTTCTATTGAGGACAAAGCACGTAATGTTATCGTCGACAGCACATCAGCGATAGATTCGCTTGAGCGGCTTCAGCAGGCCCGCCTATCTCCAGGCACACACTCAATCGTGACGGGATATTTCAACAAGGTTGATTTCAAAGAGCGCAAGCTTTCACTACTCTTACCAAGCACGGGGCGCCTGATCAGCTGTTTGTATGAAGAAGATATTGAGCCTGTGCTCTTAGAGAATGCGCGCGATCTCATCCAAGTTGTTGGGACAATTGAGCTTGATGAAAATGGAATTCCACAGAGAATTACAGATGTTCAAGAAGTGCATCCCGTCAACATCGATGACATTTACCTCATTGAGCTTCTTCCAAATTATCTCAAGCCCAATGAGCTAAACAATCTTCGCGTTACAGTCGAACTAAGCGAGGACAAGCAGACATACTTTGCGAAGCTTGACGAGCTTGGCATTGATCATGCCGCTTATACCAGATCCGATTTGGTAGATGCCTTGGAGGCTGAGCTTGATTTTCTTTGGAGAAATATAGCCCAAGAAGACGATGGCAATCTTGCCCCGAAAGCTCGCCTGCTCAAGGCCGAGCTAAAAAAACTGTTTAAGGAAATTTCTGAATGAATTTGGAGCGCGCCAAAGTTCAGGAAAATCTTCCCCGAAAGGGGTTTCTTGAGACAGATGACAGAAAACACATTTTTTATCATCTCCATCATGAAGGAAAGAAAACTCACATTCGAACCCAAGTTAGCCATGGCAGCAAGTACAAAGTACTGGGTGATGACCTTGTTTCAAAGATGGCGCGCCAGTGCAAGCTAACCACCAAGAATTTTATTGGACTTGCCGAGTGCAACGTGTCCCAAGCAGATTACATAAGGCTCCTCAAAGAAGCTGGTGAAATTTGACGTTTTTTCACGTAGGGAGAAGCGTCTACGGCTGCAGTACGTTCATAGCGGCGGTGTTGACCAAGATTCTCCAGCTGTAGGTTCTCCCCCCACCCCTTCCGCCCCTCCTGAATCCCCTGTAGAAGCCTCCCCCAACACCCCGGCAGGGGCGCGGGCAGGGACACCTCCATGAAACCGATCCGACTGATCGCAGGTTTTCTCACCGTGGGGGTCTGGACGCTGGTCAGCCGGGTCATGGGGTTCGTGCGCGATATCCTGATTGCGGCCTATCTTGGGTCGGGGCCGGTGGCCGAGGCGTTCCTTGTCGCGTTCTCGCTTCCCAACATGTTCCGCCGGTTCTTTGCCGAAGGGGCGTTCAACACGGCGTTCGTGCCGCTTTATTCCAAGAAGTTCGAGGCGGGGGAGGATGCGCGGGGGTTCGCGTCGGACGCATTCGCGGGGCTGGCCTTCGTGCTGGTGGTGCTGAGCGTGGTGGCGGTGATCTTCATGCCGGCCTTGGTGCTGGCGATGGCGGGGGGGTTCGCGGGCGACGTGCGGTTCGGGCTGGCCGTCGATTTCGGGCGGATCGCGTTCGTCTATATCCTGTTCATCTCGCTTGCCGCGCTCATGTCCGGGGTGCTGAACGCGACGGGGCGGTTCGCGGCGGCGGCGGCGGCGCCGGTGCTGTTGAACCTGATCCTCGTCATCGCGCTGGTCGTGGCGGAGGCGGGCGCGCCCGAGGGGGCGGAGGGCCTGCAGGGGCTGCGGCATGGCGGTTATCTGGCGGTCGCGGTGGTGGTGGCGGGTGTCGCGCAGCTGGCGCTGGTCTGGTACGCGGCGGCGCGGGCGGGGCTGGCCCCGGTGCTGCGGCTTCCGCGCTGGACGCCCGAGATGCGGCGGCTGGTCATCATCGCGGGGCCTGCGCTGCTGGCGGGGGGTGTCGTGCAGATCAACCTGCTGGTGGGGCGGCAGGTGGGGTCGTTCTTTGACGGGGCGATCGCGTGGCTGAGTTTTGCGGACAGGCTCTATCAGTTGCCCTTGGGGGTCGTGGGGATCGCCATCGGGATCGTGCTTTTGCCCGATCTGTCGCGCCGGCTGAAGGCGGGGGATGACGCGGGCGGGCGGGATGCCTATTCGCGCGCGTCCGAGTTCGGGATGATGCTGACGTTGCCTGCGGCGGTGGCGTTGGTGGCGATCCCTGTGCCGCTTGTGTCGGTCCTGTTCGGGCGCGGGGCCTTCGGCGAGGCGGATATCGCGGCGACGGCGCTGGCGGTGGCGGTCTATGGGCTGGGCCTGCCGGCCTTCGTGCTGCAGAAGGTGCTGCAGCCTTTGTATTTCGCGCGCGAGGATACGCGCAGCCCGTTCCGGTTTGCGCTGGTGGCGATGGGGGTGAATGCGGTCGTGGCGGTGGCGGGGGCTTGGGCGTTCGGCTTCATCGGGGCGGCCTTGGGCACGACGGTCGCGTCCTGGGCGATGGTGTGGCAGTTGGCGCGGGGCGCGCGCGGGATGGGCGAGGTCGCGGCGCTGGATGCGCGGGCTTGGGCACGCCTGCCGCGGATCGCCTTGGCGTCGGGGGTGATGGGCGGGGTGCTTTGGGCCGCCGCGTGGGCGATGGACGATCTGCTGGCGGCGGGGGGCGTGCGGTATCTGGCGCTGGTGGTGCTGGTGGCGGGGGGGATGGCCGTCTATTTCGCCGCCGGGCATGTGCTGGGGGCGTTCCGGCTGTCGGAGTTCCGGCGGGCGGTGAGGCGTTAGTCCTGCTGGCGCAGGCGGCGCAGGATCGCGGCCCAGCCGCCGGGCGCGAGGACGAAGGACAGCGCGAAGCCCGTGACGAAGCCCGCGACGTCGCCGATCCAGCTGTTGTCGCCGCCGAAGAGGAGCGCGAAGACGAGCTGTATCCCCATGAGGAAGCCGATCAGGACGAAGGCGCGGGACTGGTTCTGGCCGAGATCGCGCAGGTTGGTCCAGAGGATGTAGGTGAAGCCGCCGATCAGGCCGTAGACATTGGGGAAGGCCCCGAAGAGGAGCGTTCCGTCCGGGGCGAGCATCGCATAGGCCAGCGCGCCGCCCGCGCCCGAGACAAGGAAGATCGCCAGCATGCGCATCTGGCCGAAGGATTCGGCCACCATCTTGCCCATGGCGAGCAGGATGACGCCCGCGAAGGCGGCATGGGTGAGCGAGCCGTGGATGAAGCTGTAGGTGAAGAAGCGCATCAGGTGTTCGGGCGGCCAGCGTCCTGTTTCGCGCATCCAGTCGAAGACCTGCACGCTGAAGCCGTAGTCGCGCAGCGCCTCGATCCGCCAGCCGACGGCGAAGGCGTCGCCGATGAGCCCCTGTTCGGCCAGCGAGAACCACGCCTCGATCGCGACGATGGCGAGGAAGAGGATCACCACCGCAGGCGGCAGGGGATTGACCGGGGCCTCGGCTTCGGGGCTGCTCATGCGGGGGGCCTTTCCTTGGGGGCTTCTTGACGGCGCCTGACCCCATGGGTAAGCGACAGCGGTCCGTTTTTCCAGCCGCGAGTGCGCCCATGTCCGACCCCAAGTTCACCCCGCGCGTGTTTTCCGGGATCCAGCCTTCGGGCGGGCTGACGCTCGGCAATTACCTTGGCGCGATCAAGCGCTTCGTCGACATGCAAGATCAGGGCGGGTTCGAGACGGTCTATTGCATGGTGGACCTGCACGCGATCACCGTCTGGCAGGACCCGGCCGACCTGACGAAGAACACGCGCGAATTGTGCGCGGGCTTCATCGCGTCGGGGATCGATCCGGAGAAATCCATCCTCATCAATCAGAGCCAGGTGCCCGAACATGCGCAGCTGGGCTGGGTCTTCAACTGCGTGGCGCGGATGGGCTGGATGGGCCGCATGACGCAGTGGAAGGACAAGGCGGGCAAGAATTCGGAGAACGCCTCGCTGGGCCTGTTCGGCTATCCGGCGCTGATGGCGGCGGATATCCTTGTGTATCACGCGACGCATGTGCCGGTGGGCGAGGATCAGAAGCAGCATCTGGAGCTGACCCGCGACATCGCGGCCAAGTTCAACCACGACTACAAGGTCGATTTCTTCCCGCTGACCGAACCGGTGATCGAAGGGGCGGCGACGCGGGTGATGTCCCTGCGGGACGGGTCGAAGAAGATGTCGAAATCCGACCCGTCCGACATGGCGCGCATCAACATGACGGACGATGCCGACGCGATCGCCAAGAAGATCCGCAAGGCCAAGACCGACCCCGAAGCGCTGCCGTCCGAGATCAAGGGGCTGGAGGGCCGACCCGAGGCGCGCAATCTCGTCAACATCTATGCCGCGCTGAACGACCAGTCGGCCGAGGAGGTGCTGCGCGACGTGGGCGGGCGGCAATTCGGGGAATTCAAGCCGATGCTGGCCGATCTGGCGGTGGCAAAGCTCGCCCCGATTTCGGGCGAGATGGCGCGGCTCATGGCGGCCCCGGACGAAATCGACCGCATCCTGACGCGCGGGGCCGAACGCGCGCGCGCCATCACCGCGCCGATCCTGCGCAAGACCTATGACATCGTGGGCATGGTGCCGCCGGTCGCACTCTGAGACGCGCACCCGGTGCAACAGCGCACCGGGACTGTTCGGGGATGGGTCTTTCGTGCAGGCACCACCGATGCCACCTTGGTGGCCTGACGGAGGATCGCCCATGACCAGTCCCCTGCCCCCCGAGACCCGCGTGGGTCATGTTCACCTGAAGGTCGCCGATCTCGACCGCGCCATCGCCTTCTATTCCGGCGTGCTGGGGTTCGAGGTGACGCAGCGCTACGGACCGCAGGCGGCCTTCCTGTCGGCGGGCGGCTATCACCATCACATCGGGCTCAACACCTGGGAAAGCGCGGGCAGCCGGGCCCCGGCGCCGGGGACCACCGGGCTTTACCATGTCGCCTTCGTCTTTCCCGACCGCGCGTCGCTGGGCCAGGCCATCGACCGGGTGCTGGCGGCGGGCATCGCGCTGGACGGGGCCGCCGATCACGGTGTGTCCGAGGCCGTCTATCTGCGCGACCCGGACGGCAATGGCGTGGAGCTTTACCGCGACCGCGCGCCGGAGGACTGGCCGCGTGACGGCGAGGGCAACCTTGCCATGATGAACGCGCGGCTGGATGTGGCGGCGCTGCTGGCCGAGGGCCGCGCGGCGGGGTGAGCCGCGCCTTGATTCCGCGCAAGGATCGCTTCCCGTCTGGACCTCCCCCCCGCCACATCCTAGGCTTTGCTCCCGACCACGAGGGAGACGCAGGCATGGCCACCGGCACCAACATCCGCACCTATTTCGACGGCGCATGGCACGACGGCGATGTGCCGATCATGCGCGCCGCCGATCACGGGGCCTGGCTGGGCAGCGGCGTCTTCGACGGCGCGCGCTTCGTGAACGGGCTGGCGCCCGATCTTGCCCCGCACTGCGCGCGGGTGAACCGGTCGGCCGAGGCGCTGATGCTGAGGCCCACGGTATCGACCGAAGACATGGTCGCCATCGTGCGCGAAGGCCTTGCGATGTATCCCAAGGACACCCCGGTCTATATCCGGCCGATGTATTGGGGCATCGACGGCGACATCACCGCCATCGTGCCGCAGCCCGACCGCACGGGCTTTGCCATCTGTCTGGAAGAGATCCCCTTCGCGGCCCCCACGGCGACCGCCACTTTGGGGCGCACGCGCTTCCGCCGCCCGGTGCTGGAAGATGCGGTTGTGAACGCCAAGGCGGGCTGTCTTTACCCCAACAACGCGCGGATGCTGACCGAAGTGCGCGCGCGCGGCTTCACCAACGCGCTGGTGGCCGACGCGATGGGTAACGTGGCCGAAACCGCCACCGCCAACATCTTCATGGTCCGCGACGGCGCGGTCTTCACCCCCATCCCGAACGGGACGTTCCTGGCAGGAATCACCCGCGCGCGCCACATCACCAACATGCGCGCCGACGGGATGGAGGTGCATGAGACGGTGCTGAGCTTTGACGATTTCACCAAGGCGGACGAGGTCTTCATGTCGGGCAACATGTCTAAGATCACACCCGTCACCGCCTTCGAGGACACGCAGTATCAGGCCGGCCCCGTCACCGCGCGCGTGCGTGAGATGTACTGGGACTGGGCCGCGTCGAACGGGTGAGCCATGGCACAAAAAGTCGAATTCTGGTTCGAGTTCGCCTCGACCTATTCCTATCCGGCGGCGATGGCGGTGAGCGATGCCTGCGCGCGGGCCGGTGTGGGCCTTGTCTGGCGGCCCTTCCTTCTGGGCCCTGTGCTTGCGGCGCAGGGGCTGGACGGGTCGCCCTTCACCGTGTTCCCGGTCAAGGGCGCCTATATGTGGCGCGATGTCGAACGGATTTGCGCCGATGCGTCGCTTGAGTTCCGCAAGCCGTCGGCCTTTCCGCGCGGGTCGATCCATGCCGCGCGCATCGTCGTGGCGCATTCGGGGGAACCCTGGGTTCCGGCCTTCGTGCGCGCGGTCTATGCGGCGAATTTCGCCGATGACCGCGACATCGCGGATGCGGCGGTGATCGGCGCGATGCTGGGCGCGATGGGGCTCGAGGCGGATGCGATCCTTGCCGTCGCGCAGACGCCCGAGGCCAAGGCGGGCTTGCGCGCCGCGACCGAAGAGGCGCAGGCGCGCGGCATCTTCGGCGCGCCGAGTTTCACGGTGGGCGACGAGCTGTTCTGGGGCCATGACCGCATGGACCAGGCCATCGCCTGGGCTGCGCGCGGCTGAGCGCCATTGCACGGCGCGCGCCCTTGCGCCATTCTGGCCCACGCCCAGAGGAGAACCTGATGCGCAAGTTCCTTGTCGTGCTCGACGACAGCCGCGAATGCCTGAATGCCATGCGTTTTGCCGCCATGCGTGCCGCGAAGACGGGCGGTGGGGTCTGCATCCTGTCGGTCATCCCGCCCGACGAATTCAACCACTGGATCGGCGTGGGCGAAGTGATGCGCGAGGAAGCCCGCGAACGCATCCACGCGCATTTCGAGGTCTTCGCCAAATGGATGCGCGACAAGCAGGGCGTCGACCCCGAGCTTGTGATCCGCGAGGGCGAACCGGTGGACCAGATCCTGACGCAGGTGCGCGAGGATTCCGAGATCGGGGTGCTGGTGCTGGGTGCCGCGTCCGACAAGAAGGGACCGGGGCCGCTGGTCACGGCGCTCACCCGCAGCTCGGGGTCGCTGCCGATCCCCTTCACCATTGTCCCGGGCGACATGACCAAGGACCGGCTGGAAGCGATCACGTGAGGGTTGCAGTTTAGAACCGTTCCAATCCTTGACGCAGCCCCGGGCAGGTCGCATATATGGGACTAGACCAGAAAAGGTACATCCCACATGTTCATCCAGACCGAATCGACGCCGAACCCGGCCACGCTGAAGTTCCTGCCCGGCAAGACGGTGCTCGAGGTCGGGACCGCCGATTTCCCCACTGCCGACACCGCCGGGAAATCGCCGCTGGCCGCGCGCATCTTCGGGGTGGCAGGTGTTACCGGCGTGTTTTTCGGCACGGATTTCGTGACCGTGACCAAGGGCGAGGGGATCGACTGGGACCATGTGAAGCCCGCGATTCTGGGCGCGATCATGGAGCATTACCAGTCGGGCGATCCCGTGCTGGCGGGTGACCATGCGGGCGGGTCGGGTCATGCGGAACATACGGGCGAGGACGGCGACGTGGTGCGCCAGATCAAGGAACTGCTCGACAGCCGGGTGCGCCCGGCGGTGGCGCAGGATGGCGGCGACATCACCTTCCACGGCTTCGACCGGGGCGTGGTCTATCTGCACATGCAGGGCGCCTGCGCGGGCTGTCCGTCTTCGACGCTGACGCTGAAGATGGGGATCGAGAACCTGCTGCGCCACTATATCCCCGAGGTGACCGAGGTGCGGCCGGTTGCCGTCTGACCTGACGATCCTTGCCTTCGACACATCGGCCGCGCATTGCGCGGCCGCTTTGCTTTGTGCCGGGCGGGTGACCGTGCGGGTCGATGACATGGGGCGCGGACAGGCGGAACACCTCATGCCGATGCTGGAGGCTTTGCTGGCGGAGGCGGGGCTGCGCTGGGCCGATCTGGACGGGATCGGCGTGGGCGTGGGGCCGGGGAATTTCACGGGCATCCGCATTTCCGTCGCCGCGGCGCGGGGGCTGGCGATGGGGCTGGGGCGTGCGGCGGTGGGCGTGTCGCTGTTCGAGACGACGCAGGCGCTGTCGGGGCAGGCGCGCGTGGCGGTGCCCGCGCCGCGCGGGCAGGTCTATCTGTGCGACGCAGGGGCGGCACCGGTTCTGGCTGGGGCGGAGGATGTAGAGGCGGCGCTGTCATCGGATCACGCGCCCGCCGATCACGTCGCCTGCATCGCACGGCTGGCCGCACGGCGCATCGCGGCGGGGGTGGATCGCCCCACCCGCGCCGCTTTACGTGCGCCCCGCCGATGCTGCGCCGTCGCGCGACCGGCCACCGGTGATGCTCGATTGATCGGGGCGGCGGAGATGGCCGCGACCCATGCGGCGGCGTTCCGGCAGGCGCGCCCCTGGTCGGGGGCGGAGTTCGCTGACCTCCTCGCCTCGCCACTTGTCGTCGCGCTGGGCGATGCGCGCGCCTTCGCGCTGATCCGCGTCGTCGCGGATGAAACGGAACTGCTGACGATCGCCACCCACCCCGCGCATCAGCGGCGGGGGCTGGCGCGCGCGCTGATGGACGGCTGGCTGCGTGAGGCGGCGCGGCGCGGGGCGGCGCGCGCCTTTCTCGAAGTGGCGGCAGACAACGCGCCCGCGCGCGGGCTCTACGCATCTTGCGGATTCGCCGAATGCGGGCGGCGGCGCGGCTATTACGACCGCCCGGACGGCCCAGCGGCGGACGCGGTGGTCATGGCGCGGTCACTGACGGAAGGTCAGGCGGAAACGGGCTGAGCGCGCGCCAGAATTCGGTTGACCCGTTGCTGCGCCTGCGGCCTTAATCGCCTTGATCGACAGCGATCTGCCTGTCCGGGACGGCCCGCCCAAAGCGGCCCGGAACCCTGCGGGCCACCAAAAGGGGAGATAACGATGACCTTCATGAAGACCATTCTGGGCACCGCCGCGGCGCTGGCCCTGTCGGCGGGCGCGGCCCTTGCCGAACCGGCCCTGATCTTCGATCTGGGCGGCAAGTTCGACAAGTCGTTCAACGAGGCCGCGCATAACGGTGCGCAGCGCTGGGCGACCGAAACGGGCGGCACCTACCGCGAGATCGAGCTTCAGTCCGAAGCCCAGCGCGAACAGGCGCTGCGCCGCTTCGCCGAAGCGGGTGCCAACCCGATCATCACCATGGGCTTCGCCATGGCCGACGCGCTGTCGGTCGTCGCGCCGGAATACCCCGACACCAAGTTCGTCGCGGTGGACGTGACCTGGCTCGACGCGCTGAATATCCGCCAGATCGGCTTCGCCGAACATGAAGGATCGTACCTTGTCGGCATGCTCGCGGGCATGGCGACCAAGTCGGGCACCGTGGGCTTTGTCGGCGGCATGGACATCCCGCTGATCCGCCACTTCGGCTGCGGCTATGCGCAGGGCGTGAAGGCCGTGAACGCCGACGCCACCATCATCGCCAACATGACAGGCACCACGCCCTCTGCCTGGAACGACCCGGTGCGCGGGTCGGAACTGACCAAGTCGCAGATCAGCCAGGGCGCGGATGTCGTCTATGCCGCCGCGGGCGGCACCGGCGTGGGCGTGCTGCAGACCGCGGCCGACGAAGGCATCCTGTCGATCGGCGTGGACAGCAACCAGAACTACCTGCATCCCGGCAAGGTCCTGACCTCGATGCTCAAGCGCGTCGATGTCGCCGTCTATGACGCGATGAAGGCGGGAACGGACGTGGAAACCGGCGTCTTCGTCCTTGGCCTCGCGGAAGAAGGCGTGGGCTATTCGCTCGACGAATTCAACGCGGCACTGATCACCGACGAGATGAAGGCGGCGGTGGAAGACGCGCGCGCCAAGATCATCGCGGGCGAGCTGGAAGTCGTCAGCTACTACGCCAACGACAGCTGCCCGGTTCTCGACTTCTGATCGGGATGCATCGTCACCACGGGGCCGCGCGGCAAAGCCCGCCGCGGCCCCGATTTTTCGCAGAAAAATCGACATGATGCCTGACCCGAAGACCGTTCCCGCGATCGAACTCAGGGGCATATCCAAGGCCTTTGGCCCGGTTCAGGCGAACCGGGACATTTCCATCAGCGTCGCGCCCGGCACGATCCACGGCATCATCGGTGAGAACGGCGCGGGCAAGTCCACGCTCATGTCGATCCTGTACGGGTTCTACAAGGCCGACCAGGGCGAGATCTTCATCGGCGGCAAGCCCGTCGACATTCCCGACAGCCAAGCCGCGATCGCCGCCGGGATCGGCATGGTCTTCCAGCATTTCAAGCTGGTGGAAAACTTCACCGTCCTGGAGAACATCATCCTCGGGGCCGAGGATGGCCGGTTGCTGACCCCGTCGCTGGCCAAGGCGCGCCGCACGCTGGTGGAGCTGGAGCGGGAATACGAATTGCGCGTGGACCCAGACGCGGTGATCGAGGATCTGGGCGTCGGGATGCAGCAGCGGGTCGAGATCCTCAAGGCGCTCTACCGGCAGGCGGATATCCTGATCCTGGACGAGCCCACGGGCGTGCTGACGCCCGCCGAGGCGGACCAGCTGTTTCGCATCCTTGGCCGCCTGCGGGACGAGGGCAAGACGATCATCCTGATCACCCACAAGCTGCGCGAGATCATGGAGATCACCGACAGCGTCAGCGTCATGCGTCGCGGCGAGATGGTGGGCCATGTGACGACGGCCGAGACCAGCCCCGAGGAACTGGCCGAACTGATGGTAGGCCGCAAGGTGCTGCTGCGCGTCGACAAGACGCCCGCGAAGCCCGGTGCGCCGGTGCTCGAGGTGGACGCCTTGCGCGTCGTGGACGGCGACGGGGTCGAACGGCTGCGCGGAATCAGCCTGTCGGTGCGCGCGGGCGAGATTCTGGGGATCGCCGGCGTGGCGGGGAACGGGCAGTCGGAGCTGCTGGCCGTGCTGGGCGGGATGCAGGCGGGCACAGGGACCGTGCGGATGAACGGCCGGGCGCTGAGCCTGTCAGGCCGCGGTTCGGACGGCCAATTGCGCCGCGCGGCGGGCATCGCGCACGTGCCCGAAGACCGCCAGCGCGAAGGCCTGATCATGGATTTCCACGCGTGGGAGAACGTAGCCTTCGGATATCACCATGACGCGGCCTACCAGAAAAGCCGCCTGTTCATGGACAATGCCGCCCTGCGCGCCGACACCGCCGCGAAGATGGAGCGCTTCGACGTGCGACCGCCCGATCCGTGGTTGAAGGCCAAGAATTTCTCGGGCGGGAACCAGCAGAAGATCGTCGTCGCCCGCGAGATCGAGCGGAACCCGGACCTGCTTCTCATCGGCCAGCCGACGCGGGGCGTCGATATCGGGGCGATCGAGTTCATTCACAAGCAGATCGTGGCCCTGCGCGATCAGGGCAAGGCGATCTTGCTGGTGAGCGTGGAGCTGGACGAGATCCTGTCGCTGTCCGACCGCATCGCGGTCATGTTCGACGGCCGCATCATGGGCGAACGGCTGCCCGGCGAGACGGACGAGAAGGAACTGGGCCTTCTGATGGCCGGCGTCAGCGGAAAGGCCGCCTGATGGAGAAGATGCCCCACTGGGCCGATGTCGTCCTGATCCCGCTGATTTCGCTGATCCTCGCCGCGATCCTGTCGGCGCTGGTGATCCTTGCCATCGGGGAAGACCCGGTGGCGGCGGTCAAGCTGATGGTCACCGGTGCGCTGGGGTCGACCTATGGCTGGGGCTATACGCTTTATTATGCCACGAACTTCATGTTCACGGGGCTGGCGGTCGCGGTGGCGTTTCACGCGCGGCTCTTCAACATCGGCGGTGAAGGTCAGGCGATGCTGGGGGGGCTTGGCGTCGCGCTGGTCTGCCTCATGATCCCCTGGCCGCACTGGTCGCTGGCGCTGGCGGCGGCAATTCTGGGGGCGGCGGCGTTTGGCGCGCTCTGGGCCGCGGTGCCGGCCTGGCTGCAGGCAAAGCGCGGCAGCCATATCGTCATCACCACGATCATGTTCAACTTCATCGCCGCGGCGCTGCTGAATTACCTGCTGGTCAACGTGCTGCGGCCCGCGGGGTCGATGGACCCGGCCAGCGCGCGCTTTCCCGAAACGGTGAAGCTGCCGACGCTGCACGAAATGCTAGCCCCCATCGGCATCGAGTTTTCGCGCGCAGCCCCCGCCAACATCACGCTTCTCGTCGCCATCGCCGCCTGCGTCCTTGTCTGGGTGCTGATCTGGCGCACGCGGCTGGGATACGAGATCCGCGCCTATGGCCATTCGGAGACCGGAGCGCTTTATGCAGGGATCTCGCCCGTGAAGATCACGGTCGTCGCCATGGTGATTTCCGGCGCGCTGGCGGGGATGATGGCGATCAACAACGTCATGGGCGAGGCCGAGCGTCTGGTGATGAACGCGACCGAAGGCGCGGGCTTCATCGGGATCGCGGTGGCGCTGATGGGGCGCAGTCATCCCTTCGGGGTGTTTCTGGCGGCGATCCTGTTCGGGTTCCTCTATCAGGGGGGCGCCGAGCTTGCGCTCTGGACCTCCATTCCGCGCGAGCTGATCGTGGTGATCCAGGCGCTGGTGATCCTGTTCACAGGCGCGCTCGACAACATGGTGCGGATGCCGCTTGAAAAGCTGTTCCTGCGGATGAACCGGGGGCGCGGCTGATGGAGTTCCTGACGATCATCCAGGTGCTTGATTCGACCGTCCGGCTGGCGACGCCCCTGCTGCTGGCCTGTCTTGCGGGGCTCTTTTCCGAGCGCGCGGGGATTTTCGACATCGGGCTCGAAGGCAAGATGCTGATCGCGGCCTTCTTCAGCGCCGCCGTCGCGGCGGTGACGGGGTCGGTCTGGCTGGGCCTGCTGGCGGGGATCGCGGCGTCGCTGGTGCTGTCGGGGCTGCACGGGCTGGCCTCGATCACGTTCCGGGGGAACCAGCTGATTTCGGGTGTCGCGATCAACTTCCTCGCCGCGGGGCTGACCGTGCTGATCGCGCAGGACTGGTTCGCGCAGGGGGGCCGCACGCCGTCGCTGGCCGGGGCCGCGCGGTTCGCGCCGATCGAGTTGCCCTTCGCAAGCGCGCTGGCGGGCGTGCCTGTGATCGGCCCGATCTATTCCGAGCTGCTGTCTGGCCATTCGATCCTTGTCTATATCGCGCTGCTGGCCGTGCCGGGGACATGGTGGCTTCTGTACCGCACGCGCTTCGGGCTGCGGCTGCGCGCGGTGGGGGAAAACCCCGCCGCCGTGGATACGGCGGGCGTGAGCGTGGTTGGCCTGCGGTTCGCCGCCGTGGCGATCTGCGGGGTGCTGTGCGGGATCGCGGGGGCCTATCTGGCGACCGCGCTGCAGGCGGGTTTCGTCAAGGACATGACGGCGGGGCGCGGGTTCATCGCGCTTGCCGCGCTGATCTTCGCCAAGTGGCGGCCTTGGCACGCGCTTTGGGCCTGCCTTCTGTTCGGGTTCCTGCAGGCGATCGCGCTGCGCTACCAGAACATCGATCTGGGCGTCTTCGTGGTGCCGGTGCAGGTGATGGATGCGCTGCCCTATATCCTGACGGTGGTGATCCTTGCGGGCTTTGTCGGCAAGGCGATCCCGCCGCGCGCGGGCGGGGAGCCCTATGTCAAGGAGCGCTGAAGCGGTCCAGTTGTGGCCCGCAGGCCAGTCCACCTGCCCCGGCGTCAGCAAGCACGGTTGATTTCGCTGCGCTGCAGTGACTAAGACTTGGCATGATGATCTACCTGCCCATCGCCGAGGTTTCGGTCAACGCCTTCCTGCTGCTGGGCCTGGGCGGAATCGTGGGCGTGCTGTCGGGCATGTTCGGCGTGGGCGGCGGGTTCCTGATGACGCCGCTTCTGTTCTTCATCGGCATTCCACCCGCCGTCGCCGTGGCGACCGAGGCGAATCAGATCGTCGCGTCGTCCTTTTCGGGCGTGCTTGCCCATCTGAAGCGCAAGACGGTCGACCTGAAGATGGGAACCGTCCTGCTGACCGGCGGTCTGGTCGGCGCCGGGCTGGGCGTGATCGTCTTCAACTATCTCAAGGGCCTCGGTCAGGTCGATCTGCTGGTGAAGCTTTGCTATGTCGTCTTCCTCGGCATCATCGGCGGGCTGATGTTCGTGGAAAGCCTGCGCGCGCTGCGCCGGTCGCGGGCGGCGGGCGGGGCCCCCCTGCCCCGGCGGAGGAGCCGCGGCTGGATCCACGCCCTGCCCTTCAAGATGCGGTTCCGCACATCGGGGCTTTATATCTCGGTCATCCCGCCATTGGTGGTGGGCGTGCTGGTGGGCATTCTGGCCGCCATCATGGGCGTGGGCGGCGGTTTCATCATGGTGCCCGCGATGATCTATCTTCTGGGCATGCCCACGAAGGTGGTGGTGGGCACGTCGCTATTCCAGATCATTTTCGTCACCGCCTTCACCACGCTGTTGCATGCCACGACGAACTTTACCGTCGACATCGTGCTGGCGGTCCTGCTGCTGGTGGGCGGCGTCATCGGTGCGCAGATCGGCGCGCGGATCGGGACGAAGCTGAAGGCCGAACAATTGCGCATCCTGCTTGCCATCATGGTGCTGGCGGTGTGCGGCAAGCTCGCGCTCGACCTGCTGATCCAGCCGGGCGAACTTTATTCCCTTGGCGCGTCGGGGGGGCATTGATGCGGGTGCTGCTTCTGATCCTCGCACTTCTGTCCGCACCCGCGGCGGCGGAAGAGGTCGTGCTGGGCCTGAGCCGGGACGAGGTCGCCATCACCACGCGCTTCGACGGGTCCGAGATCCTGATCTTCGGGGCGATCAAGCGCGAAGAGCCGATCCCCGCGGACAGCGAACTCGACGTGATCATCACGCTGGCGGGGCCGTCGCAGCCCATCACCGTGCGCCGCAAGGCGCGCCGCTTCGGCATCTGGATCAACACTGACGCGGTCGAGGTCGACGCCGCGCCGAGCTTCTATGCGGTGGCGGCGTCCGGCGTGCTGACCGAGGTTCTGAAGGATGTCGAGGACCTGCGCTACAGGGTCAGCATCAACCGCGCGATCCGGTCGGTCGGCGCGCCCGAAACGGTCACAGACAGCGAAAGCTTCACCGAGGCGCTGATCCGCATCCGCCGGGACAGCGGGCTGTATCAGAGGCTGGACGATCATGTGGTCGTCGATCAGCAGACGCTGTTCCGCACATCGGTCACCATGCCCGCCAACCTGACCGAAGGCGCCTATGCGACGCGCATCTTCCTTGTGCGCGACGGGGTGGTCGTGTCGGAGAAATCCACGAAAATCGACGTGCGCAAGGTCGGGCTGGAGCGGTGGCTGTTCAGCCTGTCGCGCCAGCAGCCGCTGATCTATGGCCTTCTGTCCATCGCCATCGCCATCGCGGCGGGCTGGGGCGCGTCGGCGGTGTTCCGGTATATCCGGGCCTGATCAGCCTATCCCCGCCCGACATAGGGCATTTTCGTCGCCATGATGGTCTGGAACAGCACGTTGGCCGACAAGGGCAGATCGGCCATGTGATAGACAGCGGCGGCAGCATGGGCCACGTCCATCGTCTGCATCCCCGGGTTGGCAGCCTTCAGCCCCTGCAGGAGTTCGCTTTCGGCATTGCCGATGTCGATCTGGCCGCAGGCGATGTCGAAGGGCCGCCCGTCAAGCGCGAGCGACTTGGTCAGCCCGGTGATCGCGTGTTTCGTGGTCGTGTAGCAGACCGACCCTTCGCGCGGCGTATGCGCCGCGATGGACCCGTTGTTGATGATGCGCCCCCCCTGCGGCGACTGCCTCCGCATCTGCCGGAAGGCGAGTTGCGCCGTGATGAACATTCCATCGAGGTTCACCGCGAGCGATTGCCGCCACTGATCAAGCGGCACTTCGTCGATGGGCGCGGCAGGGGTGAAGATGCCTGCGTTGTTGAAGAGAACGTCAAGCCGACCGGCGCGGGCAAGGAACGTCGCGAAGGCGTCCTCCATCGCGCTGGCGTCGGTCACGTCGGCGGGCAGGACCACGGCGGTGTCGCGGCCTGCGGCAAGGGCTTCCAGCCGGTTGGCGCGGCGGGCGACAAGACCCACCGTCCAGCCCCGGTCGAGAAACAGCGCGGCGGTCGCGGCGCCGATGCCGGAACTGGCGCCGGTGATCAGGATGGTTTTCATGTCTCTTCCTCTTCCAGTGTCAGGCGTCCTGGGGCGGCGCGCAGATCGTCGATGCGCAGCGCATGGGTGGGCTTCGACAGGCGGTTGCGCACCACCCAGTACAGCCGTTCCTGCGCCCGGGTGATGGCGACATAGGCCAGCCGTTTCCACAGGGGCTGTCCTGCCTCGCTCCGCCCCGCGCGGGCGGCGGCATAAATGTCGGGGGCGAAGACCTGCACGCTTTCCCATTGCGAGCCTTGGGCCTTGTGGATCGTCACGGCGGCCCCATGCAGGAAGGCCGCGCCCATGCGCGCGGCGAAGGGGATGAAGGGTTCTTCCTCGTCCGGTTTTTCGATCTTGATGATCGAGGCGGCGCTGACCTGCGGGTCTTCGGCGCCGATGACGTGAATGCGCGAAAAGCCCGGCTTGCGGCCGGGGCCAAGGTAGATCACCTGCGCGCCCTTGATGAGGCCGCGCGCCTCGAGGTCGATGCGTTTCTTGCGGTGCTTGAGCGGCAGTTCGATGCCGTCGCAGATGAGCGGTTCGCCCGGCAGAAGCTCGGTCTCGGGCGCGTTGTGGACGGCGCGGAAGGCCTGGATCAGGCGGATGCGCGTGACGTTGCGCCAGACAAGGACGGGGGAGCGCGCCATCAGGTCGACTTCGACCCGCTGGCCCCAGACAACACGGTCGTCGCGGGCGGCCTTGTCTTCGACCATGCGTTCAAACGCCTCGAAGTCGATGGCGGGGTCGGCCAGCGCATGGGCAAGGTCAAGGATCGGGTTGTCTTCGGCCTGCCGGTGGATGCGGCTGAGGGTGAGTTTGCGGCCCGCGGGCAGCGCGTCGAAGACCATCGCGCCCGACTGGTTGACTGGGGCGAGCTGTGCCGGATCGCCGAAGAGGACAAGGGTCGGGAAGATGTCCTTCAGGTCGGCGAACTGGCGGTCGTCGAGCATCGAGGCTTCGTCGATGAACCCGATGTCGAGCGGGTCTTCGCGCCGTTTCCAGCCGGTGATGAAGTCCGACCCCTTGAGCCCCGCCGCCGCCAGCGCCCCGGGGATAGACTTGACGTTCTGGAAGAAAGCGAAGGCGCGGTCGAGCGCCAGATCGGTCAGGCCTTCCACCTCGGGGCGGTCGGCCTGCCCCGCCAGCCATTCCGCGATGCGTTCGTATTGCGGGTCGTAGACCGGGGTGTAGAGGATGCGGTGGATCGTCGTCGCGGGCACGCCGCGCAGGCGCAAAACGCTCGCGGCCTTGTTGGTGGGGGCAAGGATGGCAAGCGTGCGGCGGTCGCGGCGGCGGCGGCCTTCGTAATCGCCCGAGATGACCTCGACCCCGGCTTCTGCCAGCGCGCGGTGGAGTTCCCCCAGAAGCAGCGTCTTGCCCGACCCGGCCTTGCCCACCACGGCCAGCACGCCCGCGCCGCTGTCCTGCGGGGGCGTCAGGGTTTCGGCCGTCAGGTCGATGCCCGCACCGCGCAGCGCCTCGGCGAGGGTATCGTAGGCCTGGGCCTGATCTTCGGAAAAGGTGAGTGCGGGCAGCGACATGGGCGGACCCTACAGGCGCCGCCCTGCCGGTGCCAGAGGGGTCAGGCCGGGACGGCGGCGCGCGGCGTGCCGAAGGCGGCATCGAACCAGGCCTGCGACTGCGCGGGTGCGATTCCCGCGCGATCGGCGACGCGGGCGCGGGCCTCGTCGGAAAAAGCCCAGAGGCCGACGCTGACGCGGTCGCGGCCTTCGCCTTCGCTCCCGAGGATGTCGGGCGGGGCGCCGATGGCGCGGTAGATGCGCACCATGCGCGCATCGAAGACGCCGACGAAATGGCGGATGCCGAAATTGCGCATGATCTCGCCCCCGCCCAGCATGAGGCCGGCTGCGACATGCGGGCCCGCGCCGGGTGCCAGGCAGAAGCGCGTGCATTCCCAGATGAGCGGGCTGATGACCGGGGCACCGCCGGTCAGGTGGCCGAAGATGTCGTTGACCATCACGGGGCCGGTGGTGGGCAGGAAGCGCATGGACCCGCCATGGCCGCCGTCGGGGTTCTGCCAGAGGACGTAGAGCGGGTTCAGCGCGTCGTAGCCGTCGCGTTCCTCGCCCCTGTCGTCAACGGTCACGGGCCAGCCCAGACGGTCGCGGAATTGCCGGGCACGGTCGCGGAACATGGCGCGGGTGAGATCGGGGTGATGGTGAAGGGCGTCCCCGTGGATGTAGCGCAGCATGGCTGTCTCCCCTGTCTGTGAGCGGACAGGGATAGGCAGGCGTGGTTAACGGGGGCGGAGCGGACCGTGGCGGTGGGGTAAGGCCGCGTTAACCTAGACGACGATCAGGCCCCGGCTCATCGCGCGGGCGACAGCGTGGGTGGTGTTGAGCGCGCCCAGCTTGAAGCGCGCGCTTTCGATATAGACGCGCAGCGTGTGTTCCGAGATGGCCAGCGAATTGGCCACCTGCGCGCGGGAATAGCCCAGCGCGAGCATGGTCATCGCATCGATTTCGCGCGGGGACAGGGGCTGCGCCGGTTCGGGCTGGCGGCCCGGTTCGACATCGAGCGCCTTCCGGTTGAAGTAATGCGCGATCAGGATCATGTCGCGGCTGTGGTCTTCGATGAACCGGTCCCACGCGGCATCATCGCAGGCATCGTTGACGGTGAAGAGCGCGAATTGCCCGTTCGGTCCCCGGATCGGGACCGAGAAGCCCTGGTTGCCAAGGCCAAAGGCCACGGATTCGGCCTGAAAGGCGCGCGCGGCCTTTCCCGACCAGTCAAGCCGCTTCCAGTCCACCGGGTGGAAGCGTTGGTAGCAACCGTGGATGACGGGATCGATCCGCAGGTAGTTCTGTTCGACGTACCGGTCGCGCCAGGCGTCGGAATAGGTGCCGCAGCCATACTGATCGCCCGCCGAGTCGACCCAGTGATAGACCATGTGCCTGACCCCGAAGAGATCGCGCAGGTCCACGATGGCGGTCTGCAACCCGTCAGGCGCGGGTGACGCCTCCATCTTCTCCAGGATCGTATCCAGCTGGACAGTGTTCACCATGAGCGTTGACCTGCACCCCTTCCGTCTGCGACGCGAGATCGACCGACGCGATCATCCGGGTAATCGCCAGCTGACCGGCCAGGTTGCCCATCCGGTTCTGGGCGGCAAAGCGCTGCAGATCGGACAGGACGTCGAGAACCCAGTCATGTTTCATCGCGAGACTCGCCCAAAAGTGGTTAACAAATCGTTAAAACAACTTTAGCATGAAAAGAATGCCTCAGAAACTCGCGGCTTCACATTCCCCAGAAATAGCGGGTCCGTAACGGAAAACCGCCCGCCCGCTTTCTGCGCGGACGGGCGGCATGACGGGGCTCGGTCTCTCAGCGGCGCGCGTCGAGCGCGTCTTCCAGCGTGCGCAGGCCGGTGCGGGGCGACTGCACCAGCACGGCCATGTTGCCGGGCTTGTGTTCGTTGCGCAGCATTTTCATGTGCGCCTGCGGCAGGTCTTCCCAGACGAAGACTTCCGACATGCAGGGGTCGAGCCGGCGTTCCAACATCAGCTTGTTGGCGGAAGCGGCCTGCTTGAGATGGGCGAAGTGGCTGCCCTGAAGGCGCTTCTGGTGCGACCACATGTGGCGCACGTCGAAGGTGCAGTTATAGCCGGAGGTGCCCGCGCAGATCACCACCATGCCGCCACGCTTGACCACGAAGGTCGAGACCGGGAAGGTGGATTCGCCCGGGTGTTCGAACACCATGTCGACGTTCACGCCTTTGCCGGTGATGTCCCAGATCGCCTTGCCGAAGCGGCGCACCTCGGTGAACCAGTCCTTGTATTCCTCGGTGCCGACCTCGGGCAGGCGGCCCCAGCAGGTGAAATCCTTGCGGTTGATGACACCCTTGGCACCCAGATCCATGACGAACTGGCGCTTGTCCTCGTCCGAGATGATGCCGATGGCGTTGGCGCCGGCAGTGTTGATCAGCTGGATCGCGAAGGACCCGAGGCCGCCCGACGCGCCCCAGACCAGCACGTTCTGGCCGGGCTTCAGGTCGTGGGGTTCATGGCCGAAGATCATCCGGTACGCGGTGGCGAGCGTCAGCGTGTAGCAGGCGCTTTCTTCCCAGGTCAGATGCTTGGGTCGCGGCATGAGCTGCTGGGCCTGCACGCGGGTGAACTGCGCGAAGGAGCCGTCTGCGGTCTCGTAGCCCCAGATGCGCTGGCTGGGCGACAGCATCGGGTCGCCGCCATTGCATTCCTCGTCGTCACCGTCGTCCTGATTGCAATGCACCACGACTTCGTCGCCGACCTTCCAGCGGGTGACCTTGTCGCCCACCGCCCAGACGATGCCGGCGGCGTCCGATCCGATGATGGCATAGGGCGCCTTGTGCTGGTTGAAGACCGAGGCGGGCTTGCCCAGACAGGCCCAGACGCCGTTGTAGTTGACGCCCGCCGCCATGACATGGACCAGAACCTCGGTATCGCCGACAACGGGGACATCGACGACTTCGAGCTGGAGCGCCTTGTCGGGGTCGCCGTGGCGTTCCTGACGCAGGACCCAGGCATGCATCTGCTTGGGCACGAAGCCCATGGGTGGCATTTCACCCATGTCGTAGAGGTCTTTTTCGGGTGCGTCGTAGCTGGCGACGCCATTCTGGTCGAGGGCCATGGCAACCTCCTTCTGCGGTCCGTGCCGCGATGCAGAATCGCGGATCTCTGAGGTTGGAATATGACCGGCGACGCAATATTGCAACAGTCGAGTGTCTGATTTTGTAATATTATGACCCTGCGGGCGCAGAAAGTTCCGGTACGTCCGCAGAATCTTTCGCGATCTTCGGCGCCATCAAGTGACGGATCGAATTGGCGTAGAACTGGATCGTTTCGGTTTCGGCCGGGTTGGGGTGAAAGCGGCCTTCGGCATCCGCGCGCAGGATACCGCGTTCAGTCAAGGCGCGCAGGCCGACTTCGGCGCCATAGTCGCGGCTGCCGCGCGGCATGTGGATGTGAGCATGCGGCACATCGGCGATGAGGGCTGAGACGGCCGTTTCCACCTCGGCCCGGGTGCGGGGGGTGCCGTCCTGCATCACCCAGGCGACCATCGGCACCGGCAGGATGGGCACGATGGCCCCGATCCGGCGCATCAGTTCCCGGCCCAGCGCCATGGTGGGATCGCCCTGCACGCCCGCCATGAAGTCGCGCAGCGACAGCGGCGGGCCGAAGCTGACCGCGGCATAGCCGAACTTGTGATAGCGGCCCGTGATCCGCAGCCAGAGCTGTTTGAGCGTCTTTGCCGCGACGATCCGGAAGGAGGCCTCGAACCGCCGTTTGGGCAGATGGGCGGCGGCCATGAGAAAGCGGTCTTCCAGCACGCGATCATAGTTGAGCGCGACCGGCACGAAGACGACATCGCGGCCTTCGGGGTCGAAACCATCGGCGATGTATTTCAGAAGGCCCAGCTTGGGCGTCGTCAGCCGGCCTGTCAGGCTCAGCCCGCCTTCGGGGAACATCGCCTGCGTCACGCCCGCATCGGTCGCAAGCCGCACATAGCGCGCCAGAACCCGGCGGTAGAGTTCGTTGCGCGACTTGCGGCGGATGAAATAGGCGCCCATCGCGCGGATGAGTTGCGACAACGGCCAGACCCGCGCCCATTCGCCCACCGCATAGGACAAAGCCGAGCGCTCGGCCGCAAGGTAGGTGACCAGCACGTAATCCATGTTGCTGCGGTGGTTCATCACGAAGATCACGGTGGCGTCGCGGTCGATTGTCTTCAGCGCCTCTTCGTCGATATGGCCAAGGCGCACGCGAAACAGCGCATTCGACAAGAGCCTTGCCGCCCGGATCGCGAAACCGAAATAGGCCGAGGCCGAAAAGGACGGCACGATCTCGCGCGCATAGCGGCGGGCCTGCTCAAAAGCGACGTTGTCGGGAATGCCTTCGGCGATGGCGTGTTCGTGGATCGCCTGCGTCACGTCGGGGTCGTAGATCAGCCGTTGGATCATGTCGTAGCGACGCGCCAGCTTGAAGGGCTGGATCGGCCGTTCCAGCCGTTCATTGAGCCGCGACACCGCCTTTTCCAGCCGCCGCCGGAAGAACCAGCGCACGGACGGGAACAGGAAATGCGACGCGAAGGTGACGCCCGCGAACAGCAGGATCAGCACGAAAAGCCAGATCGGCAATTCAATCGTCGCGGTCATGCGCCACCCTTGCAGCAAACGGGTGCAAGGTAAATATTCGCGCCAGGGCGCGCAGGGAAGGCAGAGCGCGGACGCCGCAACGCAGCGAATTGACAGCGCCACAATCTTTCAAGTATCAGGCCCTGTGCGCAATAAAATTGCCTGAATTGATTCATGAGGCCCAAGATGACGCAGACCCAGAAAGACAGTCCCTGGCTGATCCGCACCTATGCCGGTCATTCGACCGCGCAGGCGTCGAACGCGCTGTATCGCGGGAACCTCGCCAAGGGGCAGACGGGTCTGTCGGTCGCCTTCGATCTGCCGACGCAGACGGGCTATGACAGCGACCACGTTCTGGCGCGGGGCGAAGTGGGCAAGGTCGGCGTGCCGGTCTGCCATCTGGGCGACATGCGCACGCTGTTCGATCAGATCCCGCTGGATCAGATGAACACGTCGATGACGATCAACGCGACCGCGCCATGGCTTCTGGCGCTTTACATCGCGGTGGCGGAAGAACAGGGCGCCGATGTGGCCGAATTGCAGGGCACGGTGCAGAACGACCTGATCAAGGAATACCTGTCGCGCGGCACCTATATCTGCCCGCCGAAACCGTCCTTGAAGATGATCGGTGACGTTGCGGAATACTGCTATACGCATGTGCCGAAATGGAACCCGATGAACGTCTGTTCCTATCACCTGCAGGAAGCGGGCGCGACGCCGGAACAGGAACTGGCCTTCGCGCTGGCAACTGGACAGGCGGTGCTCGACGAATTGCGCCCGCGTGTCGATCCGGCAGATTTCCCGGCGCTGGTGGGGCGGATTTCGTTCTTCGTGAATGCGGGCATCCGCTTTGTCACCGAGATGTGCAAGATGCGCGCCTTCGTCGATCTCTGGGATGAAATCTGCGAGACGCGCTATGGCGTGACGGATGCGAAATACCGCCGCTTCCGCTATGGCGTGCAGGTCAATTCGCTGGGCTTGACCGAACAGCAGCCGGAAAACAACGTCTATCGCATCCTGATCGAGATGCTGGCGGTGACGCTGTCGAAAAAGGCCCGCGCACGCGCCGTGCAATTGCCCGCCTGGAACGAGGCGCTGGGCCTGCCGCGCCCCTGGGATCAGCAATGGTCGATGCGGATGCAGCAGATCCTGGCCTATGAAACCGACCTTCTGGAATACGGCGATCTCTTCGACGGCAACCCGGTGGTCGATGCAAAGGTCGAAGAGCTGAAGGCGGGGGCGCGCGCAGAGCTTGCCAATATCGACGCCATGGGCGGCGCGGTCGAGGCGATCGAGTACATGAAGGCGCGGCTGGTCGAGTCGAACGCCGACCGCCTGAACCGGATCGAAAAGGGCGAAACCGTCGTCGTCGGCGTGAACCGCTTCACCACGACCGAACCTTCGCCCCTGACGGCAGGTGAAGGCGGCATCCTCGTCGTCGATCCGGCGGTCGAAGAGGACCAGATCGCGCGGCTGAACGCGTGGCGGGCCGAACGCGACGACGCGGCCGTTCAGGCCGCGCTGGGTGCGCTGCGCGAGGCGGCGCGCAAGGGCACCAACATCATGGGCCCGTCCATCGCCGCCGCCAAGGCGGGTGTCACCACGGGCGAATGGGCCGAGGAGATGCGCCGCGTGCACGGCACCTATCGCGGCCCCACCGGCGTGTCGAAGTCGGTGTCGAACAAGACCGAAGGTCTGGACGACATCCGCGAGGCGGTGAACGCGGTCAGCGACCGGCTGGGCCGCCGACTGACCTTCCTCATGGGCAAGCCGGGGCTGGACGGGCATTCCAACGGTGCCGAACAGATCGCCTTCCGCGCGCGCGATTGCGGGATGGACATCCGTTACGAAGGCATCCGCCTGACGCCGGACGAAATCGTCGCCGCGGCACAGAACGATGCGGCGCATGTGGTGGGCCTGTCGATCCTGTCGGGCAGCCACCTGCCGCTGGTCGAGGACGTGCTGCGCAAACTGCGGGCGGCGAACCTCGGCCATGTGCCGGTGATCGTGGGCGGGATCATTCCCGATGACGACGCCAGACGCCTTCTCGAAATGGGGGTCGCGAAAGTCTATACGCCGAAAGACTTCGAATTGAACGCGATCATGAAGGACATCGTCGTTCTTGCCGATCCGGGGGCAATGGCCGCCGAATAGCGGTCCCACCCGCAGCTGACACAAAAAATTATTTGTTTTTTCATATATTGTGGTATTTTCCTTGCCGCACGGACAGGAACCCAATCAAGAATTGGACATACCCATCATGAATCTGGATGAAATGAGCCTCAAGCAACTCGAGAAGCTGGAGGCGGATGTCGCGAAAGCGATACAGGCGGCGAAAGACCGCGACCTGAAGGCGGCACGGCTTGCGGTAGAAGAGGCGGCGGCGAAATTCGGCTTTTCGCTGTCAGAAATCACCGGCGCGGGCGACGGACGGCGGAAATACACCCGCCGGATCGGTGCCGCATCGGCTGGCGCCGCGAAATACCGCAATCCCGAGGATGCGGCCCAGACCTGGACCGGAAAGGGCCGCCAGCCCGCGTGGTTCAAGGCCGCTCTCGAAAAAGGCACCGACCCGTCCGATATGGAAATCTGACGCGGCCGAATTGCCAGCCTGTCCTGTCTCGCCCATACATGCTGGCGGGACAGGAGGTACGCATGACCATTCACATCGGAGCGAAACCCGGCCAGATCGCCGACACCGTGCTGATGCCGGGCGATCCCTATCGCGCGCGCTGGGCGGCGCAGACCTTTCTGGACAACGCCGAGCTGGTCAACGAAGTGCGCGGGATGCTGGGTTATACCGGCACCTGGCGGGGCCACCGCGTCACGGTGCAGGGGTCGGGCATGGGCATGCCGTCGCTGTCGATCTATGCCAATGAACTGATCCGCGACTATGGCGCCAAGACGCTGATCCGCATCGGATCCTGCGGGGGGATGCAGCCGCAGGTGAAGATCCGCGACATCATCATCGCGATGACGGCCTCGACGCTGTCGACACCGTCGCGGGGCATCTTCCGGGAACTGAACTTCGCGCCTGCGGCCGACTGGGGCCTGCTGCGCGCCGCCGTCACAGCCTGCGAGGCGCGGGGCATCGCGCCGCATGTCGGCGGGATCTATTCCTCGGACGTCTTCTATGACGAACGCCCCGACCTGAACGACCAGATGGTACGGCACGGCATCCTTGGCGTCGAGATGGAGGCGGCGGAGCTCTACACGCTTGCCGCACGCCACGGGGCGCGCGCGCTGGCCGTGCTGACGGTGTCGGACCATCTTGGCACCGGCGAAGCGCTGCCCAGCGAGGACCGCGAGAAAAGCTTCGGCGACATGGTGGAAATCGCCCTGGAAGCGGCGTTCGCCTGAATTTTCACCGAAAATTCAGAGCTTGCGAGTTTTCTACGAAAACTCGTCTACCCGTGGCTGCGATCGTAGGCGTTCGGGGGCGGCGGGGCCCAGCCAGCCAGCGCGCCGTCTTCGGGTGCGAAGACCTCGACCAGAAGCGGATGGCAGGCGGCCACGTCCGAGGAATGTTCGGCCGAACAATCGCCCCCGGGACAGGCCGACAGGTTCCCCAGCAGATCGATCTCGGCGAAGAACTCGATATGGTCGCCAGGCCGCACGGGGCTGGCCTTCATGAAATATTGCCCCGTATCGCGGGTGAAGCCCGTGCACATGAAGACGTTGAGCACGTCATGCACCAGCGGTTCGGCCCCGGCGCGCGGCGCGCCCATGTGGCCCGCCAGAGCGCGCGTCAGGTTGGAATGGCAGCAATGATGATACATGCCGCCCGACAAGAGCTGATGCGTATAGGGATCGCAGCGCGTGCCGATCACGTCATGGACCGATCCGCCGAAGGCATCGATGCCGTACCAGCCCAGCGTGTCGGCCACCACCGTCGCCATGGGCCGCAGATGCGGCAGGGTCGACCACATGCGGTCGCCGGTGGTGATGTGGGTGCCGTGCAGCGCGCGGGTCTTGCCGGAAAAGAACCGTTCCGACAGGTCATGCAGGTTGTGCAGGTTCAGGTCGCCCACCTGCGGCCCCTCGACCGAGGAGATGCGGAAGAACTGCCCGGCGGGCACCTCGAAGGTGCGGGCGTCGCGGGGCGGCACCAGAACCTCCGCCACCTTGCGCGCGCCGGCGCGCGCGGCGCGGTAAAGCGCCATGTCGGGCTGCGGCAGGCTGTCGGTCGGATAGCAGATCACCGGCCGGATGGCACGACGGGCTTCGGCGTCGGCGGGGGGATGGGTCATGTGGTCCTGTCTTCCCGGCGACCGGGGTTCTTGCACAATTCGGGCGGGGCGCCGGTGGCGGTAAAGGCCTCGGCTCCGCAGGCGGCGCAACGGTATCTGGAAAGGTTCCCCCGGTCGCCCGTGCGGTCGGCCCGCCAGCGGCAGGCGCGCGTCTTCGACCGCGTGCGGGCAAAGAGCACGATGATCACGAAGGCGACGAGAAGGCCAAGCAGAATATGCATGGGGCGCAGTCTAGCGACTGCGCCCCTGCTCTTCCAGACGGATCGCGGCCCGGATCAGACCGTGCGTTCCACCATCATCTTTTTGATCTCGGCGATGGCCTTCGCCGGGTTCAGCCCCTTGGGGCAGGTCTTGGTGCAGTTCATGATCGTATGACAGCGATAGAGCTTGAACGGGTCTTCCAGCTGGTCAAGCCGTTCGCCCGTCGCCTCGTCGCGCGAATCGATGATCCAGCGATAGGCGTGCAGGAGCGCGGCAGGCCCCAGATACCGGTCGCCGTTCCACCAGTAGGAGGGGCAGGCGGTCGAACAGGACGCGCACATCACGCATTCGTACAGGCCGTCCAGCTTGCTGCGGTCCTCGATCGACTGGCGCCATTCCTTGGCGGGGCGGTTCGTCTTCGTCTCGAGCCAGGGCATGATGCTGGCATGCTGCGCATAGAAATGCGTGAGGTCGGGGATCAGGTCCTTGATCACCGGCATGTGCGGCAGGGGATAGATCTTCACGTCACCCTTGATCTCGTCCATGCCGTAGATGCAGGCGAGCGTGTTGATCCCGTCGATGTTCATCGCACAGGACCCGCAGATGCCTTCCCGGCAGGACCGGCGGAAGGTCAGCGTCGGGTCGATCTCGTTCTTGATCTTGATGAGCGCATCCAGAACCATCGGCCCGCAGGTATCCATGTCGACGAAATAGGTGTCGACCCGGGGGTTTTCGCCGTCGTCCGGGTTCCAGCGATAGATCTGGAACTTGCGCAGATTCTTACCGCCTTCCGGCTTGGGCCATGTCTTGCCTGTCCGGATGCGGCTGTTTTTGGGGAGTGTCAGTTGAACCATCTGCCTCGCTCCTCTCAGTACACGCGCGCTTTCGGCGCGATTTTCTTCAGGTCGATCCCGCCGTCGTTGTGGCTGGTCAGCGGCTGCGTAACCACCCCGCGATAGCCCAAGGACGCCTCGTTGCCCTTGAACCAGACGAGGGAGTGCTTGCGCCAGTTCTCGTCGTCGCGGTTGGGGTAATCCTCGTGCGCATGCGCGCCGCGGCTTTCCTTGCGGGCGGCGGCGGCGACGATGGTGGCGACCGCGTTCGGCATCAGGTTGGTGAGCTCCAGCGTCTCCATCAGGTCGCTGTTCCAGATCATGGACGTGTCGGTGACCTTGAGGTCCGACATCTTGTCGGCCACGCCTTCCATCTTCTTCACGCCTTCGGCCAGCGTCTTGTCGGTGCGGAAGACGGCGGCGTCGGCCTGCATGGTCTTCTGCATCTCGAGCCGCAGTTCGGCCGTCGGCACATGCCCCTTGGCATAGCGCAGCCCGTCGAACCGGCTGAGCGCGGCCTCGACCGACCGGCGGTTGGGGGTGGGCACGGGGCTTGCCGGATCGATGATCTGGCCCGCGCGGATCGCCGCGGCGCGTCCGAAGACCACAAGGTCGATGAGCGAATTCGACCCGAGGCGGTTGGCCCCGTGAACCGATGCGCAGCCCGCCTCGCCCACGGCCATCAGGCCCGGCGCGATGTTGTCGGGGTTCGACTTGGTGGGCGCCAGAACCTCGCCCCAGTAATTCGTGGGAATGCCGCCCATGTTGTAGTGCACCGTCGGCAGGACCGGGATCGGTTCCTTCGTCAGATCGACGCCCGCGAAGATGCGCGCGCTTTCACTGATGCCGGGCAGGCGCAGGTCCAGCGTTTCCTTGGGCAGGTGGTTGAGGTGCAGGTGGATGTGGTCCTTGTTGGGGCCCACGCCGCGGCCTTCGCGGATCTCCATCGTCATGCAGCGGCTGACCACGTCACGCGAAGCAAGGTCCTTGTAGGTGGGCGCATAGCGCTCCATGAACCGCTCGCCTTCGGAGTTCGTGAGATACCCGCCCTCGCCCCGCGCGCCTTCGGTGATGAGACAGCCCGCGCCATAGATGCCGGTCGGGTGGAACTGCACGAATTCCATGTCCTGCAGCGGAAGCCCCGCGCGCGCCGACATGCCGCCGCCGTCGCCGGTGCAGGTATGGGCGGATGTCGCGCTGAAATAGGCGCGGCCATAGCCCCCCGTCGCCAGCACCACCATCTTGGCCGAGAACAGGTGGATCGACCCGTCATCCAGTTTCCAGCACAGCACGCCCTGGCACTGGCCGTCATCGGACATGATGAGGTCGATCGCGAAATATTCGATGTAGAATTCCGCGTTGTTCTTCAGGCTTTGGCCATAGAGCGTGTGCAGGATCGCGTGGCCCGTGCGGTCGGCGGCGGCGCAGGTGCGCTGCACGGGCGGGCCTTCGCCGAACTGGGTCGTGTGGCCGCCGAAGGGACGCTGGTAGATCTTGCCCTCTTCCGTGCGCGAAAAGGGCACGCCGTAATGTTCCAGCTCGTAGACTGCCTTCGGCGCTTCGCGGGCGAGGTATTCCATCGCGTCGGTGTCGCCCAGCCAGTCCGACCCCTTGACGGTGTCGTACATGTGCCAGTGCCAGTGGTCGGGCCCCATGTTCGACAGCGACGCCGCGATGCCGCCCTGCGCCGCCACCGTATGCGACCGCGTCGGGAAGACCTTGGTCACGCAGGCCGTGCGCAGGCCCTGTTCGGCCATGCCCAGCGTCGCGCGCAGACCAGCGCCGCCGGCGCCCACCACGACGACGTCGTATTCGTGGGTTTCGTATTCATATGCAGCCATGTCGTCTCTCCTCTTCCGGCGTCAGAGCGCCAGGCGCGCGATGGCGAAAAGCCCGGTCGCGGCGGCCGCGTAGCTCAGGCAGATCATCGCGATGATCAATATCTTCTGTGCGGTGCCATGAACATAGTCCTCGATGAGGACCTGCACGCCGTCCTTGAAATGCATGAAGCCGACCCAAAGGGTCAGCGCGGCCACGATCGCCGGGAAGGGTCGTTCGTAATAGGCCGAAACGGTCTCGAAATCCTGCCCCAGCATCGGCGCGAAGGTCAGCAGGAACAGCGGGATCAGAACCAGAAGGCCGGCAGAGCTGACCTTCATCACCCAGAAATGCGCGGTTCCCGTCTTGGCCGATCCCCAGCCCACGGCGCGCTTGCGGTCCGTCAGATAACGCATGATCCAGGTCCCTTTCAGATCACGAGGAGGGTGAGCACGGTCAGCACGGCCGACCCGCCGATCGCCGCCCAGCCCAGTTTCTCGGCCGTGGGCAGATCGAGCCCCACGGCGTTGTCCCAGATCAGGTGCCGCACGCCGCCCAGCGTATGATACCACAGACCCCAGAGCGACAGCACCATCACCAGATCGCCGAACCACGAGGTCAGCACCCCGTCGGCAACCGCGAAATACTCGGCCGAAGTCGAGGCCGCGAGAAACCACCACACGATCAGCAGCGCCGCGATCACGATGGCATTGCCGGTGATCCGCACGAGGATCGAGGTGACGGATGTCAGTTGCGGTCGGTAAACGGTGAGATGCGGCGACAGGGGTCTGTTGCCCCGGTTGACGTCGGCCATGGTCGTTCCTTTCAGCTTCCCTCGGCCCTTGTGATAGCGGATTCTGCCGCGCTGTCACGCGGGCAGGGCGCGGTTTTTTGGCGCAATCCCGTCAAATCCGATCTTTGTGATCACACCACCGCAAAGCGTGATCACGGGCGCGCGGCCGCGGTCCGCACCCGCTCCGGCCCGGCCCCCGACGCGGTCGCGCGCGTGATCTCGCGCAGAAGCTTGCGGCGGGTCGCGGCGGGGTAATCGTCGAAACGGGCGGCGGTCTCGACGAAGGCGCCCTCACCCAGAATCACGTTCTCGAAGAACCACGCAGTGAGGTCAGCCTCGCTTTCTTCGATGGCCAGCGCATTGCCGGTGATGCCGGCCGCGCGCAGGCGGGCATGTATCTCGCGCGGCGCCGCCCCTTCGTTCGAGATGCCGTCGCCCGAAAGGTCGATCACCCGACGCGCGCAGGCGGGCACGGCATCGAACTGGCGGGCGGAAAAGACCAGCGCCTCGCCGATGGCGGTGGAATAATTGCGCCAGACGCGGGGGTCTGACGCGACCGCGGCGGCAAAGCCCTCGACCGCGGCGAAATCCTCCATCGCCGTCCAGCCGACCGTGACGCGCTGGCGCGACGACCCGGTCCATTGCACCAGCATCACCTGCGCCTGTGCGCGCACCAGCGCCTCGGCGATCACCCCGTCGAGCAGCGCTTCGGCCAGCCCCTCCATCTGGATGCCGAATTCGCGGGAATCGACCGACCCCGACACATCCACCGCCAGCACCAGCGCGATGTCGCAGGCGGGCGCGGCAGGGGCGGAAAGCACCAGTCCAAGGGACAGAACAAGGGCACGCATGAACGCAGCCTATCAGCGCAGGGGCGCAATACACCTCACATCCCCGCGCGCGTCCCCTGCTTCTTCGGGTTCACAAATATCCCGGGGGGGCCGAAGGCGGGGGGCAGAGCCCCCCCCTCGCCGCCCTACACGGGCACCAATGCCCAGTAATCGAGATCGAGCAGAACCTCGGGCAGGTAGCGCCCGTCGCCATCCCGCAAGGCCCCGGCCCGCCCCTTGGTGGCCACCAGCCGCAGGCGCAGCGCGCCGACGCCGGGGGCTGCGGTCTCCGCCCTGTCCAGCACCTCGGACCAGGCGCGCACGGTGTCGCCGGCAAAGCAGGGGTTCGCATGCGCGCCCGCGTTCAGGCCCACGATCATCTGCGCATTGGCCAGCCCGTTGAAGGACAGCGCGCGCGCAAGGCTGATGACATGGCCACCATAGATCAGCCGCTTTCCGTCGTCGCGGAAGGTCGCGTCGAAATGCACCTTGGCGGTGTTCTGCCAGAGGCGCGTGGCCAGCATGTGCTCGGCCTCTTCGATGGTGACGCCGTCGACATGGTCGATCATCTCACCCACCGCATAGTCGCCCCAGCGGTGCGGTTCCCCGGCCAGGGTGAAATCGTAGCCCGAAAAATCGAGGCCCGGCGGAACCACCAGATCGCCCGCGCCCAGCGCCGGTTTCAGCACCGGCACCACGGTCTCGGGGGCTGCCGCATCGGCATCGCGCTTGCGCACCATGACCCAGCGCACATAGTCCAGCACCGCCTCGTCGCGCTGGTTCAGCCCGCGCGTACGCACCCAGACCACGCCCGACTTGCCGTTCGAGTTTTCCTTCAGCCCGATCACCTCGGACACCGACCGCAGCGTGTCGCCGGGCCAGACCGGCTTCAGCCAGCGCCCTTCGGCATAGCCGAGATTGGCCACAGCGTTCAGCGAGATGTCGGGCACCGTCTTGCCGAAGACGGTGTGGAAAGCGATCAGGTCGTCCAGCGGGCTTTGCGGCAGGCCGCAGGCCCGCGCGAATTCGTCCGAGGAATAAAGCGCCCCCCGCGACGGGTAGAGCGCGTGATACAGCGCGCGTTCGCCCGCCCCCACGGTGCGCGGCACCGCGTGCTCGATCACCAGGCCGGGCCGGTAATCCTCGAAGAACCGGCCCGGATTGGTCTTGGCCATGCTCACTGCTCTCCCAGCTTCATCTCGGGGGAATAGGGGGTGTCGGTGTCCTTCAACACGGCCTGCCCGCAGCGCATCACGCCGCGCGCGGCGTCGAAGGAATAGACGGGGTCGCCGTACAGCTCCCATCCCTTGGCCAAGGCCGCGCTCACCTTGTGGCAGAAGGCCGAGGTGTCGTCCTCGGTCAGCAGTCTGTAGATCTTCATGGCGTCACCCGAAGACCGGATAGCCGAGCCAGGCGTGAACCCAGGCGATGGCGCCATAGACGACGACCGTGCCGACGATGGCCATGATTTCCTTGCGCGTCTCGACCGGGCCGGTGGGCTGCACCCGCTCTGTCTGGCGGTTGATGAGGATCACTTCCCACACCGCCCAGCCCAGAAGACCGCCGAACAGGACGAGCGACGGCACGTCGCCGTTCACGAGGATATGCGCCAGCGCCCAGACCTTGACCGCGGTCAGCTGCGGATGGCGGATGCGGCGGGTGATCGCCGTCTTCATGCCGGACGCGGCATAAAGATAGACCGCGAAGATCATCAGCAGGTTGTTGATGCCGGTCAGCGCGGCGTTGCGGCCCCAGAAGACGGCGCCGTCGGCGCGGCCATAACCCAGCACCATCAGGACGATGGAGCCGACGATCGCGACCGCGACCACACCCTTGAAGCTGTCGCCGAAGGCCGCGCGCCGGTCGGGCGCGACACGCTTGAACACATGCGCCCCTATCCAGAGCGCCAGACCCGCAAGAAGAAGTACCCAACCCATTTCCGTCACTCCGTGGCCATTGCTGCGATGGCTTCAGCTTTTGCCAGAGTTTCGCGCGCCGTGGCAACGTGCAGATTTTCCACGATCTTGCCATCCACCACCGCGACGCCTTGCCCTGCGGCCTCGGCCGCCTCGAACGCGGCGATCTGGCGGCGAGCGAGGTCGATTTCGGCCTCGGAGGGTGCGAAGGCCACATTGGCGATGTCCACCTGCGCGGGATGGATCAGCGTCTTGCCGTCGAAGCCCATGTCGCGGCCCTGTTCGCATTCGCCGCGCAGGCCGTCGTCATCCTTGAACGCGTTGTAGACGCCATCGACGATGATGCGGCCATGCGCCTTGGCCGCCAGCAGGCACAGACCAAGGCCCGTCATCAGCGGCAGCCGGTCGGGGCGGAAGCGGGTCTGCAGGTCTTTCGCAAGGTCGTTCGTGCCCATGACCATGCCCTGCAGCATCGGGTGGCCCGCGATCTGATCGGCGTTCAGCATGCCGCGCGGCGTCTCCATCATCGCCCAGAGGGGCATGTCACCCGTGATCGCCGCCAGCGCGTCGAGATCGGCGGCGGAACCCACCTTGGGCAGGAGCACCGCATCGGCCGCCATGTCGCGCACGGCTTCCGCATCGGCCCGCCCCCAGGGCGTGGAGAGGTCGTTGATCCGCACGATCTTCATGCGCCCGCCATAGCCGCCCGCCGCCAGCGCCCCGGCCAACGTGCCGCGCGCATTGTCCTTTTCATCCGCCGCGACCGCGTCTTCGAGATCGAAGATGATCGCGTCCACGGGCAGGCTGCGCGCCTTGTCGAGCGCGCGGTCCTTCGAGCCGGGGATGTAGAGCACGGAGCGATAGGGCCGGGCGCGGCTGTGCATGGGGCAGTCCTTTGGTGGGGTCATTTTGTTGCGCGGAGAACCGCATTTTTTGTCGAAGTGTTCAAGGCCAAATGCGCCGCAACGCAGCGACAGCGCCGTGCGGGGCGTTAACCATGCGTTCAGCACAACGGCGCAGGCTTTTCCCATCCGCCGCACCCATGCCGGGATGCGGGGCTGACCCGGAAAGGGGAACGATATGAAGGACAACGCAATGGCTTGGCTGTTCGGTTCCGGCCTTCTGGTTCTGGCCGCGACTCAGGTGCAGGCGCAGGGCAATTGCGCGCCGCGCCAGATTGTGATCGACCGGCTGGCCGAGGGGTTCGGCGAGACGCGGCAGAGCGTGGGGCTCGGGTCATCCGGTCAGGTGGTCGAGGTCTTCGCCTCGGAGGCCAGTGGCAGCTGGACGATCACGGTGACGCTGCCTGACGGCACGACCTGCCTTGTGGCGAGCGGCGAAGGTTTCCAGAATCTGGCCGAGGCGCTGCCGGCCCCGGGCGATCCGGCTTGACGGATCGCCGGTTTTGCGGACATGGCCCGGGCGACCGGCCCGGCTCGGGCTGGTCCCTTTGCGCAAGACCGCGCCGCCACGCCGCATGGCCCGGCCTTGCGCGGCGCGCCGGAACGCACTACCCAGCGGGGCCAGACAACCCGGAGCGGAGACTACCCATGGCCAGACCCAAGATTGCGCTGATCGGCGCAGGTCAGATCGGCGGCACCCTTGCCCATCTCGCAGCCCTCAAGGAACTGGGCGACATCGTCCTGTTCGACATCGCCGAAGGCACCCCGCAGGGCAAGGCGCTGGACATCGCGGAAAGCGGCCCGTCGGAGCGCTTCGACGCGACCCTCAAGGGCACCAATTCCTATGCCGACATCGCGGGTGCGGATGTCTGCATCGTCACCGCCGGCGTGCCGCGCAAGCCGGGGATGAGCCGGGACGACCTGCTGGGCATCAACCTCAAGGTCATGAAGTCGGTCGGCGAAGGCATCCGCGATCACGCGCCCGGCGCCTTCGTGATCTGCATCACCAACCCGCTTGACGCGATGGTTTGGGCGCTGCGCGAATTCTCGGGCCTGCCGCACCACATGGTCTGCGGCATGGCGGGCGTGCTGGACAGCGCGCGCTTCCGCCATTTCCTGAGCGTGGAATTTGACGTGTCGATGAAGGACGTCACCGCCTTCGTGCTGGGCGGACATGGCGACACGATGGTGCCCTTGGTGCGCTATTCGACGGTCGCGGGCATTCCGCTGCCCGATCTGGTGAAGATGGGCTGGACCAGCCAGGACAAGCTCGACGGCATCGTCCAGCGCACCCGCGACGGTGGGGCCGAGATCGTGGGCCTGCTGAAGACCGGCAGCGCCTTCTATGCGCCCGCCACCAGCGCGATCGAGATGGCGGAAGCCTATCTCAAGGACCAGAAGCGCCTTCTGCCCTGCGCGGCCTGGTGCGACGGCCAGTTCGGCCTGAAGGGGATGTATGTGGGCGTGCCCACCGTCATCGGCGCAGGCGGGATCGAGCGCATCGCCGACATCAAGCTGACCAAGGACGAACAGGTGATGTTCGACAAGTCGGTCGCCGCGGTGAAGGGCCTGGTCGACGCCTGCAAGGGCATCGACGCCTCGCTGGCCTGACCGGACCGGTACTGCCTGAAAGACGCCGTCCTGCGACGGCGTCTTTTGCTTTTCGCGGCGGCGTGGTAGCGCAGGACAACCTCAAACGACGGGAGCCGCCACATGGCACAGGGAAAATCCGGAACGCGCACGCAGTCAAAGGACAGCCACCGCGCACATGACCTGCCCCGGCGCGGCGCGCCGAAGGCAAACCAGACCGAAGCAGACAAGAAGGCGGCGCTTCTGGCCCGCATGAAGGCCGCAGCCGAGGCGAAGACCAAAGAGTGACGCGCGCGCGGCCTGCGTCGCCTTACCTGGCCCCGGACTTCTATGACCGGGCGCTGGCCGAGGGGCGGCACCGCGCCATCGTCGGCGGCCGGTGGGATGAAACGGGCCGCCTTCAGATGGACATCCTGCGTGACGCGGGGCTGCGGCCCGATCACCACCTTCTCGACATCGGCGCGGGCGCGCTGCGGCTGGGCTGCCGGGCGGTGCCCTATCTGGACCCCGGCCATTACTGGGCGACAGATGCGAGCCGCGCGCTGATGCTGCGCGGGCGCGAGGCGGAACTGCCCGACCCCGCCCGCCTGCCCGAAGATCGCCTGATCGAAGACGCGGGCTTCGACCTGCCCGGCGTGCCCGGTTGCATCACCCACGCGATCTGCTTTGCGGTCTTCACCCATCTGCCGCGCGACGTGGTCGCCGGGGCGCTGCGGCGCATCCACGACCGGCAGCCGGGGCTGGAGCGGTTCTTCTTCACCCTGTTCCTTGCCCCGGACGGGGCGGAGGGCGCGGTGCGCCAACCCGACGGGGTGGTGACGCATCTGGACCGCCCGCCCTATCACCTGACCCGGGAAGACGCGGCGCGCCTGACGCGCGCCGCAGGGTTCGAGCCCGTCTTCAGCGACCGCATGCTGCCGCGCGGTCAGGTTCTGATCGAGGCTGTGCCGGTCAGAAGCGGAAGCTGACGCCCAGCAGCAGATCGGCGCTGCTGTATTCGGTCCGCAGGATCCCCCCCGGCCCGGTCAGATCGACCGACCCCGCATCGAGATAGCGGAATTCGCCATAAAGGCTTGTCCGGTCATTCAGCGCGTATTCCGCGCCCAGCATAAGCTGGAAGGCAGGCACGCCAGTCTCGGAATATTCGCCCACCGGCGCGGTCAGGTCGAGATCGACCTCGGTCAGGACACCGACGCCGACGCCCACATAGGGCCGCCAGCCGCCCGCGCCCTGAAAGTCGTAGATCCCGTTCACCATGATCGCGGTCGAGGCGAAGTTGTCGCCTGTCCCGATCCCGGCGGGCAGGCCCCGGGCATCCGAGGTGCGGTAGGCGTATTCCAGTTCGGCCCGGATGGGCAGACCGGCATAGGCATATCCGACCGCCCCGCCCGCGATGAAACCGGTGTCGAAGTTGGCGCGCCCGGTCGCACCGCCCAGTGTCGCGTTGGCCCCGCGCAGATCGGACGCACCGCCGAACAGCTTCACGTAGAACCCTTCCGCCGAGGCGAAGCCCGGGACAAGGGCGAGAGTTGCGGCACACAGGATGCGGGCCGGAATGGACAGGATCATCTTTGCTACTCCCGAGTGTTGAGGATGATCCCGACAGGAAAGAAAATCCCGCGCCGCGCCAGCGCGCCTGCACGAACGGCACGGCGAATGCACGAACGGACCTAGCCGATCATCCCGGAGACGCGGTTGCGATAGGTCCGGCTGACCGGCAGCGTCAGGCCGGTGCTGAGAACAAGCCCCCCGCCATCTCCGCGCGGTCGCAGGCCGCGCATATGCGCGCGCACCGCCCAGTGCGACCGGTGCACCTGCACGCCGTCGGTTTCGGGCAGATCCGCGACGGCGCGCCCGAAAGGATAGAGGATCAGCGCGTCGCCCTTCGCGGTATAGACCCGCAGGTAATGCAGCTCGGCGCTCAGCGCGACGAGATCACGGCCAAGATCGCGCGGCACCCTGTCCCAGAAGCCGGGCGCGGCAGGCCGGTCGACCGCATCCGCCCGCGAGCCGCTGACAAGCGGCAGGCGCAGCAGTCGAGAGAGGTTCAGCGCGACCCAGACCAGCGTCACCGGCGGGGCGATGTTGAGGAATTCGTTCACCAGAGCGGCAGGGGTCAGCGCGGCGGGCACCCCGTCTTCGCCCGCGACGGAAAGGAGGATCTCGACCCACACCGCGACCGGCGAAAAAAGCGCGGCGCCGACCAGACCTGCCGCCGCGATCTGCAGCACGGGCAGCGGCCAGCGCGCGGGCCAGATGCGCGATAGCCCCGACTGAACGGCCTGCAGAATGGCGATCTGCACCAGCACATGCAGCGACCAGAAGACGACCGCAGCGCCCGGGCCGAGGGACTGGGACGGTTCGGGTTCGAGCAGCACGAAAAGCAGCGTCAGCACGACCCCGGAGACGGCGAGGAAGACAGGCCAGGATTGCAGGGTCGGCAGGCGATCGGTCAGCATCACGGGAGAATAGGGGATGGATTGTTCGTGACAAGGGGGAGTGATTCTGCGGCCTTCACCAGCGACCGCCAGCACCAACGCCGTTTCGTGATCACACTTTCTGAACGTGTGATCACATACGTCGATTTTCCGCCCAAAACCCCGCCCTGCGGCAATATTTCGTTTAACGCCCGCAAAACAGGCAGCTTATACACCCGGCCAATCAGACCTAGGACGGGACAGTTTCGCAATGAACATCCACGAATATCAGGCCAAGGCCCTTCTGCGCAGCTACGGCGCGCCGGTGTCGGATGGCCGCATCGTGCTCAAGGCCGAAGACGCCAAGACCGCCGCAGGCGCGCTCGACGGCCCGCTTTGGGTTGTCAAGGCGCAGATCCATGCCGGCGGCCGGGGCAAGGGCGAGTTCAAGGAGGCCGATGCCGGCGAGAAGGGCGGCGTGCGCCTGACCAAGTCGGTCGAGGAAGCCGCCGAGGAAGCCAAGAAGATGCTGGGCCGCACGCTGGTGACGCACCAGACCGGCCCCGTCGGCAAGCAGGTCAACCGCATCTATATCGAGGACGGCTCGGGGATCGAGCGGGAGCTGTATCTTGCGCTTCTGGTCGACCGCTCCACCTCGCGGATCGCCTTTGTCTGTTCCACCGAAGGCGGCATGGACATCGAGGAAGTCGCGGCCCACACGCCGGAGAAGATCCTGTCCTTCGCCGTCGATCCGGTGACGGGCTACCAGCCCTATCACGGCCGCCGCATCGCCTTCGCGCTGGGGCTGGACGGCAAGCAGGTAAAGCAGTGCGTCAGCCTGATGGGCATGCTCTACAAGCTCTTCACCGACAAGGACATGGAGATGCTCGAGATCAACCCGCTGATCGTGACGGATGCGGGTGATCTGAAATGCCTCGACGCCAAGATGGGCTTCGACGGCAACGCGATCTACCGCCATCCCGACATCGCGGAACTGCGCGACACGACGGAAGAGGACCCCAAGGAACTCGAAGCGTCGAAGTACGACCTGAACTACATCGCGCTGGATGGCGAAATCGGCTGCATGGTGAACGGCGCGGGCCTTGCCATGGCGACGATGGACATCATCAAGCTTTACGGCGCGGAACCGGCGAACTTCCTTGACGTGGGCGGCGGCGCAACGCGCGAGAAGGTGACGGAAGCCTTCAAGATCATCACCAGCGACCCGCAGGTGAAGGGCATCCTCGTCAACATCTTCGGCGGCATCATGCGCTGCGACGTGATCGCCGAAGGCGTGATCGCCGCGGTCAAGGAAGTGGGCCTCAAGGTGCCGCTGGTTGTCCGTCTGGAAGGCACCAACGTCGAGAAAGGCAAGGCGATCATCGCCGAGAGCGGTCTCAACGTCATCGCCGCCGACAACCTGCGGGACGGCGCCGAGAAGATCGTGAAGGCGGTCAAGGGCTGATTGCCGGGGCGGGCGTCGTCCCGCCTCTCCGGGGATTTCGGTGGGTCAGACCCACCCCAAAGGACAAGGAACATACGGCATGGCCGTTCTTATCGACGAAAACACCAAAGTCATCTGTCAGGGCTTCACCGGAAGCCAGGGCACGTTCCATTCGGAACAGGCGATCGCCTATGGCACCAAGATGGTGGGCGGCGTGACGCCGGGCAAAGGCGGGCAGACGCACCTGAACCTGCCGGTGTTCAACTCGGTCCACGAGGCCAGGCACGTGACCGGCGCGAATGCGACCGTGATCTACGTGCCGCCCCCCTTCGCGGCGGATTCGATCCTCGAGGCGATCGACGCGCAGATGGAGGTGATCGTGTGCATCACCGAGGGCATTCCGGTCCTCGACATGATGACCGTCAAGCGCGCGCTGGAAGGATCGTCTTCGCGCCTGATCGGGCCGAACTGCCCGGGCGTCATCACGCCCGACGCCTGCAAGATCGGCATCATGCCCGGCCATATCCACAAGCGCGGCAAGGTCGGCGTCGTGTCCCGTTCGGGCACGCTGACCTACGAGGCGGTGAAGCAGACGACCGACGTGGGCCTTGGCCAGTCCACCTGCGTGGGCATCGGCGGCGACCCGATCAAGGGGACCGAGCATATCGACGTGCTGGAATGGTTTCTGGCCGATGACGAAACCGAAGCAATCATCATGATCGGCGAGATCGGCGGATCGGCGGAAGAAGAAGCCGCGCAGTTCCTCGCCGACGAGAAGAAGCGCGGCCGCTGGAAGCCGACCGCGGGCTTCATCGCGGGCCGCACCGCCCCTCCGGGCCGCCGCATGGGCCATGCCGGTGCCATCGTCGCCGGTGGCAAGGGCGGCGCCGAGGACAAGATCGAGGCGATGAAGGCCGCGGGCATCGTCGTGGCCGAAAGCCCCGCGAACCTTGGCGAAGCCGTGCTGGAAGCCATCGGCAAATGAAGGACTGCGCGTGCCCCGGTCTGTCCGGGGCGCGCGCCCAACTGCCTGAAAGCCGCGCGACGGCGGGTCGGCGACACCCACCCCCTCTCCCGCGGCTTCATGGGCCCGACAGAAGGACATTGGAATCATGACCGACCAAAGCTCCAACGACCTGTTTCACGCCTCCTCCTTCATGCAGGGGCATAACGCGGAATACCTCGAACAGATGTATGCCCGCTTCGCCAGCGACCCCGGCGCGGTGGACGAAGCCTGGGCCGCCTTCTTCCGCGGTCTGGGCGATGCCGAACTGGACGTGAAGCGCGAGGCGCAAGGCCCGAGCTGGGCGCGCCGCGACTGGCCGCCGGTGCCGTCCGACGACCTGACCGCCGCGCTGACCGGCGAATGGGGCGAGGCCGCGTCCGAGGTGAAGGCCGCAGGCGAGAAGATCCGCACCAAGGCCGCCGAGAAGGGCGTCGAGGTCAGCGACGAACAGATCAAGCGCGCCGTGCTCGATTCCATCCGCGCGCTCATGCTGATCCGCGCCTACCGGATCCGGGGCCACCTGATCGCCGACATCGACCCGCTGGGCATGCGCGACCAGATACCCCACCCGGAACTGGACCCGCGGACCTATGGCTTTACCGAGGCCGACATGGACCGGCCAATCTTCATCGACAACGTTCTGGGGCTGCAGATCGCGTCGATGCGCCAGATCGTCGAGATCGTGAAACGCACCTATTGCGGCACCTTCGCGCTACAATACATGCACATCTCGGACCCCGAGGAAGCCGCGTGGCTGAAGGAACGCATCGAAGGCTACGGCAAGGAAATCGCCTTTACCCGCGAGGGGCGCAAGGCCATCCTGAACAAGATGGTCGAGGCGGAAGGCTTCGAAAAGTTCCTGCATGTGAAATACATGGGCACCAAGCGCTTCGGTCTTGACGGGGGCGAGGCGCTGATCCCCGCGATGGAACAGATCATCAAGCGGGGCGGGAACCTCGGCCTGAAGGAAATCGTCATCGGCATGCCCCACCGGGGCCGCCTGAACGTGCTGGCCAACGTGATGGGCAAGCCCTACCGCGCGATCTTCAACGAATTCCAGGGCGGCAGCTTCAAGCCCGAGGACGTCGACGGGTCGGGCGACGTGAAATACCATCTCGGCGCGTCGAGCGACCGGGAATTCGACGGCAATGTCGTGCACCTGTCGCTGACGGCTAACCCCAGCCACCTCGAAGCGGTGAACCCCGTCGTTCTGGGCAAGGTCCGCGCCAAGCAGGACCAGATGGGCGACACCGAGCGCACGCAGGTGATGGCGATCTTGCTGCATGGCGACGCGGCCTTCGCAGGCCAAGGTGTCGTGGCGGAAGGGTTGCAGCTGTCGGGCATCCGCGGCCACCGCACCGGCGGCACCATGCATATCGTCGTCAACAACCAGATCGGCTTCACCACCGCGCCGCATTTTTCGCGGTCGTCGCCCTATCCGACCGACATCGCGCTGATGGTCGAGGCGCCGATCTTCCACGTGAACGGTGACGACCCCGAAGCGGTGGTGCACGCCGCCAAGGTCGCGACCGAGTTCCGCCAGAAGTTCCACAAGGACGTGGTCATCGACATATTCTGCTATCGCCGCTTCGGTCACAACGAAGGCGACGAGCCGATGTTCACCAACCCGATCATGTACAAGCGCATCAAGTCCCACAAGACGACGCTGGCGCTGTATACTGAACGGCTGGTGGCCGACGGGCTGATCCCCGAAGGCGAGATCGAGGACATGAAGGCCGCCTTCCAGGCCCACCTGAACGAAGAGTTCGAGGTCGGCAAGGATTACCGCCCCAACAAGGCCGACTGGCTTGACGGGCGGTGGTCGCATATCGACCGGCAGAAGCAAGGCAAGTACCAGCGCGGAAAGACCGCGATCAAGAAGGACACCTTGGCCCAGATCGGCGCGGCGCTGACGCGCGTGCCCGAAGGCTTCCCCCTGCACAAGACGGTCGAACGCCTCTTCGAGACGAAGAAGGAGATGTTCGCGACCGGCCGCGGCTTTGACTGGGCCACCGCAGAGGCGCTGGCCTTCGGGTCGCTCATGACCGAAGGCTACCCGGTGCGCCTCGCCGGGCAGGACAGCACGCGCGGCACCTTCTCGCAGCGGCACTCGGGCCTGATCAACCAGGAAACGGAAGAGCGGTACTATCCCCTCAACCACATCCGCGAAGGGCAGGCGCGTTACGAAGTCATCGATTCGATGCTGTCGGAATACGCGGTGCTGGGCTTCGAATACGGCTATTCGCTGGCCGAACCCAACGCGCTGACCCTGTGGGAGGCGCAGTTCGGCGATTTCGCCAACGGCGCGCAGATCATGTTCGACCAGTTCATCTCGTCGGGCGAATCGAAGTGGCTGCGGATGTCGGGCCTTGTCGTCCTTCTGCCGCATGGCTTCGAAGGTCAGGGCCCGGAACATTCGTCGGCCCGGCTCGAACGGTTCCTGCAGATGTGCGGCCAGGACAACTGGATCGTCGCCAACTGCACGACGCCGGCCAACTATTTCCACATCCTGCGCCGGCAGCTGCACCGCGACTTCCGCAAGCCGCTGATCCTGATGACGCCGAAATCGCTTCTGCGCCACAAGCTGGCGATTTCCACGGCCGAGGATTTCACCACCGGATCGTCCTTCCACCGCGTGCTGTGGGACGATGCGGAAAAGGGAAATTCGGACACGAAACTGGTGGCCGACGACAAGATCCGCCGCGTGGTGATGTGTTCGGGCAAGGTCTATTTCGACCTGCTCGAGGAACGCGACGCGCGGGGGATCGACGACATCTACCTGCTGCGGGTGGAACAGTTCTATCCCTTCCCGGCGATCAGCCTCGTGCGCGAGCTGGAACGCTTCAAGGGCGCCGAGATGATCTGGTGCCAGGAAGAACCGAAGAACCAGGGCGGCTGGAGCTATATCGAGCCCAATATCGAATGGGTCCTTGCCCGGATCGGCGCCACCCACGGGCGGCCGCGCTATGTCGGCCGCGCCACCAGCGCCTCGCCCGCGACGGGCCTCGCCAGCCAGCACAAAGCACAACAAGAGGCCCTCGTGAACGAGGCCCTGACGATCGAAGGAAACTGATCCGATGACCACCGAAGTCCGTGTGCCCACTCTGGGCGAAAGCGTCACCGAAGCCACCGTCGCCACCTGGTTCAAGAAGCCCGGAGACGCCGTCGCGGTCGACGAGATGCTGTGCGAACTGGAAACCGACAAGGTGACGGTCGAGGTGCCCGCCCCCGCCGCCGGGAAGATGGGCGACATCATCGCCGCCGAAGGTGAAACCGTAGGCGTGAACGCGCTTCTCGCGACGATCGTAGAAGGCGCGGTCGCCGCCCCCGCACCGAAGGCCGCGCCCGCCGCCGCCCCGGCCAAGGCCGCCGCATCGTCGGTCGATGTCATGGTGCCCACATTGGGCGAAAGCGTGACCGAGGCGACGGTCAGCACCTGGTTCAAGAAGGTGGGCGACACCGTCGCGCAGGACGAGATGCTGTGCGAACTGGAAACCGACAAGGTGAGCGTCGAGGTCCCGGCCCCCGCCGCGGGTGTCCTGACCGAGATCGTCGCGCCCGAAGGCAGCACGGTGGCGGCCGCGGCCAAACTCGCCGTGATCTCGGGCGCAGGCGCCGCTGCGGCCCCTGCCCCGGCGGCCGCAGCCCCCGCCGCCGCCCCGGCCCCCGCCGCCAAGGACGTGGCACATGCTCCCTCGGCCCAGAAGGCGATGGCCGAAAAGGGCCTGAGCCCCGATCAGGTGCAGGGCACCGGCCGCGACGGCCGCATCATGAAGGAAGACGTCGCCCGCGCCGCCGCACCCGCGCCCGCGCCGCAACCCGTGGCCAGCGCCCCTCGCGCCCCCGTCCCGGCGGAAGACGCCGCGCGCGAGGAACGCGTGAAGATGACCCGCCTGCGCCAGACCATCGCGCGCCGTCTGAAAGACGCGCAGAACACCGCCGCGATCCTGACCACCTACAACGAGGTGGACATGACCGAGGTGATGGCACTGCGCAACGCCTACAAGGACGACTTCGAGAAGAAGCACGGCGTGCGTCTGGGCTTCATGTCCTTCTTCACCAAGGCCTGCTGCCACGCGCTGCGCGAAGTGCCCGAGGTCAATGCCGAAATCGACGGCACCGACATCGTCTACAAGAACTTCGTCCACATGGGCATCGCGGCTGGCACGCCGCAGGGTCTGGTCGTGCCGGTGATCCGCGACGCGGACCGCATGTCCTTCGCCGAGATCGAAAAGGCGATCAACGAAAAGGGCAAGCGCGCCCGCGACGGGAAACTGTCGATGGCGGAAATGCAGGGCGGCACCTTCACCATCTCGAACGGCGGCGTCTATGGCTCGCTCATGTCCTCGCCCATCCTGAACCCGCCGCAATCGGGAATTCTGGGCATGCACAAGATCCAGGACCGGCCCATGGTCGTCGGCGGCAAGATCGAGATCCGCCCGATGATGTATCTGGCGCTGAGCTACGATCACCGCATCGTCGACGGCAAGGGGGCGGTGACGTTCCTTGTGCGCGTCAAGGAGGCGCTCGAGGATCCGCGCAGGTTGCTGATGGATCTGTGACAAGGGCGGGCCGGGCTTAAGCCCGGCTACACCGGAGCACTGGACATGACCCCCGAACTCACCGCCCTCGCCCTCGCCGCCCTGCTGCAGGTCGTGCAGTTCGCGCTCTTCTCGGTCCCGGCGAACCGGGATCTTGGCCCCGGCTACACTTCCAGCGCCCGCGACCGGCCCCCCTCGCGCGAGATGTCGGTGATGACGGGCCGCCTGCAGCGCGCGCTCAACAACCATTTCGAGGGGCTGATCCTCTTCACCATCGCGGTTCTGGTCGTCACACTGGGCGATCAGTCCACGCCCTTTACCGCCGGATGCGCCTGGGCCTACCTGGCCGCGCGCATCTTCTATGTCCCCGCCTATGCCTTCGGCCTGCGCCCCTGGCGTTCGGTCGTCTGGGCGGTGGGTTTCTTCGCCACGATATCCATGCTGATCGCAGCGCTCATCTGATCTTCCTCTCGCCCCAAATATCCCGGGGGCGCGGGGGCAGAGCCCCCGCACCGACAAAGAAAAAAGGACCGACCCCATGGCAAGCTATGACGTCATCATCATCGGCGCCGGCCCCGGCGGCTATGTCTGCGCCATCCGCTGCGCGCAGCTGGGCCTGAAGACCGCCGTGGTCGAAGGGCGCGAGACGCTGGGCGGCACCTGCCTCAACGTGGGCTGCATCCCCAGCAAGGCGCTCCTGCACGCCTCGCACATGCTGCACGAGGCCGAACACAACTTCGCCGCCATGGGTCTCAAGGGTGCCGCGCCCAAGGTCGACTGGACGCAGATGCTCGCCTACAAGACCGACACGATCGGCCAGAACACCAAGGGCATCGAGTTCCTCTTCAAGAAGAACAAGATCGACTGGCTGAAAGGCTGGGGATCGATCCCCGCCGCGGGCCAGGTGAAGGTGGGCGACGAGGTCCACACCGCCAAGCACATCATCATAGCGAGCGGATCGGAACCCTCCTCCCTGCCGGGCGTCGAGGTGGACGAGAAGGTGATCGTCACCTCGACCGGCGCGCTGGACCTGCCGAAGGTGCCGAAGACCATGGTGGTGATCGGCGCGGGCGTGATCGGGCTGGAACTGGGCAGCGTCTATGCGCGGCTTGGCGCGAAGGTCACCGTCATCGAATATCTCGATGCCGTCACCCCCGGCATGGATGGCGAGGTGCAGAAGACCTTCCAGCGCATCCTGAAAAAACAGGGCCTCGACTTCGTCATGGGTGCCGCCGTGCAGAAGGCCGAGGCGCAGAAGACCAAGGCCAAGGTCACCTACAAGCTCCGCAAGAATGACAGCGAACACAGCGTTGAGGCGGATGTTGTCCTCGTCGCGACGGGCCGCAGGCCCTATACCACGGGCCTCGGCCTCGACGCGCTGGGTGTGCAGATGACGAAACGCGGCCAGATCGCGGTTGATGCCCACTGGCAGACGAACGTGACGGGCATCCACGCCATCGGCGACTGCATCGAAGGCCCGATGCTGGCCCACAAGGCCGAAGACGAAGGCATGGCGGTGGCCGAGGTCATCGCGGGCCGTCATGGCCACGTGAATTACGGCGTGATCCCGGGCGTGATCTACACCCACCCCGAGGTGGCGAATGTCGGCAAGACCGAGGAGCAGCTGAAAGAGGAAGGCCGCGCCTACAAGGTCGGAAAGTTCTCGTTCATGGGCAATGGGCGGGCCAAGGCGAATTTCGCGGGCGACGGTTTCGTCAAGATCCTCGCCGACAAGGCAACCGACCGTATCCTCGGCGCCCATATCATCGGTCCGGCAGCGGGGGATCTCATCCACGAGATCTGCGTGGCGATGGAATTCGGGGCGTCGGCGGAAGACCTGGCTTTGACCTGCCATGCCCACCCCACCTATTCCGAAGCGGTGCGCGAGGCGGCGCTGGCCTGCGGCGACGGGCCGATCCACAGCTGATCCGACCCCTCACCCCGACCCTCTCCCCCGAGGGGGAGAGGAGGGAGGCGCGTGGCGGCGGTAGTCGTCTGACCTTCTCCCTCCGGGGCAGAGGACAAAGCACACCGCAAGTACCGACGCTATTCCCCTCTCCCCCTCGGGGGAGAGGGTCAGGGTGAGGGGGCCGCGCGCCCTCTTGTCCTACCAGAGCGTTCCCGCCGCCCGGCCCGACCATTCCGCGTCATAGGCGGCACCGCCTTCGGCGCCGTCGGTCATCTCGGCCAGGATATCGCCCAGGCTCGGCAGGCCCGCGCTGTCCTCGCGCGACCAGAGGCCGGCGCGCATCACCGCGCGGGCGCATTGCACATAGATCTCGCCGATCGCGATCACGATGACGGTCGCGGGCAATTTGCCCCCGCGCCCGAAGCGCGTGCGCAGGGCCTCGTCGGCGCTCACCCGCGCCTGCCCGTTCACGCGCACCACGCTCTCCGATCCCGGCACCATGAACATGAGCGACACGCGCCCGTCCGCCACGATGTTGCGCAAGCTGTCCAGCCGGTTGTTGCCGCGCCAGTCGGGCATGGCCAGCGTGCCCGGGTCCAGTTCCTGCACCACGGGGCCATCGTCACCGCGCGGGCTGGCATCCGTCCCGTCCGGGCCCACCGTCGCCAGCACACAGAAGCGCGAGGCCATGATCCAGCGCCGGTAAAGCGGTGTCATCCGCCGCGCCACCTTCCTGAGCGCCGGTGCCCCGGGCTGGCCGTAAAGCGCCTCGAGCGCCGATATGTCAGTGATTGCGTCCATCCGGATCGAACCCCGCTTCGCGCATCAGATCATCCGACCGCGTCTCGACCACCTGTTCCAGCCGCTCCATGAAGGCATCGCGGTCCATGCCCGGCGCGATCGGATCGAGGAATTCGACCACCGCGACGCCGGGCTTGCGCAGGATGCCGCGCTTGGGCCACATCACGCCGACATTGGTCGCGACCGGCACGCAGGGCTGCTTCAGTTCGGCGTAAAGCACGCCGGTGCCGACCTTGTAGGGCTTTTTCACCCCAGGCGGCACGCGGGTGCCCTGCGAATAGATGATCAGCTGGCCCGGTTCCGTGAACTTCCGCGCCACATCCTTGACCATCTTGGCGATGGCCGCGCCGCGCTTGCCGCGATTGACCGGCACGCAACCCAGCCGCTGGGCATAAAGCCCGACGATCGGGGTCCAGAGGATTTCGCGCTTCATGATGAACTTGGCCCGCGGCAGGGCGGTGAAGATCATCATGATGTCGAGGAAGGACTGGTGCTTGGCGGCGACGATGACCTCGCCGTCGGGCACCGTGCCGCGCACTTCGGTGCGGATGCCGACCATCCAGCCCGCGGTCCAGAAGACCCAGCGCGACAGTGTCTTGCAGGCGCCATAGGCCCCCTCGCGCGACACCAGCGCATATGGCGCAAACGCAAGGCCCACGACCACGATCGCCACATACATCTGCACGACGAAGATCAGCGAGACGATCCAGCGCAGCATCAGGTCAGCCCCCTCAACATGCGGCGCGCAGCATAACCCGTGGCCAGAAGCGCGACACCGGCAGCCATCGGCGGGATGACGAGCGGCCAGAGCCAGCCCGCGCCGCGGAAGCCGAGGCCGGTGAGGAAGCCGCCGGCCTCAGAGGCGTCGGGCAGAAGGGCCACCCCCGCGACACCCAGCACCGTGCCGACCGTGGCACCCAGAAGCGCGCGCAGGGTGAAACGGCGGATGAAGGCGCTGGCGATGAAGCTGTCGCGCGCGCCGACAAGGCGCAGCACCTCGATCACCTGGGCATTGGCGGCAAGCGCGGCACTGGCCGCCAGCGTGATCATCGCGGCCATCGCGCCCGCGATCAGCAGGATCGAGACAAGGCCAAGACGGCGCAGGCTTTCGGCCGCCTCGACCAGCGGGCGGCGCCAGCGGCCGTGATCGTCGAGCACGGCGCCCGGCACTTCTGCCCCCAACCGCAGACGCAGACCGCGCGCATCATAGCCATCGGCGGTCTCGATCACCTCGATCAGTTGCGGAATGGGCAGCGTGTCGATGGGCAGGTCCGACCCGAACCAAGGGGCGAGCAGCGCCGCCTTTTCCTCGCGCGTCAGCGCGCGGGCCTCGGCCACGCCGGGGGTCTGGCGCAGGATCCGCAGGGCGGCGTCGGTCTGCAGCGCCATCTGTTCGGCCGGGGCGCTGATGCGCAGGGTGGCGCTGCGGGCCAGTTCCTCGGACCAGCGGTCGGCGATGCGGCCGGCGGCCAGCGACAGCGCCAGCGCGAAAACGGCCAGAAAGGCCATCGCCCCGGAGGCGAAGAGCGTCAGCTGCGCGGTAAAGCCCGCGGGCGGCACGACGCGGTCGGACGGGGCGTCGCCGCGCAGGATATCGCGCATCTGGGCCAGCATCAGAGATCCGCCCCTGCAAGCTGCAACCGCCGGTTCGAGATGCGCAGCACCCGCGCCTGCACCTGCGCCTTGGCGGCACGGATCAGTTGCAGGTCATGGGTGGCGATCAGCACCGTCTTGCCCATGCGGTTGAGTTCCACCAGCAGGCGCAGCAGGCGCTGCGACATGTCCCAATCCACGTTGCCGGTGGGTTCGTCGGCAAGGATCAGGTCCGGCGACATGACGACCGCGCGGGCAAGCGCGGCACGCTGGCGTTCCCCGCCCGAGAGTTCCGGCGGCAGCGCGCCCGCCCGGTCGGAGAGGCCCACCCATGTCAGAAGCTCGGCGAGGTTCGACTGTTCCTGGCTCAGGTTCATTCCCGAGACCATCAGCGGCAGGGCGACGTTGTCGGCCACCGGTATGTGGTCGAGGAAGCGACAATCCTGATGCACGACGCCGACGCGCCGCCGCATCAGCGCCACCCCGTCGCGGTCGAGCGCGGGCACATCCATGTCGAAGACGCGCAGCCGCCCCGCGGTCGGCAGCAGCGCGCCATAGCAGAGCTTGAGGAAGGTGGTCTTGCCCGATCCCGACGGCCCGGTGAGGAAATGAAAGGACCCCGCGGTCAGCCGGACCGAAACATCGCTGAACAATTCTCCGCCGCCATACGAATACGAGATATTGTCGAGGTCGATCACGGTCCATTCCCTGTTGTTGCTGGGTTTCTGCCCCAGCCGGGCCGCAGTTGCAATGGCACCGCACGGAACATGCCCGCGCTGGAAGGGTCCGCAGGATTTACCCCTTTTCGCTGCGCGGCGAAGTTCATATGCTACGTCGGCAGTGCGCCCGTGCAGCAATGGCGCGCAATGTGACATGGGGTTCTCTGGTAGCGAGACTGATGCGGCTGACCTGTCCGAACTGTGGCGCTCAATACGAAGTGCCCGATGACGTCATACCGGAAGATGGCCGGGACGTGCAGTGTTCAAATTGTGGCACGACGTGGTTCCAGCCCCATCCCTCGGCTGCAGCCCGGCCTGACGTGGGGCTGCGCCGCCTCGTCGATCCCCTGCCCCCAGAGGACACAGACGATGACGGGGACATGTCCCCACCCCCCCGGAGCGAGGCCCCGGCGCGGCCGGTGGCGCCCGATGCCGCCGACATCTTGCGGCAGGAAGCCGAATACGAGGCGCGCATGCGCCGGGAAGAGGCGGGCGGGATCGAAACCCAGCCCGATCTGGGCCTGGACGAGGCCGCCGACGACATCGAGCGCCGCGCGCGGCAGGCGCGCGAGCGGATGGCGCGGCTCAAGGGTCCGGGCGCCGCTGCGGCGGCGCAACCCGCCGTCGAGACCGCACCGGTGCCGCCCGGATCGCGCCGCGACCGCCTGCCCGACATCGACGAGATCAATTCGAGCCTGCGCGCCCGTGCCGAACCCGTGGAACGGCCCACCGAAACCGACCCGGCCAAGACCGCGCCCCGACGCAGTGGTTTTGCGCGCGGCTTTTCGGTGTCGCTGATCGTGGTGGTGCTGGGCGTGCTGGTCTATGCCAACGCCCCGCTCATCGCCGAGACTGTCCCGCAGGTCGATCCGGCGCTGAACACTTATGTCGTTTACATAGACGGGCTGCGGCTCCAGCTTGACGCGCTGGTCCGGCCCTTGCTGCCGTAAGGCTCAGAACCGTTCCAGCAGGCGCTTGAGGTAATCGAGTTCGATCTCGGGGCGTTCGCCTTCGCCCGACCGGCGGCGGATTTCGTCAAGAAGATCGCGGGCGCGGCGATAGACATCGTCGCCCTGCAACAGGCCTTCGTCGGTGCCGATGGACCCGTTCGTCCCGGCGTTGCGGCCCAGCGGATCGCGGCCCGGGGCCTGCACATCGGCGCCCTGCGTGCCCTGCCCGGTCTGACCCTCCTGCTGTTGCGCCATCGCTTCGCCCAGCGACCTCATGCCTTCGCGCAGCGCCTCCATCGCGTCGGACTGGCGATCGATGGCCTCGGCCAGATCGTTTTCGCGCAGCGCGTCCTCGGCCCCTTCCATGGCGCGGCCCGCCCGGTCGAGCGCGTCGCGCGCCGCGTCGCCTTCCTCGGTGCCCTGACCGGGCAACTGGCCCTGCTGGCGGCGCAGTTCATCGCGGAGCGCGCGCTGCCGTTGGGCAAGCGACTCTTCCAGCACGCCCTGACCCGGCTGGCCGTCCTGTGCCTGCCGGTCGCCGGGCGACTGGCCCTCACCCTGCCCCTGACCTTGGCCTTGTCCCTGACCGGGCTGCTGGCCCGGTTGCTGACCCTGACCCGGCTGCTGGCCTTCGCCCGGCTGGCCGCCGGGGTTGAACTGGTCCTGCAGGTCGCGGAAGGCCTGATCGGACAGGCCCTGCTGGTTGCGCAGCGTCTCGGCCAGCCCTTCCATGGCGCGCTGTCCTTCGGACTGGCCGCCCTGGCCCTGTCCTTGGGTGACGCGCATGTTCTCCATCATCTGCTGAAGCTCCTGCAGCGCCTGCTGCGCTTCGGCCATGCGGCCCTGCTCCATCAGTTCCTGAATGCGGTCCATCATGCGCTGCAGGTCGTCCTGCGTCATCTGCATGCTGTTTTCGGACATCTGGCCGTCCGGGTCCATCGGATCGCCGTTCTGCTGCGCCTGACGCGACAGCTGGCGGAGATATTCATCCGTCGCCTCGCGCAGTTCTTGCATGAGTTCGGCGATCTCTTCGTCGCTGGCGCCGTCGCGCATGGCCTGGCTCAGCCGTTCCTGCGCGCGCCGCAGCCGTTCCAGCGCATCGGAGAGATCGCCCTCTTCCAGAAGGACGGCAAGATCCCAGAGCGCCTCGGCGATTTCATCGCGCACCTCGCCGGTCAGGCCGATCTGCGTCTGCGTCTCAAGCCGCCGCAGGATGACGCGCAGGCGCAGATAGGCGGTTTCCGACCGGAACAGCCCCTCGGGCCGGTGCGACACGGCGCGCAGCACCTGCGCCACGCGGGTGGCGTTGTCGCGGTTCCACAGAATGTCACGCCGCTGTTCGGCGACCGATGCGGCCAGCGGGTCGAAGAACCTCCGCGCCGCAAGGCGCATGGCGTAAGGCGCGGCCTCGCCCACGTTTCCGGCGGCGTCGGTCGCGGTCAGCGTGACCGTGACGGGCAGGTTGGCCCAGGGGTGTTTCGAGAAATCTTCGATCAGGGTTTCCTCGAATGCGACGCGGTTGCCCGCGATGGGCATGGGCAGCGGCACCGTCACGTCGTCGCGCGGTTCGGGATCGAGCGCGAGGCCATGCCGGCGCTCGATCGTGGCCAGGTCCAGCGTCAAGAACGCCTCGCCCGTCTCGACCCCGTAATCGTCGGTCGCCATGAACGGCAGGGTGAGTTCGCCCATCGCACCGGTCTGGGGCGCGCCGGTGACGCGCAGTTCGGGCGCGGCGTCGGGGAGCATGAAGACCGACCACGCGCGCCCGGCGGGGCCTTCGACGCGCACCTCGCCCGATTGCGCGACGGTGAAATCCTGCACCGGGTCCGAGGCCGGGGGCACCTCGCCCACACGGCCGGACACGGTTTCCGCCAGCATCAGCGCGCCGACTTCGCCATAGAAGCGCAGGGTGATGCGGCTGCCCTGCGGCAGCGACAGGGTCTCGGCGGTCACGTCCGCCATATAGATGGTCGGCAGGCCGGTATAGCGCGGAGGTTCGGCCCAGCCTTCCCATGTGGGGCCGACAGCGGCCTGCGCGGCGCCGGGCGCCATGTCGGCCACGCTGCCCACGCGCCAGACCGACCCGAAGACAAGCGCCATGGCAAAGGCCAAAGCCGCGACGTAGCGCAGTGCATAGGGGTCGCGGTCGGCGATGCGCAGGTCGGGGCGGACAGCGCGGGCCTGCGCCGCGCGGGCGGCCATGAGCGCCTGATGCGCGCGCCAGACGGCGGCGGATGCGGCGTCGTCCGCCCCGATCGCCTGATTGTCCATCAGCGCCTGGATCGGGCGGCCCGGAAGGCTCGCGTCAAGGCGGGCCAGCGCCTCGATCCGGCCGGGCCAGCGGAAGCGGCGCGCGCCCCAGCCGGCGGCAACCAGCGCGCCCAGCGCGGCCAGCACCGCGCCGCCCCAGACAACCTCGACCGGCAGCAGATCGTGCAGACCCATCATCAGCGCCGCCAGCGCCAGCATCACGATGCTGAAGACCGGCCAGAAGGCGCGCAGCGCGCGTTCCGCGGCCATTCCGGCACGCGTGACCGCCAGCGGCAGGCGCAGACGGGTCAGGACGGGGTCTTGTCCGGGGCCGGGGCGAAAGGCCATTGCGGTCTCCGAGGGGTCTGCGCGCGGGATAGCGTCACAGCCATTCGGGAATGGTATCGCGATTGATCATTTCGTCAAAGGTCGGACGTGCGCGGATAACCGCAAATTTATCGCCATCGACCAGAACCTCGGGCACCAGCGGGCGGGAATTGTATTCCGACGCCATGACCGCGCCATAGGCCCCGGCGCTGCGGAAGGCGACAAGGTCCCCCGCCGCCACAGGCGGCATCACGCGCTGCCGGGCGAAGGTGTCGCCGGTTTCGCAGACGGGACCGACGACGTCGAAGGGGTGCTGTTCGGCCCCCGGGGCGGGTTCGATGACCGGGACGATGTCGTGATGCGCCTCGTACATGGCGGGGCGGATCAGGTCGTTCATCGCCGCGTCGAGGATGAGGAAATCGCGTCCTTCGCCCGATTTCACGTAGATCACCTCGGACACCAGCAGGCCTGCGTTGCCCACGATCAGGCGGCCCGGTTCGATCTCGATCTCGCAGCCCAGATGCCCGACAGTGCGGCGCACCAGATCACCGTAATCGCTGGGCAAAGGCGGCGGTTCGTTGCCACGGGTATAGGGAATGCCGAGGCCCCCGCCGAGATCGAGGCGCCGAATGTCGTGGCCGTCGGCGCGCAGGGCTTCGGTCAGGTCCGCAACCTTGGAATAGGCGGTCTCGAACGGGGCGAGATCGGTGAGCTGGCTGCCGATATGGACATCGATGCCCACCACATCGATTCCCGGGAGGGAGGCCGCCAGCGCATAGACGTCGCGCGCCCGGGCAATCGGGATGCCGAACTTGTTTTCGGACTTGCCGGTGGCGATCTTGGCGTGGGTCTTGGCATCCACATCGGGGTTGACGCGGATGGTGATCGGGGCGGTGGTGCCCATAGAGGCGGCGATGGCGCTGATCGCCTCAAGCTCGGGTTCGCTTTCGACGTTGAACTGGCGCACGCCACCTTCGAGCGCGAGGCGGATTTCCGCCGGCGTCTTGCCGACGCCGGAAAAGACGATGCGGTCACCGGGAACGCCCGCGGCCTTGGCGCGCAGGTATTCCCCGGCCGAGACAACGTCCATCCCCGCGCCTTCGCGGGCGAGCGTCTTCAGGATGGCCAGATTGCTCGCCGCCTTCATGGCGTAGCAGATCAGGTGATCCATCCCCGCCAGCGCCTCGTCAAAGAGGCGGAAGTGGCGCACCAGCGTGGCGGTCGAATAGACATAGACGGGCGTGCCGACGGCGGCTGCGATGTCGGCCACCGGCACATCCTCGGCGAAGAGCGCGCCGTCACGATAAAGGAAATGATCCATCTTGTGCGCCCGTCAGCTCACCGGGCGCGAGCGCAGGAAGAGATAGAGCGGCAGACCGCAGCTGACGCCGATGCAGAAGGTCGCCGGGATCGCGACCAGCGCGATCCAGTTCCGGCGCACCGCCACTTCGGCGATGATGAAGACGCACAGCGCGATGGCGGCGATTGTCAGGTCCCAGACCAGACCGCTGGTCGCGGCGTTGACATGCCAGGCGTCGACCATCGCCATGATGTCCCAGCCGTTCTCGTTGAACCACGAGACGAAGTAATACATCGGGTGGATCGACCCCCAGATGGCCAGCGCCAGATAGATCATCCGCAAGGGCGACATCCTCAGAACCCTACATTGAGCCAGACCGGACCCCGGCCCAGGGCGACCTGCCCGTGCGGAGTGACCCCCGACTGGCTGACCGAGATGCCGACGCGGGCGTCACCGCTGACGCGCACGCCGGTGCTGCCATCCTCGGGCGCGGGCTGTCCGGGTTCGCCGTTGGCACCGCAGGCGGCGAGGCCGATCACCAGCGTGCAGGCCGCGATCATCCGTGTCATGCCATCCGTTCCTTCCACCGGGCGATCTGCGCGCGCACCTGCGCGGGGGCCGTGCCCCCGTAAGACATGCGCGAGTTTACCGAGTTTTCAACGCCAAGAACACCGAAGACATCTTCGGTGATCCCCGCATGGACCGACTGCATGTCGGCCAGGCTCAGGTCCGGCAGGTCGCAGCCCTTGCCTTCGGCCAGCGCGACAAGGCTGCCGGTGACGTGATGCGCGTCGCGGAAGGGCAGGCCGAGCACGCGCACCAGCCAGTCGGCCAGATCGGTCGCGGTGGAAAAGCCCGACCCGGCGGCGGCGGCCAGCCGGTCGCGGTTGGCAGTCATGTCGCGCACCATGCCCTCCATCGCGGCGAGCGCCAGCATGAGCGTGTCGGCGGCGTCGAAGACCTGTTCCTTGTCTTCCTGCATGTCCTTGGAATAGGCCAGCGGCAGCCCCTTCATCACCATCATCAGCGCCACGTTCGCGCCCATGATGCGCCCCACCTTGGCGCGGATCAGTTCGGCCGCGTCGGGGTTCTTCTTCTGCGGCATGATCGAGGACCCGGTGGAAAACCGGTCCGACAGGGTGACGAAGCGGAACTGGGCCGAGGACCAGATCACCAGTTCTTCCGCGAAGCGGCTCAGGTGCATGGCGCAGATGGACGCGGCGGCAAGGAATTCCAGCGCGAAGTCGCGGTCGCTGACGGCATCCAGACTGTTGGCGCCGGGCCGGTCGAAGCCCAGCGCGGCCGCCGTCGCGTGCCGGTCGATGGGGAAGGACGTGCCGGCCAGTGCCGCAGCACCCAGCGGGCATTCGTTCATCCGCGCGCGGGCATCGCGCATGCGCGACAGGTCGCGGCCGAACATTTCCACATAGGCCATCATGTGGTGGCCCCATGTCACCGGCTGCGCGGTCTGCAGATGGGTGAAGCCGGGCATGACCCAGTCGGCGCCCGCCTCGGCCTGATCCAGAAGCGCACAGATCAGCGCCTGCAGCCCCGCATCCGCCGCGTCGAGCTGGTCGCGCACCCAGAGGCGGAAGTCGGTCGCAACCTGGTCGTTGCGCGACCGCGCGGTGTGCAGCCGCCCCGCCGGTGCGCCGATGATGTCCTTCAGCCGCGCCTCCACGTTCATGTGGATGTCTTCCAGCGCGGTGGAAAATTCGAAACGTCCGCCTTCGATCTCTGACAAGACCGTGAGGAGCCCTTCCCGGATCGCCTCCGCGTCGCTATCGCTTATGATGCCCTGCGCGGCCAGCATCGCCGCATGGGCCCGCGACCCGGCGATGTCCTGTGCCGCCAGCCGTTTGTCGAACCCGATCGAGGCGTTGATCGCCTCCATGATCGCGTCCGGCCCGGCGGCGAAGCGGCCGCCCCACATCTGGTTCGAGGTCGTGGTCATGTCAGGTCAGCCCTTCGGAGGGGTCATGAAGTCAATTCTTGCCGCGTTCCTTTATATGGCCCTTGCGGCCGGTGCAAATGCCGCCGACCTGACCGCCGCCGCCGCGCTGCGGGACGGCGACATGAAGAAGCTGAACTTCGTGGAAGCCCCCGCAGGGATAAGCGACGCGGCCTTCCTTCTGGAAGACGGCGCGACCGAGGGGCGGCTGTCGGATTACGCCGGGCAATGGGTGCTGCTGAACTTCTGGGCGACGTGGTGCGCGCCCTGCCGGAAAGAGATGCCGATGCTGGCGGAATTGCAGGCCGAATTCGGCGGTGACGCCTTTCAGGTCGTGACGCTGGCAACGGGGCGGAATTCGCCGCAGGGGATCGAGAAGTTCTTCGCCGAGACGGGGATCGACAACCTGCCCCGCTTCCGCGACCCGCAAAGCGCCGTCGCGCGCGAAATGGCGGTGCTGGGCCTGCCGGTGACCGTGATCATCGATCCGGAGGGGCGCGAGGTGGCGCGGCTTCTGGGCGACGCGGATTGGGCCAGCGACAGCGCCAAGGCGATCCTGCGCAGCCTGATGGGCCTCGGGGGGTGACCCGGGGCGTCCCACGATGGGACGCCTTTCCGTTCACGTGATTTCAAGGGGTTACGGGGGCGGATTCACCATTCGTCAACCTTTGGGTTCGGGTGGGCGTTGTGGCGGGCCGGTGCCGTTCCTATCTGGCAGGCATGACCCTGACTGGAGAGACGCGCCATGAAATGCCCCATCGACGGAACCGCCCTTGTCATGACCGACCGCAGCGGGGTCGAGATCGATTATTGCCCGTCCTGCCGGGGCGTCTGGCTTGACCGCGGCGAGCTCGACAAGATCATCGAACGCAGTCTGCCCCAGGCCGCGCCCCCGCCGCCGCCGTCCCCGTCGCGCGGGTATGAGGAGCGGGGCCGTGACGACCGCGGATATGACGACCGGGGTTATGACGGGCGGTCGGACCGGAAGAAAAAGCGCGGCGGGTTTCTGGAAGATCTGTTCGATTTCTGATCGTGGGGTGGGTGCAAAGTACCCATCTTACGCGTCCGGCATGCCCGGCGCGATCTGTAGGACGGGTGCTCTGCACCCATCTTGCCGCCCCGCCGCGCAATCGGGTTTGGTGGGTTACACCCACCTTACGCTTGCTGGCCTACAACCTCGCAACCTTCCTACGCTGCATCGAGTTGCCCGAGGAAATGGCCCAATGGTCGCTGACCAGCCTGCAACTCAAGCTGATCAAGATCGGTGCCCGCGTCGTCCGTCACGCCCGCGCCATCACCTTCCAACTGGCCGAGGTGGCCGTCACCGGCCCGATGGTACGCGCCATCCTCGCCGCCATCCGCCGATTGCGAGCGCCACCGCTATGCGCGTGACCGCGATCCGGGCCAAAACTCAACGAAAGAGGCAGAACAGCTCTGCTCACCGCGCTAAAAACCGACGCTGCCGGGCTAGGATGCTGCGAGTTCACCGCATGATCCGCCGAGCTCCAAGCGTTTGGGCGACGACAGACACCGCTCAGGGCGAAAAATGCTTGCTTAACCGGCAAAATCAGGCGACCTTGACTACAGACGGCAGGCCACTTGGGGAATGTCGGATGGAGGTTTATAATGAACACGTATTATTGGAGGCGCGCTGCAGTTGTGGGCATTCTAGGGGTGCTATTTTTAGGAGTGGTCCTGCGCATTGACACGGTGAGCGCTCAGACCGCCAACGATCTCGCCGGCACTTGGACGTTAGTCTCCTCCGTCACTGAGCAGGGCGGGACCAAGACCGAACCATATGGCCCCAATGCGAAAGGCATCATGACCGTGGACGCCAACGGCCACTATGTGACCGTTGCCATGCGTGCCGGGCTTCCCAAGTTTGCCTCCAATAACCGCACAACCGGCACTCCCGAGGAAAATAAGTCGATCATTGAGGGGAGCATTGCTCACTTCGGCACCTTGTCTGTCAACGAGGCGGGAACAGTCATAATTTTAAAGATCGAAAGCGCCACGTTCGCCAATTGGGACGGGAGCGAACATAAATGGCCGTTCACCATTACAGGTGATACACTACAATTTACGGTCCCTGCCGCGTCGGGTGGCGGAACCGCGACGACGGTCTGGAAACGCGCCAACTAAGGCCATTCCGAACAATTATTGAATCGGGCTGTGGATGGCGTGCGTCGCTTTGACTCGGGTCGTGAGGATTCCTGAGGGGGGCGAACAGGCGTAGGTCGGGAGCATGATCGACGCGGACGCCATCAGGTATCGCTGGGATACGGTCGGGAGCAGCCTCGATGAGCGCGGCCGTCGCATGTTTGCAGCGGCCGCGGTGCGCACTTCCGGCTGGGGGGCGCTGGCTTTGGTCTCCAGGATCACCAGGCTCGCCCGCTCGACGATCAATCGCGGCGAGGACGATCTGGACGCCGCGCCTCTGCCTTGGGGGCGGGTTCGCCGTGCATGCGGCGAGCGCAGGGCGGTGAGCGAGAGTGACGCTGGGCTTGTTCCCGAGTTGAAGCGCCTCGTCGAGGCGGTCACGCTGGGCGATCCCGATTCAACAGTTTACCGGTCATGAGAAATCGTCCATCTTCCCCAGAATCTACCTCCCCCTCCTCGCCTTCCCCCCGCGCTGCCCCGGCCGTCCGCCCGTGCTCCGCCCCTTCGCCTTCACCGCCGCCTCGGCCGCTTCCTCCACCGCCGATTGCCGCGCCAGCGGATCGTCGGCCACGGCAAGCTCCACCGCTTCCAGCCGCTTGACCTCATCGCGCAACCGCGCCGCTTCTTCGAATTCGAGGTTCTCGGCCGCCTTGCGCATCTGGGCGCGCAGACCGTCGAGATGAGCGGCAAGGTTCGCGCCGACCATGGGCTTGTCGATCTTGGCGGTGACGCGGTTCATGTCCGTGTCGCCCTTGTAAAGGCCCGCCAGAACGTCATCGACGTTCTTCTTGACCGTCGCGGGCGTGATGCCGTGCTTTTCGTTATAGGCGATCTGCTTGGCGCGGCGGCGGTCGGTCTCACTCAGGGCGCGCTCCATCGACCCGGTGATGCGGTCGGCATACATGATGACGCGGCCCTCGGCGTTGCGCGCCGCGCGCCCGATCGTCTGGATAAGCGAGGTCTCGGACCGCAGGAAGCCTTCCTTGTCGGCGTCGAGGATCGCCACAAGACCGCATTCGGGAATGTCGAGCCCTTCGCGCAGCAGGTTGATGCCGATCAGCACGTCGAAGGCGCCCAGACGCAGGTCGCGCAGGATCTCGATCCGTTCGATCGTGTCGATGTCGCTGTGCATGTATCGCACGCGGATGCCCTGTTCGTGCATGTATTCGGTCAGATCCTCGGCCATGCGTTTGGTCAGCGTCGTGACCAGCGTGCGGAAGCCGCGCAGGGCGACCTTGCGCACCTCGTCCAGAAGATCGTCGACCTGCATGGTCACGGGGCGGATTTCGACCATCGGGTCGAGAAGACCGGTGGGCCGGATCACCTGTTCGGTGAAGACGCCGCCGGTCTGCTCCATCTCCCACTTGCCCGGGGTGGCGCTGACGAAGACGGATTGGGGGCGCATGGCGTCCCATTCCTCGAACTTGAGGGGGCGGTTGTCCATGCAGGACGGCAGGCGGAAGCCGTGTTCGGCCAGCGTGAACTTGCGCCGGTAGTCGCCGCGATACATGCCGCCGATCTGGGGCACGCTGACATGGGATTCATCGGCGAAAACGATGGCGTTGTCGGGGATGAATTCGAAGAGCGTGGGGGGCGGTTCGCCCGGTGCGCGGCCCGTCAGATAGCGCGAATAATTCTCGATCCCGTTGCAGGAGCCTGTCGCCTCGAGCATCTCGATGTCGAAGTTGGTGCGCTGTTCGAGGCGCTGGGCCTCGAGCAGTTTGCCTTCGTTCACCAGCTGGTCGAGACGCTGGCGCAACTCGCGCTTGATGCCGATGACGGCCTGATTGAGCGTCGGGCGCGGCGTCACGTAGTGGGAATTGGCGTAGACGCGGATGCGGTCGAAGGTATCGGTCTTGTGCCCCGTCAGCGGGTCGAATTCGGTGATCGATTCGAGGTCTTCGCCGAAGAACGACAGTCTCCACGCCCGGTCTTCGAGGTGCGCGGGCCAGATTTCGAGCGAATCGCCCCTGACGCGGAAGCTGCCCCGCTGGAAGGCCTGATCGTTGCGGCGGTATTGCTGGGCGACGAGGTCGCTGATCACCGCGCGCTGGTTGTATTGCGAGCCGACCTTGAGGTCCTGCGTCATGGCGCCGTAGGTTTCGACCGACCCGATGCCGTAGATGCACGACACCGACGCCACGATGATCACGTCATCGCGTTCCAGCAGCGCCCGCGTCGCCGAGTGGCGCATGCGGTCGATCTGTTCGTTGATCTGGCTTTCTTTTTCTATGTAGGTGTCAGACCGCGCCACATAGGCTTCGGGCTGGTAGTAATCATAGTAGCTGACGAAGTATTCCACCGCGTTTTCCGGGAAGAATCCCTTGAATTCGCCGTAAAGCTGCGCCGCCAGCGTCTTGTTGGGCGCAAGGATGATGGCGGGGCGCTGGGTTTCCTCGATCACCTTGGCCATGGTGAAGGTCTTGCCCGTGCCGGTCGCGCCCAGCAGGACCTGATCGCGGTCGCCCGCATCGATGCCCTGCGCCAGTTCGGCGATGGCGGTGGGCTGGTCGCCCGCTGCCTTGAATTCGGTCTGCATCACGAAGCGGCGGCCGCCCTCCAGCTTGTCGCGGCTGCGCGGGTCGGTCGCGGTCAGGGGGGCGTTGGTCGGGGTCATCGGGGCCTCGGCTGGCGGGAACAGGGATCAGTGTGACGCGATTGCCCCGGGGTTCAAGGGGCGCGGCGGAAACCCGCGCCGCGGCGAAAGTGTCGCAGCCCGGGGGAAATTGCTTTATTTACAACATCCTGAAGACACCTTTTCGGATGTTGCGGGGGCGGGCGGCGAAAAGATGTAAAAAATCCCTTAGCTGAAAGCTTTGGCTGCGCTATCGTTGCGGGGCAAGCAGCAGACTTGGCTGCCAGCCGGACCGCACACACCCACCCCTCGCTCCCCGCGGGTCGGTTGGCAGCCAAGGCTTGCACTCCGGCCCTTCGGGTCAGGTCCCTGTGGGGCTGAGACAATTCGGACCTTGCCGGTTTTCCCCGCGACGCGCATATATCGCCCGACGACAGGTCAGGAGGACGGCATGCGCGCGCGGATCTACCAGCCGGCGAAGACGGCGATGCAATCAGGCACAGCCAAGACGCGGGACTGGGTGCTGGAATTCGCCCCTGCCTCGGCGCGCGAGATCGATCCGCTGATGGGCTGGACGTCGTCGGCCGACACGCAGACGCAGGTGCATCTGTCCTTCCCGACGCGCGAGGCGGCGGTGCAATACGCCCGCGACCACGGCATCGACGCGCAGGTGATCGAACCGAAACCGCGCCGCCACAACATCCGTGCGCGCGGCTATGGCGAGAATTTCGCCACCGATCGGCGTGGCCCTTGGACGCACTGACGCGGTGACCCGCGACATCGGCCCGGCCGATCCGCGCGATCCTGCGCTTGCCGCGCTGATCCGGCGGCACGCGGCCCACAGCGACGCGCATTACACGGCGGAGAGCAATCACCACCTGTCGGCGGAGGATCTTGCCCGGTCTGGTATGGCCTTCTTCGCGATGTGGGACGACGGGCAGCCCGTCGCCATGGGTGCGCTGGCCCCGCTGGGGGACGGCGCGGCGGAAATCAAGTCGATGCATGTGACGGAAGACCGACGCGGCGCGGGGTTGGGGGCAGCGATGTTGTCCCACCTGATCGCGACCGCGCGGGGGAACGGGGTCAGCAGCCTTCGGCTTGAGACCGGGAGCCGCGAGGCCTCGGCCGCTGCGCGGGCAATATATACGCGCGCGGGCTTCCGCACCTGCCCGCCTTTCGGGGACTATGTGGAAGACCCCGAAAGCGTCTTCATGGTGCTGCATTTGGACTGATACGCGCACAAGGCTTGCCAAGCCGCGCCTGTCCCGGCAGAACCAAGACAGCGGTCCCATAGCTCAACTGGATAGAGCAGCTGACTTCTAATCAGCAGGTTCGGGGTTCGAGTCCTCGTGGGATCGCCATGAAATCAGTTACTTAGTCGGATTTCCCCTAGTCCCTTTGTTTTTCTCAGCGGGACATCCAGCGAGACAAAATGCAGTGGAGCTGCGTGGTTGGGCGTAGCTATTTGCATTTTGAACGACTCACCTGCGCGTGCGGAGTGCCGTGAGGGTCGGGCCAGATGTGTTTGTCGGCCTCGAGGGCGTGGTGAATGTCCACGACGCCGCGACCGCAATCGGCACGGGGCGCTTTAAGACCGCTGAGCTGGACAGCCTAACGCGGTCGATCTTCGAGGCGCTGGCGGAGGACCCGAATGCGTTTGGCCTAGGTGAGCGTGTCGACGAGTTCTATGCATCGATCCAGCGCCGCCGGCCCATCGAAGCCCTCGGTCAAAAATGCGGAATGGACAGCCCGGACGCCATCGCCGTCGACCTACATGGGAACATCATGACCTGCCAGAACACCGGAGCAAAGGGCGTGCACAAGATCGGCCATGTCGCTGAGTTTGACGCCATCGCGCTCGACACCGCGACGCATTTTGCCTTCCGGGACGAATGCATGTCATGCCCCGTCGTTCAGCTCTGCAAGGGGTCCTGCATGTTCCTCGAGGGGGAGTTCTTCAAGCAGAGCTGCGCCAACGAGTTTGCCTTCAATATGGGGATCATGATGGCGGCCGTCTGGCATTTGACGGGGATGGTGGTGGTCGGGGTGGCGACCGGACACTCGGTGTAATTATGGAATTCCGAAGGTGCCAGTCGCCCATTGGTCACTTGGAGGCAGTTGTCGGCCTCGGCTTTTACATTCGGCAAACGGCAAAGATTGCAAGCTAGGATGTAGGTGATGCACACCGCTCGTTACTCCGGTCGGCGTCGTCTCCGTGTTGCGCGATCTGCCGGTCTGGCTTTGGTAACTTTCGCCTTTCCAGTACATGTCGGATAGCGAACGCAGCCGAGGAACTTGCCATAGGTACCGCTACGCTCGACCAGCCACCCGTCCTTGCACGCAGGGCAAGTCGGATAGCAGGCACCACACCCACATCGAACCTCGCTCGTCCCGTCGGCTTGGCGTGGCAGCTCTATGCCGCATGATTGGCAGGCGGGCAAAAGGTTTCCGCAGTGTTGTATATGCTCACAGCGATACCAAATTCGGCCGTCTTGACCCGTCACGCCCAGCAATCGCCCACCGCATTCTCCGCAAACGTGCTCTTCAAGTTCAGCTCCGGATGCTGTCACGATCCCGTAGGCTGGGTCTTTGCGGAGCTCGGTTACGAAGGCAGACGGCCGGGCATTTGAGGCAAGGATGACCAGCGTATGACGGGCCCGCGTCATCGCCACATACATGACGCGCCGCTCTTCGGCGTTCTGGAACGCCTCCTCCTCGGGCGAGACCAGCGACAATAGCGGGTCATCGACGATCTCCGACGGGAACCCCGTGCGGCCGCTGTCTGCGTTGAGCAGGATGACATGGTCCGCTTCCAGCCCCTTGGAGGCATGAATGGTCTTGAAGTTGATTTTTAGCCGCGGAAAACTGCGCCGCAGACCCTGCATGTCCGGTTCGTTGAATCGGTAGCGTCCGAGGAGCAGTACCGACGCGGGTTTTGCCTCCGGCGGCACAGCCGCGGACTGAGAAGCAAGGACCTCGTACAGTTTCCCCTCATCTTCACCCCTCGACACGGAAATGACCTTGATTGCCGGTTCGGTCGCGGTTCCGGCAGGGACGATCTTCTTGTCGATTTGGGCGGGGTTCCTCAGAACAAATGTACGGGCGGCAAAAGCAATCTGGTCGACCGATCGGAAGGTGCGGCCAAGGTCGACGGTCCTGTGCGCGCCAGTTTCTCCATCGAAGAGGCCCCCGAACTCTCGCCCGAAATGGCGCATGAGGTGGATGTCGGACCCCGCGAAGCGGAAGATCGATTGCCAATCGTCGCCCACGGCAAAGACGCGCGCATCTGGATGTTGCGCCTTCAGTGCCTTCACCAGCCGGGCGCGGCTTTGGGAAATGTCCTGGAACTCATCGACAAGGATATGGCGAAACGGGCTGACATAGCGGCCGTCCTCTGCATATTGCGCAGCGCGCAGAATCATGTCCTCGAAGTCGATCCGGCCTGCGAGGCGCTTCTGGTATTCCTCAAACACCGGCACAAAGACGTCGAGAAACGCCCTCCCGCGCTTGCCAAGCTTCATTTGGTCGGACTTTGTCTCGCAATCCTGCAGGCTGTAGCCGCCGCTCTTGAACTTCCGCAGGAAGGTTCCGAGCAGCTTGGAAAAGTCATCGACCTGCTTCAGCTCGACGATCCGGTCATAGATCGTGTCCACTGGCCGGGGTTTCTGTGTGACATGCGGCGCCAGCTTCTCGGCCAAACCGGTCAGCAGACGGCCCTCCTGCCGCTCATAGCTGTAGGTCTCGACTAGGGTCGTTTGATGCTCGGCATGAACCTTCCGTTTCCAGTCCATGCCCGCCAGATATTCGTTGCGGTCCACAAATGGCGCCGTGACCAGCCTTTCTCTTCCGTCTCGGGCCTTCTCACGCCGTACGCCGAAATGTTCGATGTAGATGCCGGTTTCGGTCAGCCGGAAATCTGGCTGGTAATCGCGCCTGCCGACCTCGGAAACCTTGTGCTCGTAGATGGGCTCGTATTCGTACTCTACGCCGTTTTCGTAAAGCCAGTTGGCGATCTGCAGCTCTTCGTAGCTTTTGACCTTTTCGCCCTGCAGCGTCCGCAGGTCTTGGGCTTCCATGTGGGTGTAGAAGTCATGCTTGGTCTTGAAGTCCCACTCCGTCTTCGGCTCGACCAGGAAATGCGCGAAGAACTGGATGATCGCCTTCGACACTTCTGACAGGCGATAGACCAGGTCCTTCAGGATCTGCTTAATCAGGTTTGTGAAGGCCATGTCGTCGGTGGCATGGTCCGCCAAGGCGGGCTTGGACCCTTCGACAATCCCGATGATGTCGTAGGCAATCGCGTGAAAGGTCCGCGCGACGATAGGCGCGCCGGATCGGGCTTCGACCCGTTCTGACATTTCCTCAGCCGCATTCTTCGCAAAGGCCAGAAGCAGAATTTCCTCTGGCTGACGGATGCCCGACTTGACCAGATAGGCAGCCTTGGCGGTGATGACGCTCGTCTTGCCCGAGCCGGCCCCTGCGAGGACCAGTGTCGCATCCTCATCGACGACGACCGATAGGCGCTGTTCTTGCGTCAGCGGCTTGCTTTCGATGGTGTCGAAGAAATCCTTCCAGCGGTCCAGTTCAGCTGTGACGAACGCGGCGATGGCATTTGCCCGTGCCGTTCGTGGGTCGGCGGCGAATTTCCGGACGGGGGCAATACGCGCGACCACCTCAGGTCCGATGGCCTCGGCATTCAGCTTGGACAGGAGCGATTTATCCAGATCACGTGCATCGCGCAGCAGCGGCATGATCTGACACGCCGACGGGTATTGTGACGGAACCACAAGAGACAGCACATCGGTGAGTATCCTTTCTAGTCGCTCAGCTTCCCTCTCGAGGGCCGCGAGATGAAAGCGGGTCCAGGAGGACTTTACTGCCTCAGAGAAACCAACGGCATTGCGGCGCTCAGCGGCCTTAAGTTTAACGGCTCGAGGTTCATCTGAAAAAATTGTCAGTGCGGTCCCGGAAAACCCTTTCTGGATAGCCGGAGGTCCTGTCAAATCACCCAGTGAAATGCACAGCACCTGCCTGCCAAGCGCAATCCTTATGTTGTCCCCATCAAGTTCCATTGATCGGGCGTATTTTCCGAACGGATCAAGAAGAAATCCAAGGATCGGGTTGCGGTGCAGGCTGTTCAATGATCCAGATCCTACAATTTCTCTTGATGCTAAACCTCACGGCCTTCCCCCGTGATCTCGCTCTCACTTTCGCCAATATCTTGATTTGCCTCCCAATCTGCATAGGTGCGCCCATCGGATAGCTTCCACAGAATGCGACCATTTGCGCTTGCCCCTATCACCGTTGCCGCGGCGGCGGATGCTGATGAAAAGATGTAGTCACTGGCAAAAAGCAGAAAGTCTGCTTCTTTGCGCAATACGCCACTTTCCAGGAGCGTCTGGCGTGTGGAATTTGTGCCGCGAGGAATGGTGGAGGTCGTCCTGACCCGCGCTTTGGAGCCAGCCAAGATCACAAACTCGCCTGATGAGCCTAGCCGCATCTCGGCGGCAAAGCCTTCTCCACGAAAGAAAAACCGTAAGCTTTCAGGGTGACTTGGTTCCGCAACAAGCTTTTGCGGCTCCGCATCGACAGATCGCCCGCGCATTTCGCGAAACAGGTCCCACCCAAGCGCACCGACCAGTGTCTTTGTTTGATCAACAAACTCATCCATCGCCGCCCGGTCTGGCAAAGGAAGCTTGCCGGCGTCTCCGGAAGGCATCTTCGTATTGGGAAGCATCCAGCGCGGATTGTTTCCTGTGCTTCTTATGAGGCACGCTTCAACATACCGCGCATGGCTCTTGGTCAGGTTCTCATCTTTGCTGATCAGAACGACGGTATCTGTCCAAAAATCCTTACTATCACGGCCCGCCTTGTTTGAATTATGTGTCCCGAGGCGTTCCCCAACAGCCTCGGATTCCCCAATATAGGCCGTCTGACGATCCGGCTCGCTTTCATCCTCGCCGATGAGAATGTAGACCCCTGGACGCTCGATTTCGGGAAACGTCTTGCGTACTTCGCCAAGCTTGTTTCGGCGAAACGCAATAGCCTGGATCGTTGACATCATGATCTGAGCAACCCGAATGCCATTCGGGTCGCCGTCGAGAAGGAAGATGTTGATCGAACGGGGTTTCATAGCGCACTTTCATCGAAACTGTTCGCCCGATGCTGCACAAGGCAGGCGCGGTGTTTATCGGTGAGGGGGATAGCCGCGTGCCAGCGCAGCTCGGCGCGTGCAATTTCGTTCAGCCGCGGCGAGAATTCCGGACGCCCGTCATCGTCGAAAGTGACGAGGCCCCGATCAAAGGCAGCGTCCCACAGCGCGGAAAGCAGTAGGCCGTTGTGCACGTCCAGCCGCTCTGCATCGCTGGCGCAATCCTTCCAGGCAATGATGTGGCTGGCACGCAGCAGGGCGGGGTCTGTGATCCCGGTTAGCGGGCAGCGGCCTTGCCAATAAGTCATCAGCCGGTCGCGGAAGATGTCCTGGCCAACGCGCTGAATGACCAGCCGCTCCGCCTCGGTCGAAGATGGCAGGCCCTTCGTTTTGTGAATGAACACATGGAGCGGCGCATCGGGTAAGGTGCGGGCAAGCTCGTAAACGCGGGGCATGACCGCATACAGCTGCCCCAAAGAGGCGAACTGGTATCGGCTCACGCCTGGCCCATCCTGATCGACCGTCGGAATATTGAGTTCGGCAATGACCCCAGCGTGATCGAGGGCCAGAAGCCAGACCCCACCTGTCTCGTGCGCCAGCCAGATAGATCCCTGCGCAGTCGTCGATGAAAACCGCGCCCAGCCGCCCATCTCGGGATGCGCGCGGCGGTAGCCGTTTTGAAAGGCCACCTTCTCGCATTCCTGGCGCGTGACAAAGGATTGGGGACACTCAAGCTGCATGGCTCAAATCTTTCGATTGCCATCTTGTTCGACCATCGCGATCCCCCGGGAACCGACGGCATATGCGGCAGCGATCGTTTCGAGTTGAAGCGACCCCGATTTCGCACCGTTTTTCGCAAGCAGGAACGCAGGAAATTTCTCGACCCCGGCCGAGGTCTTTACCCTGAGCACTTCAAAGCCGTCAGGTTGGACGCGGAGATCACAACTCTCGGCAGCAAGATACAACGCGCGGATCGACCCAAGGTTAGGGAAACGACCCACAATGGCGATCCGACCGTCATCGCTTAGCCAACCCTTGAAACGCTCAAGGAGTGCGAGGAAGAACGGCACCTGGTCGTCGCTGCACCCGGGACAGTAGGGCGCGCCAGCGATTTCTGCGCTTGAATGCGGTTTGTTGGATTTCGGTATGTCCTGATTGTCCCACCCGAAATCGCTGAGGATCAGATCGAACCTGTCGCCGAGTTCGGCTTCTTCAAAACTCGACGCATGAAGATTGAGCCCCTCGTCCGCCGCGGCGATGGCAACGAGATTTTCCTGTCTATCAATCCCCGAGAACCTTATGCTTGGAAAACGCGCGCGCAGGTATCTCAAGAGATATCCCGCGCCACAGCCCGCGTCGAGGACCGTCCGTGGCTGCAGTCTATCCACCACGTCCGCGAACCAAGACATCGTGGCGAGCATGCGAGCCGCATCATGTGAAAAGAGCAGCGCCGCCTGCTGTTCGGTCCTTGGAACAGAGTACAGCTCGGAAACATGTCCGAAGCCCGAGTGCTTCCGCATCCAGATGTCCTCGACCGCGTCGCGCTCATCGGCGGAAAGAGCCTTGAGAAAGGCACGGTCTAGGGCAGACGGCGTCTTGTCGAACTGAAAACCAAGCTTCTTGAGATATGCTCGGGGTCCAAGCTTTGTTGGCTGGTTCATTATTGGTACTGCTCCGTACTCATTCACATCCCCATCGCCGCAAATTCGCCGTTCGCTTCCATCCGGTCCCAGGCGGCGAGGACGAGGCGGCGGGTGCGGTATTCGCCGTGGTGGCGGATTTCCTTTTCCTTCAGCACGCGGAAGGTTTCCGAGGGGTAGTCGGGGCCCTTCACGTCGGCGGGGTCGAGGATGTAGCGCAGCTCGTCGCGGGTCAGGCCATAGGCGCGGGCGTAGAAGGCGTCGAGATCGGCGCGGAGGTGGGCGCGGCGGTCCTCGTCCCAAGCGAAGGGCGGGCCGTCATGGCCCAGATCGCGGGCGAAGGGGGCAAGGCTGTGCGAGGTGTAGGTGAGTTCCAGCACCTTCGGGGTGATGAAGGCGAGGCGGGGTTCGGTGTAGAAGTCGGGTGTGAGTACGGGCAACTGTTGAACGTAGCCAAACGTTAAGTGAGTACCTCCGACGATCTGACGAGCGCAATAATCAAGAACCAATGAGTCGAGGTTCGCCAGCAACGCTGACATCAAATCCGGCTGATGCGGTGAAAACAGTATCTGGCACGTATTTCCCACCCCCCGAAGTGGAATAGCGCAGAACGTCACCGTTCGCTCAACCTTTGAATTAGCGATATCTCGCCATACCAGTAGCCACTCTCGTTTCCAGGCTAGGGCGTCTGCACTCTTGCGAACTTCACCTTCCGCAACCCAGTAACGAGGTTGAACTTCGAAATCTGGGTTCTCGTAATCCCCCAGAGAGATGAGAGGTAGGCCTCTTCCGCCTCTTCCTTTCTCAATGCCAAGATTATGATATGAACTAGACCTATGATCAAAGTGCCAGATGAATTTCCCTTCATATACCTGAAGGAAGGTATCTGACCCAATTTCGAAATTTCCACCCTTTGATGGCTGTGCTCCCATTGCTTCGAGATCTTCTTTGCTCGCAAACAATGCACTGTCAGCAGTAAGGTTAAAGAAGCCCTGACGTGAGGTTATTCCCCACGGGTTGCCGAGCTCACCTTTTGAGGTTTCGAAGAAGACTCTTATTCTTTCATAGACCCCCTTTGTCAGCTGAAAGTCCGTCCTTGATCGAAACAACGGACTTGTTCCATTGTTAGGGCTTATTAACGCAAGCTCCTCTGGCGACAGCTCGACTATTCTTTCCGTTTCTCCAAGATGCTGGACTTGGCGCAAATAATTCGCGATCTTAGCAGAGTTGTTTGCGGTTTTCCGAATGGTCATGAGGCAAAATCGCACCACATTGGCGATGCCCGGAAAGACAAACTCCTCGTTTTCGAAGATATACGCGCTTTGCAAAATGCGCTTGCTCGATACATAACGGAAGAAATCTTGTAGTGTTTCGCTCGAAATGATTTCGGCCGGTGTAATGAATGCAGCGGAACCCCTAGTTCTTACAAGAGTGACCATAAGCTCCGCAAACAGTGCGTAAGTATTAATCTTGCCCACCGATGTCAGTGGGAAACGATCAGAGCCGCGCGCAAACTCCGTTGCCGCCGCAGCGATACGCTTTTCAGTCTCAAAGTTGAGGAGCAAGGCAGGGTCGGTCACAGCAAGATCGGCAATTGCACGCTTACGAGCTGCGCCAACAAGGTTAGCGATTTCGGGATTTGTGCTGGCGAAGAACTCAGTTTCACTAAGCTGCATTACCTCCCACGGCGGGTTGCCCAACACCACATCAAACCCACCCCGCTGCATCACATCGGGAAACTCCAGCGGCCAGTGGAAGGCGCGGGCGCGGCGCGCTGCTTTGGGCGCGTCCATCATCGCCTGTCGGATCTTGCCCTGATTTAGGGCCAGCCACAGCTCCTCGGTCGTCGGCACGGTGCGGGCCGAG
>JAGYKE010000001.1 GCA_018401465.1 Aestuariivita sp.
GACCCACCCTACGCCGCGCGCGGCGCAGCCGCCCCCGCGCGGGTCATATCCTGCTGGACGAATTCATTGACCAGCTGCGTCAAGGCGCGCGCGGAATGCTGCATCGCGGTGATCGCGGCCGCCGTCTGTTCGGCCATCGCCGCATTGTGCTGGGTCACCTGATCCAGCTGGGCCACGCCGGTTGCGATCTCGGTCAGGCCAGTTGATTGTTCCTGCGAGGAACTGGCCACTTGCGACATCAGCACACTTGCCCGGCCAACCTCTGTCACGATGCTGCCCAGCGCGTCACCGGCCTGGTCGGCCAGTTGCACGCCATGATCGACAAGATCAGTGCTTCTTTGAATCAGAACCTTGATTTCCTTGGCGGAATCGGATGCCCTTTGGGCAAGGTTGCGCACTTCGGAGGCGACGACCGCGAAACCGCGCCCGGCATCGCCTGCGCGCGCAGCCTCCACCCCCGCGTTCAGTGCCAAAAGGTTGGTCTGAAACGCCATGTCGTCGATCACCGTGACGATTTCCGCAATCTGCGCCGAGGCCTGGGCAATATCGCGCATCATTTGCACGCTTTGCTGCACGACATCATTGCCCCGCACGGCATTATTCTGGGCCTGCGCCACGACCTGATCGGTTTCCACCGTCGCCGCGGCCGAGGACCGGACAGTGACCGTGATCTGTTCAACCGCGGCCGCCGTCTGTTCGAGGGTCGCGGCCTGCGTTTCGGTCCGGCGCGACAGATCCTCTGCCGCGACGGTCATTTCCTGCGCATGCTGGTCGATCGTCACACTGGCCGTCTGGATCCGGCCCAGCACATCGCGGAACGTCCCGATCAACCCGTTGAAGGCAAGGCGAATGTCATCATAGCGCGCGGGATAGCCGCTGGTCGCCGGATCGGGGATCGGCTGGGCGCGATCAATTCCCGCGCGGATGTGGTCAAAAGCGCGGGTCTGTTCATCGGTCTGCGCGGCAAAATAGGCCTTGATCACATAATGCATGTCCAGCCCGAAGACCCGCGTCAGCAGCGGCAGGACCTGCACCACCTGCGCGCGGCGCGCGACATTGGTCAGCCCGCGCGCGTTTTTCAGCATCAGGGACTGGATCTGCGATGTCGCGTGGCCATAGCCCGAAAGATACAAAAGGAACGGCACCTGAATCCTGAAATGCACCCGCCCCAAACGGTCGGCAGAGGTCAGATAAGCCTGATCGAACCGTCCTGACAGCAGCAATACCCAATGCCGTTTCTGTTCCTGCCGCGCATGGGCCATCATCGCGCGATCGGGAAAAAACCGCAGGCTATCGTGGTCCGATGCCGCGAAATCATAGAAATGGTCCAGCACCTGATCCAGCAGCGGCAAGACAACCGCCCCAGCCGCCCTGACCCTGTCACGGTCAAGGTCGAATTTGGTCAGAACCTGATCGATTGTTTCGGACATGCGGACAATCCTGCGCTGGTGAACGCAAGACACCTACTGCACAAAGCGTAAACAATTCGTTCGCGCCTTGGGGTTCAGCCGGACAGACCCGCCAGTTCGGCCCCCACACAGGTGATGAAATCCGCGCCGCGCTGTTCGAAATTGTCATATTGATCAAACGACGCCGCCGCCGGTGCCAGCAGGACAACATCGCCCGGTTCGGCCTCTGCCGCGGCAAGCGCCACGGCGCGTTCCATCGTGGTGCAGACCTCGGTCGGGATGCCAGGCAATTGGCGGGCGAAATCAGCCGCCTCGCGCCCGATCACATAGGCTTTGGCGACATGCGGCAGATGCGGCAGCAGCGCGTCAAGCCCGCCTTCTTTCTGCAAGCCACCGCAGATCCAGCGGATGCGCGCAAAGGCCTGCAGCGCCTTGGCCGCGCTGTCCACATTGGTGGCCTTGCTG